>NZ_BONV01000044.1 GCF_016862895.1 Planotetraspora kaengkrachanensis | reverse complement strand
CCCCTCGTCGAATCCCCGAGCGAGAGTGCGGGCACGGCGGAGCGGGCCGGTCCACGGCCCGCCGGTCACGAACCGTCGGCCAGGCGGGCGGCGCGCGAGTTCAGATAGCGCTGTTGCGGGAGGCCGGGCGCCCGCCGTGCCGCCGCTCCGTACGCCTCCCGGGCCGCGACGAGGTCACCGGACATCTCGAGCAGATGCGCCCGGACCGCGTGCAGCCGGTGATCTTCCGCGACCCGCTCGTCGGCCGCGAGCTCCCCGAGAAGGTGGAGTCCCTCCTTCGGGCCGCGGGACATGGCCACGGCGACGGCGTGGTTCAACCGCACCACGGGATTGTCGGAGATCCGCATCAGCAGCTCGTACAGCGCCGTGATCTGCGGCCAGTCCGTCGACTCGGCGTCCTGCGCCTCATCGTGGACCGCGGCGATCGCCGCCTGGAGCTGATAGGGGCCCGGGACCCCGCGCGGCAGCGCCTCGGTGATGAGCGCGACGCCCTCGGCGATGCGGCCGGCGTCCCAGAGGCCGCGATCCTGCTCCGCCATCGGGACCAGCTCGCCGTCCGGACCGGTACGCGCGGGCCGGCGCGCGTCGGTGAGCAGCATGAGCGCGAGCAGCCCCGCGACCTCGCCGTCGCCGGGCAGCAGCCGGTGGACCATGCGGGCGAGCTGGATCGCCTCCGCCGACAGCTCACCGCGGTACAGGGTCGGGCCCGACGTGCTGGCGTACCCCTCGTTGAAGATCAGGTAGAGCACGTGGAGCACCGCGCCGAGCCGTTCGGCGCGCTCCGCGCCGCGGGGCATGCGGAAGGGGACGCCGCTGTCCTTGACCCGCTGCTTGGCACGGGTGATGCGCCGGGTCATGGTGTCCTCGGGCACGAGGAAGGCCCGGGCGATCTCCCTGGTGGTCAGCCCGCCCACCGCGCGCAGGGTGAGCGCGATCTGCGACGCGGGAGACAGCGCGGGGTGACAGCACATGAACAGCAGGATCAGCGTGTCGTCGGTCTCCGCCGGCGGGCGGTCCGCGGCGGGCGCCGTCCGTTCGCCTGGGAGCGCCCATCGGGCGACGGTGTCCTCACGCCGCCGGCGTGCCTCCTCACCCCGCAGCAGGTCGGTCAGCCTGCGCGACGCGACCGTGATCAGCCACCCCAGGGGGTTGTCCGGAACGCCCTCCTCAGGCCACTGCGTGGCGGCCGCGACGAGCGCCTCCTGGACCGCGTCCTCCGCCGTGTCGAACCTGCCGTAACGCCGCACGAGCGCGCCGAGGACCTGCGGCGCCAGCCGGCGCAGCAGGTCCTCGGACTCGGATCCCGTCAGTACTCCGGCTCCGTCCGCGCCTCCTGGATCGGGCGGATGTCCGCGTAGGCCCTCGCGGCGACGTGCTCAGGCGCGGGGCACTCGCCCAGCCGTGCGGCGATCTCGGTGGCCCGGTCGAAGCTGTCGCACTCCACGATCCAGTAGCCGGCCAGGACCTCCTGGGTCTCCGCGTACGGACCGTCCGTCACGACCGGGACGCCGTTCCCCGACCCGATCCTCCGGGTGTGGACCGGGGCCTCCAGGCCACGCGTCTCGACGAGTTCGCCCGACTCCTCGAGCTCCTTGTTGAACGACTCCATGAAGGCGCCCATCGCCGCGAAGTCCGCGGGGGACCACGCCGGCGTTCCCGCGTCCTTGCCCGCCATGTTGTCGTAGTCCTGCTGCGAGGCGTAACTCAAGATCATGTACTTCACGGTCTCTCCTTTGTCCATGGACGGTCCACGGGCGCCTGCGCGGGCGCCGTTCACCAGAGACGTCGAAGCCACCCGGCGACACCGGACACGGTCCCGCCGGAGATTCAGGATTACCCGGAACATGCTGCCAAGCCGGCCCCGATTCCTCCAAAGACGCCCGTCCGGTGGACACCCGGTGGGCAGAGGTCGACAATGCTCGGCGTCACGGCGTTCGAGGGTTCGGAACAGGGGATGCGGCCGATGTCCATCGAGATGCGCCCGCCCGCGGCGGCCGCCGTCGCCGGCGCGCTGGACTACTACCTGGTGCTCCCGGAACGCCGGGACGATGGCACGCCCGCGGACGGAATCGTGGTCGAGGAGTTCGTCCTCGGCGGCGATCACACGGCGATCGGCCTGGACTGCGCCGGATGGACCGCCGCGGACGGCCAGTGGTGGAGTTCGGCGGCCTTCAGCCGGGGCATGCGCGGGGAGCCGGATCTCCGCCGCCGCGTCGCCGCAGTCCCCCGCCGCGACGCCGAGGCCGTCTACCGGCGCCTCGGCGGGGGTGAACTGCCCAGCGAGACGGAGTTGCGGTCGCTGTTCCGCGACCGTGAACCACTGGGCGAGCCTCCCCTGCTGCTCGGCTCGCCCGACGTTCCCGACGGATTCCACGACAGGCGCCTCTATCGCGTCCTGTTCGCCGGGGAACTGGCCGGCGAAGGACTGGCACACCTGCTGGCGGGCTGGCGGATGACGCCGCCGGGCGATTTCGCGGATCCGCGGGCGCGCGTGGCCGGCACGGCCCGGCTGAGCGTGGCCGGCGACCTGTTCAGCTGGGATCTTCGCCGGATCGGTCCCGGTGTGGCGTGGTGCCTCGACCTGACCGCCTGCCTGGCCGGCCCGTCCGACGCCGCGGTACGGCCGCTACTCCGTCAGCTGACCACGGCGATGCGCTACGAGGGGCTGATCCCCGTCACGATCGAGCGCTTCTCCTGACGCCGTCGGCTCAGCCCTGAGTGGTGGGCGGCCGGGTGTCCGCTCGTCCCTTGATCTCTTTCCAGGGCCGGGTTACGGTAACGCCGACCGACGCGGGAGCCCGGTGTGACCGGGCTGAGAGGACGGCTATCCATCAGCCGCCGACCGCCAGAACCTGCTCCGGGTAATGCCGGCGAAGGGAGTTGCGCGATGGGTGACGCGCGTTTTTCCAAGATCTACACCGGTGACCTCCGTGTTCCGATGCGTGAGGTCGTGCTGTCCGACGGCGGACGGGTACGGCTCTACGACACCTCGGGGCCGTACACCGACCCGGCGGTGACCACGGACGTCACCCGCGGCCTGCCGCGGCTGCGCGAGGACTGGATCCTCGGCCGGGGCGACGTCGCCGGGTACGGCGGGCGGCGGGTCCGGCCGATCGACGACGGCTTCAAGGACCAGGCGGCCTGGGCGGACAGGAACGCGGGGGCCTTCCACGGCGACGGGAGGCGGCCGCTGCGGGCGACCGGGGCTCCGGTGACGCAGACCGCCTACGCCCGGCGAGGCCTGATCACCGCCGAGATGGAGTTCGTCGCGGCCAGGGAGGGGGTGACTCCGGAGTTCGTGCGCGGAGAGCTGGCGGCGGGGCGGGCCATCCTCCCGGCCAACGTCAACCATCCGGAGAGCGAGCCGATGATCATCGGCCGCAACTTCCTGGTGAAGATCAACGCCAACATTGGCAACTCCGCCGTCACCTCCTCGATCGAGGAGGAGGTGGAGAAGATGACGTGGGCCACGCGATGGGGCGCCGACACGATCATGGATCTGTCCACCGGCCGGGACATCCACACGACCCGTGAGTGGATCATTCGCAACTCTCCCGTGCCGGTGGGAACCGTACCGATCTATCAGGCGCTGGAGAAGGTCGGCGGCGTGGCCGCGGACCTGTCCTGGGAGGTCTACCGCGACACCCTGATCGAGCAGTGCGAGCAGGGCGTCGACTACATGACCGTGCACGCCGGCGTACGACTGGCCCACGTGCCGCTCACCTCGCGGCGCAAGACCGGCATCGTGTCCCGCGGCGGCTCGATCATGGCGGCCTGGTGCCTGGCACACCATCGCGAGAGCTTCCTCTATGAGCACTTCGCGGACATGTGCGAAATCTTCGCGGCCTACGACGTGGCGTTCTCACTCGGCGACGGGCTGCGCCCCGGCTCGATCGCGGATGCCAACGACGAGGCGCAGTTCGCCGAACTGCGCACGCTCGGCGAACTCACCGCCGTGGCACGCGAGCACGACGTGCAGGTGATGATCGAGGGCCCCGGCCACGTGCCGATGCACAAGATCAAGGAGAACGTGGACCTGCAGCGCGAACTCTGCGGCGACGCGCCCTTCTACACGCTCGGCCCGCTCGTCACCGACATCGCCCCCGGCTACGACCACATCACCTCCGGCATCGGCGCCGCGATGATCGGCTGGTACGGCACGGCCATGTTGTGCTACGTCACCCCCAAGGAGCACCTGGGGCTGCCGGACAAGGACGACGTGAAGACCGGCGTCATCACCTACAAGATCGCCGCGCACGCTGCGGACCTGGCCAAGGGGCACCCTCAGGCCCAGGCCTGGGACGACGCCCTCTCGGACGCCCGGTTCGAGTTCCGCTGGGAGGACCAGTTCGACCTGTCCCTCGACCCCGAGACCGCCCGGTCGTTCCATGACGAGACACTGCCTGCCCCCGGAGCGAAGACCGCCCACTTCTGCTCCATGTGCGGGCCGAAGTTCTGCTCCATGCGGATCAGCAGGGACATCGCGGACAAGTACGGCCACAACTACGGCCACGACTACGGCAACGACGAGATCGAGGCCGGGTTGAAGGCCAAGGCCGAGGAGTTCACCGCGGGCGGCGGGCGCATCTACCTCCCGCTCACCGAGCACCCTTAATTGGTAGCCCAAATGCCAGTTTGATACGGTCGAACGGTGCGACTGACGAAGTTCACCGACATGGCCCTGCGCGTCACCATGCGCCTGGCGGCCGCGGAGCAGGGGACGACGCTCACCACCCAGCAGGTGGCGGACGCGATGGCGATCCCCTACACCCACACCGCCAAGGTGGTCGCACGCCTCCAGCACCTCGGGGTGCTGGAGGCCCACCGAGGGCGCGGGGGCGGACTGCAGGTGACCGGGTTCGGCCGCGCGGCGTCGCTCGGCTGGCTGGTCCGTGAACTGGAAGGCGAGGAGGAGGTCGTCGCGTGCGAGGGCGACCCTCCGTGCCCGCTGCGGGCGGCCTGCCGCCTGCGCGGCGCGCTGCGTGACGCGCAACAGGCCTTCTACGCGGCGCTCGACCCGCTGACCGTCGGCGACCTCGTCACCTCTCCGACCGGGCCGGTCCTGCTGAGCCTCGGATGACCCGCTGATCGTGGACGTGCTCGTCGATTCGCGGTCTTAAATATGAAGATCAGTTACTAATTTGGGGGAACCACATGTTGTCACCGCAAGCGGCCGGCACCGTCCGCGCCACCCTGCCGGCCGTCGGCGAGGCCATCGAGGAGATCAGCGCGCGCTTCTACGACACGATGTTCGCGGAGCATCCCGAACTGCTGCGCGAGCTGTTCAACCGGGGGAACCAGGCCAACGGCCGGCAACGCAGCGCCCTCGCCGGGTCGATCGCCGCATTCGCGTCCGTCCTGGTGCACCGTCCCGACGAGCGGCCCGACGCCCTGCTCGCCAGGATCGCCCACAAGCACGTCTCGGTCGGCGTCGTCACCGAGCAATACGAAGTAGTGCACAAGTACCTTTTCGCCGCGATCGCGGACGTGCTCGGCGAGGCCGCGACCCCGGAGGTGATCCAAGCCTGGGACGAGGTCTACTGGCTGATGGCGAACGCGCTGATCGCCATCGAGGCCCGCCTGCGCCGCGAGTCCACGACGGGCTGGCTGCGGGCCACGGTCGTGGCCCGGCGCAGCGAGACCGCCGACGCCGTCTCCCTGACCCTGCGGCCGCAGGTCCCGCTGACCTTCGAACCCGGTCAGTACGTCAGCGTCGCGGTCGTCCTGCCCGACGGCGCCCGGCAGATCAGGCAGTACAGCCTGTCGAGCGCCCCGGGGCGGGACGACTGGCGCATCACGGTCAAACGCGTACACGGCGGGGAGACCCCCGACGGGGAGGTGTCCAACTGGCTGCACGCCACCGTGCGGCCCGGCGACGTGCTGACGGTCTCCGCCCCGGCGGGAGACGTGACCATGCCGGGCGGCGACACCCCACTGCTGCTGGCCTCGGCCGGCATCGGCGCGACCCCGATCCTTTCGATGGTCGAGCATCTCGCCGCCACCCGTTCCACTCGCCAGGTCACGGTCATCCACGCCGACCGCTCACCGGCCGACCACGCACACCGGGAGGAACTCGTCCGACTGGTCGACGGGCTGCCGGCCGCCCGTCTTCACCGGTGGTACGAGGACCCGGGCCACTGCGCCTGCCGTCCGGCGCCCAACTCCGGCTACGTCGACCTGTCGGGAGTCGAGTTGCCCGGTGGGCTGACCGCCTACCTCTGCGGGCCGTTGCCGTACATGCGCAGCGTCCGCTCCCAGTTGCTCGCGCGCGGCGTGCCGGCATCCGCCGTCCACTACGAGGTCTTCGGCCCCGACCTGTGGCTGGGGCAGGACTGACCGTTAGGCCGATACGGGGCTCAGGCGGTGAGCAGGCCGACGCCCAGGGCGATCACCCCTGCGGCCAGCGAGGCGGCGCCCAGCCACAGGATCGCGATGAAGCGGTTGGGCGCGGTGATCCCCCGGCCGGCCGACGACGCGAAGAACCCGCCGGACATCAGAGCCGCCGCCACAGGGACGCCCAGGCGCGCGACCCAGCCCGCCGCGCCGGTGAGCGTGGTCGCGTCGGCCAGCACCTGGCAGACCAGGCCCAGCGTGACCAGGACGCCGGCGTGGGCGTGCCCGGCGCGGGCGAACGACTTCTGGAAGTCGGTCATCGGCACATCACCACGGACGATCTTGGTCATGAACCAGCCGCCGAACTCGATGGTCACGATCGTCAGGAAAAGGAGGCCTGCTACGACGCGGCTGGCGTCGCTCAGCGGGACAACGGCCATTGGGGGGCTCCCTAAATCACTATCTATGTACGATATGGCAGTGACGATAAAGTCCCACGGAATCACTAGTCAACAAACTTTTGATAGTTACGTGGCCGGGTTCGCCGGGCTCGCCCTCCGCCTCGTCAACGACCTCACGAGCGAGCGCGTGCACGGCCAGCCCGCCGAACCGCCGCGCTCGGGCGCCGGCCAGCTGGCGATCATCGAGGAAGCGCTGGCCGCGGACGAGTCCCTGCACACGGCCCCCTTCGGACCCGACGGAGCCGAGGTGCTGACCGCCGCCGTACGCCGCCTGCGCGTGGCCGTCGACGCGTGCGTGGACGGTGACGTCCAAGCCGCGGCGGACGTGCTGAACGACCTGCTCGCCGCGCACCACGCGATGCCGAACCTGCACGCACGGCCGGGGCAGCCGCTGGTCCTCGCCTTCCACGCCGTCGGCCAGGGTCCGGTGGACTCCTACATCGCCGACATGGCCACCAGCATCGCGATGATCATCGGCGCCGATCGTACGGCCAGGCTCGGCCGCTGCTCGGCCAACGCGTGCGATCGCGTCTTCTACGACGTCAGCCGCAACGCCTCCCGGCGGTTCTGCGACCTGTCCTGCCAGAACCGAGCCAAGGCGACCGCCTACCGCGCCCGCCAAGCCCGCCACCCCCACCCTCCCGCGTGATCATGCACGCATTCGGAGAAAGCGGGCCCTGGCTGCCCAAACCCGGGTGGTGATCATGCACACCTTCGCGAGGACCGCCCGCCACCTGCCCCCTCTCCATTCGTGATCATGCACAGGCTCGCAGGGATCCGCCGCCACCTGCCCTTTCTACGATCGTGATCATGCACACTTTCGAAGAAACGCCCTCCCAACTGCGGCGATGCCGTTTGTGATCTGGCAATAGGGGCGTCATTGCGGACCACGAACGGCATCGACCAGACAGGGCAGCAAGGTTCGCGAACAGCAGGTCGCCGAACAGACCTCACGCTCGTGCATGATCACGCAGGTCGTAGGCGCAGGCCAGGCCATGCATCCACGAACCCATGCATGATCACGAGATACATCGGCGCAGGCCAGAGCGCACGTCCACGAACCCCCGCATGATCACGAGATACATCGGCGCAGGCCAGAGCGCACGCCCGCGAACCCGTGCATGATCACACCAAGCATCGGCGCAGGTCGACGGCCATGCTCACGAGCCTGTGCATGATCACGCCTAGGGGGTGGTGATCACACCTACGAGTGGTGATCACACCAAGGGGTGGCGGTCACACCAACAAGGCGCGGGGTCAGTGGACCAGGCCGAGGGGGGTGATGGAACGGTCGTACTCGGTGAACGACTGGTTGTTGTACGGCCCGTAGATCCGGGTCCGGAGGGAGTCGGCCTTGGTGTCGATCTCCACGAGGCGCACCGGGTTGGTGGTGTTGGAGTGGAAGGTCTGGAGGAACGAGTAGATCTTGTTGCCGTGCACGCCGGTGTCCACCCGGTTGCCGGCGATGCCGACGTGACCGGAGAAGACGAACTTGATGTTGGCGTATTGCTTGATCAGGTTGTCGTACAGGTACTGCGGGCTGTTGGCCCCGTAGGAACCGCTCTGCTCGATGTTGGCGTTGGCGTCGATGTAGTCGTGCGTGACGACCACGACGTTGTGATGCGGGTTGGCGGCGACGACGCCCTTGGCCCAGTCGACCACCTCGGTCCGCGGCCACAGTTCAAGGGTCAGCACGAGCCAGTGCACGCCGCCCGCGTCGTACGTCGAGTAGGAGTTGTCCACCTTGCCCGCCTCGAACTGCCCCTTGACGGCGCCGTACTGGGCGGCGGTGAAGTACTGGTTGAAGACGCTCGTGTCCCGCACCAGTTCCCGCGTGTGCTCGGGGTCACGGGCCGACCCGCCGACGCCGGTGGCCTGCGTGTCGTGGTTGCCGATCGCCAGCGAGTACGGGATCTTCGCCGTCTCGAGCGACCGCATCGCGTTCCTGGCGATCACGTACTGCGAATGATCGGGGGTGTCCCAGTTGACGACGTCACCGGAGTGTGTCACGAACCGCAGGTCCAGAGCGGACCTGTTGGCGACCAGCCAGTCGGTGCGGTTCTTGAAGCGGGTGTCGCTCGCGTTCAGGACCTCCTGCTGGGTGTCGGGCATGACGGCGAAGCTGAACGTGGTGTCCGTGACCGGCGTCTCCATCCGGGCGTAGGCCACGTGGACGTTGCGGTCGCAGGCCGTCGTCTGCAGGTCGTTGACGAACTGGATCTTGATGGTGTGGGTGCCCGCGCCGAGTGCGGGACCCACCGGATAGGTGCCGTACTGCGTGGCGTTGACGATCGTGGTGTCGCCGAGGACCGTGCCGTCGGCCGTCACCCGTACGGTCGGCCAGCCCTGGCAGTTGTCGCCGATCGCGCCGATCTGCACCCGACCGGAGCCTTCGATCGTCGTGGTGGCGTAGCTGGAATCGCTCCACAGTGAGGCCTGGGTTCCCGACGCGGGCACCGGGGTGCCCTTGGCCGCGGTGATGGCCCCGTTGACCACACTGAACTGCGAGGCGGGAGCGGCGCTCGCGGCGCCGGACAGACCTGCGACCGCCACCGCCGCTCCCGCGACCGCCGCGAAAACCGCGGATCTCGTTCTCCTGAAGCGCATCGTCGTATTCCTCCATGCACGTCACGTCCGCTGCTGGGCACCTGGATGCTAAGCAAGATCAGGAACGGCACATGAAAGATCTGAAACACATTCGAGATACGCGGGCTGTACTTCACATTTCGCCCACCTCGCGGTTCGGTTCGCCTGTCAGGGCGGCTTCCTCGGCCGGCTCGAAGGCCTGCCCAGAGGCAGGTTCGAAGGCCTGCTCAGAGGCAGGTTCGAAGGCCTGCTCAGAAGCAGGTTCGAAGGCCTGCTCAGAAGCAGGTTCGAAGGGGTCCGCGTAGTAGCGCCCGGACGGGGCCTTCTCACCGAGCAGGATCCTGCGGGCGGCGTCGGTGGCGATCGCACCGCCGAGTGCCGCGCCTGAGGCGAGCTGGGGCCAGGACGAGACGGTGCGCGCGATCTCGGGCAGGGAGGCGGCCAGGCGCCGGCTGATCCGCCGCTCGTCCAGCAGGGCAAGGACGAAGGGCACCTTGCCCGCCGTCGACAGATCACGCAGATCCTCCGCACGCGCCTCGCCGAGGAGCCCATGGAGGATCGGGCGGCCAGGTTCGAGATCGAACCGCTCGATGTCGAGCATCCCGCGGTCGTTCGTGTCCATGACCACGGGAATGCCGTGGTGCCGCGCCCGCTCCCTGATGGCGATCTTGACGTACAGGTCGTCGCACTCCTCGACGACGAGGTCCAGCGGGCCTCCTGAGAGCAGGAAGTCGTCGAAGTCCTCCTCACCCAGACCCCGAGGAAAAGTGGAGATATCCAGATATGGATTTATTTCAGCCATCTGCCGGGCGGCGAGCACGGTCTTGTCGATCCCGAGGTCGTGCACCCCGGCTCGGAGCCGGTTGAGGTTGGACAACTCGATCCGGTCGAAGTCGGCGAGCCTGAACGATCCGCCGACTCCTTCCTGCGCCATGGTGACGGCCGCCGCGTTCCCGACCGACAACCCGACGACCCCGACGCGTTTGCCGGCGAGCACCTCCTGCTCCCGGCTGGTGATCTTGTAGCGGTTGCGGTCGGTGCGCAGTTCGTGGAACTCCGGGCGCGGCAGCAGATGCACGAGCCGGGCCGACCACGGAAACCAGACCCAGGTGCCGTACGCGAAGGGGTCCCTGCCCTCGAGAACCTCCTCGACACGGCGGTCGACCAGAGGGTCGTCCGCGGCCATGGCGGGCTCGCGACTTCGGACGAGCTGCCGCAGCTGCCCGTCGATGGTGTCGTGGACACGCCACGCCACACCGTCGTCCATGAGCCGCCGGACGGCGCCGGCGTCGCGTCCGGCGTCGAAGAGGCGGGGGCGCCAGACGTGGTCGCCGAACGTCTCGTCGCCGGACTCGTCCATCGAAGACACAGGTGATCGCCCTTCCTCTCCCGGGGACACGGTCATGTGGCGGACCGCGCACAGTCGTCCGCCCGCAGCGCCTCGGTCGTCCGCGCGACGATGCGCAGGATGTGGCCGGGGGCGCTGTAGTTGAGGTGCACGTTCTCCACCCGTCCCGTAGGCGGGAAGTACCCGTCGTGGCAGGGCAGCACGTGCTCGAATCCGAGCGCGGCCCTGAACGCCGGCCGGGACGCCAGACGATGGAAGCTCACACTCGTCTCCCACGCGCTGCCGAATCTGTCGAGGGCCGCGAGGCGCGCGGCGCGCACCAGGAAGTGCACCAGCAGGCGGGAGACCGTGCCCACCCGGTGGGCCGGATGGATCCAGAGGCCGCCGAAGTGGCCGACCCGCCCGGAGATGCCGAGATCGCCGGTGAGCGCCGGCCGGTCCGGGACGGCCCCGCCGGTGAGCGCGGGCGGGTCGGGGACGGCCAACGCGTCGGGGACGGGGTCGTACCACAACCGCAGCGACCTGATCATGCCCACGAAGTCGGGGGTGACGAGCAGGCGGGCCGCGACGCATCCGGCCACCTCGTCACCTTCGTCGCGGACGGCCAGCCAGAACGCGTCGCCGGCCGAGATGGGGTTGTGCGCGGGGTCGAAGGTCGGGTTGAGGCCGTCGGTCTGCGGCGCCTGTCTCATGTGTTCGACCCACCCGCCGGTGTGCGGGTGGAGGGTGAGGCGCATGCCGCGACGGCCGAGCCAGCGGCGGCCGGCGGCGGCGAACTCCCCCGCCGGGCCGTCGTGCACATTCTCCAGGCGTAACTCGTCCTCGGACACCGTGGGCTCCCTCGCACAGTGATCTTTCGCAGTGACGACCATGATCGCCTACATGCCGAACACTTTCTTGATGCCCTCGAAGAGGAAGTCGCCGCCCCCGCCGACCGCCAGGTCCACTCCCACCCGGTAGACGCCCCCGGACGGCGGCGCCGCGGCCGGACGAGAGGCTTCGGAAACGCCGCCGCAATAATCATGGAAAGTCGTAATTTATAGCGGTTTGAGAGAAATTGGCCCGGAACATGATCGTCGATCACCGGCAACAGATCATCCGCACACTTGCCTCCAGAGATCTTGGAGGTGTCTGTGAGCTACAGCAGGCGTGGATTCCTGACAGCGGTGGGCGCGACCGGAGGAGCCGGTGCTCTTCTCGCCACGATGGGCGCGCTCGGCCTCGCGCCGACCGCCGAGGCGGCGGCCCGTACGGCCTTCGTCCCCCCTCAACCGTCCGACTTCTCCCTGACCGGCAGGGCCGCGAAGAAGGTCGTGATCCTCGGCGCGGGCATCGCGGGCCTGGCCACGGCCTACGAACTGGGCAAGGCGGGCTACGACTGCACGGTGCTCGAGGCGCTGGACCGGGTCGGCGGCCGCAACTGGACCATCAGGGGCGGCGACAAGATCACCGAGCTCGACGGCTCGACCCAGACCGCCCGCTTCTCCGACGGCATCTACATGAACGCGGGGCCGGCCAGGCTCGCGCAGTGGATGGTCACCATGGACTACTGCCGTGAGCTCGGCGTGCCCCTGGAGGTCTTCACCAACTCCAACGCGCAGGCGTACATCTTCAACGCGTCGGCGGGGATGACCGCCCCGGTCCGCTGGCGTACGGCCAAGGCGGACGTCTACGGCTACATCTCCGAGCTGCTCTCGACCGCCACAGACAGCGGTGCGCTCGACGCCAGGCTGACCGCGGACGACAAGGAACGCCTGCTGTCCTTCCTGCGCGGCTTCGGCTCGATCGGCACCAAGGCGAACGGCTTCGCCTACACCGGCAACGAGCACCGCGGGTACAGCGTCGACCCGGGCGCGGGCGAGCAGCCCGGCACGATCCTCGGCCCGGTGCCCTCGTTGTCGGAGGTCCTCGCCAGCGGCGTCGGGCAGCGGTTCTCCTTCGAGTTCGGCTACGACCAGGCGATGCTGATGTTCCAGCCGGTCGGCGGCATGGACGCCATCCCGAAGGCGTTCGCCGACGCGATCGGCAAGCACAAGATCTCGCTGCGGTCGAAGGTCACGAGGATCACCGACCTGTCCGACGGGGTCGAGATCGAATACCAGGACGCCCACGGCAGGAAGCGCAAGATCAAGGCGGACTTCTGCGTCGCGGCCATGCCGCCGCACATCCTGGCCAAGACCCCGCACAACCTGGGGCCCGACGTGCAGGCCGCCCTGGCCACGCCGACCGTCACGTCCTCCGGGAAGATCGGGCTGGAGTACCGCCGCCGCTGGTGGGAGACCGACGAGAACATCTACGGGGGCATCACCAACACCGATCTCGACCTGTCCGTCATGTGGTATCCCTCCTACGGGTACGGCACGCGGCGCGGCCTCATCATCGGCTACTACAACAACGGCGCCAACCAGGACGCCTACGCCGCGCTCCCCCACGCGCAGCGGGAGAAGCGCGCGATCGAGCAGGGTGTGAAGATCCACGGCGCCAAGTACCGCGACGAGCTGGCCGCCTCCGTGTCGGTCTCCTGGAGACTCCAGCCGCACATCGAGGGCGCCTGGGTCGGCTGGCCGTCCCGCACGGGCGCGTACCAGCTGCTGAACAGGCCGGCCGGGCACGTCCACTTCGCGGGCGACTGGCTGAGCTACATGATCGCCTGGCAGGCCGGCGCGCTGGAGTCGGCCCGCAAGACCGTCACCGACCTCCATCAGCGGGTGCTCTCGCACTAGCCCCGGGCGACGTTCCCGGTGGAGGGGCACGGCCGGCCCGCGGCCGTGCCCCTCGCCGTCCCGGCCGGTCACGTGCCTGCGGTCCCACCAGGTATCGTCCTGGTGATGCGTGTGCCGTTCGAGAAAGATGTCTGATTTGAGAGCCGCCAGCGGGACGTCGGCTCCCGTCGCGGTGCTGCTCGTCGAGGACGACGAGGTGATCCGCAAGACCGTCGGGATGGCCCTGGAGCGCTACGGCTACACGGTGTCCGTCGCCGGCGACGGACTGACCGGCCTGGAGCTCTTCAGGGACGGACGGCACGATCTGCTGCTGCTGGACGTCATGTTGCCCGGTCTGGACGGCATCGGGCTGTGCCGCCGGGTCAGGGAGACGAGCCTGGTCCCCATCCTGATGATGTCCGCCCGCGCCGACTCGCTTGACGTGGTCTCGGGTCTGGAGGCGGGCGCGGACGACTACGTCGTGAAGCCGGTCGACACGGCGGTGCTGGTGGCGAGGATCCGTTCGCTGCTGCGCCGCGCCACCTTCTCCGCCGCGCCCGAGGAACCGGCGAACCCCGGATCGGCCCTGGTCATCGGAGACCTCCGAATCGACACCGACGGCCTCGAGGTGTTCCGGGACGGCCGGCAGGTCGCACTGACCCCGACCGAGTTGCGGCTGCTTCTCGAGTTCGCCGCCAATCCCGGGATCGTGCTCGACCGGCAGACCCTGCTGCGCAACGTCTGGGACTACGGGTGGGACGGCGACAGCCGCGTCGTCGACCTGTGTGTCCAGCGGCTGCGCAGGAAGATCGGCGCCGACCGGATCGAGACGGTCCGCGGCTTCGGCTACAAACTCAGGCGCTGAGGTGGGCGCCCTCGTCCGGGCGGCGCGTGAGCTGCTGAACTGGAGATCGCTGCGCTGGAAGATCGCCGCGCTGGTGGCCGCCGCGTCCTGCGCGGTCGCGCTCTCCGTCGGACTGCTGGTCCACCGGAGCACCTTCGACCGCACCATGTCCGTCGGCCAGGAACGGGCGTTCCTCGCCTTGCAGACCGTGATCGCGCAGTGCGGCCGCGGCGGCGACTGCGCCCTGGCGAATCCGGACAACATCCCGCCCTCCCTCCTCCAGCAGGTCAGGGACAGGAAACAGCCCGCCGTCCGGTACGACGACAGCCGGCCAGGCATCCCCTGGATGTGGGCCGCGGCCCCCGTCGACGGCGACGTGGTCGCCGTGCAGACCGACATGGGCGCCGACATGCGGGCACTGGACGCGCTCGACCGCAACATCGTGGAGGCCGCGCTGGCCGCCCTCGCCGTCGTCGTGCCCCTGGCGGCGCTGGCCGCCGAGCCGATCAACCGGCGGCTGAGGCGGGTCGCGCGCACCGCCGGGCGCATCGCGGACGGAGACCTGGACGCCCGGATCGGAACAGGCCGCCGGGCACGTGACGAGATCACCGGCATCTCCTCGGCGGTCGACTCGATGGCGGGCGCCCTGCAGGGACGGCTGCTCGCCGAGCAGCGCTTCACCGCCGACGTCGCCCACGAGTTGCGCACCCCGCTGATGGGCCTGACCACCGCGTCCGAGCTGCTGCCGGAGGGCGAGGCCACCGATCTCGTACGCGACCGGGTGCGGGTGCTGCGCACCCTGGTCGAGAGCCTGCTGGAGATCTCCCGCCTCGACGCCGGGGCCGAACGGGCCGAGCGCGCCGTGGTGCCGCTCAGCCGAGTCGTCGAGGACTCCGTGCACCGCACGGGCCTCCGGGCGCGGCTTTCCGTCACGGGCGATCCGGTCGCCCAGACCGATCCGCGCCGGCTCGACCGGATCATCGCCAACCTCGTCGTCAACGCGCACCGCCACGGCGGCCTGCCTGTCGAGGTGAGCGTCGACGGCACGACGATCACCGTGCGCGATCACGGTCCCGGGTTCCCCCGCGAGTTGCTGGCCGAGGGTCCCCAGCGGTTCCGGACCGGCGCGGCCGAACGCGGCCAGGGTCACGGCCTCGGCCTGACCATCGCCCTCGGCCAGGCCCAGGTGATCGGCGCGGAGCTCATTTTCGGCAACGCCCCCGACGGCGGCGCCGTCGCCGTGCTCCGGCTCCCGGGCGGCACGCGGTCCGAGGGCTGATACACGGCCGACGCATATCTGAGCGTGGGCCGACGCACGGCGGCGACCCGGCTGACGTCCGCGTCGGGCAGAGTCTGCCGTGATGCCGATCTCCTCTGGGAGCCCGGGATCACCCGCTCGGAAGCCGATGCTCGGGTAGCCTGCGGGGCGAAGACGAACCCGCACGCGTACACCGCTCCCCAAGGAGGGTCTCCTGGCGGTCGGTCAACGGCCAGAAGGTGGTCGCCGCGGTTCAAGACTCGCTGCCCTCGGCTCTGGCGGCACGCCACGAGGGGAAGTGAAGCCACATGACGACGACGGCCGACGCCACTTCACGTGAGGGCGACGGCGGTGGGACCGACGAGCGGCGTCGGGAGACCGGGATGTGGCGGCGAGGGAAGATCATCGCAGGTGTGGGGCTTCTGCCCGCCCTGGTGATGGTGCTGCACGCCCACATCCCCAACCGGACCGGCAACATCGGCAGCCTCACCGAGACCTTCCTGCCCTGGACGGGTCTGGCCGTGCCCCTTCTCGCGGCCTGCGCGCTGGCCCGCCGCTCCGCGACCGCCCTGATCGCCCTGACCCTGCCCGCCGTCATCTGGCTCGCGTTGTTCGGCCGTACGCTCATCGACAAGCGGTCGGAGGGCGGGGACATGATCGTCGCCTCCCACAACGTCAACAACGACAACCCGGACCCGGAGGGGACCGCCCGGGCCCTCATCGCGTCCGGCGCCGCCGTGGTCGGACTCGAGGAGCTCACCGCCTCCGCGATACCGGTCTACGAGAAGGCCCTTGCCGGCGCGTACCGCTACCACGCGATCCGGGGCACCGTCGGGCTGTGGAGCAAGTACCCGATGTCCGACACCCGCTCGGTCGGCATCATGGCGTGGTCGCGCGCCCTGCGCAGCACCGTCCAGACGCCGCACGGCACTCTGGCCGTCTTCGTCGCCCATCTTCCGTCGGTGCGGGTCAACCTCGACGCCGGCTTCACCGCCGACCAGCGTGACGCGTCCGCGCAGCTCCTCGCCGAGGCCGTCCGCGACGACCCGATCAAGAAGACCGTCCTGGTGGGCGACTTCAACGGCACGGCGGGTGACCGGGCCCTCGCCCCGGTCACCTCGCAGATGCGGTCGGCGCAGGCCGCGGCGGGTGACGGATTCGGCTTCAGCTGGCCGGCGGCGTTCCCCATGGCCCGCATCGACCAGATCCTCGTCAGGGGCGTCGAACCGGTCTCCTCCTGGACGCTGCCCGCCACCGGCAGCGATCACCTGCCCGTGGCCGCGTCCGTCGACCTCTGACTCCGCGGCGCGGGCCCTGTCCTCCTCAGCCGGCGGACGGGCGTGCGGACACTCCGGGCGCCGGCCGCGGGTCAGCGCCTGCGGGCGAGCGTGACGCCGTCGCGCACGGGCAACATGACCGACTCGACCCGGGGGTCGGCCGCGATGAGGTCGTTCAGACCGCGCATCGCCAGATGGCGCTCCTCCTGGAAGGCCGGGTCCATGACACGGCCGCCGAGGAACACGTTGTCCAGGACGACCAGGCCACCGGGACGCAGCCGCTCGACGATCTCCTCGTAGTAGGCCGGGTAGCTCTCCTTGTCGGCGTCGATGAACGCGATGTCGACAGTGGGCTCCGCGGGGAGCGCGCGCAGCGTCTCGAGGGCCGGGCCGACCTTCAGGTCGATGCGGTCGGCCACGCCGGCGCGCTCCCAGTAGTCCCTGGCGATGGCGGTCCACTCGTCGCTGACGTCGCAGGCGAGCAGCCGCCCGCCCTCGAGCAGTCCCCTGGCGATGCAGATCGAGGAGTATCCGGTGAAGACGCCGACCTCGATGGCGTTGCGGGCGCCGACCAGGCGCACCAGCATCGTCAGCAGGGCGCCCTCGTCCCGGGAGACCTGCATGCCGGACGCGTCGCCGGTGGCCTCCCGCGTCCTGACGACCAGCTCGTCGAGCACCTCTCCTGGCGGGGTGCAGTGCGTGAGCAGATAGTCGCCGACGACGGGCTCGACGAGTCGCAGGTCGGTCCCCTCGATCGGCTCCGTCCAGTCGACGTCGAGCGTCTCCTGGGTGGCGAACCGCACCAGGTGCCGGGTGACCACGTCCTGGACGCCCGCGACGGCTTCGGCGTCCGCGGCCGTCACGATCAATTCGAGGTGGTCTCCTGACGGCGTGAGCACACAGGTGCCCTGGGCGAAGGTGAGAGTCCCCCTGCCGTCGCCCGCGAGTTCCGCCGTCACCTTGCGGCCCATGTGCGAGACGAGCTGCTTGATGTATCGGGAAGGGCGGGAGGTGGCGACCTGTGCCGTGGAGACGGGCATCGATGATCCCTTCAAACCGGGTGAAGCGTCGAGGATTCTCAACGCTTGACCGAGTCTGGAGCCCGGCGGCGCCGTTTGTCAAAGCGTCGATATTCCTCGACACTTGGCGGATGGAAGACGAGCCGTCCGAGCAGGAGCATCTGGTCCTGCGCTCACCGGCGCACTTCAGGGCGCTCGGGCATCCGGTGCGCCATCGCCTGGTCAACCTCCTGCGCCAGCGGCCGGCGACGCTCGGTCAGCTGACGGCGGCGCTCGGCTCGACCAAGGGCACCATCGGCTATCACATGCGCATCCTCCGGGAGGCCGGCCTCGTCCGCCTGGCGTCCACCCGGCAGGTGCGCGGGGGAACCGAGCAGTATTTCGCGCTGGTCAGCCGGGGCTTCAGGCTCCACGAGGACGCGGAGGCCGGGCCGGAGTTCCTCTTCAACGCGGCGCTGAACGAGATGCTCCCTCCTCGCCCCGGGCAGGGCGGCCGCACGATCCTGCGCCATCTGTGGCTCACCGAGGACGAGGCCGAGGCGCTGGCCGCCGAACTCCGCGTGTACGCCACCGAACCTCCCCCGTCCGACGCCACGAGAGGGGAGGCGTACGGCCTGCTGGTCAGCCTGTATCCGGCCGACATCCCGGCGCTGTCCCCCGACGAGCACGCCGGGGAACCGGATTGAACGTCCGGAAGAGCCGCGGCCGCACGAGACCGGGTGGAGCTCCGCCCGGTCATGAGCGGGTGGCGGTACGGCGGAACCGGGCCGGGGTGGCGCCCGTCGCCGTACGGAACGCCCGGCCGAAGGCCGATTCCGACTGGTAGCCGACCTCGGCGGCGACGACGCCGATCGGCCGGTCTCCAGCGGTGAGCATCTCGGCGGCGGTCATCATCCGGACGCGGGTGAGGAAGTCGCCGGCGGTCATGCCCGTCGCGCGGGTGAAGCGGCGGATGAAGGTCGCGCGCGACATCGCGGCGAGCCCGGCGAGGTCCGGGATGGTCCAGTCGCGCCCGGGATCGCCGAGCACGGCGTCGACGACCGCGCGCAGGCGCTCGTCGTCGACGGCCGTCCAGAGGGCGTCGCCGGCGAGGCGGCGGTTCGACGTGCTGCGCAGCACCATCGCGAGCAGCGCGTCGCACAGGGAGATCACGATCGCCGTCGCGCCCGGTCCGTCGTTCTGCGCTTCGCCGCGCATCAGCGCGCTCAGCATCCGCACGGGTTCGCCGGACTCGGCGCCGAAGGACACGTGCAGGGGGTCGGGCAGACTCTGGAAGAGCAGGTCACCGGCGCCGGGTCCGAACGCGTAGTGGCCGCAGAACAGGTCGATCTCACTCGGGGTGCCCTGGCTGCGCGCCGTCGGGAACGCCCCGCCCGCCTCTTCGACCACCGCCCTCCGGCGCCCCCGGCCGCGGGTGCGGACCCGGTGCGCCCTCCCGCGCGGAAGCAGCACGACGTCCCCGGCCACGAGGTCGACGCTGCGGTCGGCGAGCTCCAGGGTGCACTCGCCCTCCAGGAGCAGATGGAAGGGCGCCTCGCCGGCGGGCCGCGCCCCGTTGTCGATCGTGGTGTCGCCCGCGAGCAGGCAGCGCTTGTCGACGGCACCCCGCAGACGGGCCAGACGGATCAGGTGGCTTACCGAGTCCATGATACTTTCGCGATAAAAATCGAGATTTCAGCGCCTTGTCGTCTCTTTCGTTCGGTTGAATCCTAGACGCATGAACGAGTTGAGCAGCGGTTTGAACGTCGACGTCCTGGTGATCGGATTCGGCAAGGGAGGCAAGACGCTCGCCGCGACGCTGGGCCGCCTGGGCAGGCGCGTGGTGATGGTCGAGCAGTCCGACCGCATGTACGGAGGCACCTGCATCAACATCGGGTGTGTGCCGACGAAGGCGCTGGTCCATCACGCCCAGTCGCGGCGGCCCGGCGACTCGGCGCATGAGTGGTACCGGCAGGCGGTCGGCTCCGTGGAACGGCTGACGACGCTGCTGCGCGGCAGGAACCTCCAGATGCTGGACACGATCGACGCCGTGACGGTCGTCACCGGAAGGGCGCGGTTCGTCGGCCCCAAGACCGTCGAGGTCGTCGCCGGCGCCGACCGGCTCACGATCAGCGCGGAGACCGTCGTCGTCAACACAGGCTCCGAACCGGTGATCCCCGACATTCCCGGCCTGGCCACCAGCAGGTACGCCACGACGAGCACCGATCTGATCGGCACGGCGGAGCTGCCCCGGCGGCTCGCCGTCCTCGGCGGCGGCTACCTGGGCATCGAGTTCGCCGCGATGTACCGCCGGTTCGGCGCCGAGGTCACCGTCCTGGAGGTCTCCCCGCGGATCCTGCGTCACGAGGACGACGACGTGGCCGCGGCCGCCGTCGGCATCCTTGAAGGCGACGGGATCACACTCGTCAACGGAGCCCGGGTCATCGAGGTCATCGACGGAGACGACGGCGCGACCATCGCTTACGAGAAGGACGGGGAGCGCCACACGCTCGACGCGGACACGATCCTCGTCGCCGCCGGCCGTTCTCCGGCCACCCGCGGGCTCGGGCTCGAGGCCGCCGGGATCCGCACCGGCGCGCGGGGGGCGATCGAGGTCGACGAACATCTGCGCTCCAGTCAGCCGCACGTCTTCGCGGTCGGCGACGTGAACGGAGGACCGCAGTTCACCTACATCTCGCTGGACGACAGCCGCGTCGTCGCCGACCAGCTGATCGGCACGGGCACACGGTCGACGGCGGACCGCCGCGCGATTCCCCACACCTTGTTCATGACGCCGCCGCTGTCCACGGTCGGGCTCACGGAAAGGCAGGCGCGCCGCCAGGGGCACACCGTGAAGATCGCCACGAAGCCGATCGCGGAGATCGCCGCGATGCCCCGCGCCCGGATCGTCGAGGAGACCCGCGGCCTGATGAAGTTCGTCATCGACGCCGAGACCGACCGGATTCTGGGCGCCGCCCTGCTCGGCGTCGACTCGCAGGAACTCGTCAACACGGTCGCCCTCGCCATGCGCCACGGGGTCACTGCGGGCGAACTCCGTGACGCCGTCTACACCCACCCCAGCTCGACCGAAGGGTTCAACGAGGTGCTCGCCACCGCCTCGTGAGCGAGGCCCGCGAGGTCTACGGGGTCAGGAGCCGTTCCCGCACCCGTGGCGCGACCTCGGTGCCGAATAGACGGATGTTCTCCATCAGGGTCGTGTGCGGCATCGGGCCCATGCCGTACTTGAGATCGAACCGGGTGGCGCCGAGCGTGGTCATGGTCGTCGCGATGCGCCTGGCGACGGTCTCGGGTGAGCCCACATAGAGCGAGCCGTGCTCGACCTCGTGCTCGAAGTACTCGCGAGTGATCTCGGGGAAGCCCCGCCGCCTGCGCACGTCCAGGAGGAACGTCCGGTAGGTGGGCCAGTACTCCTCCTTCGCCTGCTCGTCGGTGGCCGCTACGTGCCCGGGCGAGTGCACCCCGATCGGCGGGGGCGCCGAGCCCGATCCCGCCGCGGCCTCCCGGTAGAGCTCGGACAGCCGCGTGAAGCGCGCGGGATTGCCGCCGATGATCGCGAGCATCAGTGAGAAGCCGTACCGCGCGGCGCGGACGACCGACGCCGGGTTGCCGCCGACCCCCACCCAGGTGGGCAGGGCTCCTCGGGCGGTGTGCGGGTAGACCTGCAGGCCGGGCAGGGCGGCCCGGGTGGTTCCCGACCAGGTGACCGGCTGCTCGGCGCGCAACCGGGCGAACAGGTCAAGCTTCTCCTCGAACAGCCGGTCGTAGTCGGCGAGGTCGAACCCGAACAGCGGGAACGACTCGACGCTGGATCCGCGGCCGAGGATCACCTCGGCGCGCCCGGAGGAGAGCGCGTCGAGGGTCGCGTACCGCTGGAAGACGCGGACCGGGTCGTCCGAGCTCAGCACCGTCACCGCGGATCCCAGACGGATGCGCGAGGTCCGGGCGGCGACGGCGGCCAGAACCAGGTCAGGCGCGGACAGGGGCATCTCCTCGATGTGGTGCTCCCCCAGGCCGAAGAAGTCGAGGCCCGACTCCTCCGCGAGGACCCCCTCCGCCACGAGTTCCCGGATGTTCTGCGGCTGGCTCAGGAGTTCGCCGTCGCCGCCGGCCGTCATCTCCCCGAAGCTGTCGAGGCCGATCACGATCGGGTGGCCCCCACGCGTGCCCTCCATCCCCACCCCCTTCCAAATTTGATTGACGCGTCAATCATATGCTAATGATTGACGCGTCAACGAAATGAGGTGCGGACATGAGTGACGGCGACCACGTCACCCGTGCGGCGGCGCGCCGGCGGATGTCGGTGGGCGAGCTCGCGATCTGGCGGTCGCTGGTCGACACGACCGCCGAGTTGCGCAGAATCCTGGGCGCGCAGTTGCTGCGAGACTCCGGCCTCTCGCCGGCCGATTACGCCGTGCTGCTGGCGTTGAGCGAGGCGCGCGGACGGCGCCTGCGGTCGTCGGAGCTCGCGGCGGCCGTCGACTGGGAGCGAAGCCGGCTGTCGCACCACCTCGGGCGGATGGAGAAGCGCGGCCTGATCCGCCGCGACGACTGCCCCACTGACAGCCGCGGCGCCGAGGTGTCGCTCACGGAGGACGGCGCCAGGATGTTCCGCGGCGCGACCGCGCCCCACGCGCTGGCCATCAAGAAGAATTTCGCCGACGCCCTTACGCCGGAGGAGTTCGAGGCGCTCGCCGGCATCCTTCGGACCCTGCAGAACCATCTTCACCCGGAACAGACCTCGACCAGCCGAGAGGATCTCCATGTCTGACAGTGCCCTGCCGCGCATCGCCGTACTTGGCGCCGGGCACGTCGGCCCGGTGATCGCACGGGTCTCGGTCGAGGCCGGGTATCCGGTGACGATCTCGGCCTCCGGCGACCCCGAGAGGATCGCGCTCATCACCCGGATCCTCGTGCCGGGAGCCGAACCGCGCTGGGCCGCCGACGCGGTCGCCGACGCCGACCTCGTGGTTCTGGCGATCCCGCTGCACAAGTTCGCGACCTTCGACCCGGCCCTCGTCGCCGGGAAGCTGGTCGTCGACACGATGAACTACTGGCCGCCCACCGACGGCGTCCAGGCGATGTTCGAAGATCGCCGGTACGGCAGCAGCGAGATCGTTCAGCGCCGGCTCGCCCAGTCGACGATCGTCAAGAGCTTCAACCACACCGGCTACCACGAACTCGAAGAGGAACGCCGGCCCGTGGGCGCGCCGGACCGCCGCGCGCTCGGCGTGGCCGGCGACGACGCGGCCGCCGTGGACCTCGTGGCGGAGGTCGTCGAGCGCATCGGCTACGACGCGGTCCGGCTGAGCGGCCTGAGCCAGGGCCGTCTGTTCGAACCCGGCGGCCCCGTCTTCGGCGCGTCGCTACGCCGCGACGACTTCGAACGGGCCGTGTCCGTCGAAGCCGCCTGACGATCCTCCCCTTCTCCCTGTCCCTCACCACCACACGAAGAGACTCGACGTGACCACGACACCGTCATCCGACGTGCAGACCACCGCGGCCGGATCCGCGACGTTCCCCCTCGTCCTCGGGCTGGACACCTTCGGCGACCTCACCCACGACAAGGACGACCACCCGCTCTCACACGCCCAGACGATCAGGAACGTCGTCGAGGAGGGTGTCCTCGCCGACCAGGTCGGCGTGGACTTCTTCGGAATCGGCGAGCACCACACCGACGACTTCCCGATGCCCGCGGGCGACGTGGTCCTCGGTGCGATCGCCGCGCGCACGACCCGGATCCGCCTCGGATCGGCGGTCACGGTGCTGAGCTCGGACGATCCCGTCCGGGTCTTCCAGCGCTACTCGACGCTGAACGCCGTCTCCGGCGGCAGGGCGGAGGTCGTCCTCGGACGGGGCTCCAGCATCGACTCGTTCCCGCTCTTCGGTTACGACCTGTCCGACTACGAGATCCTGTTCGAGGAGAAGGCCCAGCTGTTCGCCGAACTGCTCAAGGGCGGACCCGTCACCTGGCAGGGCACGATCCGAGCCCCGCTCCGTGACCAGGACGTCGTGCCGCACACCGAGTCAGGGCCCTTTCCGGCGTGGATCGGCGTCGGCGGCTCCCCCCAGTCGGTCGTCCGCGCCGCACGGCACGGCTATTCGCTGATGCTCGCGATCATCGGCGGGTCGCCGGCGCGCTTCGCGCCGTTCTCCCAGCTCTTCCAGCAGGCCCTGGAGAAGTTCGGACGGGCTCCGCTCCCCGTCGGCGTGCATTCCCCCGGCCACGTCGCGGCGACCGACGAGCAGGCCCGCGAGGAGTTCTGGCCGCGTTATCTGGAGGTCATCCGCAACGTCAGCAAGACCCGCGGGTTCGCCGTCCCCACCAAGCAGTCGTTCCTCCGCGAGATCGGGCCCCACGGGGCGCTCTACGTCGGGTCGCCGGAGACCGTCGCGCAGAAGATCGCGGCCAACCTCGCCACGCTGGGCGCGAACCGCTTCGACCTCAAGTACGCCATGGGCGGGCTCCCGCACGAGACGCTCATGACCAACATCGAGCTTTACGGCACGCAGGTCATCCCGCGCGTCCGCGAACTCATGGCGTGACGGGCCCCGCGGAGACGGGATGGCCCGGCGGGCCCGGGCCCTGACGGATACCGCGGTCCCGTCTTGACGGAACGCCTAACTGACGATCATCCTGGGCGCCATGCATCCGCGCCTGATCGCGATCCTCGCCTCGTCAGTCGTCCTCACAGCCTCCCTGACAGCCTGCGGCGGCCCGAATCCCGCCGACACCTGCGCCGAGGCCTTCACCATCCTCAAGGACGCGAAGATCGACCCCCAGCAGTGGGCGCTGAACCGCGGCGCCTCCGTCTCGGTCACGGAAGGCAAGCAGAAGGCCGAGGCGCTCGCCCGGGTCGCGGCGCTGAAGACCGACGACAAGGGACTCCAGACCAGCTTCGCCAACATCAAGAGCGGCGCCCAGAGCTACCAGCAGGAGCTGGACAAACTGGCCGCCGACCCGAGTCGCGAGCCGAACGTCCAGGCCATGGGCGCGGCCGTCGGGTTCTTCCTCATCGCGCTGAGCCAGCGGTGCGACCAGAACGGATTCAAACCCTGATGGCCTGGACGGCCGTTGGCTCGTTCAGGCCGCGATTCGTGGTCGGCTGGGCGGCGTGAGCCTGACAGTGGACGTCTTCGTGATCCTCGAAGACGGCCGGCGGGAAGTCCTCGACGTCCCGCAGGACGCCTCCGACCTCGCCGGCCATGAGCGCACCCGCACGGTTGTGTGGGGATCGCCGGTCGTCCGTTCGCTCGGCGCCCGGTTCCTGCCGTCGCTGGCCGACTCCGATCTGTGGCTCGAGCCGGATCTGCTCGACGACTTCGCCGCCGAATGCGCGATGCTGCTCGGCCATCTCCCGGCGATCGCGGCCGAGACCGGCTGGCGGGACGACTACATCAGGCACCGTCTCGGGAACATGACCGACGCCGTCGCCCGGGCGCGCAGCGTCGACGGCGGGATCGTCATCTGGTAATCCCGGTTACCGGTTTGCGCCTTTTCGGGCTTGTTCATGAGGCCGGCAGGCCCCTGGTGCCCTCGTCGGCGACGGCGGTCTCGAGCCCGATCACGCCGGTGAGATCAGCGCCGGTAAGGTCCGCGCCGCGTTGGGCATGGCGATTGTCACTCGGACAGTCACTCAGTCGGCTCTTCGCCAGCCAGCTCCGCGATTGCGGCCTGCAGATCCTCTTTCTCATCGCGTCGGCGGGGTCTGCTGGCCCAGGCCTTCGCCTCGGCGGTGAACCCCCAGCGTCCATGCTTGCGGGTCATGTCGGGTGCGCTGGCGTGCTCCGTGTCGTGTGCCGTGCAGTACGGGTGCGATCTCTACTGATAGTCCCTCGGACGGTCGCGTGTCGTGAAGTTCGCTGACTTCTCGCTGACTCCGGCCCGCGGCGAACCCGAACGGGCCGGAGCGCGTCTCTCTGTGACGGCGAATGTCAAGGAGGTCGTATGCCCAGTGGCGTCATCGTGCTGACTGCCGCTTACCTGGCATCTACAGCATGAGCGGCAGCCGATCCAGCGATCCTTGGTTCCTACGACCAGTGATCGTGACCAGGCGCCTTGGCATCATCACCCCTTTACTAGCCCAGGCTCAGGAGTCCGCCCAACAACGGCAGCGAACTACGCGGAACGCTGGACTGTGACACGATGCGAGGTGTCTGGAGACCCGGGACGCTACCTACCGGAGTGCTGGGCAGTGAAGCGATTTGAGGGCGAGCGGCCAGCGTTGCCGATGGCGCTCCGGCCACGATGCGAGATGTCTGGAGACCCGGGACGCTACCTACCGGAGTGCTGGGCAGTGAAGCGATTTGAGGGCGGGTGGCCAGCGTTGCCGATGGCACTCCGGCCGCGACGCTGGCGGTGACGCCCGGGAAGTCCAGGTTGTCGAATTCGCCGCAATCCTCGTTCGGATTGAAGTCCTGCGCTGGGTTGATGTCGCAGTCGGACTCGAACACCTCCCGGTCCATAGTCACTACCGTGACGTGGAGCGTATTGCCCCTGACAGCCAGCGTGACGCAGACCGTATCTCCGAGAATCTCTTCGCTGTCACCCTCCGGATTTGTCTGCTCCATTAGGAACCATTCGTCCTGCCTCTCGTCCCAAATCCACAGTTGTCCGGGCTGCGGCACGAAGCCGACGAACTTCCTGTTCTCCGCCTGAATGGCCGAATCGATGCACAGGCCGGGGGCAACATCGCCCTTATCGCCCTGGGGACCCTGGGGACCCTGGGGACCCTGGGGACCCTGGGGACCCCGCTTGCCCGGGGGCCCCTGGAATGCTTCCGCGTCGTTGCTCTTCTGGAGCGGGGTCACGGTCTGGGAGAAGTCGCGCAGCAGATGCTGCCTCTGGTGCTCGTGTTGGCGCTCGTGCTGACGCTGGTGGTGTCTGTTGAAGTTGTGGTTCTTGTTCCTGGCGCGTCCTGTATCGGGATTGGAAAGGACGGCCTCGTGGCGAAGGACTGGCCGGCCAGGAAAGCTTCCTGTAGCGGCACTGGCGGAATTGGCGACTGCGCCACTTAGGGCGATGGCACCTGTGGTCAACACGGTGCCGATGACGAAGAGCAGCTTGCTTCGCTTGGGCAACTTCATCCCCCTTGAAAGGAATTCCACGCCGGACATCGGATATCTCCTAAGTTGACTGGAAAACGCCGAGTTTTCGCCCGTCGCAGATCATCTTGCTCGGCATGGTTTCCACACCCTCCGAGCAGCAAACAAAGCTCGGAAACTATTGCCCTGCCACTTATCGCTTCATTGATAACACCGGTCAGCAAAGCCCGATTTATTCCCGAATATCATCATCTCGCTTTGGTGCGTTTAAATGCGCGCAAGAACACCTTGGGCATAGTTGCTGGGCGGCACCATTTATTACGGGGTGCCACAAGCACTAAGGGACCCGGGTCACCCCGACAAAGCCACAGTTATAGCACCAGTCACAGACGTCGCCGCTCCAGGTCGGTGCTTGTCGGCGATATCAACCGCGAGGCATGGACCTGGAACGTCCGCCGGCAGACAACACCTAGCCCTGGCGGGGTCGTGGACAAGGGCACGAAAGGCAAGCGGGCTCGAACAGTTCCTCTGATCGCTGAGGTTCGTGACCTGATCGCAGCACGTCTGGATGTGACCGGCCCGGATCCCGATTCGCGGCTTTTTACCGGTCCTCGGGGCGGGCGGATTACCACGGCGGTTCTCCGAGACGCCACGCATTGGGATGACGTGGTGACACAGCTCGGCTACGACGCCATGATCTACGGCATACCGGTCTTACCTGGATGGCCGACGCCGGCGTGTCAGTGCATGTTCTGCGAAAGATCGCGGGCCATGGATCCCTGACCACAACCCAGCGCTACCTACATCCAGATTCACGATCCATTGCGGACGCCGGCGAGGCGTTGAGTGCCCATCTCGCTGTCAGGCGGTCCATTGCGGTACCCGACAACACCATGGTTCGACGTGCGAGGGCCGCCATCGCGCCTGCGACCTCGTCACGGATCTCGGTGTGGCGCGCGGCCCGGACGCCGCGCCCCCCGCAGATCCCTCCGGGGGCCGCGGCGTCTGTTGCCGTACGAAGGAGGCCAGCAGCGCCGCGACGTGCCCGCGATAGTGCGGCGCCGCCTCCGCGATCCGCTCCATCGCGTACACCCCGCCATGCCGGACGGACCGGCGCGCTCCCCCAAGGCATGTTCGACCAGCCAGGTCGGCGCAAGCGTGAGGGAGCCGAAGAACACCGCGATGACGACCACGATCGCGGCCGTGACGGACACACGAGACCAGCGCATGACCAATCATCGGAATCGGCCCGGCGAACGTTCCAGTGACGTACCGCGGAACTTCGCGACCAAATGAAAAGGGGCCGGAGCGAAAGACGCACACACCCTCTCAGCCATTTCCATTATATGGCTGAATTTTATTGTTGTCCATTTTAAAGAATTCAGTCGAATTCCCCTTGCAGTCGGGAGGAATTCAGATACGTTCATGCCTGCCACCAGGAAAGGGATGATGGGCATGAGCGAAGAGAAGGCGCTGAACGTCGGCCCGTCGGGCATCGAGGTGGCCTACGAGCGATTCGGCGACCCCGGTGCGCCGCCCGTGCTGCTGCTGATGGGCGGCGGCGCCCAGATGATCAACTGGCCTGAGGGGCTCTGCGCCGAGCTGGCCGGCCGCGGCCTTCAGGTGATCCGCTTCGACAACCGCGACACCGGCCGGTCGACGCACTTCTCCCAGGCCCCGGCGCCCGACCTGCGGGCGGCACTGGCCGGCGACGTGTCGTCGGCGTCCTACACACTGTCGGACATGGCGGCCGACACCGTCGGACTGCTCGACGTCCTCGGGTTCGACGGCGCCCACCTCGTCGGCGCGTCCATGGGCGGCATGATCGCGCAGACGATCGCGATCGAGCATCCCCATCGGGTCCGGTCGCTCACGTCGATGATGTCCACCACCGGCGACCCCGGCGTGGGGCAGGCCGATTTCTCGGCGATCGGCGACCTGGGGGCGCCGCCGGACGACCGTCAGGGGTTCGTCGACTGGCAGGTCAGGGCCTTGCGGGCGGTCGGGTCCCCGGGGTTCGAGTTCGACGAGGCCGCGGTGGCCGATCGGGCCGGTCGCTCCTACGACCGGGGCCACGACCCCGGGGGCATGCTGCGCCAGTCACTCGCGGTCCTGGCCTCAGGCGACCGTACGGCACGGCTGCGGTCGTCGCGGGTGCCCACGCTGGTGATCCACGGCGCCGACGACGTCATGTGCGATGTCAGCGGCGGGCGGGCCACCGCCGCGGCCGTCCCGGGGGCCGAACTGTTGATCATCGACGGCATGGGGCACAGCCTGCCCCGCGCCCTGTGGCCCGAGTTCGCGTCGCGGATCGCGGACCTCGTCAAGCGCGCCGAGGAGGCGCGGCTCACCCGCTGACCGCCGACCAGGCGAACCCGTGCCCGCACCGGCACTCGCGACTCGGCACGCGTCCCGTGCACGCCCGCCCGCTCCGCGGCCGTCACCCGGCGCGGGCGTCGAACGCCTCGGCGCCGGCCGTCGCGACCACGACGTCCTGCTCCACGGTTCCCGCACTCACCCCGATCGCACCGGCGACCTCGCCGTCCTGCCCCGTCAGCGGGACTCCCCCACCGAAGATCACCAGGCCGTCGTTGGTCGCCTCGATGCCGTACAGCGGGCCGCCGGGGGCGGCGGACACCCCGAGCCGCTCGGTCGTCATCGCCATCAGCGCGGCGGTGCGGGCCTTGCGTACGGCGATGTCGACGCTTCCCAGGATCGCGCCGTCCTGACGGGCGAACGCGAGCAGATGCCCGCCCCCGTCCACCACGGCGACGTTCATCGGCTGCCCGATCTCATCGGCCTTGTCCAGCGCGGCCTCCAGCACGCGCCGGGCATCGGCGAGGCCGAGCCGTGCCTGCGCCATGGCTCCTCCTTCACTCATCGAGCGGTGCCGACGCGTCCCTGAACCGAGCGCCGGCGGCCTTGAACGGGATCCCCACGACCAGCCGGGCGGCGTTGTGCCCCATGACCCGGGCGCCGGACGCAGTGCCGGTCAGCGCGGGCGCGCCCGGCGGGAGTTTCGAGTGATGCACGCACACGTTCCCCAGCGCGTCGACGCCCACCCCCACGTCCAGATGGGACACCTGGGCCGCGGCGAAGGCGAGCTCAACCGCGGAGCCGTCCGCGGCGACGTCCTCCACCCGGAACGGCACACCTTCCTCCTCCATCCCGGCACCGAGCTCACGCAGGCAGTGCCGGTTGCGCGGGTCCGGACGGCGCAGCACCACGACCTCGGGCCGGGTTCGCACCGCCGTCCCGGGCCGGATCCCCGCCGCTCCGCCGGCGTCCTCGACGCCGTCGGAGCGCATGCCGTCCGCCATGGCCTAGCCGCACCTCACCGCCGTACTCGCCGCGTGTGCCGAGGCATGGCCGGCGACCAGGCCGGTGGCCACGGCGTTGCGCGGGCCCTCGCTGCCGCGCACGTTGCCTGTCCCGCTGACGATCCCGAACTCGGACACGGCCTCCGCGATCATGTCGGGGATCTCGAAGTCCAGCGCGGCGCCGCCGAGGACGACCACGAACCCGATCCGCCTGATGTCGCCGCCCGGAGCCACCTGTTCCAGCGCGCGGAGCGCGTTCGTCACGAACACCCGCTGCTTGGCCGATCTGCGCACCTGGCGGATCCGCTCCACGCCGTGCCCGGTCCGGATCGGCCGCATCCCGGCGTCGGTCAGGACGACCACTCTCGCGAACGCTTCGGCGGGCAGGGCCTCGTCGAAGAAGCGGACCGTGCCGTCCTCCATGCGGATGTGGAAGAAGCTCTCCGCCTTCGCCAGCGGGAACTTCTTGATCTCCTCGGCGAGGTCGGTGTCGTCCAGGCCGAGTTCGGAGTCGATCAGGCTGGTGACCAGGTCGCCGGCTCCGGCGAGGTGGACCGAACGCACCTGTGCGCCCTCGTCGGCGCCCTCGTCCGTAACGGCCGCGTCGGTGGATCCGCCGCCGAGGTCGAGGATCGCCATCGGCTTCGCCGTACCGGGGGTGGTGAGCGCCCCAAGCAGCGCCATGTCGGCCTCGACGCCGCCGATGAGGACGTCCGTGCCGAGCGCCTCCCGCAGCCGGTCGGCGAGCAGCTCCATCGGCCCCCTGCTGGTGCGCACCATCGCGGCCAGCGCGACGGCGTTCTCCAGCGCGAACTCCCCCGCCAGGCCACCGGTGACCCGTTGCGGGACGAAGGTGTCCACGGCGAGCACGTCCTGGATACGCACGGCGTCGCGGGGCATCGCCGTCAGGTCCGCCATGGTGTCGCGGACGCGGGCGAGCATCCCTCCCACGTGCGTGCCCGGCTCGCCGTCCGCGTCGGCCAGCGGCCGCACCCGGCGCCACGTCTCCATGATCTCCTTGGCGCCCGCGTCCACCTCCACCGACCGCTTCGTCCGCTCGCCGATCAGGGTGAGGATGCCCGCGGGGATCCTGCGCCCGGTGACGTCCCCGGACGGCGTGCGGACGACGACGGCCGAACGGTTGCCCACCAGGGCCCGCGCCACCGGGGCGATCATGCGCGTCTGCTCGGGGTCGAGCCCGAACACCGTGGCGATGCCATAGGAGTTGGACAGGGTCCGGATGGTCCGGCCCTGCTCCGCGACCTCGACCGCGGCCGGCATGCCCAGCGGCACCCGGTGCACCAGCGTGACCTCGTCGACCACCGGGACCGGCTCACGGAGCCGGTTGGCGATCAGGGTGGCGTCGTCGGCCTGCACGACCGCGCCGGTGACCCGTACCCCCCGCGTGACGGCCGCGTTGATCCCCGCGGCGACGTCCTCGAAGTCCGCGTCGGCGCCGGCCACGCAGATGACCGCGTCGCCCGGAGCGCGGTCCGGCAGGTCGGCGAAGGCCACGGTCGTGCCGACCCCCAGCCCCACGCCGCCCGGGGTGTCGGGGTTGTGCCCGATCATCGTCGACTCCGTGATGACCGTCTCCGTGATCGTCTCCATGGCGAGCCCGCTGATCACCGGGGTGGCCTCGTTGACCAGCACCGCCCGCACACCGGCCGGATCGCGCCCGGCCGCCTTCAGCGCCCGGACCACGACCTCGACAACGCCCGGAACGTTCGCCACGGTGCCCTTGACCCCGGTGGTGCGCCCGAGAGCCGCGGAGAGGTACGTGACCTCACCGTCGGCGCCGACGTCCGCGGCGCAGGCCTCCGTGGTCGAGTTGCCGATGTCGACCCCCACCACCAGGGACATGACCGCGGCCCCGCCTCAGCCGGTGTGGCGCATGCGGATCAGCACCTCGAGCTCCACCGGCCCCGCGCCGGGCCGGACGAACTCGGTCTCCTTGATGTGCAGCAGCGCGGCCTTGGCCTGCCAGCGCGGCCGGGCCATGTGGTCGTTGCGCGACGGCACCGGTTCCGGCGACTCCCCCTTCGCGTAGCGGGCGGCGTTGCGGCCGATCCTGCGGAAGGTCTCCAGGTCCATCAGGGGCGCCTGCGGGAACAGCTCCAGGTTGGACAGGCGGAGCAGGTCCCTCTGATGGATCATGGTGGTGCCGCGCGACATGACGCCGACGCCGACGCCCGATCCGGAGAGCCTGGCGGCGGTGTGCGCGATGACCGCCAGGTCCGAGCTGCCGAGGACCCGGATGACGCGGGCGTGCACCCCCTGCTCCTCGACTCCCGCCAGCAGTTCGCGCAGCACGTCGGCGTGCGGGACGTCGACGATGGTCCTGGAGAAGAAGCCGCCGAAGGCCGGGGAGACGCCGATGACCACCTCGCCGGAGCGGCGTCCCGGACGGGCGGGCCCCTTTTCCTTCAGGCTCAGCGTGCGCCCGGTGCCCGGCGAGGGGGCGCCTGCCTGCTCGGGGTCGCGGGCGCTGACGACGTGCCGCAGCCGTTTCATCTCCTCCCAGCGCGCCCCGCTCGGACGGTGGCCGGTGCCCGGCCCCGCGTAGTCGTTGGGATCGTTGACGGCCGAGAGCGTCGTCAGCTCCGGCGTCAGGATCGCCGAGGTGTGGAGGAGGTCGCCGGAGACCCGCTGTCTCAGCACGCCGAGCAGCGCCTCGGCGACGTCGGGAAAACCACCGGCGTCCAGGCCTTTGACGATGTCGAGCCCGGTTAGCCCCCGGTCCATGACCGACTGCGCCGCCTTCAGGTCCTCAAGCACGTCACGCAGCGGCAGTTCCCTGCTGCCGTGCGCGTACGTGACCGCCTCGATCTCCCTGTCGGTGATCGGCGCCAGCCCGAGGTGGGCGAACACGCCCTGCAGCGCACGCGCGGCCCGGTTGCGTGCGGACAGGACCTCGGCCTCGGGGACGTGCCGGAGCGCGCCGTCGACCTGCAGATCCCGCTGGATGGTGTTCCAGTCGTCGAAGTCCTCGGGGTCCAGGTTCGACCCGGCGAACATGTTGTCGTAGTTGGGCACGCCGGAGTAGCCCGAGCAGATGAAATCGGTGCCGGGCAGCAGTTGCGGGAGCAGCCGTGCGGTGCGGCGCATGTCGGAGTGCGAGAAGGACTGGTCGTTGCCGGAGGCGCACTCCAGGTCGACGGTGGCGGCGACGAGGTTCTCCGCGAGTACGGCGCGGATGCCCGCGGGAACCGCGCCGGGCACTCCGATGCAGCTGATCGAGCCGTTCTGCAGGCCCTGGACCCCGGCCCCCTTGGCGACCAGGATGCAGCGGACCTCCAGGTAGAGCATGGATCTTCCTTCGGCGTTGCCCATCTGCACTTCGGAGCCGGTGCCCGAGGTGAACCTCATCTTGATCCCGCGGGAGGCGTACGCGGACGCGAGGAACGCCTTCGACCACGGGGTGTCGTCGCCGTCGCAGAACACCTGTTCGGTGCCGTACACGGAGATCGTCTCGGCGTAGGCCGTGATGCCGCGCATGCCGAGCTCGAGCTCGGTGGCCTCCTCGAGCGCGCACTGGGTGAGCACGCCCGGACGCCCGGTCTGTGCGCCGACCTGCAGCGCGATGGCGACGAGCGGTGCGTAGCGCACGACGCCGAGTGTGGTCTCCAGCTCGCGGAATCCGCGCAGCGCGGCCTCCGCCGCGTCCGCCGCCACCTGGACCGGGTTGTCCCTGGCGCTCGTGGAGTGCGCCTGGTTGGCCGGGGTGCGCCGGGCCCGCATCTTCTGCAGGGCCATCATCATCTCGACGACGTTCATCGTCTTGACGACCTCGAGCAGCTTGGCGGGGGTGAGGCCGCGCGAGACCGCCAGAACGTCGGCCCGCGACACCCGCGGGTCGACCAGCAGGTACGCGATCTCGGCCGCGTCCAGGGCCATCGCCTGCTCGGCCACGCCGGCGTCGATCGCGTGATCGGCGATGAACTGGTCCAGGAAGTCGAAGTCCGTCCTGTCCCTGCCGTCCATCTCCACGATCGTCCCGTTCTCCACGCGCACGCTCGGCGACGGGTCGAAGGGGCTGTCCATGGCGACCATGCCGACCTCGGGCCACTCCTCCACGAAGCCGTCGAGGTTGACGGGCCTGTCCTCCAGAATCTGAGTGCGCTTGGATCGCCGGGCGGACCCCGGATCGCCCGTGACGTTGGTGGCCTTCATCGGCGCTCCCATCTCCTGATGCCTCCGGCGTGATCAGCCCGCGAGGACGCCCCTGCGCTCGTACACCTCGGCCGCCTCTCTGACCAGCCGGGCGCACAGCGTGGCCGAGTGGTCCCGCTCCAGCTCGTCGGCGATGGCGGCAAGCTCCCGCTTCGTGGAGGCCCGGGGCCGGAGCGCGTTGTAGATCCGCAGGACCTCCTCGTCCGGCAACGCCGCCATCTCGGCGGCCCGGCGGAAGTTCCGGGCGAGCTGCGGCCTGCCGACGGAGTCGGCGATCCGCGCCTGGAGCCGCAGCGTCGCCGCCGTGATGCGCAGGTCCTCGGCCGTGACCTCGCCGTCCAGCACGGCCTGCATGGTGATCTCGTCGAGCCGCTTGCCGGTGGGGGTGCTGATCAGCTCGGGCCGGTGGGAGGCCAGGGGGTAGTCGTGCAGGGGATCCAGATCGTCGCGGGCCATGGGCTCGTACCTGCCTTCTCACGCGACTGTGCGGGCTCGATGCCACGGGAGGCGTCGCTGGCCCAGGCACCGAGGCCGTGGTTCGCGGAGGCGTCGACGATGGCGCAGACGTTAGGCGGGGCCGCGTTGCAACGGCGTTGCGCCCCGGTAGAGTAGTAAGTATGCAGTTACTTACTAACGCGAAGACGAGGACTCTGCTGGTCACCGGTGGTTCGAGAGGGCTGGGCAGGGCCCTGGCCGAAGCGGCGCTCGCGCGGGGCCACCAGGTGGTGGTCACCGCCCGCGACGCCGCCAAGGTGCGCGACCTGGTGGACGAGCACCCGGCCGCCGCGCGTGCCGTCACCCTCGACGTCACCGACCCGCGCGCGGCCGACGCGGCCGTCCGCACCGCTGTGGAGGAGTTCGGCCGCCTGGACGTTCTGGTCAACAACGCCGGCTATTCCGACATCGCCTCCATCGAGGACACCGGCCTCGACGACTTCCGGGCGCAGGTGGAGACCAACCTGTGGGGTGCCGTCCACCTGACCAAGGCGGCCCTGCCGGTCCTGCGCGAGCAGCGCGGCGGGCACGTCGTCCAGGTGTCCTCGGTGAGCGGACGACTCGCGCCCGCCGTCGGCCTGGGTGCGTACGTGACGGCGAAGTTCGCGCTGGAGGGATTCTCGGAGGCGCTGGCGGCCGAGGTCGCGCCGTTCGGAGTGAAGGTGACGATCGTGGAGCCGGGCTCGATGGCGACGACTCTCGCCTCGTCGATGCGGCTGCCCCGGCCCAGCGCGCCGTACGCGGAGGCGATGGAGCCGATGCTGAGGCGATACGGCGACCCGCACGCCGCGTACGGCGTGAGCCCCCGGCGCGCCGCCGAAGTGCTGCTCGGCGTGCTCGACCTGCCGGATCCGCCGCTCCGGCTCCCCCTCTCCGGCGCCGCCTTCGACCGCATCCGCGAGGGCGAGCAGCGCAAGATCGCCGAGCTGGACCGATGGGAGGATCTCAGTCGATCGGCCGACACGTGACGACGCCCGGCGAATCACGGAAAGAGGAGACCCGCATGATCGATGACGCACCCGACCGGCTCGTGACGGCGCCCCATGGCTCCTGACGCAGGCGGTCCGCCTTCCGCGCGGGACGCGGCGGCCACGCGGCGCCGCATCCTCGACGCCGCCACGGCAGAGTTCTCGGCCCTCGGCCTGTCGGGCGCGCGTACCGCCGGCATCGCGGACGGCGCCGGCGCGAACCAGCGGATGATCTACGCCTACTTCGGCAACAAGGACGGCCTCTTCGACGCCGTGCTCGAACACAACATCCTGCTCGTCCAGACTGCCGTGCCCTTCGACCCCGCCGACCTGCCCGGCTACGCCGGGCGCGTCTTCGACTTCTACCGCGCCAACCCCCACCTGGTCAGGCTCGAGTTGTGGCAGACCCTGCAACGCACGGAGCCCATGCGGTCCTCACCCCTGATCAGGTCGGCCATCGAGCACAAGGTCGCGGCCCTCGAACAGGCCCAGGCCGACGGACTCGTCAGCTCCGTCCTGCCGGCGGCGCAACTGCTCGACCACATCCTCACCCTGGCCCACGGCCACCCGATGGACGCCGGAGACGCGGGCTCCTGGACCGACGGACGGCGTGACGCCCTGGCCGCGGCGGTCGCCGTCCTCACCGGCCAGCCCGCCGGCGGGCCGCACGGCTCGGACCTCATCCCCCGGGCGGGCGCATCATGAAGACGTCGACCGGGTCCTGGGTCTCCACGACGAATCCGTGGCGCTCGTAGAGCCGGCGCGCGGCGCTGCCCTGCAGGACGTTCAGGCCCACGGTCATGCCCTCGGCGTCGGTGCCGTCCAGCACCGTGCGCAGGACCGCGGATCCCAGTCCACTGCCCTGACGGTGCGGAACGAGGTAGAAGTGCTCCAGCCACCGCCTGTCTTCGGCGGGCCTGACCGTGACGCATCCCGCGAGTTCCCCGCCGACCACGATGATCGACGTGTGCCGCGGGGAGAAGGTGTCCCGCATCCGCTGCCGCACCCGGTGCTCGTCGTAGCGCCCGAGGCGTTCCAGATCCGCACGCATGACCGCGGCCCGCAACTCGGCGAGCACCTCGACGTCCGCTGCGACCGCGGGACGGAACGCCCAGCCTGCGGCATGTGCCGACACGGCCCGCGCCCCCTCCGCCGTGTCCGGTCGTGTCCTGATCCGCGTCGCCTCGGTGTCCATGGCCGGAGTATTTCAGTGCGCCTCATCCGACCGGACGCGTGGGCGTCGCGTCGCGAACCGCTCGATCCCGCCGGGCGATCGCCGTCCGGTCAGCCGTCCTCGGCGAGGAGCCAGGCCAGCCTGGCCGCGGCGACCGCCTGACGCGGGTCGCCGGGGTGCAGCTCTCCGGCGAGCCGCTCGAAGACCTCGAGGTCGTCGCAGCCCGGCTCGCTCTGGCCGAACGCCCACAGCGCCTCGAGGTCGTGGTGGTCGAGAGCCGCCGTCCGCAGCGCCGCGACCAGTTGGTAACGCTCCGCCCGGATCGCCGGGGCCTCCGACTGCGCGAGCAGCGGGCCGCGGCAGGTCGCCACCGCCGCCCGGACGTCGCCCGACCGCAGCGCTGCGCGCACGGCCAGGAAGTCGGCCTCGACGTCCGCCCGCAGCCGGTAGTGCCCGGGATCGATGACGGACTCGCCGACCTGCGCCCGGAGCCTGTGGATCTCCGAGCGTGCCGTGGTGGGATTGCCCGCGTCGCCGTACAGGTGCAGCGCGAGCTGTTCGGCGGTCAGGCCGGTGGGATGCAGGGCGAGCACGGCGAGCAGTTCGGCTCGCCGCAGGGTCAGCGGCAGTTCGCGGCCGTCCAGCACGGCCACGGGCCGATCGCCCAGGAACGACAACGAGAGCTTGGGCCGGCGCTTCGCGGCCCGCCCCGTGACGGGGACGCGGACGAGATAGCCCTCCGGCAGCGGCTCGACCAGCGCCTCGAAACCGTCGTCGAGCAGGACCCGGTCCGCGCCGGGCGGTACGGAGATCCGGCCCGGCCATCGGCCGTCCGGCTGGGCGGCGACGACCCGGCCGGTCCGGGTCAGCAGTGCGCCGGGCTCTCCGCGCAGGCCGGCCAGGTGCCGCATGTTCGCTGCCCGAAGCCGCTCGTCGCGGATCTCCATCAGGTCGTGGAGACGGTCCTCGGCGAGTTGCGCGGCCGCGTTGACCAGGCAGACCACGGCCGGGTGGAGCGTGTGGAGCGGCCCGCTGACGTCGATCGCGCCGAGGAGCGCGCCGGTGTCGGGGTCGTGGACGGGCGCGGCCGCGCAGGTCCAGGGGTGGTAGGCGCGCACGAGATGCTCGGCGGAGTAGATCTGCACCGGGCCGTCGACGGCCAGCGCGGTGCCCATGGCGTTGGTCCCGATGGCGGCCTCGGCCCAGCGCGCGCCCTCGAACAGCCCGACCGGGTCCGCGCGCAGGCAGACGTCCGCCGCCCCCTCGCGCCAGAGGATCGTGCCGTCCGCATCGGTGACGATCATGACGTGCCGGGACTCGTCCGCGATGCCGACGAGCAGTTCGCGCAGCATCGCGACCACGGCGTGCAGAGGATGGGCCGCGCGCACGTCGGCCACCTCCGCCGATCCGTAGACGATCGGCGGGCGGTCGTGGTCGGGGTTCACGGGCGCGGCCAGCGAGCGCCGCCAGGATTCGGAGATCATCTGGCGGGGCGGCGCGGGCGGCTTCTCGCCGCTGAGAACGGCCTCGCGGACCTGCTGCAGCAGGTGGAACTGGGCCACGGGATCCGCTGACAGGCGGGCGGCCGCGATACCGGCGATTTCGACGTCCATGGTGCACTCCGCGGCAGCCCTGAGGGGCGCGTCAGGGCGGCCGTCGCCGACGGTGGCCGGGATTTCACCCGCGGCCCCCGCACGACGTGCGCCGGCGAGCGCGTGCGAGCGGCGCCGTGCGCGCGCCTCCCCCGTGCAACGACGCTGCAACGCCGACGTCCCTACGTTCGGCGTATCCCCGATTTCACAATAGGTCAGCATTTGGGGAGGTCAGGAGGATGGTCCGGTATATGGCACCGGGCGAGGCCGGCAGCGTCGTGACGTTCCAGCCTTGTTACGATCACTTCATCGGCGGCGAGTACGTGCCGCCCGTCAAGGGCCGGTACTTCGAGAACCCGACCCCGGTCACCGGCAGGACGTTCACCGTGATGGCACGGGGCACCGCCGAGGACGTCGACAGTGCGGTGCGCGCCGCGGACGGCGCGGCCGCGGCCTGGGGCCGCACGTCGCCGGCCGAGCGCGCCGAGGTCCTCAACAAGATCGCCGACAGGATGCAGCAGCATCTGGAGGCCATCGCGGTGGCCGAGTCCTGGGAGAACGGCAAGCCGGTACGGGAGACGCTCGTGGCCGACATCCCGCTGGCCATCGACCACTTCCGCTACTTCGCCGCCGCGATCCGGGCGCAGGAGGGCTCGATATCGCAGCTCGACTGCGACACCGTGGCCTATCACTTCCACGAGCCGCTGGGCGTGGTCGGGCAGATCATCCCGTGGAACTTCCCCATCCTGATGGCCGCCTGGAAGCTGGCCCCCGCGCTGGCGGCAGGCGACACCGTGGTGCTCAAGCCCGCGGAACAGACGCCGGCCTCCATCCACGTGGTGCTGAAGCTGATCGCGGACCTGATCCCGCCGGGTGTGGTCAACGTGGTCAACGGGTTCGGCGAGGAGGCGGGCAGGCCGCTGGCGCAGCACCGCGGAGTCCGCAAGGTCGCGTTCACCGGCGAGACCACCACCGGGCGGCTGATCATGCAGTACGCGAGCGAGAACCTCATCCCGGTCACCCTGGAACTCGGCGGCAAGAGCCCGAACATCTTCTTCCGCGACGTCGCGCAGGCCCGGGACGCCTTCTACGACAAGGCGCAGGAGGGCTTCGCGATGTTCGCGCTGAACCAGGGCGAGGTGTGCACCTGCCCGTCGCGGGCGCTGATCCAGTCGTCGATCTACTCCGCGTTCCTGGCAGACGCGATCCCGCGGGTGGAGCGGATCAGGCAGGGGCACCCCCTGGACACCGAGACGATGATCGGGGCCCAGGCGTCCGGCGACCAGCTGGAGAAGATCCTCTCCTACATCGACGTCGGCAGGGCGGAGGGCGCCCGCGTCCTCACCGGAGGCGAGCGGGCGGACCTCGGCGGCGACCTGGCCGGGGGCTACTACGTCCAGCCGACCGTGTTCGAGGGCGACAACAAGATGCGGATCTTCCAGGAGGAGATCTTCGGTCCCGTCGTCTCTGTGACGAAGTTCGACGACTACGCCGACGCCATCAAGATCGCCAACGACTCGCCGTACGGCCTGGGCGCGGGCGTGTGGACGCGGGACGGGAACACCGCCTACCGCGCCGGACGGGAGATCCAGGCCGGTCGCGTGTGGACGAACTGCTACCACGTGTATCCGGCGCACGCCGCCTTCGGCGGGTACAAGCAGTCCGGCATCGGGCGGGAGAACCACGCGATGATGCTCGACCACTACCAGCAGACCAAGAACGTCCTGGTGTCGTACGCCCAGAACGCGCAGGGCTTCTTCTGACGTGAAAGGGGCGGGGTGGCCGAGGGGCGGCCACCGGGTTCGACCGCACGCTGGCCTCCTGGCGGTACGAGACCGCTCAGGCGACCATGCGGTTCCTGCAGGCCGTCACAGGCTGAGCACGCCGTGCGGCGTCACGCCGCGCCGGTGAGCTCCCGCGCGCGCACCCGGGCCCACGACTCGGCGGCCAGCACGGCGTCGAGGCTCATCTCGCCGCCGGTCCGGTCGTGTTCGCTCATCACGCGTCCGACCGTGTCGATGATCCCGAGGAACGGCAGGCGCCCGGCGAGGAAGGCCGCGACGCACTCCTCGTTGGCGGCGTTGAAGACCGCGGGCGTCGTTCCCCCCGCCTCACCGGCGGCGCACGCCAGGCCGAGGCCGGGGAAGGCCTCGTGGTCGACGGGGAGGAACTCCCAGGACGACGCCTTGGTCCAGTCGCAGGCGGGCGCGGCGTCCGCCACCCGATCGGGCCACGACATCCCCAGGGCGAGCGCCATGCGGATGTCCGGCGGAGCGACCTGGGCCAGGGTCGAGCCGTCGTGGAACTCGACCATCGAGTGGACCATCACCTGCGGGTGGACCACTACCTCGATCCGGTCGAAGGGGATGTCGAACAGGAGATGGGCCTCGATGACCTCCAGGCCCTTGTTGACCAGGTTCGCGCAGTTGACCGTGATGACCGGCCCCATGCTCCAGACCGGGTGGGCGAGCGCCTGCTCGGCGGTGACGTCCGCCATCTCGGCGCGGGTGTGCCCGCGGAAGGGGCCGCCGCTGGCGGTGACGACCAGTTTCCGCACCTCGCCCGGCCTGCCGCCCTGGAGGCACTGGAAGAGGGCGGAGTGCTCGGAGTCGACGGGAATGATCTGGCCGGGCGCGGCCAGCCTCCTGACCAGTTCTCCCCCGACGATGAGCGACTCCTTGTTCGCGAGGATCAGCCTGGTGCCCGCCTTCAGCGCGGCCAGGGTGGGCGCGAGGCCGACCGAGCCGGTGATGCCGTTGAGCACCGCGTCGCAGGGCAGCGAGGCGAGCCGCGTCGCGGCGTCGGGACCGCAGACGATCTCGGGCATGGAGGATCCGGCGGAGCCACGACCACGCCGCGCCGCCTCCTCCCGCAGTGCGGTCTCGAGTCCGCCCGCGCCGTCGGCCGCGGCGACGCCCACGTAGCGCACGTCCAGGTCGAGCGCCTGCCGGGCGAGCAGGCCGGGATTCCCTCCCCCGGCCGCGACCGCCTCGACGCGGAAGCGCCCGGGGTTGCGCAGGATGACGTCGATCGCCTGCGTGCCGATCGAGCCGGTCGATCCGAGAAGGACGAGGCTGCGCTGCTCACCGAGGGCGGAGGTCATGATCGGATGTTATCGGCGCCCCTCCGGCTTCCTCGAGGCCGGTCCGCCGCGGCGCCGCGAGCCCGGGGCGCCCGCCTGCATCGAGCGTCCGGGACCGTCCATGCTGAACGGCTCAGAGTCCTGGCCCGATCTGGATCATTCTGGTAATGATGTAATCATGGAGACGCTCTTTGAACACGCCGGCGGAAACGACGGCCTCCACCGGTTCATCGAAATCTTCTACTCCAGCGTCCTGTCCGACCCGGTGCTGCAGCCGTTGTTCGGTGCGGGACGGCCCGAACACGTGGCGCACCTGACGGCCTTCACCGCCGAGACCTTCGGCGGGCCCGACACGTTCTCCCGGGAGATGGGCGGCTTCTCCCGGCTCATCGACGCGCACCGCGGCCTGCGGATCACCGAGGCCCAGCGGCAGCGGTTCATCGAGCTGTACATGGCGGCCGCGGACCGCGCGGGGCTGCCCGCCGACGAACCGTTCCGGGACGCGCTCCGCTCACATGTGGACTTCGGCTCGCAGGTGGCGATGCAGAACTCCCACGCCGAGACCGACGACCAGTTGCACCCGCTCCGCGAGGTCCCTCACTGGGACTGGCCCGCGCCGTCCGCGTAGACCCGCCAGGCGGGTCACCGTGGAGGCGGCGAACTCGACGTCGTCGGCGTAACAGGCCATGATCGCGTCGAGATCGCGCGCCTTCCACGCCGCCAGCCAGGCATCGGCATGCGCCCGAAGATCCACGTTCGCCCTCTCGCAGTCGTGCTTCCGGGTTCGGACCCCTCCACTGCCGAACGGGGGGTCAGACCGTTCCGGCCGGCCGGGCGCGCACACCGTCGAGGGCGATCCCGAGCACCCGCTCACGTTGCTCGTCGTCGACGAAGGACGCGCCCGTGATCCCGCTGACCAGGCGGAGGAGGTCGTCGAAGCCGATGTCCGCACGGGCCTCCCCCGCCTCCTGCGCCCGCGCGAACAGGGGCTCCCCCGCTCCGTACATGGCTTCCCTGCAGGAACGGAACATCGCGGATTCGCGGCTGAGCGCTTCGGAGATCGCGGCCTTCGTGGCGACATATCCGACGAAGCGTCGCAACCACGCGACGAGCGCCTCCCACGGCGGGAGGCCGGCGACCTTCTCCGCCTCGCGGCAGAGCGCCTCCACGTCGTCGACGTACACGGCGTCGAACAGGTCCTGACGCGTCGGGAAGTTCCGGTAAAGGGTGCCGATGCCGACGCCCGCCCGGCGGGCGATGTCCTCCAGCGACGCCCCGGTGCCGTGCTGGGCGAAGGCCTCGCGCGCCGCGACGAGCAGCGCGTCGAAGTTCCTCCGGGCGTCGGCGCGGTGCGGGCGTCGCACCGCGACGGCGGAGCCGGTGCCTGTGATTGTGCTCTCTGTCACAGATGACTCCCAGGTAGGGCTGCCGTTTGTCAGCGGAGGGGTGCCTCCGTTATTGTGGAGGCAGGCCTCCGATATTGCGGAGGTTCTCCTCCACTTTAACAGCCTGGGTCGTCGTCCGCGGATGCCGTGAGAGGCACCGGCGACCGGCCTCCTCACCGGCATGCCACCGCGGCCCAGGCGTCATTCATAGTCAAGGACTCTTCATGGCAGGCGCCACCTCGTCGGCGCGGCGCACCTTCATGGTGCTGTCCGCCGCCGCCGCCGCTTTCTCGATCATGCAGTCGCTGGTCACCCCGGTGCTGCCGACCATCCAGCACGATCTGCACACCAGCCCGGGATCGGTGACCTGGGTGCTGACGGCGTGGTTGTTGTCCGCGTCGGTCGCGACCCCGCTGCTCGGGCGGATCGGCGACATGATCGGCAAGGAGCGCACGCTCCTCGTCGCCCTCGGCGCGATCGCCGTCGGATGCCTGATCGCCGCACTCGCCCCGAACCTCGGGGTGCTGATCGTCGGCCGGGTCGTCCAGGGGCTCGGCGGAGCGGTGTTCCCCGTGTCCTTCGGGATCATCCGTGACGAGTTCCCGCCCGAGCGGGTGCCTTCGGCGGTCGGCGGCCTGTCGGCCGTCATCGCCGCCGGAGGCGGCCTGGGCATCGTCCTGGCAGGACCGATCGTCGGAGTGCTCGACTGGCGGTGGCTGTTCTGGATTCCGATGATCATCGTGACGGTGACCGCTATCCTCGCGCACCGGTACGTGCCGGAGTCACCGGTGCGGACTCCGGGACGCGTCGACTGGCTGGCCGCGGTGTTCCTGTCCGGGTGGCTGGTGGCACTGCTGATCCCGCTCAGCGAGGCCTCGTCCTGGGGCTGGGGGTCGGCCCGGGTGATCGCGTTGTTCGCCGCCGCGGTGGTCCTGTTCGCCCTGTGGATCACGGTCGAGACGAGGTCGCGCAACCCGCTGATCAACATGCGGATGTTGCGGCTGCCCGCCGTGTGGACGACCAACCTCGTGGCGCTGCTGTTCGGCGCGGGCATGTTCTCCGTGTACGCGTTCCTGCCGCAGTTCATGCAGACGCCGAGGGAGGCGGGCTACGGTCTCGGCTCCACGATCACCGGCGCCGGGCTCCTGATGTTGCCCATGCTCGTGACGATGGCCGTCGGCGGATCGGTCAGCGGCCCGATCTCCCACCGCGTCAGCGCCAAGGCCCAGCTCGTGCTGGGGTCGGCGGGCAGCATGCTCTCGTGCGCCGCGTTCGCCGCCTACCACGACCAGCCGTGGCAGCTCGCCGTCGCCGGCGGCGTCTTCGGGCTCGGCCTCGGGCTGGCGTACGCCTCGATGACCAGCCTGATCGTGCAGAGCGTGCCGGCGAACCAGACCGGCGCCGCCAGCGGCATGAACGCCAACATCCGCACGATCGGCGGCTCGATCGGCACCGCGGTGGTGAGCTCCATCGTCACGGGTCATCTCCAGCCGAGTGGGCTGCCGTACGAGTCGGGCTTCACGCACAGCTTCTCGGTCCTCGCGCTCACCTCGGCCGCCGCCGTGGTCGTGGCGCTGTTCATTCCGTCCGCACGCGGGCGCCGGGCGTCCGCGGCCACCGTGCGCGAGACCCCGGCCGCCGCGCCGGCGTCCGTCGGCGGCGGGAAGGGCTGACGGCGGGCCCCGGCGCACGGCCCCCTGGGAGCGGACCATGCGCCGGGGCAGCTCTCTTTCCGTCTCTCCGGGTCTCTTTCCGCCTCTCCGGGCGAGGTTCTCCGCGCGGCTCGGCTCACTCGGCGGGCGACGTGGGACGCGCCCGGGCCGCGGATTCGAGCAGCAGGCGGGCCGCCGCCCTGGCCTGCGCCGCCGTCCCGGTGACGCCGAGGATCCCGGCGGTGACCATGGCCCCCTCGGCGAGCAGGAGCAGCTGGCCGGCCAGCTCCCGGGAAAGACCCGCGTCGGCCGTGAGGCCCTCCAGGTATCTCCTGAACGCGAGCTTGTGCAGCCGGGCCTGGGTCGCCACGGTCGCCGACGTGGCCCCCAGTTCGCCGAAGGAGTTGATCCACGCGCAGCCGCGGAAGCCGGGCTCGGCGAACCACCGTTCGAGCCAGTCGAAGACCGCGATGATCCGTCCCTCGGGGTCGGCGCAGGTCTCCACGTGTTCGGCCAGACGCCGCCGCCAGCTGAGGTCACGGCGCTCGAGGTAGGCCTCGACGAGCCGGTCCTTCGTGGCGAACAACTGGTAGAGGCGCTTGAGCGAGACTCCCGACAGGCTGCGGATGTCGTCCATCCCGACGGCCTGGATGCCCCGGCCGTAGAACAGCTCCTCGGCCGCGTCGAGCACCTGGTCGCGCGCCGCCCCCTGGTCCACGCGATCACCTCGTCCCTCCGTTGACGCAGAGAACCAACGTTCTCTAGGGTAAGGGAGAACGCTCGTTCTCCGGACGGGCGCGTCATCCCGCGAGCGGCAGACAAGGAGAGACGTCATGGGTCAGCGCCCGCCACTTCCGCCTTTCGACCACGAGAGCGCGCTGCAGAAGGTCCAGGCCGCAGAGGACGCGTGGAACACGCGCGACCCCCAGCGGGTCGCGCTCGCCTACACGCCGGACTCGGTCTGGCGTAACCGCGACACCTTCATCACCGGGCGCGAGGCCATCGTCGAGTTCCTCACCCAGAAGTGGGAGCGCGAGCTCGACTACGCGCTGCGCAAGGAACTGTGGGCCTTCGACGGCAACCGCATCGCCGTGCGCTTCCAGTACGAATGCCACGACGCCGACGGGCGGTTCTGGCGCAGCTACGGAAACGAACTCTGGGAGTTCGACGGCGACGGCCTCATGGCCCGCCGGGAGGCCAGCATCAACGACGTCCGGATCGAGGAGCACGAAAGGCGCATCCTCGGCCCGCGCCCGGACGACGAGCGCGGGAAGCCGTTCCCGATCCGGTGACGTCGGCGCCCCTTGCGGCGCACGACGTCGTCATCGTCACGTGGTGGCGGCGAGGCCGCCCAGCCTGGCCAGGGCCCGCTCGGACGGGCTGCCCGGCTCGGACTGCAGGACGATGAGAAGCTGCCCGGAGGCGCTGCAGACGGCGAAGATCTCGAAGGTGAGGACCAGGTCGCCGACGTCGTCGCGGTGGATGCGGATGGTCCCGTGGGTCCTGTCCTGCACGTCGTGGCGGGCCCACAGCCGCCGGAAGTCGTCGCTCCCGAGCGAGAGCTGCTCGACCATCTCGTACAGGGTCGGATCGCCGCGGTTCGTCCCCACGGCGGCCCGCAGATGCGCCACCTTGAACGACGCCTCCTGCTCCCAGTCCCGGTAGAACCGCCGGGACTCCGGGTTGAGGAAGGTCATCCGGATCAGGTTGTCCCTGTACTCCAGGCCCTCATAGAGGGCGGCGCCCAGCGCGTTCTGCGCCAGCACGTCCCAATGGCGATTCACCACCAGTGCCGCGACGTCGTCCTGGCGTTCGATGAAGCGCAGCACCTGGGGGCCCACCGGCTCGCCCCGGCTGCCGATCACCCTGCCCATCGGGCCCGCCCTCCTGTGCGCCAGCTCGTACAGGTGCCGGGTGGCCGCGAGGTCGAGCTGGAGAACGCGTGCGAGTGCGCCGAGCACCTGATCCGAGGGGTCACGTTCACTTCCCTGCTCGAGCCTCATGTAGTAGTCGGTGCTGACACCGGCGAGCCGGGCGACTTCGTCATGGCGAAGCCCGGGCTTGCGCCGCCGGGGGGCGACGTCGTCCGGTCCCACACGATCGGCGGCCGTGACCTGGCGCCGGGCGCGCAGGAAGTCACCGAGGGGACCTCCACCTGCCATGTCCACAATTAACGCAAGCCGGCGTCGGCACAGCTAGGTCGTGCTGTACCCAGCAGTGCGACACCCACCCAAGGCCACCGTCAGGGCGTCTGCCCGGCCTGGAGGGCCCCGGTCACCGCCCGCCCCGCCATCGCGTACGCCAGGGCGCCGAGGACGGCGACCGCGCTCACCCCCGCGGCCAGCAGCGCCGGGACCCCGACGCTGATCGGGAACCCGGCGACCGGCAGGCCCGCGTAGGCCGACAGATCGATTGCGGGGCCGAGCGTGAGCGGAAGGGTGAGCCCGAGCGCGAGACCCCCGAGGGAGGCGAGCACGACCAGCGGGGCGATCTCCAGCACGGTCAGGCCGCGTCCCTGCCGGCGGGACAGCCCGGCGGTCCTCAGGTACGCGAGCATGCGGGCCCGGTCCACGGCGCCGATCATCAGCGCGATGACCACCGCCACGAGCGCGTAGCCCGCGAGCAGGACCGTGACGACGGCGAAGGTCAGCACGATCGTGCCCGTCAGCGGGCTGTCGGAGATCCTGCGCAGGGCGTCGGCCGCGGTCACCACGAGGACCTGCGGATCGTCGACCGCGCGGAGCAGGCTCGCCCGGTCGACGTCTCCCATCACCAGCAGCGTGTTGGCGAAGGGCGCCGTCCCCGACCGCTTCGCCGCGTCGTACGGCAGCACGATCAGCTCGTCGCCCGCCTCGGCCAGCCCGGGAAGCCCCGTGATCGTGCCCCGGTTGACCACCGTCATCTGCGCGGGCCAGCCGAGGTCGAACGTCGGCAGCCCGCTGAGCGCCGGCGAGACCAGCGCAGGCACCCCGCCGGACGCGGGAGGGGCCGGCGCGGGCACGGCGAGCGGGGTGCCCGACGCCATCCGCCGGTAGGCCGTGAGGTCCAGGGCGACGACGCGCACTCTGCGGCCGGCCACGCTGAGCTGTGCGAGGCCCCTGGCCACCGGCAGCACCTCGTCGACCCCCGGCAGCCCGCGCACCCGGTCGATGGTCTCCGGCGCGATGTCTGCGTCGCGTTCGATCCTGGCTGAGGCCCCGACCTGCCGATAGGCGGCCGTCCGCTGCGTGTCGCCGATCGCCTGGGAGACCACCGCGCCGAAGACGGACACGGCCAGCGCGGGCAGCAGGATCAGCACGGCCAGCGGGGCCGCCCCGCTCGCCCTGGCCGCCTGGGCGAGGGCCAGGAAGGGCACGGCACGATGTCTCGCCAGACGTCCGGCCAGGCGTAGCGGGTACGGATAGCCCCTGAACACGACCAACGCGGCCGCGAGCGTCGCCGCCGCGGGCACGGCCATCAGGAACGGGTCGCCGGCCTCCCCTGCGCCGCCGGTGAGGCCCCTCGTCCGCAACAGGTGGGCCCCGGCCAAGGCCAGCCCGACGACCGTCACCTCCGTGACGGTCCTGCGCGGTGAGGGTCGCCGCGCGTCGACGTCCTCCCGCCGGTCGCGCACCGGCTCGCGGGACGACCGCGCGAGCCGTACGACGGGGTGGGTGAGCGCGGCCAGGGCCGGGATGACGGGACCGATGAGCGCGGGCGCGGTGGCCGGCCCGGGCACCAGGAACGCCAGGCCGTACCCGAGCAGGACGGCCGGCAGCGCCGCGAGGGCGGCGACGGCGGCGCCGGTGCGGACGATCCAGACCGGCCCGCCGCCTCTGGCGCGCATCAACGTCAGCGCCGCGTGCATCCGCTCGGTGAGCAACCGGGAGGCGAGCACGATCACGCCGACCGCGACCAGCCCGAGGCCGCCGAGGATCAGGAACATCAGCGTCTGCGCGGTCGCCAGCCTCGACAGGAAGCCGGTGAGCAGCCGTGGGAGGCCGGTCTCCAACGTGTACTGGGCCGACCCCGCACCCCGCCCGCCGACCATCCTGGTGTAGACGGCGAGGGCGCCGGCCACGTCCGGCGCGTCGCGCGCGGTCACCGTTCCGAGGCCGAGCACCCAGGAGTACCGTTCCGAGGCCGAGCACCCAGGAGTAACGCACGCCGAGGTCGCTGCCCATGTGGGGCAGGCTGCCGGCGTCGGTCAGCCCGGTGATCCACTGCTGGTCGACGTCGCCGCTGCGTCGCAGGCTCACCTGCGGGACGCCCCGGTTGTGCTCCCAGAACCCGTCCGCGGGATCGGTGAGCTCGTAGAACCCGGTGACGCGGGCGGCCAGCCCGCCGCCCGCCCCGAGCAGCAGCGTCGAGCCGACGTGCAGGTCCAGCTTGTCCGCCGCCTCGCGCACGAGCGCGACGTCGACCCGGTCGAGGTCCTGGTCGCCGACCCGGACGCGCCCCGGCGGCCCGGGCGGCGCCCCCTCGACGTAACGCACGCGGCGGTCCGCGTCCGGAAGCCAGGCCAGGTCGACGAACTGGTTCGCCTGGTTGGGCTCCCCCACCCGGCCGGCCACCGGCGTGCCGTACGTCGAGGCCCCGTAGTGTCCCGTCCCCCCTGCCCGGACGACCTTCCGGAGGGCGGGCGGCAGGGCGCGCCGCCATTGGGCGTCCGTGGCGGCGAACCGCGGCGGGCTGGTGAACAGCTCGCCCATGGGGTTCGGTTGCAGTGCCACGGTCAGGTCGACCACGTCCGCGGTGCTGTCGTCGAGGACGCGGCGCAGGGCGTCGTCGTAGGACCTCTCGAAGACGCGGGGCAACCCCGCCAGCAGCAGTGACGCGCTGAACGCGAGCAGGGCGAGCGCCAGCGCCGCTCCGCGGTGCGCCCGCAGCAGGGTGAAGGGCATCAGTCCTCCCCGATCCTGACGGCGCGGCCCGCCCCCTGCCCGGACAGCCGGCGGGCCAGCGCGGCCACGATGCACAGCAGGGCCGCGGCGACGGCGGCGGGCAACGCGACCACGGGGAGCCAGGGGATGTCGAGCACCACCGACGGCGTGACGGCGGCCGCCTGCCCGGTGAGCACGATGTGCGGAACCACCAGCACGGCCATGACCGCCGCGATCCCGACGCCCACGGCCAGCGACAGGACGACGACGAACGACTGCTCCACCGCGAGCAGGCCGAACACCTGTCGGCGGCTGACGCCGATCACGCGCAGCAGGGCGAACTCACCTCCGCGCTCCCGCGCCACAACGGCGGCGTTGACCAGGAAGCCGAGCAGGGCGAAGGCCGCGGCCGACAGGAATCCGAGCACCAGCGCGCCCTGCAGCCCACTCGCCAGCGGGTCGTCACGCAACCGCCGGACCAGCGCCTCCCGATCCACCACGGTCTGGTTCCACTCGGGGTGGCGGGCCAGCTCGGCCACGGCCGCGGCGGTGTCCCCTCCGCGCGTGCTCAGCCACCACTCGGCGACGGGGCGGGGCGGGCGTCCTTCGGTCAGATCCTGGTAGGCCAGCGTACGGAGGTCGGTCAGCAGGGCAGGCTCGCCGGGGCCGGTGCCCGGCAGCGCGGAGGCGACGGCGACCGGCGTCACGAGCCTCGTGGCCCCGCCCATGCTGACGGAGTCGGTCACGCCCACCCGCAGCCCGGCCTTGGCGGCGAGGTCCGCGGTGACCACCACGGGCAGCGCGGGACCGGGCGGCCCGCTCGGCGTGACCGCCATCCGGAACGGCCCTGCCGCCCCCTGCCCGGACGCGACGCCGACCTGGACGGTGAAGCCGCCCGGCGCGGCAGGCTGCCCGCCCACACCCGTCCAGGCCGTCAGGTCGCCCGGCAGCGGCACGGCGGCGCCGGAGTCGGTCCGCAGCCCCTCCAGCGCGGGCGTCACGGTCAGCAGGCCGCCCGGGTCGGGCAGGTCGAGCAGCAGGGCCTGCACGGCGAGCGGATAGGACGGCCGGCCGGACGTCCCGGCGAGCGCCCGGAGGTCGAAGCGCGCCACCTGGCCGCCTCCGCCGACAGGGACGGCGGCCGTCTCCTGGACTGTGCCGAGGGCGTCCACGACGACCAGGCGCAGGCGGATCTCCCCGTGCACGGCGTCGGAGGGTGTGAGGCCGAGCCGTACGCGGAGGGACAGCGTGCGCGGCTCGCCCGGGAGGGGTATCGGCGCCACCTCCGGGCGCGCGGCGGCGAGATCGCGTCCGAGCCGCGGCACCGGGGCGGACACGAGGTCGGCGCGCCAGGCCATCACCTGTTCGAGCCGGTCCGCGTCCATGGCGAGGAGGGTGGCCTTCATCCCGGCGAAGTCCACGGTCTCCCGCTGGACGGGCGTGGCCGCGGCCACGCCCGGCAGCGCCGTGTAGACCGTGCTCCGGCCGAGCCCGCCGAGCTCGGGCGAATCGGCGGACGCCGCCACGCGCAGGTCGGCTCCCGCCTGGTGGCGGGCCTGGTCCTCCTGAGAGCGGCGCCAGGTCGCGGAGGTGGCGAGCGAGACGACGCCGATCGCGATCGCCATCGTGAGCAGGAGCGCGGGGCCCGCGTATCGGAGCGGGCGGCGGCTGACCTGCGACGAACCGAGCGCGGGCGCGAGGCCGCGCCGCCGGGCCGTGATCCGCTCGGCGATCGAGGACGCCACGGGGATCAGGCGCAGTCCCAGCAGGCCGCCGCAGAGCAACGTCAGGGCGGGCCCCGCCACTATCAGCGGATCGATGCCCAGGCCGCCCGAGGCGGTCGAGGTGACGGGGCCGCCGTAGAGCCCGAGTTGCCAGACGGCCAGCGCGGCCGTCGCGAGCAGGGCGAGGTCGGCTCCCGCGCGCTGGACGAGGCCGCGCCTGTCCGCCCGTCCGAGCGCCGACCGCTCCTCGACGTAGGTGCGGCGCGCGCCGCGCAGCGCGGGCAGCACCAGCAGGGCCGCGCAGGCGAGCGCCACCGCGGCCGAGACGGCGAACGACCCCGCGTCGGGGACGGGCGCCAGCCGTACACCCGTGGCCTGGATCCACGGGACGGCGTCCAGCGCGGCGAGGAGCCACGGCGCGATCAGCGGCGCGATCGCCATCGCGGGAAGCGCCACCAGCAGCGCCTCCCCGCCGGCGAGCAGGCCGAGCCGGACGGCGCCCGCTCCCCTTGAGCGCAGCAGCGCCACCTCCATCCGGCGGTGGTCCGCGAGCAGCCGTGCGGTGAGCGTCAGCGCGTAAGCGGCGAGCAGCAACAACTGGAGGACGGGCACGAGCATCGTCGACCGCGCGACCAGCGCGGCCTGGTCGAGCTGCTTCAGCACGTCCGGCAGCCGGGTGAACGTGGCGCACGTCCCGCAGTCGCGCCGCAGATCGTCCCCGAGCCCGGCGACGGAGACCGCGACCGCCGGCAGCCGCTCTCGCGGCAGGTCCCGGAGGTCCGGTACGGCGAGCCAGGAGGCGGACACGTTGGTCGCGAAGTTCCGCTGGAAGTCGCCGGGCGCGACCACGAGCGGCCCGTAGGTGGTGTAGTTGCCCGACTCGACACCGCGGCGCAGCAGTTCGTCGCCCTGCCAGCGGTCGTCGTACGGGTCGAGCAGGTCGAACACGCCGGCCACGCGGGCGTGCACCGGCTGGTGGCTGAGCCGACCCACGACCGTGAAGGCGTCGCCGACGGCCAGGTCCAGGTTCTGAGCAGATGATGTGGAGAGCGCGACCTCCAGCTCTCCCCCCTCCCGCGGCCAGGAGCCTGCGGCCAGGCGGCTGCGCTCCTCGATCCCCTCGTAGGTCGCGAACCTGGTCAGGTCGGGCTGCTCGCGCCGTTCCTGACCCGGCAGCGCGTACGAGTCCGACCTGATGGACCGGGTCACGGTGAACGGCATGTCGCCGTAGGCGGCACGGGCGCGTGACCGGACGGCGGCGTCGACCTTCTGGAGGTCGCCTGCGCTGATCAGGGTGCTCACCCGCGCGGAGGTCGTGGACAGCGGGGCCACCGCCATCGCCTGCCCGACGCCTGCCTGCGTCACGACCGCGGCGTACGTGATGAGCGCGACGAGCGTGGTGGTGGCCAGCAGGACGGAGCCGAAAGCGGTGAGGAGCAGCAGCGGCTCGCTGGAGGCCCGGCGCAGCAGCAGGGGCACCCGTCGCGCGCCCAGTGCCATGCCAGCTCCAAGGGAGATCTTCGGCTGAAGCCCTTGAAGAATAGTCCGGCCTGTCCGCCTGGGCAGGTATCAAATCGGACGCGAAAACGCCGCCGACGGCCGGTCACGGGAGCGGACCGGCGGCGGCCTCATCGTTCGTCGACCATGACCTCGATGCTGTAGTCCTGCGCCCGGTAGCAGTGGTCGCCGTACTCCACCGCGTTGCCCACCGCGTCGAAGGCGACGCGCGTCATCGTGAGGACGGGCTCCGAGGGCTTCAGCCCGAGGTGGCGCCGCTCGGCGGCGGTCGGCGTGCGCGCCCCGATCGTCTGGTGCGCGACGACCGGGCGCACGCCGCGGTCCCGCATCACGGCGTACAGGCCCGCCCCCTCGAGGTCCTCGCGGGCGATGTCGTTGAACACCGGCGGCAGCCAGTTGTGGAGGATGGCCAGGGGGCGCTCGTCGGACAGCCGCAGCCGGACGATCGCGAGCAGTTCGGCGTCGGCGGGCAGGTCGAGCGCTGTGGCGACGCGCTCGTCCCGCACGATTTCGTGCCTGAGGACGGTGGTGGCGGGCCTGCCGCCGTCACGCTTGAGATCGTCGTAGAGGCTGGTGAGCTCGGCGCGCCTGTGCACCTTGCGGTTGGCGACCGTGGTGCCGAGCCCGCGCCGGCGCAGCAGCAGTCCCTGGTTGACCAGCTCCTGGATGGCCCGGCGTACCGTCGGCCGGGACAGGTTCAGGCGCTCGGCGAGGGCGATCTCGTTCTCGAAGGGATCGCCTGGCTGCAGCGTGCCGCTCGCGATCGCGGTGCTGAGCTGCTCCGCGAGCTGGTGGTAGAGGGGCACGGGGGAAGAGCGGTCGATCGAGACGCCCACTTGTATTGCCACGCGGCGAGTGTACCCCGGTGTGTGAGAACGACGTTACGAGAATATGTCAGTACAAAGTCTTGACGTGACATTTGGTTTCCAGGCACGCTACCCCCCATCGTCGGCTGCAGAACCGGGCCTCGTGCCACGGCGGCCGGCGACAGGACGAACAGATCGAAACGGGGATCACGATGCGCATCGGGCTAGCGGGCGTCGGACGGATAGGCGCCTTCCATGCCAAGACCTTGGCGGCTCTCGACTTCGTCGACGAGCTCGTCGTGACGGACGCCGACCTCGGGGCGGCCAAGACCGTCGCCGACGAGCTCGGGGCGCAGGTCGCGCCGGACACCGAGACGCTGCTGGCGTCGGGAGTCGACGGCTTCGTGATCACCACGGCGACCCCCGCCCACGCGCCGCTCCTGCGTCAGGGCATCGCCGCGGGCGTGCCCACCTTCTGCGAGAAGCCGGTGGCGTCCACCCTCGACGAGACCATCGGCCTGGCCGAACTGGTCGCCTCCACCGGCGTGCCGGTGCACGTGGGCTTCCAGCGGCGGTTCGACGCCGGGTACCGGCGGGCGCGGGCGGCGGTCGAGTCCGGAGAGCTCGGATTCGTCCATACCATCCGGGCCAACACCCACGACCAGGCTCCGCCGCACGCGTCCTACATCCCGACCTCCGGCGGCATCTTCCGCGACTGCAACGTGCACGACTTCGACATCCTCAGGTTCGTGTCCGGGCGTGAGGTGGTCTCCGCCTACGCGACGGGAGCCAACAAGGGCGCCGACTTCTTCGCCGCGGCCGGCGACGTCGACACCGCCGGGGCGCTGCTGACGCTCGACGACGGCACGATCGTCCTGGTCTCCTCGACCCGCTACAACGGCGCCGGTCATGACGTCCGCATGGAGGTACACGGCGAGAAGGGCACGATCGCCGTCGGGCTGGACCACTCGCTGGCGATGCGCTCCGCCGAGGAGGGCGTCGACTTCCCGAGGGGTCCCCAGAAGTGGTCGTTCATGGAGCGCTTCCTCCCGGCGTACCAGGCCGAGCTCACGGCCTTCGCGGAGGTAGCACGGGGTGAGCGCACGTCGCCGTGCACCGTGCGCGACGCGCTCGAGGCCTTCCGCATCGCCGAGGCGTGCGAGCGCTCCCGCGCGGAGCGCAGGCCCGTCGCCCTTTCCGAGATCAAGGGGATCTGAGGACATGACCACTGTGAGCACCGCGAGCACCCCTTCGTCGGGCGACCGCCGTCCTGTGGCCGACCGCGTCGCCGGAGCGCCCATCTCCTGGGGCGTCTGCGAGGTCCCCGGATGGGGGTACCAGCTCGAGCCTGACACCGTGCTGCGCCAGATGCGCGAACTCGGCCTGAGCGCCACCGAGTTCGGCCCCGACGGCTTCCTGCCCGACGAGCCGCAGGCCAAGGCGGAGACCCTGGCCGGGTACGGGCTGAAGGCGGTCGGGCAGTTCGTGCCGGTCATCCTGCACGACCCGGGCCACGACCCCCTCCCCGAGGTCGAGCGCGCGATGGAGGGGCTGGTCGCCGCCCAGGCCTCCACCGTCGTCATCGCCGCCGCCACCGGCCAGGACGGCTACGACGACCGCCCGGTCCTGGACGACGCGGGCTGGGCGACCCTGCTGGGCAACCTCGACCGCATCACCGACGCCGCCGCCGCCCACGGGCTCGTGGCCACCCTGCACCCGCACGTCGGCACGATGATCGAGAGCGGCGAGGAGACCGAGCGGGTGCTCGCCGGCAGCCGCGTCGGCCTGTGCCTCGACACCGGGCACCTGCTCATCGGCGGCGGCGACCCCGTCGCCATCGCCCAGCGCAACCCCGAGCGGATCGTCCACACGCACCTGAAGGACGTCCGGGTCGACTGGGCCAAGCGCGTGCAGTCCGGCGAGGTGACCTACACCGACGCCGTGGCCGGCGGCATGTACGTCCCGCTCGGCGAGGGCGACGTCGACATCCGGGCGATCGTCTCCGCGCTCGAAGGCAGTGGGTATGCAGGGTGGTACGTCCTCGAGCAGGACACCATCCTCGCGGGCGCTCCGGCCGGCGGGGGCGAGGGACCGGATCCGGTGGCTGACGTGCGGGCGAGCATCGCGCACCTGCTCTCCGTGGCCGGCGACCGGACCGCAGCGGAGGAATGACCGATGGCCCCAGCGGCATACGATCTCGTGGCCATGGGCCGGGTCGGGGTGGACATCTACCCCCTCGACTCCGGCGTCGGCCTCGAGGACGTCGAACGCTTCGGGAAGTTCCTCGGCGGCAGCGCGACCAACGTGTCCGTGGCCGCGGCCCGGTACGGACGCCGGTCCGCGATCATCACGCGTACCGGCCGGGACCCCTTCGGCCGGTACGTGCACCGGGCGCTGCGTGACTTCGGCGTCGACGACTCGTTCGTCACGGAGGTCGAAGGGCCGCCGACTCCGGTGACCTTCTGCGAGATCTTCCCCCCGGACGACTTCCCGCTGTACTTCTACCGTTATCCCACCGCCCCCGACCTGATGATCGAGGCGGCTGAGCTCCCGCTCGACGCGATCCGTGACGCCTCGGTCTACTGGGCCACCGTGACCGGCCTGTCGCAGGAGCCGTCGCGCGCCGCGCACTTCGCCGCCTGGGAGGCTCGCGGACGGCGGTCGCACACCGTCCTCGACCTCGACTACCGGCCGATGTTCTGGCCGGACCGCGCCGAGGCCTCCGCCCAGGTCGCCCGGGCGCTGGACAACGTGACCGTGGCGGTGGGCAACCGCGAGGAATGCGAGGTCGCCGTCGGCGAGAGCGAGCCGCAGCGCGCGGCGGACGCCCTGCTGGAACGCGGGGTCGAACTCGCGATCGTCAAGCAGGGCCCCAAGGGGGTCCTCGCCGCCACCGCAGACGAGCGCGTGGAGGTCCCCCCCTTCCCCGTCACGGTCGTCAACGGCCTCGGCGCCGGGGACGCCTTCGGCGGCGCGCTCGTCCACGGGCTGCTGGGCGGGTGGGACCTGCGTCGCATCCTGCAGTTCGCCAACGTGGCCGGCGCCATCGTCGCCTCGAAGCTCGAGTGCTCAAGCGCGATGCCGTACGAGGCCGAGGTCGAGGCCGTCCTCGCCGGCCAGGGACAGGAGGGGGGACGATGACCACCACGTCGAGCCGTGCGGGCATCGCCGATTTGACCGAGATCCGGGTGCGCGAACCCGGGCGGATCGCCCAGGGGTGGGCCGCCAGAAGCCGGCGTGAACTCGTGGGCGAGGACGGCCGGCTGCTCATCGTGGCCGCCGACCATCCGGCGCGCGGCGCCCTCGGCGTCCGCGACGACCGCGGGGCGATGGCCTCGCGCAGCAACCTGCTCGAGCGCCTCTCCACCGCGCTGGCCCGCCCGGGCGTGGACGGCGTGCTCGGTACGCCGGACGTGCTCGACGACCTGCTGCTGATGGGCGCGCTGGAGGGCAAGGTCGCCATCGGGTCGATGAACCGGGGCGGGCTGCAGGGATCGGCCTTCGAGTTCGACGACCGGTTCACCGCCTACACCGCCGGGGAGATCGCGGCCAGCGGCCTCGACGGCGGCAAGATGCTGACCCGGATCTGCTACGGCGACCCCGGCACGGTCGCGACGCTCGAGGCGAGCGCCCGCGCGGTCACCCAACTGGCCGAGCAGGGCGTGATGGCGATGGTCGAGCCGTTCCTGTCCGTCCGGCAGGACGGGCGCGTGCGGAACCTGCTCGACCCCGACTCGACCATCACCTCGATCCACATCGCGGCGGGCCTCGGCGCGACCAGCAGGCACACCTGGCTGAAGCTGCCGGTGGTCGACGAGCTCGAGCGGGTCATGGACGCGACCACGCTGCCGACCCTCCTCCTCGGCGGGGACCCGAGCGGGCACCCCGACGAGACGTACGCCGCGTGGGGCCGCGCCCTCGACCTGCCCGCCGTGCGCGGTCTGGTCGTGGGGCGGGCGCTGCTGTTCCCCCCGGACGGCGACGTGGCCGCGGCGGTCGACATCGCCGCGGGTCTCGTGCACGGGACCCGGTCATGAACGACAACGAACGCTGGGTGCGCCCGTTCGGCACGGCCGCCGCGGGCGAGTTCGAGGTCTCGATCGACGACGGCGTCGCCGGGTGGACGCACACGAGCCTGCGCGTCGCCACGCTCGAGCCGGGCGGCGCGCTGACGTCGGAAACCGGCGGCGAGGAGATCCTCGTCGTCCCGCTGCGGGGAGGCATGGACGTCGAGGCGGTCGACCAGGCGGGCGAGCGTCACGAGGCGCGGCTCACCGGGCGGGACGGCGTCTTCGCCGGTCCTACCGACGTGGCCTACGTCCCGCGCGGGGCGCGCCTCACCCTGCGCAACCCCGGCGCGGACCGCGTGAGGGTCGCGCTGTGCGGCGCGAGGGCCGCCAAGCGGGAGACGCCGCCGCCGTTCCGGCACATGGCCGTCTCCGACGTCCCCGTCGAGCTCAGGGGAGCCGGGACGGCCTCACGGGAGGTGCGCAACTTCGGCGTCCCGCAGGTGCTGGACGCCGACTCGATCATCGCCTGCGAGGTCGTCACCCCGGCAGGCAACTGGAGCTCCTACCCGCCGCACAAGCACGACGAGGAGCGCGAGGGCGTCGAGACCGAGCTCGAGGAGATCTACTACTTCGAGGTCGGGACCGCGGCCGGCGGCCCGGCCCAGGGCGCCGACCCCGTCGGCTACCAGCGGGTCTACGGCACGGACGCGCGGCCCATCGACGTGCTCGCCGAAGTCCGCTCCGGCGACGTCGTCCTCGTGCCGCACGGATGGCACGGCCCGGCGATGGCGCCTCCTGGCTACGACCTCTACTACCTCAACGTGATGGCCGGCCCGGGCGCGACCCGGGCCTGGCTGATCTGCGACGACCCCGCGCACGGATGGGTGCGGGACTCGTGGGCCCAGCAGGACGTCGACCCCAGGCTTCCGATCGGAGGATTGCGATGACCGCGACCGCAGAGACGGTGCGCCTGACCGTGGGCCAGGCCGTCGTCCGGTTCCTCGCCAACCAGTGGAGCGAGCGCGACGGACGGCGACAGAAGCTGTTCGCCGGATGCCTCGGGATCTTCGGTCACGGCAACGTCGCCGGGATCGGCCAGGCGCTGCTGCAGAACGAGCTCGCCGGCGGCGAGGGGCACCTGCCGTACGTGCTGGCCCGCAACGAGCAGGCGATGGTCCACACGGCGGTGGCGTACGCACGGCAGAAGGACCGCCTGCAGACGTGGGCGTGCACCGCGTCCGTCGGCCCCGGCTCCACCAACATGCTCACCGGCGCCGCGCTGGCCACCGTCAACCGGCTCCCCGTCCTCCTGCTGCCCTCGGGCACGTTCGCGACCCGCGTGGCCGGACCTGTGCTGCAGGAGCTCGAGGCGACGTACGCCGCGGACGTCACCGTCAACGACGCCTTCCGCCCGCTGTCGCGCTTCTTCGACCGGGTCAACCGGCCCGAGCAGCTGCCCTCGGCGCTGCTCGGCGCCATGCGGGTGCTCACCGACCCGGTGGAGACCGGCGCGGTGACCGTCGCGCTGCCCCAGGACGTGCAGGCCGAAGCCTTCGACTGGCCGGTGGAGCTGTTCGCCGAGCGGGTCTGGCGGGTGGCCCGGCCCCTTCCCGAGGCCGTCGACGTCGAGGACGCGGCCGCGATCATCCGGTCGGCGCGGCACCCGATCGTGGTGGCCGGCGGCGGCGTGCACTACTCCGGAGCGGAGGACGCGCTGCGCGCGTTCTGCGAGGCGACCGGGATCCCGGTCGGCGAGAGCCAGGCGGGCAAGGGCTCGCTGCCGCACGAGCATCCGCAGGCGATGGGCGCAGTCGGCTCGACGGGCACCACCGCCGCCAACGCCCTTGCCCGGGAGGCCGACGTCGTGATCGGCGTCGGAACCCGGTACAGCGACTTCACCACCGCCTCGCGCACCGCCTTCCAGAACCCGGACGTCCGCTTCGTCAACGTCAACATCGCCCGCTTCGACGCCGGCAAGCTCGCCGGGCTGTCGGTCGTGGCCGACGCGCGGGAGGCGCTCACCGCGCTCACCGCGGCCCTCGACGGATACTCGGTCGACCAGGAGTACCGCGACCGGCAGGTCGAGCTGTGGCGTGACTGGGACGCCCGGGTCGTGGCGGCCCACAACCCGCCCGCGGAGGTCACCGACGCGCTCGCCGACGGCGTGCTCACCCAGGGCACCGTCCTCGGCTGCGTCAACGAGCTGTCCGACCCGCGGGACGTGGTCGTGTGCGCGGCCGGCTCGATGCCGGGCGACCTGCACAAGCTGTGGCGGGTCCGGGACCGCAAGTCCTACCACGTCGAGTACGGCTTCTCCTGCATGGGCTACGAGATCCCCGGCGGCGTCGGCGTACGGCTGGCGGACCCGGACCGGGACGTCTTCGTCCTGGTGGGCGACGGCTCCTACCTGATGATGCCGACCGAGCTGGTCACCGCTGTGCAGGAACGAGTCAAGATCATCGTGGTCCTGGTGCAGAACCACGGCTTCCACTCCATCGGCTCGCTGTCGGAGTCGCTCGGGTCGCAGCGGTTCGGCACCCGGTACCGCTACCGCGACGACGCCACCGGCCGGCTGGACGGGGCCAGACTGCCGGTCGACCTCGCCGCCAACGCGCGGAGCCTCGGCGCCACCGTGATCGAGGCACGCAGCCGCAAGGAGCTCGAGGAGGCGATCCGGGACGCCAAGGCCGCCCCCGCGGACGGCGGGCCCGTCGTCATCCACGTCGAGACCGACCCCACCGTCCACGCTCCGGACAGCGAGTCCTGGTGGGACGTCCCGGTCAGCCAGGTGAGCGAGCTCGACACGACGCGGCAGGCCTACGAGGCGTACACGGAGCACAAGGCCGCGCAGCGGCCCCACGTGACGCCCTCCGGCGGGGCCGACCGATGAGCGGGCCCGCGAGAATCGGCAGCGCACCGGACAGCTGGGGCGTCTGGTACGCCGACGACCCTCGGCAGACCCCCTGGGAGCGGTTCCTCGACGAGGTCGCCGCGGCCGGCTACACGCGCATCGAGCTGGGGCCGTACGGCTATCTGCCGACCGACCCCGCCCGGCTGCGCGACGAACTCGGCCGCCGGGGCCTGACGATGACCGCGGGCACGATCTTCGAGCACCTCCACCGTCCCGACTCGTGGGACAGCACGTGGAAGGACGTCTCCGCGGCGGCCTCGCTGACCGCCGCCATGGGCGCCGAGCACCTCGTGGTCATCCCCGACTTCTGGCGCGACCCCCAGACCGGGGAGGCGATCGAGGACGCGCGGCTCACCGACGAGCAGTGGCCGGCCTACGCCGAGCGGATGAACCACCTCGCGCGCCGGATCAGGGACGAGTTCGGCCTGCGGATCCAGTTCCACCCGCACGCCGACACCCACGTGGACACCCACGAGAACGTCGAGCGGTTCCTCCACGAGACGGATCCCGCCCTGGTGAGCCTGTGCCTGGACACCGGGCACATCGCCTACTGCGGCGGCGACAGCTTGAAGCTGATCCGGGACCACCCCGACCGGATCGGCTACGTCCACCTCAAGCAGGTGGACCCCGGGGTCGTCGCCGATGTCCATGACAAGGGCATCGGCTTCGGCGAGGCCGTACGGATGGGAGCCATGTGCGAGCCGCCCCTCGGCGTGCCCGAGATGCCTCCCATCCTCGAAGCACTGGCGGAACTCGACGCCGAGATCTTCGCCATCGTCGAGCAGGACATGTACCCGTGCCCCGCCGACCAGCCCCTGCCCATCGCGAAGCGGACCCTGGCCTACCTGCGGTCCTGCGGCCCGCTTCGCTGAACTGCTCCGACACGAGGCACATCACCACGAAACAGTTCCACTAGTTCCGCAGTTCCGCCCCACCGTGGTGGCGGACGACGAAAGGCAGAACCAAGGTGATCCGTACATCGCGTATCTCCGTAATGGTGACCGGCACGTTAGCGGCGCTCGTCCTGGCCGCGTGCAGTTCCAGCGGAGGCAAGCAGCCCGCCCAGGCGAGTGGCGCCGCCCAGGCGGGGGTCGCCGACACCCCCCGGATGACGATCGCCCTCATCACCCACGCCCCCCCGGGCGACACCTTCTGGGACCTGGTCCGCAAGGGTGCCGAGGCCGCCGCCAAGAAGGACAACGTCGACCTGCAGTTCCAGTCGGACCCGGACGGCGCGAACCAGGCCAACCTCGTCCAGTCCGCGATCGACAAGAAGGTCGACGGCATCGCGGTCACCCTCGCCAAGCCCGACGCGATGAAGGCCAACGTCGAGAAGGCCGTCCAGGGCGGCATCCCCGTCGTCGCGCTCAACGGTGGCATCGAGGACTGGAAGGCCATGGGCGTCCAGGGTTACTTCGGCCAGGACGAGAAGATCGCCGGCGAGGCCGCCGGCGAGCGGCTCAAGACGGACGGCGCCAAGAAGGCGCTCTGCGTCATCCAGGAGCAGGGCCACGTCGGCCTCGAGGCCCGGTGCGACGGCGCCAAGGCCACGTTCCCGGACACCGAGAAGATCTACGTCACGGGCACCGACATGCCGAGCGTCCAGGCGGCCATCACCTCCAAGCTCCAGCAGGACCCGGCCATCGACCGCGTGCTCACCCTCGGCGCCCCGTTCGCCCTGACCGCCGTCAAGTCGGTCAAGGACGCCAGCAGCTCGGCCAAGGTCGTCACCTTCGACACCAACAAGGACCTCGTCACCGCCATCAAGAACGGCGAGGTCGAGTGGGCCGTCGACCAGCAGCCCTACCTCCAGGGCTACCTCGCGGTCGACAGCCTGTGGCTCTACAAGGTCAACGGCAACACCATCGGCGGCGGCCAGGCGACCCTGACCGGCCCCGCGTTCATCGACAAGACCAACGTCGCCAACGTCGAGAAGTTCGCCGCCAACGGCACGAGGTGATCTGACCAATGACTGCTACGGCAACGGAGCCGGGCAGGGCGGGGGCGACCCGGGACGACCGGGTCGCCAGCCGTTCCCTGGCCGCCCGGCTGCTGAGCCGGCCCGAGGTCGGGTCGCTCATCGGCGCAATCGTGATCTTCCTGCTCTTCATGGCGGTGGCGGTCCCCTTCCGCAACGTCGCCAACGTCGGCACGATCCTCTACGGCGCCTCCACCATCGGCATCATGGCCGTCCCGGTGGCCCTGCTCATGATCGGCGGCGAGTTCGACCTGTCCGCCGGCGTCGCGGCGACCACCTCCGGCCTGTCCGCCTCCCTCATCGCCTGGAACCTCGGCCTCAACGTCTGGGTGGGCGTCGTCCTGGCCCTCGTCGTCTCGGTGGCCGTCGGCGCGTTCAACGGGTGGCTGCTGTTCAAGACCGGCCTGCCGAGCTTCCTCGTGACCCTCGGGACCTTCTTCATCCTGCAGGGCGTCAACCTCGGGGTCACGCGGCTGCTGACCGGCAACGTCGCCTCCGCCGACATCAGCGACATGGACGGCTTCGCCGGCGCGCAGAAGGTCTTCGGCTCCGAGTTCGCGCTCGGGCCGGTCACCGTGAAGATCACCGTCATCTACTGGATCGTGCTCACCCTCGTGGCGGCCCACGTGCTGCTGCGCACCCGGGCGGGCAACTGGATCTTCGCGGTCGGCGGCGACGCCGCGGCGGCCCGGGCCGTCGGCGTGCCGGTGAAGGCGACGAAGATCGGCCTGTTCATGGCCGTGGGCTTCTGCGCCTGGCTGTCCGGCATGCACCTGCTCTTCCAGTTCAACACCGTGCAGTCCGGCGAGGGCGTCGGCAAGGAGTTCATCTTCATCATCGCCGCGGTGATCGGCGGCTGCCTGCTCACCGGCGGTTACGGCTCGGTGGTCGGCGCGTCGATCGGCGCGCTGATCTTCGGGATGACCCAGCTCGGCATCAACTACGCCGGCTGGAACCCTGACTGGTTCAAGACGTTCCTCGGGGTGATGCTCGTGCTCGCCACCGTCGTGAACGTGTACGTCAAGATGAAGGCGGACAGACGATGAGCTCCGCGACCGCAGAGCGGCCCGGCGCCGCGTCCTCCGACACCCCCATCCTCGCCCTCGACGGCGTGGGCAAGAGCTACGGCAACGTGCACGCGCTGCGCGGGGTCAGCCTCAAGGTCCGCCAGGGCGAGGTCACCTGCGTGCTCGGCGACAACGGGGCGGGCAAGTCGACCCTCATCAAGATCATCTCCGGCCTGCACGAGCACAGCGACGGCACTATGACGCTCGACGGCGTCGAGTGCAGTTTCCCGTCACCGCGCGCGGCGCAGGCCAGCGGGATCGCCACCGTCTACCAGGACCTCGCGCTCGCCCCGCTGATGTCGGTCTGGCGGAACTTCTTCCTCGGCAACGAACTGCGCAGGGGGCCGTTCCGCACGCTGGACATCGCCGGGATGAAGCAGATCTGCCACGACGAGCTGGCCAAGATGGGGATCGTCATCCCCGATCTCGACCGGCCGGTCGGCGGGCTGTCCGGCGGCCAGCGCCAGTGCATCGCGATCGCGCGGGCCATCTACTTCGGGGCGAGGGTCATCATCCTCGACGAGCCGACGGCCGCGCTCGGCGTCAAGCAGTCGGGTGTGGTCCTGAGGTACATCGTGAAGGCCAGGGACGCGGGGCTCGGCGTCATCTTCATCACCCACAACCCGCACCACGCCCACCTTGTCGGGAACCACTTCGTGATCCTCAAACTGGGCCGCGTCGTGCTCGACGCCCACCGCGACGAGCTCACGCTCGAGCAGCTCACGACGGAGATGGCCGGCGGCGAGGAGCTCGCCGAGCTCAGCCACGAGCTGCGCGGGGCCGACCCGGGGAAGGTCGTCGCGCCCGCCGAGGTCGAGCACGGTCAGGTGGAGGCCCCGGCCCGCCCGGACGAGGAGGAACCGAGCGCATGAGTGCGGCCCCGTTGCGGGTCGGGGTGGTCGGCGTCGGCGTGATGGGCGCCGACCACGCCGTACGGCTCGCCCACCGCGTCGCCGGAGCCGACCTGGTCGCGGTGTCCGACCCCGACACCGCCAGAGCCGCCGAGCTGGCCGCCCGCTTCGACGGCGTGCGCGTCGTCGGCGAGCCCCTCGACCTCATCGCCGACGACGGCGTCGACGCCGTGCTCGTCGCCTCTCCCGGCTCGGCCCACGAGGAGCAGGTCCTCGCCTGCGTCGAGCACGGCAAGCCCACGCTGTGCGAGAAGCCGCTGACGATGGACGGCGAGTCGTCGCTGCGCGTCGTCGAGGCAGAGCGGAAGGCCGGCCGCCCGCTCGTCCAGGTCGGCTTCATGCGGCGCTTCGACCCCGAGTACGCCGAGATGAAGCGGCTGATCGACTCCGGCGACCTCGGGCGGATCCTGCTCGTGCACAACGTCCACCGCAACCTCAGGGCCGGGGCCTCCTTCCGCTCGGAGATGATCGTCCGGGACTCGCTGGTCCACGAGGTGGACGTCTGCCGCTGGCTCTTCGGCGCCGAGATCGAGACGATCACCGTGCTCGCGCCGAGGCCGACGGGACACGCCGCCGACGGGGTACTCGACCCGCAGGTGGCGATCTTCCATATGGCCGGCGGCGGCATGGCCACCACCGAGGTCTTCGTCAACAGCCAGGTGGGCTACGAGGTGCGGTGCGAGGCGGTGGCCGAGCGGGGCAACGTCACGATCGGCCTCGGGCAGAGCGTGTTCGTCCGCCGCGCCGGCCAGTACGGCGGTCGCATCCCCGACGACTGGCGCGACCGCTTCGGCCGCGCGTACGACCTGGAGGTCCAGGCCTGGGTCGACGCGGCCCGCCGCGGCGAGGTCGCCGGGCCCACCGCGTGGGACGGATACGCCGCCACCGCCGCCTGCACGGCCGGCATGGAGTCGCTCGCGACCGGCAGGCCCGTCCCGGTCACCATGGCCGACCGGGCCGACGTCCTGGGCGGTGGTCAGGCGTGAGACCCGCCCCCGATCGGCCGCGGTCCGCAGGCCGCACCCCAGACTTCGAATCCCCCCGGCCCGCAGCAGCACCGACCATCGGCGCACCGCCGACCGACCAGCACGCAGAAAGATCGTGACACCGTGAGCACCGCAGCAGCCCGCATCACCCACCTCGTCGGGGGCAGCCCGTGGGAGGGCGCCTCCGAGCGAACCGGCGACGTCTACAACCCCGCGACGGGAGCCGTCACCGGCCACGTCGACCTCGCGTCCGCCGGCCTCGTCAACGAGGTCGTCGCCGCGGCGGCGGCCGCGTGGCCGGTCTGGGCGAACACCTCCCTCGCCAAGCGCACGCAGGTGCTCTTCGCCTTCCGTCAGCTCCTCGACGAGCGCAAGCACGAGATCGCCGCCCTGATCACGGCCGAGCACGGCAAGGTCCTCGACGACGCCCTCGGCGAGGTGAGCCGGGGCCTCGAGGTCGCCGAGTTCGCGTGCGGCATCCCGCATCTGCTGAAGGGCGGGTTCAGCGAGAACGCCTCCACCAACGTGGACGTGTTCTCCATCCGGCAGCCGCTCGGCGTCGTCGGCGTCATCTCGCCGTTCAACTTCCCCGCCATGGTCCCGCTGTGGTTCATCCCGGTCGCCATCGCCTGCGGCAACGCGGTGATCCTCAAGCCCAGCGAGAAGGACCCCTCGGCGGCCGTCGCCGTTGCCCGGCTGTGGACCGAGGCCGGCCTGCCCGACGGGATCATGAACGTCGTCCACGGCGACAAGGAGGCCGTCGACGCGCTGCTGACCAATCCCGAGGTCAAGGCCGTCTCGTTCGTCGGCTCCACCCCCATCGCCCGGTACGTCTACGAGACCGGCACCGCGAACGGCAAGCGGGTCCAGGCCCTCGGCGGAGCCAAGAACCACATGCTGGTCCTGCCCGACGCCGACCTCGACCTGGCCGCCGACGCCGCCGTCAACGCGGGATTCGGCTCCGCCGGCGAGCGGTGCATGGCGATCTCCGCCCTCGTCGCGGTCGACGGCATCGCCGACGAGCTCGTCTCCAAGATCACGGACCGGATGCGCAAGCTGCGCACCGGCGACGGCACCCGCGGCTGCGACATGGGCCCGCTCGTCACCGCGGCCCACCGCGACAAGGTGAGCGGCTACGTCGAGGCGGGGGCCGCCGAGGGCGCCACCGTCGTCGTCGACGGCCGCGACGGCGAGTTCGACGGCGGTTCTGACGGCTTCTGGCTCGGCCCGACGCTCCTCGACAACGTCACCCCGGGCATGTCCGTCTACCGCGACGAGATCTTCGGGCCGGTCCTGTCCGTCGTCCGGGTGCCGTCCTACGAGGAGGGCGTGCGCCTCATCAACGCCAACCCGTACGGCAACGGCACGGCGATCTTCACCAACGACGGCGGCGCGGCGCGGCGCTTCCAGCACGAGGTGGAGGTCGGCATGGTCGGCGTCAACGTGCCGATCCCGGTGCCGGTGTCCTACTACTCGTTCGGCGGGTGGAAGAACAGCCTCTTCGGTGACACCCACGCGCACGGCACCGAGGGCGTGCACTTCTTCACCCGCGGCAAGGTCGTCACCTCCCGCTGGCTCGACCCGAGCCACGGCGGGCTCAACCTGGGCTTCCCGCGGAACGACTGAGCACCGGCCGACATGGGCGCCGCACCGTGTGACCTCGCCTCCCTGCGGGACGAGGTCGCACGGTCGTGCGCGGCCTGCCGCCGGCCAGCGGCTCAGCCGGGGCGGGCCGGCCGCCGGTCAGTGGCTCAGCCTGGCCGCGGACTGGGCGGCGAGCCGCTCGGCCAGCCGTTCCGCGGGCGTGCCCTCGTCGAGCGCCTCCTCGACGAGCGCCGCCTGGGTGGGCGGCGCCATGCCCCCGATCGGCCGGTCACGGTCGAGGTTCGTGGGGAAGGAGTAGCCCTCGGCCGCGGCCGCGACCACGTTGGCCAGGGCGCGCCGGTCCCAGCCGGCCGCCTTGCGGGCGAGCAGCGCCGGATAGACCGCGTTCACCACGCGCTCGCGGTCGACGGTCTCCATGGCCCGCCCGAACGCGGAGGAGATCTGCAGCAGGTTGGCCATGCGCCTGATGCCGGCCGAGTGGTTCGACCCGGCGGCGTGGAACAGCGCCGGATTGAAGAAGACCGCGTCTCCCTTGCGCAGCGGCAACTGGATGTGATGGCCGGTGAAGTAGTCCTGGAACTCCTCCAGCCAGTAGGCCAGATAGCCGAGCTCGTACTTCTGCGAATGCGGCAGGTAGAGCGTCGGCCCCGACTCCACCGGCATGTCGCGGTGGGCGACCGCGCCTTGGAGGGTCAGGTAGGGGGACAGGTCGTGCACGTGCGCGGGATATCGCGCCGAGATCTCCGGCGACTGGAAGCCGAGGTGGTAGTCCCGATGGACCGTCTGCCCCTCTCCCCCGGGGTTGACGACGTTGACCTGGGAGGTGACCTGGTAGCCCGGGCCGAGCCACGCGGTGGACACCAGGGCGACGGCGTCGCAGGCGTAGTAGTCGGCGAAGGCGTCGGGGTCGGCGACCGCGAGCTTCTCCAGCGCGTTCCACACCCGGTCGTTGGCCCCCGGCTTGGCGAAGTGGTCGCCGACGGCGATCCCCGCCGCCCGCTGCTCCCCGATCATCCGCGTGAACGCCGCGCTGACCCGGTCGACGACCGCCGGTTCGACGGCGCCCTCGACGACCACGATGCCGGGGCCGGCCGACAGGGCGCGGGCGATCTCCGCCTGCAGCGCGCGCCCGCCGCCGGCCTCGGCGGCCGCGGCCCGCAGCACGCCCCCGGCGTACACCGGGACCTCCTGCTCGACGCGGTCGGCGTTCGGATGGTCGGCGGGGTCGGTGCGCGCCTTGAGCACCTGGAGGAGATCGTCGAGGCGGGCGTCGGCGGCGCGCAACCAGCCCTGCGGAGCGTTGGCCATGGAATCCTCCTGTAGACGACGGGGCCGGGGCCGTCTCCAGCATGTGGCGGGCCGGCAGGGCGTTCCAGCGGCGCGGTGCCTCAATAACGCCTCACCGGCGCGCGGGGGCCTCGCATGACGCGGGGCCACCGGGTCGGGGACATCGCCGAGCAGGCGGGGCTGAGCAGGGCCACCGTGGACCGCGTCCTGCACGGCAGGCGCGGCGTGAGCGCGCGTGCGGTGCGGGCCGTGGAGCAGGCGCTCCTCGACCTCGATCGTCAGCAGAGCCAGCTTCGGCTCGGGGCGCGCACGATCATGCTCGACGTGGTCATGCAGGCGCCTGAGCGGTTCAGCGGCGCGGTCCGCGACGCGCTCGAGGCGGAGTTGCCCGCGGTCCGGGCGGCGGCCGTCCGCGCGCGGTTCCATCTGCGCGAGTCCGGGGAGGCCGCCGGACTCGCCGACGTGCTCGACCATCTCGGCGGGCGCGGCCGCACGACGCACGGGGTGCTGCTCAAGGCACCCGACCGTCCGGAGGTCGCGGAAGCCGTCCGCCGTCTCCATGAGCGCGGCGTGCCGGTCGTGACGCTCGTGACCGACGTGCGCGACTGCCCGCGCATCGCGTACGTCGGGCTGGACAACGCGGCGGCGGGGACCACGGCGGCCTATCTCGTGGCGCAGTGGACGCGTGGCGGCGCCGGCACCGTCCTGGTGACGCTCAGCCGCTCAGTGTTCTTCGGGGAACGAGAGCGGGCCGAGGCGTTCGAGCGGGCCCTGGCCGGGCTCGCCCCGGAGCTGGCCGTCGTCGTCCTCACCGACGCCGACGGCCTGGACGAGGCGATGGGCGCTCTCGTCAGGACCGCGCTGGCCGACCATCCCGCGGTGCGCGCCGTCTACTCCGTTGGCGGCGGCAACCGGGCGATCACCGACGAACTGGCCCGGGCGGGCACCACCTGCGAGGTCTTCCTCGGCCACGACCTCGACGGCCACAATCTGGGGCTGCTGCGGGCCGGCGTCCTCCACGCGGTCCCGCACCACGACCTGCGCGCTGACATGCGGGCCGCCCTGCGGCAGGTGCTCCGGCACCACCGGCTGCTGCCGGGAGCGCCGACGTCGGTCCCCGCCGGGGTCGAGGTGATCACGCCCTACAACGTCCCGGCGCGGTTGGCGCCCACGTGACATCGGCGGCGCGCGGCACCCGGCCCGCGAGGCCGACGAGCACCGGCCGCCGGGCGCCCGGCCGTCAGCGCGCCACCAGGGCCAGCGCCGCGAGCACCGACGCGCCGAGCACGGCCTGCTCGAAACGGGCCTGGCTGATCCGCCGCGCCACGTGCAGGCCCGCCCATCCGCCGACGAGGACCAGCGGCGCCAGGGCGAGGGCGAGGGTCATCGTCTGAGTGTGGAACAGCCCGAGGCTCGCGCTGAAGGGCACCTTGCAGACGTTCACGCCGAAGAAGAAGAACGCGCCCGTCCCGAGGAAACGCCGCTTCTCCACTCCCCGCGCGACGAGATACAGCGTCATGACCGAGCCCGCCGCGTTCGCGATCATGGTCACGAATCCCGCGGCGAGGCCGGCGCCCAGAGCGGCGGGCCGCCCGGACGCGGGTCCCCCCGCACGGGGCGGACGCCAGCGCAGCACCAGCTGGAGGACGGCCATGATCACGAGCAGGACGCCGATGACGCGGCGCAGGAGGTCGTCGTCGACCACGGCGAGGAACAGGGCACCCAGCACGAGCCCGGGCAGCACGGCGGGGATGAGCCTGCGCAGCAGCGACCAGTCGCAGTCGCGGCGGTAGTGCCAGACCGCCATGACGTCTCCCACGAGCAGCACGAGCAGGATGGCCGCCGTCGACTCCCTGGCCGGCATCAGCGCGGCGAAGATCGCGACCGAGATGCTCGCCAGGCCGCCGATCGCGGTCTTGGCGAATCCCACCAGCAGCGCCGCGACCCCGAACAGCACCACGACGGCTGCGCTCACCGGTGCGCCCCCGTGGTCGCCCGCACCACCAGTGCCGGTGCGACGACCACCGGGCTCCCCGGCGGCCGTCCCCCGTCGAGCCGGGAGGCGGCCCGTTCGATGGCGAGCCGGCCGAGCGCGTCAGCGTCCTGGCGGATGGTCGTCAGGGCGATGTGGGCGTAGGACGCCGCCCGGATGTCGTCGAACCCGACGACGGACAACCCCTCGGGCACCTTCAGCCCGGCGCGCCGGACCGCGTCGACGAGCCCCAGCGCGCAGCGGTCGTTGAAGGCCGTCACGGCCGTTGGCCGCTCCCCCGGCGGCAGGCTCAGGAGCGCGCCCGCGGCGCGGGCGCCGTCCTCCTCGGTGAGTCCGCCTGGCAGCAGGGGCGAAGCCGCGAGGCCGAGCCTGCGCACGGCACTCCGGTAGCCCTGGCGACGCCGGGCGGCCCCGGGCGCCCGTCCCCCGTCCACGTGGACGATGTGGCGGTGGCCGAGTCCGTGGAGGTGGGCCACCGCCTGGCGCAGCCCCTCCGCCTCGTCGGTGCGGACCACGTCGACCCCCTCGGCGCGGACGTCGCGCAGCAGGCTCACGGTCGGCAGCCGCGCCGCCAGCTCGGCCAGGGCCGTGGACGGCAGCGCCGAGCCGACCAGCACGATCCCCTCGCACCGCTCCCCGAGCAGGGCGCGGACCGCCTCCTCCTCGGGACGGCGCGGGGTCACGCCGCTCAGGACCACCTCGTAGTCGGAGACCGCAGCCGCGGCGTACAGGCTGTCGACCAGGTCGCCGTGGAAGGCGTGGCCGACGCCGAACACGACGCCGAGCATCCGGGTGCGGGTCCTGCTGAGGCGGCTGGCCCGCCGGTCCGGCTGGTAGCCGAGGTCGGCGGCCGCGGCGAGCACCCGCTCGCGGGTGCGCTCGGAGGCGCCGGCCGTGCCGCGGAAGACGATGGAGACCAGCGCCCGCGAGACGCCCGCCCGCGCCGCGACGTCCTCCATGGTCGGGCGTTCGGCGCTCATGGCGACCACTGTATCTGGAGCGCTCTAGTCCCGCGCCCTTGACGAGACGCGGAGGCCGGCGCGATGCTCGATACTAGAGCGCTCTAGTCGAGGAGTCGTCGTGCCCTACCCCTCCCCTCTGCCCGAGCCCGTGCGCTTCGGGCTCATCGGCGCCGGTCGCATCGGCACCTTCCACGCGGTCACGCTCGCCCGGCGCCTGCCGGAGGCCGAACTGGTCGTGGTCGCCGATCCCGCCGACGGGGCCGCGCGGCGCCTCGCCGTGCCGCTCGGCGCGGCCGCCACGACCGACCCCGTCGCCGTGCTGGCCGACGATCGCGTCGAGGCGGTCGTCATCGCCGCCTCCTCCACCGCGCACGCGGACCTGGTGATCGGGGCCGCGGCGGCGGGCAAGGCCGTGTTCTGCGAGAAGCCGATGGCGATGACCCTCGCCGAGGCCGACGCGGCGATCGCCGCCTGCGAGCGGGCCGGCGTCCCCCTGCAGGTGGGGTTCAACCGGCGGTTCGCCGCCGACTTCGCCGCGGCCAAGCGCGTCGTCGACGAGGGCGGCGTCGGCACTCCGCAACTTCTCCGCTCGCTGACCCGCGACCCCGGCCTCGCCGATCCCGCCGCCGTCCCCCCATGGACGATCTTCACGCAGACCCTCATCCACGACTTCGACACCCTCAACTGGTTCAACGCCGGCGCGGAGGCCGTCGAGGTGAATGCGATGGCCGACGCGCTCGTCGCGCCGGAGTTCAGGTCCACCGGCCTGCTGGACACCGCGGTGGTGACCATCCGCTTCGGCAACGGCGCGCTCGCCACCGCTGAGGCGAGCTTCTCCGCCGCCTACGGATACGACGTGCGCGGCGAGGTCTTCGGCTCCGCGGGGATGGTGACCGCCGGCGGCCCGGCCCAGCCCGCCGTACGGCACTGGAGCGCCGCCGGCGTCGCGGGACCGACCGTGCGGGCGGACACCGAGCTGTTCCCCGACGCGTACGCCGCCGAACTGGCCGCCTTCTGCCGGGCGGTGCGCGAGGGCACCCCCGCCGTGGTCGGCGGGCACGACGCCAGGTCCGCGTTGCGGATCGCGCTGGCCTGCGTCGCGTCGGTCGAACGCGGCTCTCCGGTCCGCCTCGGCGAGATCGACCCGCCCGCGGAGGCCGCCGTATGAGCACGCGAGGGAGGCAGGGACCGTTCGTCCTGGCGGTCTGCGCCGAGATGGTCTTCCGTGAGCTGCCCGTGGCCGAGCGGGTCCGGCGGATCACCGAGCTGGACTTCCAGGTCGAGATCTGGGACTGGACCCGCCACGACATCGGCGGACTCGCCGCGCTCCGCGAGGAGGGCGCCGTCTACTCCTCGATGACCGGCTACGTGCGCGGGAGCCTCACCGATCCTGGCGGCGCGGACGAACTGCTCGCGACCGCCGCCGAGTCGGTCGAGGTCGCGCGGCGGCTCGGGATCCCCAGGCTCAACCTGCACGGGACCGGCCTGGACGGCGACGGCCTGCCGGTGGTGCCGGTCGAGGAGGTGACCGGCCCGATGTGGCCGGCCGCGCGCCGTACACTCGCCAGGATCGCCCGGCTCGGCGAGGAGCACGGCGTCACCTTCGTGCTCGAGAACCTGAACACCGCGGTCGACCATCCGGGCGTGCCCTTCGCACGGGCGGAGGACTGCCTGGCGCTCGTGGAGTCGGTCGGCAGCGAGCGCCTGCGGCTGATGCTCGACCTCTACCACGCCCAGATCGGGGAGGGGAACCTCATCGAGCTGTGCCGCCGGGCCCTGCCGTGGATCGGCGAGATCCAGGTCGCGGACGTGCCCGGACGTCGCGAGCCCGGCACCGGCGAGATCAACTATCCCGCCGTGGCGCGGGCGCTCGCGGAGATGGGCTTCACCGGCACGATCGGCCTGGAGGGCTGGGCCTCGGGCGAGAGCACGGCGGCCCTGCGCGCCTTCCGGGACGCGTTCACCGTCGAGCCCGCCCCCTGAGACCCGGCGCGGCCGCACGGCGCGCGGGGCGGGGAGGTCACAACCATCCCCTCCGCTTGAACATCATGTAGAGCGCGCCGGAGGTCAGGGCCATGACCATCAGGGCGAGGGGGTAGCCGATGATCCAGTGCAACTCCGGCATGTGCTCGAAGTTCATGCCGTAGACGGTCCCGACGAGCGTGGGGGCGAAGAAGATCGCCGCCCACCCGGAGATCTTCTTGATCTCCTCGTTCTGGGCGTAGCTGGCCTCGGTGAGGTGCTTGACCTCCTCGTTCTGCGCCTGGCCGATCAGCGCGGCCTTGATCGTGAGGGTCGTCTGGTAGAACTCGATCACCCCCTGGAGGTACTCCCGCTCGCCGTCGGCCACGCTGCGGATCCGCTCGAACTGGCCGGCGATGTCGATCACGAGCCGTTGCCCGCCGGGCGAGATGCGGGTGAGGTTGGACATCCCCCCGTAGATCGCGGCGCTCAGCGCGGCCATGGTGCGTACGGCGAGCAGGCCGTGCCGGGCGCGGAACAACTCGTTGAGGAACTCCTCAGGCTCGCCGACGGACCCGCCGGTGACCCGCTGTTCCAGCCGCCACACGTCGCTGGTCACGGTCTCGACGTACTCCTCCTGGTTCCGCATCAGGGCGGAGACGATCGCGTGGGACAGCTCGAAGCCCGAGCGGGGCCGCAGCCGCCCGGCCCTGATCCGGGCGAGGACGGCCCTGGTCTCGCGCAGCGCGACCTGCGGATCGACCGACGGGTTGACCGGGCCGTGGACCGTCACCAGATAGTTGCGGCCGATGAACTGGTCGATCTCGATGTAGTGCACATGGCCGCGCTCGCCTCGCTCGGGCGTGTGCAGGACGACGAACAGGTGGTCCAGGTAGGCGTGCGTCTTGGGGACGCGGTTGCGCTCGACGCAGTCCTTGATCGCCAGGGGATGGAACGCGAACACCTCCGACAACACCCGGGCGGCGTCCTTGTCGCAGCCGGGGATGTCCACCCACACCAGGCCGTCCTGCCTGGCGAGCAGTGCCGGCAGTTCGCCGACGAGACGGTCCTCGACCCCGTCATCGCTGATCAGGCGCACGTCCATTCGGCCCTCCACCTCGAGCGCCCCCGCTGAGCCGGACCCTCGGAGCCGTGTTGCCCCGCTCACCCGATCCTGCCAGGACGGCTATCCCATATCGGGCGCAAGACCCTCAAATCGGACCATAGGCGACCGGCGCGTCAACGGTGCGTAGCAATGGGGAGGGCGGCCGTCAGAATCCAATCAAGAACCCCGTGACAAACGCGGGACCAGCTCATATTTGGTTCATGACGATGATTTCCTCGTGGCGAGCCGCGGACGTCCGGCAGTGGCACGGCCACGGCATGGAGCAGTTCCATCACCCCCGTCCCGCCTGTCTCGGGCACGGGTCGTCCTTGCGGCCCACCGAGGAGCGCCGGCGGCTGTTGCAGGGTCTCAGCGGAACGGTGCTGGAGATCGGCGCGGGCGACGGCATCAAGTTCGCCTGCTACCCGGACACGGTCCGCCAGATCGCCGTCGCGGAGACCGACTCCTTCCTGCTCGACACCGTCCGCAGGAACTGCGCGCAGGGGGCGATCCCGGTGCACCGGGTCGCCGGTGACGTCTCCGGCCTTCCCGTGCCTGACGGCATGTTCGACGCCGTCGTCTGCTCGCTGATCCTGTGCACCGCACCCGACCTCGGCCGTTCCCTGACCGAGATCAAGCGGGTGCTCGAACCGGGCGGCGAACTGCGCTTCTACGAGCACGTGCGGTCGGCCCACCACTTCGCGGCGGCGGCCGAGCGCCTCGTGACGCCGCTCTGGTCACAGGTGTGCGGCGGCTGCCACCCCGCCAGGGACACCCTGGCCGCCATCGAGTCGGCCGGGTTCGTGGTCGATCACGTCTCCCGGTTCACCGTCATGGGGGTCAGCCACGTGCTGGGCACCGCGCGGAAGGCGGCCTGACGCTCGGCGCGCCGGGCCGCCCGCGCGTGGAGGTCACGGTCGCGCGGTCTCCTGGCGCGGGCCGGCCGCGACCGCCGCGCGGTCCCGCAGAGCGGCCGCGCGTACGGCCAGGGCCGCCGACAGCGCTTCGCAGTCGTCGAGGGTGAGAGGTGCCCGGGGCAGGAGGTACAGCAGCCCGGCGGGCCCGTCGACCAGGTCGACCGGCAGCGGGCGGGCGGGCGCTTCGATGGATGCGGTAGTCACAATGCGCGTCATTCTGCCGCCTGGCACCGACAGAAATCGCGGCATTTGTTGGCGGGCCGGATCAGGTGGCGAGGTCCCGCCGGCGGAACAGCACCATCCCCGCTGCGGCCAGCGCGGCCGCCACCACGACAAGCCCGATGATCGGGCCTGGGGTGGCGTCCACCGCCGGAATCGCCGGCACGTGGGTGAACGGCGACACGTCGCGAACCGCCTGGGGCAGCCCGAAGACGTCGCCGAGCAGACCGCAGGCCAGACTGACCACCAGCCCTGCCCAGGCCAGTGACACCACCATGCGGGGCAGGCCGCCGAACACCAGCACCACGAACCCGGCCACGGTCGTCGCCGCCGGCAGTTGCGCCAGCCCGGCGCCGACCAGGGTGAGGACGCCGACCTCACCCCCCACGGCCGCGTCGGCGAGGCCGGTCGCCGCTCCGGCGAGCACCAGCATCGCCGCCGCTCCGCCGACCGCGCAGGCGAGGTGGGCGGCCACCCATCTGGCCCGGCCGACCGCCGTGGCGAGCACCGCCTCGGCCGGTCCCCCGGCCTCCTCCGAGCGCAGCCTCAGCAGCACCTGCACGGCGAAGCAGGCCGCCACGGCGCCGAACACGTTCATCATGGCGGCGAAGAACGCCTCCACGAGGCCGGCGGAGCCCGTCCCCGCGAGCTGGCCCATCAGCTTCGACACGCCCTCGTTGCCGCCGAGCGCGTCGTTCACGACGTCGCCGAGTGAGCCGACGCCGAGGCCGAACGCCACACTGCCCACCAGCCAGCCGATCGTCGAGGCGCGGTTCAGCCGCCACGCCAGCCCGAGCGGGCTCAGGAGCATGCGCGAGGCGGCGGCCGGGCCGGGCCTCTCGGGAATCAGGCCGGCGCCGAGGTCCCGGCGGCCGCCCAGGGCGAAGGCGCCCCACACGCAGGCGACCAGCAGCAGGATCGGCAGGACGAGCACCCACAGGCGCTCCGCGCCGTACGGGCGCGCCAGCATGCCCCAGCCGAGGGGCGACACCCAGGAGGGCCAGGCGCTCGTCACCTGGACGCCGTCCGCCGCCCGCTCGCCGAGCGCGTCGCCGATGCCGCGGACGAGGTAGGCCACCCCGACGGCGGTGGCGGCGAAGGCGTTGGCGGAGCGGGCGCTCTGGAACAGCTGCGCGCCGACCGCGGCGATCCCGGCGAACGCCATCCCGGTCACCGCGCACGCGACGCCGAAGGTCACCGCGCCGCCGGCGGGCAGGCCCGCGCTCGCCAGGGCGCCGATCAGCGCGACGCCGAACACGAGGTTCGCCCCGATGACCACGGTCAGGGCGGCGGTCAGGGCGGCGCGCCTTCCGACACTGGCCGCCCCGATCATCTCCGCCCGGCCGGTCTCCTCGTTCTGCCGGGTGTGCCGTACGACCGCGAAGGTGCTCATCAGCGCCGCCAGCACCAGCATGAAGGCGAGGTTGCGGAAGTTCACCAGCGCGCCGAGGTCGGTGCCGACGGGCGTGCCGCGCATCAGCAGCACGGCGGGGCTGGTCCCCGCTCCCTGCAGCGCGGTGGCGCGTCCCGCCGCATCGGGGAACTCGTCGATGACGGCGGCGGCGCCGGCGGCCAGGATGACCGCCGAGCCGGCGATCCAGACGGGCAGCTGCACCCGGTCGCGCCGCAGCGCGAGCCGGACCAGCCGCCCCGTTCCCGCGTAGGCGCTCATCGGGCCGCTCCTGCGGAGGTAGCCTCGGCGGCGGACTCGGGCGCGTCGCCGTAGTGCCGCATGAACAGCTCCTCCAGCGTCGGAGGCCGGCTCGTCAGCGTCTGGACCTCGAAGGAGGCCAGGTGGCGCAGCACGCCGGGCAGGGCCGCCGCGTCCACGTCGAACCCGGCCCTGCCGCCGTCGGCCACCAGGTCGTGCACGCCTGGCAGCGCGTCCAGTCCGGTGATCGGCTGGGCCGCCTCGACGACGACCGAGGTCCGGGTGAGGTGACGCAGCTGCGCCAGCGTGCCGGACTCGACGGTGACCCCGTCGCGGATGATGCTGACCTTTGAGCAGAGGGCCTCGACCTCGGAGAAGATGTGGCTGGACAGCAGCACGGTCGCGCCCGCGGCGCTCACCTCCCTGACGGTCTGCTGGAACGCGGCCTCCATCAGCGGGTCCAGCCCGGAGGTGGGCTCGTCCAGGACGAACAGCTCGACGTCCGAGGCGAAGGCGGCGATGAGCGCGACCTTCTGCCGGTTGCCCTTGGAATAGGTCCGGCACCGCTTGGTCGGGTCCAGGCGGAAACGTTCGAGAAGCTCCGCGCGGCGGGCCTGGTCCAGGCCGCCGCGCAGGTCGCCGAACAGGTCGACGGCCTCGCCGCCGGTCAGGTTCGGCCACAGGTTCACGTCGCCGGGCACGTAGGCCAGCCGCCGGTGCAGCCGCGTCGTGTCCTGCCAGGGGTCGCCGCCGAGGACCTGCGCCCGGCCGGAATCGGCGCGCAGCAGCCCGAGCAGCACGCGGAGCGTGGTGGTCTTGCCCGCGCCGTTGGGGCCCAGGAACCCGTGGACCTCGCCGGTCTGTACGACGAGGTCGAGACCGTTCAGCGCCCTGGTGCGGCCGAACGTCTTGACCAGCCCTTCCACCGAGATGGCGTCAGTCATCGTGATGCTCCTCGAATCTGCGGAGTGCGGCTCCGCGTCCTTCCTGGGTGGATGAGTGCGAGATCTTGTCGAGGGCGTCTCGCAGGGAGACGGCCTCCTCCGGGCTGAGCGCGGGGTGCGAGTAGACGTCGAGCAGGGTCACCGCGAGCAGGTGGGCGCCCTCCGGGGTGAACAGGTCGACGCCGAGCCCTCGGGACACGTGCTGGTAGAGGACCATGACCGACAACCCCATGGCCGTCGTCACCGTCGCGCGCGCCCTGAGGTCGGAGAAGGGCGGGTCGGGACGGCGCTGATCCGCCTCCGCGAGCCACTCCTCGCTCATGCGGACCATCTCGTCGAACAGGGGCGCGGCCCATCCCCCGGCCAGCGCGCGGGCCATGTACGGCCGGTACGGCCCGAGCGCGGCCATGGACGCGGCGACGGGGTTCGTCTCCGGCATCCGGTGCGTTCTGGCCTCGTCGTTCAGCCGGCGGACGGCCTTCAGGAGGTAGTCGTCGCACGCCTCGCGCAGCCCCTGTTTGGAGCCGAAGTGATGACGCACCAGGCCCGAGGACACTCCGGCCGTCTCGGCGATCCCGCGGATCGTCGCCCGGTCGAACCCGTGCTCGCCGAAGTGCCGCAACGCCGCGTCCCTGATGCGGGCGCGGGCGGTGAGGTCCTCGGGTTCCGGTCCTGTCATCGCCACTATGGCTCGTCCCCTATCCATTCATGTAGCGCGCTACTCGTGCGTACAAGACGCTACACACTTGTGTAGTCGGTCGCCAGGCCCGGAGGTTGTCCTTGACGCGGAATTGACGGCCGCGGAGTGACTCGCCATAAGGAAGGCGTCAACACCGCTTGCTGAGGGGCTTCACGAGCCGACAGAGTGGATTCTCGACCGAATCGGGTGCCCGGAAGGGAGGGGAACATGACACCGCGGATCGCCTGCACGGCAATCTCCGGCCGTCCATGTCTTCCCTCTTCATTTGCGCTCGTTCGATCTCACGTCCCTTGAGCAAGGACGTCCTCTCGGGTGGCGGGTCCCCGGTTCACATTCAGACCGACCCGCTCCGCGCCGCGACCCCTGCGGGTGGTCCGGCGCCGATGGCCTCCCGGTGAACGCCTCAGGCCGGCGAACGGGGATGCGGCCGGGCATGCCGCATCTCCTTCGCCCCGCCCGGCCCTTCACGGAGAAATCCGGTCACTCCATCTCGGGAGGCCCCCAAAGGGCGGGAACAGGTTCCCGCCGATCAAGGAGAAGGGCCATGACCACACCTCACCCCCTCGCGCCCTCGGTCACCACGGCCAAGAAGGAGCTGTTTCTCCTGGCCGCGCGCACCCTGGCGGCCAACGGCGTGCAGGACCTGGATGATCGCTTCGCCTCCCTGGTCGATCAGTTGGCGGTCAACGAGGCGACATGGGTCCGCGGCCTCATCGACTGGACGCGCCGTCAGCCCGCGCTGCGCGGGTTCGGCCTCGCGCTCGCCGTCGAGTTCATGCACGCACGGATGGTTGCCGGGCTCGGCGTGCCCGCGGAGCGGCGTGAGCTGATCGACAACCTGCTGACCAGGGCCGACGAACCGGGCGAGCTGCTCGCGCAGTGGATCCGCCGCCATGGCGGCTCGATCCCCAAGTCGGTCAGGGCGGGCGTGGCCGACGCCGTCGCACGGCTGTACGACGAGGTCGCGCTCCTCACCTACGACGACGGGGACGCCGCGATGCCCTTCTCCGAGGTGATCGCCCTCACCCACCCCAAGCCGATCGGCCGGATCCAGAACGAGATCTTCCAGTACGCGGCGGTGCGCCGGCGCGGCTCCCACCCGATCCCGGAATCGCTGGCGACCCTGCGCGCGCGGGCCCAACTGGAGGCGATACCCGCCGACCGGCGCCTGCGCACGCTGGAGCGGCCCGACGCGGGCGGCGTGTTCGTCAAGGCCGCGATGACCTGGCGGCAGGTGCGCGACTGGCTGGGCGGGACGATGACCGACAAGGCGTGGGCCGTGGTCGCGCCGCCGATGAGCTACCGCGAACGCCTGGCGCACCTGCCGGACTTCGACCGCGCGGGTCTGTCCGACGAGGTCGCCGACTGGCTGTCCGCCGAACTGGCCGCGCAGAAGTCGGTGAAGCGCGGCAGGGCGCTGCCCGTGGAGATCTTCGCCGGCTACCGCTCCGTCCCCTCGTCGCGGTGGTCCTGGGCTCTGGAGCAGGCCATGGAGCACTCACTGGACCAGGTGCCCGCCCTGCCTGGGCGCACGGTCGTCCTCGTGGACCGCAGCGAGCCCATGTCCGAGCCGGTCTCCGAGGGGTCGCCGCTGACCCGAGCGGACGCGGCGGCCGTCTTCGGCGCCGCCCTGGCGTCGCGTGCCGCCTCCGCCGACCTGGTCGAATGCGGGCGGGTCACCGGGACGGTCCCGGTAGGAGACGGCGACCGGCTGCTCGAGACCGTCGGCCGCCTCTGCGAGCCGGGCGGCGGGCAGACCGTGGCCCGGGCGCTGCGCGCGCACGTGCGGGGACACGACAGGGTCGTCGTCCTCACCCACCCGGCCGCGGCCGTGGAGGCCGCGGAGGCCGTGACCGTGCCCGGTCACGAGCACATCATCACCGACGTCAGCGACGCCTGGTTCGCCGCCATCCCGCACGTCGAGATGGCGCGTACCGGCGCCTGGCCGTTCTGAGAAAGGTCGCCATGTCCAAGCGCGCCCGCAAGAAGCGCACCCGCAGGAACAAGAACGCCAACCACCGGATGAAACCCGGCCACGGCTGATGACCCCGAGGGCTCCGGCGCACCTCTGCGCCGGAGCCCTCGTGCCAAGAAAGTGATCATGATGCTTCCCGAGCTCTTCCGTCCGCGTCCGTCCCGTGGCTACCTGTCGCTGGCCGTGGTGACGGCCCTGCTCGGTTTCGCCGCGGCGACCAACCTGACCGCCGGCACCTTCGCCGAGCTCCTCCTCGGTCTCGTCCTCGTCCTCGTCGCGTCGTACCTGCTCGCCCTGGCGCTGTGCTTTCCGCTGATGCGCTACGTGGTGTCGGAGACGACGCTGACCGCGAAGTACGGCCCGCTGCTCCGCTACCGCATCCGCCTGTCCGACATCACGTCGGTGACGCCCTCCCATCTCGCCCAGGACTCCGCGGCCGCGCTGGCCATGCCCGGCATCGCCCTGTACGGCATGCGCTGCGCGGGCCTCGGCCGCGTGCGCATGTGCGCCACCCGGCCGTCGAACAACGTCCTCGTGATCGTGACCGGGGACGGCAGGCGCTACGGCGTCACCCCGGCCGACGACCGCGCCTTCCTGGACGCCCTGCGACGCCACGGCGTCCCGGTCGGGCAGTGAACCCGGCCTGCGCGGCCCGTCGGTTCCCCGTACGCGGCCGCGCAGCGTCGCACCTGCCGATTCGCGCTCTCCCGCTGGTGTCCCGGAGCTTCCGGTAAGCAGGGTCTTGTCAGCCATCTGTGCTGGTGTTACGTTTCCCGCAATCGAATCAGTTCGAAAGCGGGAGACGGCCTTGACGGTGACCATCGCCGACGTCGCGCGGCACGCGGGCGTGTCACGCAGCACGGTGTCGTACGTGCTGAGCGGCAAGCGGTCGATCTCCGCCGAGACCATCAAACGGGTCGAGCGCAGCATCGAGGAGCTGCAGTTCCGGCCGCACGCGGGCGCCCAGTCGATCCGGACCCGCCGCACCGGGGTCATCGCGATGGCGCTGCCGCTCGTCCACGGCCCCCACAACCAGGTGCAGATGCCGTACGTGTGGGCGGCCCTGGCCGCGGCCCGCGAGGTCGGCCTCAAGCTGCTGATGCTGCCCGACGACGACGGCGAGACCGCCATCAGGGACGCGGTCGGCACGGCGCTGGTCGACGGCGTCATGGTGATGGAGGTGCAGCAACGCGACCAGCGGGCCGGGCTGCTGCGTTCGCTGAAGTGCCCGGCGGTCCTGGTCGGCACCCCGGACAACCCGCACGGCCTGCCGTACGTCGACTTCGACTTCGCCGCGTGCGGCCGGCTGTGCGCCGAGCACCTGCTGGAGCTCGGCCACTCCCACGTGGGCTTCCTCGGCCAGCCGCCCGAGACCTACCGGCGGGGCGTCGCCTACGCGGCGCACGCCCGCGACGGCGCGATGAGCGCGCTGCGCGAGCAGGGCGCCCGGGCCACGTGGACGGCGTGCGACCCCTCCCCCGGCGGTGTGGTCGCCGCGCTCGAGGAACTGCTCGAGAAGGACCCCGAGATGAGCGGGCTGATCGTCTACAACGAATGGGCGCTCCCGCTCGTGGTCGATCGCCTCGCGTCACTCGGTCACCGGGTGCCCGGCGACGTGTCGGTCATCGCGATCTGCCCCGACGACGCGGTCGAGCGCTTGGCCCATCCGCTGACCACGGTGTCCCTGCCGGTCGAGGACCTGGCCCGCATCTCCGTCCAGCGCCTCGCGGGCCTGATCAACGGCGAGCGGCCTCCGTCGGTCACCATGCTGGCTCCCGAGCTGAAGGTCCGGGAGAGCACGGGCCGGCGTCGCTCCCCCGGCCACCACCCCCCACGGAGCTGACGTGCGCGGCTCCACCCCCTTGGCGGACGTCGACGTTCGTCGAATCAGTTCGAAAGGCAAACCCACGATGACACGCATATCGGGTACCCCCCTCAGGACGGCCCGCCGCGCCGCCGCCGTCACCGTCGCCGCCGTCACCGCGCTGACCGCGGCCGCGTGCGGCGACAGCGTCGGGGACGCGGCGGAGGGCGGCTCGGGCGGCGCCTCGACGCTGACCGAGATCGACTACTACGAGGCCGCGCCGCAGAACACCCAGTTGCCGAAACTGCTGGACGAGTGCGCCGCCCAGGTGGGCGTCACCATCGAACACCAGCAGGTGCCCCGCGCCCAGTTCATGCCGAAGCTGCTGCAGCAGGCGTCCTCGCACGCGATGCCGGACCTCGCGCTCATCGACAATCCGGACCTGCCCCAGCTGGCCGCGACGGGTGGCCTGCTGCCGCTGTCCGACGCGGGGCTGACCACGGAGGGGCTCTATCCGTCGATCGTCGAGGCGGGGCGGTTCCAGGACAAGACCTACGGCATCGCGCCCGGCGTCAACGGCCTGGCCCTCTACTACAACAAGGACGTCTTCGCCGATGCCGGTCTGACGCCGCCGAAGACCTGGGACGACCTGACCAGGGCCGCCCGCGCGCTGACCAAGGGCTCCCGGTACGGCATCGCGTTCTCCGCCGTGGGCACCGAGGAGGGCAGCTTCCAGTTCGAGCCGTTCCTCTGGACGGCCGGGGCCGGCCTCAAGCAGCTGGACTCGCCGCAGGCCGTCCAGGCGCTGACGTTGTGGAAGGACCTCGTGGACGGCAAGTCGGCCTCCAAGTCGGTGGTCACGTGGACGCAGGCCGACGTCAACGACCAGTTCATGGCGGGCAACGCCGCGATGATGGTCAACGGCCCCTGGCAGCTCCCCACGCTGAACGAGAAGAAGGACCTGAACTTCGGCATCGTCCCGATCCCGGTCCCCTCGCCGGAGGCCGATCCGGTCACCCCGCTCGGTGGCGAGGTGTGGACGGTCGGACGCAGCGACCCGGCGCGGGAGAAGAACGCGGTCGCGGTCCTGAAGTGCCTGCTCAGCCAGGACAAGAGCCTGGAGTGGTCGACCAACGCCGGATACATCCCGAGCAACGAGGCGGCGGCGAAGCAGATGGCCGCGAGCAATCCGCAGCTGGCCGCGTTCGTCGAGGAGGTGGCGACGGCCAGAGCCCGCACCGCCGAGTTGGGAACCGCGTATCCGAAGGCCAGCGAGGCCCTGTTCAACGCGATCCAGGCGTCACTCGCCGGCGGCACGCCGCCGCAGGAGGCGCTGAGCGCGGCGCAGGCCGCCGCGGGGGCCTGAGAGGACCGCTGTGATGATGGCCGAGACCATCCCCGGCGCGGCCGCGCCGGCCGGGGCCGTCCGCGTGGGACGACGCGTGGGACGACGCGCCGGACTGCACGTGGGACGACACGGGGGGCGCAGCGCGGGCGCCCGCAGGAGCCGCGGCGGCACGGGCTGGGCCGCCTTCGGCTTCATCGCGCCGGCCTGGCTGTACGTCGCCGCCTTCTACGTTTATCCGCTGGCGGCCAACGTGCGGATGAGCTTCCAGGACTACACGGTGACCTCGTTCTTCACCGGGCGGGCGCCGTTCGTCGGCTGGCGGAACTACGAGGCCGTCTGGCAGGACCCGGCGTTCGCCGCGACCGTGGCGAACACCGTGCTCTTCACGGTGGGTTCGCTGCTCTTCCAGTTCGGCGCCGGCCTGGCGCTGGCGGTGTTCTTCCAGCGCCGGTTCCCCCTTGGCGGACTGCTCCGTTCGCTGCTGCTCGTGCCGTGGCTGCTGCCGCTGGTCGTGTCCGGCACGGCCTGGCGATGGATCATGGAGACCGATTCCGGCGTGCTCAACCAGGCGCTGATGCAGGTTCATCTCATCGACCGGCCGATCCCGTGGCTGGCCAGCACGAGCGTGAGCCTGCTGTCGGTGACGCTGGTCAACATCTGGGTCGGCGTCCCGTTCAACATGGTGATCCTCTACGGCGGCCTGCAGGGCATCCCCGCCCACCTGTACGAGGCCGCCGCGCTGGACGGCGCAGGCGCGTGGCGGCGGTTCCGGCACATCACCCTTCCCCTGCTCCGCCCGGTCACCGCGGTGGTGCTCACCCTCGGGCTCATCTACACCCTGAAGGTCTTCGACGTGATCATGGTGCTCACCCAGGGCGGCCCGGCGGACTCCTCGCAGACCCTGACCACCTTCGCCTACGACCTGTCGTTCCAGCGGCTGACGTTCGGTCACGGAGCCGTCGTGGGCAACCTGCTCATCGTCGTCGCCGTGGTCTTCGCGTTCGTCTACCTCAGGGCCACCCGCGACGGTGAAGGGCGGGCCGCCGCATGACCGCCGTCCGCCGGTACGCCACGACGGCGGCGGGGCTGCTGATCCTCGCGGTCATGCTGTTCCCGCTGTACTGGATGGTGAACGCGTCCCTGCTCCCCTCCACCGAACTGGTCGGCAGCGAGCCCGCCTGGCTGCCGGTCCACGCCACGTTCGAGGGGTACCGCAACGCCCTGTCCAGCCAGGGCGGCCACCTGCTCACCAGCCTGTACGTGTCGCTGGGCACGGTGGCGGCGACGCTGCTGATCGCCGTGCCGGCCGCGTACGGGCTCGCCCAGCTCCGCGCGGCCGGGGGCAGGCTCCTGGTGTTCGCCCTGCTGATCGCGCAGATGATCCCCGGCATCGTGATGGCCAACGGCCTCTACGTCGCCGCGGACGCGCTGCATCTGATCAACTCGCCACTCGCGCTGGTTCTGGCCGACTCGACGTTGTCGGTGCCGTTCGCCGTCCTGATCCTGCACGCGTTCATGCGCACGGTGCCCGCCGAGGTGCGGGAGGCGGCGGCGATCGACGGCGCGACCCGGCTGCGCACGCTCGTATCGATCATCCTGCCGGTGAGCCGCAACGCCGTGATCACGGCGGGCCTGTTCTCGTTCCTGTTCGCCTGGGCGGACTTCCTGTTCGGCGTGACCCTCACCTCACGCGACGAGCGGGCGCCGATCACCGTCGGCATCTACCGCTTCATCGGCGCGCACATGAGCGACTGGAACAGCGTGATGGCCACCGGCGTCATGGCGTCGGTGCCGGTCGCGGTGCTGCTGGTGGTGGCACAGCGCTACGTCGCCGCCGGTGTCACCGCCGGCAGCGTGAAGGACTGACGCCGTGGACCCTCCCGAGCCCCTCCCCCGCCCACGAACCCTTTGATCATCTGTTTGATCATCCGTGACAGGAGAACCCTTGCCTCGTCCGTTCACCGAGTCCGCGCACCAGCTCATCTGGCGGCGCGGGCACGAGGTGCTCGCCATCCAGCCGTGGGGCCGCGACAGCGTGCGGGTGCGCGCCGGCGTCCATCACATCCTCGACGGCCTGCCCGGCGCGCTCGACGCGGAACCGCCCTCATCGGACGGCGCACGCGTAGAGATCGGCGCGGACCTGGCCACGCTGAGCAACGGCGCGCTGACCGTCACCGTCACCGCCGACGGCCTGCTGACCGCCTCCCGGTCCGGCACCGGGGCCGAACTGCTGCGTGAGGAGCCGGCCCACTTCTGGTGGCCGGGGCCGCGCCACTTCGAGGCGGCGGGCGGTGGCAGCCATCGGATCGAGCAGCGGTTCGCCGCCTACGACGACGAGAGGATCTACGGCCTGGGGCAGCACGGGCACGGCCGCTTCGACCAGAAGGGCATGGTGCTGGAGCTGCGGCAGCGCAACGGCGAGGTGACGGTCCCGTTCGCCGTGTCCAGCCGCGGCTACGGCCTGCTGTGGAACAGCCCGGCGGTGGGGCGGGTGGAGTTCGCCGCCAACGGCACGCGCTGGGTGTCCGACCAGGCCCGGCAGCTCGACTACTGGCTCACCACGGGCACGCCGGCCGAGATGCTCGCCCACTACGCCGACGCCACCGGTCACGCCCCACGCCTGCCGTCCTGGGCGTCGGGGTTCTGGCAGAGCAAGCTGCGCTACGAGAGCCAGGAGGAACTGCTGGGCGTCGCCCGCGAGTACGCCCGCCGCGGCCTGCCGCTGTCCGTCATCGTCGTCGACTACCTGCACTGGCGCCACATCGGCGACTGGGACTTCGACCACGACGCGTGGCCCGACCCGCACGCGATGGTGGACGAGCTGCGGGCCCTCGGGGTCGAACCGGCGGTTTCCGTGTGGCCGTCGGTGAGCCCGCTGTCGGGCAACTACGGCCCGATGCGGGAGGCGGGACTGCTGATCGCCACGGAAAGCGGCGCCGCCGTACACGCCGAGTGGCCCGACGGAGAGTCGGACTCCGACATCGCCGTCGCGTTCTACGACGCGACCGACGAGCGGGCCAGGGACTGGCTGTGGGACCAGCTTTACGAGCACTACTACAAGGCCGGGATCCGCATCTGGTGGCTCGACGCGTGCGAGCCTGAGACGCGGCCGGGACACGCGCACAACCTCAGCTTCGCCGCCGGGCCGGGCGCCGAGGTGGCCAACCTCTATCCGCGGGAGCACGCCCGCGGCGTCCACGAGCACATGCAGGCGCTGGGCGAGACCGAGGTGCTCTCACTGGCCCGTTCGGCCTGGGCGGGCTCGCAACGTTACGGCGTGGCGCTGTGGTCGGGGGACATCCCGGCCACGTTCGACGCCCTCGCGTCCTCCATCAGGGCCGGGCTGAACGTGGCGATGAGCGGCCTGCCGTGGTGGACGACCGACATCGGCGGCTTCCACGGCGGCGACCCCGACGACCCGGAATACCGCGAGTTGATCGTCCGGTGGTTCCAGTTCGGCGCCTTCTGCCCGCTGTTCCGCCTGCACGGCCACCGCGAGCCGCGCGTCGGCCGCAGCTTCGTCGGGGTGTCCGGCGGGCCGAACGAGGTCTGGTCCTTCGGCGACGAGGCGCTGCGGGCAATCACCGGCGTCATGGCTCTGCGCGAGCGGCTGCGGCCGTACCTCCACGACCAGTTGCGCGACGGCGAGCGCACCGGGCTGCCCCTGATGCGCCCGCTGCTGCTGGAGTTCCCCGGCGACGAGGCCGCCTGGGCCGTCGACGACGAGTTCATGTTCGGCCGCGACCTGCTGGTCGCTCCGGTCACCGAGCTCGGCGCCCGCAGCCGCGAGGTGTACCTCCCCGCAGGCGCCTCCTGGACGCACACGGACACCGGTGCGGTCCATGCGGGCGGCACCCGGATCACGGTCGACGCCCCCCTCGACCGGATCCCCCTGTTCAGCCGGGACGACGCCCGGCTTCCCGTCCACCCCTAGCCCGAGGCGCCCGTCCTCCCGGCCGGGCGCCTCCACCCCCTATCCAGGAGGAGTGATGACCCCCCACACCCGCCTCCGCTTCGCCCGCCTCATCCGCCTCGTCCGCCGGTCGGCGGCGCCGGTGCTCGCCATCGCCGCCGTGGTGGCCCTGACTCCGCTGCCGGCGGCGCCCGCGAACGCGGCGGACGCCACGGTCACCGTCGACCTGTCCCGGCGCGGCAGGGTTCCCACCCGCGCCGGAGCCGGTTTCCTGTACGGACTCAGCCAGAACGGGTCCGGGCCTGCCGACGGCCTCCTCCAGCCGCTGCGGCCGACCCTCTTCCGCGGCGGCGGAGCCCGCATCGCCGGGCACGGCTGGATCGGCGACGGCTACACCGCAGGACCTGGTTACCAGGTCCGCCTGACCTCGGCGCTCGACCAGGCCAGGCGGGTGACGGCCGCACCGTACGGCGCCGCCTACCACCTACTGGTCTCCGACGTCTGGGGCGCGGACACCGAACAGCCCGCGAGCACCGTGTACCCGTGCGACAACGGCGACTGCGCCAACTGGCGGACGTTCATCGGCCGGCTCGTCGCCGACGTACGCGCGTCCGGCGTCCCGGTGCGGTACGACATCTGGAACGAGCCTGAGGGCACGAGTTTCTGGCCGCGCGGCGTCAACAGCGCGCAGTACTTCCAGATGTGGGACACGGCGGTGAACGAGATCCGCCGGCTGGATCCCGCGGCCGTCGTCGTCGGCCCGTCCTTCGGCGGCTACAACCGCACCTGGATCAACGACTTCCTGGCCCGCACCAAGGCGGACGGGACGCTCCCGAACGTGCTGAACTGGCACTTCAGCGGTGATCCCGTCGCCGACGCGGCCGACGCCAGGAGCCTGTTGTCCGCGAACGGCATCCCGGCGATGCCGCTGACCATGGACGAGTACCTGTTCTCCCAGCAGCAGAACCCCGGCTACCTGGCCTGGTACCTGGGCCGGCTGGCTCAGTCGGACATCTCGGCCGCCGCCCACGCGATCTGGTCGGACTGCTGCGTCGCCGGCACCCTCGACTCGGTCCTGACCTCCGACCAGCGGCCCACCGGCCAGTGGTGGGTCTACCAGGCGTACGCCCAGATGACCGGCAACCTGGTCGCGACCACGAACGCGAACGGAGTCGCCGTCGCGGCCGCCGCCGACCAGGGGCAGGGCCGCGTCATCGCGCTGCTCGGCAACCAGGCGGGGCAGACCGGCACCACGACCGTCGCCGTCAGCGGCCTGTCCTCCGCTCCATGGCTGGTCGTCAACGGCACCGTGCGGGTGAAGGTGGAGCGGATCCCCCATCAGAGCCCGCTGTCCGCGCCCTTCGTCGTGTCCGAGGGCGACGTCGCCGTCACCGGTGACGCCGTCGCCGTCCCGGTCACCCATGCCTCCGGCACCGACGCCTACACCATCACGCTGACCCCGGGCGGCGGCACGCCGGGCGCCGGCACCGTCACGGTCGACGGGAACACCACCGGAAGCGGCGACCTGCAGTTCCAGTACGGCCCGAACTGGGGACTGACCACCGGCGTGCCCGACATGTACGCCGGGACGGCCAACTGGAGCCACACCGCCGGAGCCACCGCCACGTTCCGCTTCACCGGCACCCAGGTGGCGCTGCGTGCCGTACGCGACGTCGACCAGGGCAGGATGACCGTGTCCGTCGACGGCGACGCGGCGCAGACCGTCGACGACTACAGCCCGTCCCGCGACGCGTCCGGCGTCGTCTGGACCAGCGCGGTCCTGTCCTCGGGCTCGCACACGCTGACGATCGTCAACACGGGCCAGCGGAACTCGCAGAGCGGCGGCGTCAACATCGCCCTCGACCGCGCCGACGTCTCCCGGCAGGCCGCACCGCCCCCGACGGTGGTCACGGTCGACGGCAACACCACCGGAAGCGGTGACCTGCAGTTCCAGTACGGCCCGAACTGGGGCCTGACCACCGGCGTGCCCGACATGTACGCCGGGACGGCCAACTGGAGCTACACGGCCGGCGCGACGGCGACGTTCCGCTTCACCGGCACCCGGGTCGCCCTGCGTGCCGTACGCGACCGCGACCAGCAGATCATCGCGCTGTCCGTCGACGGCGGCCCGGAGACCACCGTCGACGACTACAGCCCGACCCGCGACGCGTCCGGCGTCGTCTGGACCAGCCCGATCCTCCCCTCGGGGGCCCACACCCTGCGGGTGCGGCTGACCGGCGTACGCAACGCCGCCAGTTCCGGCGACAACGCCGCACTCGACAGCGTGGACGTCACCCGCTGACTCCCGGGTCTCAGTGCGCGGGCCGTGCTCCGCGCACTGAGACCCGGATCACATCCGGCGTTGTCACACGAGAGCCCGGTCGCCCGTCTTGTCGCCGTAACGGACGTTCTCCCGGCCGGCGGCCGGGACGGCAGACACGGAGTGATCATGAGAGTTCTCGTAGCCGGAGCCACCGGGGTGATCGGCAACAGGATGGTGCCGCTGCTGACCGCGGTCGGGCACGACGTGATCGGATTGGTCCGGCCGGGAGGCGCCGGCCGGGCGCCGGTCGCGACGGGCACGGAGGTGGTCATCGCGGACGCCCTCGACCGGGAGGCGCTGCGCCGGGCCGTCCGCGAGGCGGCGCCCGACGCGGTGGTGAACATGCTCACGGCGATCCCCGCCACGATCGATCCGAAGCGACTTTCGCGGGATTTCGCGCTGACCAACCGGCTGCGCACCGAGGGCACGCGCAACCTGATCGACGCGGCCGGCGAGGCCCGGATCATCAGCCAGGGCCTGGCCTACGCCTACCAGCCGGGCGAGGGTCCGGCCGACGAGGACGCCCCCCTGTGGCGGACGGGCACGCCCAGACAGTTCGCCCCGGTGCTGGACGCCCTGGTCGAGCTGGAGAGGCTCACCACACAGGCCGGCGGCCTGGTCCTCCGCCTGGGGCACCTGTACGGTCCCGGGTCGATCTACTCCGCGGAGGGGTCGTTCACGCGGCAGGCGCGCGCCGGGAAGGTCCCGCTGGTCGGTGGTGGCAACGCGGTGTTCTCCTTCACCCACGCCGACGACGTGGCGGCCGCGGTCGCCGCGGCGCTCGACAAGGACGGCGTCACCGGCGTGCTGAACGTGGTGGACGACCATCCCGTCCCCCTGCACGAGTGGCTGCCCGCGTTCAGCGGCATCCTTGGTGGCCGGGCGCCGGGGAAGGCGCCCGCCGCGCTGGCCAGGTTGGCGGTCGGACGCTGGGGGGTGGCCTTCATGAACGAACTGCGGGGCGCCGACAACGCCCGTGCCCGCCTGAGCCTGGACTGGCGGCCGCGGTACGCGTCGGTTCTCGAGGGGTTCGCCGCCGACCTGTCCGCCGAGACGGCCAGGTCACTGTGATCATAGTCCGACGGCACGGACGAGACCGAGTGGAAGGGGAACGACATGGGGTCGCACGCGGAGGTGTTCGACGAGTACCGGCAGCTGCTTCTCGGCCTGGCCTACCGGCTGCTGGGCAGCATGTGGGACGCCGAGGACGTGGTCCAGGACGCGTTCGTGCGCTGGATACGGACGGACCTGTCCGAGATCCGCGAGCCGCGGTCCTTCCTGGTGACGATCGTGTCGCGGCTCGCGCTCGACCAGCTGCGGTCGGCGCGGGCCACCCGTGAGACCTACACCGGCCCGTGGCTGCCCGAACCCGTCGACGGTCAGGCGTTCGGCCCGCTCGACACGGCGGAACTGCGCGACACCCTGTCGTACGCGACCCTGCACCTGATGGAGCGGCTGTCCCCGCCCGAGCGGGCGGTGTTCGTGCTCCGGGAGGCGTTCGACCTGCCGTACGACGACATCGCGGAGATCGTCGGCAGTTCGGCCGCGACCTGCAGGCAGTGGCACCACCGCGCGGCCGGACGGCTGGCCGGCGACCGGGAGAGGTTCCACCCGTCGGCCGCCGACCACGAGGAGTTGCTCGGCCGGTTCCTGGCCGCCGCCCAGAGCGGCGACCTGGCCACGCTGACCGACCTGCTGGCCGAGGACGTCGTCGCCTACAACGACGGCGGCGGCAAGGTCCGCGCCGCGCTGCGCCCGATCATCGGCCGCGCCAAGGTGGTCGCGTTCGTCGCCGGGCTGCTGTCCCGTTATCCCGTCGAGGAGACCCGCTCCGTCGAGGCCAACGGCGAGCCGGCCATCTGGACCGTGGTCGGGGGTCAGCGGCAGCTCGTGACGGTCGACGTCCGCGGCGGCCGCATCCACGCCATCTACGCCGTCCTCAATCCCGACAAGCTCTCTCACCTCACTGGCTGAATTTATTCGCATCTCGGGCAAATGCATTAATAGGGCATTTTCTGGGCCGCCACTGGAATCGATTCACCCAACGGGCAATCTCAATTCATCTCGAATTCAGATCGGCAGTCGTACGGTAAGGGCAATCGTCTCCGATCTTGGAGGGCCCTGTGGCGAACCCTTCTCCCCGAAGGCTGCTCCCGCTGTTATCCGCTCCACGCACGGGCGGACGCGACGCCATGACCTGCCGCTTCCGCTGCGGCGACGCGTGTGCGCACGAAGTTTCCAATACCAGTGACAATCCCTATTTCGGCGACATTCTCTCCGGCACGTTCTCCCGTCGCGGCGCGCTCAGGGCGGGAGCCCTCGGCACGCTCGTCGCGACCGTCGGGGTTGCCGGGGTCGCCGGCGCTGCCGTTCCCGCCGCGGCCGACGGCGGTCGCGGCTCGAGCTCCGGTCACGGGCACGGCAACGGCCATCAGAGCGGCCTCGGATTCACGTCCGTCGCACCGAACTCCGCGGACGCCCTGACCGTGGCCGCAGGCTACGTCTCTTCGGTCGTGGTCCGCTGGGGCGACCCGGTCGTCCCCGGCGCGCCCGCGTTCGATTTCGACCACCAGACGGCGGCGGCCCAGGCCAAGCAGTTCGGCTACAACTGCGACTTCGTGACCTTCTTCCCGCTGGGACGCGACCGCGGCCTGCTGTGGGTCAACCACGAGTACACCGACGAGAACCTCATGTTCCGCGGGTGGACCAGCGGCGACACCGCCCCCCTTGAGCAGATCAGGATCGGGCTCGCCGCACACGGCGGCTCCATCGTGGAGGTCGAGCGGGTCGGCCGCACCGGCCAGTGGAAGCTCGTGACCAAGGGCTCGCGCCGCTACAACCGCCGCATCACCGCGCAGACCAGGATGGCCTTCTCCGGCCCCGCCGCCGGCTCGGCACTGCTGCGGACCGCCGCGGACAAGCGCGGCACCACGGTGTACGGCACGCTCAACAACTGCGCGGGCGGCACGACGCCGTGGCAGACGGTCCTCACCGGCGAGGAGAACTGGAACCAGTACTTCGTCGGCGGCAACGGCGTGCCCGAGGCGCAGAAGACCTACCTGACCAGGTACGGCATCAGCACCACCACCGCCATCCCCAGCGGCAACCGCCGCTTCGACCGGGTCGAGGAGCGGTTCGACCTCGCCAAACACCCCCAGGAGATCAACCGGTTCGGCTGGATCGTGGAGGTCGACCCGTTCGACCCCGACTCCACGCCGGTCAAGCGCACGGCCCTGGGCCGGTTCGCGCACGAGGCGGCCACCACCACGCTCACCAAGGACGGCCGCGTGGCCGTGTACATGGGAGACGACGGCCGGTTCGAGTACATCTACAAGTTCGTCTCCAAGGACCGCTACATCCAGGGCTACGACCGCCACAACCGGGACCTGCTGGACGAGGGCACGCTGTACGTGGCCAAGTTCACCGGCGACAGCCCGGCGGCCGAGATCGACGGCTCGGGCACGCTGCCGAAGGACGGGGCCTTCGACGGCTCGGGCACCTGGATCCCGCTGGTCAGCGGCAAGAAGTCCTACGTCACCGGCATGACGGCCGAAGAGGTCCTCGTCTACACCCGCGTGGCCGCGGACACGGTCGGGGCGACCAAGATGGACCGTCCCGAGGACATCGAGCGCAACCCGGTCAACGGCGCCGTCTACGTCGCGCTGACCAACAACTCCAACCGCACCGCGGCCCAGGCCGACGAGGCCAACCCGCGGAGCGCCAACATGCACGGCCACATCCTGGAGATCGTGGAGCGGAAGAACGACGCGGGCGCGACGTCCTTCGGCTGGTCGCTCCCGCTCGTCTGCGGCGACCCCGCCGACCCCTCGACGTACTTCGCGGGCTACGACAAGAGCAAGGTCTCCCCCATCTCCTGCCCGGACAACGTCACCTTCGACGCCGCCGGGAACCTGTGGATCTCGACGGACGGCAACGCGCTCAAGAAGAACGACGGCCTGTTCGCGATGCCCGTGTCCGGTCCGGAGCGCGGCCGCGTCCGCCAGTTCCTGACCGTTCCCTTCGGCGCCGAGACCTGCGGCCCGCTCATCACCGGCGACCAGCTGAGCGTGTTCGTCGCCGTACAGCATCCGGGTGAGATCACCGGCGCGACCCCGGACAACCCGTCCAGCCACTGGCCGGACGGCGGCGCCTCCCAGCCTCGGCCGTCCGTCGCGGTGGCCTGGCACAAGCAGGGCAAGAAGATCGGCTCCTGAGCCCCGCCGGCGTTTCCGACGAGGACCGTGGCCCGTCCAGGCCACGGTCCTTCCTCGTCCGATGGGCAAGAGGCGCGGCCTTGCCGTGGCGGTGGCCGGCCGCAGGTCCTTCGCCGCTGACCGGATCGTTCCGCATCGGGCCCCGATCCTGTCTTATGCCGGCCCCCTGTCCGGCGACAGGCTTGGCGGCATGAAACGTGCACTCGTCGTCATCGACGTCCAGGAGTCCTTCCGGCAGCGCCCCAACTGGCGGGCGGTGTCCAACCCCGGCATCGTTGACCAGGTGAACCTCCTGGTGACCTGGGCCAGGGAGCGCGGCGACCTCGTCGTGTGGGTCCTGCACTCCGAGCCGGGCACCGGCACGCCCTTCGACCCCCGCTCGGGTCACGTCCGGTTGATGGACGGGCTGAAGCCGGAGGAGGACGAGCCGGTGCTCACCAAGACCTCGCACAACGCGTTCACCACCACCAACCTCCAGCAGATCCTCACCGCGCGGGGCATCAGGGACCTGGTCGTCTGCGGGATCCGGACCGAGCAGTGCTGCGAGACGACCACCCGCCTGGCCGCGGACCTCGGCTTCGACGTCACGTTCGTCACCGACGCGACCGCGACCTTCCCGATTCCGCACCGTGACGTGCCGGAGGACCGGGAGCTCGAGGAGATCCTCGCCGACCCCCGCACCCTGCAGGTGGCCGAGATCATCGCCAGGACGGAGTACGCCCTGGCCGGCCGCTTCGCCGCCGTGACGAGCGCGGCGGAGTTGGTAGGCTGACCAGATCGTGACCAGAGTCGTCTTCCTGCTCCTCCCCCGGCTGCACCTGCTCGACCTCGCCGGTCCGGCCCAGGTGTTCTCCACGGCCGCCGACTTCGGCTGCGGCTACGAGCTGAGCTACGTGGGCGAGCAGGAGGACGTCCCCACCGCCCAGGGCCTCCCGATCCGGGCCGAGGCCGCCTGGCCCGAGCTGGACCCGGGTGATCTGGTCGTGGTTCCCGGCTGGCGGGGGCCGACTTTCCGCGACAGCCCGCGACTGAGCCGGGAGTCCGCCAGCCGGCTCGCCGCGCACCACGCGGCGGGCGGCACCGTGGCCAGCGTCTGCGCGGGCGCGGACGCGCTCGGACGGGCGGGGCTGCTCGACGGACGGCGCTGCACCACTCACCACGGCCTGCAGGACGAACTCGCCCGCCGCTATCCGAAGGCGACCGTCGTGCGCAACGTGCTGTTCGTCGTCGACGACCGGGTGGTCACCTCGGCGGGCATCGCCAGCGGCATCGACCTGGCCCTGCACCTGATCGCGGTACGGCACGGGCCGGGGACCGCCGCGAGGGTCGCCCGCGAGATGGTGGTCTACACCCGGCGCAACGGCGACGAACGGCAGGCAGGCGCGCTGCGCCACCGCTCGCACCTCAGTGACGTGGTCCACCGGGTGCAGGACCTGATCGACTCCCGCTTCACCGAGCCGCTCCCCCTGGACGGCCTCGCCACGGCGTCCGGTGTCAGCCCCCGCACCCTGACCAGGGTCTTCGGCGAGGCGACCGGCATGACCCCGCTGCGCTACCAGCAGACGCTGCGGGTGGAGCGCGCGGAGCACCTGATCGGCCGGGGCGCGACCGTGGAGTCCGCGGCCCGCGCGGTCGGGTTCCAGGACGCCCGGATGCTCCGGCGCCTCAGATCCCGCACGAGCGGGATACGTCCCGTGCCCGCCGAGGACCCCGCCTGAGCGATTGCCCGCCCGTCACCGACCACGCCTGACCCCCGGCTGTCGCCTCTCCTCGAAGAGCCGGGCGAAGCCGTCGAGCAGGGTCCGCAGGCCGAGCTCGAAGATGTGGTCGAGGTCGAGGTCGTAGCCGCCCTCGGCGAAGGCGCCCATGAGCCTGGCGAAGGCCGGGTAGCGGCCGCTGGCGGCGATGGAGCCCATGGCGGGGCCATGGAGTTCCATCCACTCGTCCTCCGACAACCCGGTGGCCGCCTGGGCCTGGGCCTCCCGTTCGAGGTGGACGGCCAGCCCCTGGACATGGCTGTAGAGCAGCACCTGCAGGTCCAGCGTCGCCGTCGGGTCGAAGCCTTGCTCCTCCAGCGCGGTGAGGATCTGCTCGCCGTGGACCAGCAGGTTCGGGAGCGGCATCGGCCGGGTCAGGGTGTCCACCTGGGCGAGCCAGGGGTGGCGGCGGTACAACGTCCACAGGGCTCGCGCGGTGCTCTCCATCCGGGCCCGCCAGCCGGTCGGGCGCGGCTGCTCGTAGGAGTAATCGCCGAACGCCGCGTCGGCCATCAGGACGACGAGGTCGTCCTTGCCCGCGACGTGGCGATAGGTCGACATGGTGGCCACGCCCAGCCGCGCCGCCACACCGCGCATGGACAGCGCGTTCAGCCCTTCGGCGTCGGCGATCTCGATCGCGGCGCGCACGATGCGCTCGCGCGTCAGTTCCTGTTCGGCCGCCTGCGCCGGGCGTGACCGGCGGCGCCGCTCAACGTGGGCGGCGAGGGAGTCCGTCCCGGCGCCCGGCTCGGCCACCACGGTGCCGACGCGGGGCCGGGCCTGTACGAGCCCCTCCTGGCGCAGGGTGGTCAGCGCCTTCGTGGCCGTGGCGAGGGCGACGCCCCACTCCCCGGCTATCTGACGTGTCGACGGCACCCGGTCTCCCGGTGCCAGCCTGCCGTCCTCGATCCGCCGGCGGATGTCGGCGACGATGCGCTGATAGGGCGGCTCGGCGGTCCCGCTCATCGGCCCGCCCCCTTCCTTCTGTGCTAGTACAGAACCTACCACCGACCCTCCATTGAGCAGCCTGTACTAGTACATCAATGCAGGTCAAAGCGTTGTATGTCGGTTGCGTACGATGTACATTCAGACAGCCGCGTACATCGTAGGAGGAGAACAGATGAAAACCGTGCTCATCTCTGGAGCAAGCGTCGCCGGTCCGGCGCTGGCCTACTGGCTGAACCGTCACGGCTTCGCGCCGACCGTGGTCGAGCGGGCGCCCGCACCGCGGATCGGGGGTCACGCGATCGACGTCCGCGGCGTGGCGCTCGAAGTGGCCGACCGGATGGACCTGCTGGTCCCGTTGCGGCGGCTGCGCACCCGCATGCGCGGGATGTCCGTACTGGACGGCGACGGCAACGAGATCATGCGCTCCACCGACTACGCGATGAGCAGCGGCCGGCTGGACGGCGATGACATCGAGGTGCTCCGCGAGGACCTCACCCGGTTGTTGCACGAGCGCACGGCTGCCGGCACCGAGTACGTGTTCGGTGACTCGATAGCCCGCATCGAACATGACGAGGACGGCGTGCAGGTGGAGTTCGAGCGTGGCCGTCCGCGCACCTTCGACCTCGTGGTCGGCGCCGACGGCCTGCATTCGACGGTGCGGAGGCTGGCCTTCGGACCCGAGGCCGAGTTCATCCACCACCTGGGCACCTATGTGTCGGTGTTCACCACGGAGAACCTCCTGAACCTCGAGGATTGGCAGCTCTGGATCCGCGACGGCCACGCCGGCGGCGGCATCTATCCCGCCAGGGACAACACCGAACTCCGCGTCAACCTCGGGTTCGAGTCCGAGCCGGTGGACTACGACCACCGCGACCTGGACGCCCAGCGCCGGCTGGTCGCCGACCGGCTCGCCGGCATGCGCTGGGAGATCCCGCGACTGCTCAAGGCCATGTGGCAGGCGCCCGACTTCTACTTCGACGCGATGGCCCAGATCCGGATGGACTCGTGGGCACGCGGGCGGGTGACCCTGGTCGGCGACGCCGGCTACTGCGCCTCACCGATGTCCGGCCAGGGCACGAGCCTCGCGCTGGTCGGAGCGTACGTGCTGGCCGCCGAGCTGGCCGCGGCCCGCGGCGACCACCGTTCGGCACTGGCTGGATATGAGCGGCGCATGCGCCCGTTCGCCGAGCTCAACCAGGCGCTGGCCACGGAGAACCCGGGCGGTCCCGCTTCGGAGGAGTCGATCGAACGGGCGAAAGACGCGATCGCGCTGGACGCCTGAACCGACCCCGCCGTGCCGCCTGCTGGTTCAGGGCGCCCTGGCCGCCGGTTCCGACGCGGATCAAGCCCGGCTGGAGACCGCCGAACGTCGCCTGGCCGGGGAGATTCCGGCGGACGTACCGGCCGAGGCCCTCATCGCGTTCGGTTGTGCCATGCCCACGGTGCTGCACGCCCTGGACCGGCTGGGCGGCATCCGGTACGGGCAGAACGTCGTCGTGCAAGGCTCCGGGCCGGTCGGCCTCGCCGCCACCCTCCTGGCGCACATCGCCGGCGCGGGGAGCGTCACATTAGCGTCATCGGTTCGGCCTACACCGCACCGCGAGCGGCGGTTCCACCCCTGCGTGAAGTGAAGGACCGCCTGATCACCACCGCGCAGCTCTCGGCGCGATGATCGGCCTCGCGATGAAGCGACTACCCTGGGGATTAGGGTTCCCCCGGTTCTTCGCACGACGTGAACAAAACGGTGACCGGCCTCCGGCCGACGACGCACCGCCGAGCGACGATCCATCCCCCCACGGGTGGGCCCGTGGAGAGGTGATTCGAAGATGCGGCAGGCAGCTGTTCTGGACGTCGGCTGTCACAGTGCCCTGCTGACCGTGGTCCGCCGGCCCCGCGGGCATGACGGCCTGGAGACGGTGCTGTCCCACAAGGTACGGCTGAGCCTGCACCGGATGCTCGCCCCGGACGGGCAGCTGGACGAGCACGGGATCCGCAGCGTGCAGCGGGCGGTGGCCGAGACGATGGACGCCACCTCGGCCGAGCAGTCCCACGTCTTCGCCTTCGCCACCTCCGTCATCCGGGATGCGCCCAACCGCGACGAGGTCATCGCCAGGATCGCCGGAGCCACGGGCATGCGGCTGCGGGTGCTGCCCGGCCGGGAGGAGGCGCGGCTGGCCTATGTGGCGGCCCGCCATTGGACGGGGCACACGTCCGACCCGATGCTGGTGCTGGACATCGGTGGCGGCACCGTCGAGATCGCCTCCGGCGACGCCCGCGAGCCCCGAACCGTGCATTCGCTGCCTCTGGGCGCCAGGACGATCACTCGCAGATGGCTGCCCGGCGGAGCCGTCTCCTCCTCGCGCCGGCTGGTGAAGGTCCGGCAACATCTGCGCCGGGAGCTGAGCCGGCAGCCCGGCCTGCCAACCCCTGAGCCGGGCGGGCACGTCCTCGCGAGCTCGAAGACCTTCATCCAGCTCGCCCGCCTCGCCGCGGCCCAGGGCGAGCCGTCCTGCTCGCGCGGCAGTCTGTCGTTGAGCGGGGTGAGGGCCTCGCTCGACCTGCTGGCCGACATGGACCCGGCCCACCGTGGAGACCTGCCGGGCATCAGCGCCCACCGCGCCGAGCAGTCCCTCGCCGGAGCGCTGATCGCCGAGGCCCTCATGGAGGTCTGCGAGGCCACGAGCGTGGAGATCTGCCCCTGGTCCACCCGGGAGGGGCTCCTGCTGGAGCGCCTCGCATCACGTCGCTGAGGGAGTGCGATGCGCGCGATCAGCCAGGACGCCCTGGGCGGCCCGGAGGTCCTGAAGGAAACGGAAGTGGAGCGGCCGTCGCCTGGTCCGACCGAGGTGCTCGTGCGCGTGCACGCCGCCGGGCTCAATCCGACCGACTGGAAGCACCGCGCCACGGGCGGGCTGCTGGGCAAGCCGCCGTTCGTGCTCGGCTGGGACGTGTCCGGCGTCGTCGAGTCCGTCGGACTCGGGACGACGCTGTACAAGCCGGGCGACGAGGTGTTCGGCATGCTGCGCTACCCGTACGGCCACGGCGCCTTCGCCGAGTACGTGGCCGCACCGGCTCGCACCTTCGCCCGCAAGCCCGGGAACGTCGACCATGTGCACGCGGCGGCGCTCCCGCTCGCGGCGTTGACCGCATGGCAGGCCCTGACGGACACGGCCGGGGTGACGGCCGGCCAGCGGGTGCTCATCCACGCCGCCGCCGGTGGAGTCGGCCATCTCGCCGTGCAGATCGCCAAGGCCCGGGGCGCGTATGTCATCGGCACCGCGAGCGCAGCGAAGCACGCGTTCCTGCGCGGCCTGGGGGCGGACGAGCTGATCGACTACCGGAGTGTGGACTTCGCCGAGGTGGTCGGGGACGTCGACGTGGTGATCGACACCATGGGCGGCGACCATGGGCCGCGTTCTTTGCGCACTCTGCGACGAGGCGGCGTCATCGTCTCGCTCGTCCTGTCCAACACGGACGCGGGGCTCCGTGCCCAGGCCGAGGAGCTGGGCGTCCGCGCCGAGTCGATGCTCGTCGAACCCGACCTCGCCGCCCTGAAGGCGATCGCGGCCCTGGTGGAGGAGGGCGAGCTCCGCGCCGAGATCGACACTGTGCTGCCGCTGGAACAGGCCGCCAAGGCGCACGAACGCGGCGAGACGGGCCGCACCACCGGCAAGATCGTCCTCACCGTGGACACCGCCGCGGGCCAGGACTCGGCCGGATCAGGCAGCTGATCGCGATCGTGCGACCGGTGGCCGAGAGCCGCCGTCAGGGCCGGAGCGCCTCGGCCGCGTCCACCCACCCGGTGACGTCGGCCGCGTCCAGGTGGCGGATCGACCAGTCCACCATCCGCAGGCTCATGTGCGCCCAGCACGCCCGCACCACCTCCTCGGCCGCGGCCCCTGCAAGGATCTCGTCGACCCTGCGGCCCAGCTCCGCGACCAGCTCGTAGCGGGGAGCCGGGACGCCGTGGGCGCGGGCCGTCGCGAGCAGTTCCTCGGCCGGCCGTACGTCTGCTGCGGCGTTCGCCGCCTGCCAGGTCAGCACCGACCGGTGCGCGTCGGGCCAGCGGACGTAGACGGCGCCGACCTGGCCCCCGCGGCACATGCCGTCCTCGAGCAGGACGACGCCCGTCACCTCGGCGAGCTCGCGCAGGACGAGGCCGACGTTCAACCGTGCGACACGCGGAGAGTCCGGCACGGCGTGAGGTTACACGGCGGTCGGCCGCGCTCTAGCCCACCTCGGTCGCCCGGCCCCCCGCGGACGTCGCCCGCGAGGAGACGGGCAGCGTGAGGATCATGGTGAGGCCGCCGCCCGGTGTCTCGTCCGGAGCCAGCGTGCCGCCCATGGCCTCGACCAGACCGCGTGACAGCGCCAAGCCGAGTCCGACGCCGGCGTGGTCGTCCCGGTCGCCGAGACGCTCGAAGGGCAGGAAGACCCGTTCATGCGCCTCCGGCGGGATGCCCGGGCCGCGGTCGATGACGCGGATCTCCACGTGGTCGCCGTACCGGCTCGCGGTGACCAGCACCTTCTCCTCATGCGGGGTGTAGCGGACCGCGTTGGACAGGAGGTTGCCCAGGGCCCGTTCCAGCAGGGCCGGGTCGGCCACGACTTCGGGCAGGCCGGCGGCGACGTCTCCCTCGGCCCGGTCCGCCTGCGGCCCCAGATCATCGATCGCCCGGGGGACGATCTCCCTCAGCGAGACCGGCCGGACGGAGACCCCCAGGACACCGGCCTGCAGCCGGCTCATGTCGAGCAGGTCGACCACCAGCCGATCGAGCTTGGCCAGCGACTCTTCGGCGGTGGCCAGCAACTCCCCGCGTTCCTCCTCGCTCCACGCGACGTCGGTGGCACCCAGGCTCTCCACCGCCGCCCTGGCCGCCGCGAGCGGGGATCGAAGATCGTGGCCGACCGCGGCGAGCAGGGCCGTACGCATCTTGTCGGCCTCGGCGAGGGGACCGACCTGCTCGGCCTCCTCGGCGAGCCGCTCCTGGCGGAGCGCGACGACGGCCTCCGCGGCGAACGCCTCGAGCACCCGGCGGTCGGCGGCGTCGAGCAGCCCGTGCGCCGCGAGCACGTGGGCGTCGTCGATGGCGACGGCTGTGTCCGCCTCACCCGGGCACGCGCTCGGCGCGGTCCCGGAACTCGCGGCGACGTGCCAGGCGTCCGGGTCGGACAGGTCCCCGGGATTGGGCCCGGCCCCCGGCCGTCGTTCGAGCAGGGCGACCGACGTCAGGCCGAACGTCTCACGAAGCCGTGCGAGCAGGGACGGCAGGGCCGACTCTCCCCGGAGCACGTGCCCGGCGAGGGCGGACAGCACTTCGGCGTCAGCGCCGGCCCGCGCGGCCTCACGGGTACGGCGGGCCGCCACGTCGACGACGGTGCTGACCATGACGGCGACCAGCACGTAGATCGCCAGCGCGACCAGGTTCTGCGGATCGGCGACGGTGAACTCGTCGATTGGCGGCGTGAAGAAGTAGTTGAGCAGCAGGAATCCGGCCACGGCGGACGCGACGGCCGGCCACATGCCGCCGACCAGGGCGACGGCGACGACCGCGAGGAGGAACAGCAGGATGTCGATGGGCAGCGACAGGCTGTCGCGCAACGGCCGCAGCACGGCGGTGAGCGCGGGCAGGCCCGCGGCGGCCAGCACCCACCCGGTCAGCCGCCGCCTGCGGGTGAGTGCCGCCCGGGATTTCGACGGGCGGCCCCTGCCCTTGCTGATCTCCTCGTGGGGGACCATGTGCACGTCGATCGAGCCGGAAAGGGCCGTCGTCGTCACCCCGACGCCACGGGCGAACAACTGGGCGAACCGGCCTCTGCGGGACGCGCCGAGCACGAGTTGCGTGGCGTTGACACCGCGGGCGAAGTCGAGCAGCGCGCGGGGCACGTCGTCCCCGACGACCTGGTGGTAGGTCCCTCCCAGGCTCTCGACGAGCGCGCGCCGGTGGGCCGGGCCGGCGGGATCTCCCCCCGTCAGGCCCTCGGCCCGGGTGACGTGGAGGGCGAGCAGATCGGCGCCCTTGCTGCGGGCGGCGATGCGAGCCGCGCGCCGGATCAGCGTGTCGCCCTCGGGGCCGCCGCTCAGTGCCACCACGACGCGCTCACGCGCCTCCCAGGTCCCGGCGATGCCGTGATCGGCCCGATACCGGTCGAGTTGTTCGTCGACCTTGCCCGCGACCCACAGCAGTGCGAGCTCGCGCAGGGCGATCAGGTTCCCGACGCGGAAGTAGTTCGACAGGGCGGCGTCGACCTTCTCCGGCGGGTAGACGTTGCCGTGCGCCATCCTGCGGCGCAGCGCCTCGGGCGACATGTCGACCAGTTCGATCTGATCGGCTCGCCGCACCACCTCGTCGGGCACGGTCTCGCGCTGCGGGATGCCGGTGATCTGCTGGACGACGTCGTTGAGCGACTCCAGGTGCTGGATGTTGACCGTGGAGATCACGTCGATGCCGGCGTCGAGGATGTCGTCGATGTCCTGCCAGCGCTTGGCGTTGCGCGAGCCCGGCACGTTCGTGTGCGCGAGCTCGTCCACGATGGCGATCTTCGGCCGGCGCGCGATGACGGCGTCGACGTCGAGTTCGGTGAAGCTCGCTCCTCGGTAGGCCAGCGTCCGCCTGGGGATGATCTCCATGCCTTCGAGCAGCGCGGCCGTGCGGCTGCGGCCGTGGGTCTCGACGAACCCCACGACGACGTCCCGCCCGCGCTCCCGCCCTCGGCGGCCCTCGCACAGCATCGCGTAGGTCTTGCCGACACCCGGTGCCGCTCCCAGGTAGACCCGCAGGCGCCCGCGCGTCATCCGGTCCACCCCTTCACGCTCCTCGATCGAATTCCACGTCTCCGACCCGGCCTCGATCAGCGCCTCATCTTCGGTCTACCACGCGGGGAGAACTCGCACGCGCCCGCGCGACCGTCCCCGGGGCCCCGTCGGCGCCGCAACGGGCTTTGACGCACGGTGACGTGGGGATACAGACAGTGACCACGTCCCGGAGCCGGCGCGGCGATCTTCTTCCTGTCCATCCGAAGGCGGTCGAGCGGTCTTGAGCGTTGAGAACCTCGTCGGACTCGTTCTGGCCGCCTCGGTCGTGGTCTACCTGGTGGCGGCGCTGCTGTTCCCGGAGCGCTTCTAGATGAGCGCCACGGCGGCGGCGATCCTGTTCACCGGGTCCCTGGTGATCGCACTGGCCCTGGCCTACCGGCCGTTGGGCGACTACATGTACCGCGTCTACACGGGCACCGGGCGGTCGCGGATCGAGCATGTCGCCTACCGGCTGATCGGCATCAAACCGGACACCGAGCAGACGTGGAGCGCGTACGCCCGCAGTGTGCTCGCCTTCTCCGTGGTCTCCGTCGTGTTCCTGTACGCCTTCCAGCGCTTGCAGGACCGTCTCCCCCTGAGCCTCGGGTTCGGGCCCGTCGTGCCGCACCAGGCGTGGAACACCGCGATCAGCTTCGCCACGAACACCAACTGGCAGTCGTACTCCGGCGAGTCCACCATGGGGCACCTGGTCCAGATGGCCGGCCTCGCCGTGCAGAACTTCGCGTCCGCCGCCGTGGGGATGGCCGTCGCGATGGCGCTGGTCCGCGGATTCGCCCGCAAGAAGACCGAGCACGTCGGCAACTTCTGGGTGGATCTGATCCGGGGCGTCCTCCGGATCCTGTTGCCCCTCGCCTTCGCCGGCGCGCTCATCCTGATCATCGGCGGAGTCGTGCAGAACTTCCATCACCCGTACGCCGTCCCGACCCTGGCCGGTGCCGAGCAGGTGATGACGGGCGGACCGGTGGCCAGTCAGGAGGCCATCAAACTGCTGGGCACCAACGGCGGCGGTTTCTACAACGCCAACTCGGCCCATCCGTTCGAGAACCCGACGCCGTGGACGAACTGGTTGGAGATCTTCCTGCTTCTCGTCGTCAGCGTCTGCCTCCCCCGCACGTTCGGCCGGATGGTCGGCAGCGACAGGCAGGGCTACGCGATCATCGCGGTGATGGCGACGCTGGCGATCATCAGCCTGGCGCTGATCACGACGTTCCAGGTCCGCCACCACGGCACGGTGCCGACCGCGGTCGGCTCGTCCATGGAGGGCGTGGAGAGCCGGTTCGGGGTGTCCGACTCCGCGGTGTTCGCCGGCGCGACCACGCTGAGCTCGACCGGGGCCGTGGACTCCGCCCACGACTCCTACACGAGCCTCGGGGGCATGATCGGCATGTTCAACATGATGCTGGGCGAGGTCGCCCCGGGCGGCACGGGCTCGGGCCTGTACGGCATGCTCGTCCTCGCGGTGATCACGGTCTTCGTGGCCGGGCTGATGGTCGGGCGGACGCCGGAGTATCTCGGCAAGAAGATCGGCAGCCGGGAGATCAAGCTCGCGGCCGCGTACTTCCTCATCACCCCGATCTGCGTCCTCGTCGGGACGGCGGTCGCGATGGCGGGCGGCTGGGGGCGCGACGGGATGCTCAACACCGGCCCGCACGGGCTCTCCGAGGTGCTCTACGCCTTCACGTCGGCGTCGAACAACAACGGGTCCGCGTTCGCCGGACTCACGGCGAGCACCCCGTTCTACGACACGGCCCTCGGCCTGGCCATGGCCTTCGGGCGTTTCCTCCCCCTGGTCTTCGTCCTCGCGCTGGCCGGGTCGCTCGCCCGGCAGGGCCGGATACCGGTGTCCGAGGGCACCCTGCCGACCTACCGGCCGCAGTTCGTGGGGATGGTGGTCGGCGTCGCGGTGATCCTGGTGGCGCTGACCTTCCTTCCCGCGCTCGCCCTCGGACCACTGGCCGAAGGGATCCGCTGATGCCGGCGACGACAGGTGGGCGCACGTCCGGCGGACACGTCCAGGCCGGGCTGCTCGATCCGAAGCAGCTCGTCAGGTCGCTGCCGGACGCGCTCAGGAAGCTCGATCCACGCACGATGTGGCACAACCCGGTCATGTTCGTCGTCGAGGTCTGCGCCGTGTGGAGCACCGTCCTCGCGATCGCCAGGCCCGGCTGGTTCGCCTGGCTCGTCGTCGTCTGGCTCTGGCTCACCGCGATCTTCGCCAACCTGGCCGAGGCCGTCGCGGAAGGCCGCGGCAAGGCGCAGGCCGAGACCCTGCGCCGGGCCAAGCGGGACACGACGGCCCGCCGCCTGATCGGCTGGAAGCCCGGGGAGCAGGCGGAGGAGGAACCGGTGCCCGCGTCCGGGCTCCGGCAGCACGATCACGTCGTCGTCGAGGCGGGTGAGATCATTCCCGGCGACGGCGACGTCGTCGAAGGCATCGCCAGCGTCGACGAGTCGACGATCACCGGTGAGTCGGCCCCGGTCATCAGGGAGTCCGGCGGCGACAGGTCGGCGGTCACCGGCGGCACGAAGGTGTTGTCCGACCGGATCGTCGTGAAGATCACGCAACGGCCCGGCGAGAGCTTCATCGACAAGATGATCGCGCTCGTCGAAGGCGCAAGAAGGCAGAAGACGCCGAACGAGATCGCCCTCAACATCCTGCTCGCCTCGCTGACGATCATCTTCGTGATGGCGGTCGCCACGCTGCAACCGCTCGCTGTCTACTCCAAGGCGACTCAGCCGGGCGTGCCGGACTCCCTCACCCTGAACGCCGACGGCGTCAGCGGCATCGTCATGGTCGCGCTGCTGGTGTGCCTGATCCCGACGACGATCGGCGCGTTGCTGAGCGCGATCGGCATCGCGGGAATGGACCGGCTGGTGCAGCGCAACGTGCTGGCGATGAGCGGCCGGGCCGTCGAGGCGGCGGGCGACGTCAACACGCTCCTGCTGGACAAGACCGGCACCATCACCCTGGGCGACCGGCAGGCCTCGGTGTTCCAGCCGGTCGACGGTGTGACCGAGCTCGAACTGGCCGACGCGGCGCAGTTGTCCAGCCTCGCCGACGAGACGCCCGAGGGCCGGTCGATCGTGGTGTTCGCCAAGACCCGGTACGGCCTGCGTGAGCGCACCCCCGGAGAGCTCTCCCAGGCGTCGTGGATCATGTTTACCGCCCAGACCCGCATGTCGGGCGTCGACTTCGGCGAAGGGACGACGCCGGCGCGGATGTTGCGCAAGGGGGCGGCGACCGCGGTGATGAAGTGGGTCCGCGACAACGGCGGCCACCCCACCGGCGAGGTGGGCCACATCGTGGACGGCGTCTCGGCCTCCGGCGGCACGCCGCTCGTGGTCGGCGAGGTCGTACGGCAGGGCGGCACGACCTCCGCGCACGTGCTCGGCGTCGTCCATTTG
>NZ_BONV01000043.1 GCF_016862895.1 Planotetraspora kaengkrachanensis | reverse complement strand
GGTGGAGGGGGCCTGATCGTCCGCCGAGGCGGGCGACACCGTGGCGAAGAGCGGAACAGCGGTCAGTAACGCGACCGTCCATTTGATCGGCGCACGCCAACTCTTGTGCAACGTTGATGTCCTCTTCGCAGGTCGCCGCAGCGGACGACGGGCAGTACTCGCCCAGCAGCCTCGGGCACCCCGGCGAATGGGACACAAATGTCAGGCGAACAGCAGGTGAGTGCTCGCTGTTCTACGGGAGTCTCCACAGATCCGTGAACCTGCTCGTCAGCGCCCGTCCCCTGGCTCCCCGTCCCCGCTGTCCATCGAGCCGTCGTCCACGAGGCCGAGCAGGCCGCTGTTCACCGGCACGCGCCGGCTCGGGGAGAACCCCAGCAGCTCCGTCGCCAGCTCTTCGTTTCCGGCGAACCCGGCCGCCGAGTCGACGAGCTGGCATCCGTCCCACAACACGAGCATCGCCGAGACCGTGTGCGACGCCTTGTCGCTGTGCATGTCGTAGTGGGCCGCCGCGGGAACCGTCTCGTACCGGATCCACAGGTCGTGGCCGGTCATGAACGCGTCCAGGTCGTAGCGGACGGTGAGCCCGAGCAGGTCGGGCTTGTAGACGTCGTCGATGCCGGCGAACGCCTCGTCGAGCGCGATCAGACGCGGGCAGGTGTCGGACGCCGACGAGTACAGGGAGTTCGCCGCGGCGAAGAGCGGCAGATGGATCGCCGCGGACTTCTCCCCGCCGGACATCTGGGAGTGACGCTTCTTGCTCAGCCTCACCTCCTCCTGCCCCGGGACCTTGAGCCGGAGCTCGAACGACCGCCAGGTCCGGTAGTCCAGGACCTTGGAGAGGACCTCCTTGTACGTCGCCCGGGGATGCCCCGCCCGGTACTCGCGGATCATCTGCCGGAGGAGCCGGCGCATATCGGCCAGCCGGGCGCCCTCCAGACCGTCCTGTCCCAGCAGCTCGGAAATCTCCCGCTGCGAGTCAGTGATCTTGTCCGCCACCACCCAGCGGATGCCCACGGTCGTGCCGGTCGACATCGGCCTGGATCTGGTGTCGGCATCCATGCCCCTGACCAGCTCCTTCGCGGCGACGACACGTTGGAAGATCTGCTGAGCGAGGCCGGCGAGCAACTCGTCCTCGAGAACCGTGCGCTCACGCTCCTCCATCAGGACGCCCTGTTCCTCCGCGCGCGCCGCGGTGCGGTGTGCGAAGTCGGCGACCGGATGGCGGCCGTCGGCGTCCTGGACCTGGACGACGACCACGGACTCGCCCGGCTGCCAGTCCAGCCGATAGTCCTCCTCGCAGGCGTTCAGCGCGTCGTCGAACTCGCCCAGCGCCGCCGACATCCGGTCCCGGGCACGTTTCCTGGCCGCCTCGCCGATCTGCCGTCCCGAAGTGGCCTCCTCGTAGGACCTGAGCAGGTCGGCGGTGCCCTGCGGCAGGACGGACTCGACCGCCGCGGCCGCGTCCTGCCCGGCGAGCCGTTCGATGATGTCGCGCACGGACTGCTCCGGCGTCGCCCACTGGGCCCGGTCCGGCCACGCCGTCCCCGATCCGACGCCGAGGACCGGCCGCAGATCGGGGTGCGCGAGCGGCCCGAACGCCGCGAGCTGGTCGAGCAGCTCGCCCAGCGCGCCGGTGATAGCCCCCGTGCCGTGCTGGTAGGCGACCCTGGCCCCGACCAGGGCATCGTGCTCCCGCCTGACCGACGTGTCCGCGGCCTGCCAGGCCTCGTCCGCCGCTGCGAGTTCCCGTTCGATGTGGCCGATCTGCTCCAGGATCTCCTTGAGCGGTGCGCTCAGCGCCTCTTCCATGGCCGTGAGGCGCTCGGCTGCACCCGCGTGCCCCTCCTCCTTCTCGGCCAGGGTGTCGCGCGCGGTCTGATGCTCGGCTTCGAGCGAGGCGATCGTGCGGCGCCTCGACTCGAGGTCCGACTCAGCAGACGCGATGTGCTTGTGCTGCTCGGACACCAGTTCCGCGGTGGTGAGGAAATCCGTGATCGCCTGGGCGATCACCTCGATCTCCTTCTCCTCCGCGGGCATGTTCCGGTCGGTCGCCGCCTGCCGCAGCCTGCGGCGGTCGGCGTCCATCTCGGCGATGGCGCCGTCCAACGCCCTGGCGCGGTCCCCGTGTTCGGCGCGGGCCGCGGCCAGGAGGGTCGATTTCTGCGCCAGCGTGCCCACGGCGGTGAGGACGTCCTTGCCCACCGGCTGCAACTCGGCCTTGGCGCGGCCCACGTCGTCCAGCCGTGCCTGCGACGTGTCGCGCTCCGCCTGGGCGGCCGACAGTTCCCGCGAGGTGACCTCGATGTTCCGCTCGTACTCGGCGATGCGCGCCCGCCGCCGAGCCGCCCTGTTGGTGGCGCCGATGTACTCCGCCGTCGTTTTCTGCTGCGCGCCCAGGTGCACGCCGAACGCGAACTGCCCGCGCCGGGTCACCGCGGGCGTGGTCGCCGTGCCGACGAACACGTCGGTCAGGGCGATCGAGTCGAGCACGTCGGCGATGATCCGCGCGGGCACGTGGCTCTGGTCCTCCGGGACGAGGACGCTCGACAGGGTCGCCCCGGCCGGCCGCGATCCTGGCGGCGCGGGAAGCAGGTACGCGTCGGCCTCGCCCTGCTCCACAGCGGCGGCGGTGAGCCGGGGGTCCGGGTGGATCCATGCGGTGAGCAGACCCGCCGCGTCGAGAGCCCCCTCGATGGCCGCCGCATCGGCGTCCGAGACGTCGTCGGCGAACCGCACGAGCCGCCACAGCGCGGCGCCCTGCCGTGCCGTCCGGTCGGCGCGCCTGGCGCCGGCGAGCGCGGGCGCGTCGTCGCGTTCGGCCGCGATCTCCTGCACGAGCGCGGCCAGCCGGTCGCGCTCAGCCGTGAGCTGCGCCGACCTCGCGTCCAGCGCCGCCGCCGTTCGGGCGAGCGTCGTCCGCCGCGTTTCGGCCAGGTCGCCGAAGACCTCCGCGAGACGCGGAGCGCCCGCCTCTCCCAGACCGTCCAGCGCCTCGATGAGAACGGCGAGGTCGCCCGCACTCACCGGAGAGCCGGCGGAATCCGCGGACCATCGGCCGGCCCAGGCGTTCAGGTCGTCCAGCGCCTGCGCGCGCCCTTCCTCAAGCTCCCCGACCGCGGTCTCGACGGCCTGCTCGGCGGCTTCGGCCCGCTCCCGGGCCTTGTCCACGGCCTGCTCCGCCCGCCGCCGGTCCTTCTCGGCGTCGCCGAGCTTGCGCAGGCAGGCCTGCACGTCCTCCACGTCCTGCCGGCGTGCGCCGGCCTGTGCCCTGGCGGCCTGAAGATCGTCGTCGTCCGAATGCACGATCACCGCGAGCCTCGCCGCCTCGGCCCTGTCGGCGGCCAGCCGCCTGACACCGTCGCGGGAGCTCTTGAGCCGCCGGTCCGCGGCGTCCACCTCCGTGCGGAGGTCCGCGATGCGCGCGGCCGCCCTGGCGTTCGCCTCCCGCTCGTGGACGATCTCCTGCGCCTGCCTGCCGACCTGGCCGCGGAGGATCTCCAGCTCTCCCTGCGCGGTGTACGCGCTGTCCTTCTTGAGCCCGTCCAGCCGGGCGGAGAGCCTGTTCTGTTCCGTGCCCGCGTTCGTCCGCTCGTCCTCCGCGGCGCCGCGCGCGAGATCCGCGCGCCGCATCTCCGCACCGGCCACGGCGACCTCGCCGGCGTGCTTCACCACCTGCCGCGTACGGCCGGCGACGCGGTCGAGGTGGAAGCGCACTTCGGCCCGGAGGTAGTCGGCATACGACTCGAGGAAGGCCCTGGCGGCGCCGTCCGCGGCCGTGAGGTCGTCGAACTGCCGCTGGACTGCGGCCAGGTTGTCGAAATCACGCGCGGCCTGCTCGACGAGGCTCTCCGGCACCGGGCTCAGTCCTGCGGTGAGGGTGTCGGACACCTTGCCCGGGTCGAGGTCCTTGGCGAGCAGGGGCCTGCGCAGCGCGAGCAGCAGGTCGAGCAGTTGGGTGTACCGTTCGCGTCCCAGGCCGAACAGGGCGGAGTCGATCGCGTCCCGGTAGTCGGTCGGGGTGGTGTGCCACGCCTCGGGTTCGAGCACCCGCTTCAACTGCTGGTCGGTCAGCGGGCGGGAGTCGTCCGTCAGCAGGCCGAAGTCGACGCCCAGCCGCCGGCTCGTCACGAAATACGACCGTTTGACCTCCGGCCGGTCCTTGTGGGCGTGCATGGCGATGATGAGCGTGACGGTCCGTGCGCCCGCCGCGAACTCCATCCAGACGAACCCGTACTCCGACTCCTGTCCGCGGTACAGGAGGTTGGACTTCATCGTGCGGTTCTCGCCGCTGAAGGGATCCAGCCGGCGGGCGTCGACGACCCCGTCGAGGACGAAGGGGAACAGCACCTCGAGGGCCTTGGTCTTGCCGGAGCCGTTGTGACCGCGGAGCACCAGCCTGCCGTCCGCGAACACGAACTCCTCGTCCGTGTAGTCCCAGATGTTGATCAAACCGGCACGAGACGGTTTGAAGCGCGTCATTTCGGGTCTCCGTCGAAGAGGTCGAGCTGGTCTTTGGGTGGCGCCGGGATCGCCAGCGAGATGTTGCGATAACGGAGCGCGGCCGGAAGGACGAGGACGCCGCCGGGCACGGAACGGATGAGACGGAGGTCCTCGAGCATGGTGACCGCGGCGTCGAGCAGGCCGTGCGGATCCTGCTGCCAGGTGCCGGTGAAGGAGGCCGCGCCGAACTGGTCGTACAGCACCTCGATCAGCTCTTCCAGCCTGTGCCGCTCCACGAAGACGAGCTGTTCCGTGCTCTGCCCGGAGGGCGTGTGCGGCCCTTCGGACCAGGCCAGATCGTGGACGACCCCGGATTCCGGCAGCGCGGAGTCGATCCGGGCCAGCAGGTCCCGCTGCGCCTCGGCCTCGGCGGCCGCGTGCACGCGCCCCAGCACGTCGCCCTCCTCCAGGAGGTCGGCGATCCTGGCGATCAGGAGACCGGCCGCGCGGTTGACGACCCCGCCCCTGCCGGGGAAGGGCCGGTCGGTGAACCTCCCGGCCGGGTCGGCGAGCAGCACGCCCTCGGCGCGGCGCTCGACGACGAGGCCGGTGAGCCAGGCGAGGTTCTCGGCGACGTCGTCGCGCCGGAGCACGGCGGCCGTCTCCGCGTCGACGTCGGAGTAGTAGACGACCGGGCGCTCCAGCAACAGCCTCCGCGCCCTTCTTTCCACGGACGCGGCGCCGTCCAGCAGGCCGGCGGCGCTGGTGAGGTGTTGCAGCGGACGCGACGGACGGAAGATCATCGCGCAGACGTCGTGATCGATGTCGTACAGGGCGTCGCCACCGCCGCCGCGGGCCCACGCCTCGACCGAACCGTCGGAAAGGCTCAGCGCGCCGCGCTCGACCAGCCAGCCGAGCACGTCGACGACCGCTCCCTTGTGGCCGGGGACGAGCGGATCGAAGCCGAGCCCGTCGATGGAGTTGGCGACCGGGCCGAACTGCCGGACGAGGTCGGCCAGGCTGATCTCCACCCGCGACCGCTGGAACGAGCCGATGATCAGGCAGAGATACGCCAGGCGCCGCCGGTCGAACGGCTTGCCCGCCCTCGTGGTGAAGATCTTTCCGCGGGACGGGTTCAGCGTGTCGAGCTGACGGATCAGCCGCACATGGCGGGTCGTCGCGATCAGGGTGTAGCCGAACAGATCGCGAAGGTCCCGCGTGAGCTCGTCGGCCCAGGGCAGCACCCGCTCCAGCACTCCCGGCCGGGGGTGGACCGCCGTGATCAGGTCGCTGGTGAGAATCAGGCGCACCGCGTCCTGGTAGGCGCCGAGATCGCCGACAGGGACCTCGGCCGCCGCCTTCGGCTCAGCCACGTGCCCGCCCGGAACGCGAAACGATCTCCAGGGCGAACCCCGGCAGGTGCATCATCCCGTGGCGGGTGCGTACGGCGCCGCCCCTCGGATCCGGGACGAGCCTCATCAGCACGGTGTCATCGCTCCCCGCCCCGGACTCGAGCCGGCCGGCGACGACGGTCCGCGCCTCCAGCGCCCTGGTCAGCAGGGACATCAGCACCCTGGTCTCCGCCTCGTCGAGGACGCGGTCGTGGGCCCCTCGTGCCGCGAGGCTCTCCGCGGCGGTCTTCTCGGCCGTTCTGACCGCGATCTGCCGCCGCCGCAGGTCGGCCCGCTGTCCGGTGTCGACGCGGACAGGCTGCGGCAGACCGGGCCCGGCCTGCCGCCCCGTCCGGAACGGCGTGAGGGCGACCTCGATTCCCGGCGCGTCCCACCACGTCGCCGACGGCGAGATCTCCTCGACGTCGTCGTGGGCGCCGCCGAGATGGCGGGCCGAGCCGACGTTGAACGCCGCGGAGGCGAGGGCGTACGCCGCGTCCTCGTCGGGCGTGTTGTAGATCCACTGGGCGAGGTGCCGGAGCTCGGAGGCCCGGTTCACCCCTCCGCGCTGGGCTTCGGTGAGCTGACGGAGCAACGCGATCACACCCGAGACGGCCGCCCTGGTCGCACGCCGCAGATCCGCGGCCCCGGACACCTGCCCGGGCGCCGACGTGAACCACGCGCGCAACGCCTGCCAACGCCTCTTCCAGTCCTCGATCCGCTCCACGGTGCCGAGAAAAGGACGGTCGTCGGCGTCGGCCGCCCGTACGAGCATGGTGTTGACGCCGGTCGCCTCGACGTCGCGCACGGCACGGTCCAGCCGGGGCAGGTAGCGATCGAGCTCGGCCATGAAGTCGCTCATGTGGACGAGCAGGGCGTTCTTGTAGCGGAGGAACACCTCAGGTGAGGCGTCGGTGGAGTTGACGATCTGGTTGAGGGTCACGTGGAACTGGGCGGACCTGCGGACCATGTCCTCCATGACCTGGTTCAACCGGGACAGCCGCCGATGAACCTGCTCCTCGTCGCCGGTGCGGTTGGCCGCCGCGAGCGCCTCGAGGTCGTCGAGGATGTCCGAGAAGACCAGACGGGACAGGTTCGCGTCGCGGACCCGGGCGGCCAGCACGTCTTCGACCGCGACGAAGGCCCGGTAGCCGAGCTCGCTGAACTGGTACACGGACTGCCTGTTGCGGTACCGCTCCAGCGATCCGGCCCGGGACGCGTCCTCAAGCCTGTGGATGATCCCGTCTTCCGCCAGCGCGTCCAGCCGGCTGCGCAGGTCTCCGTCCAACCGGGGGACCTCGTCGTGGACCAGCGCCAGATCCCGGAGCGCCGCCAGCACGTCGTCGCCGTCCACCTGGACGCGATGCACCGCGCGGAGGCGCTCCATGGCTCGCAGCACCCACAGATAGGCGACGTGGTCGTCTCTGCGGGTGAAGTTGAACAGCCGGAAACGGTCGCCGATCGCCGGCGCATCCAGGTCCAGGGCTCTCGAGCCGTCAAAAGAATCAGCCATGACCAGGTAAGTATTCCGCAAGGGTGCGACAACCCCAGGAAGGTCCGTCGCCGCTGCCGCCGGCGGCATTTCATGCGCTAGCCTCGATCACGACACCGCGGGAGCCCGGCGCACGGGCTGAGAGTGTGGCTGACGCGGCCACAGACCGCTCGAACCTGACCGGGTCATGCCGGCGTAGGGAGTTGGTCCGAAATGATGTCCGAGTCGACCGTCACGCACGCGATCCGCCGGCCGTTCAGCGAAGAGCTGTGGGACGCGATCGTCCCGACCTACAAGGCGATCCTCGACCATCCGTTCATCACGGGCCTGGTCGACGGCACCCTGCCGCGCGACGCCTTCCGCCACTTCGTGGTGCAGGACTCGCACTACCTGCGCGACTACGCACGGGCGCTGGCGTTGTGCGCGGCGAAGGCGCCCACCGAGGACGACGTGCGCGCCTTCGCGAGCGACGCCGTGGGAGCGATCGCCGCGGAGCAGGACATGCACAGCGCGTTCATGGCCGATCTCGGCGGCTCCGCGGAACAGGCCGCCACGGCGCCCGTCGGGCCGACCACTCAGGCGTACACGAGCTACCTGCTGGCGACGGTGTACGGGGGTTCGTTCCTGGACGGCCTCGCGGCGGTGCTCCCCTGCTACTGGATCTACGCCAGGGTCGGCGAGGAACTGCTCGAACGCTCCTCCCCCGACCCGCTCTACCGCCGCTGGATCGCCGCCTACGGTGACGAGGCGTTCCAGAGCGTGGTCCGCCGGGTGGTGGCCCTTGCCGACCGCGCCGGGGAGGAGGCGACGGACGGTCAACGGGCCGGCGCCCGGGACCACTTCGTCACCACGTCGCGCTACGAGTGGATGTTCTGGGACGCCGCCTGGCGGCGGGAGGCGTGGCCGGTCTGACGCCGGCCGGATCAACCGCGGGGCCGGTGGCCGGCGTCAGGAGGTTTCCGCGAGCGCCGCGGCCGGAGGCGACGCCGCGATCTCGAACCACACGACCTTGCCCGTGTAGGTGAGGACGGCGCCCCATCGCTCGGCCATCCGCTCGATCAGGCGCAGTCCCCGGCCGTCTTCCCCGCACGCGCCGGGGAGTCTCAATTCCGGCATCTCCGGGTTCAGGTCGTTCACTTCGCATCGAAGCGTGCCGTCGATGAGGGACAAGGTCAGAAGCGGCTTCCCCCACGCGTGCCGCAACGCGTTCGTGATCAGCTCGGCGGCGAGCAGTTCCACGACGTCGGTCTGGTCGTCCAGTCGCCACCCGGCCATCGACGCGCGGACCAGCCGGCGGCCTTCCGGCACCGCGGACGGGTCGTCCGCCAGGACCCACGTCATGCGGTGGCCCTGAGCGGGTCGTGTGGCCCGGGCGGGCGGCCGCGAGCGGGAACCGCCGAGCTCCGTGTTCGAAAGCCCTGCCCGGCGGATCACCGGCGGAAGGGCTGTGTCGGCGGTCATGGCTCCCACCTCCCTGGCTGGATCTTCCCTTCCAGGGTCCCGCCGTGTACGCGCGTCGTCTGCGACGGCAGCACCCATCTTGGGATCCGGGAGACCCGACTCCGCCGCTACCTGCTGGCCGCCATGCCCATGTGGCCCACCGCCGGGCCGAGCCCGCGACCACCGGGGATCTGGGGCTGGGCGGTTACTGCCCCGCGTCCGCGAGGTGCGCGAATTCGGGGTGATGCCAGGGAAGCCGGACCGGCTCGGCCGGGATCTCGCCCGCGTAGAGGCGCTCGAGCAACCCTGCCAGCCCCCATGGGACGACGTTCTCCTCCGTCGCCCGCAGCTCCGCCAGTGACCACCACCGGTGCCCGGTGATGTAGTCGGCCTCGTACCGCTCGCGCCCCTCGCCGGTCAGGGCGAACTCCGGCACGCGCAGGAAGAAGAACGAGTCCACAGAGAACCGGATCCGGCCGTCCCAGCCGGCCCTCCAGTGACCCGACGCGGTGGCGACGACCGGCCCCAACTCCTCCGGGGCGACCTGATGTCCGGTCTCCTCGCGCAGCTCGCGCACCGCCGCCATGACGAGCGGCTCACCCTCGTCGACTCCCCCACCGGGGGTGAACCATGTGGCGTCGACGCTGCTGAAGAGCAGAATCCGATCTTGATCGTTCACGACGAGCAGGCGCGCGCTCGGGCGCTGGATGAAACCGGGCACGGCGGCCAGCCTAGGACGGGCCACGTCACTCGGCATCCCCGCGCGCGCTTCAGTCGCTCCAGTTGAGCGTGTCGCGTGACGCGGGCTCACCGGCGTCGTCGGCCGCCGGAGCGGCGGGAAGCCGGAGGACGAAGCGTGCGCCGCGAGTGCTGTCCTCGATCCCGAGGGTGCCGCCCGCGCCCTCGGCGATCTGCCGGGCGATCGCCAGGCCGAGCCCCGCGCCGCCGGCGTCCTTGCTGCGGGCCGCGTCCAGCCGGATGAACCGCTGGAACACCAGTTCGCGCTTGTCCGGATCGATGCCGGGGCCGTCGTCGGCCACCTCCAGCACCGCGGCGCCTGCGGAGAAGCGCTCGTCGCCGCCATCCGGCTCCCGCCGTACGGTCACGATTATCGTGCTCTCCGCGTGCCGTTGGGCGTTGTCGAGGAGGTTGGTGAACACGCGCGCCAGCCGTGAGCGGTCGCCCACGACGTACACGTCAGGCTCGAGCACCGTCTCGATCACCTTGGTGTGCCGGCGCGCCCGCAACTCCGCGGTGACGAGGTCGGAAAGGTCGACGGGCTCGCGCGCGCCGGGCATCGCGGAGTCCAGGCGGGCGATGGTCAGCAGGTCGTGCACGATCGCCTGCAGTCGCTTGAGATCGCGCAGCAGGGCCACGCCCAGTTTGGGCACGGTGGTCTCCTGGGGCGCGATCAGCGCGTCCTCCACCTCCGCCTGCATCGCCGCGATCGGGCTGCGCAGGTCGTGGGACGCGTCGGAGACGAACTGGCGCTGCTGGAGCAGAGCGGCCTCCAGGCGGCTCAGGGTGTGGTTGACGCTGTCCGCCAGATCGTGGATCTCGTCGTCACCTGCCGGCACGGGCACGCGGCGGTCGGGGCAACTGGCGTTGATCTCCTCGAGTTCCGCCTGGATGGCCCGCACCGGCCGGAGGGACGCGTTGGCGACCCGGTAGCCGAGGTACGTGACGGCCGCGGCGAGCGTGATCGCGCTCCCTCCCACCAGGGCGGCCACCCGTGGATCGACCCACGCGGGCAACACCGGGTTGGCGCTGTAGACGATCCATTTCTCGCCGTCACGGAAGGCCGCCTTCGCCACCACGATGTTGCACTCCCCCGCGGGGAAGACCCCGTCGCACACGACGGAGTTCGTGATCGTCCTGTCGGGGGTGAACCTGGCCATGCGCGGCTTGCCCCGGAGTTGGTCCGTGGCGGCGACGACTGTGCCTTCGGGGTCGACGACCTGCATGTTGCGGGACGGGTGGTACGCGAGGGGATAGGAGACGCGGCCCCGTTCGACGGCGACGGCCACGCGGCCGGCGTTCGCGGCGAGTTCGTCGGTGAGGAAGTCCGTCGCGATGCGGCTGATGGCGATCATCAGGACCGTGGCGAGGAGCGCAGAGAGCAAAGCCGCCACCACGCCGGTGAACAGAGTGATGCGCGTTGTGATGGACCATTGCTGTGGCGCGCTCATCCGCGGTTTCCCCCTGACCAGTGCACCACACGCGCCGGAGGGCGGAGGCCGAAGGGGGCGTGCCGAACGGCCTGGGGATCAGCCGCCTTTCGCCGGCGACGAGCTGTTCAGTAACCGGCATTCCATCTACAGTGGTTACGTGATCCTCGCCGTCGCGCTCGCACTGCTGTCGGCGATCGCCTTCGGGGTCTCCGACTTCCTCGGCGGGCTCGCGGCCATGCGCCTGCGCGTCGTACCGGCGACGGCGATCATCTACCTTTTCTCCACGTTCATCCTCGCGATCCTGGTGGTCCTGGGCGACGGGGAGTGGTCACCCGCCTCTGTGCTCGCGGGATCCGCCGCGGGCCTGCTCGCGATCATCGGATTCCTGACGTTCTACGCGGCGCTCGCCCTCGGGCCGATGAGCCTCGCCTCGCCGCTGATCGCCGTCCTGGAGTCCGTCGTGCCGATCGCCGTGGCGGTCGCGCGTGGTGAGCGTCTGACGCCCTGGTCCTGGGTCGCCGTGACCCTGGCCGTCGCGAGCGGAATCTTGATCTCGGTCCGGCGGCGGTCCGACCCGGCGCGGGTCCGGGTTCGGACACGGACGGTCGTGCTCTCCGTGGTGGCCGGCGTCAGCCTGGGTCTTTCCATCGTTTCCCTGGATCTCGCACCGGACGAATCCGGCCTCACGTCCGGGCTGGTGGAAAGCGCGGTGGGTCTGATCGTGCTGGCGCCGCTCCTGGCGCTTCCCGCAGGCGGCGCCCGCGCACGGCACGCCCTGTCGTTGCTGGACGGCGACGCGGTGCGAGCCCGCCCGCCCTCCCCCGGCGCCGGCCGCGTGCCGGGCATCGCGGCCGGAGTGCTGCTCGGGGGCGCCAACGCCCTGCTCCTTCTCGCGCTGGGCTCCGGCAGCCTCGCCGTCGTGTCCGTGCTGGTCAACCTGTATCCCCTGGCCACGATCGCCCTGTCCCGTGTCGCGCTGAACGAGCGGATGGCTCCGGCGCAGGCCCTCGGCGTCGCGCTGGCCCTGACCGCGACCGTGTTGCTCGCGTTCGCACAGACGTGACGAGCCTCCCGTCCCAGGACCGTACTTTCGGCCGGTCCGGCGCGAACGGGTTTCTCGTAGCCTGATCGGGTGCATCTTCGGGATCGGCTGAGCTTGCGGCCCGGGACCCTGGCCGACGCCGGGCTGGTGCTCGTGTTCGTCGCGGTGCTCGTCCTCGCGGCGCTCGCCATCGAGGACACATGGGGCGCCGGCTACTGGCAGTTCGACTGCGCCGCCGGAGCCGTGGTGTGCGTGATCGCCCTGGCGCGCGGGCGTGACCGGGTGTGGGCCGCGGCCGCGGGCCTGGCCGTCGCGGCGGTCGCCGTGCTGGCCACCCGGTTCGTCCATCTGCCCGCCGAGCCCGGCCCCGCCATGATCCTGGCCCTGGCCGTGCTCGTGGGTTCGGCGATCAGAGCGCTGCCGGTTCCGCAGGCCGCCGCCGTGGCCGCCGCGGGCCTCGCGGTGGTCGCCGGCGCCTGGCTCTCCGCCCCTCCGCTCTCCTCGGGGACGGTGCCGCGCATGACCGTCGCGGGATGGCTCGCCGCCCTCACGATCGGACTGAGCCTGCGGTCCCTCGACGCCCGCCGCCGCGCCACGACAGAGAAGGTACGGCGCGACGAGCGTCTGGAGTTGGCCAGGGAACTGCACGACGTCGTCGCCCACCACATCACCGGCATCGTGGTCCAGGCCCAGGCCGCGCGGCTCGTCGCCCGCAGGCGCCCGGACACGCTCGACGACTGCCTGGCGGACATCGAGTCCGCGGGCTCCGGCGCGCTGGCGGCGATGCGCCGCGTCGTCGGCATCCTGCGCGACGACGGGGACGCCGCATCCACGACGCCCGGGCCCGAACAACTCGGCGACCTGGTCGAGCGCTTCAGCGGACACGGCCCCGAGGTGCGCCTGCGGCTCCCCGGCGGCGAATCGGCGTGGCCGCCCGAGGTGGCCGGCACCGTCTACCGCGTCGTACAGGAATCGCTGACGAACGTCGTCCGGCACGCCCGGCACGCCAAGTCGGTCACGGTCAGCGTCGCCCAGGATCGGCGGGCCGTCACCGTCGAGGTCGTCGACGACGCCGCACCGGCCCCGGTCCGCCATCACCACCGCGGCGGATACGGCCTGGTCGGGATGCGGGAGCGCGTCGAGGTCCTCGGAGGGACCCTGCACGCCGGTCCGCGCCCCGGGGCAGGCTGGTCCGTGCTCGCCACCCTGCCAGTTCCCGTCGCGGAGCCCCGATGACCATCAGGGTGCTGTTGGCCGACGACCAGGCGATGGTGCGCGGCGGCCTGCGGATCATCCTCGAGGACCAGCCGGACATCGACGTGGTGGCCGAGGCGTCGGACGGCGTCGAGGCGGTAGAACTGGCCAGGCGGCTGCGCCCGGACGTGTGCCTCGTGGACATCAGGATGCCCCGTCTCGACGGCATCGAGGTCACCCGCGCGCTGGCCGGCCCCGGGGTCACCGATCCGCTCAGGGTGGTCGTGGTCACTACCTTCGACCTCGACGAATACGTGTACGGCGCGCTGCGCGGCGGGGCGACCGGCTTCATCTTGAAGGACGCCGGCCCCGTCCTGCTCGTCGAGGCCGTCCGCGCGGCCAACGCCGGGGACGCCCTGGTCTCACCGTCGGTCACCACCCGGCTGCTGCGGCGGCTGACGGAGACGGCGGCGCCCGCCGGCGGGAAGCCCGCGCAGGCGCTGTCAGAAAGGGAACTCGAGGTCGTCCGGGCCCTCGCCGTCGGCCGCACCAATCAGGAGATCGCCGCGGACCTGTTCATCTCACTCAGCACGGTCAAGAGCCACCTGTCGGGAATCCAGGCCAAGCTCGGGGTGCGCAACCGCGTCGGGATCGCCGCCTGGGCCTGGGAGAACCATGTCATGCGGGGCCGTCCGGGCTCATCGGGGTGAATCGGCCTCCGCCTCCAGGGGTGGTGCCCCCAGCAGCGCCAGGCAGTTGCGCCACATCGCCTCGAGCTGCCCGGGATCGTTGAGGAGCTTCGCGAAGAGCACCCGCCCCTCCAGTTGGGCCACGATCGATCGCGCCGCGTCGTGCATGTCCACCGTGGCGGCGATCTCACCGCGCTCGTGCGCCTCGGCGACCACCTGCTCGATCAGCTCGATCTGGGCGTCGAAGATCTCCTGCAGCCGCTGTCGCACGTCGTCGGCCTGGTTGCTGAGCTCGAGGGCGAGATTGCCGAACAGGCAGCCGACGACCTTGCCGTTGTCCTGCTGACCGACGCGCTGCACGGTCTCGGTCGCCAGGAACAGGTCGCGCAACCGCTGCAACGGGGGACGGTCACGACCGAGCACCTCGGTCCACTGTTGTCGCTGCTCCGTCCAGTGCTCGTTGATCACGGTGATCGCGAGGGCCTGCTTGGACTCGAAGAAGTGGTAGAAGCTGCCCTTCGGCACTCCTGCCGCCGCACAGATCTCGGCGACCCCCAAGGCGGTGTAGCCACGCTGCTCGATCAGCGTTCGCGCCGCCGAGAGGATCTTGTCTCTCGCGTCACTGGTCCGTCCCATGGTTGCGAGTATACGACCAGTCGTCTAGCTTGAATAGTAGACCGGTCGTCTCAAGACAGAATCACTGAAGGGAACAGCCATGAGCACTGATCGAGGACAGAAGGTCGCAGTGATCACCGGAGCGTCGCAGGGCATCGGCGCCGGACTGGTCGAGGCCTACCGCAAGCTCGGCTACGGAGTCGTCGCCACGTCACGGTCGATCGCCCCCTCCGAGGACGCGGACGTCGTGACCGTGCGGGGCGACATCGCGGACGCGGACACGGCCGAGCGTGTGGCGGCCGAGGCGCTGAGCCGTTTCGGCCGCATCGACACCCTGGTCAACAACGCCGGCGTCTTCGTCGCCAAGCCGTTCACCGACTACACCGACGACGACTACGCCAGGGTGACCGGCGTGAACCTCTCGGGGTTCTTCCACATCACCCGGCGGGTGCTGGGCACCATGACGGCACAGGGGGGAGGCCACATCGTCAACATCACGACCAGCTTCGTCGACCAGCCCAACTCCGCGGTTCCGTCCGTGCTCGCCTCGCTGACCAAGGGCGGCCTGGCTGCCGCCACGAAGTCGCTGGCCATCGAGTACGCGACCCGGTCCGTACGGGTGAACGCCGTCTCGCCCGGGGTCATCAAGACGCCCATGCACCCCGCCGAGACCCACGAGACGCTCGCGGGACTGCACCCGGTCGGCCGGATGGGCGGGATCGACGACGTCGTGGACGGAGTGATGTACCTGGAGTCCGCGCCGTTCGTGACCGGCGAGATCCTGCACATCGACGGCGGCCAGAGCGCCGGCCACTGACGGCCCGGGCGAAGCGAGGAACGACAGGAGCCGGACCGATGCCGATCGTCACCATCCAGATCACCCGCGAGGGAACAGAACCCGGCGCGGAGTCCGCCACCGCCGAGCAGAAGGCCGCGCTCATCCAGGGCGTGAGCCGGTTGCTGCTCGACGTGCTCGGCAAACCGATGGAGTCCACCTTCGTCGTCATCGACGAAGTCGAACTGGAGAACTGGGGCTGGGGCGGCCTGCCGGTCGAACAGTTCCGCGCCCAGCGGCGCTCACGTCCTTCCGGATGAGCGAACCTGGGCACGTGGGAAGGCGCGGGGCCGCTCGGTGAGCCGGCCCCGCGCCCCCGGCACGTCAGAGCACGCCGCTCTCGATCGCCTGCTTGAGGGCGGTCTGCGTCTGCTGGTGCGAGGCGACGCCGTTCGTGACGACGAAGTCGATCAGCGAGGTGTCCGCCTCGAAGGTGAGGCGCTCGGTGACCTTGGTCCTGCCGCCGGACAGCTTCGTGAAGGTGATCTTCTGGTGGGTGACCACGTTGGGCTCCGACCAGGTGTCCGTCTCGTAGAAGAGATCGTCGCGGTGGAGCCGCTGCTGCGCGTGCGTCGCCAGCGAGACGACGGTGCCTTCGAAGGGCACGTCCTCGATGGCGGTGAAGTTGATGTAGCGCACGTCACAGTCCGTGAACTGCTTGTGGGTGACGACCCGCTTGAGGAACGCGGCCCTGCCGATGTGGTTGTTGATGTTCGAGTAGGCGTCGAACACGTCCTTGGCGGACCCGTCGATCGTGACGGAGATGCTGGTCGTGGTCCGGCTCCGCCCCGACTCGGGCGGCGGCGGGGGCGTGACCTCGGCGAACTTGTAGGTGTCCCAGGCCGTCTGCCACTGGGCGGCGATCTCCGGGTCGGTGTCGACGGCATCCGCGTTGGCGGGGAGGGAGAGGGAGGCGACCATGGCGGTCGCCACGAAGAGTGGCGCCGCAAGGAGGCGCAGGAACTTCTTCACGCATACCTCGAGAAGAGTCGGTGGAGTGTATTTGATCTTCTATCGCATGACGTGGTGATTGAGAACACTTCGCGCTGAAGAGCTCAAGGCGGCCGCTACACCGCTTGCGATCGAGACCGTGCCAGGGGCCGGCCCAGTAATCACACTCGCGCCTTTACCTGGTCGTCACTAATATGGACAGCCGTAACTGATCGGACCAGGGAGACCAGACATGGCGGGTGACGACGACATCTCCGGGTGAGACCCGGACATGATCGGCCGTCGGCGGGCGCACGAGAGCGCCTTCGCCGGGGCCCACGTCGTCGTTCTCTTCATCCATGTCCCTGGCTGGGCGTGCCATCGCCGCACCCGCGTTTCCATCGAGGTCTCCCGCATGTCCGACGCGTTCGTCATCTGCTCCAATCTCTCCTTCTCCTGGCCCGACGACACCCCGGTCTTCCAGGGCCTGTCCTTCACCGTGGGCGCCGGCCGTACCGGCCTCGTCGCGCCGAACGGCGCCGGTAAGAGCACCCTGCTCAAGCTGATCGCCGGCGAGTACCGTCCCGGCGGCGGCACCGTGTCCGCCACGGGAGTGGTCGGCTACCTCCCGCAGAGCCTGCCCCTCGTCGGTGACCTGAGCGTCGCCGAGGTCCTGGGGATCGCCCATGTGATCAGGGCTCTGGACGCCATCGAGTCCGGCGACGCCGACGAGGAGCACTTCACCACGGTCGGCGACGACTGGGACATCGAGGAGCGCACCCGCGCCCAGCTGGACAGGCTCGGCCTCGGGGACGTGGCCCTCACCCGGCGCCTGCGCACCCTCAGCGGCGGCCAGGTCGTCTCCCTCGGCCTGGCGGCACAGCTGCTGAAGCGGCCCGACGTCCTGCTGCTCGACGAGCCGACCAACAACCTCGATCTCGACGCCCGCCGCAGGCTCTACGACGTGCTCGAGGACTGGAACGGCTGCCTCCTGCTGGTCAGCCACGACCGCGCCCTGCTCGACCGCATGGACCGCATCGCCGAACTCGACCAGGGGGAGATCCGCTCGTACGGCGGCAACTTCACCGCGTACGAGGAGGCCGTGCGCGCCGCGCGGGAGGTCGCGGAGAAGAACGTCCGCAACGCCGAGCAGGACCTCAAACGAGAGAAGCGGGAGATGCAGCAGGCCCGCGAACGGGCCGAACGCCGGGCGGGCAACGCCGTCCGCAACCTCAAGAGCGCCGGCCTGCCGAAGATCTTCGCCGGGACGATGAAGCGCGACGCCCAGGAGTCGGCGGGCAGGTCGAACGAGACGCACGCCGCCCGGGTCGGCGACGCCAAGGCGAAGCTCGACGAGGCGAGCCGCGCCCTGCGCGACGAGCAGCGGATCACGCTCGAGCTTCCCGCGACCAACGTCCCCGCCGGTCGCACGGTCTTCCTCGGGAGCGGCATGCAGGTCCGCCACGGCGACCGGGCCCTGTTCGCCGGAGACGGCGCGGACCTGGTGATCCGAGGGCCCGAACGGATCGCGCTGACCGGCCCCAACGGCGCAGGCAAGTCCACCCTGCTGCGCCTCGTCAACGGCGAACTGGAGCCGGGGGGCGGTGGGACCCGGCGGGCCGACGGCCGGGTCGCCTACCTGTCCCAGCGGCTTGACCTGCTGGATCTGGACCGCACCGTGGCGGAGAACCTGGCCGCGTTCGCGCCCGCGATGCCGGAGGCGGAGCGGATGAACCTCCTCGCCCGGTTCCTGTTCCGGGGCTCCCGCGTCCACCTCCCGATCTCGGTGCTGTCCGGCGGCGAACGGCTGCGCGCCACCCTCGCCTGCGTCCTGTACGCCGAGCCCGCGCCCCAGTTGCTGCTCCTGGACGAACCGACCAACAATCTCGACCTCGTCAGCGTCGGTCAGCTGGAAAGCGCGCTGAACGCCTACGAGGGCGCGTTCGTGGTGGTCAGCCACGACCAGCGGTTTCTCACGGAGATCAAGGTCGACCGCTGGCTGCGGCTGGACGACGGCCGCCTGCTGGAGATCGGGGCCCCCGACGGCGACTGAAACGGCTTTGAGGAAAGCCCTCACGCCCCGGGACGGAGCAGTCCGGACTCGTAGGCCAGCACCACGAGCTGTGCCCGGTCGCGCAGCCCGCGCTTGGCGAGCAGGTTGGCCACGTGGGTCTTGACCGTGCTCTCCGCGAGGAAGAGCTCGGCCCCGATCTGCGCGTTCGACAGACCACGGCCGACCAGGCGCAGCACGTCCAGCTCACGCGGAGTCACGCCGTCGAGCAGGACCGGTGTGGTGGATCCCGGGGGCGGGCCGTTGAGGAACTCCTCCAGCAGCCGCCGGGTGATGGCGGGGGCCAGCAGCGCGTCCCCGCCCGCCACGGTCCGGATCCCGGCGACGAGGTGCTCCCGCGGGACGCTCTTGAGCAGGAACCCGGCGGCTCCCGCGCGCATCGCGTGGTACACGTACTCGTCGAGGTCGAAGGTGGTCAGCACGAGGACCCGGACGCCGGCCTGGGTCCTCGTGAGGCGGCGGGTCGCCTCGACGCCGTCGAGGACGGGCATCCGGATGTCCATCAGCACCACGTCCGGACGCGTACGGCGTACCTCGGCCAGCGCGGCGACCCCGTCGGCCGCCTCTCCCACCACCTCGATGTCCGGTTCGCCGGCCAGGATCGCGGTGAAGCCCTGGCGGATCAGCATCTCGTCGTCCGCGACCACGACCCGGATCACAGGGCGGGCTCCCTGGTCAGCGGCAGTCTCGCCCGGACCGCGAAGCCGTCGGAGACGTCGAGGGTCAGGCTGCCGCCGCAGAGGGCGACCCGTTCCCACATCCCGATCAGGCCACGCCCGGTGCCGCCGGAAGGCGAGGGCGTCGACCCGTCGTCCGCCGCGCGTACCTCGAGATCGAGCACGTCCGCACCGTATCGGAGGATCACGTCCGCGTGCTCGGCCGCCGAATGCTTGAGAGCGTTCGTCAGCGACTCCTGAATCACGCGGTAGGCGCACAGGGAGACGCCCTGCGCGAGAGGCTGCGCCTCGCCTTCGACCTTCAGGCGAGCGTCGAGCCCCGCGGCGCCGATCCGGGTCAGGAGCGCGTCGAGGTCGGACATCCCCGGCTGCGGCGAAACCGGCTCGGCCGCGGTGCCCACCTCGTCCTCGCGCAGAATGCGCAGCAGCCTGGCGAGCTCCACGAGCGCGGATCGTGAGGCGTCGGCGATCGCCGTGAACGCGCCGTCCGCGGTCGTCGGCCCCCCGGCGCCCAGCACCTGCTTGCCCGCCTCCGCCTGCACGGCGATGACGCTCACCGAGTGCGCCACGAGGTCGTGGAGCTCCCGCGCGATGCGCCGGCGCTCCATGGCCACCGCTTCACCGGCCTGACGCTGCAGTTCCTCGGCGCGGGCCTCGAGCGACTGCGTGGCGAGCCGCCGGCGCCGGTACGCGGCGCCCACGGCGGCGGGCAGGGCGACAAACAGGATCATCCCCGTCCCCACGCTGGCAGCGTCGGTGTCGGTCGTGTCGGTCACGATCGACACGGTGAGCGCGGCGGCGTTCGCCGCGGCCGCTCCCGCCGTGGCGAGAGCCGGCAGGTACGCCGCGGCGCTGAAGACCGACACGATCACGGCGAGCAGCACCGCCACCTCGTCCGGCGGCTCGGCGCCCAGTGAGGTGGCCATCACCGTGACCGCGACCGCCAGCGCGACCGCCAGCGGATGGCGGCGCCGTACCGCCAGCGCCAGGGTCGACACGAGCACCGCGAACAGATGTTGCTGCGCCGCCTCGGGACCGAGACCGGAGCCCGGCAGCTCAAGGAGTCCCACGGCGAGCAGGCCGATCGCCGGACCGAGATCGATGACCGCGTTTCGCCAGACATGCCGCACGCGGGCAGCCTAGGTCACGCGTCCGCGACCCGGCCTCCCCCTGGGGTGCCGGTCGGACTCCGTCCCCGGACGGACATGGCCCCTCCCACGGGCGGGTGTCGCCGGCCGCGGCCGCTGGAAGCGTCGGGACCGCTAAGAACCAGCCTTTGGAGGACGCGTGTCCAAGCCCACACTCCCTCAGATCGCCCTCGTCGCGGCCCCGGTGATCGCCCTCGTCGCCGAGTTCATAGAGCCACGGGACGAACCCGCGGACGCCGCCGCGGAACTGGCACTGATCGCCGGCAAGTCCACGCCCTACCTGATCGCCGACCTCCTGTCGTACGTCGCGTTCGCGCTGTTCGCCGTGGGAGTCATCGGACTCGTCGGCATGGTGCGCGAGCGCGGCAGGCTCGCGGCGAGGATCGGCGGGACCATGACCGTCATCGGGGCGCTCGCGATGCTCTCGCACTCGATGGTGTTACTCGCCACCCGTGACATCGCCCTCATCGGCGACCCGGCGGCGATGGCGCCCGCCAACGAGGCCATGTCGGACGGCCTCGCGGCGACGCTGCAGCTCTTCATGCTGCTGTTCGGCTTCGACCTCGGCCTCACCGTGCTGGTCGTCGCGCTGTGGCGGGCCCGGCTGCTGCCCGGCTGGCTCGCCCCCGCGGGGTTCCTCGCCCTCGTCGCCGACTTCTCACCGACCTCGTACAACGCCGTCATCATGTACGTCGTGCTGATCGTCGTCTTCGGCGTGCTGGCCGCGCGGTCGCGTCGGGCGCCCCTCGCGAGCCCCGTGCCCCAACCGGTCGGCTGACGGCGGCCAGGCCCGTCCGTCCCGGAAACGGGGACGCCGATCCCGGAAGCCGGGACACCGGGGGCGATGACCTCGGGACGGCCGGACACCGAGCCTTGAGGGGTCGTTCCAACCCACAGGAGGTTTTCCGGTGTCCACCGCCACAACAGACATCGTCCAGGCCGGGCGGCGTGGAAGGAGTCTCGCCGCCTTCGGCACCGCTCTGCTGATCGCCGCGGAAGCGGTCGTCTCCACTGTCGGCTCGGAGACCGTCTCCGACCACACCGCGGGCGCCGGCCTCGTCTCGGAGGCCCTGCTCGGGGTCGCCTTCCTGACGGCCGCGCTCGCTCTGGTGTTCTTCCTGCCGCGGAGGGTGCCGGCCCGCGTCGCCTGTCTGCCGGGCATCGCCGCGTCGGCGCTGACCGGGGTCGCGATGCTCGGCGTGACCGTGACCGGTGAGGAGTGGCCGGAGCCGATCGTCACCGTCCTGGTCCTCGTCAACCTGGCCGGGCTCGTCGCCCAGGGCGTCATCGGGTGGCGTGCCCGGGTGTGGCCGTGGTGGGCAGGGCTGCTCGTGTCGCTGTTCCTGCCCGCCATGTTCTTCCTGCCGAACCCGGTGAACTCCGTCACGATGGCGTTGATCTGGGCCGGGGTCGGGCTCGCCGGTCGACGGCCGTGACGGTTCGCCCGTTTTGCCGGCGGCACCCGCGGCAGCGATGATCGCCCTCGTGCCCATGGAAGCCGCCGGACCGATTCGCCGTACGCCACACCACTGGTGGCGTACGGCGGTGTGGTCGTTCGGCTCGGCCGCCACCGTTCTGTTCCTCATCAGCGTCCCGGCCGCCTTCGAGCGGATGCGCGTGCCGTGCGACGGGCCCGCCTGCCCGTCCGGCTCGATCTCCCAGGCACAGGCGGTCGCGCTGGCCCACCTCGGTCTCACCCCGAGCGGTTACGCCCTCTACCTGATGGTCCTGGTCACGGTGCTCGCCGGGATTCACCTCACGGTGGCCGGGCTCCTGCTGCGCCTGGCCGGGCGGCAGGCGTCGGCCGTCTACGCGGCGGCCGTGCTGGCCGCCATCGGCGTGACGTTCCCGCAGACCCTGCCCGCGCTCGCCGCCGGCGATCCGTTCTGGTCGGTCGCGGTGGACGTCCTGGAGCGGCTGAGCTTCGTGGTGTTCGTCTGCTGGGCGTTGTCGTTCCCCGACGGCCGCTTCCTGCCGAGGTGGACGGCGACGGTGGCGCCCGTGCTCCTCGTCTACGAGGCGTTCGGATCGGCCGGGCTCGAGCCCGCGCCAGGCGGGCCGATCGACCTCGGGCTCACGGTCGTCCTGGTCGGGCTCGTCATCGGGGTTCAGACGCACCGCTACCGGCGTTCCGGCGGGCCGTCCGACCGGTCCGCCGTGCCGGAGCGGCGGCAGATCCGCTGGGTGGCCGGGGCCGTCGCCGCCGCGCTGGTCGCCCTGGTGCTCGCCTCGGTGGCGCAGGGGCCGCTGGGGATCGGCCCGGGGAGCCTGGCCGACCTGATCGTCCAGGGCGGGATCGTGCTCGCCTTCCTGTCGATCCCGGTGAGCGTCGCCGCCGCCGTGTTGCGCCGCGGGCTGTGGGACGTCCGCGCGTCGGTCGGCCGCGCGGTGACGTACGGCGCGCTGACGCTGGGCGTCACGATCGCCTACACGACACTCGTCGTGGGAGTGACCGCGATCTCGTCGGCCGACGGCACGGGAGTGGCCGTCACCGGTGCCGGACTGGTCGCCGTCGTCGTCCATCCCGGGTACGTACGGCTGCGCCGGGCGATGAACCGCCTGCTCTACGGCGAGCGAGACGACCCCTCCGCGGTGCTCGACGAATTGGCCGACCGCATCGCGTCGGCGGCGGAGCCGGTCGTGGTGCTCACCTCCGTGGCGCAGGTGCTGGTGCGGACACTGCGTCTGCCGTACGCCCGGATCACCGTCGGCGGCGGCCTGCTGCGCGGCGAGTCCGGCACGTTGCCCGGCTCCTGGCCGACCAGCGACTACCCGCTGACCCATCAGGGGCTTTCCGTGGGGTCACTGACGGTGGCCGCGCGCGACGGGGACGGAGCGCTGGAGGACGGCGACGAGCGGGCGCTCGCCGCGGTCGCGCGGCAGGCCGCGGCGCTGGCGCACGCCGCCCTCCTCACGCACGAACTGCACGAGTCGCGACGGGCGCTGGTGGCGGCGCGCGAAGAGGAACGACGGCGGCTGCGCAACGACCTGCACGACGGCCTGGGACCGGCCCTCGGCGCGGTGATGCTCAAGCTCGCCGCCGCGGGCAACCGGCTGTCCGGCGATCCCGCGGGCGCCGGCCGGCTGGTCGAGGAGGCGCGGCGGCAGACCGGAGCGGTGGTGGCGGACATCCGCCGATTGGTCTACGGACTGCGGCCACCCGCGCTGGACGAGCTGGGCCTGCTCGCCGCCGTCCAGTCCTTCGCCCAGGGTCTCGACCGCGAGGGCACAGGCGTCTCGGTGTCCGCCGGCCCGGGAGACGAGGACCTGTCCGGACTGCCCGCGGCCGTCGAGGTCGCGGCCTACCGCATCGCACTGGAGGCGGTCACCAACACGGTGCGGCACGCCGCGGCGCAGACGTGCGAGGTCCGCATCGCGCTGGAGGCGGGCGCCTGCACCGTCACGGTCGAGGACGACGGGGTGGGCATGACCGCGGACGCCGCCGCGGGGGTGGGCCTCACCTCGATGCGAGAACGGGCGGCGGAACTGGGCGGGTCCCTGCGGATCGACGCCGGCCCGTCCGGCGGCACCCGCGTGCACGCCTTCCTGCCTCTGCCCGCCAGGGACGGCGAGGAGAGCCCGGCTGAGGAACGGATTCCATGGACGAAGTGAACATCCGGATCGCGGTCGCCGACGACCACACCCTGTTCAGGGACGGGCTGCGCGCGCTGTTCGACTCGGTGCCCGACGTCACGCTGGTCGGCACCGCCGCGACCGGGGACGAGGCCCTCGAACTCGCCGTCACCGTCCACCCCGACGTCCTCCTCATGGACATCCGGATGCCGGGCATGAACGGGCTGGCGGCCACCCGGCGGGTACGTGCTCTCGCGCCCGAGGTGGCGGTCGTCATGCTGACGATGGTCGACGACGACGAGTCCGTGGCCGCCGCGCTCCGCGAGGGCGCCTGCGGCTACGTTCTCAAGGACGCCGACCAGGAGGAGATGCTGCGAGTCGTGCGGGCCGCCGCCCGGGGCGAGCTGCTCTTCGGCGCCGGCGTCGCCCGGTACGCCCGGCGCCTGCTCGAGTCCGGATCCCCCGCGCGTCCGCCGTTCCCGCAACTGTCGGAACGGGAACGGGCGGTGCTCGACCTGCTCGCCGCCGATTACGACACGGCCAGGATCGCGGCGGCCCTGCACCTGAGCCCCAAGACCGTCCGCAACTACCTGACCGTGATCCCCCGCAGGATCGGGGCGCCGGATCGCGCCGCCGCCGTCGACCTGGCGCGACGGGCCGGGCTGGGCAGAGGCGGGAACCGGCCCACCTGGCAGGGCTGAACGCCGGTCAGGGGGTCGCCGCCCCCTGACCGCGTCACCGTCGCCCCCAGTCAGGCCCGCGAAGCCGGTGCGGCTTCGCCCTCGTCCTGGGTCTCGTCCGCCGTGCCCGCCGCCCGGCGCAGGCCGATGCCCAGAGCCAGGCCGATGAGACCCGCGGCCATGAGCGCACTCACCACGAGCTTGGGCGCCGTGCCGTTCGACACGAAGTCGAGCACCTGCCCGCCGGTCAGAGCGAGCGGCACCCACAGGGACACGAGACCGGCCCGCCACGCTCCGAAGGACAACACCAGCAGCCCGATCATGAAACCCAGGATCCAGACCGCGAAGCCCGCCATCACGAACGGATCCTCGTCGAGGGCGCCGGTGACCGGCCGGATCGCCTCCACGCTCACGCCCCCGCCGGCGAGCGCACCGAAGAAGGCGTTGTAGTGCCAGAGATGGACCGTGGAGAAGTACAGGCCGGGGACGGCGAAGACCGCGCCGACCGTGGCGAACAGGCGCCTGCGGGCGCCGACCGCCACGATCAGCCCCGCCGTCGCCGGCAGGAGCAGCAGGTGGGTCAGCGCGAAGAGGATCGTCTCGATCCGCCAGGCGCCGAGGTCGGCGGCGGCCACGTCGACGTTCGCCGCGGTCTCGCTCACCTCGTCAGGGAACATCACCCAGTAGAACGCGTTGGCGGCCGCGTACAGGACGCCGCTCGCGGCCATCGCGATCCCCGCGAAACGCCGGCCGTACGGCCGGGTGGTCAGGTCACTCATCGAGGTCTCCCGTCGTTGTCTGTTGACGACGCAGACGTTAGGAACGGCATGCCGCTCCGGTCGTCGGCCGAGACATTGATCGGCGGGTGGACGTCGCCGGGCGTCCGGTCCATCCACAGGTGGACGCCGGCTCGCGAAGGGCTCGGATACGCTCCCGGCCATGGCATGGGTCCGGAACATCGGGCGGCGGCGGGTCGACCTGGCCCTCGCCGTGACCGGCCTCGCGCTGTTCGCGTTCGGCTCGGCAGAGCTCTACGTGCCGCTCGCGCCGTACGGCGGCGAAGGGCCGGATCTCACCGCGGTGCCCGCCGGCTGGATGGCCGTGGTCACCGTGCTGCTCGCCGGCCTCTGCCTGGCGGTCGCGGTCTGCACGTCGTATCCCCGGGCCGCGGCGGTGCTGGCCGGCGCCTGCTTCACCGCGCAGATCCTCACTCCCGTTCCGCCGATAGCGCCGGTCGTCCCGCTCCTGGCATTGGCCGGAGCCTGCTTCGGCTGCGTGGCCGTGGGCGGCCGCCACGGGCCGCTGGTGGCGGGCGTCTCCTACTTCGTCGCGTACGGCGTCCAGGCCGTGCGTACGGGCAACCAGGACTGGGTCTTCATCGTCTTCGTCGCGCTGGCCGTCATGGGGCCCGCCTACGCCGTCCGCATGCGGCGGGCGCAGGCGGAACGTCTCGTCGCGCTGGCCGCCGAACGGGAGGCCGCCGCGCGCGCGGACGAGCGGCTCCGGGTGGCCCGCGAACTGCACGACATCGTCTCGCACGGCGTCACCGTGATGGTCCTGCAGGCGGGAGCCGCCCAGGCCGTGCTCGACTCCGACGCGCGGCGGGCGAGCGAGTCGCTGGACGCGGTGCAGGACGTCGGCCGCGACGTCGTCACCGAGCTGCGCCGGCTGCTCGTCGTGCTGCGCGGCGCCGAAGGGGGCCCGGAGCGGCTGCCCTCGTTGCGGCACCTCGACCCGCTGCTCTCCGGAGTCAGCGTCGCCGGCGGCAGGGTGGACGTCACCGTGAACGGCGACCTCGACGCGGTTCCCGCGGCGGTCGACGTCAGCGGCTACCGGGTGCTGCAGGAGGCCCTGACCAACGCGGCGAAACACGCGCCGGGCGCCACGGTCTCGGTCACGGTCGACGTCGGACGGACCGACCTGCGGGTGCGTGTCGTCGACGACGGCCCGGGGGCCGGCAGGCGGAACGACGGCGGCGGCCACGGGCTGACCGGGATCAGCGAGCGTGCGGAGCTGTTCGGCGGAACGGCCGCCACCGGTCCGCGGAACGGAGGCGGCTTCGAGGTGAGCGTCGAACTGCCGCTGAGCGCGAAGTCGGCGGCGTCCACGCCGACGAAAACGGGAGCGCCGGCGTGACGCGCATCCTCATCGCGGACGACGAGGCGCTCGTACGCGGCGGACTGCGGATGATCCTCAGCGCGCGACCGGACATCGACGTCGTCGCGGAGGCCGTCGACGGGCAGGAGGCGGTGCGGCTCACCGCGCTGCACCGGCCCGACGTCGTGCTGATGGACATCCACATGCCGGGGCTCGACGGCGTGGCCGCCACCGAGCACATCCTGGCGGACCACCCCGGCTGCCGGGTCGTCATGCTGACCACGTTCGACCTCGACGAGTACGTCTACCGCTCGATGCGCGCGGGCGCCTGCGGGTTCCTGCTCAAGACCACTCCGCCGAAGGAACTGGCGAGCGCGGTGCACGCCGCCGCCCGTGGCGACGCGCTGCTCTCCCCGGAGATCACGCGTCGGCTGATCGACCACTACACGGCGACGGCGTCGCCGGTCGGCGTTCCCGAACTGTCCGACCTGACCGGCAGGGAGACCGAGGTGCTGCGGTTGATGGCGCGCGGACTGTCCAACCGTGAGATCGCCGGAGAGCTCTTCGTCGGTGAGGCGACGGTGAAGACCCACGTCAACCGCATCTTCGCCAAACTCGACGTGCGCGACCGCGTCCAGGCGGTGGTGCTCGCCTTCGAGGCCGGCGTGGTGCGGCCCCGTCGCCCGTGACGAGGGAGACGGCGTCGAGGGCTCCGGTGCCGCTCGTGACGACGAACAGGGCGTCCCCCTGCCGGAGTACGCCCTGTCGTCGCTGTTCGCCGCCCTCAGCCGGCGACCGCCGACGGCGACCCGACCTGGCCCGCCCGATGGGCCGGGGAGACCAGCAGCCGTGCCACCATCACGAACGGCGGGAGCAGGAGCAGGTTGGCCAGGGCCAAGGTCGGCGACAGGCTTCCGGCGAACATGGTCACGATCAGCCACGCCGGCGGCCGCCCTGACCGACCGCGAACGCGAGGTGCTCACCCTGATCGGCAGGGGGCTGTCCAACGCGGAGATAGCGCGCGACCTCCATCTGGGCGAGTCGACGGTCAAGACGCACGTCGGGCGGACGCTGGCCAAGACCGGCAGCCGCGACCGGGTTCAGGCCGTCATCCTGGCGTTCGAGTGCGGTCTCGTGGCGCCGGGCGGCTCTGTGTGACGGTGCCCGCCCCCCTGAGCTGAGCGGACCCGTCCGTCACGCGACGCCGCCCGATGCCGGTCCGGTGCCGAGCCCGGCGTCACGGGCGCGGGCGACGGCCTCGGCCCGTGAGGCCACTCCGAGCTTACTCAAGATCGCACTGACGTGGTTCTGCACGGTCTTCACCGACAGGAACAGCTCGCGGGCGATCTCAGGGTTGGAGCGCCCCCGGGCGACGTGGTCGAGTATCTCGGTCTCGCGTCCGGAGAGTTGGGCGAACGGGCGGTCGGTGGTCGTCCGCAGCGCGGCCCTCGCCACCATCGCGCCGATCCTGCCGCTCAACACCACGTCACCCTCCGCGACGGCGGACAGTGCCCGGGCGATCGCGGCCGGCCCAGAAGACTTCAGCAGGTAGCCGCGCACACCGGCACGCAACGCCCGCAGCACCGCCTCCTCGTCGGCGTGCATGGTCAGCGCCATCACCGCCACACCGGGCTGCCGTTCGATCAGCTCGGCCGCGGCGCCCGCGCCGTCCAGCACGGGCATGTCCAGGTCGACGACGACCACGTCGGCCTCGACTCGTGCCGCCTGCTCAAGCAGTTCGGCCCCGTTCGAGGCGACGCCCACGACCTCGATGCCGTCGACCGTCTCGAGCATGGTGCGCAGTCCCTCGAGGAAGATCGGGTGGTCGTCGGCGAGCAGAACCCTCACGGTCATTCCCTGACCCCCGGCAGCACGCACCGCACCAGCATCCCGCTGCCAGGACCCGGCTCGATCTGGAGCACTCCCCCGAGAGCCTCGGCCCTTTCATGCATCGAGCGCAGCCCCACGGCGCCGGGCCGTACGGGTCCGGTGGCAGGGCCCGCGCCGTCATCGCTGATCTCCATGGTCAGTTCGCCGCCGTGCACCGCGATCCGCACCTGTGCCGTGCTGCCGCCGCTGTGCCGTTCGGCGTTGCGAAGAGCCTCCATGACGATCCGGTGGGCGGCCGTCTCGATGGCGGGATCCATGGCCGGCAACCTATCTGGAGCATCCAGCGTCACGGCGAGCCGGCCGGCCCAGCCGTCGATCTGATCGCGGAGCGCCGCGACCAACCCGCGGTCGGCGAGCGCCGTGGGCCGCAGGTCCGCGACGATGCGTTGCACTTCGGTGAGCGCCTCCTCCAGATCGGCGGCGGCCGCGGCGAGCACCTCCTCCGCGCGGTCCACCCGCGGGCGTACGAGCAGGTTGCGTGCGGCGGCGATCCGCATTCCCGCCGCGCCGAGCAGTGGGCCGAGACCGTCGTGCAGGTCGCGCTGGAGCCGGCCGCGTTCCTCGGTCCTGATGAGGGTGAGGCGTTCGTGGCTGCGCCGCAGGGCGGAGTCGAGCCCGGCGGCGTGGACCACGACGCCGAGATGCCCGGCGAGGTCGGAGAGCAGGCGATGGTCCGCCGGCGACAGCGGTTCGTCCGGATGCCGCCGGGCGGCTATCAGGTTCCCGGCGGTCTCGCCGGACACCTGCAGGAGGATCCGGGCGCCGTCCGCGCCGGTCACCGGAGTTCCGACCGCCGCGGCGACGGAGCCGTCGGGCAACTCGACGGCGACGTACGGCAGGCGTAACGACTCGGCGAGCTCGACCACCACGCGGGCGAGCAGCGGTTCGCGCGTCGACTCGAGCAGTCTGCCGAGCGTGCGCACCACCTGGTGCGGATCACGGCGGTCGCCGAAGAGCATCCGGTCGAGCGCGGCTTGCAGGATCGTGCGCAGCGGGAGCGCGACGACCGCGATCAGGGCGGTGACCAGCACCTCCGGCAGCAGGTCCGAGCCGGGCAGGGCGGCGTCGAGGCCCAGCACGAGTCCGATGTAGGCGGTGAGCAGGATCGCGGTGAGGACCGTGTAGAGCAGGGTCCGCCGGAGCACCAGTCCGAGGTCCCACAGGCGGTATCGCAGCACGGCGACCGCGATGGCGCCCGGCAGCAGGACGAGCGCGAGGGCCTCGGCGATCCAGGCCGTGCCGAGCAGGGCGGTTGCGGCCGTGACCGGGGCGATGACCCCCGCCGCGGCGGCCACCCAGCGGATCTGCTGCCGCTCGACCTGGCCGCTGTGGATGTAGCGGAGGACGAGGGCGACGGCGCCGAACAGGAAGGCGGCCTGCAGCAGCGCGAAAAGCGGAGTGATCAGCGGGAGGAGCGGCTGCAGTGCGGACATCCCGAACGGGTTGGGTTCACCGCCGACGGTGCCGTCTCCGCCTGGCAGGAACGCGACGAGCAGCGCGAGGCAGACGGCGAGCGTCGCGAGGACCCGCTCTCCGCGCCGCCACCATGGGCCGAGCGCGGTGCCGTCAGGAAAGCGCAGCATGAGGGCGACGACACCGACCGGGATGGTGAGCCACAGCCAGGTCGGCAGCCAGAAGAGGAACGGCCGGAAAGGCCCCAGGTGACGATGGTGGCCGAGCGTCACCGATGCGGTCACCGCGTAGTACGCGGCGCCGCCGATCCCCGTCGCGATCAGCATCGGAGCGAGCGGATGGCGCCGTCGGCGGGCGAGCACGATCCCGGTGCCGCCGAGCAGACCGAGGGCGACGGCGTAGAGGCCGACCGTGGTGCGGTCGCGCAGGATGTCCCCGCCGGGGAGGACCCACAGGCACAGCGACAGCCACACGAGCAGACCGGACTGTGCCACGAGCGCGGCGAGTGCGGCACGTCTGCGGATCATCTGAACCTCTCGAACAGGCGCGTCGTCGGCGATGGCCGGCCGCGACAGGTTAGCCGCGACCGGCCGGCGGGTGAACTCAGGCGGCCATGGGCGCATCCGTCGCGGGGACCGACGGCGCCGATGCTCGCAGTCCGGCCGCTCCGCTCCACAGCAGCGCGGCGCCGGTGAGCGCGATGAGGGCGGGAGGGAAGACGAAGGCGACCGCGGCGACGATCAGCAGGATCGCGGCCGGCTTCGGGAGGACCCGCGAGCGCAGGCCGCTGATCCCCAGCGCGAGTATGCCCGCCGTCAGCAGCGCCATCGTCCCGTACAGCCCGACTCCGCCCATCTCACCGGACAGTTCGGGGCTCTTCGAGTGGGCCAGCCAGGGCAGGACGGTGCCGATGTACCACTGGGACACGACCCCTCCTGCGGCTCCGGCCGTCGCGAGAAGCGCGGCGGTACGACCGAGTCGCCGCCCGGTGGAGCCGGTGTGGGTGACGAGCGCGGGGACGGCGACGAGGAGCCCGCAGAAGCCGAGCAGCACCAGATTGGCCGAGACGGAGTGCGCGGTTCCCGCGGCGATCTCGGGGAACGGCCGGCTGTCGAACACACTCAGGAACTCGAACGGCGCGGCCAGCAGCAACGGGAGGCCGGCGAACACCAGCAGGGGCCGGCCCAGGCCGTGCAGCGCGGAAGGGTCGGAAGGAACGGAAGCGACGGCGGTCATGGCCTACCTCTCGGGGACTGCGGGTCAGCGGGGTCGGCGTCGCCCCGCGGAAGCCAGTGTTCGGCGCCCGGCCTCCCAAGGGCCTGAGGCCGTTATCCCCTTCCAGCCGGGACCCGCTCTGTCCCCTTCGCCGGGAAACGGATTCCCGGCGACGTCGGGAATCGCGCCGATGTGCCGGGAACGCCGGACGAGAAGCATCGAGTGCATGAACAAGCCCTCCATCCGAGCCGGAGCCGTCGCCGCGGTCATCGGCGGGATCGCCGCCGCGCTCCTCGGTCTCCTCCACCTTCTCTCCCAGTACGGCGCCGCGGAGACGACGGCCTACATCGCCCGCGGTCTGCTCCTCGCCTTCACGATCGCCGAAGCCGGGCTGCAGGCCCCCGCGCCGGGCCCCGGATCAGGAGCGGGGCGTGCCGGAGCCGAGCCCGTGTGCGCGTGCCCGGGCGACGGCCTCGCCGCGGTCGGCGGCGTGCAGTTTGCCGAGGATCGTCGAGACGCTGTTGCGCACCGTTTTCGGGGCGATGGAGAGCTTGCGGCCGATGGCCTGGTTGCCGAGGCCTCCGGCGACGAGGTCCAGGATCTCCAGTTCTCGCGGGCTCAGCTCGGGGAACGGCCGTGCCGCCGCCTCGCGCGGGCCTTCCGCGAAGGAGCTCAGCACCCGCCTCGCGATCTCCGGGCCGAAGACGGCCTCGCCCGCGGCCACGGCGAGCACGGCCCGCACGACGTCGGCGCGGTCCGAGCCCTTGAGGAGGTAGCCGGTGGCACCGGCACGGATGGCGGCGTACACCGAGTCGTCGTCGGCGTGCATGGTCAGGACGAGCACGGCGGGACCGCCTTGACCGCTGATGCGGCGGGTCGCCTCGATGCCGCTCATGCCGGGCATCGTCAGGTCCATCAGCACGACGTCGGGCCGGGACGAGGCGACGGCCTCGATCGCGGACGCTCCGTCGGTGGCGGTCCCCACGACCTCGATCTCGGGGAGGCCCATGAGGGCGGTCCGCAGGCCGTCGAGGAAGATCGGGTGGTCGTCGACGAGGAGGGCCCGCACGGTCGTGGTCACCGTCACATCCTCGCAGCGGGCGCCGGCACCGCCGGCACGGGCAACAGGGCGACGACCCTGGTGCCCCCGCCACGACCGGGTTCGATCGTCACGCTTCCGCCCAGCTCGTCGGCGCGTTCCCGCATGGAGGCGAGACCGACGCCGTCGCGGTGCGGGTACCCGAGACCGGTTCCGTCGTCCGTGATCTCGACGCGCAGCCGGTGCTCGTCGAGGTTCAGCGTGACGGTGCAGAGGCCGGCGTCGGCATGCCGGACGACGTTGGTCATCGCCTCGGTGACGATCCGGTACGCGGCGACCTCGACGGCCGCGCTGTGCACCGCCAGATCGTCCGGGCAGTCGACCAACACGCGCAGGCCGGCCCCGCGCAGCGACGTCGCGTGTTCTCGCACGACTCCGACCAACCCGAGGTCGTCGAGAGAGGGCGGACGCAGCCCGTGCACGACCTGCCGTACGTCGGTGACCGACTGACTGATCAGCGCCTTGATCTTCGCGATCAGCCGGGACGCCTCGGCGTCCGCCGACCGGTCGGAGAGCACGTCGACCTGCAGGCTGGCCGCGGCCAGCAGGGGTCCCAGGCCGTCGTGCAGGTCACGCCGAATCCGCAGGCGTTCCTCCTCCCTGGCCCGGACGATGCGCTCCCTGGACTCGCGCAGGTCCTCGGCGAGGCGAGCAGCCCTGACCGCGACGGCGATCTGCCCGGCGAGGTCGGCGAGCAGATCGAGTTCCCGCGCGTCGAACCTGGACTGGCCCGAGCGCCGGCCGACCAGCAGCGTTCCCTCCTGCCGCCCATGGCTGATCAGGGGAAACGCGAGCAGGTTGGGTGCGGCGGCGACATCGGCGCCGACCACGACCTGCGCGTGCGGCAGGCGCAGCATCGTGCTGAGGGCGTCCGTGACCGTGCGCAGCAACTCCTCCAGCGCGTCGGTGCGGGCCAGCCGCTCGGCGAGTGCGGTCAGCACCTGGTACGGACGACTGCGATCGCCGAAGAGGAGCCGGTCGACGACCCGCATCAGCCTGTCTTTGACGGGACTCAGCGAAACCGACACCACGGCCGTGGCCAGCAGTGACGCACTACGGCTGGGACCCGGGGCGAGCAGTGTGGAGGTCGCGGCGAAGCATCCGAGGTAGGCCGTGATCACCAGGCCGGTGAGCACCGAGTAGACGATCGCGCGATCGAGCACGACGGTGATGTCGAACAGGTCGGCCCGCAGGACCGCCACTCCGGTGGCGGCCGGCAGTGCCGCGACCCCGACGCCCTCCAGGGTGGAGCCGACCCACTCGGGGGTCCACGCGTCCGTCGCGAGTCCGACCACGGTGCTGACGATGAACACCACGGCTGCCAGCGCGAGCCACGCGAGCCGTCTCCGCTCCACCCCACCGGCCCGCCGCCACCGCACGATGATCGAGGCCATTCCGATCACGGTGAGGCCGAGCAGTGCGAAGAGCATGACCGCGGTGACCGCGGGGGCGACCGCCTCCAGCGCGGCCACGCCCAGGGGGTTCTGCGCGGGGTCGTCCTCGAAGATCCGTCCCGGCGTGACGACGACCGACGCGATGAGGACCGCCAGCGCGGCCGTGGTGCCGTGCAGGGCCCACCGCCAGCGCGGCGTCGGCAGCCGCCCGTCGGGATAGAGCAGCAACGGGTACGCCGTGGCGCACACCCACCCGAGGGCGAACAGCGCGTTCTGGACCAGCACCAGCAGCGGTCCCACCACGGAACCGGGGTGCGTCGCGACCATGTGCTGGGAGAGCCCGTCCAGCACGGCGGCGCCGTACTGCAGCACGCCCACGGCGAGGAAGAGCCAGCCGACGCGGTTCTCCGGGCGATGCCACGCGATCAGGCCGCCCACCAGCGGGAAGGCGAGGAAGCCGGCGAACCAGATGATGTCGGCGGCCGTCGGCGCGTCCACCGCGCTGAGCAGGCCCGCGCCGAACGCCGTCACGGCGAACAGGACCACCGACACGCCGAGCAGACCCGCTGCGCCGAGGCGCGACGGACGAGTGCCGACCACGATCATCTCCTTGCGTACTGCGACGGTTCCACGCGGTTCCGCGGGGTTCCTCGGCGGTGCTCCACGGTGGTGCGGGAACGATAACGCGGCCCGCGTCCCGTCGTCCCGGGACGTTCGTCCCGTGGGCGGGCGGGCGCGGAACCGGGACTCATGAGGGCGCTCGTCCGTCGCCCCCGGGCCGGCGGGCCGACGAAGGTCATGGGGACGGCGTCGCTGACGATCCGCCGTTCTCACACACCTGGAGGAGAGATGTCCACGATCAACGCCGACGCGGCGGTCGAACCGGCGGCCGCGCGGCCTTCCGCGCGGCCCGCGTACGGCATCGCGGCGGGCGCGGCCCTTGCCCTGTTCGTCCTGACGTTCGGCACATGGGCGCCCGAGTCCCCGGAGGTCGGTCAGGCCGGCGCCGCGGAAATCCGCGCCTGGGCGTCCGAGGCCGCCTCGACTCTGCAGATGAACGCCTTCGCCGGCGCGCTCGGCCTCGTCGCGCTGATCGTGCTGACCGGCGCGCTGGCCCGTCTGGCCCGCCGGTTCCTCCCCGAGTCCTCGCTCCGCGAGGCGATCCTCCTCGGCGGCGGACTGCTCGTCGCGATCAACGCCGTCGTCACCGGTCTCCCCCTGCTCTGGGTGCTCTCTGACGTGTCGTCCCTCAGTGACACGGTGGTGCAGACCTGGTACTCCCTTTCCTGGTTCGGCCAGATGCTCGGGGAGATCTCCATCGTCGCCCAGTCGGTGCTGCTGGCCGCGTTCTCGATCGCCGCGCTCCGCGGCAGGATCATCGGCCGGTGGATCAGCTGGCTCGGCATCGTGCTCGCCGCGACCGGTCTGATCAGCGTCGTGGGATTGGTCGTGCCGTCGACGGTCTTCGACACGGCCTGGCTGGCCGCCCTGTACGGATGGACGCTCTGGCTGCTCCTCGTGTCGATCGTCCTCGGCATCCGCCGGCTGCGGGGGTAGCGGCGGATCACCCCGGATGAGGGATCGCCGGCGACGGTCCCCCATCAGGACGGCCGGGCCCGGCTCTCCCGGGCCCGGCCGTCCGCGGTCGGGGTCGAGCCGGGTGCGATGACTCTTTCCACCCCGGTTGGAGACGTCGCCTCCCCGGCCGCCTATGGTCCCGGTATGACCGATCACTACGACGTCGTGGTCCTCGGGGCCGGCCCGGGCGGGTACGTCGCCGCGGTCCGCGCCGCCCAGCTCGGACTCAGCACGGCAATCGTCGAGGAACGTTATTGGGGCGGTGTGTGCCTCAACGTGGGATGCATCCCCTCGAAGGCGCTGCTGCGCAACGCCGAACTCGTCCACCTGCTCACGCACGAGGCCAAGACGTTCGGCATCCAGGTCGACGGCACGCTCACCTTCGACTACGGCGAAGCCTTCAAGCGCAGCCGCAAGGTCGCGGACGGCCGCGTCAAGGGCGTCCACTACCTCATGAAGAAGAACGGCATCACCGAGTACGACGGGCGCGGCTCCTTCGTTGACGCGCACACCCTCCGCGTGGCCGGCGCGGACGGCGGCGAGCGGACCGTGACGTTCGACCACTGCATCCTCGCCACCGGGGCGGCGACCAGGTTGTTGCCGGGAACGGCCGTGACCGACCGGGTCGTCACCTACGAGGAGCAGATCCTCAGCGAGGAGCTGCCCGGGAGCATCATCATCGCGGGAGCGGGCGCCATCGGCGTCGAGTTCGCGTACGTGCTCAACAGCTACGGCGTCAAGGTGACGATCGTCGAGTTCCTCGACCGGGTCGTGCCCCTGGAGGACGAGGAGGTCTCCGCGGAACTGGCCCGGCGCTACAAGCGCCTCGGAATCGACCTCCTCACCTCGACTCGCGTCGAGTCGATCGACGACTCGGGCGAGAAGGTGCGTGTCACCGTGTCCCGCGACGGCCAGACGTCGACCCTCGAGGCCGACAAGGTGCTGCAGGCCATCGGCTTCCAGCCCAACGTGACGGGATACGGGCTCGAGAACACCGGTGTACGGCTGACCGACCGGGGTGCGATCGACATCGACGGGCTGTGCCGTACGAACGTGCCGCACATCTTCGCCATCGGCGACGTGACCGCCAAGCTGATGCTCGCCCACGCGGCCGAGTCGATGGGCATCGTGGCCGCGGAGACGATCGCGGGCGCGGAGACCATGGAGCTCGACTACACGATGATCCCGCGGGCCACGTACTGCCAGCCGCAGATCGCCAGCTTCGGCTTCACCGAGGCGCAGGCCCGCGAGCGCGGCTTCGACGTCAAGGTGGCCAGGTTCCCGTTCACCGCGAACGGCAAGGCGCACGGACTGGGCGACACCACCGGGTTCGTCAAGATTCTCAGTGACGCGAAGTACGGCGAGCTCCTCGGCGCCCATCTGATCGGCCCCGAGGTCACCGAGTTGCTGCCGGAGCTGACCCTCGCTCAGCAGTGGGACCTGACCGTGACGGAGGTGGCCAGGAACGTCCACGCCCATCCGACGCTCGGCGAGGCGGTCAAGGAGGCCGTTCACGGACTCGCCGGTCACATGATCAACATGTGAGCAGTCGCCGTGCGGTGCCGGCGGAGCCTCGACGTCGCTGTACGGATCGCCGTGCCGCGACCCTCCGCCGGCCTGGATCCCGGTGCCGGAGCCCGCGGCACCGGAGGCACGCGCGGTCGAGGGCGTGCGGGCACGACCTGATCTCTTTCGACCTGCCGCGACCGCTGTTAGTGTGACGGCATGTTCCTCCCCCGTGCCTAGGACATCGGACCGGTCGCATCGTTGCGATGCGGCACTCCGGCGTCCCTGACAGCTCGCAGCGCCTCGGATGCGCGCTGCTTTCCTGAGGAACATCCCCAATGTCTTCGCCTTCGCGACCTCCGTCGTACGTCGCCGTCCTGTCCCATCCCCTCGCCAGGCGTGCCTTCAGCGCCGCACTGCTGGGCCGGCTGTCCTACGGGACGGTCTTCCTGTCCCTCACGTTGGCGCTCACCGCCACTACCGGTTCCTACGCCCTCGCCGGCGGCGCCATCGCCCTGTTCGGCCTCACCACGTCCGTGCTCGCCCCGCTGAGGGCCGGGCTGATCGACCGCTACGGACCGCGCAGGGCCCTGCCGCCGATGGCCGTCCTGTACGCGCTGCTGCTGACCTGCCTGGCCGTACTCACCTGGCGGCCAGGGACCCCGAGCGGGCTGCTGGCGGCTCTCGCGGCCGTGGCCGGCGGTTGCGCGCCACCGCTCGGGCCTGTCATGCGGACGCTGTGGAGCGACCTGCTGCCCGATCGAATGCTGCTGCAACGCGCCTACAGCCTGGACACCGTCGCCGAGGAACTTCTGTTCGTCACCGGGCCGCTGCTCGCCGGCCTGGTGGCCGCCCTCGCGAACCCTGCCGCGGGGGTCGCCCTGAGCGCCGCCCTGATAGCGATCGGCACCTTCGCCTTCGTGTCGGCGCCGGCGGTACGCGCCGCCCGGTCGTTCCGCGCCGGCACCTCCTCTGCCGCCGCGGAGGTCGAGGGACCTGGCATGGCCTCGGCGCCGGCCGGACCTGCGCGGTGGTGGAGGGGCGGTGCGGGCACGCTGATGCTTCCGATCGCGATGTCAGCCGCGGTCGGACTGTGCCTGGGGGCGCTGAGCCTGCTCATGGTGGCCTTCGCCGAACGGCATGACCAGACCGCGGCGGTGGCGTGGGTCGAGGCCGCGCTGGCGGCAGGAAGTGCGGTCGGCGGCCTGGCCTACGGCGCGGTCTCCTGGCGCGTCTCCGGGGCGGTGCGGTCCCCGGTGCTGACCACCGCGCTCGGCCTCGCGCTCGCCGCGGCCGGAGCCTCGTCGAACCTGTACACGCTGGCCGCCGCGACGTGCGTCATCGGGCTGTTCGTGGCTCCCGCCCTGACCACGGCCTACCTGCTCGCCGACGAGTCCGCCAGGCCGGAGAACCGGACCCGGGTGGGCGCGTGGGTCAACACCGCCTTCAACATCGGCAACTCCATGGGCACCGCGGCAGTCGGCCTCGTGGTGGACGGCCTGCCCCTGGGTTTGTGTTTCGTGCTGGCGGCGACCCCGGCCCTGCTGTCGGCTCTCATCGCGGTGGCTCGGCCGGGACGACCCGCGACGAAACCGGTCCGCGGCCGCACCCACGACCTGGAGGCCTCTTGACGGCGCCGCTCGAGCCCCTCGTATTCCTGCCGCGCACTGTCGCGGAGCACACCGCATCTCAGACGAGGTCGCAACATGAAGACCGAAATGGTCCCTGCTGCCCTTATCGGCATTGTCGTTAGCAAGATCGATTCCACATAGGACCTGCCGCGAATTCGCGCCATAGCTACGGTGACCGTGCGCTGAGCAGCTATCCGAAATCCGGGACAGGATCTACGAACTCGCCCGGGAGCGTGGGCTGCGAGTCGACTGGGCTGAGACAACACGAACGGCTCGTCTACGTACGACCAAACGCAGATCACCATCGCCCGTGCGGTCGTCCCCGTCCGGGCCATCCGACCTACGCAGCTCAACGACCTGGAACACGCTCTTGAGCACGTGTTCGGAAAGGACTGACTTCAGTGACCACACATCGTCTTCGATTCAGGGTCACCCGGGAGACGGCCCTCGACACGGGAACCGTCGTCTGGGGTGCTGATCCAATCGATGCACCCATCGCTGGGGGCGTTTCCGGAGAGACTTTGACGGAACTCCGCGAGGAAGTCGAAGCGGTCAAGCATTTCATCCTCGACCTCCCTGGTGATGTGCCCGTGGCTGTGGAGTACGTCTTCGAACTCCCCGGGGTCTCTCCCGAGGAACTGACCGCATACCGCGAGACCATCACTCAACTGAGCAGGCACCTACGGGAGGCGGTCTCTCCGACGAGGACAGTGCAGCTCTACTAGGGACTCCCGGCGTGCTGGCACAGTCACTCGCCCGCTCGGCCTGACAACCGGGAACCACACAGGACGTTCCTCCAAAGAAGAACGCCCTGGTCAAGGCGGAGCCGTCTCGGCGAATCGAACCTCAGCCCTTAGGTCCACAAGCAGGAGCATGGGCATCCAGATTCGCCGAGCGGCAAGCTGGGGCCACAGGTAAACCCGAATCCCCCGCAGAGTGTCTCACTTCTGTGCAATTGCGGTTAAAACATGTCATTTACGGGCGAACGGCGTTCGCCCTCCTCCTAAGCGTCACGCTCGCCGCCATGCTGATCGCCATCGCCCACCCCGCCTCCGCCGGGACGGTGGCGATTCGGTATGCGAAGGCCACCGCGCCGGGATGGAGCACACCCATCGAGGTGAGTGCGAGTTCGGACAGCGACATCACCGAGGTCACGGCAAGGCTGCGGTCGAACAGCAACAAGGAGCCGTTCGCGACGGTCACGGACTTCGAGCTGGTCAGCGGGACCGCCGCCGACGGCGTCTGGCGGACCTCCCAGCCGGTGACCCTCGAGAAGGGTCTCATCTACATCGACGTCGAGATCGCCGACGCCTCAGGTCTGACCTTCGCCAAGAAGCCGGCCCTCGTCCTTGACCGCCGGGGCATGACGCGGTTCAGCGAGTTCACCATCTCGCCGTCCACCGTGGACGTCGACCACGACACCGTGACGTACAAAGGGCGACTGGTCTACGGGAGCGGCAGCGGCAGCGAGCTCGGGGTGCCCGGCGTGACGATCTGCCTGAACCTCGACGGCGCCTGCGCCGGCTACGCGACGACCGACTCGGCCGGAAGGTTCTCCAGCGCCGTCCACCTGTACATCAAGGGCATGGACACGAACATGATCGAGAGCGAGACCTACGCGAGCTACTCCGGGAGCCCGGGGTACTCCAGAGCCGCCTCGACGCACAGCCTGCTCAAGGTGCGCCCCCAGGAGACTCGGCTGTCCATCGGTTTCTCCTCTCCTCCGACGATCATCGGCGCCACCGTTCAGGTCACCGGTCGGCTCGAACGCAAGAAGGCCGATGGCCACTGGGCGGGCGCTCCGGGGCAGGACGTGAAGATCTCCGTCTACGACCTCGACACCAAAAAGGACATCGATCTCGGGACGACGCGGACGAGATCGGACGGGAGCTACTCCAAGTCGGTGGTCGTACCGCAGGCCACGCAGTGGTTCGTGAATTTCGAACCGTTCCCCTACCTGACGCGGAACGGTGTTTCCGTCCCCGGCCCCTATCAGGGGAGCAGTGAAGGCCCCGAGAACGTCATCTACTCCTTCTACCGCTCCTCGATCAGCCGGTTCACGGTGTCGCCGAACCCGGCCGCCAAGGGCGCACAGATCACCGCCAGTGCCGTCGTGACCAGGCGCACCGCCACCGGCCCGGCGCTTCCCGCGACGACCGGCTATGTGGATCTGGAGTTCTCCAAGAACCGGAAGACCTGGACCGTGGTGGGACAGAGCCGCCTCACCTCCAACGGGCAGGTGAAGGTGCACGCGACGGCCGTGTCGTCCGGCTACTGGAGGCTGCGCTACCAAGGTTGGGACCGCAATCTGGATGCTCTCAGCGGCACCGCCTACGCGACGGTGAAGTACCGGACGTCCGTCTCGGGGTTCAACGCGAAACCCGAGCCGGTGCGCAAGGGTAAGACGATCACGGTGGGCGGAACGTTGAAGTACCTCACCACCACGCAGTACCACACCTTCGTCTGGCGCCCTCTGGGCAGTAAGACCGTGAACATCTACTTCCAGGCGCACGGATCGAAGTCCTGGTCCTATGTGGGCACCGCCGGCACCGACCGCTACGGCAGGTGGCACAAGGGCTTCAAGGCGCGGAAGGACGGAACCTGGATGGCCAAGTACAAGGGCAACGTCACCTACCTGGCCGCCAACAGCACCAAGGACTACGTAGACGTCCGCTGATGCCGGTGCTGAACGGCCACGCATGTCGAAAGACCCGAAGGCCCTTCGCGAAGATCGCGAGGGGCCTTCGGCATGCGTGCGCAGGAAAATCGAAGAGGGTTCCGCCTCACCTCACGGGCGCCGAGCCCGGTCGTTCCAGCTCGCTCCGGTACGCGTCGAGGACGAGGCCATGGAAGTGATGGACCGCGTGCTCCGACAACCCTGATCCGCTGGGATCGTAAACGATCTTCCCTTGGGTGAACGCGGGGGTGCGCATTCCGCGCTGGACGCTCTCCACCAGGGCGATGTCCTCCACCTGGAGAACCTCGTCGATGTACCGGATGCTGTCCAGTTCCGCCTCGTTCGGGTCCGTGGTCTCCAGGTAGAAGTCCCAGATCTCGCGCGTCCGGTCCGGGCCGTCAGGGATGATCTGCAACACCATGAAGTTCCCACGGCCGGGATAGCGCAGCAGGCAGGTGTTGGGCCACAGCCACCAGACCGCGTGCTCGGTGACCGTCGCGCCCGACACGTCGTAGGCGGAGTTCTCCGCCTTACCCGCCTGGGCCATGTGGCTGGAGTAGATCCCATAGGTGGTGACCCGATAGGTGCTCATGTCGACCAGGGACACGAAGTCCTTGTGCGCCACATGGCAGTGGTAGCACTCGAGGAAGTTGTCGACGACGTTCTTCCAGTTGGACGCGATGGTGTAGGTGAGCCGGCGCGCGAGGGTCAGCTTGGCCACGTCCGGCGCCCGCGCCTCGATCTCCGCCTCGAGGTCTCCGGCCTGCTCGGTCAGAGAAGGCGCCGTGGGGTCGAGGTTGACGTAGACCATGCCGCCGAACTCGGTGACCTGGATCTGGTCCAGGCACACGGTGGAGGGGTCGAAGCCCGGCATGTCGCCGGTGTTGCGCGCGCGCCTCAACCGGCCGGTCAGGTCGAAGTTCCAGGCGTGGTACGGGCACACGATGCTGCGCCGTACGCCGGACCCCGTCAGGAGTTCGTGTGCGCGGTGCTTGCACACGTTGTAGAACGCCCGGAGCGTGCCTGTCTCGTCCCTGACGGCGACGATCGGCATGCCGGCCACCGTGCCCGTCACGTAGCTTCCGGGCTCTCGCAGCTTCTCCACGTGGCACAGCCACTGCCACGTGCGAGCGAAGATCGCCCGCTGGTCGACGTCGAACCACTTCGTATCGGTGTAGGCGTCGGCGTGCAGCGACATCGACAGGGCGGGGTCGGGGTCGTATCCCGACGAGATGTGATCGATCGCTGGGATCGGATCCTGCGTCACCGTACCTCCAAAGCCTGACACCGACACGGGTGCCCGGCGGCGACCCCGCGGGCCGGCGCACAGGTCCCGCGCCGGCCAGATTGAGGCTAATGATCCTTTTAGTGAAGGTTCAATGCCTCCGGGCATCCGATCACCACCCATGTACGGCCAGAGGCTTCGGCACATGGATCGCCCGGCCTGGGTTGCATTCCGTACCCCGGTACAGCCTTACCGTCGAGATATGGAGGGTCCACTCGCACGAGGGACGGGTGGCGTCGGCGGAGGGAAGGTTCATGGAGTGGGCACCGGCTGACTGCACGCTTCCATCCCAGGAGCGGCCGTTGCGAGTGGCGGAGTTCGACGAGCTGTTCTCCTCCGCCTTGCGGGGGCTGGAGCGAGTGGGTCCGACCCACCTCCGGCTCGTGCTCGACGGCGGGCCACGGGTGGAGGAGACCACGCGGGACCTGGTGGCCAGGGAGACGAGTTGCTGCTCGTTCTTCTCCTTCCGCCTGAGCATCGCGGGACCGACCCTGATCCTGGACGTCGAGGTGCCCGCCGTTCACTCTCGTGTGCTCGATGGGCTGGCTGCTCGCGCGAACGGCCAGGTGGCGTCATGACCGACGGCCGGCTGCGTGCCGGGGAGGTCGCCGAAGCGGCGGGGGTCAACGTTCAGACCTTGCGCTACTACCACCGGCGCGGCCTGCTGGAGGAACCGCATCGGAGCAACGGGGGACATCGGCGATATCCGCCGGAGGTTGTGACCGTCCTGCGGTTGATCAAGGCGGCGCAGCGGCTCGGTTTCACGTTGGACGAGGCTGCGGAGCTCATCGATGCCGCTTCGCCTCGTAGCGGCAGGCGAGGCGGCGGCCTGCGACGGCAGGCCATGAACAAGCTGACCGAGGTGGAACAGAAGATCGCCGATCTGCGGCGGATCCGTCACACGCTGACACAGGCGGTGGATGCCGGGTGTGACGACCTGATGACCTGCGCGGCCAGTCCGTGCTGCCCGCTGGGCCTCTAGGAACCGGGCCCGGAAGCTCCGGAGTGGGTTCAGGGGCTGAAGCGGTAGCCCATGCCCGGCTCGGTGATCAGGTGGACGGGGCGACCCGGATCCTTCTCGAGCTTGCGGCGTAGCTGGGCCATGTACTGGCGCACGTAGTGCGTCGCGGTGACGAACTCAGAACCCCAGACCTGGGTCAGCAGCTGGCGCTGGCTGACCAGCTTGCCCGGGTTGCGCAGGAGGATCTCCAGGAGGTGCCATTCTGTGGGCGTGAGCCGTACGCCACCGGTGACCGTCTTGCTGACCAGGTCGATCGCGTGGTCGCCGAGCTGGATGTGGGCGAGTTCGCCCGCATGGATGGACGCCCGGCGGCTCACCGCCCGGATGCGGGCCAGCAGTTCGTCGATGCTGAAGGGCTTGGTCACGTAGTCGTCGGCTCCGGCGTCAAGCGCGTCGATCTTGTCCTGGTTTCCGGAACGACCGGAGAGGACGATGATCGGGACGGTGGTCCATCCGCGGAGTCCGTGGATGACGTCGACTCCGTCGATGTCAGGCAGCCCGAGGTCGAGCACGACCAGATCGGGATGCCAGTCGGCGGCGCCCCTCAGCGCCGACCCTCCGTCGGTCGCGACCGCGACCTCGTAGTGGCGGGCGACCAGGTTGATCCGGAGCGCCCGGAGAATCTGCGGTTCGTCATCGACGACGAGAACACGTGTCACGAGACCATCCGAACGGAACTCGCCTCCAAGGACGTGGGCAAGAGCACGGCTCATGGTGAGACCTCCCCCAGGCGTCTCATCGGGCGACCCGCGACCGGCGGGCCGGCATTCCGAGCACTACCAGCACGTCAGCCACGAGGACAGTCTGCTCATCCGGCTGGTGGAGACGAGGTGAAGCCCCACTCAGTCCCAGTGGAGAAATGGTGAACGGTGGAAGTCAGGTCGCGCATCCACCTTCCACGAGGGTGAAGGCCATGACGGCCCCGACGGAGCCGCCCGACGTGATCATCCGGTCGCGCCCTGATCCGTCCTGCCGAGCCCGCGCGCGAGGATGACGGCGGTCTCGGCGACGACCTTGTCGTCACTGGCGCCGTCCGCGGTACGGCGGTTGGTGAGGATCACCATGATCACCGGTGCGCCGGACGGTGGCCGTATGACCGCGATGTCGTTCGTGGTGCCGTAGGTCGGACCGGTGCCGGTCTTGTCGCCGACGGTCCACTCGCGGGGCAGCCCGGCCCGGACGCGCGCGTCCCCGGTCTCGGCATCGTTCATCCAGCCGACCAGCCGGGTTCTGTCGGCGGGCTCGAGCGCGTCGCTCAGGGTGAGCGCCCGCAGGTCGCGCGCGTAGGCGGCCGGGGAGGTGGTGTCCCGTTTCTCACCGGGCTTCCAGACGTTGAGCCCGGTCTCCCAGCGGTCGAGCCGGCTCACAGAATCGCCGAGCGAGCGGTAGAACGCGGTGAGCCCGGCCGGTCCGCCGATCTGCTTGAGCAGCAGGTTGCCCGCGGTGTTGTCGCTCACGGTGATCGCCGCTTCGCACAGTTCGGCGACGGTCATGCCGGTGTCCACGTGTTTCTCGGTGACGGGCGAGTAGTCCACGAGGTCGTCGCCGCCATAGTGGACGACCCGGTCCATCAGCCCGGGATCGGACTGCCGCGCCTTCCGCAGCACCGCCGCGCAGACCATGGCCTTGAACGTCGACAGCGTCGGGAACAGCTCGCCGGCCCGGTGGCTCACGGTCCTGCCCGTCCCCGTGTCGATCGCGTACGCGCCGATGCGTCCGTGGTGCCGCTGCTCGAGGTGGCGAAGTTGTCGGCCGACCTCCGCCTGGGACGGGAGCGGCGACGTCGTCGGCTGGGGAGTTCGTGTTGTGGCGCTTGGGGTGACCGCTGGGATGGCCGCGTTCTTGGCGGTCGTGGTCTCACCGCAGCCGGCGAGAACGACGAGGGCGGACAAGGCGAGCCCCGTTGCCCCGAGCGAGACCAGAAACCGTGACGGGTCCTTCATTTCAAGCAATGTCGAAGACCTCCTCTGCCTGGCCGGCCGGCCATTCTGCCTCCTGAGATCGTCCACCGTGCTCCGCATATGCAAGGACGATGGCAAAGAAGGAGCAATCCCCTCCGCCGTAGACCGCTGAACCGGAGGCCGACGCCCGACCGTTGGGTATGCAGAACTATGTCCCTTATGTCCTTTATGTCCGCTTCGGAGATGATCACCGCCGGCGGACGAGAGGCGGGTGAACGACGAAATGAGTCGTCATCTTGCGGGGAGTTCGACCGTCGGCACGGCCGTCAGCGTACGACTTCTGACGTTGACCACGGCGGCCATCACACTTTGCGTGTTCATCACACCACCACAGGCGAGCGCGAGCGCCGGGACGACCCCTCAAACCACGTGGGCACCCGCCTCCGCGGACGAGCGCGGCCCTGTCCGGACCCGCAATCACGGGCGGCACAACCAGAACGCCCCGGCCATCAACAGCCCGTCGACCCACAAGGGTGTGCAACAAGTGAACAGCACCAGCAGGACCACCATCACCCAGTCCGGATCCTGCAGGGGCCGACGTTGCAAGATCTCCCAGAGGCTCCGCTTCTCCCAAGGCGGTGGGCGCCACGGTGGATGGCGGTCCAGGCATGGACATGGACGGCGTAGGTGACGCCCGCGCGCCCGACAGATCCGCCGATCAGGCGTGAAGCCGGTTCCCCCTGGCAGGGGATGATGTTCCCCCATCGGGGGGAGCCGACTTGCACCGGCGGCCGGAATAGTCGACGGCATGGCACTCAGATCCGCGAGATGGCGGCCGCGTGCGGCGGCGGTGTGGACCTTCGCCTACGGTGCGGCCCACGTGTGGTGGCCGGCCGATCCCGGGTCGCCCTTCGCCCCACCTGACGAGCCGTTCTCGCCCGGCCGATGGGCTGCTGTGACGCTCGCCCTTTCTGCGGCGGCGGTGTGCTCACTGATCGCGGCCGGGACCGGACGCCGCTGGGCGGCGTCCGTACGCCGGACCCTGGTGGTGGCGGCGTGGGTGGCCGGAATCGGCCTGATCCTTTACTCCTACATGCTCGCCATCAGCCTCGCCGCCATGTTGTTCGCCCAGTACGACGACTGGGCGAGCCTGCTCACCCGCGCAGCGGGGATGACGGGCGGGGCGCTGACACTGGCGTGCGCCGTCGCCGAACAGCACCGGATCCGACGGGCCTGCTCCGGCTGCGGCCGGGTCCATGGCCGCTCGCCCGAGCATCGCACCGACCCCGCGCCGAGGTGGGCGTATCTCGCCGCGTACGTCGCGGTCGCGGGGTGCGCCGCTCGCGTGACCGCGCTGGTGATCGACGACCTCGAGGCGGGCAGGCCGTTGCCGCTCGCACTCGATTCACCGTTCACGCTCTTCGTCGTCCTGCTGGTTCTCGCCGGCACCTTGCTGCCGCCGGCACTGGTCCATCGCTGGGGACGGATCTGGCCGCGCTGGGTGGTGCCGCTTGCCGGGCGCAGGGTGCCGCGATGGCTCGTGCTCGGCCCCGCCCTCTTCGTCGGCGCGAGCCTGACCGGCTACTTCGGCCTGGCCGGGATGACGGCGTGGATCCTCGGCAAGGGCAACCTGGCCGGTGCCACGGTGTGGAGGCTGTTGATGGAGATGTTCGGCTACACGCTCTGGGGCTTGGGCCTGCTCGTCGCCGCGATCTCGTATTACAGCCTGACCAGGCCGGACTGTCCTCTCCCAGGCTCCGGGCCTGCCGAGGAGGGAGCCTCAGCCGCGTACCGACGCGAGGGACAGCAGGGCCGTGTCCACGGCGGAGACGAGCCGGCGCGGATCGGGGTCGGCCTTGACGATCACCTGCAGCCCTTCGAGGAGCATGGTGAGCATGGCGGCCGCGGCGGGGAGGTCGACCGCGGCTGAGATCTCTCCCTGCCGGGCGGCGGCACGCAGTCCTTGCAGAAAGCCGTCCTCCACGACGGAGAAGACGCAGCGCACACTGCTGGCGACCTCGTCGTCTCCGGGGAGGACTTCGCCCGCGGTGTTGGCGATCAGGCACCCGCGGGGCTGCTCCTCCTGCGCGGCCAGGTCGATCCAGCCGATCAGCACGGCCCGGATCCGGGGCAGGACCGGGCCCCCCTCCGCCAGCGAGGGGCCGAAATCGTCGGCCAGGCGTTCGCGGTAGCGGGCGAGTGCGCGCAGGAAGAGGGCGTGCTTGTCGCCGAAGGTGCGGTAGAGCGTGCCCGGATGCACGCCGAGCGCCGAGGTCAGGTCGGTGATCGACGTCGTCTCATAGCCCCGCGTCCAGAACAACTCCATGGCGCGGTCGATGACGTCCTGTTCGTCGAAGGTTCGGGGTCGAGCCACGATCGAACGATACCCCAAGTTGAACGCTCACTCTCAAACCTGTTACCGTCCGATTTGAGAACGCACACTCTCAAACTCATTTGAGAACGCGCGCTCAACAACTGGTGGCCGGCTTCAGATGTGCTGCCGGAGCCGGGAACGCCTTGGCGATCACTTCGCCGCCTCAGCGTCATCTACCTAGGAGCACCTGCATATGAGCATCGGAATCATCGGTGCCGGCGCCATCGGTTCGGCGATGGCCGAGATCCTGTCCCGAGCGGGCATCGACGTCACCATCTCCAACAGCCGCGGGCCGGACACGCTCGCCGATCTCGCGAAGCGTCTGGGACCCCACGTCCACGCGGGGACCCGGGAACAGGCGGCCGAGCAGGACATCGTGTTCGTCGCGGTGAACTGGTCCAAACTGCCTCGCGCCATGGCAGGCCTGCCCGAGTGGAACGGCCGGATCGTCATCGACACGAACAACTCCATCGAGGCGCCGCTGTTCCAGCCGTTCGAACTGCACGGCAAGACTTCGAGCGAGGTCTTCGCGGGCATGGTCCCCGGCGCGCGCGTCGTGAAGGCCTTCGGCCACCTGAGTCCCGGCCTGCTGACCGCCGATCCCGCCGCGCGCGGAGGTCGCCGGGTCCTCTTCCTGTCGGGAGACGACCATGCGGCACGGCAGACGGTGCGAGCGCTGATCGACCGCCTCGGCTTCTTCGGCCTGGACCTCGGTCCGCTCGCCGTCGGATCCCGTCTCCTCCAGTTTCCCGGCGGCACGCTTCCCACGCACCACCTGGTGAAGGTCGACTGACCGCCGGCCCGGGCATCCGGTGCCTCAGCCAGGCCCTCCGGTTGGCCCCACCCCGGAATGAACGCCTACGTGATCGGCCCCGAACCGGTCCCGGCGGCAACCCCTAGATGAAAGAAAGCAGGAGCGTCATGACTCGTCAACCCCTGGCGGGAAAGGTGGCACTGGTCACCGGTGGCTCGCGCGGCATCGGAACGGCCACGGCTCTGCGTCTCGCCGAAGACGGAGCGGATGTCGCCATCACGTACGTGTCCTCGTCCGAGCGGGCGAAGAGTGTGGTGTCGACGATCGAGCAGCGCGGCACCCGGGCGGAGGCCTTCGCGTCCGACCAGGCCGACCCGGAACAGGCGGCGAACCTGGTCGACAAGGTCGTGGCGGCGTTCGGCCGGCTCGACATCCTCGTCAACAACGCCGGAGTCTTCGTGACCGGCCCCATCGACGCCGAGGAAACCGACTGGGAGGCGATGGGCCGGCAATACGCCATCAACGTCGCGGGAGTCGTGGCCGTCACGCGCGCCGCCTCCACGGTGATGGGCGCGGGCGGCCGGATCGTCTCCGTGGGATCCACGGCGGGCGACCGTACCCCCTTCCCCGGCCTCGGTGATTATTCCGCGACCAAGGCGGCGATCACCGCGTACACCCGTGCGTGGGCGCGCGACCTCGGTCCGCGTGGCATCACCGTCAACGCGGTGCAGGCGAGCTCGATCAGCACCGACATGAACCCCGATGTCGGGCCGTTCGCCGATGTGCAGCGCTCGATGAACGCACTGGGACGGTACGGCCGGCCTGAGGAGATGGCCGCCGCCATCGCGTTCCTCGTCGGTCCGGACGCCACCTTCGTGACCGGTGCCACGTTAAACGTCGACGGCGGCTTCAACGCCTGACGCGTACCCCCACTCCAGTGGCGTCCGGCCGCACATGGCCGGCCAGGCCCCAGGGTGCGACGGGCGAAAGGGTCAGGGCCGTCAGACCTGTCGGTCTGACGGCCCTGTTCGACCGGTTCATGGTCAGGCCTCGTTGAAGGTGTCCTTGTTGGCGCCGACGGGGGTGCCGAGGAGGAGGCCGCGGATGGTCTCCATGATCGGAGTGAAGGGCTGGTATTCGGCGAGCCGGCGCAGGACGGTGGGCGGGGAGTCGGTGGGGACGCCGGTCACAGGCTGCGGGCGACGATGTCGCCGTAGGCGGTGGTCGCGTGGATGTCGAGTTCGGCGGTGCCGTGGTTCATGAGCCCGTTGTGGATCCGGCCGTAGGAGGTGCCGGCGTCCAGCGAGGCCGAGACGCCGGGGGCGGCGCCGACCGAGATCTGGCCGGCCTCGGTGCGCAGCACGACTGTGCCGCGTACGGCCTCGGCGACACGGGTGTCGCCCTTGCTGGTGCTGATCTCCGCGGCCCCGGTGAGGCGGCCGACCGAGACGTCACCGGCGACGGCGGCGAGGCGGGCGTTCGCGGCCTCGTCGAGCCACTTGGGCCTCTGACATGGGAGCCGCCTTGGGGAGCACACGGCTGCGATTTCGCCCTGTCCGGATGTAGGTGGTTCCTGGCCGGACGGAGGCAGCGCCGCACGCCGATCGGTGGGCAGCCTGGATGTCGGACACACGGTCCACAGCTCGACATACTTCCCGAAAGTCAGAGGTCATGCCAGAGGTCATCGCAGGGTTGGAGATTCCCGAGACAGCGGCGGTCGCCGAAGCGACCAGCCTCATCCAGGAGACGACCAGCCCCCTCATCTACCACCACTCGCGGCGGGTCTTCTTCTTCAGCCTGATTCACGCCCACAAGCTCGGCGTGAACCCGGACCCGGAACTGCTCTACCTGGCGGCCATGTTCCACGACGCCGGCCTACTGACTCCCTTTTCCGACGTCGAGCAGCGCTTCGAAGTCGACGGCGCCGACCACGCGGGCAAGTTCCTCCTGGACCGGGGTTTCTCGACGGCCGCCGCAGAGACCGTCTGGACGGCGATCGCGCTGCACACCACGCCGGGCATCCCCGGCCGGATGGCCCCGGAAATCGCGACCATGCAGCTCGGCGTCCTGACCGACGTGCTCGGCTTCGGCCTGGACGGACTGGAACACGATCAGTTGGCCGAAATCCTCGCCGTCCACCCACGAGGGGACTTCAAGAACGAGTTCCTGCGGGCCTACGTCGACGGACTCAAGAACCGGCCGGAAACCACGGATGGCACCGTGAACTCCGACGTGCTCGAGCACTTCATCCCCGGCTTCCAGCGCACGACGACCGTCGAACGCATCGTCGGCTCGCCCTGGCCGAGCTGACCGGACACCACACGAGGCAGGCTTCTCCCCCGGCGAGTTCGACCGGCCCGGAACGTGATCCGATCGCGCCGGCCGCGACCGGACACCCGGCATCCGAACTCGACGACGTGCGACACCCTCCAGCGGGAAGCTCCAACGAGTGGAGCGGCCGCGCCCGCACTGGGCCATCGGCAACGCATCCTCGATTCGGATCCGCGCATGATTCGCGTCTCTGACGCGTTGAGCTCATCTCGTCCTATGGACTCATCACTCTTAATGGAGAATTTATGTTTTGGCGGAAAAAATGGCGATCCGCGGCCATTGCTCTGGTGGCTGCGTTCTCGGTCCTGATCGTGACCGGGACCCCGGCGTCCGCCGCCACCGCACCGGGCGAGTGGGACTACTGGAAGACCGAAAGAGTAAACGGCAACCAGAACCTCTATGCGACAGGAACGATCGCTGAAGCAAGGAATGGAGGCCACCTGTTCAGGGTGTGGAGAGCCAACGACGACACCAGTTACCTATGGGCGTCCTATGGCGACACCGGACAGGCGTTCCGGCTCGACGGGGCGGTGTCCTGGGCCTCTCCCACAATCGTTCCCTGGGGTCGCAGTGGATTCGCCCTCTTCCATACCGGAACGGATGGTCGAATTTACTGGGCCACCTACGACGACTACCTCAACTGGTCAGGTTGGCACGCGATCGCCGGCCAGACGACGCAGTTGTCGACTCCCGTATCGGTCGCTCAAGTGGGTGCGGGCTCACGGGAGCTCTACATGGCCTACCGCAGCGGGTCCGACTTCGGCATGTGGGGCAGCTTCTTCAACGGCAACAGCTGGCAGAACGCCCAGAATTTGGGTGGACGTACTTACAGCTACCCCACTGTGACCTGGAACCCGGGCACTCATCGGCTTTACGCCGCGCACACCGGCACCGACAACCACGTCTATTTGCAATGGCAGGAGTACGGCGGCACCTGGCACGGCTGGTTCAGCGTGGGCGGCGATGTCAACGGAGCACCGACCATCGCCGCCTCTTCGACCGGCAACATGCAAGTGGGAGGCCGGGACTGGGATTCATTCGTCTGGTACCGCGAATTCAATTCTTATGGGTATCCACTGCGCGATTGGACTCAGGATCCGACTTTCCTGCGGGCCGCGTGGCCGATTTATCTCAGCGTGGCCGGCGCCGTCATCTACTCGATCATGACCACGTCCTCTGATCACCGAGGTTTCTACAAGGAGTCCTACGACGGCAAATACTGAAGCCTGCCTCGCGGATTCATTGATTTCCAGGTGACCGCATGAGACGGAGGCCTCAACGGCGGGTGAGGACGTAGCTGTACATCACCGCCGTACGGAGATCGAAAGGGCCTCTTGCGTTGATCGCAAGAGGCCTTTGACATGGGAGCCGACTCGGGGAATCGAACCACGGGTGGGTGTCGTGGCCGTCGCTGGTGTGGGTGGGCGGATCGTGCTGCCCCTGGATGCCGATCTGGCCGAGGCGCCGCCGCGCGATAGCGTTCCGTCCGTGATTGAGAGCGGCGGGATTGAGGAAACCGAGCAAACTGCAGGGGCGTCCAACGTTGACCTTGGGCGCTCTCCTCGCGTGGCCTTGCGCCGCATCACCAGTCATGATCAAGACGAGTTACTTGAACGGGTCCATGCCAGCGTCGGATTGAATCTGCCTTCGACCCCGGAGGCGTTCCAGACGTTCCTTAGTCGATTCGATGAGGGACGATCTGCCGAAGGCTTGCTGGTATGTCTGCGCGACACCGGTGCCATTGCAGGCAATGTCAACATCAACAGCATCATTCGTGGGCGCTTCCAGAACGGCTCGCTGGGCTACGCGGCCTTCGCGCCCTACGCCGGTCGCGGGTACATGTCAGAAGGCCTTGGCCTGGTGCTGCGCCACGCGTTCCAGGAGCTGCGGTTACATCGGCTGGAAGCGCAGATCCGGCCCGAGAACCAAGCGTCCATCAAACTGGTCCAACGCCACGGCTTCCGTTACGAAGGTTACTCGCCCGATCTCCTGTTCATCGACGGTGCGTGGCGAGGTCATGGGCGATGGGGCCTTACCAACGACATGCTCGGCATCGTCCCCAACGCCCCGCACCCAACTCAGCCGAACCGTTGACATCGCTCGACACTCAAAGCCCACCGCGCCCACTCGGGCGCCTCGATCATGCTCGCTCAGGGAACCCCGCTCCACGTGGTCTCCGAAGTTCTCGAACACGCCGGCATCGCCATCGCCAAGGACACCTACGGGCACCTCATGGAGGGTGAGATCCGCGACGTGGACGACCAGATCAGCACGGTGAAACGCGAGATGGAAGCCGCCATCGACGCTACGTCTGCCACTTGCCGTTGACCATCAGATCCCGTCCTGCGATCTCGTTGACCTCGCGCCAGGCCTGGATCAGTTCCGGCAGGATGTGGAAGTACGGGTAGTCGCGCTGCTCGCGGGGGTCGAACCCGGTCTTGGCCGCGAACGCGTCGGCGACCTCGTCGGTGATCCCGTCGGCGACGACCGCGGATCCTTCGATCAGGACCACGTCGCGGGTCGGCCCGATCGTGAGCCGGACCCGGCTGCCGGCACGGAGATTGCGGGCCGTGGGGTTGCCCGCCGCCGTCGAGATCAACAGCGTCTCGCCGTCCCAGAGGAACGACAGCGGCACCAGATACGGCGTACCCGCTCGGTCGGCGGTGGCCACCCAGGCGTCGACGTCTTCGTCGAGGCGGCGCCGGGTGTCCTGTATGCGCTGCGCGAGCGATCGAGGCGGGGCCTTCATGCGTCGGGTCTCCTGTTCCGGATACGGGTGAGGAAGGTCGGACGCCGTGGCCCGCGGTGACACCGTCGGGCCACGGAACTCAGTTCGCTGCCTGCTTGACCAGCACGGGGATCCGCTCCTCGCCGGCAGGAGCCCGCAGGAGGTCGCGCCAGTCGGCGGGCCAGTTGGCCGGCGCGAGGATGCCCATGATGACGAGGTGGGTCGGCGCGGCCAGTACTTGGTCACGGCGCCCAACGCGAACTCAAAGGCAAGAGACAAGTACAGACCGGTCGGACGGCGTCTCGACATATCTGTTGTTTCGGGGAGAGTCGGGCGGGGTGCTGCCTCCGCACGGTGATTGCATTGCCGCCGGAGTCTTACCTTCAGGGTCAGCCCCGCAGGGTGGTGATGGCCTTCTCGATACGCCGCCGGCGCGTCTCGGGCTTCTTCGCGCTCTCGATGGCGCGTACATGCTCACGTTTGTGGCTGTACGCGAGATCGTCGTACGCGGCGCGGGTGACGGGGTCGGCGTCCAGAGCCTGTGCGAAGTCCTCGGGCTCGACGACGACGCGCGGCTCGGTGTCGAGCTCCAATTCGACCTCGACCTCGTCGCCGATCGCAACACCTGCGGCCTGCCGGTTGGCATTGCTGAGACCGAGCAGGTGGCGGCCGCGCAGGAGGGCGACCCGGCTCTTCCAGGAGTGCCCGTTGACTGTGATCGTCACGGGCGGCGGACCCCCGCCGAGCGCTGCCACCACCTCGGACGGAACTTCTAGGCCCCGCATGGGCTCAGGTGGCTCAACGTGGGCCCGGAACTTCATGATCTTCTCCTGTTCGTCCTGCCGGTTCACCGGCACTCGGGGTCACAGCCGTCCGGGACGGCAGCGACAACGCGCCCCGCCATCCCGGACGGTTGTGTGACAAAGTTCGCGGCTACTCCGCGTAGGGCTGGTCGGTTCCCTGGTCGCTGTAGCCGAGACTCCAGATGTAACCGTCCGGGTCCGCGAAGGAGCCGCCGTACCCTCCCCACGGCAGAGCGCCGGCGGGCTTGAGGATCGTGGCGCCGGCCTTCTCGGCCTCCGCCATGACCTCGTCGACCCGCGTCTCACTGCGGACGACGTAGGTCAGGACCAGTCCGCTGAAGCCGCTGCCTTCGGAGTCCGTACCCACCTGAGCGGCCAGGCCTTCACGGCCGTAGAAGCCGACGGGCGAGGCGCCGTCCGATGCGAAGAACACCGAGATCCCGAAGTCGCTCTGGATCTTCCAGCCGAGCCCCTCGGTGTAGAACTGCTTGGCCCGATCCATGTCCCGGACGCCAAGAAGGATCGAGCTGACGTGTGCCTTCATGCCTTACTCCTTTACAAAGATGGTTATGCGGTGCATGGGGGGTCATGTGCCCGGCCGGGCATCCAGGCAGGCCCCGGACGCCACCCCGGCGCGTGTGTCACTTGACGGTAGAAGCGGCGGCCCGACCGGTGCTTCTTCAAACCTGACCGATGCCGCCGGATCGTTCCTTCCGTTGATGCCAGCGGTCGAGGGCCGCATAGGCGGGTCGCCACTGGTGCTGGTAGGCCTGGCGCGCCGGTTCGGTGAGTTGCGCCAGCATTGCGGCGACGGTCTGGTCGCTCGCGCCATCCAGAAGCCACGGCAGGATTCTGGGTACGGCGGGACCGATCCGCTGGGCGTGGATCCGCCCGAAGCGATTCCACTGCTCCTGGGTGACGGTCGCCTGAATCAGCGGAAGCGCCTGGTCCTCCTCGTGCCTGAGGTGTCCGGTGAGGCCGGTGACCAGGGAATCGGTGAGATCCCCGAGCCGGTCCAACCCGTCCTCGGACGCGGCCAGTACCTCATCGATCGCCTCGATGACCTGGTCGATGGCGGCGTGTTCTGCCTCCATCGCCTCCAGCAGCGTCAGGTCGGCTGGCCGGTCGGCCAGGATCTGGCGCAGCATGGGCCACAGCACGTCGTCCTCGGCGGTGTGGTGGATGTGCAGGGAGGTCTTGAACAGCTCCCAGCCGGCGGCTGTGCGCAGGACGGCACCCGGGTCGGCGCCGACCAGGGTGGTGACTCTGGCCAGGTGCTCGGCTTCCCGGCGCAGCGCGTCATGCATCGCATACATCGCCGTCGTGTCGAGCGCGTCGCTCACGGCCAACTCCTTCGACGGGGCCACCACTTGCGGTCTTGGACGTCTCCCACTGTGGAGTGGCGGCCTGCCAGCATCAACGTGAGATTCCGAGCGATCCGATAACTTGGCGCTTATAACGCAACTAGGGACAACATGGAACTTAGGGACATCGAGATCTTTCTGACCCTGGCCGAGGAGCTGCACTTCGGCCGAACGGCCGCCCGGCTCCACGTGTCCCAGGCGCGGGTCAGCCAGGCGATCAGCCACCAGGAACGCCGCATCGGGACCCCGTTGTTCGACCGCTCCAACCGCCGCCAGGTCCGCCTGACCCCGGTCGGCCGACAGTTGCGCGACGACCTGCTCCCGGTTTACGCGGGCCTACACGAAAGCCTCGAACGCGCCCGGATGGCATCGCGCGGCATCAACGCGCGACTGCGGGTGGGCATGCTGCCCTTCAACGTCCACGACCTGCATCCCTACTGGCGGACATTCCGCGACCGGCACCCGCAATGGGAACTGCAGTTGCGCCGCGCCCCCTTCATCGACCCGTTCGCCGGGCTCCGCGACGGCGACATTGACGTACTGATCGCCTGGCTACCCGTGGAAGAACCCGATCTCACCGTGGGCCCGATCCTGTTCACCGACCCACGAGTCCTCGCCGTCACCGCCGAACACGAGTTGGCCGGCCGGTCCTCCGTACCCCTGGAAGCGCTCGGCGGTTTCCCACACGCCACCGCCCCCCACATGCCGGACTACTGGGAGAACAGCTACCTCCCCTTCCACACCCCGCGTGGCCAGACCATCGAACGGATCGAACCCATCACCAACCCCGACGAGCTGATCAACCTGGTCAGCACCGGCGAGATCGTCCACAACTTCCCCGCCCACGTCACCCGATATTGGGCGATGGCGCACCTACAGTGGCTACCCATGCCGGACATGCCACGCCTGACCTACGCCCTGATATGGCAGACCGAGGCCGAAACCGACCTGATCCGAGCACTCGCCCAGACGATCCACGACCTCGGCCCCACCCACGGCTGAGCAACGTCGCGATCACCAGCAACATCCACCCCTCCGCGCCGACCCCCGCTATAGCCTCCACGAGGGCCGTGTTCTCGACATCGGCCGCCTCTGGCTACCGAATTCGCAGCTCAGCTTCCTGTTCGTGTCCCTCCCCTATTCGCTCGGTCCCGAATTCGAATACATGGAAGAGGGCGTCCGCATTCTCTGGCTGCTGCCGATCGCGGCCGGTGAGGCCGACATGATCACACGGGCAGGATCGATGTGTTCGAGGAACTGATGGAGACGCGGTGTCAACTTCCTCGATACTCGACGGCCATCTGTTGCCTGAAACGGCAGATGATCGGGCCCGCCGGGGACCTTCACAGCCCGGACTCGACAGGGGTGGGCGATCAACGATCACAGCTCTGGCAACGCCACCGTCCGGACCAGTCCTCGAAGGTACTTGGCGGCGGCTTCGGCCTCAGGGCCGTAGGTCTACGTGCCGGGATGCTCTTCCAAGGCCATCAGATCTCCTGTTAGCAAGATCCGCAGTTTGACCGGACAAACACAAGGCCCCTGACGGCAAAATGCCTGATCAGGGGCCTTTTTATGTGGAGCCGCGTTGGCGAATCGAACCCCAGACCTTCTGTTTACAAGGAAAGGCAGCTACCTCGTCAGGGACGCGCCCTCCTGGTCAATTGGTAGATGCGAGCTGGCGGCGGCTGATCGTGTAAGTCGACGTTGCTGTACGGGTTGCTGTACAGCACTCCTCCGCGAGCCCACGACCCCTTCGATGCGAAGCAAATCCGGTGAGTCGATCTAAGTCGGGCTGAGTCGAACGGGGACGCCCTCACCTGCATGAACGCCCAGAGGAAGTCGCGATGAGTCCAGGAGCATCGCAACGTACTGGCTCCCCTTCAGCAGGCTCATCTCGCGCATAATCCGAAGTGAACGGACGGTCCCGAGTGAGAGCCGCTGTACCACGTACTGAGCTGCAACCATCCTCGTCGGACCTTCGAGCTGAGCCGTCCTCCGCCCCCCTGACCACTTGCGAGCGTCTCCTCGGTAGGGATCACTCACCGACATTGGTGTCCGGCCATCAGCGGATTTCGGTGATCTGTCGTGAGTTCAGCCCTGGAACTCGTTGACGCCGAGAGCGAAGTCCCAATGGCCGAGCCCGTTACCGGCAAGGCCCATCGTGACCACACCCATACCTTCCAGCCAGTGCGCCATCTTCAAACCGCCGACGTCCAGAGGGCGCAACCCGAGGCTCTCGACGAACGTCGCAAATCTCGCCTTGGCCTGCGCGTCGTCGCCGGCGAAGAACACGTTGGGCCGCCCGTTCTCCAGGACGCCACGGAAGATGGTGTTGAATGCCTTCACCACGCTCGCGCCGGCCGGCGCCACCTTGGCGACCTCCTGCGCGACCGAGGTCTGCTCACTGTGGGCCAGCCCGTCGAACGTAGCGTTGAACGGGTTGCTGATGTCGACGATCGTCTTGCCTGCGAGGGCATCCCCGTACGCGGCGACCACCGGCACGACAGCTCCGTACAACAGGCAAGTGATGACGATGTCCCCGGCCGGGACGGCACCCCACCTACCCGTCGTCGTACCGCCGCCCAGAACCTTGGCCAGGGCATCGGCCTTGGACTGATCGCGGCCCATGACCTCGACCGTGTTGCCGCCCGCCACCGCGAGCGTGCCGATCGTACGGGCCATGTTGCCGGTGCCAATGAAGGTGATGGTGCTCATGAGACTGTCCTCTTCCTGTTCCCAAGGTCTCGCGTGTGAGTCAGATGGCGGTGACGCCGCCGTCGGCGACCAGTTCCAGTCCGTTGACGTATCGGGAGTCGTCGGAGGCGAGGAACAGGGCGATGGTGGCGATTTCCTCGGGGCTGCCCATCTTTCCGCGCGGGATGAGCGACTCGAATGCGACCTTGGTTTCCTCGTCGAACAGTTCTTCCTGTTTGGCGGTGGCGACCTGGCCAGGGGTCAGGACGTTGACGCGGATCTTGCGGTCGCGCAGTTCGTTGAGCCAGACGCGGGCCCAGGCCTGCTGGACGGCTTTGCTTCCCGCGTAGAGGCTCCAGCCGGGGAAGGCACCGAGTGAGGCGTTCGATCCGGTCATGAAGATCGAGCCGTGGTCGTTGATCAGCGGCAGCGCCTTCTGCACGGTGAACAGCGTGCCGCGCGCGTTGAGCGAGAACGCGCGATCGAACTGCTCCTCGGTGATCTCGCCGAGAACGGCAGCCTCGCCCATCCCGGCACTCGCCCACAGCACGTCGATCGAGCCCTTTTCCCGTTTGACGGTGTCGAACAGGCGGTCCAGATCGTCGAGCTCGGACGCGTCGCCCTGGACGGCGGTGACGTTGCGACCGATCAGCTTGACGGCGTCGTCGAGTGCTTCCTGCCGCCGGGCCTGAATGAAGACGTAAGCGCCTTCCTCGACGAACAGTTTGGCACCGGCCAGCGCCATCCCGGCGGATCCACCAGTGATCACCGCCACCTTGCCATCGAGCTTTCCCATGATCACTCCGTTGAGTTAGCGGGTCGATTAAGTACACCGATCTGTTTACGTAACGTATCTGACGGTCGGCGCCCCCGCAAGCTATGTACACCGGTCGGTACCGAACGGCCTATGCTAGGGACATGACGGAGTTCGAGAAGGGCCCTCGGGGCCAGCGCCGCGGCCGTGGCGCACGCGAGCGCATCGTCAGCGCCTCACAGCAGCTCTTCCGCGATCAAGGCATCAACCGCACCGGCATGAACGAGGTCTGCGCCGCGGCCCAGGTGTCCAAGCGGACGGCCTACCAGCATTTCGCCAGCAAGGACGAACTGGTCGCCGAATACCTGCGCCGGTTCGATCCCGACGTCATGCCAGGAGTGTTCGACCGCGCCGACCTCTCGCCGCGAGAACGACTTCTCGCCGCCTTCGCCATGCCCGCGTCCACGCCCCTCTGCCCCTACATCGCGGCGGCCGTGGAACTCCACGACCCCGAGCACCCCGCCTCCCAGTACGCACGCGACTACAAGACCGCCATCGCCGCGCGACTCACCGAAACCGCCCGCGAAGCCGGCGCCCGCAATCCCGAACAACTCGGCGAACAACTAGCGCTGCTCATCGACGGCGCCGCCGCCCGCACCCGAGTCCTCAACCACGATTCCTTCCCCACCGCCGCCGCCATCGCCGCCGTGCTCATCGACAACGCCATCCCGGCTGCGCCTTCCGAGCAGTCCAGCGATGACCGCAGAGCTCCGGGGTCCGCCCCCGTTCCGATCGGTGGTTGATGACGACCCGCTCACGCTTTGTCACCTGATCGCGACCACGACGGCTGCCGCCGACTCCTCGTCATCTACCGCGGCATCGCTTCGATGACCGATTCCTGAGACGCGCGATGCCGCGGCGTTCCGGCGCGGCGGTGAGCAACTGGATCAGAACGTCGCCGTCCGCTCCGCCGATGTCGGCGACGAACCGGCCCTCCGGAAGGTGGGTACTCGACGGCATCCGGTTCAGATGAAGATGGACAGGGAAGACGGATCGTCACAACGTGGCCCCGGATCCCATGGGTAGCCGGGCGATCATCTCCTCGTCGGGCACACGCCGGTCATGCCGGGCCGTACACCGATCTGCCCTTTGCCAGGCACGGTTTAGATCGGCGATTGCCATGCGGCCCGCTCAGCCTCGACGCGGCGACTGAGGACGTTGCTGTACAAAGCCGCTGTACGGAGATCGAAAAGGCCCCCTGCGATCATCGCAAGGGGCCTTTGACATGGGAGCCGCCTTGGGGAATCGAACCCCAGACCTTCTGTTTACAAGACAGATGCTCTGCCGATTGAGCTAAGGCGGCGTATCGGCACGAGTCTAGTGGGCGACGGCCTGTACCGTCACCGCGAAATCATCGCCTGCGGTGCTGCGCGACCTCGTAGAGGGCGATGCCCGCGGCCACTCCGGCGTTGAGGGACTCCGCGGCCGCGAACATGGGGATCCGCGCCACCTGATCGCACGACTCGCGGACCAGACGCGACAGGCCCTTGCCCTCCGAGCCCACGACCACGACGAGCGGTTCGGTCACCAGTTCTACCTGGGCGATGTCCAGGGTGGCGGTGCCGTCCAGCCCGACGACGAACAGGCCTTCCTCCCGGTACGCCTGGAGGGTCTGGGTCAAGTTCGCCGCCCGCGCGACCCTCAGGTTGGCGAGGGTACCCGCCGAGGTCTTCCACGCCCCGGCGGTGACGCCGGCGGAGCGGCGCGACGGGATCAGGAGTCCGTGGGCGCCGAACGCGGTCGCCGAACGCGCGATCGCCCCGAGATTGCGCGGGTCGGTGACTCCGTCCAGAGCGACGATCAGCGGCACCTCCGCCGCGTCGCGCGCCCTCTCGACGAGCTCTTCCGGATGGGCGTAGTCGTAGGCGGGGATCTGTAGACCCAGACCCTGATGGACTCCGCCGTCGGTCAGTCGGTCGAGCTTGTCACGGGAGACCTCGAGCAGCGCGATTCCGCGATCGGCCGCGATCTTGATCGACTCGCGCACCCGGTCGTCGTTCTCGAGCCGCTGCGCCACGTAGAGCGCGTTGGCGGGCACACCGGCACGCAACGCCTCAAGCACGGGGTTGCGCCCGCCGATGACCTCGGGCGCGTCCTCACGACGGGCCTTGGCCGCGGCGCGAGCGGGCCGGCCAGGACGTCCGGCGGCCTCGCGCTCGAGCCGCTCGGCCCGCGCCTTGTCCTTGTACCAATGCCTCATGTGCGCAGGAGGCGTCGCGCCCCGGCCCTCCAGGGAGCTCCGGCCCTTGCCGCCTGTGCCCCTGGTGGCACCCTGCTTTTTCGAGGGCTTCCCTGAAGCCTTGCCAGCCATGGTCTCTAGGGTACCGGCCCCTCTCAGCGGGCCAGTTCCCATCGCGGACCCGCGGGGGTGTCCTCGACGACGATCCCCGCGGCGGCGAGCTGGTCACGGATCGCGTCCGCGGCGGCGTAGTCCTTGCGCGCCCGCGCCGCCTGGCGTTGCTCGAGCGCGACGGCCACCAGGGCGTCGACGACTTCGCGGAGGCCGTCGTCGCCGGTCGTACGCCACTGCTCGGACCTCGGGTCGAGCCCCAGCACGTCGAGCATGTTCTGCGTCTCGGCCAGCAGCCGGGCGACCTGCTCCTTGTTGCCGTGTGCCAGGGCGACGTTGCCCTCGCGCACCACCTCGTGGATCACGGCGAGCGCCTGGGAGACGTTGAGGTCGTCGTCCATGGCGTCCACGAAGGCCTGGGGCAGCGGCGCCGCGGCGTCGACGTCGTGGATCACCTCGGCCGCCCGGGTGACGAAGCCCTCGATGCGCCGGTATCCGGCCGCCGCCTCCTGAAGCGCCTCTTCCGAGTAGTCGATCGGCGAGCGGTAGTGGGCCGCGACCAGGTAGTACCGCAGCTCGACCGGGCGCACCTTACGCAGCATCTCGGGGATCAGCAGCGAGTTGCCGAGCGACTTGCTCATCTTCTCGCCGCCCAGCGTCAGCAGGCCGTTGTGCAGCCAGTACCGGGCGAACCCGTCGCCGGCCGCCTGCGACTGGGCGATCTCGTTCTCGTGGTGTGGGAAGATCAGATCGACGCCGCCGCCGTGGATGTCGAAGGTGCCGCCGAGGTACTTGGTGGCCATCGCCGAGCACTCCAGGTGCCAGCCGGGACGGCCGCGGCCCCATGGGGTCGGCCAGGTCGGCTCACCCGGCTTGGCGCCCTTCCACAGGGCGAAGTCGCGGGCGTCGTGCTTGAGCGAGTCGGTGTCGGTGTCGCCCGCCGCCCGCATGTTCTCCAGCTTCTGGTTGGAGAGTTTGCCGTACCGGTCGGCGTAGGACATGACGTCGAAGTAGACGTCCCCGCCGGCCGCGTAGGCGTGCCCCTTGTCGATCAGCCGCCGCATCAGTTCGATCATTTCGGGGACGTGGCCCATCGCGCGCGGCTCGACGGTCGGCGGAAGGCAGCCGAGCTGGTCGTACGCCCAGGTGAATGCCCGCTGGTTCCGCTCGGCGACGACGAACCACGGCACGTCCTCGGCGGCGGCGACCTTGATGATCTTGTCGTCGAGATCCGTCACGTTGCGGCAGAAGATCACGTCGTATCCCTGCCGCGTCAGCCACCTGCGGAGCACGTCGAAGTTGACGCCGGACCTGATGTGCCCGATGTGCGGCGGAGCCTGAACGGTCGCACCACACAGGTACATCGAGACCCGGCCGGGCTCGACCGGTACGAATTCACGGACCGTACGCGTGATGGTGTCGTAGAGGTTCAGGCTCACGAAGGCAAGGCTAACGCCTAATGCCACAGCACAGAGCTACTTGTGTGCCCGTGAGCGGTCCACGAGTCGCCTTTCCGTCATCTGCGACTGACACTTCAGACTCATAAGTCACGCTATAAGCGGCGATAACTCCGTTGGAACAGATTTACCTTCCCCTGGCTCCCTCCGACGATCACCCCGGACGCCCTCCGCACCCCTCCGGGGACGCGCGCCCCCGGCCGGTACGGCTAAGCCGCGAGGGGCGGATCCGACGTCTGTCAGCCTCGGACATGACGCCGCATTTCAGGAGACATCCACCCTCACAGGGCCGGTCAAACGGTCGGCATGATTCTGTAGGCTCGGAACGCCATGGACGCGAATCCCCCCGGAGCGGCAGGCACCACCTCCCGCCCGTCCACATCGACCTCCGCAGGAATCCCGCTCGTGCTCCGCCGTCTGGTGATCGCCCTCGCCGGCCTCATCGTGGCGGTGCTCGCGGGAGCGGCCTGCGCGCTCTCCTTCGACGATCTCCGTACTCTCGCCGTCATCGGTCGGGCGGAACCCAGACTCGCCTACCTTTACCCGACGGCCTTCGACGCCCTTCTGGTGCTCTCGCTGGTCAGCGTGCCGCTGCTGCGCGGGGGGCGCTTCCTCGTCCGGGCGCAGGCCGCCCTCGTCCTGCTCGCCCTGTTCGCGGCGGCCGCGGCGGCGACCGTGGCGACGGCCACCGACACGACCTTCGACTCGGGCAGGGCCGCGATCGTCGTCGCGCTGTTGCCGTGGGCGCTGCTCGCCGTGGGGCTCTGGATGCTCCTCCTCCTTCTGAAGCACGCGCGGGCGTCCCGTACCGCCCTGGACGGCCTCGTCGAAGAGAGCGACATCGTGCCCTTCACCGAGGCGCGCGCTCCGCGAGACCGAGGCGAGGCCGAGGAGCCGACCGCGCCCTATGCGGTCGTCCCCGCGATCGCGACGTCGCCCGAGCAGGCTCCGCCGCTCCCGGTCCCTCCGCCCTCCGACGGCGCCGGCGTCACCGGTGACGCTCACGGGGGCCCAGAAGCGGCGCAGGAGCCCGAGGCCCTGCCCGAGGCCCTGCCCGTGGTCCATCCCACGGCCGCGCCCGAGACGCCGGAGGTGACCGAGCCCTCCTCGCCGCCCGAGACGCGGGAGGTCACCGAGCCCTCCTCGCCGCCCGAGCCCGTACGGCCGGCCTCTCCCCGGCGCAATCGGCCGAACCGGCCCATCACCTGGGGAGACTTCGTCCGTCCCACCACAGGTGACGTGCTCGTCCACCCCCGCCTTCCGCAACCCGGCGCTCCCGCGGCCGACGAGCCTCCCGCCCCGGCGACCCCGGCCGCCGGGGAATCCGCGCCGGAGCCTGCGGCGGCGGCATTCGGCGAAGATGCGCGCGACGCGTCCTCTCCGGTCACGTGGGAGGCGGCGGCACTCTCAAGCGGGCAGAGCGAGCCTGTGGCGGACCCGGGGCGTGACGACCTCGCACCCGTCGAGCCGGCCGATCTCACCGAGGCCGACGTGGCCGAGGTCGAGGCGGCCGAGGTGGACACGCAGCCGTTGCTCCGGCTGACGGACGATCCCGACCCCGCCCATACCGCCGATCTCGCCGACCCGGAGGAGAACTCGGCGCCGCGGCGACAGCCGTACGGCACTGAGCCCGGCAGCGGGGAGAACACCGTCCCGCTCGCACCTCCGTCCGGACGGATGCGGAGCACCCCGCTGCCGCCCGATGAGGAATCAGACTGAGGCACGACACGTGACAGGCCCCTCCCGGAGTCTCCGGGAGGGGCCTGTCACGTTTTGAATGTCGTGCGCGGTGAATACAGCCCGCGGCGGACCTACACGCGTGTTCGGCCACGGATGCCGGCGACGAGGCCGACACCGACAACCGCCAGCACCACCTGCATGATCAGTTCGATCCAGTCGATTCCCCGGGTGGTGGCCACGCCCAAGTGCTGGGCGATGAACGTGCCGATCAGCGCCGCCACGATACCGACGACGATGGTGAGAATCATGCCGATCGGCTGCCTGCCCGGCAGGAACAGACGGCCCAGGGCCCCGATGACCGCACCGATGATGATGGCGCCAAGGATGGACTCGATTGTCATATCGACCTCCTGTTGGGGGGTTGCCCCCATTCACTCTCAGGAGATGAGCTACCCTGCCCCGGCGAAATATGCGCCCATAGAAGAGAAAAGAGGACGGCGACCCGTACCGCGCCTGGTTTGAGTCGCCGCCCGCATACTAATGAGACGCAGCCGGCCCCGTTCCGGTTGGCATGTCCGATTAGGCGGGTCTGTCCAGCGGGAAAACGATCGCGTTGGCGATCGCCGCGACACCCTCTCCCCGGCCGGTGAGGCCGAGTCCGTCCGTGGTGGTCGCACTGACGCTCACAGGAGCCCCTACAGCGGCCTCCAGCGCCTTCTCAGCCTCCGTACGGCGAGGCGCCAGCTTGGGGCGGTTTCCGATGATCTGAACCGCGACGTTGCCGATTTCGAAGCCCGCGGCCCGGACCTGACGCGCCGTCTCCTCGAGGAGCGCGACACCCGACGCGCCGGCCCACCGAGGGTCCGACGTCCCGAAGAGCCCGCCGATGTCGCCCAGGCCTGCCGCCGAGAGAAGGGCGTCACAACAGGCGTGTGCGGCGGCGTCCCCATCCGAATGTCCGGCGAGCCCGGTCTCTCCTGGCCAGTGGAGCCCCGCCAGATGAAGCTCCCTACCAAACGCAAAAGGGTGGACATCGGTACCGACGCCCACCCTTGGCGATGTCGTATTCAGGAGTTCAGCACCTCGTCGAGCAAAGCCTCGGCCTTGTCCTCATTGGTCTTCTCCGCCAGCGCGAGCTCGCTGACCAGAATCTGCCGAGCCTTGGCGAGCATTCGCTTCTCGCCCGCGGAAAGGCCGCGCTCCTTGTCGCGTCGCCACAGGTCGCGGACGACCTCGGCCACCTTGTTGACGTCGCCGGACGCCAGCTTCTCGAGGTTGGCCTTGTAGCGGCGGGACCAGTTGGTGGGCTCCTCGGTGTGCGGCATACGCAGCACGTCGAAAACCCGCTCGAGCCCTTCTTGACCGACGACGTCGCGTACACCGACGAGTTCGGCATTTTCAGCTGGCACTTGGACGGTGAGGTCGCCCTTGTCGACCTTCAACACCAAGTAGGTCTTTTCCTCACCCTTGATGGTTCGGGTCGTGATTGCCTCGATCCGAGCAGCCCCATGGTGGGGGTAGACGACAGTGTCGCCGACCTGGAAAGTCATGTGACGAGTACCCCTTCCGCTGTACTTAAGAGTACCACGCGATTACAGGCTCCCGGAACAGTGAAATGAACATAACTGCAGGTCAAAGCCCCGTTTTGGGACTTGACAACCGGTCGACTCTGTGAATGGCATTCCCGACATACAGGATGACCTGCGTCGCAGCCGACCCCGGGACGGGGTACCGAGTGAGGACCGCCGGAGTGCACAGATAGGCTGATTCCCGCCCATATACGTGCGCACCAAGGAGAACTCGAACCGTGACCAGCACCAGCCATCGCAGGGCGATCGCCGTTGCCGCGTTCCTCGCCTCAATCCCTGCCCTGGCCGCGTGTGGCGCCGGGTTCGACGCCAACACCAACAAGGCCTACGCACCCACCGAGGCCGGCGTCCTCATCCAGGACGACGGCGCGACCAGGAGCTACGGCCAGAACGGCGTCATGATCAGCCAGGCGTTCATCCTCGGGCCCGACTCGGGTGGACAGATCGCCGCCGGAGGTTCGGCAGCGCTCTACCTCAGCATCGTGAACCGCGCGACCACCCCCGACACCCTCACCGGAGTCGTATCCGACGGCCAGGAGGTCACCTCCGTCAAGCTGCCGGCCCCGGTGCCGCTGGCCACCGACCAGCTCGCCAAGGTGCCGCAGGCCACCGTCGACGGCCTCAAGCAGCCCCTGCTGGGCGGCGAGAACGTGCGGCTGACGTTCCAGTTCACCAACGCGGGCGACGTCACCATGTGGGTGCCCGTCATCGCCCGCAGCCGTGAGTACGCCACGCTGCCGCCCGCTCCCTCGCCTACGCCGACTCCCACGGTCAGCCCCTCGGCGACGGCCACCGAGACGCCGGCCCCGGACTCCACGGAGACCCCGCAGACGTGACACAGGGCTCCGCGAACGTCTGAGGCCCTGTCCGGTACGGCATGCCGTACCGGACAGGGCCTCGAACCTTTCAGCCGATCATTCCTCGGTGGGGTCGAACTTGTAGCCCAGGCCCCGCACGGTGAGGATGCAACGCGGGTTCGACGGGTCGGACTCGACCTTGGCCCGCAGGCGCTTCACATGGACGTCGAGCGTCTTGGTGTCGCCCACATAGTCGGCACCCCAGACGCGGTCGATCAACTGGCCGCGGGTCAACACCCTGCCGGCGTTGCGCAGCAGCACCTCGAGCAGCTCGAACTCCTTCAGCGGAAGCTGCACGTGCTCGCCGCGGACGGCCACGATGTGCCGGTCCACGTCCATCCGCACCGGCCCCGCGGCGAGGATCGCGGACTCCAGCTCCTCCACGTCGCCCTGACGGCGCAGGACGGCCCTGATGCGCGCCACCAGCTCCCGCGACGAGAAGGGCTTGGTCACGTAGTCGTCGGCGCCCAGCTCGAGCCCCACGACCTTGTCGATCTCGCTGTCCTTCGCGGTCAGCATGATGACCGGGACCTTGGAGCGCTGCCGCAGCGAACGGCACACCTCCGTGCCGGGCAGGCCCGGAAGCATGAGGTCGAGTAAAACGATGTCGGCCCCGTTGCGGTCAAAGGTGTCCAGCGCCTCGGGACCGGTGGCCGCGACCGCGACCTCGAAACCTTCCTTGCGCAGCATGTAGGACAAGGCGTCGGAGAACGACTCCTCGTCCTCGACGACGAGTACCCGAGTCACTTCGTGACCTCCAGGGGGCTGGTAGTGCGTGGTGCGGCGATCGCCGTCCCGCCGAATGCGGGCAGGCGAAGCGTGAAGGTCGAACCGGAGCCTTCCTTGCTCCAGACAGTCACCTCGCCGCCATGGGCGACGGCGACGTGCTTCACGATGGCGAGCCCGAGCCCCGTGCCACCGGTCGCTCGGGACCGGGCGGCGTCGACCCGGAAGAATCTTTCGAAAATGCGCTCCTGGGCACTCTCGGGAATCCCGATGCCCTGATCGCTGACGCTCACCTCGACGGACCGCCCGGCCGGCCTGGCGCTCACCACGACCCGGGTGTGCTCCGGGCTGTACGCCACGGCGTTGTCGATGAGATTGCGCAGCGCGGTGACGAGGAGCTCGTCGTCACCCCAGATCTGCAGGCCCTCGGCCCCTCCGGCCACCAGGGTGATGTCCTTCGCGGACGCCTTGGTGTTGCACCGGTCGATGGCCTCGTGCACGGCCGCGTCGATGGGCACGGGCCCCGGAGTGGGGACGGGTTCCCCGCCCTGGATCCGGGACAGCGTGATCAGGTCCTGCACCAGGTAGGTGAGCCGGGCCGCCTCGTGCTGCATGCGGCCGGCGAACCGCGTGACGGCCTCGGGATCGTCGGCCGCGTCCTGGATCGTCTCGGCCAGCAGGCTGAGAGCGCCGACCGGCGTCTTGAGCTCGTGGCTGACGTTGGCGACGAAGTCTCTGCGGACCGCCTCGACCATGCGGCGCTCGGTCTGGTCCTCGGCGAGCACGAGCACCTGCCCGGTAGAGCCCAGCGGCGCGACCCGCACGGCGAAGGTGGTCGACTCCTGGCCGAACTTGCGGCCGGCCGTCTCGATCTCGCTCTCGCGGATCTCGCCGTCCCTGCGGACCTTCCTGGCCAGGGCAAGCAACTCGGCGGCCATGAGGGAGTCACCGCGGACCAGCCCGAAGGCCCGGGCCGCGGAACTGGCCCGCAGGACACGGTCGTCCCGGTCCAGGACCACTGCGGAGGAGGGGAGGACGGCCAGGACGGACGCCACACCCGGGGACAACATGTCGTCGACGGGCTCGGGATCCTCGTCCTTGTCGGTCTGGCGACGAATGGCCAGCATGACGAAGGAGCCGAGGACGAAACCGCCCATCGCAGCCAAGCTCGCCAGCAACTCGTTCACGCTTGAATGCTAGGCGGCGTTTCCCGTTATCTGACCAGTGAGATAGCCCATGACCATGGTGTTTCCAGGAATGTTCATTTGACGGCAGGGATTCGTTCACGAAATCCCGCGTAGCGTGGCCGCATGCGCGACGCCTATCACGAAGAGCTGGAATCCCTGACGGACCGGCTGGTGGAGATGACCCGGCTGGTCAGGTCGGCCATGTCCCGGGGCACCACTGCACTTCTCGACGCCGACCTGCAACTCGCGGAGAGTGTGATCTCTCAGGACAACGAGGTCGACCGGATCTACAACGAGATCGAGTCCTCCATTTACGAGTTGATGGCGTTGCAGCAGCCTGTCGCCGTCGACCTGCGAACCGTGGTGACGGCCCTGCGGATGGCATCCGACCTGGAGCGCATGGGCGACCTCGCCGAGCACATCGCCAAGATCGCACGGATGCGCCACCCCGTCTCCGCGATCCCCGCCGAACTCCGCGACACCATCGTGGAGATGGGCGCGATCGCCGAGAACCTGATCACCAAGACCGGCAGCTGCATCGCTTCCCGCGACATCGAGCTCGCCAAGGAGCTCGAAGAGGACGACGACGCGATGGACCGCCTGCACCGGCGGCTGTTCCGCGTCCTGCTCTCCGACGACTGGGACCACGGCGTCGAGGCCGCGATCGACGTGACGCTGGCCGGCCGCTACTACGAGCGCTACGCCGACCACGCCGTCCGGGTCGCCCGTGACGTGGTCTACCTCGTCACCGGATCGCGCACGGACGACGAGACCGCCGGCTGACCCTTCCCACATGGGCTCGAAAGCCCCGGTCCTCGGGGGGCCGGGGCTTTCGCGTGTCTATTGGCGCTCGCGCGTGCTCGGGGCGCCTCGAGGCCGCTGGGTCGTGCCGGAGGCGCGCCATGAACGCAACCCTCGTCACGTCCTCGCTCGTACCTCGCTGCGGGCGTTCCTCAGTCCAGCTCCCGGCCGCGCCCCTCGCGTTCCATGTTGCTCATGCGTCGACATGGTCCCCGCGTCCTTGCTCGCTATGGACGTCGCGAGGAAACCAAGGCTGACCTGCGGTGGGCAACCGTCACGCGAGGGGCGCGGCGGTGTCTGGACTGAGGAGTGAGCGGGGAGTGAGGAACGAGCGACCCCGAACGACGAGGGAAGGCATCGCCAAAAAGAGCGCCCCGAGCCCGCGCGAGCGAAGCGAGCGCCATCAACAGAGCTACTTCTTGCCCTGGTTGGCGACGGCTTCGATCGCGGCCTTGGCCGCCTCGGGGTCGAGGTACTCCCCCGCGCCCGTCGGGCGGAAGTCGCCGTCCAGCTCGTAACGGAGCGGGATTCCGGTCGGGATGTTCAGCTGCGCGATGTCCTCGTCGCTGATCCCCTCCAGGTGCTTCACCAGGGCGCGCAGCGAGTTTCCGTGCGCCACGACCAGCACGGTCTTCCCGGCCAGGTCCGGCACGATCTGGTCGTACCAGTACGGCAGCATGCGGTCGACGACGTCCTTCAGGCACTCGGTCCTGGGCAACAGCTCGGAGGGGAGCTCGGCGTAACGGGCGTCGCCGGCCTGGGAGTACTCGTCGTCGTCCGCGATCGGCGGCGGGGGCACGTCGTAGGAACGCCGCCACAGCATGAACTGCTCGTCGCCGAACTCCGCCCGGGTCTGGGCCTTGTCCTTGCCCTGGAGGGCACCGTAGTGGCGCTCGTTCAGCCGCCACGAGCGGCGCACCGGCAGCCACAGCAGACCGGCGGCCTCCAGCGCGAGGTTGGCCGTCTTGATCGCACGGGTGAGCACCGATGTGTGCACCACCTCGGGCCGGATGCCCGCGTCGAGCAGCAACTGCCCGCCGCGCCGCGCCTCGTCCTCACCGGTCGGCGAAAGGGTGACGTCCACCCAGCCTGTGAACAGGCCCTTGACGTTCCATTCGCTCTCGCCATGCCTCAGCAGCACCAAAGTAGCCATGCCGGCAATCCTAACGGCGCGCTGCTTTCTGTCCCCTTGACGTCGGCCCCGTCAGGACTCGATCACCCGGGCGAAGGGGCGCAGGTTCGCGAGGGACTCGCCCCGCTTGACCCGCCACTCCCATTCACGGCGGATCGAGGACGCGAATCCCAGCTCCAGCGCCCGGTCGAACGACTCGTCCGAGTAGGTCAGCACGCAGCCGAGCACCCGGTCGATCTCCTCCTCGGTCACGGAGTCGAGGGGCAGGCGGCCGACCAGGTGGACGTCGCCGATCGGATCGATCGCGAAGTGCACGCCGTACATCGAGCCGTTCTTGAGCAGCAGCCACCGGTAGAACTCGGCGTGGTTCTCGTCGGGCTGGCGGCAGAAGAACGCCTCGACGTTGAGCGCCTGGTCGCCGATGATGAGCCAGGTCAGCGTGGCGAGCTTGTGCTGGCCCGGCAGTTTGACGAGGAAGGCGCCCGGCTTGGGCCGCTCGTAGGAGAGCTCCGCGGACTCGAGCGCGGACGCCACCACGCCTTCCAGATCGGGTCTCATGGTCCCAGCCTACGAGTTGACCGCGACGGGAGCCCATTGCCGCTGGGCCATGGCGCCCGCGTACACGTCCGCGAGGCAGGCGGCCGTCTCCGACCAGCCGAAGCCCACGGCATGCCGTACGGCGTTGGCGGACAGGAAGTCCAGCCAGCCCGGGCGGTCGACCAGCCGGCCGAGGGCCCGCGCCCAGGTGTCCGGATCATGGCCGTCGACGAGGAGGCCGGACAGGCCGTCCCGTACGGCTGTGCGCAGGCCGCCGACGGACGCGGCGACGACGGGCGTGCCGCAGGCCTGCGACTCCAGCGCGACCAGGCCGAACGACTCGTTGTGTGAGGGCACGACGGTGATGTCGGCCGCCCGGTACCAGTCGGCGAGCTCGTGCTGGGGGGCCGGCGGGGCGAGCCGGACGATGTCGCTGATGCCCAGCTCGGCGGCGAGATCGGTCAGCAGGGCGGGACGGGCGAGCCCGTTGCCGCTGGGACCGCCGACGCAGGCGACCACCAGGCGCGAACGCAGGGTCGGATCCTGCTCGACCATCCGCGCCGCGGCCTTGAGCAGGATGTCGGGGGCCTTGAGCGGCTGGATGCGGCCGACGAACAGCAGCACGTGGGCGTCCTGAGGCAGGTCGAGCCTGTGCCGGGCGGCGCCCTTGGACGCGGGCTGGAAGACCTTCAGGTTCACCCCGGGGTTGACCACGGCGACCCGGTCGGTGGGCGCGTCGTAGAGGTCGATCAGCTCCCGGGCCTCCGCGGCGGTGTTGGCGACGAGGCGGTCGGCCACCTCCACGACCTGCTCCTCGCCGAGCACCCGGATGGCCGGTTCCGGCCTGTCTCCGGCCGCGAGCAGCGCGTTCTTGACCTTCGCCATGGTGTGCATGGTGTGCACGAGCGGCACGCCCCAGCGCTCCTTGGCCAGCCATCCGACCTGGCCGGACAGCCAATAGTGGGAGTGGATGACGTCATAGCGGCCAGGGTCGTACATCGCCTCGGTGCGCAGCACGCCGGACAGGAAGCCGCAGAGCTGACCGGGGAGGTCGGCGCGGTCCAGCTCCTCGTACGGCCCGGCCGTGACGTGACGCACCATGACGCCGGGGGCGAGCTCCGCCACGGGAGGCAGGTCGCGGGCGGTCTGGCGGGTGAAGATCTCCACCTCGATGCCGAGCTCGGCCAGGCGTTTCGCGACCTCGACGATGTAGACGTTCATGCCGCCCGCGTCGCCGGTGCCCGGCTGGTCGAGCGGAGACGTGTGAACACTGATCGTCGCCACCCGGTTGACCCGACGCCGTCTGAGCGCCACCCGAACCACCTCCGAGATCGTTATAACCGAAAGGATCTCAGCGAGATTCCCTGGCCCCTCGGCGACCGGCTCCGGGACGCGACCCTGAAAGAATGTCGGCCCTTGACGGATTTTCTCAGGGGCGCGGAGGAACCATGACGAAGACCGCAGTGGTGACCGGGGCGAGCAGCGGCATCGGCGAGGCGACGGCCCGCCGCCTCGCGGCCGAGGGGTTCGACGTCGTCGCCGCGGCACGGCGGCGTGAGCGTCTCGACAAACTGGCCGCCGAGGTCCCGTCGATCCGGCCCGCCACACTCGACGTGACCTCCGACGAGTCAGTGGCCGCCTTCGCGTCGTCACTGGACCGTTGCGACGTGCTGGTCAACAACGCGGGCGGCGCCTTCGGCCTGGAACCGGTCGCCGGCGGCCTGCTGGACGACTGGCAGCGCATGTACGACGTGAACGTGCTCGGCTCACTGCGGATGACGCAGGCCCTCCTGCCCAAGCTGATCGAGTCGGGCGACGGCGTCCTGCTGATGCTCACGTCGGTGGCCGGGCTCGTCTCCTACGAGGGTGGCGGCGGCTACTGCGCGGCCAAGCACGCCCAGTCGTCGATGACCGAGACGCTCCGCCTGGAGCTCGTCGGCGAGCCGGTGCGGATCATCGAGGTGGCGCCGGGGATGGTGCAGACCGAGGAGTTCTCGCTGACCCGCTTCCGCGGCGACGCGGCGAAGGCCGCCAAGATCTACGAGGGCGTACCGAACCCGCTGACCGCCGACGACATCGCCGACGTGATCGCCTTCGCCGTCACGCGGCCCTCCCATGTGAACATCGACCGGCTGGTCGTCCGGCCGCGCGCGCAGGCGGCGCAGCACAAGGTGTACCGCGTCCCGCAGGGCGCGTGACGGCGCGCCCCTCCCTGCGGCCGGTCGGGGAGGTCACCCGCGGGACCACGGGCCACAACCGGCTGCGGCGGTCCGATCGGTGGATCTCCGCCGTCTACGGCCCGCTGCTCAGGTCCTCGGCCGACGTGCGGCCGCTGGTGGTGGATCTCGGCTACGGCGCCTCGCACATCACGACCTACGAGCTGTTCACCCGGCTCCGGCGGGTGCACCCGGCCGTCGAGGTCGTCGGCGTGGAGATCGACCCCGCGCGGGTCGCCGCGGCCAAGCCGTACGAGCAGGAGGGGTTGTCGTTCAGGAGAGGCGGCTTCGAACTGCCGGTCTCGCGGTCCCCGCTGGTCGTGCGGGCGTTCAACGTGCTCCGGCAGTACGGCGAGGCCGAGGCCTGGCGGCACTGGGACCTGATGCGGTCGAGGATCGACCCCGCCGGAGTGATCGTCGAGGGAACCTGCTCCGAGGTGGGCCATCGCGCGGTGTGGGCGGCACTCGGGGCGGAGGGTCCGCGGACGCTGACGTTCGCGGCCCGCTTCACCGGCTTCGAGCGTCCCTCCGACCTCGCGGAGCGGCTCCCCAAGACGCTCATCCACCGCAACGTGCCCGGTGAGCGCGTCCACGCGTTCCTGACCGACTGGGACCGCGCCTGGGCCGCCTGCGCCCCCTACGGCTCGTACGGTCACCGCCAGCGCTGGATCAGGACGGCCGAGGCGCTGACGGGCGACTGGCCGATCGTCTCGGGGCCCCCGGCCGGGGGTCCCGCGCGGTGGCGGCTGGGCGAGCTCACGCTGCCCTGGTCCGCCGTCGGCCCGTAGTTCGCCGTTCACCATCGATTGATAACGTCCGATTCATGCGTTTCGTCCTTGCCCCCGAGATGACCGGCGAACTGTTCGAGGAGCTCCTCGACTGCTGGACCGAGGTCACCAACGCGGGCGGCGCCGTCGGATTCGTCCCTCCCGTGACACCGGACGACATCAGGCCGACGGCCGAGAAGGCGTTCGGCCGGACCTCCGACCACGTGCTGGTCGGCTTCGACGACGAGGACCGCGTGGCCTGCTGGCTCATCCTGGCGGACAACGGGTCCGGGCTGCGGGCGCACTGGCGGTGGGTGGTGCGGGTCATGGTCCACCCCAAGTACCAGGGCCTGGGCTACGGCAGGGCCCTGATGCTCGCGGCGGACGACGCCGCGAGAGAGCTCGGGCTGGAGGCGCTCCAGCTCACCTGCCGGGGCGGCACTGGTGTGGACGGCTTCTACGCGAGCGTGGGCTACCACGAGGTCGGCCGGGTCGCGCGCTCGATCCGGCTCGCCCCCGGTGAGGAACGCGATGAGATCTACCTGATCAAGTGGCTCTGACTGTTCCGGCACCCGAAGTCGAGACTTGGCCGAACGCTTACCCCATGTCCGCCAAGGCCTGCTCGAACTCCGCATAAGCTGCGGGACTGAACAGCACGAAACGGACCTCAGTGACGACGGCCCCGGCCTGCCGTACCGCCGCGAGGGCGATGCGGGCGGCGTCCGCCATCGGCCATCGGTAGATTCCGGTCGAGACGGCGGGGAAGGCCACGGTCGAGGCGCCCAGCGAGTCCGCCACGTGCAGCGACTCCCGATAGCAGGAGGCCAGCAGATGGGACCGGTCCTCGCTCCGCGAGTACACGGGCCCGACGGTGTGGATCACCCACCGGGCCGGAAGCCGGCCGGCCGTGGTGGCCACCGCCGCGCCCACGGGAAGTCCACGCCCGTACCGCGAGGCGCGCAGCGCCCGGCACTCCTCCAGGATCTCGGGACCGCCGCGCCTGTGGATCGCGCCGTCGACCCCGCCGCCCCCCATCAACGAGGAGTTGGCCGCGTTGACGATCGCGTCCACACGCTGCTCGGTGATGTCGCCCTCGACCAGAACGAGCTTCATCTGTCTCACCTCTCTACGGGACGTAGTACTACCCCAGGTAGGCTGAACGTCGTGAAGGGTCTCGGCGAGCTTGAACGCAGCATCATGGACATCCTCTGGGCGGAGAACGCCCCGCTGACCGCCCGCGAGGTCGGGCGCATGATCGAGGATCGCGATCTCGCGCCCACCACTGTGATGACCGTACTCGATCGGCTCTCTCGCAAGGGATTCCTCACCCGTACCAGGGACGGCCGCGCCTGGCGCTACCAGCCTGCCGCGAGCCGCGACGCCTACGTCGCCGAGCTCATGCTCGAGGCCCTGGACATGACCGGTGACCGTGACGCGGCGCTGACGCGCTTCGCGCAGGCCGTCTCCGGCACCGAGGCGGAGATCCTGCGAAAAGCCCTCACGGAGCTGGAGGAGGAGTGATCGCGGCGGCGGTCTTAGCGGCCCTGGCCACGATCTGCGCCCTGGCGGCGTGGCGGCTGACGGCGGCGCGCTGGACGTGGCGCGCCCCTCGCACGGCCATCCTCCTGTGGCAGTCACTCGGGGTGACCTGGGGACTCGCCTCCACCGGCGCCCTGCTCGCCTACGCACTCGAGCCGTACAGGCGGGGTGTCGTCCACGGTCTCGCCGCCCTGCTCATCACGCTGGAGTACGGCGTCGCCGAACCGCATGACGTGGTACGGCTCGGCTCCCTCGCCGCGGGGCTCGCGCTGCTGGCCGTCCTGGTGGTCGTCCTGCTCGCCGCCGGAACCCAGACGCTCCGGGCCCGGCACCGGCACCGCGTGCTGCTCTCGCTGATCGCCAGGGACGAGCCCGCCGTGCCCGGAGTCCGCGTGGTGGACTTCCCCGGCGCCGCCGCCTACTGCCTGCCGGGGCTGAAGAAGTCGCACGTCGTGATCAGCGACGGGACGCTGAGTCTGCTGTCGCCCGACGAGCTCGACGCGGTGCTCGCCCACGAGGCCGCCCACGTGCGGGAGCGGCACGACCTGGTGCTGCTGCCGTTCGCCGCGCTCCGCAGGGCCCTGCCGTGGTCGGCCGTGGTCCGCGACGCCTACGCGTCGGTGAGCCTGCTGATCGAGATGGCGGCCGACGACCGCGCCCTGCGCAACTGCTATCCCAAGCCGCTGGCGACGGCCCTGCTCCGGTTCGGCTCCGCCTCGCCGCTGCCCACTCCGCAGGGGGCCCTGGGCGCCTCCGCGGCGTCGAACGTGATGGCCCGCGTCAACCGCCTCGTCAATCCGGCGGTGGAGCTGCCGGCCCACACCCGGTACCTGATCCTTTTCGGCTCCGTTCTGCTGACCGCGTCCGCCCCGCTGCTTTGGCTGATTCCCAACTGACCGTTGGGTGCTAGCTGGTGTTTATCGAGTAGTTTGCAATTGCAAGCACCCTGATGCAGACTTGGGGCATGGAACTGCCCAAGGTCGGCTCGCTCGGCGAGTACATCCGCCAGCAGCGGCAGCAGGCGAAGATCTCTCTCCGTCAGCTCGCCGCCCAGGCAGGGGTGTCGAACCCCTACCTGAGCCAGGTCGAAAGAGGACTGCGCAAGCCGAGCGCGGAGATCTTGAACCAGATCGCCAAGGGGCTGCACATCTCGGCCCAGGCGCTGTACGTGCAGGCCGGCCTCATCGAGGACCGTGAGCCCCACAGCGACGTGCTCGCGGCGATCCGGGCCGACGTCACACTCACCGGGCGGCAGCGCCAGGTGCTCATCGATATCTACGAATCGTTCCACAAGGAGAACCGGGCCGCTGATTCCGATCGGCCGCCGCAATCGGCCGATGATCTCGGGGACGACCCGGTTCCCCCACGTAACGGCATCACGCCGGAGAAGGAAGGATAGTCCATGACCCTCGCCACCGAGGTCAAGAAGATCACCGAGTCCAAGCCGTTCTACGCGCTGACCGGCGCCGGGGACTACGCGGTGGAGAAGCTCCGCGAGCTGCCCGAGCAGCTGCAGAGGTTCCAGTCACGCCAGGGCGACCTGCGGGAGACCGCCAAGGACCTTCCCGTCAGGGCGCGGGAGTACGCCACCACCGTGCAGGACAGGGCCGAGGCCGTCGCCAAGGACTTCCCCGAGAAGGCCAAGGCGTACGCCGACACCGCCGCCGCCCGGGTCACCGAGCTCTACGAGGAGTTCGCCCTCCGCGGCCGCAAGATCGTGAGCAAGGTGAGCGGTGAGGCCGCCCACGAGCTCGCCGAGGTCGCCGAGTCCGCGAGCACCAACGGGACCTCCGCCAACGGGACGGCCGCCCACGGCGCCGCCAAGCGGACCACCACGGGAACCGCCAGGAAGTCCGGCGCCAAGCGCTCGCACTCCTGACGACGGCACCGCGATGCGACGCGTCGCCCGGCCCGCCCCCCGAGCCCGGGGGCGGGCCGTTCGCCGTCCCGGGGTGAATGCCGTCCCGGGGTGATACGGCTCTCTCGCTCGCGACACAGAACGCCCCGGCGCATTAGTGTGGGAGCGTCCGCCACCGATTGACCGTCTGGGAGAGTCCATGTTCGGGCCTGTTAACGGCGTGCTGGATCTGATCTTCTGGCTGCTCAGCGTCGGGGCCTTGATCCTCTCCGCATGGGCGCTGATCCACGCGATCCGCATCCCCAAGGCCGCCTTCCCCGCCGCGGGCAAGCAGACCAAGCCGCTGTGGCTGATCATCTTGGGGTTCGCGACGCTGTTCACCTTCGCCGCCGTGGTGAGGTACCTGAATCCGCTGAGCATCTTCACGATCGCGGCCGTCATCGCGGCGGGCATCTACCTGGCCGACGTGAAGCCCGCGGTGAACGACCACCGCAGGGGCGGCGGCAACCAGGGTCCCTACGGCCCCTGGTAAGCCTGACAAGCCTCCGCAGTCCTCTGGTAGGCCTCGGCGGGCGAGGCGGCCGAGGTTGGCTCTAGGCTGCCGAGCATGGGAACCGATGCTCTCGGGCGCACCGAACGCCTCGAACTCGCCGACCAGAACCTGCGCGACTGGGAGGCGGTCGTCCTCGCCTCCTCCCCCGACGGGATCGTGCTCGACCGTTCGGCGTTCTATCCGGGAGGCGGCGGCCAGCCCGCCGACGAGGGCACCCTCCTCTGGCAGGGAGTGGAGACGCGCATCGCGGGCGTGCGCAAGGGCGACGACCTCTACCTGATCCCCGCCGAGGGCGAGCCGCTTCCCGTTCCCGGCACCGTGGTCAGAGCCGCCGTCGCCGATGAGAGGCGTTCGGCGCTGATGCGCACGCACTCCGCTCTGCACGTGCTCTGCGGGGTCGTGTTCCGTGACTTCGGCGCGCTGGTCACCGGCGGCAACATGGAGCCGCTCGTCGCCCGGATGGACTTCAACCTCACCGAGGTGCCGCCCGGCTTCAAGGAGGCCGTCGAGGCGGCCTGCAACGCCGAGGTGACGGCCGACCGGCGCATCGACGTCAGGGTGCTGCCCCGCGCGGAGGCCTTCGCCATCCCGGACATCATCCGCACCGCGACGAACCTGGTGCCCGAGTCCGTGCAGGAGGTCCGCATCGTCGACATCGTCGGTCTCGACTGCCAGGCGGACGGCGGCACCCACGTGGCCTCGACCAAGCAGATCGGCAGGATGCGGGTCGCCAAGATCGAGAACAAGGGCAAGGGCTTCCGGCGGCTCAGGATCGCCGTGGAGGAGTGACAGGTCAGAGCCAGTCACGCTTGCGGAACGACCGGTACAGCACGGCCGACACGAGCACGATGGCGGCAGTGGACACCCAGAATCCCCAGGAGTGCTCGAACCCGGGGAAGGGGACGTTCTGCCCGTAGAAGCCGGTGATCAGCGTGGGCACGGCGATGATGGCCGCCCAGCTCGTCACCCGCTTCATGATCAGATTCATCTTGTTGCTCTGCATCGTGAGGTGCGCCTCACGGATGTTGCTCAGCAGGTCCCGTAGGGATTCCGTCCACTCGGTGGCCCGCAGCACCTGGTCGTACACATCCTGGAAGTACGGGGCCATCGCCCCGTCGCCCACCTCGTCGGTCCTGCGGATGAGGGTGTTGACGACCTCGCGCATCGGCATGACGACGCGGCGCAGGGTCACCAGGCTCTTGCGGATCTCGAACGTCCGGCGCTGGTCGCGCTGGGTGATCGCCCGTTCCCCGAAGACGCCCTCCTCCAGGACCTCGATCTGCTCGTCGATCGCCTCGACCGTGTCGAAGTGGGTGTCCACCGCATAGTCGAGCAGGCCGTACAGGAGGAAGGCGATGCCGTGCTCGGTGAGTCCCGGCGCCTCGTCCCACCGCCTGATGACCTCCTCGATCTCGAACCCGGGAGAGCTCCGGACGGTCACCAGGGCGTTGGGCGTGATGAACGCCGACGCCTCGGCGACGTCCAGCCGGCCCGAGACGGAGTCGAACCCCACGGCGTAGACGTTGAGGAACTTGTGGCTGTCGTAGACGTCCAGCTTCGGGCGCTGCTTGTGCTGCAGGGCATCCTCGACCGCGAGCTCGTGGATGCCCAGTTCCTCGGTGATCGCCCGCAGGTCCTCCTCGTTCGGCTCGCACATGTCGAACCACACCACGGCGGACGGGTCCTTCAGGTGCTCCGACACATCGGCGACGGGAAAGCCCTCAGCCTCGAGCTTCCCGTTCCGATACAGGCGCGTACGTCCCATGTCCAGCAAGCCTAATCAGTGAGCCTCGGTGGACAAGATGAACCGTTCTGAAGGGATGTCACGCGGAGGCCGGCCGGACCCGGATCTCGCCGACACGCTCTCCCCCGCCGTTGACCGGAACGGTGGCGAGCTCGGTCAGCTCGGGGGCGTCGAGGCCGAGAGCACGCAGGGCGGCGACCGTGACGGGTACACGCGCCCGTGTGCCGCCGTCGTCGACCTTCACCGCGCCGGCGCGGCCGTCCGCGAAGGCGAAGGCGTCGAACGCCTCCGCGCCCGCCTTGACCATCAGGCCGGGGATCGCCCGCATGAGCGCCGCCTCGGGCCGCGTCGTACCGCTGGTCCACTCGGGGTACGCGCGCATCGCGTCGGCGACACGGCGTTCGGGGCTGCCGGCGTCCGCCAGGGTGAAGCGGCGGAAGGCCCGCACGATGCCGGTCATGGAGACGAAGAACAGCGGGGCGCCGCACCCGTCGACGCCGGTGGCCGCGACGCGCTCCCCGGTGAGCTCCTCGACCGTGGACCTGATCGCCCGCTGCAGGGGATGGCCGGGGTGCAGGTAGCCGTCGACGGGCCACGCGTTCGCCACACAGGTGGCGAGCATGGCCGCGTGCTTGCCCGAGCAGTTCATCAGGATCCTGCTCGGCCCGCCCTGTTCGCGCAGGACCTGGTGGAGTGCCTCGGTGTCCAGAGGCAGGTCCTCCGGACAGCGTAGGGCGGACTCGTCCAGCCCCGCTCCGGCGAGGATCTTCCGTGCCCCGTCGATGTGGAACCGCTCCCCGCCGTGACTGCCGCAGGCGAGCGCGAGCAGTTCGTTCTCCACGGGCAGGCCGGCCCGGACCATGGCGAGCGCCTGCAGCGGCTTCATCGACGAACGGGGGGACACCAGGCTTGACGTGTCACCGTGAACCATGACGGGTGCGCCGTGGGCGTCCACCGCGTACACCCGGACCCGGTGAACGGACTCGACAAACCCTGAACGAACCACTTCGACGATCAGATCGGACATAGCGGGCAGTCTACGAAGCGCCCGCACGTGGCAGAATGCGGGGCCATGCGTGCGGTGGTCCAACGAGTCAGCTCAGCGTCGGTCACGGTGGACGGCAAGGTGGTCGGAGCGATCGACGAGCCCGGCCTCCTCGTCCTCGTGGGCGTCACCCACTCCGACGGGCCGGCCGAGGCGGCCCGGCTGGCCGGCAAGCTGTGGGGACTGCGGATCCTCCACGGCGAGAAGTCCTGCTCGGACGTCGGCGCCCCGCTGCTCGTGATCAGCCAGTTCACGCTGTACGGCGACGCACGCAAGGGACGCCGCCCCACCTGGCAGTCGGCGGCCCCCGGTCCCGTCGCCGAGCCGCTGGTGGACGCCGTCGTCGCCGAACTGAGGGCGCAGGGAGCACGCGTCGAGACGGGCGTGTTCGGGGCCGACATGCAGGTCTCCCTGACCAATGACGGCCCCATCACGCTCGTGCTTGACGTCCCCGGGCTCTGAACAGTGCCCCTTCGGGCCCGGTCGGCCGGTCGCTCTCAGCAGGTCAGCGAAGCCGTCGGCGGAGGGCCGGGTCGATCTTCACGTTGCGACCGGCGTCCGGCGGCACGATGACCTCCTGCGTCGCCGCGACGCCGCCCGCGAGCAGTTCGACGTCGACGGGGACGGTCCGCTTGACGAGCGCGAGGGCGATCGGGCCGAGTTCGTGATGGCGCGCGGAAGAGCCGACGAAGCCGATCTGGCCCGGCTCCGCAGTCTCCGGATCCGTCTCGGCGGCGGTTCCGGCGCCGAGCGTGACCGGTGAGCCGTGGGCGGGCAACGTGTCCACGCTGCCGTCGAGGTGCAGGAACACCAGGCGCCGCGGCGGATGGCCCAGGTTGTGGACCCGCGCGACGGTCTCCTGCCCGCGGTAGCAGCCCTTGTTGAGATGGACGGCCTGCTCGATCCAGCCGACCTCATGCGGGATCGCCTTGTGGTCGGTCTCGAAGCCGAGTCTCGGCTGGTGCGCCTCGATGCGGAGCGCCTCGTACGCCCAGATGCCGGCGAGCCTCAGGCCCAGCGCGGCCGGGACGTCGGCCAGCGTGCCCCGCGGCACCAGGAAGTCGCCGCCGATGGCGACAGCGCCCTCGGGCGGGGCGACCGCGGGAACTGCCCCGGGTGCGGCGACGGTGACCACGGCGTAGTCGGAGGTCATGTCGGCCACCTCGACCCGCAACATGAACCGCATCTTCTCCAGGAACCCGACCAGTTCGGCCGAGGTGCCCGGCTCCACGTGCGCCCACACCGCGTCGCCGTCGTCCACGAGCGTGAGGTGGTGCTGGACGCGGCCCTGCAGATCGAGGAACAGCGTCTCGGTGGGCGTGCCCGGCGCAAGGGTGTCGAGCCGCTGGGAGCTCAGGTCGTTCAGCCAGGTCAGCCGGTCGGGCCCGGAGACCCGGACGATCTCCCTGTTGCTCCGGTCGACCAGCGCCTGGCCGGCCGCGAGCGCACGTTGCTCGGCGTAGGGCTCCCCGTAGTGCGCTGCGATCGTCTCGTCCGGCGCCACGGCCGCGACCGCTCCCGGTGTGTCAAGCAATGGGCTCCGCATACCTCAAGGCTATTCGGTCCCGTACGGACCCGGTCCGGGCGGATCCGCGGATCAGCGGCAGTCTCCGCACCGGCCGAAGACGGTGAGGTGACGGACGTCGGTGGCGAAGCCCAGCCGGTCGTCGAGAACGTCCACCAAGCCGTTGACCAGGTCCGGAGCGACCTCCGTCACCTTGCTGCAGGAGCGGCAGACCAGATGGACGTGATCCGCCTCCGAGGCGAGGTGATAGGTGGGCGCCCCATGCCCGAGATGGGTGTGGGAGACGAGCCCCAGCTCCTCGAGCAACTCCACGGTGCGATAGACGGTGGAGATGTTCACTCCACGGGCGGTCTCCTGGACGCGCGAGCATATGTCCTCGGGCGTGGCATGCCCGAGCTCGGTGATCGCCTCCAGCACCAGCTGGCGCTGAGGAGTGATCCGGTAGCCGCGTGCACGCAGCTCCTCATGCCAGGTCTCAGCCATGAACCGAGTCTACGAGGCGTCACCGATACGTGCGTCTCGCCGGGATTTCGGCCCCCCGCATAATCGCTTGCCCCCGTCTCCGGCGCTCGCATAACGTACAAGCACGCAGAAGGGAGGTGGTCCGAGCAATGGTTGATCATTATTGGACTAGCGAGGTGGCTGTCCGCTAGGACGTCGTCCATTCGGACCTTCCGTCTGGATGTCTTTGACGTCCCGGCGAAATCCTCAACAGACACCGGAACCCCGGGCTGCCGGCGGCCGAGGAGCACTTCTCGGCCATTGGTCCAGCCGGCCCGCCTCACCATGAGGCGGAGGCCGCCCGGGGTTCTTTTCTTTTCTGGAGAAGCAAAACCTGCCTGGCCGGCATTCTCCACCGGCCGCCTGTTCAGTCCTCCGGCTCGAAGTCCGCGACCTTCTTGAGCTCAGCGGAGGCGTGCGACTGCAGCGGCTGACCCACGGCCGCCATGTCGTAGGCGTACATCAGATTGCCGTTGACCAGGCCGTAAAGCCGGTGGCCCGCCGTGTACTCCTTGGCGCTCGCCGCACGGGCGACGACGTCGGTCCGCAGCTCGATCTTGTGGAAGACGACCTCCCCCACATAGATCTCCACGATGCCCGTGGGGTGGGCGAGACAGACCTCGAGCTGGCGCTCGGGCTGGATCCGCCAGAATCCGGTCTCCGTGGCGAGCGGGCGGACCTTGGCGCCCTCGGCGTCCAGCAGCCAGGAGCGGCTCCGGTAGGTCAGGAACGGCTTGCCGTTGTGCCCGAACTCCACCTCCTGGCCGAAATTGGCGCTCTCCATGGTGGGGTAGCCGATCACGCCGGCCCCCTCCCAACGGCCCAGGAGGAAGGCGATCGGTTCGAGGTCGGGATGTGCGTCCATGGAACACGAGCTTAGATGCCCGGACGCGGTCCGGATCGCCGGGGCGACGGCCTTCACAGGACTTGTGCTGACTTATCCGGTATGCGCCGACGCGCGAGCATCGGCCGCCGACTAGGCTGCCACCATGGCACGATCACTGGTGATCAAGGTGACGGCCGGTGCGGACGCACCGGAGCGGTGCAACCAGGCGTTCACCGTCGCGGCGGCCGCGCTGGCCAGCGGCGTTCCGGTATCCCTGTGGCTCACCGGCGAATCCGCGTGGTTCGCGCTGCCCGGTCGTGCGAAGGAGTTCGTCCTCCCGGAGGCCGCCCCGCTGGCGGACCTGCTCGACGCCGTGCTCGCGGGTGGACGCGTGACCCTCTGCACCCAGTGCGCCGCACGCCGCGAGATCACCGTCGACGACATCATCGACGGTGTCCGCATCGCGGGAGCCTCCACCTTCGTCGAAGAGGTGCTCGCCGAGGGCGTCCAGGCCCTGGTGTACTAGCCGGCGGGAGCCGTACGGGCTGATCACCCGCCGGCCCCGCCGCGCCTACCGGCGGGAACCCTCGGGCGGGTTGGAGGCGTCTTCGCCCAGGACGGCCGCGAGCCGCTCGTCGCGCAGCCGCTGATACCAGTCGTCGTTCATCGGGGGCAGCGGCCCGATCGCCCACGAGAGCAGCAGGTCGGCCAGCGCGGGATTGCGGGCGAGCGCCGGGCCGTGCAGGTACGTACCGACGATCTTCCCGGCGACGCATCCCTCGGTGCCGTCGCCGTTGCCCGTGCCGACGATCGTCCGCGACAGGGCCCGCACCCCCGGACCAAGCCGGGTGACGCCCATGTGGTTCTCGAACCCCGTCAGCGTGGGCAGCCGCAGCGCCGGATCCACCTCAGCGGCAAGCTCGCCGACCGCGCGCCGCTCACCCCGGCTGGAGCTGATGTCGAGCAGTTCGAGTCCGGGCACGGGCTGCCCCTCCTCGCCGCCGAACACCGAGCCCATGATCTGGTAGCCCGCGCACACCGCCAGCAGCGCGGCACCGCGGGCAACCGCCATCTGGAGCCCGCCGTCCTTGCGCAACCGCTCGGCCCCGAGGATCTGCGGGCGGTCCTCGCCACCGCCGATGAGGTAGATGTCGCCCTGCTGGGGCACCGGGTCGGACGACCGGACGTAGTGGATCCGCGCCGGCACGCCCCGGGCACGGGCCCGCTGCTCCAGGACCAGCACGTTGCCCTGGTCGCCGTAGGTGCTGAGCAGGTCCGGATAGATCCAGACGATTGTCAATTCAGACTGCACGGCCGAACTCCGTCCGGATCTGCTGGAACGCGGTGTAGTTGGCGATCACGTCGATCCTGCCCAGCGGCAGCGTGGCCACCGCCTGGTCGAACGAGTCGCAGAGCTGGAACGGGATGCCGGCGACGTCGAGACGCAGGGCCAGGTCGAGACGCCGTTCGCCGGTCACGAAGACGGGCCGCCCCCGGAGGATGCGGTAGTCGACGTCCCACAGCCACGAGGTGTCCCGTCCGTCCGGCCCCTGGGCGTTGATGGACAGGATGATCGGAAGCCTCGGGTCGGAGACCTCGAAGGCCTCCAGCCAGCCCGCCGGGTTCTTGGCCAGCAGCAGCCGCATCGCACGCCCGTCGCGCTCCACCGTCGTGTAACGGCCCGCGACCGACGCGACCGTCCGCAGTCTCGGGATCGCCCGCGCCGGGTCGAGGCCGAACGCGTCCACCGTGGCGAGCGCGATCGCGGCGTTGGACCGGTTGGCCTCGCCGGGAAGCTGCAGATCGAGCCGCCAGCGCCGGCCGTGCGGGTCGATCACGTCCTCGCCGTCGAGGATCCAGTCGGGCTCGGGCCGGTGGAAGGTGCACTCGCGGCAGGCCCAGTGGACCGACCCCTGCTGCCCCATCTCCCGGGAACCGCCGCGGTCGAGCGGGCCGCCGCACTCGGGGCAGCACCACGAGTCCTCACGCCAGCGCTGCCCGCCCGACACCCAGGTCACCCGGGCCGCCGTGGACGCACCCCAGGTGACCAGGGGGTCGTCGCAGTTGGCGATCACGTGCGCGGGCTTGCCCGCGAACGCGCGACGCCACTTCTGGGCGAGCAGCCAGATCTCGGCCGCGCGGTCCATCTGGTCGCGGCTGAGGTTCATGAGGGTGACGATGCCGGCGTTGGTCGTGTCCAGCACCTCGGGGAGGTATTTCTCGTCGACCTCGAGGACGGCGAACGGCGCGTGCTTCGCCCCTGACAGCGCCGACACGTGCCCGGCGGGCATGTTCGCGCCGAAGGCGTTGGTGGCGACCTCGCCCAGCTCCATGAGCGCCGAGGCGATCAGACGTGTCGTCGTGGTCTTGCCGTTGGTGGCGCTGACGAGGGCGAGCTTGCGGTCCGACGCGAGCTTGCGCAACAGGTCGGGCTCCAGCATGAGCCCGACCCTGCCGCCGATGACGGACCCGTCGCCGCGTCCGGTGGCTCTGGACAGCGTCGCGGCCGTGCGGCCCAAGGCACTGGCGAGCTGCGCCCGCAACGGAAGCTGACTCATGCCCGAGATCCTATCCGCGCTCCACCACCGGCCGCCTCGCGGCTCGGGGCCGTACGGGACTGCATGATCACGAACCGTGCAGACGCAGGCGGGAGGTGCCATCGGCGAACCTGTGCATGATCACGGACTGCGAAGATGCAGGTGAATGAGGATTTCCCCGAACCTGTGCATGATCACGCCCCGAGGAAGGACAGCTCCGGAGGGGTGTCTCCGTCGAAGGGGAGGACGAACCGGCGGGGCCAGGACAGGACGGTCTCCAGCCACCCGGCGCCCATCGTCTGGGCGACGTGTTTGACCCGGTCCTTCGGCTCAACGCCGATGGCGACCGTCCCCACGTCCCGCTGGATGCCCTCGTGCTCGTCGTCGCCGAGGATGACCCGCCACGCGAGGGCGCGGTTGCGGTCCACCTCCATCGACAGGGGGTGATGACGCAGAGCCTTGGCCCGGTGTCCCAGCAGCTCGGTCCTGACCCCCACCGCGACGCCGCCCTCGCCCACCGGCGCGGACCCGTTCACCCCCTGATGCGCGTACGGCCGGCCGACGGGATCGGTGCCAAACAGGGCGTACTCCATCGCCGGAGCGGCGCTGCGCAGGTCGGGTGCGGGATGGCCGAAGGGGAACAGCCTGTCGACCTCGTGCAGCCAGCGGACCTGCGGGATGACCCAGGCCGCCCCCGGCCGCTCCCCGGCCTGCATCGGCTGCTCCCTCTCCTCCGGGTCGAGCAGCCCAGCGGCGACATCGGCGGCCTTCTCGGTGAGCAGTGTGGGGTCGAACCAGGTACGCAACGACCACGACCTGCGGGCGACACCGCGCTCGGTGAGGGTGGCGAGCAGGCACTCCCTGCGCTTGACCGGCAGCTCGCCCCAGATGTCGGCGAGCACGCGTGGCACACCCGGCAGCGAGCGGTTGGTCACGAAGGAGAGGATCACGGTGTCGGTCCAGATCCGCAGCCACGCCCACTCCGGCGCCACGGCGAGGAGGTCGGCCTCGCGCAGCTCCACCAGCGTGCAGGCCTTGCCCGTACGGCACTCGCGGCCGCAGGCGGCCGATCGGCGGCCGCAGATGGGCGGCACCGGGCTCAGCATGGCCCGCTCGCGGTCCTCCCCCAGCGGCACCTGGATGCGCAGCGGACGGTCCATCCCGTCGGCGAAGACCGCCGCGTACCCCGGCTGGAGCGAGACGACCTGCCGGGACTGGTCCTCGCTCAGGTTCATCGCCGCGCCGACGAGCCGGCGGTCGTCCTCGGCCGGCAGACGGTGGACGACCTTCAGCGCGGTGTTCTTCACCACGTCGGAGACCAGCTTCGTGGGGATCTGCTCGGCGACGATGATGCCCTCGCCGTACGCCCTGATCTCGGCGAGCATGCCGGCCAGCAGTTCGACCGCGTGGGTGGAGGCCCGCTGCGAGCCGCGGTCCCTGAGCAGGCGGTGGGCCTCCTCGATCACGATGACGTGCCGGAGGCCGGGCGGGCCGTCCTCGCCCCGCGGGTCCTGCCTGGCGCGCATCCGCAGGTGCTCGACGATGCGGATGATCAGCGTGCCCATCAGGAACGCCTTGTCCTCGTCGTTGGCCACGTCCTCGATGGCGAGCACCACGTTGCGCTGGAGCAGGCCGCCGATGTCGGCCGGGTGGCCCCCCTCGAAGAAGCGGCCGGCGCTGCCCACCCGCAGGCTCCGCAGCCGGAGGCTGATGAACCCCTCGACGTCGGCCTGCACCTCGTTGCCGTAACCGATCTCCTGGATGACCTCCAGGGCGTGCTGCTGCAACTGCTCGAGCGTCGGCACGGCCGGCTGCACCGCCGCGCCGGGGATCCCGCCGCCGGTGACGACGTCCCAGCCGTTCGCCTCGTACACCCGCTGGAGGGCCAGGGACATGATCTGCGGGAACGGCTCCTCGGCGTCGAAGGCCGCCATGAAGAGCGCGCGGACCATGTCGATGTGCGCCTGCACCGGATACCCGGGCTCGGGAGCCAGCGGGTTCACGCTGAAGGGCACGTTGTCCGGCGCGGACGGGTTGATGACGGTCAGCGGCGCCAGGTTCTCGACCCGGCCCGCCATCGCGGCGTACTCCGACTTGGCCGGCTCGATGGCCAGCCACGGGATCCCGGCCTTGGTGAGCTCCTCCAGCAGGTGCCTGACGGTCTGCGACTTGCCCGAGCCGGTGGCGCCGGTGATGAAGGCGTGGCGGTTCAGCGTGGCCAGGGGCACCCGGAACGCCCCCACCGCCCGGTCCTGGCCGTCCACGATCGCGCCGAGGTCGATCAGTTCGGACGAGCCCTCAGTCTCCGCCTCACTCGTCACGTCGAAGTAGCCGGCGTCGACGACGCGCACGCCCGGGACCTCCCGGCGCGGCAGGCCCGCGAGGGCGGCGAGGGCTCCCGCGGTGGCGGCGAACGGCGCGCCCGCCCCGTCCGCGGAGTCCTGCAGGTTGACGGCCAGCGCCTCGGCGAAGCCGTACACGGACTCGCCCTCGGTGATGCCGCGCTCGGCCCCGGACAGGGCCGGTACCGACATGGCGCTGCGGAGCCGGTAGGGGTGGTGGCTCATCTCGACCGAGCCGACCAGGACGGGGGCGAGCTGCCGCAGTTCGTCGGGACCGGCGGCCCCCGCGAGCACGCGGACGTTCCACAGCCCGGCCTCGCGGAAGGCGTCGAGTTCCTGCATCCTGCGTTCCGCGCGCTCGGCGTCGAACCTGGACCTCTCCGACGCGTCGCCGTACTGGCGCAGGACGTTCAGCTGGGTGCGCAGATGCGCCACCTCGGTGTCGAGGAGGTCGGTCGGCTCGGCCACGACCACCCAGCCGAACGGCCGCGACATCAACGTGACCAGCGTCGACTCGAACAGCGTCGGCCGCTTGTGCTCGTCGGGCTCGGGTTCGCGCCTGCCGTACAGCGGGGGCGCCTGCCTGCCGGGGCACGGCGTCCAGACCAGGTCGGCCAGGTCGGCGAGCCACTCCTCCCCGATCTCGACCCCGCGGGCGCCGCCGGGGAACAGCAGCGGCTGGGGACCCGTTACGGGCGCCTCGTCGCTGGCGACCGCGCGCTTGGGCGGCCGGGGCGGCGTCAGCGGCCCCGCGTTGGTGATGAGCTCGAGCGGCGCACCCGAACCACGCGACAACCAGCCGATGACGAATGGGCGGTCGCGCTGAGCGGCGGACAGCACGGCCGGGAGAACGGTGACGAAGTCCCACTCCGCGGACGAACTCCGCGACGGCGCGGCGATCGCCTGGATCCGGTACCACGGCCCGCTCAAGGGGAACGGATGCATGAGACCCCTCACTTGACGACGAACAGGGGAGAGACTCCTTCAACGATCACGTGCCCACATCCCTGTTGACGATGCCCTTACCGGATCCGGACGGTGTCATGGCCGCTTCCGCCAATCGAGCCGGGGCGGCGGAGGACCGAGGTTCGGCGGCGGCGCGTCCTCGTCGAGCTCGACGGGTTCGGGCTCCTCCTGCCGCAGCGCGACCCGCCGGAGCTCCTGGAACTCACCCAGCGTGGTCTTGGGGAACGTGAGGATCGCCGGGTTGGCGTCCGCGAGCCTGACCTGACGCCCCTCGGCGGTCGCGTGCGTGACGATCACCGACGTGGTGGGCAGCTGCTGGAGCTGGTGCGGCTCGACGAGGAACTCCCGTGAGCGCTGCAGCATGCCCTCGGCGACCTGGGGAGCGGTGCGCCCCCACTCGGTCGACTCGGTGATGTCCTCCCTGAGGTCGCCATCCCCCTTCTCCTCCGGCCCGGTACGGCCCACGCCGACCGTGGAGGTGTAGAAGCCGCTCGGGGGGTGGACGGACGAGCTGAACGTCTCGGTGAGGTGGGCCAGCTCCAGGCGGTGCTCGGTGCCGACGTGCTCGCTCGCGACCCTGGCGTCCTCCGCGTTGCCCAGGCGCATGAACGCGACGGCGGCGTGGCCCCTGCCCAGCCGTTCCCGGACCGTCGGGGTGAGGCTGCGGTAGGTCAGCACCAGGCCCGTGCGGGACGTCTCGCAGGCGTCCATGAGCCGGTCGAGCACGTCGCCGCGTAACTTGTCCGCCCCGGCCACGATGATCGTGTGGTACCAGGGCCGCTCGCTCGCCGGCGACTGGCGCAGGATGTGCGTGAGCGCGGTGGCCACGTAGGTGCCGAGCACCCGGTTGCCGAACACCCCTGCCTGGCGGTCCATGCTCACCACGCGCAGGCGTGCCGGCGGCAGCCGTACGGCCTCTGTGCCCAGCGTCTCCAGCTTGCGCAACTGCGACTCGAGCGCCCAGGCGCGCTCGATCACCACCCGGTCGGCGACGCCGCGGCCGAACAGCGTGCCGATGCGTTCGAGCTGGCTCGCGGTGAGCAGGCCGTACTTCATGTCGTCACGCGGGTCGCCCACCTGTGCGAGAGCCCTGAGCGCCGCGGTGACCTGGCTGATCGTGGCCTTCTCCCCGAGCACCTCGAGGACCCGTTCCAGGATGGCGTTGTCGAAGCCGATGTCCCTGCTGGTCTCCTCGCTCACGCTCACCACGTGGGCGAGCACGTCGGCGAAGGCCTCCGGCTTGAGCGTGGCGCCCAGGTCGAGCCGCGGCAGGTCCACGGGAAGGACCCACACCAGGGGGTCGTCGCCGCCCCGCTTGGCCAGCTCGATGAGGTCCTTGGCGATGGCGCCCTCGGACAGGTCGAGCACGGTGAGGTGGCCGCCGCTGTAGAGCCGGGTCGCGCCGATCAAGGTGATCAGCGCCGACCAGCCGGGAAGCGTCCCGCCGGCGACGTCGACGCGGTCGATCTCGTCGGGCACCGCCACGGCGTACCAGCTCAGCTGCTTGTCGAACGCGCTCTTCTTGTCGGCCCAGGCTCGGTACTCGTCGGCGTGCTGCTCCTGGGCCGCCTGGATGTCGCGCTCGCGCCGCTCCTGCGCCCGCTGCTCCCGCGCGAGCCGCTCGTTGACCCGGACGCCGACGGCACGGTTGCCCTGGGCGATCGCGTAGGTGCAGATGCCGGCCACGCCGCCGGCGGCGACCAGCCCGAGCATCACGAACGACCACGCGAGCATCTGCGTCACCCCGAGGGCGAAGATGCCCGCCGCCACCACGGCCATGAAACGGCGGAAGATCCGGACCGGCCGGTTGAGCATGTCCTCCTGGAGTCGCTCCCGCTGGACCCACTCCTCGTCGACCGGCGACCGGTCCGCCGCCTCGTCGACGTCCTCCCGGGCGGGGCGTTTGGGCGGGGGTCCCGGGTCTGAATGCAGCAGGGCGTACTGCCAGCCCAGGTATATACGGTCCGCCTGAAGCTGAGCATGCTCCGGGTGCGGGTCGCCCACATGCCCTCCATGTCCGCCTGCGTCACAGCGTAGGAGCTGTAAGCCCTATCAGGACGGGCTTCTCGGCATTCGGGACGCATTTCCGGCCAGCGACGGGACGAATGCGGCTAATGGTTCGACTGTGGGCGTACTACCATCCGGTGCCATGATGTCATCCCCCCGTGGCAGCCGCCGTCGACGTCCGGTCCTGGTTCCGGTCGCCTCAGCGGTGGTGGTGGCGGGCATCGGCGTGACCGCCGCCTTCGGCGGCCTCGCGCAGGCGGCCGACGAACCGCCCCCGAAGGTCGCTCGAGGCGCGGTCGTCGACCAGGGCGAGTTCCGCACACAGTTCGTCAGGGCGGTCGACACCGTCGAGAAGGGGACCTTCGGCGAGCAGAAGCGCTACCTGCTGATCACCGCGAGGGTGACCAACCTGGGCGACGAAACCGTCGGCGTCGGCCTCCTCCCTGAGCCCGGCAAGATCAGGTCGATGCCCTTCAGCTTCGCGGGATCCGTCCTGCGCGTGCGACCCGAGATCAAGACGGAGTACGGGCCCGACGTCTACGCGTCGGACTTCGGGATCAAGAGCCGGTTCCTGCAGCCTGACGTGACGGCGACGGTGTTCATGAAGTACGAGCTCGAGCCCACGGCCACGGCGCCCACATCGGTCACCGTCGACGTCGGCCGCTTCGTCTTCGAGCCTCTCGGGCTGCGGGACCAGACGCATTATTGGCAACTGGTCGGCGACACCGAGGACGACGAGACCTTCGTTCCGGAGGTCGCCGCCGAGGTCACCCTGCCCGTGAAGCAGGAGCGTGGGTGATGACGGTGACGCAACAGGAACAGCGGACCGCCCGGCCCGCGGCCCGCAGGCAGCCGGAACGGCGGAGCGTCTTCGGCCGCGTCGTGGCGATCGTCGCGGGCCTCGCCCTGGCGGCGGCGGCGGTGTGGGCCCAGTCCCACTCCATGTCCTACGAGCAGAAGGGGTCCTACCTCACCACGAAGGGTGAGATCGGACAGTTCGTGGAGACGAACCGCTACACCGTGAAGGTGACGACGGTGACGGCCGCGCACTCGGTGGACACGCGGGTCACTCCCGGATCGAGCGCCGTGAAGGTCGAGACCAACTCCCTGTTCGTTCTGGTGAACCTGAGGGCGACCAGCCGCAGCGAGCCCATGCGGCTGAACTCGCTCGGCCCTCCCCTCCTGCTCACCGCGGACGGACGCCGCTACCGGCCCACCGACAAGGTGGACGAGTCGCTCACCTTCTTCGCCAAGCAGATCCAGCCGGGATTCTGGTCGACCGGGACACTCGTCTACGAGGTGCCTCCCACCGCCCTGCCAGGCGCCCGCTTCGTCTTCATCCCGCCCGACTCCGCGATCGTCGTGGACAACTCCACCCCCGAGGCGGAGATCGACCTGGGCCTCACAGACGCGGCGGCCGCCCGGCTGGTCTCGCGCGCGGAGGCCTTCCACCCTCTGGTGTCGTCATGAGCCGGCGAAGCGGTAACACATCCGACAGGCACCCTGAGCGAGGTTCTGACGTGAGCGAGACGCCGATGGGCGGAGACCGGCACGACCCCGGCTCTCCCGACTCCCGGGACTGGTTCGCGCCGCCTCTGGACCAGCCCGCGGACATGGACATCACCTACACGGGCCCGCCCCCGCAGCCTCCGTCGATCCCCATCCCGGGAACGCTCCGGCCGGTCGGGGACCTGCGGGTCTGGCCTGCTCCGTCGGAGGAGGAGAACACCCTGACGGTGCCCTTCCCCGCCGTCCCCGGCACCCGTGTGGAGCTGCCCGCCCACTACCGGCGGCCCTCCCTGCCGGCCTCTCCCCCTCCGCCCGCGCGCAAGCAGATGTCACGCGGCCGGAGACGCGTCCTGCTGGGCTCCGGCGCGTTCCTCTCCGTGGCCGCCGCGATCGCGTTCCCCGCCTGGTTCGCCTTCGGCGTCTACCAGTACGGCCGGCCGCCCGACCACATCCACACCGTCCAGCTCGGCAAGGCCGCCACCTGGCAGCACGTGTCGTGGCAGGTGAGCGCGGCCCGGATCCCCGATCCGAGCCCAGGGGCGAAGCCGGATCCCACACGCCAGTGGATGAAGATCACGGTCACGCGGACGGCCCTCGACGCCGAAGGGGCCATCCGGCACTACGCCCCCGAAGTGGAGCTGACGGACAAGGCCGGACGCACCTGGGTGGCACAGGTCCTCAACGACGCCACCCCGTTCGAGACCGCGGAGAACAAGATCGGCACGCCGTACCGGATCGACCTCATGGGCGTGGTGCCGCCGTCGGTCGCCGATCAGATCGCGGTCCTGTTGCGGCCCAGCATCAGCCGCGACGTGCCCGGCGAGTCGGGGGACGCCTCAATGAAGGAGGCGGTCACCACGGAGGAGAGGGACGACCAGGTGCTCCGGTTCACCCGGTGACGCGGGACCGGCGCAGCCGGTCCCGGGTGGCCGCCAGGTCGAACGTCGCGGCGACGAGGCACATGGTCAAAGTGGTGACCAGCAACTCGGAGACGAAGAAGACCGGGACGTCGGTGATGAACCAGAAGTACGGCTTGTCGCTGGCCACGAGGTACTGACCCGCCCGGGCGAGGTAGTCGCCCCCGATGTGCAGCCCGACGTAGCAGAGCGCGAACAGTCCGAACAGCGGCGCCCCGCCCCTCACCGTAAGCCGGAGGGAGTTGAGCAGCGGGATCCAGCGCTCGGTCCAGCCGGCGGTCAGCTTGGAGAGGGCTCGCCGGGTCAGGCTGTGCGTGTCCTGCAGCCGGGCGGCCGCCGTCTCGAGAGGCGTGCCCCTGATCGTGGTCTGGGTGTCCTCCGCGTACGCCCCGTAGACGAGGATTCCAACGGTCAGCCACGCCAGGGGAAGAGCGAGCCCGGAGATCACGTTCGGCCAGATGTCCGACCAGAACGCCTCCCATCCGGGGATCGCGTTCTGCGCGTCCGCCGCCAGCTTCTCCCCGCCGGCGACGACCGCCCGCGCGCCGATCCAGTCGGAGCGGGCGCCGCCCAGCGTCCAGATGGCGTTCAGACCGTAGAAGACGAACGCGATCTCGCCGAAGGTCGCCATGATCCCCGAGAACCGGCCCTGGCCCGCCTCGTGCCGGCGACCGAAGAAGGTCTTGACCAGATAGGCCACCAGGGCGGTGGCGAGCGAGACCTTGAAGTCGAGGCTGATCAGGCCTCCCATCACCGTGCTCTCCCGGCCGGCCATGACGTCGACGAGGATCCCGTCGGGCTGGCGGAACAGGTCGATGTTCAAGAAGTCTCTGATGTCCTGGTCGACGAAGCTCCAGGTCATGTAGATGCCCGAGAAGACCAGGGCTGTCCGGTTGAGTGCTCCGAACAGGCCTTCCTTGGCCTCGTCACCCGTCCTGCGCGCCCGGGTCTCCATCAGCGCGCCCCGGATCACGTACAACATGCCCACCGTGGTGGCGAGAGAGATCATCACCACGATCGTGAAGAGGAACAGGACGACGACCAGGCGGGCCTGGTACCACGACCCGTGCGAGAGGGTCGCCGCCAGCAGCAGCAACGCCCACCGCACGAGCCGCCCCGCGGAGAACCAGATGATCAGCGGCAGGGCGCAGTTCGCGGCGATCCGCAGCGTGTGCAGCGGGAGCGCGTACGGCGACATCGTCCAGGTCGCCTTGGGGGCAACGGCAGCCTGGGCCGGGACAGGGGGCGCGGACGTTCCGGACATCTGCCGCATGCTATCGGGTTCGATCGACGCTGAGCATCCTGCCGCAGCGGAAGACCGTCACGGGAGTGGCGCCGCCGAGAATGCGAAAGGCCGGCACTCGAGAAGAGTGCCGGCCCTGCGGTGACGCGAAGGTCAGACGGCGACGGCGAGCTGGGAGACCTCGCCGATCTTGGCCTCGACCGAGACGTCCTTCGTGACGCCGCCGCCCGCGATGATGCGGACGGTCCACTGGCCGGGGGCCGCGAAGAAACGGAAGATGCCCTCGTCGGAGACGACGACCTCACCGGTGAACTCGCCGGAGTGGTCGAGCAGCCGCGCGTAGGCGGTGCCGGCGCCGGAGACGACGCCCTGGATCACTGCCTGGGTGGACAGGTCGATGCCTGCCGGCAGGGCGACGGTCTGCTCCGGAGCTGCGCACCCTTGAGCTTGTACGGACATCAGCGGGCCTCCCCCAACTCGATCGGCACGCCCACGAGCGAGCCGTACTCGGTCCACGAACCGTCGTAGTTCTTCACGTTCGCCTGGTCGAGGATCTCGTGCAGCACGAACCACGAGTGCGCCGAGCGCTCGCCGATGCGGCAGTAGGCGATGGTGTCCTTGCCGAAGTCGACGCCCTCACCCGCGTAGAGGTCCTTCAGCTCGTCGTCGGAGCGGAAGGTGCCGTCGTCGTTGGCCGCCTTCGACCACGGGATGTTGCGGGCGGTGGGCACGTGGCCCGCGCGCTGCGCCTGCTCCTGCGGAAGGTGGGCCGGGGCGAGCAGCTTGCCGGTGAACTCGTCGGGCGAGCGGACGTCGACCAGGTTCTGCTTGCCGATCGCGGCGACGACGTCGTCACGGAAGGCGCGGATCGACAGGTCCTGCTCCGAGGCGGTGTAGGTGGTGGCGGAACGGGGAGCCACGTCCTCGACCAGCTCGCGGGAGTCGAGCTCCCACTTCTTGCGGCCACCGTCGAGCAGCTTGACGTTCTCGTGGCCGTAGAGCTTGAAGTACCAGTAGGCGTAGGCGGCGAACCAGTTGTTGTTGCCACCGTAGAGGACGACGGTGTCGTCGTTGGCGATGCCACGGGCCGAGAGCAGCGCCTCGAAGCCCGCCTTGTCGACGAAGTCGCGGCGGACCGGGTCCTGCAGGTCCTGACGCCAGTCGATCTTCACGGCACCGCGGATGTGGCCCTTGGCGTAGGCGCTGGTGTCCTCGTCGACCTCGACGAGCACGACACCGGGCGTGTCGAGGTTGGCCTCGACCCAGTCGGCATCCACCAGGACGGCGGAGCGGCTCATTGTGTTCTCCCAGGTTGTAGACGGCGGATGATCAGGTACATCTCGCAGCCCAGGCAGAGGCCGAAGGCTGCGTTGAGAAAGGCGGCCAGCAGTGCCGCTGCTGTCGCACCCAGAGCCAGCGGTGTGATTCCTGCCGCGAACCCGATCAACCCCACGATCGCGAACCCCAGTCCGACGCCCTGCGCGAAGCGCGGCGGCGCGGCGTCCTCCAGTTCGCCCGGCGGTCCCAGCCGCGGCCGCACCAGCCTCCGGTAAAGGAGCCCGTACGGCGAGGCGTCGAAGGCGCCGAACGCGAACACGATCGCCTGCAGTGCCAGCAGCCAGGGGCTGCGCGTCACCAGGGTGATCGCGAGTACCAGGGTCGTGACGGCCGCACCGAACCGGGGGCCTCGAGGGTCGATTTGCATCGTGGGATGCTCCTGAACGATTCACGGAATGCGGCGAAAGCCGCGGGAATCACCCTCAGGCCATGCGACAGAGCGATGTGGCCACGCGGCAGAAGTCCACCGCGCGCCGCTTCGTGAGCAGCTCTGTCGTGGGAGTCATGACCACGACAGTACCTGTCGTCTCGCCATCTGTCACACACTGTCCGATTGATGAGACGAGTCATGAGACGCGCCGTCGACCGCAGCGCCGAGGGCCGCGATGACGTCGGCCTTCCTGGGCAGGCCGGAGGCCCGCTTCACGACGTTGCCCGAGTCGTCGACGACCAGGACCGTCGGCGTCCGCATCACGTCGAACCGCCTGACGAGATCGAGCCGTGACTCGGCGTCGATCTCGACGTGCCGGACCCCGGGCACCATCTCCGCGACATCGTGGAGAACGCGCCTGGTCGCCCGGCAGGGCTGGCAGAAGGCGGTGGAGAACTGCACGAGGGTGGCGCGCTCGCCCAGCGGCGAGCCGAGATCGTCGCTCGTCACCACCGGGCGGGCCCCGGAGTCCGCCTGCTTCACGGCACGCACCTTCCCGTCGCGGCGCCTCATCAGGAACCCGATGATCGCGCCGACGACGAGCGTCGCGCCCAGGACCACGATTCCGGCCATCCTGCTGTGCAACCCGCCTTCCCCGCGGATTCATTCCCGTCATGCCTACCCGAGAACGAACGCCCGTCACAACGGTTTCCGCGGGTGACAGGTCACACGTCGAGTTTCACGAGCCCCCCGTCGGAGGTGGACAGCTCGAAGCGAGCGATCTGCCCCATCGGGAGCTCCGTCACGCCGTCGTACCACTGGCCGGGGCGGTAGCCCCCGGGGGGCACCTCCCAGCTCCCGGCAGGCGACCTGGTGCCGTCCCTGCCGATCGCCCACAGCCGGCACACGATGCCTCCGGGGACGCCGCGGACCCAGGCGACGACCTTCGTGCCACCGGTCTCGGTCGTGAGCCGGACGCCGAGCCGGATGTCACCCTGCGTGACCTCCCGCCTCACCGTCGCCCTGGAGGCCTCCACCTGCGGAGCGTCGGAAGCGATCTTCGGGGCGGCCACGTCGCCGGCGCCGCTCGCCGCGGCGGCGGTCGGCGTGCTCGGTCTCGCCGCGGCGACCTCGCCCGAGGACGCCGTCGACACCGTGTCCCCGGCGCCGCGGTCGACCGCCAGCCAGGCCGTACCGCCGAGCGCCGCGACCACGATGGAGGCGGCCAGGGCCAGCAGTGCCCGCGACCAGCGGCTGCGCCGGACAGAGGTGGCGACGAGCCGGTCGAGCACGGCCCGCGGCGGCGCGGCGGCGTGCCGGATGTCGTCCTCAGAGACGAGCGCCAGCACGGGCGGCAGCCCGGACAGCTCCGCCAGCTCGGCCCGGCATTCGGGACATCCGTCGAGATGGGCCTCCACCTCGGCGACCTCGTCGTCGTCCAACGCGCCCAGGATGTAGACCCCGAGCGACATACGCACGTCGTCGTCGCAGGTCATGGCGCAAGCCCCCGTTCCTCCAGGGCGAGCTTCAGCGCGCGGAGCGCATAGTAGGTCCTCGACTTGACCGTGCCCGCCGGTATGCCGAGGACCGCTGACGCCTCCTTCACCGATCTCCCCCGGTAGTACGTCTCCAGGAGCACCTCGCGGTGCTCCGGTCTGAGCGAGGCCAGCGCCTCCGCCACCGCCCACGACTCGACGGCCTTGTCCAGCTCGTCGTCCGCGGGTACCACGGCCAGGGCCTCGTCGCCCGTCTCCTGCGGCCGGGCCTGGCGGGCCCGGTGCTGGTCGACGACCAGGTTGCGGGCGACGGTGAACAGCCACGCGCGCACGGGCCGCGCTCCGAGCACGGACGGATGGCGCCAGGCTCGCAGCAGCGTCTCCTGCACGACGTCCTCCGCTCTGCCCGGATCTCCGGTCAGGCGCAGCACGTAGCCGTACAGCGGCCCGCCGTGATCTTCCACCAGCGCGCGCATGAGCTCGTCGGCGGCGGTTCCGGCTGGACTCACACCCTCATCACGTACGGCCGGGCCGTCGGGTTCAGGAGTGTGTTCCAGGTCACCGGAGGGGGACATCGGAGGCGGAGCCCTCGACCGCGAGCCCCACGGGGGTCGTCTTCACGCCTGTGATTTTAAGGCCGAGTGGCAGATCCTTGACAGGGACGGTGAAGCTGATGAACCTCTCCGGGTTCGGGACGGACAGGCCGCCCGCGACCTTCACGCCGACCGGGGTCAGCCGCACCGCCCCGGACACGACGGCGATCTTCATGTCGGCCGTGACCGGCACGGATCGTCCCAGCGCCTTGATGGTGCCGGACACCCGCACCGCGTCCCCCGCACCGTCGATCTTGATGCCGTTCGGTGCCCGGTCGGCGATGGTCTCCCAGGGGATCACCACGGCGCCGGTCACGTTCTCGGCCCGGATGTCGGTCTTCGAGGGGTCCTGGATGAGGTCGCCCAGGGGAGCGGTCACGCCGGTCAGAGTGGCGTCGATCTTCGACAGCTTGACGTCCTCGACGGTCATCGGGCCGATCGCGACGGCGATCTCGTCGTACCGCCCGAGGAGCGCCTGAGTGAGGAAGGGGATGCCCTTGATCTCCACCGTGGGAGGGGTCGTGAGGTCGTACTTCGCCGCCACCTGCTTGGCGATCTCACGCTGCACCCCGGCGACCGCGACCCTGTCCGCGATGGCCAGTAGGACGGCAAGCACGATCAGGGTGACGACCAGCTTGCGCATTCGGCTCCTCGGAGGGCTCGGCTGCCGTCGAGACTAGCGCCTCATCCCCCGGCAAAAGGCGGTAAAACCTCGACAACCGCCCCTTCAGGGAGGAGCACGACGCTCGGATCGCGGGTGCCGGCCGGATGACCGTCGATCAAGAAGGACGAGCGCCGCAACACCCGTTCCAGTTCCGGCCTGCCTCCGATCGCGGCGAGCAGATCCTGCAGAGTCTCCGCGTCGAACGGCTCCTCCGCGACTCCGGCCGCCGCCTTGGCCGCCGCCCAGTAGCGGACCGTCCCGGTCGCCATCGGCTTCCCAGCCCCCTTCCGCCACGCGGGTGACCACCGAATGTGAGCACCAGGTTACGGTGGTAAACCACGTGACATGGTGTTCACACAATGGACCCACATTGGACCTCAATGTGCTGTGAGCTAGCCTACGGATTATGGACCTGGGCAGCGTGGCCCCCGGGTCCTTCCGTGTTTGTACGGCTGGCGCAGGTTTCATCCGAAGCAGCGGACAAGCCGATCGAGGTGGCGAGGAGGCGGAAAGTGAGCAACCTGCTCCTGCTGACCAATGCTTTGGAGCCCTCCGCGGAGGTTCTCCCGGCGCTCGGGCTGCTCCTCCACTCGGTGCGGGTGGCGCCCGCGGAGGCGTCCGCGCTGATCGACACCGCACCCGCCGACGCGGTCCTGGTCGACGCGCGCCGCGAGCTGGTCCAGGCCAAGAGCCTGTGCCGGCTGCTGCGGACCACCGGGATCGACTGCCCGCTCATGGTGATCGTCACGGAGGGCGGCCTGGCCGCGATGACGGCCGAGTGGGGGCTCGACGACGTGCTCCTCGACACGGCCGGCCCCGCAGAGGTCGAGGCCCGGCTCCGCATGGCCGTCGGCCGGCGGTCGCTCGCCTCGGCCGAGGAGGTGCCCGACGAGATCCGCAGCGGCGAGCTGTCGATCGACGAGGCGACCTACACGGCGCGGCTGCGCGGCCGCGCGCTCGACCTGACGTTCAAGGAGTTCGAGCTGCTGAAGTACCTCGCGCAGCACCCCGGCCGGGTCTTCACCCGGGCCCAGTTGCTCCAGGAGGTCTGGGGTTACGACTACTTCGGGGGCACCCGCACCGTCGACGTCCACGTCCGGCGGCTGAGGGCGAAGCTCGGCGCGGAGCACGAGTCCCTCATCGGCACCGTCCGCAACGTCGGCTACCGGTTCGTTCCCGACCGCGGCGGCGAGCAGGTCGAGGACTCCGAGCCCGCCAGGCGGTAGCCGTACCGCGCCCTGACGGCGTCGGGGGACGGAGACGGGCGGGCCCGCCCCGGGGAGTCCGGGGCGGGCCTGTTTCATGTGTCGGGTCCGCTACGGACCCGCCCCCGATCTCGGGGGCCGGCCCGTCGCGGGCGTCACTGGATGACGGTGAGGCGGTTGGTCACCGGAGGAGCGATCGGCGAGTGGGCGCCCATGTAGGTGACCAGCGCGTCGATGTCCAGCGGGCCGCTCCACAGGTCGGTGCCCTGGGTGAAGACCGAGAAGCCGTCACCCCCGCCGACCAGGAAGTTGTTCGCCGCCACCCGGATCTGCTGGGTGTCGGTCACGGGCACGCCGTTGACCTTGATGCCGGAGACGCGGGAGCCGAACGCCTGCGTCAGGTCGGCGGTGTAGGTCAGCGTGGCCGACGGCTGCAGCACCCGGGTCGCCGCGGCGGTCCACTGCTGCTCGAGCAGCGCGTCCAGCTGGGCGCCGGTGAGCGTGACGGCCTGCATGAGGTTGTTGAACGGCTGCACCGTGAAGGCCTCGCCGTACGTCACGACGCCGTTGCCCTCGGACCCGCTCTGGGCGAAGGTCAGGTCGGCGCGCACGCCGCCCGGGTTCATCAGCGCGATCTCGGCGTTGCCGCCTTCCTTCGTCGCCTCGAGCTGGGCGTCGGCGATGAGGTCGCCGAGCGCGGACTCCCCGCCGTTGGTCGAGCCGCGGCCGATGTCGGCGGTGATGGAGCCGATCGGCTTGTTGGCGACGACCGAGACCCGGTCCTTCCAGGTCTGCACGAAAGCGGTGATCTCGGGGTCCGGCGTGACCGTGCGGGTCACCACGTGGTTGTCCGCGACGACGGACGAACGCACGATGTCGTCGGTCTTCTTGTCGACCTGGAAGTCGATCTGGGTGATGACGCGGCCGAAGGACGAGCCCTGGGTGAAGTAGCGGTCACGCCCGGCCGGGTCCTTGGTCTTGCAGATGTAGGCCTGGTGCGAGTGGCCGCTGATGACCAGGTCGACCTGCGCGTCGAGTCCCTGGGCGATCCGGGTGCCGGCTCCGGGGGTGTTGGGGCAGGCGTCCGGGCTCTGGTTGGGAGCGACCTGGTCACCCTCGTGCATGAGGACGACCTGGGCCTTCACGCCCTGACGGGCGAGAAGCCTCGACACCTTGTTGGCCGCGGCGACCTCCTCGGTGAACTTCAGGCCCTTGATGCCGGCCGCCGTCACGATGGTCGGGGTCGTCTGGGTGACGAGCCCGATGAAGCCGACCTTCACGCCGTTGATCTTCTTGACGTAGTACGGCGCGAGCGCGTAGTCGTCGTTCTTCTCCTTGAGGACGTTCGCCGCGAGGTAGTCGAAGGAGGAGCCCTTCCACGTGCCCGCGGGCGAGCAGCCGTCGACCGGGTGGCAGCCGCCCTTCATGATGCGGTTGAGCTCGTCGATGCCCTCGTCGAACTCGTGGTTGCCCACCGCCGAGGTCGCGAGGCCGAGCTTGTCCAGCAGGGCGACCGTCGGCTCGTCGTGATAGGCGGCGGAGATCAGCGGCGAGGCGCCGATCAGGTCGCCCGCGGCGACCACCACGCTGTTCTTGTTGCGCATCTGCTTGAGGTGCGTGGCGAGGTAGGCGGCGCCGCCCGCGTCGACCTGGGTTCCGGTCTCGTCGGTGATGCGTCCGCTCGACCCCGTCGGGGCCTCAAGGTTGCCGTGGAAGTCGTTGATGGACAGCAGCCGCACGGGAACCGTCTTGGGCTCGGGGTGATGGTGCGACGGCTGCTGGTGCGACTGATGGCCCGACGGGTGGTGGGATGAGGTCGCGCTGGCCGGACCGACGGCGAGCCCGATGAGGCTCACCGAGGCGGCTCCTACGAGGGCCAGACGCGTGAGAGATGCAGGGGTCATGGCCCCGACAGTAAAGGCGTGATCTAAGCATCAAATGGCCCGAAGGTAACGATTCATGGGGCCCCGAGATGGCGAACTTTGCCAGAACCCGCGCGTGCCGAGGTCACAGAGGTCACTTAACGTTCAAGGCATGAGCGTGCGCGTGGATGTCATGGAACGACTTGATGAAGAGACGGTTGCGGCCGTGCTGTCCCTCGCGGAGGCGGCGGCGGAGACGGACGGCGTCCGCCCGCTCAACGAGCAGGCGACGTTGCACCTGCGCAACGGGGGCGCGCCGGGGGCGAGAGCCGTACTGGTCCATGAGGGTGCGGACCTCGCCGGCTTCGCACACCTGGACCCGGCCGACCCCGAGCACCCGGACGACGGGCCGAGCGGCGAACTGGTCGTCCACCCGGCGTTCCGCGGCCGCGGCCTGGGACGGCGTCTGCTCGACGCGGTGCTCGAGGAGAGTGGCGGCCGGGTCCGGCTGTGGGCGCACGGCGACCACCCCGCCGCGGCCCGCTTGGCCGCGTCGGCGGGTCTGAACCGCAGCCGGTCGTTGTGGCAGATGCGCCGGCCGCTGGACACGCCGACACCCGACCCGGTCATGCCGTCAGGCGTACGGCTGCGCACGTTCGAGACGGGCAAGGACGAGCACGCCTGGGTGGCGCTCAACGCGCTCGCCTTCGCCACGCACCCCGAGCAGGGCGCGTGGACGGTCGACGACATCGAACAGAGGGAGCGGGAGCCCTGGTTCGACCCCGCGGGGTTCTTCCTCGCCGTACGGCCGGACGGCACGCCGGCCGGCTTCCACTGGACGAAGGTCCACCGCGACGGCGAGGACGGCGAGCCCGTCGGCGAGGTGTACGTGGTGGGGGTGGACCCCGCGGAGCAGGGGACGGGCCTGGGCCGCGCACTGACGCTCGCGGGCCTCGCTCATCTGCGCTCGCTGGGCCTGCCCCAGGTGATGCTCTACGTGGACGAGGAGAACCGCGCGGCGGTCAGGCTGTACGAGTCGCTGGGGTTCGGCAGGTGGAAGACCGACGTGATGTACAGCCGGTGACTACCCGATGATCAGGTTGAGGATGAAGTAGGAGATCGCGGCGACCAGGGCGGCCGCCGGAATCGTGAGGACCCACGCGGTGACGATGCTTCCGGCGACGCCCCACCGCACCGCCGACAGGCGCCGGGTGGCTCCCACCCCCATGATCGCCGTGGTGATCGTGTGCGTGGTCGAGATCGGCGCGCCGTACGCGATCGCCGCGGTGTAGAGGACGGTCGCCGCGGCGGACTCGGCCGCGAAGCCCCGCGGCGGGTCCAGGTGGATGATGCGGCGGCCGAGAGTGCGCATGATGCGCCAGCCTCCGGCGTAGGTGCCCAGCGAGATCGCCGCCGCCGACGCGGTGATGACCCATTCGGGGATGCCGGTCGTCGGCGAGACGTATCCTCCGACGACCAGGGCGAGGAAGATCACGCCCATGGTCTTCTGCGCGTCCTGCAGGCCGTGCCCGAGGGCCATCGCCGCCGCCGAGACCGTCTGGGCGTACCGGAACCCGCGGCTGGTCTTGTGCGGATTCGACCTGCGGAAGATCCACAGGATGGCGATCATGATGATCCCGCCGAGGAGGAAGCCGACCACCGGGGACAGGACCATCGGGATGACGACCTTGTCGAGCACGCCCTTCCAGTGCACCGACACGCTCGCGGCCAACGCGGAGCCCACCAGCCCGCCGATCAGGGCGTGGCTGCTGGAGGAGGGCAGCCCGAAGTACCACGTGATCAGGTTCCAGACGATGGCGCCGACCAGCGCACCGCCCACGACGACCAGGCCGTGCCGCCCCTGAGGCGCGTCGATGATCCCGCTGCCGACCGTCTGAGCCACCGACAACCCGAGATGGGCGCCGATGAAGTTCATGACCGCGGCCATGAGCAGCGCCGTACGAGGTGTCAGCGCCCGCGTCGAGACCGAGGTCGCGATCGCGTTGGCGGCATCGTGGAAGCCGTTGGTGTAGTCGAACGCCAACGCGATGACGATGACGCCGATGACAATGGCGAGATCCACTTAGCTTTCCTTGACCGCGATCGACTCGATCGTGTTCGCCACGTGCTCGAAGGCGTCGGCGGCAGCCTCCAGCTGCTCGATCACCTCACGCATCTTCATGACGGTGAGGGTGTCGAACTCCCCGCTGAACAGCTTCGCGAGCAACCGGCGATAGATCTGGTCGGCCTGGTTCTCCAGGCGGTTGATCTCGATCCAGTACTCGTTGAGGTGCTGCATCGAACGGAGCCTCGGCATGGCGTCCGCCGTCAGCTCGGCGGCCCTCTCGAGGACCTCGACCTGGCGGACGACCTCCTTCGGCAGGTGGTCGATCTGATAAAGCACGATCAGGTCGGCGGCCGCCTCCATGAAGTCCATCACGTCGTCGAGGTTCGATGCGAGGCGATAAATGTCCTCACGGTCGAACGGCGTGATGAAACTCTCATTCAGCCGATTCATGATCGCGTGAGTGCGCTCGTCGCCCGCGTGCTCGCAGGCGCGCATCTTCTCGGCCAGGGACTCCCTGTCCGAGTCGTCGCTGATGATCTCGACCAGCAGACGGGACGCGGTGACGAGGTTGTTCGCGGAGTCTGCGAACAACTCGTAGTAGCTGTCCTCACGGGGCGTGAGACGCAGTCGCACGTCGTTTCTCCAGAAGTGCGGGAATGGTCCGCAGAGAAGAGTACGGCCTACCAGTGGAAATGCGAACTTAAGGTATCGCACACCTACTTGTAACCCGCTCGTCTCCTTGTGGTTGCCCCCTCGTACCCCGTTGACACGCTCCGGCCGGCGGGCGTGCTCAAATCCGGGTGCGGTGGAAGTTGAGGTACGAGCGGCTCGGCGTCGGGCCACGCTGTCCCTGGTAGCGGGAGCCGTACCGGTCGGAGCCGTAGGGGAACTCGGCGGGCGAGCTGAGCCGGAACATGCAGAGCTGACCGATCTTCATGCCGGGCCACAGTTTGATCGGAAGGGTGGCGACGTTGGACAGCTCGAGCGTGACGTGGCCATCGAAGCCGGGATCGATGAAGCCCGCCGTCGAGTGGGTCAGCAGGCCCAGCCGGCCGAGGCTCGACTTGCCCTCGAGCCGTGACGCGATGTCGTCGGGCAGGCTGATCACTTCGTACGTGCTCGCCAGGACGAACTCGCCGGGGTGGAGGATGAACGGCTCGTCGTCGTGGGGCTCGACCTCACGCGTGAGGTCGGGCTGCTCCGTAGCCGGATCGATGTGCGGGTAGCGGTGGTTCTCGAAGACCCGGAAGTAGCGGTCCAGGCGCACGTCGACACTGGACGGCTGGATCATCTCGGGGTCGTAGGGGTCCAGCTTGACCCGTCCCGATTCGATCTCTGTACGGATGTCACGATCGGAAAGCAGCACGGTGCAAGGCTAGTGGGCCCCGACGCACACGCCACGACGTGTTCCGCCACGCACCCCCGACCGGCCTCCGGAGTGGATCCGCGCACGGGCACCCGCGGATCATTGGCTCCGGGACTGCAGGAACACGCCGAGTTTCCGCTACAGTAGGGACGCGGTCACCGTTCACGGTCGGCCTCACGCGGGTGTAGTTCAATGGCAGAACATCAGCTTCCCAAGCTGACAGCGCGGGTTCGATTCCCGTCACCCGCTCCACACACAAAGGCCCAGGTCAGAGGATGATTCCCGACCCGGGCTTTGATCTTTGTTGGGGTTGTTTCTCACTCGCGTGCCAGATTCGTGCCAGATCAGTTGATCTTTGTTCCAACGAGTGGCGGATCATCGTCGTCGTCCTTCGCGCCGAGTCCCTGCTTGACGATCTCATCCATGGCGTCAGCGATGGCACGATCTCTGTCCTTGGCGGCGTGCAGATAGACGGTGGCCGCTTTCGTGCTGGAGTGACCCATGCGGGTCATCAGCTCCTTAAGGGTCGCGCCAGTCGCCGCCGCGAGCGTGTTACCTGTGTGTCGAAGGTCATGGATATGGATCTTCGGGAGTCCTGTCTTGGCCGGTGCCTTCGCCCAGACTTTCGTGAAGTTGCTGCGCCGAAGTTGGGCACCCTTCCCCCCCCACGAACACCAGACCATCAGGTGCCTGCTCGCTGAATCGTTGAAGGTGCCAGGCGAGATCACCGATGATCACCTCCGGAAGCGCGACCACCCGAGCGCACGCATCCGACTTGGGACGCCCCGTGATGAGCTCCCCCGTCTGCTCACCGCGCTTAGCTGCGGAACCATGCCCGCTCAAAAAACCTGTTGGCGGACCATGGCGACCGCTGCTAACTTTCCGGTGGCCGTGCGAGAGAACGAGGAGGTGGTACCCGTGAACGCAGTATCGACATGGGTGCTCCCCTCTGGGGTCGCGGTCGGGCGATAGGTCGTCCGGGAGCGCCGTTCAAGAGCACTCCCGAAAGGCACGACCATGCGATTCACTTCTGAACAGCGCCTCGATGACGGCGTCCTCGAACGCCAATTCACCCTCGGCGAGATCCCCGGCATCCTGTGGACGCCCGTATCCGCATCCGCACCGGTCCCGCTGATCCTGCTCGGCCACCCCCCGCTCGGACTGCACAAGATGTACCCCCGGCTAGTGGCGCGGGCCCGGCACTCTGCGGCGGAGGGCTTCGCTGCGGCCACCATCGAGCTACCCGGGAGCGGTGACCGGCCCCGTTGGGCCGCCGCCGAGCAGGCCCGCGCCGACCTGCGCCGGACTATGGAGGCCGGCGAGCCGGTCAGCGACGAGATCATCGACGCCCTCATCCTCCCGCTCGTCGACAAGGCGGTCCCGGAATCGCAGGCCGCCCTGGACGCCCTCCTGTCGCTGCCCGAGATCGGCGGCCCGGTCGGGTATTCGGGGGGAGTGATCTCCATCGGCATCCGGCTTGCGGCGGTCGAGCCGCGCATCGTGGCCGCCGGCTTCTTCGCCGGGAGTTTCGTGCCTCGCACCATGTTCGAGGAGGCCCGACAGGTCACCATTCCGCTGCATGTCCTGCTGCAGTGGGATGACGAAGGGAACGACCGACAGGCGGCCCTGGACCTGTTCGACGCCTTCGGCTCCAAAGAGAAAACGCTGCACGCCAACATGGGCGGGCACACCGGCGTCCCGCAGTTCGCAGGGGAGGACGCGGCCGGGTTCTTCGCCCGGCATCTGCGCTAGCCGCGGGCCGTCAAGCCGGGCTGCGGCTCCCTCATGGTCCGCATTTCCTGGGGCCTGGCCCTGGGGACCACATGGGGACCACACGCTATGCGCGCAGCCGAACAACCCGCACGTCACCAAACGTCATTCATAGCTACCTGAACGCCGTTGAGCTGCAAGAACGCCTACCCCACGTCCTGGGGGTCAAGTGGTCGCAGGTTCAAATCCTGTCGTCCCGACGCAGCTCAGAGGGCTGATCCGATTGATCGGGTCGGCCCTTTCGGCGTCTTGGGGACCACGATCAAGGTTGCGTCCACGGGTGTGGTGTGAGAGTTTCCGCTGGTAGAGGCGTGGCGTCGTGAAATGAGGACGGCCATCGCGTGATCCTTCGTGATTGCGACATCAAGATCGAAGGAGAAGAAAGCGATGGCCGTGAACGACAGTGTGGACCCTGGCGCGTGGCTGGCGAGGCAGATCGAGGCCGGGGATCCGGATCTGTTGCGATCCATGGTGAAGTCCATGGCCGAGGCGTTGATGCCTGCCGAAGCAGACAGCGT
>NZ_BONV01000042.1 GCF_016862895.1 Planotetraspora kaengkrachanensis | reverse complement strand
CCTAGGGAGCGTTCGGCTGGCTTGGGCGGTTCCCCATCCGGCTGCCCTCTCCGGCGGGACGATCAGGCCTGTGGCCATGTCAGTTGGGGCAGCACCAGGCCTACGGGGGAGCTGCCGGGGCATGGCCGGGGCTCCGTCCGCGCCTTGCGGTACGTGGGTGGTTGCGCAGGGCCATCCCGCCAGCCGACGACCCTGGCAAGCCGAGCAGACCCCCGCCCGGCCCGCCAGCGTCAGAACGTGCGTCAAGGTCCGCTTGACGTGGCGGACCGGGCGGCGGCCCGCTCCCCGGAGGGCGGGTCGGCGGCAGACGGGATGGCAGCCAGGTCTGCGGGTTGGGTTCGCATCCCCTCCCGCCTTATCAACGGCACGGATGTTGCGAGCGTCAGGGGCCATCGGTAATGGCCCAGGGCGTGGCCTGTGCTGCTGTCCGTTGCCGTGACTGCCATCTGTCGTTCATGCCTGCGTAGCCGTGTTAATCAGCCTGCTCCCTAGCATCTGCGACGTGCGCCGCTGGCCTCCCGCGGCCCTCTCGGGCTCGGACTGCTGCCATCCCTCGGTGCTCGATTAGCCTCCGACGACTGATAGGCCACGGGAATGTCCGAAGAACGAAAGCAGACTCGAATCTCGCGCCGCAACGCGCTCGGCGTGTTCGGGGCGGCAGCCTCTGGTGTCGCGGCCGGGCCGATGCTGCTCGGTGCACGTGCCGCCGAGGCCGAGGCGTACCCGGCCTCGTCGGCGGTACGAAGCCTCAGGAACGGCTCGGGCTCCACGCCGGTCCAGGGCCTGCACCTCCAGTTCGGTGGCGACCCGCGCAGCCAGATGGTGGTCTCGTGGATCACCGATGAGGAGGTGAAGAACCCGCGGGTCGTCTACGGCACGCTCAACGGAGGCTTCGGGTCCACGGCGTCCGCGGTCACGAAGTCCTACACCGACGGACACTCGGGCAAGACCGTCTGGGCGCACCACGCGCTGCTGAGCAAGCTCAAGTCCGACACCGACTACCTCTACGCCGCCCAGCACGACGGCGCGACGCCGGACGCGGGCACGTTCCACACAGCGCCGTCGGGTCGAGCGCCGTTCACGTTCACCAGCTTCGGCGACCAGGGTTCGCCGACGGTGACGTGGAAGAACGGTGCGAACCCGGTCGACGCCTCGGGCCGCGACTTCGAGCCCAACGCCACTCCGGCCGCCGGTGACATCGTCACGGGCGTGGAGAAGGTCGGTCCGCTGTTCCACCTGCTCAACGGCGACCTGTGCTACGCGAACAGCGGCCCCGACCGGGTTCGCACATGGAACCACTACCTGACCAACAACAGCCGCTCGGCGCGGTTCCGTCCGTGGATGCCGTGCGCCGGCAACCACGAGATCGAGGCCGGCAACGGCGTGCTCGGCTTCGACGCGTTCCAGACCTACTTCGAGCTGCCCTCGACCGAGACCGACCCCGAGCTGGACAACCTCTGGTATGCCTTCACGGTGGGCGCGGTCCGGGTCATCGCCCTGCAGAACGACGAGATCGCGCTGCAGGAGGGTGGCGACATCTACAACCGCGGCTACTCCGGCGGTCGTCAGCTCGCCTGGCTGGAGAAGGAGCTCAAGGCGGCTCGTGCCTCCAAGGACATCGACTGGATCGTTGTCTGCATGCACCAGGTGATGATCAGCTCCGCGACCGCGGCGAACGGCCCCGACCTGGCGCTGCGTGCGGCGTACGGCCCGCTGTTCGACAAGTACGGCGTCGACCTGGTCGTGTGCGGCCACGAGCACGACTACGAGCGCTCGCTGGCCGTCCGTGGTGTCGTGCCGGGCAGCGCAACCCTCACGCCCAACCCGAGCCAGAGCGCCACCGACGTCGTCGAGAGCGAGTTCGGTACCACGCACATGGTCCTCGGCGGCGGCGGCGTCTCCGGCGTCACCAACACCAGCTTCACGATGGACGACTTCGACGGCCACGGCCACCACTCGGCGTACGTCCAGACGGAGCACGTCGGCAAGTTCAACTCGGTCAAGGAGCAGGAGGCCGCGGTCTGGATCGGTGTCCGCGACGACATGCACCCCTACGGCTTCGCCGAGTTCGCCGTCGACCCGGGCCGCCACCCGGGCGACATGACCCGGATCTATGTCACCTATTACAACGTGATCACCCCGACAGGTGAGCTGAAGGTGTTCGAGCAGTTCACGCTGCAGCGCCGGCGCAGCGACGGCGGCAACCGCCACCACTAACCCCTTCGCCAGCAGCCTCAATCGTCGGACCCCCCAGGGGCCGGGACCACGTCCCGGCCCCTGCTCGACAGTCGAAGAGATCGCAGCTGACGCCCTCGTCCGGGGTGGCAGGTTCGGCGAACCGCCGGTGCGGCGTTGAACACCAGTTGGGGGCTAGCGGCGGGCTGCGTGCTGATCGAGTCGCGCACGAAGCGGGTGACCAACTGGGTGACAATCGGGACGGACACCAGCGGACGAGCGGGGACCGTGGTGGACGGTTCCGGCAGTTCAATCCCTATGAGGTGCCAGGCCAGAGGGCTGCGTTGGTTGCCTGATAAGGAAGAGGTCACTGCCGGTGTGGTACGCAAGGCGCGAGGTTCACCATACTGACGTGGTGGAACATTGGGCCGCCGCGGTACGTGCAGCTGAAAACCGCGGTGACTGGGACGAGGCGATCTCGGTGATCAGCTCTGTTGCCGAGTGCTTCAGCCTCGACTACGTCCGGCACGATGCGCATCTATGGCATATGGACTTGCTTGCGGAAGCGGGACGTCTCGATGAGCTGGCCATGCGGGGCGAAACCGACACGCATGCACGACGACGGTTGGACCGCCTGTTTTACGAGGAAGACCGCGACGACGATCTCCGGCGCCGCGCTCAGCACGGGGATAAGACTGCTCTGTACTTACTTGTGCGTCTGTTCCGCCGGCGAGGGGAAGACACCGCTGCCGTACAGGCAGTCACTGCTATCGATGAGACTGACGCCTACGCATTAAAGCTCGCGCATGAGACCCTGGCCGATACTTAACTCTGTTGGTACGAGCGGGCAGATGCGCCGGCTCTTCTGGCTTTCAGGAAGGCCAGATGATCGGCTCAGCCGAATGGCGTCCGTTCCTCCGTCGGATCGTGGAGGCGGGCGGTGACATTGTGGACGTTGCCCGCGCGATCCGAGTTCATGGTAGGAACGGCCAATACGTGCAGGCTGCGGCGGCCTTGCGTCAGGAGTTTGGACTAAAAATATCGGAAGCGCTGACAGTTCAGACGGGAGGCCCGGGCCAGGCCGAGTTCGACGTGGTCTTCCTCAAGAACATTGACCCGGTCGTCGCCATGGCCCAGCTCGAAGCGATCATGACGGGTTGCAGCTATGAGGAAGCCAGCCAACGCCCGCGGTCCGGGGAACTGCTGTCTTCGCCGGAGGATGGCCCGCCTTTCGTCGTCAGTCTGTCGGACACCTTGATCGATGCCCTTGGCACGGCGACGCAAGACGACCTCAGACGTGTTGCCGAGCTGTGGTCCATGACCGAGGAACTGCAACAGTCCCAGGTCAATGCAGAGACGGCGGCTGGTGTCCTGGAAGCGCTGGTAGGCCTGGCCTGACGTGCTCGGGCATCTAACTTGGGCTTGTATTGCTGGTGGTCACTGTGAATCAGTCCTGTGGGACACCAGCAGGCGCCCGATCATGCCGCGACCTTCGCGCCGCCTCGTAGGCAGGACAAGGTAGTGAGGCGTGATCATGCTGGGTGATGTGCGCGGAGCCAGGCAGCCGCTCTGCGCGCTGATGCGCGTGACAGCCACGCGTCCTGGACCACTTCGGCGAGCTCGTTCCGGGTGAGCTCATCGATCCGACTGGCCCGCAGTAGCACCGACGGATGACCGTCGAAGTGCGCGGTGGTGAAGAACAGCGATGCCTCGTCCTGGACCAGTGCCTGCTTGTCCGCCTCGGACTCAACCCAGAAGACGATCACATCGGCATAGCGCTCCCCGGTGTCGGGGTCGACGGCATCCGGCCGTGGGTTGCGAAAGAAGACGAACGACTTCCCGCCCACTTGGTAGACCGGATTGCCGCCGGTCCCGTACTCGACGGTGACGTGCGGCATGGCCAGAGCCAGCTCGTGCACGTCCTCGACACAGGCCGGCCGGCTTCCGTTGTCGTCGGGCACAGCCTCAGCGTAGGCGGCGCTCAGCGGAACGTCCGGCCATGCCGCAATCTGGACGCTCGGCAGGCGGGTCGGCTCTGGTCATCCGCCCGAGGGGGGCGCAGCCGACCCGGATCTCGGGGCGTCCCGCCCGCCGCTACGTCCTGTATCGGTAGAGGATCCGGCCGCGGGTGAGGTCGTACGGGCTGAGCTCCACGAGCACCCGGTCGTACGGCAGGATCTTGATGTAGTTCTTCCGTATCTTTCCGCTGATGTGCGCCAGCACCTTGTGCCCGTTCTGAAGCTCCACCTTGAAGGTGGCATTGCGCAGGCACTCGATGACGGTGCCCTCCACTTCGATGCCGTCTGATGTTCTTGCCATATCTCGCACTTTCTCCGTTCGGTGACTGTGAGGTCGGTGAGAAACGCGCCCCGGCAGATGCGGATGTCGCGGATGGCGGAGGCGACCGGCCGTCCCGCGCATTGCGGGAACCGATGCCCGCTCATCCGGCCGGCCTGTGCCGCGTGTGCTTCGGGCCCGGTCCCCTCGCGCGGTGATGCGGTGGGACGTCAGCGGAGCACCAACTCCAGGTTGCTGCTCGCACGCCGGGCGCCGACGCCCTCGAACAACGCCATGGCCGCCCCGTTGGATTCGTTCACTTCGGCCGATGCCGTTTCGATCCCGCAGCGATGCAGCGAACCCAGCACGTGGGCGAGCAGCGCCCGAGCGATGCCTCGGCGGTGCTGGTCGGACCGGACTGCGATCAGCCCAATCCGTGGCTGCCGGATCACCGGCGCCACCCGGACCAGTCCCACGTATTTGCCGGACTGTGCCGCCACCGCGTACTTCGACGGGTCCAGCAGGGTATCGCCGTTCGGGCGGGTCAGCACCTCAGCCGGCATCTCCTGCCACCCGACGGTGGCCTCGACTTCGTCGCGAATCTCGCGGTCCAACTTGCGCAGAGGGCCCTCCGCAGCTTCGCCGACGGCCACTATCGACACGCCCGACGGTGGTAGCACTGAGCCGAGTCCCGTGACCCGCGGGTCGGTGGGCACCAGGTACTCCCATTCGCGGCGTCGGGTCGTGAAGCCGGCTCGCTCCCAGTTGGACGTCAAGTCGCGGTCGGCCTCGTCGATCACCGCGTACAACGGCTTCGGCAGGTCCCGCAGCATGACATCGGCGAGTTGGTCGAAGACGGCGTCGTGCCACGCGTCGATGCTGAGGAAGTTCCGCCCATCGGGCCTGCGCGAAGCGTAGCCGCGGCCGACCACCCGGTCGTCCTCCACGGCGTGCCATTGCGTATCCGCGACCCGCGTGATCTCTACGGCATGCTCGCCCATGCCCGAAGTGGAATGCACAGAATTCATAGTTGGTGCCTTTCGGGGTTGCCTTGTCGAGGCGCTCCCGGCGACACCTACGTCAATCGCCCGACCGTGACGACGAGGGGAGCACCCACATCGATACAGCGTTCATGGGTCTCACCTCCTCGCGATGTCACGGTCTGCGGCAAACTATCGGCCCGGACGTCGTCGCGTCCAATCATTTTCCGCCGGCCAGCTCGGCGGGCCGCCGATGCGCTCATCTCCCGCATTGAACGCTGCTGTTCGCGCATCACGTGTTCACGAGAGTTCTCCGCGAGCCCGTGTAACCGACGTGTCGTAACAAACCACCTAGAATCCGCGCATGAGCCGTGCCGAGCGCTGGATGGCGGCCGGTGCCTGGATCATCGCGGGCTCGGCGGCCGCGCTGACCGTGGCCGGCCTCATCGTCGGCATGCGCAATGTGGCCGCGCTCGGGAGCGGCTACCGCGACCTCTTCCTCACCGACGTCTGGGTGGGGCTGGTCTTCCCTGTGGTGGGCGCCTGGCTGCTGTCCCCGAACCGGGCACGCCAGGGCCACGAGCACCGGGTGGGCCGGCTGCTGGTCAGCACCGGTCTGCTGGCGCTGTGCGGTTTCTGCGGCCAGGTCGCGACGCTTCTGCTCGCCACTGGACGCCAACCGGACATGGCCGGGCCGGCGGTCGCCTCGGCCTCTGCCTGGGTGGCCGCCTGGGCCTGGGTGCCGTACCTCTTCCTGACCACCCTTCTGCCCCAGTTGTGGCCGACCGGCCGGGTGGTGCACGGCGTCCTCACCCCTGTCACGGTGGCCGTGCTTGGCGCGGTCACACTTGGGGCCGCGGTCATGCCCGGGCCGCCGGACGGCTTTCCCCGGATCGAGAATCCGCTGGGCGGGCCGTCCTGGGTCGGAGAGATCACCGGCGGGCTCATCGCCGGTGTGGTGATGCTGCTCGGGCCGCTGACCGTGGTGGCGGCCTGGCGCAGGCTGCGGCGCGAGCCCTCCGGCAGCGACATCAGGAAGCGGCAGGCCCCGCTGCTCCTGGCCTGTGGAGTGGCGGTCTTGGCCATGCTCACGCAGGACTCGTTCAGCTACCCGCTCAGTGACATCTGGCCGGCTCTGGCATTCACCGGTGTGGCCGCCGCCGTCGTGGTGCCCACCGCCCGCGCGGATCGGTATGCGGCGGTCGAGCGGGAGCAGGCGCGGCTGGCGCGGTTGGTCCGGGCCGAACGGGAGCGAATCCACCGGGATCTGCATGACGAACTCGGTCCCGAGTTGGCCGGGATGGCGCTTCAGGTCGCCGCGGCGGCGGACCGGCTGGCCGACTCCGAATCCCGGGAGAGCCTTGAGACGCTCGCCCGGCGGATGCGGCTCTCGGTCGCCGAAGTACGCCGGATCGTCGAGAGCGTACGGCCCGCGGCTCTGGAGACCGGAGGCCTGCGGGCCGCGCTGGAGCGGCGCGCCGCGGAACTGTCGACCGGGCCGACCCGCGTCGACCTGGTTCACGACGCACCCGAGACCCTGCCCCGGCAGCTGGAGGAGACGTTGTACCGGCTGGTCTCCGAGGCGATGAGCAATGCCGTACGGCATGCGGGGGCCGACCGCTGCATTGTCACCGTGACCGGCGGGCGGCGAGAGGTCACCGCTGAGATCGCCGACGACGGGTGTGGAATCTCCGGAACCGGCATCGGCGCCGGCACCGGGATCGCCGGCATGAGGGAGCGGGCCGCGCGGGCGGGAGGAACCCTCACCGTCGGGCCGGGACCCGACGGAGGCACCACAGTCAGGGTCCGCATCCCCTTGGAGGAGGGCGCATGACCGATGTCCGGGTGCTGATCGTCGACGACCACCCGACGTTCCGCGCGGGGCTACGGGCGATTCTGGACGGCCGCCACGGGATCGTCGTGGTGGACGAGGCCGACGACGGCGAGTCGGCGGTGGCGGCCGCCGCCCGGTGCGCGCCTGATGTGGTGGTGATGGACCTGGCGATGCCCGGCCTCGATGGTGTGGCCGCCACCCGTCGGATCGCCGGCGGGCCCGACTCGGTCAAGGTGCTGGTGCTCACGATGAACGACACCGATCAGGCCCTGCATGCGGTGCTGCGTGCCGGGGCGCGCGGCTATGTGTTGAAGGACGCCTCCGCGGATGAGATCCGTTCCGCGGTGCTGGCGGTCGCTGAGGGGAGAGCGATCTTCGGGACGGGGGTGTCGGAGCGGCTGCTGCGTTCTTTCGCCGGGCAGGGTCCCGGCCAGGCGCTGCCTTACCCGGAATTGACACCTCGCGAGCGCGAGGTGCTGCATCTGGTCGCAGATGGGCTGGACAACACCGTCATCGCGACGCGGCTGCACCTGAGCGCCAAGACGGTGCGGAACTATGTCTCGGCACTGCTCGACAAGCTCGGCGCCGCCAGCAGGGCCGCGGTCGTCGCCAAGGCGCGCGAGGCGGGCTTCGGCGGTCCCGCCCGATCGGATCGGTACTTCCGCCCCTGACGGCTGGGACGCCCGTCACGCGATCGTGTGCGGGATCGGCGCCCGCCCCGGGCGCCCACGCCCCACGGAGGCGACGTCGTGACCTTCATCGAGCCGGGCCTGACAGCCGCGGAATCCACCCCCACGGCCCGCGGCGGCTGGCCCGGCCTGCTGCGCGCCTGCGTTCTGGTCCTGGTGGCCATGACCGTGCTGCAGATGCTGCTGGGCCGTTTCCTCGGCCCGTCACTGATCGTGCTCGACATCCTGGTGGTGACCGGGCTGGTGCTGCTGCGCCATCGGACCCGGACAGGGGTGGGCGTGATCGCCGGAGCCTGCCTGCTCAATCTGCTGGTCCACTCCGGGCTGCTGGTGTACATGCTCAGCTCGCCTGAATCCGGGCCGGTCTTCGCCGCAACCTCGCTGAACGCGCTGGCCTCGCTCACCGGCCTGATCGCCGCGGTTCCCGCCTGGCGCACGCGAAGGGTCGCACGCGCGGGTGGCCGGGCGCGGTCGGTGTTGCTGGCCGCCGGCGTGCTCGCCGGTGTGAGCGTGGTCGCCTCGACCGCGCTGTGGCTGACCCGCGATCAGGACACCGCACGAGCCGGGGACATCCTCCTGGTCACTGATGGCACCCGGGTGGATCGCGCTGCTCTGGAGGCGCCCGCGGGAGAGATCTCGGTCCTGCTGCGCAACGATGACCTGTTCTCGCCGCGGGCCTTCGACATCGACGCGCTCGACGTGCATCTGACCGTTCCGCCGTCGACCACCCGCCGAGTCACGTTCAGCGCGCAGCCCGGCCGGTACGCGTTCCACGACGAGATCACCTTCACTCCCGCCACCGGTGGCAGCCTCACCGTGCACTGAGACGTCCTCGCGTCGAGGGTTCGACAGCTCGGAGGCCCTCCCGGGGAGGGCCTCCCGTTCAGCGGTCAGGTGGTCGGCAGGCTCTGGAGTGCCAGAAGCCTGGACGCCTCTTCCACCCAGGTCCGCTCCAGCTCACTGCTGGTGATCTGCTTGAGGGCCGAGTAACCGGTCGTCGCCTTGGTGCCGGCGTCGTTGCTCTTGGAGAGCAGATCGGCGGCGAATGCGGCGAGGGCCTTGAACGCGAGATAAGGGGGAGCATCCGAGCCGTACCAGAGCATTGAGATCACTCGCTTGCCGCCAGGCTGGATGATCAGCGACCGGAGAGGCTCCTTCTCTCTTATGGACTCCCGGAGGCACTGGACGGCCTGCCGGAAGCAGCCGAGGAGAACGCAGTCCCCATCGGAGAGGTTTCGCTCCGAGGCCACTCGCACGAGCAGGGACTCCAATTTCCCCTCGATCTCCGCTGCGCGATCGAGCAGGCTGCGCCGGAAATCATCCTGGTTCCTCATGTCGGCGGGAGCGTTGCTCCAGAGCTTCCAGACGGCGAAGAACTGTCCGTAGATGTCATAGAAGACGCCGAGAGCCACGAGATCGAGCTCGCGGCGCTTCTTGCGTTCGTCCCAGCGGGCGGTGAGTCGATTGCCGACCAACCACCCCAGAGAGAGGGTCAGTACGGCGACCACGAGATTGGGAACCGATTTGATCGTCTCTTCCCACAGCGATGAACCCATGCCGTCTCCTCGCCTCGGCTGTCCCGAAGGATCGGCGACAGGGTAACGAGGGTGTCCGCCGGATACATCGGGATTCGACGACATCTGCGACGACGGTTTCAGCCGAGCGGATCGCTCGGATAGGCGGGCGCCGCCGCGTCGACGAGGTCGGCCAGCGCCCTGGCGAGGCGGTCGACGCCCTCGCCGGGTGGGCCACCGGGCTCGCTCATGTAGGTGTCACGGCGGATCTCGATCATGAGCGCGGTGACCGCCGTCTGCTGCCGGTAATGCTTGAGCGGCACGTAGCAACCGGAGAAGGGGGTGTTCAGTTCGATGTCCCCGAAGCCGGTGAACGCGGCTTCGGCGGCACGGATCAACTCGGGAGGGGTGTGGAAGGAGTCCGTTCCGAGGCAGATCGCGGGCCGCGGGCCGTCACCGTGCAACTCGTACGGCAGGGGCCGGCTGGGATAGGAGTGGACGTCGATGACGACGGCGTGGCCGGTCGCGGCCAGTCGCGCGTCGACCAGGTCGGCCATGGCGGCGGCGTACGGCCGGTAGTGCCGGGCCAGGAGAGCCTCGTCGCGGGCGTCGTCGTCGTGGCGAAGCCGCCCGCCGTGCGCCGTGCGGGTGTAGACGGCGCCCATGCCGACGGCCCGCATCTCCTCACGCTCGTCGGGAAAACGTTCGGGATCCACGACCAGCCGGGAGTAGCGGTTCTCCAGCAGCCACGGCGTCAGGGCGGCGGCGTCCGCGGCGCGGGCGGCGATGAGCCCGGTGTGGGCGTCGGTCATGTGGTCCAACTCCACGGCCAGGGCGTCGTCGTCGAGGGCGATGCTCTGACGGGCGGCGGGGGTGAGGGCGCGGGAACCGTGCGGCACGTGCAGGACCACGGCGGAAGCCGGCGCGCCCGCCTGCACGCGGTGGATCGGCTCCTCGGACATGTTTCCGCCCCCGGCTGTTCGTGTCTTGTGGTCATTCCGGATTATCCGGGAGGGCCGGCGACGGGCGATCACGGCGGCAGGGAAACGGGCTGCTGCCGAATTCGGGGTCGTGCTACCCGGCGGCGCCCGGCTCGGCCGCGGCCGCGAACAGGGCGTCGGCAAGCCGGGCGACCGGCTCCGCCGGCGGGTGGGGCAGTCGCGCCAGCACGATTCGGCGCAGCTCCTCCGGGCCGCCGTGCACCGCCACGATCCGCACCCCCGGGGGTGCCGCCGACGCGAGCGACGGCGGCACGGTGGTCAGTCCGCACCCGGCGGCGACGAGATGGAGCTTGGCCATCCAGTCGCGGGCGGTGTGCGCGATCTCGGGTCGTTCGTCCAGCCCGGGCCACACTCCCATCAACTGCTCATCGCCTGAGGAGGCGCTCGCGACCCAGCGCTGACCCCGCAGATCGGCGACGTCCACGGAATCACGCCGGGCGAACGGATGGGTGGCGGGCACCGCGAGGCGGAGGGTGCGCTCGGTGAGCGTCCGCAACTCCAGCGGAGGCGACTCGGCGTCGGGTGGACGGAACGGCGGTGCCGAGGCCAGCACCGCGAGGTCCACGCTGCCTGCCCGCAGTGCACGGACCAGTGCGGGCGTGCTGCCCTCTCTCGTGACGACCCTGATGGCGGGGTGAGTGCGGCGCAGCGCGGCGACCGCGCGGGGGACAAGGACGGCGCCGGCACTGGTGAACCAGCCGAGGCGCACGGTGCCGGCCTCGGTGGGCAGACCGGCGAGTTCACGAGCCGTGGCGTCGATCTGGTCGAGCACCGTCGTGGCCCGTCGCAGCACGATGTGCCCGGCGGCGGTGAGCCGCACTCCGTCGCGGCGGCGTTCCAACAGGGAGATCCCTGCGGCCCGTTCCAGCGCGGAGATCTGGCGGGACACGGCGGACTGGGTGTAGCCCAGCGCGGCGGCCGCGGCGGTGAGCGTGCCCCGCTCGGCCACCTCGCGGAAGACCCGGAGTTCGGTCAGCGAGGCGTTGGTGAAGTCCATGAACTTTACGCATACCAGGTGTGCGTAACTTTCGTTGGACGCATGCCTGAACCCTTCCTACCCTGGGGCGCATGGAGATCGCACGCGTCGCCCTGGTCACCGGGGCCAACCAGGGCATCGGCTTCGCGCTCGTCGAGGGGTTGGCCGCCCGGATGGGGCCTGACGACATGGTCCTGCTCACCGGCCGCGACGGCGGCCGGGTCGACGACGCCGCATCGCGCGTCGCCGAGGCCGCCGGGACGCGGAGCCGGGTGGAGGGCCGGGTGCTGGACGTGACCGACGCCGGCGCCGTGGCCGCGATGGCCGTCGAACTCGGCGAACGGTACGGCGGAGTGGACATCGTGGTGTCCAACGCGAGTGCCCTGCTCACTCCCGATCGCTCGCAGTCCGAGCAGGCCGACGAGTTCATCGCGGTCGCCAACGGCGGCACGCATGCCATGCTGCGCTCGTTCGGCCCGGTGCTTCGCCCCGGCGGACGGATGGTCGTCGTGGCGAGTTCCCTGGGCACGCTCGGCCATCTGGACTCTCGGCTCCATGCCTTGTTCGACGGCGCGTCGCTCGACGAGGTGGAGCAGGCCGTCGAGTCCTGGCGCACCGACATCCACGCCGGCACGGCCGAGGAACGGGGCTGGCCGCGCTGGCTCAACGTGCCGTCCAAGGTGGCGCAGGTCGCGGCGGTGCGCGCGGTCGCGGCGCGGAGGCGGGCACGGGACGTGCCCGAAGGCACACTGATCGCCGCCGTCTGTCCCGGACTCGTGGACACGAGGCTGTCGCGGCCGTGGTTCCCGGACTTCAGCCAGGCCCGGACCCCGCCGAGGGCCGCGAAGGCGGTGCTCGACCTGTTGCTCTCCGAACGGGTCGATCCAGAGTTCTACGGCGAACTCATTCGTTTCGGTCGCGTGCTGCCCTGGTACGGCGGCACGCCTCCCCTTGAACAGGACCGGCTCCTCACCGCGTGATCCACTTTCTCGGACCGGCTCGGCCTGGGGAGCCCTTCCACATGAGGTTCAGAAGATGATCGTCCACCCTTCCCTGGACGCCTGCTGTTTGGTGTAGGACACCCCGTCGGCCTTGAGACCGGCGGGGTCGAGCAGGGTGATCGCCCCGCCGCCGTTGGCCAACTGGAGTCCCGCGGTGACGGGAAGGCGGAGTGCCGCTCCCGGGCCGATGAGGCCGGTGAGAGGGAGCGTGCGGTTCCCCTGGTCGGTCAGGCGCCAGCCGTCGAGGTCGATCGGCTCGGGTGAGGTGTTCAGAAGGGTGACGGTCTCGGGTTCGGGGGCCGGGCCGACGGGATTGACGAGAGTGGCGAGGATGCGAAGCGCCCGTTCGCCGGGGACCGGCCGTGGCGGCGCCTCCTCGACGGCGTGTCCCGTGGTGTCGTCGGTGTGCCAGGCCTGGGACTGGAAGGCGAGGAAGATCGCGATCCACCGCTGCTCGCCGGGCAGGTGGATCAGCAGCCCTCCGTCCTGCCAGACGCCGTCGTCCCTGCGGAAGCTTCCGCTGTTGCCCTGGTTCATGTGCACGTCGTGGACGCCGTTGCCCGGCAGGAAGCCGAAGACCTTGTCGCGTGTGGAGGGCTCGGGACCCCATCGTTCGCCGAAGACGTAGACGCCGGCGGCCGGGTCGCCGATCGCCCGCTGGATGTAGCGGTCGAGCTTGTCGGCCAGGTCGTTGTCCTGGCCGGGAACCTCGGGCGGGAGCGGGCGCATGAGCGCGGGGTCGAACAGGTTGCCGCGGATGAAGTCCAGGCTCGCGCCGCCCGGTCGCGACGCGAGAGGCGTCCAGCCGCTGCCCGCCTCCGGCAGGAGTGCCGTCACGGGGTGGGCGAAGTCCTCGTCGGCGAGGTAGAGCAACTCGGAGGGTGCCTGCTGTGACTGGACGTTGATCGCGGCACGATACGCGGTGCCGCCGGCGTCGAGCAGATGGATCTGGAAGTGGGGGGTGTCGGTGGTTCCCTCACGGCGCCGGTCGACGGCGCGAGCCGCCAGTACGCCATAGGACCGTAGTGGCATCGGCGATGCTCCAATCACCTGGCGTCGGGTCACATCGGCTCGGGTGCGATCTCGACAGTAATCTCGGCGCCGGTTGAATGGCCAACATTGCGGCATTTGGAAAACAAGTCCGTTATTCGCGAGTCGCGTCACCTGGACAGGAGGCCGGACGTCGGAGGGTGCGCCTACTCACCTCATGCTGAGTAGCCGCACTCAGGACACGCCCACCGGCCGTGCCGACGATGGCCTTATGACACGAACAGTGCAAACGCGCCAGACCACGACGGCCGCGTTCTACGTGCAGGCTGTGATCTCGTTCGGGATCTCGGTGACCGCTCTCGCGGTGGGCGTCGCGTACATCCCGGTGAGCGGCTGGATCCGGTCGTTCCTGGCCCTGGGGCTGCTCTACGTGGTCACCTCGACGTTCACCCTCGCCAAGTGCGTGCGGGACCGGCAGGAGGAGAGCACCATCGTCGGCCGGGTCGACCAGGCGAGGCTCGACAAGCTGCTGGCCGAGCACGACCCCTTCAAGGTCGACTGACGGCGCGGCCCTTCCTGACGGGTTCACCCACCGGTCGAGTCATGTTCGCACGCAAGAACATCACGACCGGAAAGGTCATTTCGGTCTGAGTCGGGCGTCTCGTTCGTCCGGTCCGCACCGCTCCGCCGCCGGCGAGCGGTCGCGGCCGGGCGATCGATCCGCCCTCTCTCAACGCGAAGTGCCCTTGGAGGAAATGATGCCCACCCGAGCGAAGATCGCCACTGGACTGGCGGCCACGATCACCGTCGGAGCGCTCGCCCTGAGCGCCGGCCTGACGCCTGCCCAGGCCGCCGAGCCCACGCACGTCCTGACCGGCGCGTCGGCTGCCGCGGTCGTCGAGCCCCCGGTGTTCACCGCCACCCTCGCCAGGTCTTACGACACCTTCGACGCGAACCAGGCCGTCGCCGTCGACAAGAAGTACTTCTACGTGGTCGACAACCGAAAGATCACCAAGCACGACAAGGCGACCGGCAAGCCGTTGCTGCAGTTCGTGTCCGAATCCGGCGGTCCGATCATCCACATGGACAGCGCCGTGGTCGTCGGCGACAAGCTGTACACCGCGCACTCCAACTACGACGAGTCGCCGATGGAGAGCTCCATCGAGGTGTTCGACACCAAGACGATGCGGCACGTCGACACCTACAGCTTCGGCATCTACCGCGGTTCGCTGACCTGGCTGGACCGGCACGACGGCGCCTGGTGGGCGGGCTTCGCCAACTACGACGAGGTGCCGGACGGCGAGACCGAGCCGTACGGCGGGACCTACAACACGCAGATCGTCAAGATGGACGACCACTTCCAGGTCGTCGAGTCCTGGAACATCCCGAAGGCGATCCTCGACCGGTTCAAGCCGATGAGCAACTCCGGCGGATCGTGGGGGCCCGACGGCCGCCTCTGGCTGACCGGGCACGACCTCGGCGAGGCGTACGTCATGAACCTGCCGACCGCCGGCTCCGAGCTCGAGTGGGTCGCGACGGTCGGCCTGCCCGACGTCGAGGGCCAGGGCATCGCCTGGGACCGCTCAGGCGACAAGCCCACCCTGTGGGCGATCAAGCGCTCCACCTCGCAGGCGTTCAGCTTCACCGCGCCGTATCGCTCGATCAGCGACCCGCACGGCTCCTCCTGGCAGGTGCTCGGCCCGGGCCACTTCCAGCAGTGAGCTCCACGCGCTGATCAGCGGATGATCGATGGAGTCCCACTGCGAGGCGGCTCCATCACGAGGCCCTTCCGGTTCGCCGGGAGGGCCTCACGCCGCTCCGGCGGTTGACCCTTCGGACGGGCCTGAAGAAGACTGCACCATGGCCGACATCGGAAACTCGCTGACGAAGGCGTTCGACTTCGTCTGGGGCCGCTTCCTCGATCGCCTCGAAGGCCTGACCGACGACGAGTACTTCTGGGAACCGGTTCCCGGCTGCTGGTCGGTGCGCCAGGACGCCGTGGGGCGATGGCGGATCGAGGGTGACGGCGCAGGACCGACGGGCGAGCCCGCCCCCGACCCTCCGCCTTTCACCACGATCGCTTGGCGTATCGGGCACATCGGAGGAGCCTTCATCGGCTTCGGCGACCGGCTCTTCGCCGACGGCAAGATCACAGACGTGGACTACGCCTCCTCGGCGACGGACGCCCGCGCCTTCCTGGACGCCGCCTATCGGGACTGGCGCGAGGGCATCGGCGGGATCGGCGAACAGCGGTGGTGGAGCCCCATCGGCCCGGCCTTCGGCGTCTACGCCAAGGACTCGACGGTCGACCTGGCGCTGCACGTCTTCGACGAGATCGTGCACCATGGCGGGGAGGTCGGAGTTCTGCGTGATCTTTACCGCCGCAGGGGCGAGCTCGGCTGCTCCTGAGCCGCGACCCCGTCCCTGACGGCCGGAGCGGCGGCCGCTCCGAGCCGTACGCCGGGAGCCTCAGGCGGAGGCCCTCACGAGCGATCTGCTGAGGTGGGCGAGCGCACGCTCCGACGTGCTGTCCGGCTCGGCGCCCATGACGATGAGCTGCTGACTGGGGGCGCTGTTCACCGTGAACACGTCCCAGTGCAACGTCACCGGCCCGACGTCGCGGTGGTTGAACTGTTTGACCTGGTTGCGCCTGGTCCGCACGTCATGGCGCGCCCACAGGACGCGGAAGTCCTCACTGTGCTCGGACAGCTCCTCGACGAGTTCGACGAGGTCGGGGTTGCCGGGGTCTCTTCCCAGCGCCGCGCGGAGCTCGGCCACCTTGTACGCGGCGGCCTCCTCCCAGTCCAGATACAGGCCCCGCGCCTCCGGGCAGAAGAAGACCAGCTTCAGGCAGTTCTCCTTGTGATCCACCCCGTCGTAGAGCCGCATGGTCAGCGGTGTGGCGGCCAGGACGTTCAGGCCGCGCCCGATGACGAACGCCGGATTGTCGCGCCATCCGCCCATGAGCTGGAGAAGGGCCGGGCTGATCTGCTCCGGTCCGCGGGTCTCCGGCCGCGGCGGCCACGCGCGCGTGTGCACGAGCGCGTACATGTAGTCGGCGGCGTCGGCGTCGAGGCGCAGGGCCTCGGCGAGGGCGGTCAGCACCTGCTGGGAGGGATTGCGTTCGCGCCCCTGTTCCAGCCGGATGTAGTAGTCGGTGCTCACGCCGGACAGCATCGCGAGCTCTTCGCGGCGCAACCCGGGGGTGCGCCGCCGACCGCTGGGCGGCAGGCCGACGTCCTCGAGTGACGTCGCCTCGCGCCGGCTGCGGAGGAAGTCGCCGAGAAGCCTGTCGTTGTCCATGTCGACAGGCTAATTCGCCTGACCTGCGACGACAGTGGGTGTGCCGCACCCAGGCTGAGACCTGATCCGGCGTGAGACCGTCCACGCGGCGTCCCGTCGGGCGCAATCCGTTGCCCTGAGGATCAGATTGCGCGACCCTCCAGTCATGGACGACGAGCGGCGGATCCTGGCCGGCGACGACGGAAGCCCCGTGCTCAGCTATGTGAAGGGCAGCAGGGACGGCGAGCCGTGGGCCGGTTTCCTGGAGGTGCTCGGGCCCGGCGCGGCCGATCTCATCATGGCGCGGTGGCCCGGCTGGTTCGTCTCGGTGCCGGAGGACTTTTCCGGCGAGCTGATCGGCAGGGGCGCCCGGCTCGTACGGCACGTGCACGCGATGTCCTGCGACCTGCGCGGCAGGCCGCCGTCGAAGGTCCGGCCCCCGGGCGGGTTCCGGTTCGTGCCGTGCGACCGCCCGCCGGAGGACCTGCTGACCACGTGGACGGCGGCCTATCCGCCGGACCACCCCGACCACGAGCCGCGTGACGAGGCTCACACGTTGTCCGAGCATCTGGTGCCGCTGCTCCGCGGCGAAGTCGTGGGCGACCTGCTGCCGTGCAGCAGGCTCGCGGTGGACGCGGACGACACGGTGGTCGGAGGCGTGCTGGTCAACGACTGGCGCGGTACCCCCCTGGTCTCCGACATCGCCCGCCATCCGGCAGGCTCGCCCGCGGGCCTCGGCTCCGCGCTACTCGCGACCGTGATGGACGCCGCGGCGGCCGACGGGCACTCGGCCATGGACCTCGCGGTGACGCACGCGAACCCGGCCAGAAGGGTCTACGAACGGCTCGGCTTCACTGTGGTGCGCACCACGGTGACCGTCCGGATCTGACGAGACGCCTACGGAGGTTCACAGGCCGGAGACGAACGTCCGCACGGCTCCCTCGTACTGCTCCGGGTCGACGTTCCACGAGCCGGTGTGGCCGCCGTCCTTCGTCTGGACGAGCGTGACGAGGTCGGGCCGGACCCTGGCGAACTCCAGAGCCGGCTCGACGGGCACGGTGCCGTCGTCCGCGTCGACGAAGATCAGTGCCGGGATCGAGAAGTCGCCGGCGTGCCGTACATGGTCGAGGTCGTCGAAGGACAGGCCGGTACGCCGCTCGATGACCCAGTCGGCGACGGAGACGAGGAAGGCGGGCACACCCATCTGGCGGCCGCCGTACGCGATGGGCGAGCGCCAGTCGAGGACGGGACTGTCCAGGATCATGCCCGCGATCGGCTCGTCCGGGAGCCTCCGCACGGCCATGGGCACGATCGAGCCGCCCATCGACCATCCGTAGAGCACCACACTGGTCGCGCCCTGGTCCTTGGCGTAGGTGACGGCCGCGGCCAGGTCCTCCCACTCGGAGGCTCCGAGGTGGAGCTTCCCGTCGGGGCCGGCGGGCGCGCCCGCGTCGTTGCGGTAGGTGATGCCGAGAACGGGCATGCCGAGCCGGCGAAGGGTCGGCAACACCCGGAGGGCCTCGGCGGCGTCGCCGTTCCGGCCGTGAACGGCGATCACCCACGTCGACGACGTTCCCTCGGTCTGCCACGCGGGGAAGCCGCCGAGCGGCGAAGGAACCGTCACTTCCCGGTACGGCACGTCAACGGCCGAGGGGGCCACCCGACCCCACAACGACCGGTCGAGATGGGCCCGCACGCCGGGGCGGAGCGTGCCCCGCGACACGCTCTCCACTTTCCGCGTCACCGTGTCCACGCCGGTCGAGACCACCGCGCCGAGCAGAGCGTTGCCGTCCGCCCAGGTCAGGCCGTACGTTCCGGGAGCAGCCGTGTCCGTGCCGCCCTCCAGCGTGACCAGGTCGCCGTCCACCGCCGTCACCTCGAGCGGATATTCCGAGGTGTGGGCGGGGTCGATGACGAAGCGGGAGAAGTACCACCCGGCGCTTCCGAGCGCGATCACTGAGAGGAGGGGCATCCCCGCCGCGGCCCACATGAGGCGACGTCTCCATGGGGGATAGGCACGCATGGCCCAGAACCTAGCGTGAGACGGCGTGATGCCCACCCATATGAGGCCGAATCCTGATGTGGTGTGCACCACGGCCGACGACCGGCGTGACCGGCGCCAGAACGGACGGCTGTCCGGCAGGGCGGTTATCCGGTGGCCAGGTCCACGTTCGGCTGTTTACGCTTCGCGGGTGTCCTCTTCCTTCGACTGGCCTGCCACCAGGGCCCACAGTGTGCAAGTCAGTCACCTGACCCATGTCCTCCCTGACGGCAGGGCGTTGCTGAACGACGTGTCGTTCCGTATCGGTGAAGGAGCCAAGGCCGCCCTGGTCGGCCCCAACGGGGCGGGCAAGACCACCCTGATCCGGCTGATCGCCGGCGATGCCCAGCCGGTCGAGGGATCGGTGACCCACGCCGGCGGACTGGGTGTGATGCGGCAGTTCATCGGCAGCCTGCGTGGCGCGGGCGAGGGCTCGGCCGCGGGGGACGGCCGCGACAGCCGTACGGTCCAGGACCTGCTGCTCAGCGTCGCTCCGGTGCGCGTGAAGGAGGCCGCCGAGCGGCTGCACGGCGCCGAGCTCGCCATGATGGAGCGCGAGGACGAGAAGACGCAGATGCGTTACGCCCAGGCGATCACCGACTACACCGACGCCGGCGGTTACGACATCGAGGTGCTCTGGGACACCTGCACGATGGCGGCGCTCGGAGCGCCCTACGACAACGTGAAATATCGGGATCTCACCACGTTGTCCGGCGGCGAGCAGAAGCGGCTCGCGCTGGAGGCGCTGCTCCGCGGGCCCGACCAGACGCTGCTCCTCGACGAGCCCGACAACTACCTCGACGTGCCGGGCAAGATCTGGCTCGAACAGGCGCTCAGGGAGACGCCCAAGACCGTGCTGCTGGTCTCCCACGATCGCCAGCTGCTCGCCAACGCCGTCGACAGGATCGTCACCGTCGAGTCGGGGAACGTCTGGATCCACGGGGGCGGCTTCGCCACGTACGCCGAGGCCCGCAGGGAGCGCAACGAGCGGCTCGACGAGCTGCGCCGCCGCTGGGACGAGGAGCACGCCAAGCTCAAGCGCCTGGTCGTGATGCTGAGGCAGAAGGCGACCTACAACGACGGCATGGCGGCGCCCTACCACGCGGCCCAGACGCGGCTGCGCAAGTTCGAGGAGGCGGGGCCGCCCGAGCTCGCCCCGAAGGACCAGCTCATCAGCATGCGCCTGCGCGGCGGCCGCACCGCCAAGCGTGCGGTGATCTGCGAGAAGCTCGAGCTCACCGGCTTGATGAAGCCCTTCGACCTCGAGATCTGGTACGGCGAGCGCGTCGCCGTGCTCGGCTCCAACGGCTCGGGCAAGTCGCACTTCCTGCGTCTGATCGCGGGGGAGGACGTCCGGCACACCGGGGTGGCGCGCCTGGGCTCGCGCGTCGTCTCCGGGCACTTCGCGCAGACCCACGCCCGGCCCGATCTGCTGGGACGCACGCCCTGCGAGATCGTGATGACCGAGCACGCCCGGCTGAAGAACGAGGCCATGAAGGCGCTCGCGCGCTACGAACTGGCAGGAAACACGGCCGAGCAGCGGTTCGAGACGCTCTCCGGCGGTCAGCAGGCCCGGTTGCAGATCCTGCTGCTCGAACTGTCCGGAGCCACCCTGCTGCTGCTCGACGAGCCGACGGACAACCTTGATCTGGCCAGCGCCGAAGCGCTGCAGGCCGGGTTGGACGCCTTCGACGGCACGGTCCTCGCGGTCACGCACGACCGGTGGTTCGCCGCCGACTTCGACCGCTTCATGGTGTTCGGGGCCGACGGCAGGGTCTATGAGTCGCCGGAGCCGGTCTGGGACGAGGCTCGGGTGGCGCGTCCGCGATAAATCCGGTAAATCTCACTGAATCGCAACGAATGGCGATTCAGTGAGATGAATCGGATTTGCGGCGGCTGATTCGCCGGAGAAGCACCCGGCCCGTGTTCGGAATGGCCCGCTCGCCGCCGGTGGAGAAAACGAAGAGAACGGCCGTTAAAAATAGCGCAGGCGTTGCGCGTGTCAGCGATCAGGCCGTGCGGTTCCGGGTTATGACGGCTGAGTGACGCGACGTACCCGAATCACGATCGCCCTCGCCCTCACCGCACTGGTGGCCACGGCGTGCTCCGGCGACGACAAGTCGAACGGCCTTCGGCCGCTATCGCTGAAGGAGCAGGCCTCCTCCGTCGTCAAGTCGGGCAGCGGCTACGTGGTGAGCTGGGCGGGGGTGCTCAGCAACGCCAACCGATGGCACTTCGGCGAGAACGCGGTCGCCGTGATCACCGCTGTGGACGCAGCCGGCAAGGAGGTCGTCCACATGGAGCAGCCGCTCGACGCGGTCGCTCCGGGCGCGTCGCTGCCCTTCTCCGGGCAGGTGACCTCCAGCGCGAAGCCCGTCCGCGTGAAGATCGACTACAGGCCCGCCTCGTGGCGGGCCGCGAGCCGTATACCGTCGGCCTTCCTGGCCTTCCCCGCGTCCGAGGTCTCGACCGACCGGCTGCCGGAAGGCTCCTACCTCGTGACGGGCTACGTCTCCGACCCGTTCCTCAAAGCGGCGGACGGTCTCGCGGTCACCGCACTGCTGCGGGACGCGGCGGGCAGGCTGGCGGGCGGCGGCACCGCCTACGTCGACGACGTCCGCGCGGGTGACAAGCGCCGCTTCGTCATCACCGTCGACGGAGTGCGCGGAGCGGTCGCCAAGACCGACGTCCTGGTCACCACCTGGGGGGCGACGGCCAAGCCGTACGAGGACCTGGCCAACGCGGGCGCCGTGCCCGTCCACACGGTCGCCCCCACCACCGAGCCGTTCGTGAAGGACCGCGGCTACCAGACGATCAACGATCGACGGCAGTGAGACCGCGCCTCGCCGTGTCCCGGCGCACGGGATCCGGCGGCACCCGCTGTCGATCTTGAAATCGGAAGCAGGTTACCGTAACGGCATGACGAGCCCCAGGATCGTGGTCTTCGGAGCCACCGGCTTCACCGGCGGGCTCATTGTCGACGCTCTGCTCGCGATCGGGGTCCGGCCCCTGCTCGCGGGCAGGGACCGGACCAGGCTCGACGCGCTCGCGGCGGCCCTCCCGGCCGAGGTTCCCACCGCCGTCGCTGACGCCAGGCGGCCGGAATCGGTGCGGCGCATCGTCGGACCCGGTGACGTGCTCGTCTCCTCGGTCGGCCCGTTCGTCCGCATGGGCGACGCGGCGGTGACGGCCGCGACGGAGGCGGGCGCCACCTACCTGGACACCTGCGGCGAGCCGATGTTCATCAAGCGGGTCTTCCAGCGGTACGGCCCCGCCGCCGCCACCCGGGGGGTGGCTCTCCTCACCGCGTTCGGGTACGACTACGTGCCCGGCAACCTGGCCGCGAGCCTAGCGCTGCGGAAGGCGGGCGGAGAGGCGGTGCGCGTCGACGTCGGCTACTTCCTGAGCGGCAACATCGCGCGGCGTGCCAGCGCCGGAACCCGCGCCTCCGCACTCGGCGTCGCCCTCGACCCCATGTACGGCTTCCGCGAGGGCCGCATCGTCAGGGAACACGGCAGGACGCGGGTGTTCGACACAGGCGGCCGTCGTCGTCACGGCGTCTCGGTCGGCGCGTCCGAGCACTTCACCCTGCCGCCCGCCCACCGGGCGCTGCGCGAGGTGAACGTCTATCTCGGCTGGTTCGGCGGCCTCACCCGGGCCGCGGGACTGCTGGCCAGGGCGGCCCCGGTGATCGCGGCCCTGCCGGGCGCCAAACGGGCGACGGACACCATGGCCGCTCGGGCGCTCCGCTCCGCCGGCCGGGCGCGTCCGCCGGGCAGGCCGCTCACCTCGCAGGTCGTGGCAGAGGCCTACGACGCGAGGGGCAGACTGCTCGCCTCGGCCGAACTCGACGGGGGCGATCCCTACGACTTCACCGGGCGCGCCGTCGCCTGGGCCGCCGCGGCCGCGCTGGCCGGTGGCGTACGAGGAAAGGGCGCCCTCGGCCCGGTGGACGCCTTCGGTCTGGACCCTCTGGCTGAGGGATGCGCGGAGGCGGGGTTCGCCGCCGGGGAGGCCGGGTGAGCCGATTTCCCGGCTCTGCGCGGCCATTTCTCCGATGAATATGAATTGTCCGAATAAGATGCCATAAAGCGGTTCGCGGGCTGTGGCGAGACGGGTGGAATCGACACTGATCGTCGATAGTTAAATGCGATCCATGTAGTTACGTGACTTCGGGAGAATCGGTGGAGCTTTAAGTTACAGAGCCTTTACGCTCGGTTATATGGACGATGGCATTCTGGTCGAGGCGTTGCGGGCACGCGATCCCGGCGCGCTCGCGGCCCTCTATGACACGTATGCCGAAGGGGTCTACCGATACTGCCGCGCGATGCTGGGCAGCCCCGACGGCGCCCAGGTCGCGTTGCGCGACACCTTCGTCGCGGCCGAGGCCCTCGTGGGCTCGCTCGCCGATCCGGCCAAATTCCGGCCCTGGCTCTACGCCCTCGCGCGCGGAGAGTGCCTGCGCCGCCTGATTCCCGGCGAGCCCACGCCCGTCGACACCGGACCGCTTCCCGTCATGACGCCGCCGCAGGCCGATCACGGCGACGCCGACCTGCGGGGTGTGGCGTGGAGCGCCGTCATGGGTCTCGAGCCGCGCGACCGCGAGCTCCTGGAACTGGCGACCAGGCACGGGTTGTCCGCAGCCGAGGTCGCGGCCGTACTCGGCACGGGGGAGCGGTACGCCGAAGGGCTGCGAGAGGCCGCGGTGGCGCGGCTCCGCGACGCCGTCACCGCCGAGATCCTCGCCAGGCAGGAACCGCGCGGCTGCCACCGCCTGGCCGGCATCCTCGCCGGCTTCGGCGGCGACCTCCCGCGAGAGATGCGCGACCGGGTGACCCGGCATCGCGCGCGGTGCGAGATGTGCTCACGCCGGGGGATCAAGCAGATCTCGGCGGCGAAGGTCTTCGCCCTGCTACCCGAGATCACTCTGCCCGGCGCCCTGCGCGTTCGCGTGCTGAGCTGCTTCATCGACCCCGAACTCGTGCCGTACCGGCGGTTCGTCGCGCGCAGGATCGGCCCGCTGGACATCTCCGGGTTCCCCCGCTCCGGGATCAGAGGCGAGGGCAGGGTGGCCCAGGCGATCGCCGGCACGGTGGCCGCCGCCGCCGCGGTGGCCGCGATCGTGCTGGTGCTCGCGCAGGTGGTCGGGGCCCCGGAGGAGAGGATCACGACCATAACGGCGGGCCGGGGGCCCGTGCCCAGCGCGACCCCGGCGGTCGTGGCGCCCACGGCGACGGAGAGCCCGACGCCGGGCAGGACGCCCACGGTCATCATGCCGGTGGCGGAGGAGGAGCCCATCGACACTCTCGGGCCGCGCAAGCTGGTCGCGGCCGTCCCTGGGATGACGAGGCCGCAACCGACCCCCCGTCCCCTGCCCGCGCCGACATGGTCCAGGCCGCCGGGGCCGCCCTGGCCGCACCAGCCGCCCACCCGGCCCACCACCCCCGCGCCGCCGACATCGACGCCGACGCCCACTCCGACGCAGACTCCGACGGCCCCGCCTACTTCCGGGCCTACCTCCGGGCCCACTTCTGGGCCGACCGATCCACCCGTGTCGCCCTCGCCGCCGGCCGAGCCGCCGACCTCCCATCCCCGGCCGCCGCACGAGCACCAGCACGGGCCCGGTCATCCCCGGCCGCACCGTGAGCGGCCCTGTCCGCCCACCCCGACGCCACGGCCGAGCGCGGAACCCACCACCGGGACGCAGCCCGAAAGGGAGCACACCTCGGGTACGCGGCCCAGGCCCGAGCGCCGAGCGGAGCCGCGTCCCGAGCCTCGAAGGGAGCATGCCTCGGGTACGCGTCCCCGGCCGGAGCGCCGTGCGGAGCCGCGTCCCGAGCCCGCTCCTGAGAGGGAGCACACCGCCGCTCCGCGGCCCAGGCCGGAGCCTGGGCGTGAGCACACCGCGGGTGCTCGTCCCAGGCCCGAGCGTCGCGCCGAACCGCGTCCCGAGTCGCCGCACCCGGCCCCACCGGCGCCGGCCCCCTCGATCGAGCCCGCCGCACGACCGGAGTCGCCGTCGGAGTGACAGACACCATGGCCGGCCGTCGGGGGCTCCGAAGAGCCAGTTTGTCCACTTGACGGCCGGTTCGACCGGGCCCGCTTCCCCGGGGCGACGGCCGACCCCTTTACGCCACATGCCGGGCGATCTACCCCATATCCAAATTACTTTCCGTGTCTTAGATGTGTACGGAGAGTAACGGGTGGGAACTGAGGTGTGTGGAATTAGGGAAGGGGTAGCATGCCACTCCTCAGAGCGTCGGGCCTGGTCGCAGGCTTGGGTTCAGGACTCGTCCTGACCCTTGGCTGTCCGGCCGCGGCGGATCCGAGACCCTCGGCGCATGATGTCGCCGAGGCCCGGCAGCAGGCTCAGGACCGAGCACATCAGCTGGGTAAGGCCGAGGACGACCTGGCCGCGGCGCAGGCCCGGCAGGATGGTCTCGCGGCGGACGCGGAGCGTCTCGTCGAGGCGTACAACGGTGAACTCGTCCGGCTCGACCAGGCGCGGACCCGGTACGAGCAGGCGACCGGTCGGCTTCAGCAGGCCGCGGGCCAATATCAGCAAGCCCGCTCCGCCGCGGCGGCGGACGCCGCGCGCTCCTACAGAGACCTGGTCGCCTTTCAGCCAGCCACCGCGATGTTGTCCGCCTCCGGCGGTTTCAGCGCCTACTTGCAGCGGGCCAGTGTGCTCAGCCACCTCGGCAGCGAGCGCGCCGCGACGCTGCAGCAACTGCGCGACGCCCAGGAGGTCTTCGGGATCCTGCGCAGCCAGGCCGCCGAGGCATATGAGGCGCGGAAGAACACGGCCGAGGAGGTGCGGGTGGCGAAGGACGCCGCCCGCGTGTCCGTCGACCAGCAGGTCCAGGAGACCGAGAAGATCAGAGAGCAGAAGATCGCGATCGCGAGACGGCTCGACGCCGCCAGGTCGCGGGTCGAGCGTCTGCGCAGCGCACGTGCCCAGGCGCAGCGTTCGCAGATGGGGCTGCGCGCCGGCCTGACCATACCGGGCTGGGCGGGATCGCTGGCCTCGGGCAGAGGCGGTCGCGCGGCGCACTGGGCGCTCAAGCAACTCGGCAAGCCGTACGTCTGGGCGGCCGACGGGCCGTCGAGCTTCGACTGCTCCGGCCTGACCATGCGGGCCTGGCAGCGGGCGGGCATCTCGCTCGACCACTGGACGGGAACGCAGTGGAGTTCCGGACCGCATGTGCCGATCAGGAGTCTGCGCAGCGGCGACCTCGTGTTCTACGGCCGCCTGAGCAGCTATCCGGGCACGATTCACCACGTCGGGATCTACATCGGTCGCGGGCTGATGGTCCACGCCCCCCAGACGGGGGACGTGGTCCGCATCTCGAGCATCTGGCGTCGTGACCTTGTGGGGGCGACCCGGCCGAGATGACGCCGCGCGACCGAGATCACGACTTCGGGCGGCGTGGCGCTCCGGTGTCCGGTGAGCGGTTCAGTGCTCCGAACCCGGGTCCTGCTGCTCCTCGTGGTGGTGCTCTTCCGCGAGGGCCCGCTTGGCCGAGGCCACGATCTCGGCCTCCGCCTCGGTGCGGCCCACCCAGTTCGCGCCCTCGACCGACTTGCCGGGCTCCAGGTCCTTGTAGACCTCGAAGAAGTGCTGGATCTCCAGCCGGTCGAACTCCGCGACGTGGTGGATGTCGCGGATATGCTCCATGCGGGGGTCCGTGGCGGGGACGCAGAGAACCTTGTCGTCTCCGCCCTTCTCGTCCGTCATCCGGAACATGCCGACCGCGCGGCACTTGATCAGGCACCCGGGGAAGGTCGGCTCCTGGAGAAGCACCAGGGCGTCGAGCGGGTCACCATCCTCACCCAGCGTGTTCTCGATGAACCCGTAGTCGGCGGGGTACTGAGTCGACGTGAAGAGCATGCGGTCAAGGCGGATACGGCCGGTCTTGTGGTCGACCTCGTATTTGTTCCGTTGCCCCTTGGGAATCTCCACGACAACGTCGAACTCCACTGCGGTTCCTCCGCTCGCGCCCCCGGAATCCCGGGCTGGCGTTAATGTCTCGTATGCGTTTTATGGCTGGGGCGAATTGAGGTCTCGTGGTGCGACGTGAGCGATGGGTGGCGCTGGCCACACTCGCCCTGCTGCAGATCTTCGTCGTCGTCGCGGGCAGCTACCTGCTCACCCATGACACCGCCGAGGGTCCGGTATCCATCGCGTCCCCGAAACCGACCCCGACCCCTCTCGTCACCGCGGGTCCGGTGCTGGCCGCGGCGGGGGACGGGGCGCTCCCCGCCAAGGGTACTTTGAGCTCCACCCTCGCCGAAGCGCTGGGTGACCCGGGACTCGGGAAGAACGTCGGCGGCGTCGTGCTCGACGCGAAGACCGGCGCGATGCTCTTCGACGGCCGCGCGACGACCCCGGTCACACCCGCCTCGACGACCAAGGTGGTCACCGCCACCGCCGTGCTCGCCTCCGTCGGCGCCGACGCACGGCTGGCCACCACCGTGGTCATGGGCAAGTCCGCGAACTCGATCACGCTCGTCGGCGGAGGGGACCCCACCCTGGCCGGGCCCAGGACGGCGGCGGACATGAAGAAATCGAAGGGGGACCCCTACCCCAAGCCCGCCTCGCTCAACCAGCTCGCGTCCCGTACGGCCAAGGCGCTCAAGGCCGCGAAGATCACCTCGGTCGAGCTGTCGTACGACGCGTCGCTGTTCGCCGGGCCGATGACCGGTCCGGGGTGGAAGCCGAACTACGTGCCGGAGGGCACCGTGGCTCCGGTCGCGGCGCTGACCATCGACGAGGGGCGGTCGCTCGCCGGGCCGCGGGTCTCAGATCCGCCGCTCGCCGCCGCCCAGGCCTTCGCCGCCCAGCTCAGGAAGAACGGCATCGAGGTCGACGCACAGATCACCGCGGCCAAGGCGCCGGCCGGCGCCACGGAACTGGCCAGGGTCGAGTCCGCGCCCATCTACGCGCTGGTCGAGAAGATGCTGACCGAGAGCGACAACGACCTCGCGGAGGCCCTCTCCCGCCAGGTCGCCATCAAGGAGGGGCAGCCGCACACGTTCGTGGGAGAGGCCAAGGCGGTCCACCAGGTTCTGCGGCGCCTCAACGTGGACAAGGGGATCGAGGTGCACGACGGCAGCGGCCTGTCCACCAGGAACCGCATCACACCGGCCGCGCTCGCGAGCCTGATCGCCGCGGCGGCCTCCCCGTCGAACCCCGACTTGCACTCCCTGATCAGCGGACTGCCCGTCGCGGGCTTCACCGGCACCCTGGACAACCGGTACGGCAGGAGCGACTCCAGGCCCGGCGCCGGATTGGTCCGCGCGAAGACGGGCACGCTCACCGGCGTGAACACGCTCGCAGGCATCACCTACACCGCCGGTGGACGACTGGTGTCCTTCGCGTTCATGGCCGACAAGGTGACCGACCCCGGTGCGGCCGTCGCAGCCCTGGACAAAATGGCCACGATCGTCGCGCAGAGCTGATGGTGCCTGTTCATCCCACCCGCCGTCCGAGGTGCTCCTCGCGCGGCGGGAACGAGGAGAACGTACGGTGGTGGGTATGCAGGTGATCGACTGGGATCTGGCCGTAGCGACCGGTGTGCGCCTGGTGCGCCCCGGCCCGCAGGTGACCCGAGAGGAGGCCAGGCAGGCCGTCGCCGATCTGAGGACGCTCTCGCGCGAAGCCGAAGGGCACGTGCGTGAGTTCACCGGGATCGACTCCGCCCCGCCGGAGGAGGCCACCGTCGTCGACCGGCCGGGCTGGATCCGGGCCAACGTCGACGGGTTCCGCGTGGTCCTCGAGCCGCTGACCGACAAGATGTCGAGCATGCCGCCGATCGTCAGCGCGGTCGGCTCGCGGATCACCGGTGTCGAGGTGGGCGCGGTCCTGGCGTTCCTGGCGTCCCGCGTTCTCGGGCAGTACGAGCTGTTCCTGCCGCCGGACCCGTCGGGCAACGCGCCGACCGGCCGCCTGACCCTGGTCGCGCCCAACATCGTCCACGCCGAGCGCGAACTCGGGGTCTCCCCCCGGGACTTCCGCCTGTGGGTCTGCCTGCACGAGGAGACGCACCGCGTCCAGTTCACCGGCGTCCCCTGGTTGCGGGAGTACGTCCGGGGCCAGATGACCGAGTTCCTCCTCGCGTCCGACATGGACCTCATGACCCTGCTGGAGCGGCTGCGCGCGGCCTCCGACGCGGTGGCCGACGCGTTCAAGGGGGGCGAGGGCAACCTGATCGAGGCCATCCAGACCCCTGAGCAGAAGGCCGTGCTCGACCGGGTGACGGCCGTGATGACCCTGGTCGAGGGGCACGGGGACTACGTCATGGACGCCGTGGGGCCGTCCGTCGTGCCGTCGGTCGCCGACATCCGGGCCAAGTTCCAGCGCCGCAGGGAGGGCGGATCCCGGATCGACCAGCTCATCAGGCGCTTCCTGGGCATCGAGCTCAAGATGAAGCAGTACGCCGAGGGCTCCCGGTTCGTCCGCACCGTCGTCGACGAGGCGGGAATGGCCGGGTTCAACAAGGTCTGGACGTCCCCGGAGACCCTCCCGGACCGGGACGAGATCGCCGACCCCCGGGCGTGGATGAACCGGGTGCTCGGCACCCGCGCCGTAGAACCCGGCCCTGCCTGACCTCCCCTTTGGGCATGATCATGCACCTCGGGGTGTGATCATGCACCCTGGGGTGTGATCAGGCAGCCCTGTGGGTGTGATCATGCATAAGTTCGCGATCAGGCGAGGTGACCTGCGCCGACCCCGCTCGTGATCATGCGCAGATTCGTGATCAAGCGGGTCCACCTGCGTGGACGCGTTCCGTGATCATGCACGAGTGGACACAATGGGCCTATGGGCCCACATCCCGCCGTCGCCGACGTCCGCCGTGCCGTACGGCTGTCGCTCGGGGACCTTGCGCCCGGCGAACTGGTGCTGGTCGCCTGCAGCGGCGGCGCGGATTCGCTCGCCCTCGCGGCGGCGCTGGGGTTCACCGCGCCGCGGATGGGCCTCAAGGCCGGGCTCGTGACCGTCGACCACGGCCTCCAGGACGGTTCGGCCGCCCGCGCCCTCGATGTCGTACGGCTCGCGCCCTCGCTGGACCTCGAGCCCGCCGAGGCGCTGACGGTCACCGTGGGCAGGGCCGGGGGGCCCGAGGCGGCGGCCAGGGACGCCCGTTATGAGGCTCTCGCGGAGGCCGCGCACCGGCTCGGCGCCGCGACCGTGCTCCTGGGCCACACGATGAACGATCAGGCCGAGACCGTGCTTCTGCGGCTCGCGCGGGGCAGCGGCAGCCGATCCCTGTCCGGGATGCCCGAGGTCGCCGGCATCTATCGCCGGCCGCTGCTGGGCCTGAGCCGTACGAGGACTCGGGAGGCCTGTGCCGCCCTGGGTCTGCGGCCGTGGGACGACCCGCACAACGTCGACCCCGCCTACACCAGGGTCAGGGTGCGGCACGACGTGCTCCCGGTGCTCGAGACGGCGCTGGGTCCCGGAGTGGCCGAGGCCCTCGCCCGTACGGCACGGCTGTGCCGGGACGACGCGGACGCCCTCGACGCGTGGGCCGACGCGGTCTACGAGGCGTCGGCCGGTCCCGACGGGAGTCTGAAGGTGTCCGCGCTGGAGGAGGTGCCGGCGGCGGTGCGGCGGCGGGTGATCCGGCGGGCGGCGGTGTCGGCCGGCGCGTCCGCCTCAGGCCTGGGCGCGGTCCACATCGAGGAGGTGGAGCGCCTGGTCACCGAATGGCGAGGCCAGAAGGCCGTTCACCTACCCGGGGGGGTGGGCGCCGCCCGGCGCTATGGGACGCTGATATTCGCCATAGACAACCTCTCGTAAGGAAAACCCCTGGTGGACGCAGCCGACATGGGCCAGGACCTCTCGAGTGTCCTGATTCCAGAAGAAGATCTCCAAGCCAAGATCAAGGAGCTGGCGGGGAAGATCGACGCAGACTATGCCGGGAAGGACCTGCTGATAGTCGGCGTGCTCAAGGGCGCCGTCATGGTCATGGCCGACCTTGCCCGGGCCTTACACGTGCCGGTGCACATGGACTGGATGGCCGTTTCGTCCTATGGAGCGGGCACCAAGTCGTCCGGCGTGGTGCGGGTGCTCAAGGACCTCGACACCGACATCGCCGGGCGGCACGTGCTGGTCGTGGAGGACATCATCGACTCCGGGCTTACGTTGTCGTGGCTCATGAACAACTTGAAGTCGCGGAACCCGGCATCGGTTGAAATCTGCACTCTTCTCCGCAAACCGGACGCGGTAAAGGTGCCCATCGAGGTGCGATACGTCGGCTTTGACATCCCGAACGAGTTCGTGATCGGGTTCGGCCTCGATTATGACGAGCGATACCGTAACTTGCCCTTCATCGGGACGCTCGCTCCTCATGTCTACGGCGGGGAGTAAGCCCTAAGCGAAGTGCCCTTCCAGTCCGGCGTTATTCGCTCCCAGGTAGGGGAACACGGGAACGGCTGACGTACGTTGGAAGGGCAAGCCGGAATCGCACGGGCAGTTACCGCCTGAGGCGGCCCGGTGTACCTTCGGAGATCCATGGGGAGCCAGTAGGTTACCTGTGGGTAGTCAGAAGGAGCGGCAAGGGATGCCGCGACCCCGGGTCTTCCCGGGGCCAGGCCTTGGTCAGGAAGGGACGGGCCCGCCGGGGTTCCGCAACGGATGGATCTCAAGCGATTTACACGTGGGCCACTGCTGTGGATCCTGGGCATCGTCGTGCTGCTCCTGCTCGTCACCACGATGTTCAACGGTGGCGGCAACTACACGACTGCGGACACGTCCACCGTCGTCCAGCAGATCACGCAGGGCAATGTCAAGAACGCGACGGTCGTCGACAAGGACCAGCGCGTCGAGCTCACCCTGAACAAGCCGATCGAGGTCGCCGGCAAGTCGACCGACCGCATCCAGGCGCCGTGGGTCGAAGGTCAGGGCGTCAAGCTGACCGACGCACTGACGGCGGCCAACCCGCCCAAGGGGTGGACGGCCGAGGTGCCCAGGGAGAACTTCCTGGTCAGCCTGCTGGTGAGCTTCCTGCCGATCATCATCATCGTCCTGATCTTCCTGTTCATCATGAACCAGATGCAGGGCGGCGGCTCCCGGGTGATGAACTTCGGCAAGTCCCGCGCGAAGCTGATCACCAAGGACACGCCCAAGACGACGTTCGCCGATGTAGCGGGTGCTGACGAGGCCATCGAGGAGCTTCAGGAGATCAAGGAGTTCCTCCAGGCTCCGGCGAAGTTCCAGGCCATCGGCGCCAAGATCCCCAAGGGCGTCCTTCTTTACGGCCCACCCGGAACCGGTAAGACGCTGCTCGCCCGGGCGGTCGCCGGTGAGGCGGGTGTGCCCTTCTACTCGATCTCCGGCTCCGACTTCGTCGAGATGTTCGTGGGTGTCGGCGCCTCCCGCGTCCGCGACCTGTTCGAGCAGGCCAAGGCGAACGCTCCGGCGATCATCTTCATCGACGAGATCGACGCCGTCGGCCGCCACCGCGGCGCCGGCCTCGGCGGCGGTCACGACGAGCGTGAGCAGACGCTGAACCAGCTGCTCGTCGAGATGGACGGATTCGACGTGAAGGGCGGCGTGATCCTCATCGCCGCCACCAACCGTCCCGACATCCTCGACCCCGCCCTGCTGCGTCCCGGCCGCTTCGACCGTCAGGTCGTGATCGACCGGCCCGACCTCGAGGGCCGCAAGGGCATCCTGCGGGTCCACGGCCGCGGCAAGCCGTTCGCCACGGACGTCGACCTCGACGTGATCGCCCGCCGTACGCCTGGCTTCACCGGCGCCGACCTGGCCAACGTGATCAACGAGGCGGCGCTGCTGACCGCCCGTCAGGACCAGAAGCTCATCACGATGGGCACGCTCGAGGAGTCCATCGACCGAGTGATGGCCGGTCCCGAGCGCAAGTCGCGCGTCATGTCGGACCAGGAGAAGAAGATCATCGCCTACCACGAGGGCGGACACGCCCTGGTGGCCCACGCGCTGCCCAACTCCGACCCGGTCCACAAGATCACGATCCTGTCCCGCGGCCGCGCGCTCGGTTACACGATGACGCTGCCGATGGAGGACAAGTTCCTGGCGACCCGGTCCGAGATGATGGACCAGCTCGCGATGCTGCTCGGCGGTCGCACCGCGGAGGAGCTCGTCTTCCACGAGCCCACCACCGGCGCGTCCAACGACATCGAGAAGGCGACCTCGATCGCCCGCCGCATGACCACCGAGTACGGCATGAGCGAGAAGCTCGGCGCCCGTAAGTTCGGCAGCGGCAACGGCGAGGTCTTCCTCGGCCGCGAGATGGGCCACGAGCGCGACTACTCCGAGCAGATCGCCTCCACGATCGACGAGGAGGTCCGCCGCCTCATCGAGACGGCGCACGACCAGGCGTGGGAGATCCTCGTCCAGTACCGCGACGTGCTGGACAACCTGGTCCTCGAACTCATGGAGAAGGAGACGCTCTCCCGCGAGCAGGTCCTGCAGATCTTCTCGCCGGTCGTGACCAAGGAGAAGCGCCCCTCGTACGCCGGTTACGGCAAGCGACTCCCGTCCGACCGTCCTCCGGTGATCACGCCGAAGGAGCGGGCGAACGGCAACGGGGCCGCGCTGCCCGCCGGCAGCCCGGCCACCTACGCGCAGGACCAGGCGACGACCCAGCGGGACGAGGCCTGACAGTGGTGCCACCAGTTCCGCAGTTCGACCACGACCGGATCGAGAAGGCCGTTCGCGAGATCCTTTCTGCGATCGGCGAAGATCCTGACCGGGACGGACTGCGGGACACCCCCGCCCGCGTGGCCCGTGCCTACGCGGAACAGTTCGCCGGTCTCGGTCAGACGCCGGAGGACGCGCTGACCACGATGTTCGACGCCGACCACGACGAGATGGTGCTGGTGAAGGACATCGAGGTCATGTCCACCTGCGAGCACCACCTCCTTCCCTTCCACGGCGTCGCGCACATCGGCTACACGCCCAACGAGAAGGGGCAGATCACCGGCTTATCCAAGCTGGCCAGGCTGGTGGACGTGTACGCCCGCCGCCCCCAGGTCCAGGAGCGGATGACGTCGCAGATCGCCGACGCCCTGATGCGGGTGCTCGAGCCTCGCGGGGCGATCGTGGTCATCGAGGCCGAGCACATGTGCATGACGATGCGCGGCGTCCGCAAGCCGGGAGCCAAGACGATCACCTCGGCCGTCAGGGGTGACTTCCGCTCGAGTGAGGCGACGCGCGCCGAGGCGATGTCGCTGATCCTCCGCGGCTGACCGCGGCGGGGACCCGATTCGTTATGGCGGTGGGCGCACCCATGCGACTGATCGCGACCTGGCAGCACCTAGGCTTGGTTGCGAGCGAAGCGAGTGGGCCTTCCGACACCGAGGCCACGGTCATTCGCCGACGAGCCGCGGGCGAGGAGGGAGAATGACCACACGACACGTGCGCGGCCTGCCCGCGCCCGGGCGTTGCCTGGTCATGGGCGTGGTCAATGTGACACCTGACTCGTTCTCCGACGGCGGCCAGTGGTTCGACGTGGACACCGCGATCAGGCACGGCGTCGACCTCGTCAAGGAGGGCGCCGACATCGTCGACGTGGGCGGAGAGTCGACCCGCCCCGGCGCCGTCCGGGTCTCGCTCGAGGAGGAGCTCCGCAGGGTCGAGCCCGTGATCCGCACCCTCACTGAGGAGGGCGTGACGGTCAGCGTCGACACCATGCGCGCGGAGGTCGCCGAGGCGGCCGTCGAGGCCGGGGCGAAGCTGGTCAACGACGTCAGCGGTGGCCTGGCCGACCCGGTGATGCCGCGTGTGGTGGCCGCGACCGGTGTGCCGTATGTGGTGATGCACTGGCGCGGGCACAGCCGTGACATGGACAGCCGGGCCATCTACGCCGACGTGGTGACCGAGGTGGGCGAGGAGCTGCGCAAGCGGGTCGACTCGGTGCTCGCCGAGGGGGTCCGCGAGGAGCAGATCGTCCTTGATCCTGGTCTGGGTTTCTCCAAGCAGGCCGAGCACAACTGGGCTCTTCTCGCCGGCATCGGCACACTGGACGAGCTGGGTTACCCTCTGATCATCGGCGCGTCCAGGAAACGATTCCTCGGCCGCCTGTTGCCGGACGCCGACGGCACGCCCAGGCCGTTCAGCCGTAGTGACGACGCGACCCTCGCCGTCACCGCGCTGGCCGCCCAGGCCGGTGCCTGGTGCGTCCGGGTGCATCACGTCGCGGCCAACGCCGACGCCGTGCGCGTGGCCGCCGCCTGGACGGCGGCCGGCGATGGACATGCCGACAAAGGACGCGGATGAAGGACATCGAGGAGCTCAACGAGGCGTTCTACAACGCGATCGAGAGCGCCGACCTCGACAAGATGTCGGAAATATGGGTGGAGGACGTCGCCGACCGGGTCGCGATGTGCGTCCACCCCGGCTGGCCGATGCTCAGCGGCCGCTCCGAGGTGCTCAGGTCGTGGGCGCTGATCATGGCGAACACGCCGTACATCCAGTTCGTGCTCACCGACGTCCAGACCACGGTCGTGGGCGACGTCGCCATCGTCACGTGCGCGGAGAACATCCTCACGGCGGCCGACACCGAGGAGCCGGGTTTCGCCGCGGGCCGGGTGGTGGCCACCAACACGTTCCTGCGGACACCGGCGGGCTGGCGGCTCTGGCTGCACCACGGATCGCCCGTGCTCCAGGGTGACGACGACGAGGAAGACGAATCGTGAGCGTGCCGACCGGCCGTGGGGCCCAGATGGACAGCGTGCGCCTCAGCGGGCTCAGGGCGCGTGGACGGCACGGCTGCCTTCCGGCGGAGCGGGAGCTCGGCCAGGAGTTCGTCGTGGACGTGACCCTGTTCCTCGACACGGCTCCCGCCGCCGCCGGCGACGACCTGACCAAGACCGTGGACTACGGCACGCTGGCCCTCCAGCTCGTCCGCACGGTTGAGGGCGAGCCGGTCAACCTGATCGAGACTCTCGCCGACCGGCTGGCCTCGGTCTGTCTCGCCTATGACCTGGTCGACGAGGTGGAGGTCAGCGTGCACAAGCCGGCGGCGCCCATCCCGCTGCCGTTCGGCGACGTGGTGGTGACCATCAGAAGGGCTCGCGGATGAGGGTCGTCCTGTCGCTCGGCAGCAACATCGGCCGCCGGGCCGACTACCTCCAGGGCGCGCTGGACGCTCTCTTCGACGCCCCCGGGCTTACGTTCGTGGCGGTTTCGCCTGTCTACGAGACGGATCCGGTGGGCGGTCCCGATCAAGACGCCTACCTGAACGCCGTCGTGATCGCGGAAAGCACGCTGGCTCCGCACGCGCTTCTCGACCGGGCCAACAGCATCGAGAACGCCTTCGGCCGTGAACGGCTGGAACGCTGGGGACCGAGGACGCTCGACGTCGACCTGATCATGGTTGGCGGCGTGGTGTCCGACGATCCGGCGCTCACCCTCCCGCATCCCCGGGCACACGAGAGGGCATTCGTGCTGATCCCCTGGGCACAGGCCGACCCCGCGGCGGATCTGCCGGGGCACGGGCCCGTCTCCGAGTTGCTCGCCGGCCTCGACCACACCGGTGTGCGGCTTCGCACCGACCTCCCCCTCGAACCCCCTGCCTGACGAGGAGCCCTGCGTGAAGCCCAGCAATCCCGGCGTACTCGTGGGCCTGATCGTCGTGTTCGCCCTGGCCACCTGGGGAGTACTGCAGGAGCTCTATTCGGAGATTCCGACGGTTCCGTGGACGGCCATCCCCACTTTGCTGCTCCTCGCGATCGGCGAGGCGTACACGGGCTGGCTGACGCGTGCCAGGATCCTCCGCAAGCCGGACACCAAGCCGGTCGAACCGCTGGCGGTCGCCCGGCTGGCGGCGCTGGCGAAGGCGACGGCCTACGCGGGGGCGATCTTCGGCGGGATCTTCGCCGGGTTCGTCCTGCGCGTGCTCGACCTGCTCGACCTGCCGAAGCCGCGTCAGGACGTGTTCGTCGCCGGCGGCTCCTTCGTCGCCTGCGTGGCCCTGATCTGCGCCGCGCTCTTCCTCGAGTACTGCTGCCGGGTGCCCGGCAAGCCCGAGGACGAGGAGTGACGTCGGCCTACTTGTCGATGTCGCCGACGACGAAGAACATCGAGCCCAGGATCGCCACCATGTCGGCGACCAGGTTGCCGGGCAGCAGTTCGCGCAGGACCTGAATGTTGTTGAAGGACGCGCTGCGCAGTTTGAGCCGCCAGGGCGTCTTCTCTCCCCGCGACACGAGGTAGTAGCCGTTGAGGCCGAGAGGGCTCTCCGTCCAGGCGTAGGTGTGGCCCTCGGGAGCCTTCAGGATCTTGGGCAGCCGCTGGTTGATCGGCCCCGGGGGCAGGTGCCGCAACCGTTCGACGCACGCGTCGGCGAGGTCGAGCGAGACCTTGAGCTGCTCGAGGAGCACCTGGAAGCGGGCGTTGCAGTCGCCGGCAGAGCGGGTCACGACCTTGACCGGCAGCTCGCCGTACGCCAGATAGGGTTCGTCGCGCCGCAGGTCGAAGTCGACTCCCGAGGCCCGGGCGATCGGGCCGCTCACGCCGTACTGCATGATCGTTTCCCGGTCGAGCACGCCGACGCCCCTGGTCCTGGCCAGGAAGATCTCGTTTCCCGCGATCAGCCCCTCGATGTCGGGCAGGCGGCGGCGTACGTCGGCGACGGCCACGGACACCCGGTCGAGCCAGCCGTGCGGAAGCTCCTCCTTGAGGCCCCCCACGCGGTTGAACATGTAGTGCATGCGGCCGCCGGAGATCTCCTCCATGACGTGCTGCAGGGTCTCCCGCTCACGGAAGGCGTAGAAGAGTGGGGTGATCGCGCCCAGTTCCAGGGGGTAGGAGCCGAGGAACATCAGGTGGTTGAGCACCCGGTTGAGCTCCGCGAGCAGGGTGCGCGCCCAGACCGCACGCTGCGGCACCTCCATCCCGAGCATGCGCTCCACCGCGATCACGACGCCGAGCTCGTTCGCGAACGCCGACAGCCAGTCGTGCCGGTTGGCCAGCACGATGATCTGCCGGTAGTCGCGCACCTCGAAGAGCTTCTCCGCGCCCCTGTGCATGTAGCCGATGATCGGCTCGGCCGTCACGATCCGCTCGCCGTCCAGCGTGAGCCGCAGCCGTAGCACGCCGTGGGTGGACGGGTGCTGCGGGCCGATGTTGAGGACCATGTCCTCGGTGGCCAGCTCCCTCCCCTGGACGGCGCCCGCGCCCGCGCCGACGCCGACGACGCGTTCCCGGAGGGTGCTCTCGGGCTCTTCCGTCATACGGCCCATGCTCCCACGCCGGTACGGCCTCGCGAAGGGCGTGAACCCCCGCGAAGCCGTACGAACATGAACACGTCAGGCCTTGGCCAGGCTCCGGAGCGCCTCGAGCAGGCGATCGACGTGCTCCTCGGTCGAGCCGATGCCGATCGAGGCGCGCACCGCGCTCGCCGTGTCGTCGTCGCAGCCGCCGTCCGCGGTGCCGAGAAGGTGGCGGACGAACGGGTGGGCGCAGAACTTGCCGTCCCTGACGCCGATGCCGTGCTCCGACGACAGGAACTCGGCCACGTCCCGCGCGGAGCGGCCGTCGACCACGAAGGACAGGATGCCCACCCGAGGATGGTCGGGACCCCACAGGGAGAGCTCCCGCACGCCCGGGATCCCGGCGATCCCCTCGCGCAGGCGGGCCACGAGCCGCTCCTCCTCGCGCACGAGATCCGTCCATCCGGTGGCGCTCAGGGCGTCGCAGGCGGCGGCGAGGGCGATCGCGCCCAGCACGTTCGGGGTGCCGGCCTCGTGCCTGGCCTCGGGATCGTCGCTCCACTCCACGACGTCCGCGACGGACTTCACCGCGCCGCCGCCCTGCAGGTACGGCAGGGCCTGCGTGAGCCAGTCCGCCCGGCCGACGAGGGCGCCCGCGCCGAAGGGGGCGTAGAGCTTGTGCCCGGAGAAGGCGACGTAGTCGAGGTCGAGCGCCGTCAGGTTGAGCCGCCGGTGGGGGACGAGTTGCGCGGCGTCCACCGCGATCCTTGCGCCGTGGCGGTGGGCGATGTGGGCAAGACCCGCGATCGGCCACAGTTCGCCGGTCACGTTCGACGCCGCCGTGACGACGAGCAGTGCGGGGCCGTCGATCTGCGACAGTGCCTCGTCGGCGGCCCGGATCGCCTCGCCGGGGAAGGCCGGAGGCGCCAGCCGTACGACCTGGGACCAGGGGAGAAGCGAGGCGTGGTGCTCGGAGTCGAAGACCACGACGGTGGCGTCCTCGGGCAGGACGCGGGCGAGCAGGTTCATCGCGTCCGTCGTGTTGCGGGTGAAGACCAGCGCGTCGTCGGGACGGGCGCCCACGAAGGCCTTGACCGTGTGCCTGGCCTGCTCGTACCGGGCGGTGGTGAGCTGGGAGGCGTAGCCGGCGCCCCGGTGGACGCTGGAGTAGGCCGGGAGCGCGGCGGCGACCGCGGCGTTCACGGCCTCCAGACAGGGCGCGCTCGCCGCGTAGTCGAGATTCGCGTACGGCACGAGCCGGCCGCCCTTGACGGGCACCTCGAGGTCGGAGCCGAGCACGGCGGGGCTGGAGACGTCCCGGGCCGGGGTGGTGACGCTGGGCTCAGAGGAAGCAGAACGGCTCAGAACGGACAAAGTAGACAACGCCGGACTCCTTGAGGTCATGGGACCCCGACGACGGCGTCGAACGGCGGAGCCCGCGCTTGTCCGGCACACCTCGTGACGGACCTGGTCTTCACCCGGGGCACCCCGCCGCGGACGCGAGGGTTGCCGGCCAGCGAGCCGGGGCTTGGCGCTGGCACTCATGACCTGACGTGGACTATAACCGACCGCCCCCGGCTGTCCGCAAATCCCCAGGTGAAGCAAGGCCTTGGGGATAAATCGGGCGGCGACCCGGTGCGCCGCACGACGGGGATCCGTATGGTGGCTTTGTGAAGTTCGATCCTTGGAATCCCCAGTTCGTGGCTCATCCGTACGACGCCTACCGCGATCTGCGGGACAACGAGCCGGTCAGCTTCTTCGAGCCGACAGGGCAGTGGCTGGTCGCCCGGCACGCCGACGTCAACGCGCTGCTGCGCGACCGGCGGCTCGGCCGGTCCTACCTGCACGTCGCCTCGCACGAGGCCTTCGGCCGCGAGCCCGAGCCCGCCTTCCAGGAGCCGTTCTGGCGGGTGACCCGCACCGGGATGCTCGACGTGGAGCCCCCCGTCCACACCCGGCTGCGCCGCCTGGTGTCCAAGGCGTTCACGCCGCGGATGGTGGAGGCCCTGCGCCCCCGCGTCCGCCGGATCGCGACCGACCTGGTCCAGGCGTTCGTCGAACGCGGTGGCGGAGACCTCATCGCGGAGGTGGCCGAACCGCTGCCGGTCACCGTGATCGCCGAGATGCTCGGCGTGCCGGAGTCCGACCGGCACCTGCTGCGGCCCTGGTCGGCCGACATCTGCAAGATGTACGAGCTGAATCCGCCGATGGAGTCCCAGCTGGCGGCGGTGCAGGCCTCGGTGGAGTTCGGCGACTACCTGCGCGAGCTGGCCGGGAAACGACGACAGGAGCCCGGTGACGACCTCATCTCGGCGCTCGCCCAGGTCGTCGACGAAGGGGACAGGCTCACGGAGGACGAGCTGGTCGGGACCTGCGTGCTCCTGCTCAACGCCGGCCACGAGGCGACGGTCAACGTCACCGGCAACGGATGGTGGTCGCTGTTCCGCAACCCGGCCGAGCTGGACCGCCTGCGGGCCGACCCCGGCCTGCTGCCGACCGCGGTCGAGGAGCTCATGCGCTACGACACCCCGCTGCAGCTGTTCGAGCGGTGGGTGCTCGAGGACATCGAGGTCGGCGGCGTGCAGATCCCGAAGGGGGTCGAGGTCGCGCTGCTGTTCGGCTCGTCCAACCGGGATCCGGCCGTGTTCGACGACCCGGACCGGCTGGACGTCGGACGGGCGGAGAACCCGCACATCTCCTTCGGCGCGGGCATCCACTTCTGCCTGGGCGCGCCGCTGGCCCGGGTGGAGCTCATCGAGTCGTTCGGCGCGTTCCTGCGTGCCGCCCCCGGCCTGGAACTCGTGGAGGAGCCGGTCTGGAAGCCCGGTTACGTGATCCGTGGTCTCGAGGCGCTGAAGGTCACCGTCTAGCGTCTAATTCGTGGACTGGCTGAGCCAGCCGAACCCGCCGAGTCCGGAGGGATCGATGAGCTCGGCCTCCTCGGACGCCCTGCTCAACGCCCTGAGGTAGCCGGTCGGGTCGTGCCCCGCCAGCTCCAGTGACGGCCGTTCACCGCGTATCCCCAGCTCACGCAGGGCGTCCCGCTGCGTGGTCAGCGTCGTGGAGGCGGCCCCCGCCGCCTCGCCCGCGGCGGCGCACGCGTCCAGAGCCACGTGCGCCGTGATGTCACAGGTCCCGTCCGGTACGGCAGGCACGAGCGAACCGCCCCGATAGCCCGCCAGCGTCCCGAGGGGCGGTCGCCGGTCCCTGTTGTGCGCGTAGTCGACGGCGACCGCCGTGCCGCGCGAGAGCCGTACGAGCACCGAGGCCCAGGCCTCGTCGCGCGGACGGCCGATCTCGGCGCGGCAGCCCGTCGAGCACATGGGCCACCAGCGCTCCAGCCATTCGAGGTCGGCGGCGTCGGGCACGGGCCCGAGGCGTTCGTCGCCCGTCGCGGGATCCACCAGCACCAGCCGCGGACCTGACTGGGTCTGCTCGGCGACGTCGAGGGCGATGTTGTCCAGCCATTCGTTGGCGACGACCAGGCCCTCCACCGTGGCGGGCACGGAGGAGGCCCAGGCGATCCTCTCGTCGAGGTCCTCGGGGCGGCCGGACAGGTCGACGGCCGTCACGCGCAGCCGTACGGCCAGGTCGGGCGGGGCGGCGGCGAGGATCCGGGCGGCCAGCAGGCCGTCGCCGCTGCCGACGTCGACGAAGTCGATCATCGGGGGCCGGCCGAGCGCCGCGTCGACCCGGCAGGTCAGTTCCAGCAGGGCCCGGGCGAAGGACGGCGACGCGTGCACCGATGTCCGGAAGTGCTGGTCAGGCCGTTCGCGCCGGTAGAAGCCGTCGTCGCCGTAGAGCGCCTCCTGAATGGCGTCGCGCCACGTGACCCACACGACACCCCACGTTATCGGTCTCCGGCGTATGACGAAATGCGTACTCGCCGCCCGACATAGTCACATCACAAAAGGGACAAAATTCGACCGTTGGGTCCAGGCCAGGCAGGCGGGCGGTCGCCGCTACCCTGGGCGAGGGGAGGCGTCATGGACACTAGTGACCGCCCGGGGCGGCTCGCCGTGGGAGTGCTCGGCGCGGGACGCGTCGGCTCGGTTCTGGGAGCCGCGCTCGCGCTCGCGGGCCACCGCGTGGTGGCCGCCAGCGGGGTATCCGACGCGTCGCACCGGCGCGCCGTCGAGCGGCTGTCCGTGGAGCTGACCAGGCCGGACGACGTGATCACCCGGTCCGATCTGGTGCTGCTCACCGTTCCTGACGACGTCCTTCCCGGACTGGTCGCCGGTCTGGCGGCCACCGGCGCCGACCTGCGGGGCAAGCTCCTCGTGCACGCCAGCGGGGCCTACGGCCTGGACGTCCTCGGCCCGGCGACGGATCTCGGCGCGCTTCCCCTGGCCCTGCATCCGGTGATGACGTTCACGGGCAGGGACGACGATCTCGTCAGGCTCAACGGGTGTTCGTTCGGCGTCACCGCGCCCGCCACGTTGCGGCCGGTGGCCGAAGCCCTGGTGATCGAGATGGGCGGCGAGCCGGTGTGGATCGCCGACCAGGACCGCGCCCTCTATCACGCGGCGATCGCCGGAGCGGCCAACCACATGGTCACGCTGATCGCGGAGTCGCAGGAACTGCTCGGCCGGATCGGGGTCGAGCATCCCGGCCGGCTCCTCGGCCCGCTGCTCGGAGCCGCGCTCGACAACGTGCTGCGCCTCGGCATCGCCGGACTGACCGGCCCCGTGGTGCGCGGCGACGCGGGCACCGTGCGCAAGCATGTGGACGCGCTCATCCTGGCCGCACCCGAGGCGGCCGACGCGTACGTGGCTCTCGCCAGGCTCACCGCGGACCGGGCGCTGGCCGCCGGGCTGCTGAAGCCCGAGGCCGCCGAACGCCTGTTGGACGCACTGGGAGGGAACATATGGACGTGATCGTCGCAGGCGATCGCGCGGATCTGGTCAAGGCCAAGTACACGCTCGGTGCGGGCAGGCTGGCGCTGGTGCCGACGATGGGCGCGCTCCATGAGGGGCACCGGTCGCTGATCCGGCTCGCTCGGGAGCATGCCGAGCACGTCGCGGTCAGCATCTTCGTCAATCCCCTCCAGTTCGGGCCGAGCGATGATTTTTCCCGTTATCCACGGACTTTTGATGCCGATCTGGAGGTGTGCGCGGAGGAGGGCGTCGGTGTGGTCTTCGCGCCCTCGGCCGAGGAGATGTACCTCCCGGACCGGCAGGTCGCCATCTCCTCCGGTGTGATGGGCACGGTCGTCGAGGGCGCCTTCCGGCCGGGCCATTTCGACGGCGTCCTGACCGTGGTCCTGAAGTTGCTGAACCTGGTCCAGCCCGACGTCGCGGTCTTCGGGCAGAAGGATGCCCAGCAACTGGCGATCATCCGTCGCATGGTGGCCGACCTGGACGTCCCCGTCTCGATCATCGGCGCGCCAACCGTGCGGGAGCCCGACGGCCTGGCCCTGTCGAGCCGCAACCGCTACCTGTCGGCGCGGGAGCGGACGACCGCGCTGTCCCTCTCGCAGGCGCTCGCGGCCGGGGCGGCCGAGGCCGTGCCGTCCCGGGTTCTGGCGGCCGCGAAAGCCGTCCTGGAGGGCGCCACGCGCCTGGATCCGCCCCTGCTGCTGGATTATGTGGAACTGGTCGATCCCCAGACCTTCCAGCCGGTGGACGACACCCACCGGGGTGAGGCGCTCTTGGTCGTCGCCGCCAAGGTAGGCACCACCCGCCTGATCGACAACACCCGAATCCCGTGACGGCCTTTCTTGGCGTGATCATGCACAGATTCGGTGATGGCTGCCCCGGCCTGCCCTTTCCCTCGTCGTGATCATGTACAGGTTCGGCCACATGTGGGCTGACCTCGACGTACTCCGTTCGTGATCATGCACGAAATCGTCACGGCATGGGCTGAGCTGGGCGTACCGGCTCGGTGATCATGCACTCCGGCGCCTTCTGCCCGCATGGCGATGCGCCCTGCCGTACAGGGGGCGGCGTGGGACCAACCCTGCTGCCGCCGGTCACCCGTTCTGGTCGGGCCAAGGCGTTCATGCGTACATGCCGTCGCCTGGTGGGGTAACGCGGGGCGGGGCGGCTGGGGAGTCGGTTCCCTGCATGATCGCGGATGGTAAAGACGCAGGTCGGCGCATGCGTCGCCGAATCTGTGCATGATCGCGAAAGGGAATAGGCCAGGTCGCGGGGTCCGCTCCCGAACCTGTGCATGATCACGGCGAGGGAAAGGGCGGGCCGGGGCGGCCATCTCCGAACCTGTGCATGATCACCCATTCGGTTAAGCGCGACCACCCTCAATCGGGCGGTGCATGATCACCTCAAGTAAGGGGGTGGGGTGGGGAGGAAACGGGGAAAGGGGGGCGTTATCGTCATAGTGACGAAAGGGGAACCCCCTCATGGTGGCGATACCGAGGAAGCTGACGGCACCCGCTCCCGGATGGAGCGTCGACGCCGACGTCGTCGTGGTCGGGTCGGGCATCGCCGGCCTGACGGCGGCCCTGACCTACACCGAGCTCGCCCCCGAGGCGCGGGTCCTCGTCGTCACCAAGGACGTGCTGTCCGCCGGGTCCACGCGCTGGGCACAGGGCGGGATCGCGGCGGTGCTCGACCCCGAGGACACCCCCGACGAGCACCTCAACGACACGCTCATCGCCGGTGTCGGCCTGTGCGACGAGGAGGCCGTGCGGATCCTGGTCACCGAGGGCCCGGACGCGCTGAAGCGGCTCATCGGTCACGGGGCCCGCTTCGACCGGGACGTCGACGGCGAGCTCCAGCTCACCCGTGAGGGCGGCCATCGCCGCAATCGAATCGTCCATGCGGGCGGTGACGCCACGGGAGCGGAGGTGCAGCGCGCCCTCATCCAGGCCGTCCTCGCCGAGCCGCGGATCGAGGTCATCGAGCACGCCCTCGTCCTCGACCTCATCCAGGACGGAAGCGGCCGCGCGCGCGGGGTGACCCTGCACGTCATGGGCGAAGGCGCCCGGGACGGCGTGGGGGCCGCGAACGCCCGGGCCGTCGTGCTGGCCAGTGGCGGCATGGGGCAGATCTACGCCGCCACGACCAACCCCGTCGTGTCCACCGGAGACGGCGTGGCGCTCGCCCTGCGCGCGGGCGCGGTCGTCCGCGATATCGAATTCGTCCAGTTCCACCCCACGGTCCTCTGGCTCGGCGAAGGCTCGACGGGCCAGCAGCCCCTGGTGTCCGAGGCGGTGCGCGGAGAGGGCGCGGTCCTCGTTGACGCGAACGGCGACCGGTTCATGCAGGACGTCCACGAGCTGGCCGACCTCGCGCCCCGCGACGTCGTGGCCAAGGCGATCACCCGGAAGATGCACGAAACCGGCGCCGACCACGTCTACCTGGACGCCCGGGACTTCGGTGAAGACAAGTGGCGCACGAGGTTCCCGACGATCCTCGCGGTCTGCCGCGAGCACGGCATCGACCCGGTCACGCAGCCGATCCCGGTCGCCCCGGCGGCTCACTACGCCAGCGGCGGCGTCCGCACCGACCTGTACGGAAGGACCAGCGTCCCCGGCTTCTACGCGTGTGGCGAGGTGGCCTGCACGGGCGTGCACGGCGCCAACCGGCTCGCCTCCAACTCCCTGCTCGAAGGTCTCGTCTTCGCTGAGCGCATCGCCTCCGACCTGGTCTCCCAGACGGAGAGCCTCGAGACGCCGGGCGTACAGGACAGGCCGGAGGGCCTGGTCGACCCTCGGGTCAGGACCAGGATCCAGAACCACATGAGCCGGGGGGCCGGGGTGCTCCGCAGCGACGAGAGCCTCACCGAGGTCGCCCGTGCGCTCGAGAACGCCCGCTGGACCCCGGTCGCCGTCGAGCCCTGCACCGAGTCGTGGGAGGCCACGAACCTGCTCACGGTGGCGTCCGCCCTCGTGGCGGCGGCCAGGGAGCGCCAGGAGACCCGCGGCGCCCACTGGCGTGAGGACCACCCGGACCGCGACGACGACCGCTGGCGGCTGCACATCGACATCTCCCTTGGAACGGAAGGACTGCTCATGCGACACCAGGCCCACGACATCGACGCCGAGCTGACCGGCCTCGGCATCGAGCCCGCCCGGCTCTCCCACCTGGTGTCGACGGCGCTCGACGAGGACCTCGCCGGCGGCCTGGACGTGACGTCGGCCGCCACCATCCCCGCGGACCAGACCGCGGTGGCCGACCTGGTCGCCCGTAAGGAGGGCGTGGTCGCCGGTCTCGCGGTCGCCGAGGCGGTCTTCCGCCAGGCGGACACGGAGATCGTCGTCGAGCGCCGGGTCAAGGACGGCGACCGGATCGGCGCCGGAGACGTCCTGATGACCGTCCACGGCCGCACGAGAGATCTGCTCACCATGGAGCGGACCGCGCTGAACTTCCTCACCCATCTGTCGGGCGTCGCCACCGCCACCAGCCGGTGGGTCGACGCGGTCTCGGGGACGAAGGCCCGCATACGGGACACCCGCAAGACGCTGCCGGGCCTGCGGGCGCTGGAGAAGTACGCGGTGCACTGCGGCGGGGGCGTCAACCACCGGATGGGTCTCCACGACGCCGCCCTCATCAAGGACAACCACGTGGTCGCCGCGGGCGGCGTCGCCGAGGCGTTCCGTGCCGTACGGCAGGCCTTCCCCGGCATCCCGATCGAGGTCGAGGTGGACCGGATCGACCAGATCGAGCCAGTCCTGGCCGAGGGCGCCGAGGAGATCCTGCTCGACAACTTCACGGTGGAGCAGCTCGCCGAGGCCGTACGGCTGGTCGGAGGGCGGGCGCGCCTGGAGTCGAGCGGCGGCCTGACCCTCGACAACGCCCGGGCCGTGGCCGAGACCGGAGTGGACTATCTGGCGGTCGGAGCACTCACTCACTCGGTGTCGGCGCTGGACATCGGTCTGGATCTTCGTGGTGCATAATCGGGGAATGCTGCTCACCATCGACGTCAGCAACACCCACACGGTGCTTGGCCTGTTCGAGGGTGAAGAGGTCATCGAGCACTGGCGGATAGCCACCGACTCCCGCCGCACCGCCGACGAGATCGCCGTGGTGCTGCAGGGGTTGCTGAGCCAGTCGCCGATCCTCAAGGACGCGGACATCAGCGGCATCGCCATCTGCTCGACCGTCCCCTCGGTCCTGAACGAGATGCGTGAGATGTCCCGCCGCTACTACGGCGACGTGACGGCGGTCGTAGTCGAGCCGGGCGTCCGCACGGGCGTGCCCGTCCGGATGGACAACCCCAAGGAGGTCGGCAGCGACCGCATCGTCAACGCCCTCGCCGCCGCCACCCTGTACGGCGGGCCGTGCGTGATCGTCGACTTCGGCACGGCGACGTCGTTCGACGCCGTCTCCGCCCGCGGGGAGTACATCGGGGCGGTCACGGCCCCCGGTCTGGAGATCTCGGTTGACGCCCTGGCCACGGCGGGGGCGCAGTTGCACAAGGTCGAGCTGATCCGCCCGCGCTCGGTGATCGCGAAGAACACCGTGGAGGCCCTTCAGTCGGGCATCGTGTACGGCTTCGCGGGGCTGGTCGACGGGATCGTCGAGCGCATGACGGCGGAGTTGTCCGACGATCCCGACGACGTCACCGTGGTGGCCACCGGCTCGGGTGCCCCCCTCGTCGTCAGCGAGGCCCGCACCATCGACGTGCACGAGCCCTGGCTCACCTTGATCGGCCTGCGCCTGGTCTACACGCGGAACACTGCCTGAAGCACTGTCCGGCGTGCGGGACCATAGAAGGCAGGAACCCCTGAGAGAGGACTGCCGTGATGGACGCCGACTGGGTGGCGCGTTTCGCCGATGAGGTCATCGCCGAGGCCGAACGGCGCGCGCCGGGCAAAGCCATCGTCTGCGCGTCCGGCCTCAGCCCTTCCGGGCCGATCCACCTGGGCAACCTGCGCGAGGTCATGACCCCGCACCTGGTCGCCGACGAGATCAGGCGGCGCGGGCACGAGTGCGTCCACATCGTGTCGTGGGACGACTTCGACCGGTTCCGCAAGGTCCCGGCGGACGTCGACCCCTCGTGGAGCGAGCACATCGGCAAGCCGCTGACCTCGGTGCCGGCCCCTCCCGGCAGCGCGTACGCGAACTGGGCCGAGCACTTCAAGGCCCCGATGGCCGCCGCCCTCGCCGAGATGGGCGTGGAGTTCCGCGGCATCAGCCAGACCGAGATGTACACCTCCGGTGCCTACCGCGAGCAGATCCTGCTCGCCATGCGCGAGCGGAGGAAGATCGACGCCATCCTCGGCCAGTACCGCACCAAGGCGAAGGCCAAGGCCAAGGACGACGACGAGGCGGCCGCGCTCGAGGGTTCGGGAGCGGCGGGGGAGGACGACGGCTCCGGAGCCGGCGGTTACTACCCGTACAAGCCGTACTGCTCGGTCTGCGACCGCGATCTGACCACGGTCACGTCCTACGACGACGAGACGACCGCTCTGTCGTACACCTGTGCGTGCGGCCACGCCGAGACCGTGATCCTCGCCGAGCACACCCGGGGCAAGCTGGTGTGGAAGGTCGACTGGCCGATGCGCTGGGCCTATGAGGGCGTGGTGTTCGAGCCGTCCGGGGTCGACCACACCTCGCCCGGGTCCTCCTTCGTCGTCGGCGGCCAGATCATCAGGGAGATCTTCGGCGGCGACCAGCCGATCGGCCCGATGTACGCGTTCGTCGGCATCAGCGGCATGGCCAAGATGAGCAGTTCCAAGGGCGGCGTGCCGACCCCGGCCGAGGCGCTTTCGATCATGGAACCCGCTCTGCTGCGCTGGCTGTACGCGCGGCGCAGGCCCAACCAGTCGTTCAAGGTCTCCTTCGACCAGGAGATCCAGCGGATGTACGACGAGTGGGACACCTTGTCGAGGAAGGTCGCCGACGGCACGGCCCTCCCGGCCGACCAGGCGTCCCACCGCCGTGCGGCGACCACGGCCGCGGTGACCCTTCCGGTGACTCCGCGGCCCCTGCCGTACCGGACGCTCGCCTCGGTGGCGGACATCACCGGGGGCGAGGAGGAGCAGACGCTGCGGATCCTCCGCGAGTTCGACCCCGAGATCGCCGGGCTGGACGAGTTGCGGCCGAGGCTCGACCGGGCCCAGCACTGGGTGACGACCTACGTCCCCGCGCAGGAGCGCACGCAGGTCCGCCGGGAGCCCGACACCGCGCTCCTCGCGACCCTGGGCGCGACAGAGCGCGAGTCGCTCAAACTGCTGTCCGACGGTCTCGACGAGCACTGGTCGCTCGACGGCCTGACCACGCTCGTGTACGGCGTGCCGAAGATCCAGTCCGGGCTCGACATGGGCGCCAAGGCGGCGACGCCCGAGCTGAAGGTCGCGCAGCGGGCGTTCTTCTCCCTGCTCTACCGGCTGCTGGTGGGGCGTGAGACCGGGCCGCGGCTGCCCACGCTGCTGCTCTCCGTGGGCCGGGATCGTGTACGCGCGCTGATCGATTCGTAGAGAACCGAACGGCCGAGCGGTCGCCGGAATTCGATCGGCCGAGCGGCCCGACGAATACCGGGAAACCGGGTGATGAAATTTCGGAAAACCGGGCGATGGGGACGGACCCGATCGCCCGGACCCGAATTGCGGGCCGACGAAATCACTGCACCATGTGAAGTGTCCGTAAAGCCGGAAAACATCCGGAATTTCATACTCATGGGGACACTGATACTGCCGTGACGACGCGTGCGCCCGAGCGCGGTTCTGCACAATGCCGTGCCTTGACGACCTTGTCTGGCGGCGTTTACCTTCCCTGAGGGTGGGCCGACCCAATCATCGTCGTGGGGGAGGGCGAGACGATGGGGCTTCCTGACGTCGTCACGAGAGGCGAGGGCCTCGCAGTGGATCTCGCTACGGATGTCGAGCGCGCCGGTCTCACCGATGAGGACCTGGTGCTCCTCGCGGAACTGGCCAAGGGGGTCACCGCGGATCGCGTGGGCCGCAGCCTGGATGTGAGCGGGCGTACGGTGCGGCGGCGGCTGCGCCACATCTGCGATCAGATCGGAGTGGCGACCGCGATCGAGGCGGTGGCCTGGGCCGCGCGCCGCAGGCTCATCTGACTCCGGATCGACCCGGCACGGCTCGCCTTTCGAGGACCAGCCTGGCTTCAGCAAGACAAGACGCCGCAGGCCCCGGGCTGGGGGCCTGCGGCGTCATGAAGAGGTACGCCTCGCCGGGCTCAGTCCGCGATCCGTACGACTCCCGCGATGGGCCGGCCCGCGATGGGCGCGACGCGCACCACGTCACCCGTGTGGGGCGCGTGGATCATGAAGCCGCCGCCGAGGTACATGCCGACGTGGTGCAGGTCCGAGTAGAAGAAGATGAGGTCACCGGCGCGCATGTCCTTGGTGGAGACATGCGTGCCCGAGGTCCACTGGCTGCCGGTGTAGTGGGGCAGGCTGATCCCGACCGTGTGGTAGGCCGCCATCATCAGGCCGGAGCAGTCGAAGGAGCTCGGTCCCGCCGCTCCCCATACGTACGGCTTCATCTGCTGGGTCAGCGCCCAGCGCGCCGCCGCGGCGGCCTTGCCGTCTCCGATGACGGGGAACGACACGCGCCTCGCGGCACCGCCGCTGACGCTCGAGGCCACCGAGCTGTAGAGCTTGCTCTCGGACTTCTTGACCATCTTGGTGATCTTCTTGCGCTGCGACTCGAGGCTGGAGAGCAGCTTCTTCACCTCGGTCTCGCGCGCTGCGGCGCCTTCCTTCGCCCGCTGGGCCGCCTCCATCGCGTTGGCGACCTCGGTGACCTCCTGGCCCTGCTGCAGCTCCAGGGCGTACGTGGTGGAGGCCTGGTCGAGGTAGGTCTCGGGATCGACGCCGCCCATCAGAGCGAAGGGCGCGGATCCGAAGCCACCGTTCATGTACGAGTTCTGCGCGAGGTACGCGGCCTTCTGGCGGCGCTCGGCGAGTTCGTCCTCGCTCTTGGCGAGGGTCTTCTTGGCGACGTCTGCCGACCGCTGTGCCGCGGAGAGGCGGACGCGCTCGCCGTTGTACTGCTCGGTGAGGGTCTCGATGTCGCCGTAGAGCTTCTCGACCTCGGCGGCGAGTTGCTTGGTGGTGGGCTTGGGTTCAGCGGTGGCGGCCATCATGGGGGCACCGACCGTGATCATGGTTATTGCTACGCCAACTAAGGCGAATCTCCGGATGGAGCCGGACAGAGCTCCGCCGGCCACAGGCTGCCGGTGCTGGGCGTGTCTACCGGCTGCCCGTCCTCGACGCACGCGCAACAAGACTCCTCTCCAATGTCGTGCCGTACGGACGGGGTCGCCGTGTGGTGCGCAGATGGCCACACGGTTCCGTTCGGCACTCCTTGCCGCCTACCGGGTTAGCTGACGGGTTCGGGCCGGAGCAGCCCTACCTTTCGGATTCACCCCTTGTTGATCTAGAACATCCAGATCCGCACAGTTGGGTCCCCGGCTCCACGTCGCACGTGAGTGCTCGGAAGACTCGGCGGCCCGGTCGCCCGTGTGGGGCCACGGTGACCGGTTATTGTCGCTGGACACTAGTGCATCCGTGGTTCTAGCTCAACCAGAACTAGAGATTCCGTTGAGGTTTCACAACCAAACGATCACGGCAAGGTCACGGCTGTTCGAGGTCCACACCGCCATCTAGCTGCGGTTTAGCACTTTTGGAGCGTTTTGTCAGTGGCTCGGGGCAGGTCCAACCCTGGACATAACCTGAAAGCATGGGGACAGAGTGACCAGTGGTACCGATCGAGTGGCTCGATGCGCTTCCCCTGGCACGAATCCGGTGCCCCCTTTTGGGGCTGACCGTTAATGACGCGACGGCGCTCGGTGGTGCCGTGAAACAGGTTCGCAGGTGGCGCCGACTACGCTGACGGACCATGGAGCAGGTCGCGGAGCACACGTCTGTCGAGTCCGGGCGCCCGGGGATCGTCGTGCGCAGGGCCACGACGGCGGATGTGCGCGTCATCCGCCGCCTCGTCGACGAATACTCCGGCGTGGGCCCGCGACTCCTGGAGAAGAGCACGGTCACCCTCTACGAGGATGTGCAGGAGTTCTGGATCGGCGAACTGGAGGGAACGGTCGTCGGGTGCGGTGCCCTCCATGTTCTGTGGGAGGACCTGGCGGAGATCCGTACCGTCGCCGTGGATCCGGCGGCGCGGGGCAAGGGCGTCGGCCACCGGATCGTCGCGGCTCTCATCGAGACCGCGCGCGACCTCGGTGTGGGCAGGGTCTTCTGCCTGACCTTCGAAGTCGACTTCTTCGGCCGCCACGGTTTCGTTCCCATCCAGGGCACACCGGTCGCACCCGAGGTATATGCGGAACTGCTGGCGTCATACGACGAGGGTGTCGCCGAATTCCTGGATCTCGAGCATGTGAAGCCCAACACACTGGGCAATACCCGGATGTTGCTCCATCTGGACCGGTGATCTTCACTGCGCGACTGACGTTGCGTGAAGGTGACTGTTGATATGCCTCTCGATACGTTAGGCGATATCAGCATGCGAGCCTGACGATGTGCCGCACGCGCACTCGAAACGAGGTGACACGGTGAGCACTGGACAGCCGCCGTACCCGCAGGGAAATCCGGAAGGTTCCCCTCCGGGTAGCGGACGCGACCGCCAGGACACCGAGCAGTCCCAGCAGGGATACGACCCGGACGTCACGATCGTCGCCCCCCCGGGTCAGCCGCAGAGTTACGGATACGGCCAGCAGGGCCAGGGACAACCGCAGTACGGCCAGCAAGGTCAAGGACAACCGCAGTACGGCCAGGGCCAGGGACAGCCGCAGTACGGCCAGCAGGGCCAGGGTCAGCAGGGGTACGGCCAGCAGGCGCAGCAGGGCGGCTATCCCCAGCAGCCCGGGCACCCGTACGGCCAGCCGCCGGCGCAGTCCCCCGATCAGGGGGGCTACGGGCAGCAGCCCGCCAACCCCTACGGTCAGCAGCCGGCCCAGCCGTTCGGCCAGGGTCAGCAGGGGTACGGCCAGCAGGGCTACGGGCAGCAGGGTTACGGGCAGCAGGGCCAGCCCCAACAGGGTTACGGCCAGCCCGACTACGGCCAGACCCAGCAGTACGGCCAGGGCCAGCCCGGCTACGGTCAGCAGCCCTATGGCCAGGGCTACGGACAGCCGGGATACGGCCAGCAGCCGTACGGACAGCCCGGCTACGGCCAGCCGGCGTATGGGCAGCCGGGCTACGGGCAACCGGGCTACGGCCAGCCGTACGGCGCGCAGGGCGTGATTCCGCCGGGAGCGCCGGCGCCGCTCGCCGAGTGGTGGCAGCGACTGGTCGCGAGGATCATCGACGGCGTCATCATCGGCATCCCGTTCGCCATCATCTCGACGATCATCACCGCCATCGTGGTCACGCGAGCCGACTTCGACCCCGTCTCCGGGGAGGTGACCCTGGAAAGCGGTCTCTTCCTCGCCGGCCTGCTCACCGCTTTGCTCGGCGGCGCAGTGATGATCGCGTATGAATTCCTCATGCTGCGTCAGCGGGGGCAGACCATCGGAAAGATGGCAATGGGGATCAAGGTCGTCCCGGTCGGCGGAACGCTCGGCCCGGAAGGCCTTCAGCAGGACGTGGCGGCCAAGCGAGCCGGTGTGACCTTCGGGCCGCAACTGATCCGATGGATTCCCGTGGTGGGATGGCTCGCGTCCCTGTTCGCCTTGGTGAATGTTCTCTGGCTGCTTTGGGACAAGCCGCTTAGTCAAGCGTTGCACGACAAGGTCGCCAAGACGATCGTGGTCAAGGTCAAGTAGTGCTACATAACGGGGTCGATGGAACGGACCATCGGCCCCGTTTTCGTATGTTCGATACAAGTGGCGCGCAGTGTGAAGGTACGGCCTAAAAGCCGTAACGGGTGGGGTATCCCGTGCGATGCTTGACCGACGCATGTCCTCACGCCGTCACGAGAGGTGACCAATGACTGCGGAACCACCCCCCGGCCAGAATCCATATGAGTCCGCCCCGCCGCCGCCCCCCGGTGGATATCCACCGCCTCCCGGCTACGGCCCATATGGAGCACCCCAAGGCGCGCCCCTTCCTCCGGGCGCCCCGGCCCCGCTCGCCGAATGGTGGGAGCGATTGGTCGCGAGATTCATCGACGGGCTCATCTTCGGCGTCGTCTACTGGATTATCTTCAGGATCCTCACGTCGATCTTCCAGCCGAGCATCGCCGACCTGCTGACCAACCCCACGGCCGGCAACGTGTTTTTGCCGGGATTCCTCGCCGCGGTGATCGCTTGGGGCGCATATGCGGCCTACGACTACGTGCTGCACTCCAAGGACGGCCAGACCATCGGCAAGAAGGCCATGAAGATCCAGCTCGTCGGAGTGGGAGGAGCGAAGCCGGATTCCTCCGCCCTGATGAAGCGCTCAGGCATCTTCCCCGGTGTCCTGGTGCTCTACGGGATTCCCTTCCTCGGGACTCTCGCCGCGCTCTTCGTCATCGTGCTCGGCATCATGCTCCTCGTCGACAAGCCCCTTCAGCAGGGACTTCACGACAAGGTCGCCGGCACCCTCGTGGTGAAGGCACCGCGCTGACACAGCGGTGAAATCAACGTGACATCGCCCCGGCACGGCGCGATCTATGCCAGTGAACTCGGGACGAAAGGTGGGGCGGCCGCTTCGGCGGACCGTCCCACTTGGCATTACTGGGTATGATTTCTCCGCATCCGGTAAGGCGGCTGGAGAGACAGGGATTACCTTCAGCTCCGCAGGCGCCCCCCGGGAGGAGGAGCAGGTCCCGGCGGCGCTATCGTCGAGACGACGCCCTCCAGAGGCGAACGCCATGGTGGTCGGCGTCATCCCGGAATTCACGCGGGTGCCGCGAAAGACACCCCCGGCGCAAGCGAGTCAGAATGACAGATGTATTGTCCGCCTTGATACCTTCCGTGGTCGCCGCGGGAGCGGTCGTGTACGGCATCGTAAAGTTGGTACGTTCCGATGCCGCCGGCTTGCGCTCGACACCGGAGTCGCGGGAGAACTCAGCAAGCTCACAGGTTCCTGAGAATCCACAAACTTGAATTGTCAGCCGCGGGAAACCGGGTATATGTTTGGCTGGCGAATCAAACTATGCTCCGCGAAAGGATTGCCGGATGGCCAAGCACACACAGGTGATTCTCATCGACGATCTCGATGGCGGCGAGGCCAATGAGACGGTGGCGTTCGCGATTGACGGCACCTCTTATGAGATTGACCTGAGCGATGGCAACGCCAAGCGGCTTCGCGATGCTCTGTCACCTTTCGTCGGCGGCGCCCGGCGGGCCGAATCCGGTTCGACCCGAGGCCGTCGTCGTGGTGTGAGTGGTAGTGCACAGCGGGCGATGAGCCGGGAGAAGAGCGCGGAGATCCGCGCTTGGGCCAAGTCGCACGGCCACCCCGTGAGTGAGCGGGGCCGTATTGCCGCGTCGATCGTCGAAGCCTACGACGCAGCCCACTAACTGCGCCCTTGATCGCGCGGTTATGCCAGTCGTCGGATGTTCTGACGATCGGGATAACCGCGCGATTCTGTTTGTAGTCTGCTAAAACCTCGTTCGCTTGCGGCGTATCCGGAACATCTGGTGCCCATCAGGGGGTTGGATAGAGGGTGAACGCCTCGCTCTCGGGGAACCCTTCTGCTATGGGAGCGGTCGCTGGGTCGGGGCTACCATGCGGAACGACGGGCCGGATCTCCCTGGTCCGCCTGACCGCTCTGTGAGGAGCGACGAGATGTTCGAGAGGTTCACCGACCGTGCGCGGCGGGTTGTCGTCCTGGCTCAGGAAGAAGCCCGGATGCTCAACCACAACTACATCGGTACTGAGCACATTCTTCTTGGCTTGATCCATGAGGGTGAGGGCGTTGCCGCCAAGGCTCTGGAGAGCCTGGGCATCAGCCTTGAGGGTGTGCGCCAGCAGGTCGAGGAGATCATCGGCCAGGGCCAGTCTGCGCCGTCGGGGCACATTCCCTTCACCCCGCGCGCGAAGAAGGTCCTTGAGCTGTCGCTCCGCGAGGCCTTGCAGCTCGGCCACAACTACATCGGCACCGAGCACATCCTGCTCGGTCTCATCCGTGAGGGTGAGGGTGTGGCGGCCCAGGTGCTGGTGAAGCTGGGGGCTGATCTCAACCGAGTGCGGCAGCAGGTCATCCAGTTGCTCCATGGCTACCAGAAGGAGCCCGCGGCGGCCGGTGGGCCGCAGGAGGCCACTCCTTCGACCTCGCTTGTGCTGGACCAGTTTGGCCGCAACCTGACGCAGGCCGCCCGCGAGGGCAAGCTCGACCCGGTCATCGGCCGGGAGAAGGAGATCGAGCGGGTCATGCAGGTCCTCTCCCGGAGGACCAAGAACAACCCGGTCCTGGTGGGAGAACCCGGCGTCGGCAAGACCGCCGTCGTGGAGGGCCTGTCGCAGAAGATCGTCAAGGGCGAGGTGCCCGAGACGCTCAAGGACAAGCAGCTCTACACCCTCGACCTGGGTGCCCTGGTGGCCGGCTCCCGCTACCGCGGTGACTTCGAGGAGCGCCTCAAGAAGGTGCTGAAGGAGATCCGCACCCGCGGCGACATCATCCTGTTCATCGACGAGCTGCACACGCTGGTCGGAGCGGGCGCCGCCGAAGGCGCGATCGACGCCGCGAGCATCCTCAAGCCGATGCTGGCCCGCGGCGAGCTCCAGACCATCGGTGCGACGACGCTGGACGAGTACCGCAAGCACCTGGAGAAGGACGCTGCGCTCGAGCGGCGCTTCCAGCCGATCCAGGTCGCCGAGCCGAGCCTCAGCCACACGATCGAGATCCTCAAGGGTCTGCGCGACCGTTACGAGGCGCACCACCGGGTCTCCATCACCGACGGCGCCCTCGTGGCCGCCGCCCAGCTGGCCGACCGGTACATCAGCGACCGGTTCCTGCCGGACAAGGCGATCGACCTCATCGACGAGGCCGGGTCCCGGATGCGCATCCGCCGGATGACCGCTCCGCCCGACCTGCGCGAGTACGACGAGAAGATCGCCAACGTGCGGCGCGAGAAGGAGTCCGCGATAGACGCGCAGGACTTCGAGAAGGCCGCAGCCCTGCGTGACCAGGAGAAGCAGCTCCAGCTCAAGCGTGAGCGCCGCGAGAAGGAGTGGAAGGCCGGCGACATGGACGTCGTCGCCGAGGTCACCGAGGAGCTCATCGCCGAGGTGCTCGCGACGGCCACCGGCATCCCGGTCTTCAAGCTGACCGAGGAGGAGTCGCAGCGGCTGCTCCGCATGGAGGACGAGCTCCACAAGCGGATCATCGGCCAGGACGACGCGATCAAGGGTCTTTCCCGGTCCATCCGCCGGACGCGTGCCGGCCTGAAGGACCCGAGAAGGCCTGGCGGGTCGTTCATCTTCGCCGGCCCCTCCGGCGTCGGCAAGACCGAGCTGTCCAAGGCGCTCGCCGAGTTCCTCTTCGGGGACGAGGACGCGCTGATCATGCTCGACATGTCGGAGTTCATGGAGAAGCACACGGTCTCGCGGCTGTTCGGCTCCCCGCCCGGCTACGTCGGGTACGAGGAGGGCGGCCAGCTGACCGAGAAGGTGCGGCGCAAGCCGTTCTCGGTGGTCCTCTTCGACGAGATCGAGAAGGCCCACCCGGACATCTTCAACTCGCTGCTCCAGATCCTCGAGGACGGTCGCCTGACCGACGCTCAGGGTCGCGTGGTGGACTTCAAGAACACGGTCATCATCATGACGACCAACCTCGGCACCCGGGACATCTCCAAGGGCATCGGGGTGGGCTTCGCGAAGTCCAACGACACCGAGAGCAACTACGACCGGATGAAGTCGAAGGTCCAGGAGGAGCTCAAGCAGCACTTCCGGCCCGAGTTCCTCAACCGCGTCGACGACATCGTGGTCTTCCACCAGCTCACGCCGAAGGAGATCATCCAGATCGTGGACCTGATGCTCGCCCAGGTGGACGAGCGTCTGAAGGACCGCGACATGGCGCTGGCGCTGACCCCGGCCGCGAAGCAGCTGCTCGCCGACCGCGGATACGACCCGGTCATGGGTGCCCGTCCGCTCCGCCGGACGATCCAGCGCGAGCTGGAGGACATGCTGTCGGAGAAGATCCTGTACGGCGACCTGCGTCCGGGTCAGATCGTCAAGATCGACATCGAAGGAGAGGGCGAGGCGGCGAAGTTCACCTTCATCGGCGAGTCCAAGACTCCCGCGGTCCCGGACTCGGCGGCCTCGATCGTCGAGCCGATCCAGAACTGATCTAGACCGCACGACGGAAGGGGCGTCCCCAGTGGGGGCGCCCTTTTTCGCATGTGCCGGAGAGGTCCAACTCGCACCTTTGCGTCGGCGTCTGGCGAACGGACGCGCGGACCTCACTTCGGGTCTGGGTTTTGCGTGAGATCGGGGTATCCCGCCACCGAACGTAGTACTACACTCTGTAGAGTCCGGCCCGGTTCGATGCGGATCATGACGTTGGCGAACATGGCGAGACCGCTCTCGAGGTCATCCCGACGGAGTAGTCGTATCCGCCGAGGGATGGACGCGGGAAACCGGGCATCCGCGGGAGGCTCGGTCCAGGCCGGGAAGATCCCGGTGCCAGTAGGACCTCGGCCCCATGCGATCGGGACAGATCGTGTGGATCATGGTCGGAGAGTGCACAACGTTCTGGGAGGCATCTGATGCGCCTGTTGCACGACGACGGGACGCTCGTTCACCTGGCCTACAACGCTGGGGTACATCCGGCTGAGGACCTGGAGAACCTGATCGCCCACCTCACCCGCTACGCGGTGCCGGTGCGGCGGAAGCTGGGCGTCGACCGGCTCGGGATCGGCCTGTGGCTGGCGCCGGCCGTCGCCGACCATCTCATCGCTGACCGCATCGAGCTCGTACGGCTGCGCCGTTCGCTGGAGGAGCGCGGCCTCGAGGTGGTCAGCCTCAACGGAGCCGGCGGTCACAATCAGGACGTTCCTGGGCCGGACTGGGCCAAGCCCGAGCGGTACCGCTACACGATGGCGCTGGCGAAGATCCTCGCCTTCCTGCTGCCCGACGACGTGCGGTTCGGCAGCATCTCGACGATCCCGATCGGCTGGCGTCGCGACTGGCCCGCGGACCTCCACTCGATCGCCTCACGCCGCCTCGAACGGCTCTCGCGGGAGTTGCGCGGTCTCTACAGCGTGACCGGCAAGACCATCCGCGTCGGGTTCGAGCCCTGGCCGGGCTGCGTTCTCGAAACGACCGAGCAGGCGCTGGCGCGTGTCGGCGGCATCGACTCCGAGCACCTCGGCGTCTGCCTGGACGCCTGCCATCTGTCCTGCGGCACTGAGGAGCGGGGCGCCGCCCTCCGGGGGCTCGCTCTCGCGGGCGCTCCCGTGGTGAAGCTGGGGCACGTCCACAACCACAGCCAGGAGATTCCGAGCACGCAGCCGGTGCTGCAGGACACGCTCAACGCGATTTTGTCCGGCGCGGTCAACGGCACGGCCCATGTCGAGGTCGAGGCGCACGAGTGGACGGCTCCCAAGTCGAAGGGCCCGGCGGCCCTGGTTGCCAGGCTCGCCGCCGAGCTCGACTGGACCCGCCGCAACCTGACCGACCTCGGGCTCAAGCTCGCCGCCTGACCCGTCCCTGCATGATCACGTGCCTGGTTTCCGCACGTCGGGTGAGGGTGTCGCCGAACCCGCGCATGATCACGGTCAGAGTTTGCGCGGGTGAGGCGGGGTGTCGCCGAACCTGTGCATGATCACGGTCGGAGTTTGGGCAGGTGGGGTGGGGTGTCGCCGAACCTGTGCATGATCACGCCGGGAGGCGGTAGGTGCCGTCGTCGAGGACTTCGGCCAGGCCGTCGTCCAGCAGGCCGTCGAGGGCCCTCTCGCGCTGGGCGTGGTCGTCCCACACCACGTCGAGTGCCTCCTTCGGCACCGGGCCGTACGCCTCGCGCAGTACGGCCAGCAGCCGTCCTCTGCACTGGCGGTCGGTGCCCGCGTAGGTCTGGCCCACCCGGGCCGGCCCCGTGTGGGCCGGCCGTCCCGCCAGCCGCCAGGCGCACCGGGCGGCCACCGGGCAGTCGTCGCACCGCGGAGAGCGAGCCGTACAGACCAGGGCGCCCAGCTCCATCACGGCGACCGCCCAGCGCGGGGCGCCCACCGGAGGGATCAGCGACTCGGCCAGCTTCCGCTCGGCCGCCGTGGTGGCCTTGGGCGGATACTCCTCACCTCGTACGGTTCTCGCGAGGACCCGGCGGACGTTGGTGTCCAGGACGGCGTGGCTGCCCCCGTAGGCGAAGCTGGCGACGGCGGCCGCCGTGTAGTCGCCGATGCCGGGCAGGGCGCGCAGCTCGTCGTAGGTGGACGGCACCCGCCCTCCGTGCTCCACGGTGATGGCCTTGGCGCACGCGTGCAGGTTGAGCGCCCGGCGGGGGTAGCCGAGGCGCCCCCAATGGCGTACGGCCTCGCCTGACGGCTCCTGGGCGAGGGACTCGGGCGTCGGCCAGCGCGTCATCCAGTCGGCCCAGATCGGCAGCACACGTACGACGGGCGTCTGCTGGAGCATGATCTCGCTGACGAGGATCCCCCAGGGGGTCGCGTCAGGTCGCCGCCACGGCAGGTCGCGGTTGTGCTCGGCATACCAGTCGAGGATCGGTTCACGCAGTGAGGCGGCCACCGTCCGACCTTATCGCCGGTCATTCCGGAGCAGGACCGGACGGAAGCCACTCCCTCGGCGCCTCCGTCCGGGGCCGGCGCGGCGAGCCGTTTCCCCTGGCGGCCCATGACTCACCATACTGTGCGTATGGATCCGGACACGTTCCGTGGTGATGTCGGCGTAGAGGGCGGGGACGTCTACTGGCGCCGCCGGGTGGCGGTGCTCACCGGCATGCTCGTCGTCGTGGCAGTCGTGGCCTGGGCGTGTTCGAGCGCGTCCGGCAAGCCGGAGAGTCCGACCGGCGTCAAGGCCACGCCGGGTGCCGGCGAATCGATGGTCGTCTCGCTGCCCTCGCCGCTCGGTTCGAAGTCTCCCGGCCCATCGAGCACGGCCCTGGTGCCGGGCGGCCGGCTGCCCTCCGCGTCGGCCACGCCGTCCGCGCGCGCGGCGGCGGGTTCGCGGCGGTCGGGTGGCCCGTGTGACGCCAAGGACCTCGTGGTCGCCCTGCAGGCCGGTCAGGACTACTACAACAAAGGCGTGACGCCGAGCTTCATGCTGACGATCGTGAACACGGCCCGGGTCGCGTGCACGGTCGACGTCGGGCCGCGGATGCTGGAGATGCGCGTCACCTCGGGATCGGATCGGATCTGGTCGACGGCCGACTGCGTCAGCGGCCCGGGCGTCGACACCCAGACGTTGCAGCGAGGCGTCCCCTACGTCCGCACGATCCTGTGGGATCGCCGCCTGTCGGGGAGCGACTGCGCGAGCAGGCGGTCGTCGGCCGTGCCGGGCACGTACGTGGCGTCGGCCTTCGCGGGTCCCCTCAGGAGCCCGAAGGTCGTCTTCCATCTCCGCTGAGCCCCGGCGGGGCTTGTCGTGCCGGTCACGTGGAAGGCCGGTTAGAGGTAACGCTCCAGGATGGACGACTCGGCGAGGCGGGAGAGCCCTTCGCGGACGCTGCGGGCCCGGGTCTCGCCGACCCCGCCGACCGCCTGAAGGTCGGTCGTGCTCGCCGCCAGAAGCTTCTGCAGGCCGCCGAAGTGGCTGACGAGCCGGTCCACGATCGTGTCGGAGAGCCGGGGCACCTTTGCCAGCAGCCGGAAGCCGTGCGGGCTGACCGCGGTCTCCAAGCCGTCGGTGCCGGAGTGACCCAGCACGTGGGCCACTCTGGACAGATCGAGCAGGTCGGTTGAGGACAGGTCGTCGAGCTCCCGCATCGCCTCGGTGAAGGACCGCGGCCCGCCGTCGAGTGTGGACGGCAGGTAGTCCCGCACGATCAGTTCACGGTCGGTGTCGACGCCGGCGACCAGCTCGTCGAGTTGAAGGGTGAGCAGTCGGCCGTCGGTGCCGAGCTCGACCACGTAGCCCTCGATCTCCCTGGCGATCCTGCGCACCATCTCGAGGCGCTGTAAGACCACCGTCACGTCGCGCACGGTGACCAGGTCCTCGATCTCCAGCGCGGAGAGGGTGCCGGCCACCTCGTCGAGCCGCAGCTTGTAGCGCTCGAGCGTGGCGAGCGCCTGGTTGGCCTTGGACAGGATGGCCGCGGACTCCTCCAGGACATACCGCGTGCCGTCGAGGTAGAGCGCGATGATCCGCATCGACTTGCTGATGGCGATCACGGGCAGCGAGGTCTGCCTGGCCACGCGCTGCGCCGTCCGGTGCCGGGTGCCCGACTCCTCCGTGGGGATGGAGGGATCGGGCACGAGGTGGACGGCGGCGCGGACGATGCGCAGGCCGTCGCTGTCGAGCACGATCGCGCCGTCCATCTTCGCCAGCTCGCGCAGACGGGTGGCGGCGAACTCGACGTCGAGTTCGAATCCGCCGGTGCAGATCTCCTTGACGGTGTCGCTGTAGCCGAGGACGATCAGGCCGCCGGTGTGGCCGCGGAGGATGCGCTCCAGCCCGTCACGCAGGGCGGTGCCCGGAGCGACCGCGGCGAGCACGGTTCTCCTCCGGTCGTCCAGTCCCTTGTCGTGTTGCACGTGACCCCCGTGCTCGGCGGCTCCCTGGCCCCTGTGACGCCCCTGCGGGCTCATGACACCGCCCAGTTTACCGGCGTAACGGCTTCTTCACCGGACGTGTGCGAGTGCATCCCAAACGTTCTCGACTTCGGTGACGTCGAAGCCGGGTGCGAAATTCGACGTGCGGGACGCCGGGGCGCGCACCGCGACCAGGCCGCCGCGGGACTTCGGCGCCTCCAGCCGGGGGGCGTCGTTCTCGAGCGAACCGGCGGGGACCAGGGCCTGGGTGAACCCCAGCCGGGACGCCTCGGCCAGCCGCCGCCGCACGTCCCTGACCGCGCGCAGCTCGCCGGCCAGGCCGACCTCGCCGAGCACGACCAGGCCGGGGGGCAGGGCCTTGTCCCCGGCCGCGCTGACCACGGACAACATCAGTGCCAGGTCGACGGCGGGGTCGGTCAGCCGGATCCCGCCGACCGTGGCGGTGAAGACGTCGCACTTGCCGATCTTGGCGTTGAGCCGTCGTTCCATGACGGCGAGCACCATCGCGACCCGGTAGGCGTCGAGCCCGGAGGAGGTGCGCCGGGGCTGCGGCGCCTCCGTCGGCCCGACCAGGGCCTGCAACTCGGCGGGGATCGGCCGGGTGCCCTCGATGGTGACCGTGACGCAGGTGCCGGGCACCGGCTCGGAGTGCCGCGAGACGAACAGCCCGCTCGGGTCGGAGATCCCGGTGATCCCGCGCTCGTGCAGGTCGAAGCAGCCGACCTCCTCGATCGGGCCGAACCGGTTCTTGGCCGCGCGGACCATGCGCAGCCGCGAGTTGCGGTCGCCCTCGAACTGCAGGACCACGTCGACCAGGTGCTCCAGCACGCGGGGGCCCGCGATCGTGCCGTCCTTGGTCACATGGCCGACGAGCACGGTCGACATGCCGCGCTCCTTGGCCAGCCGGACGAGGTTCCCGGCGACCTCGCGGACCTGGGTGACCCCGCCGGGCACGCCTGTGGCGTCGGCCGAGCCGATCGTCTGGACCGAGTCGACGATCAGCAGCCGGGGCTGGACCTTCTCGACATGGGCCACCAGGGCGGCCAGGTCGGTCTCCGCCGCGAGGTAGAGCCCTTCCTCGATCGCGCCGATCCGGTCGGCCCGCATCCGCACCTGGGAGGCCGACTCCTCACCCGTCACGTAGAGCACGGTCTCGTGCCGTGCCGTACGGGCGGCGGCCTCGAGCAGCAGGGTCGACTTGCCGATGCCGGGCTCGCCGGCCAGCAGGACGACCGCGCCCGGCACCAGCCCGCCGCCGAGGACGCGGTCGAGCTCGGCGACCCCCGTCGGCCTCGCGTGCGCCGTCTCGGCCTTGACCTGGCCGATGGGGACCGCGGGGGCCGTCACCGCTCCCGGCTTGACCACGTGGACGCCCTGGCGGGCGCCGGCCTCCTCGACCGTGCCCCACGCCTGGCACTCTCCGCACCGGCCGACCCACTTGGCGGTGGTCCACCCGCACTCGCCGCACCGGTACGCCGGCCTCGCTGCCTTGCTCACGTGCCGGAGGCTACCGGTCGCCGCCGACAACCGCGTCAGATGTGGCGTTCGAGGTCGGCGAGGAGCAGGCGCTTGGGCTTGGCTCCCCTGATCTGCTGCACCACCTCGCCGTCGCGGTAGAGATTGAGCGTGGGCAGGCCGAGGATGCCGTACCTCGCGGCGATCTCGGGATTCTCGTCGAAATTGATCGAGGCGACGGTCACCCGGTCGCCGTACTCCTCGGCGATCTCCTGCAGCACCGGCGCGACCATCTTGCAGGAGGGGCACCACTCGGCCCAGAAGTCCACGAGCACGGGCTTGCCGCTCCGCAGCACCTGCTCCTCGAAGTTCTCCGCCGTCAGCGTGATCATGATTCTCCTCGTGTGATCAGGCAGCCCGGGCACGCCTGGGCGAGCTGGGCGGCCACCTCGGATCTGCGGGCCAGCAGAGAGCGGATGTCGGCGTCGATGTCGGCCAGCTTGCGCCGGTAGACGGCGACGGACTCCGGGCAGGAGCCCCCCGACTCGTGCCCCGCCTTCAGGCACTCGACGAAGGGGCGGGCGTCCTCAAGGGTGAAGCCCACGGCGATCAGCGAACGGATCTCCGCGACGAGCCGCACGTCGGCCTCGTCGTACTCGCGGTAGCCGTTCGTGGACCGCCGGGCCCTGATCAGCCCGTTCTGCTCGTAGTAGCGCAGCGCCCGGGGGCTCACCCCTGACCGCTGTGCCAGTTCTCCGATCCGCATCGGCCCTCCTCGGCACGACCGTAAGCGTTGACGCCGGTGTCAAGGTCAAGCGCCGGGAGACGGCGGATATGCCTCAGAAACGCCGCCACCTGAGGACGTTGGGGTAGAAGAGCTCCAGCCCGGGGGTCTCCTGGGCGGCCCTGGCCGCCACCGGGGGCGTGAACTCGATGGCCAGAACAGCCTCGAGATCGGCCCGGGAGGTGAAGGCCATCGTCAGATCGAGTTCCCTGCGCTGCCACCCCTGGCGGGACCAGAACTCCTCGACGGTCTCGGGGGAGTAGGAGGGGACCGTCTGCCGGAACCACCGGCCGAAGTCGCCGCGAGAGCCGTCCAGGTCGACCACGAAGGCGGCGCCGCCCCTGCGCATGACCCGGGTCAGCTCGCGCAGGCCGGGCTCGCAGCCTGGGCCGAAGAAATAGGCCCATCGGGCGATCGACACGTCGACAGACGCGGGCGGCAGGGGCAGCTCCTGGGCGGTGGCCGTGCGGACGGCGACGTTCGGCAGGGACGCGCATCGGGCGGCGGCCCGCGCCGCGAGGCCCTCGTGCGGCTCGATTCCCACGACACGCTCGGCCGCGGCGGCGTACGAGGGGAGGTGGAAGCCCGTTCCGCAGCCGATGTCGAGGACGGTGGCGCCGTCCCAGGGCCGGATCTCCCGGATCGCGGCGTCGACGAGCCCGCCGGGGTCCACGGCCCGGTTCTCCACCTCGTAGATCTGCGGTGAATTCCAGATGTTCGGGCTGGGTACGGCCCCGTTCACGATCCGCGCCATGGGTTCACGATAGTTCGTGATCTTGCATGCCATCATTGTGGCGAAGCGGCAGACGGTGCCGGTCCGGCTTAGGCTGGATCCGTGAACGGGCGCCGGCAGGGTTCAGACGACGAACTGCCACAGCGACGTGCCCGTCGAGCCGCCAGGGGAGGCGGGCGTAGATGAGTGTGATCCGCGTGCCCAGCGCGAAGGTGGCGCTGTCGACGGCCTCGGTGTACCCGGAGCGTACGCCGGACGCCTTCGAGCTTGCCGCGCGCCTCGGGTACGACGGCGTCGAGATCATGGTCGGTCAGGACCCGGTCAGCCAGGACGTCGAGGTCCTTCAGCGGCTGAGCGACCACTACTCCATGCCCGTCCTCGCGGTGCACGCTCCCTGTCTGCTGGTCACCCAGCGCGTGTGGGGCCGCGACCCGTGGGTCAAGCTGCAGCGGGCTCGGGACGCGGCCGAGCGGCTCGGCGCCCAGACCGTCGTGGTCCATCCCCCGTTCCGGTGGCAGCGCGACTACGCCAGGGACTTCGAGGTCGGGCTCGCCCGGATGCGCGAGGAGACCGACGTCGTGTTCGCGGTGGAGAACATGTTCCCCCTGCGGGCACGGGGCAACGAGGTCGTGCCGTACGCGCCGGACTGGAACCCGGTCGACTACGACTTCCCGCATGTGACGCTCGACCTGTCCCACACCGCGGTGTCCGGCTCCGACGCGATGGAGATGGCGGGCAAGCTCGGCGACAGGCTCGCCCACCTGCATCTCGCCGACGGGGTCGGCACCACGAACAAGGATGAGCACCTGGTGCCCGGCCGGGGCGTTCAGCCCTGCGCGCAACTCCTCGAACGCCTCGCGGGAAACGGATACGGCGGGTTGATCGTGCTGGAGATCAACACCCGCAAGGCCACCAGCCGCACCGAGCGGATCGAGGACCTGAGCGAGGCGCTCGCCTTCGCCAGACTGAACTTCGCCGCGTCGACGACGGCCACATGACCAGGGCGCGTGAAGACAGCCACCAGGTGTTCGACCGGGTGGCCGAGGCCTACGACGCGGCGCGGCCCGAATATCCGGAAGCGCTCTATCTCGCGCTGGAGGAGCTTTCCGGCATCCGGCTCCAGGGCGCACGGGTCGTGGACGTCGGCGCGGGCACGGGGATCTCCACCCGCGGCCTGCTGGATCGAGGAGCGCGGGTCGTCGCGCTCGACCGCGGGAACCGCATGCTCGCGCGTCTTCGCGCCCGCACGGCCTGCGAGACGCTGCTCGCGGACGGGAACACGCTGCCCTTCCGCGACGGCGTGAGCGATCTCGTCACCTACGCGCAGGCCTGGCACTGGCTGGACCCGGTCCTGTCGATCGCGGAGGCCGTACGCGTGGTCACGCCCGAGGGAGCGGTGGCCGGCTGGTGGAACTCCGTGGACGCGGGCAAGGCCGACTGGCTGGCGGCCTGCCAGGTGCGGCTGGCGGATTCGTGTGAGGGGTACACCGGTCCCGCGCTGCCCGGATGGAGCATGCCTCCCATCGCGGAGGCGATGGCGGACGCGGGCCTGCGGGTCGAGGAGACGTGGATCCACTGGACCCGCGGGGTGCTCCTGGACGATTTCCTGACCGACCTGCGCTCCCACTCCTATGTCGCCACGCTCGACCAGGAGGCGATGGAAAACCTCATGATCCGCGAGCGCGCCGAGCTCACCAAGGTCTTCGGCGACGGCAGGATGACCGTCCCGATGCGGGTCTACCTGGCGGTGGGCCGCAAGGCGGGCGATCGGCCGTGACGAGGGGCCCGGCAGGCGGGCGCGCGGCCGTACCGGAGGACCGCGCACCGGAGAAGAGGCGCCGGCCCGGACGCCGGCCCGGAGCCGCGGACACCCGCGGGGAGATCCTCACCGCGGCCCGCAAGGTCTTCGCGGAGAAGGGCTTCGACAAGGCCACGATCCGCGGCATCGCCCGGGAGGCGAGCGTCGATCCCGCGCTGGTGCACCACTACTTCGACACCAAGGACGGCATCTTCGTCGAGGCCATGCAGTTCCCGGTCGACCCGGCGACGGTGATCCCCACGATCCTCGCCGGGCCGCGCGAGGAGGTCGGCGAGCGGCTGGTGCGGTTCATCCTCACGCTGACCGCCGACTCCCAGGCGCGCGAGCCCGTCGTGGCGCTCCTGCGTACGGCGATGGCGAACGAGCAGGCCGTGACCATGCTCCGCGAGTTCCTCACCCAGGCGGTGCTGGGACGGGTGGCGGAGGGGCTCGGCATCCCGCCGATCCGGCTGCAGGTGGCCTTCTCCCAGATGTTCGGCGTGATCATGATGAGGTACATCCTCAAGCTCGAGCCGCTCGCGTCGGCGGACCTCGAGGAGCTCGTGGAGATCCTTTCGCCCACCATCCAGCGGTATCTCGCCGGCTGAGGGCTCGCGCGAACCTGCTCCAGAGCCTTGTTCTAGTATCGGAGCGTACTGGTAGTCACACGGTCAAAGGGCATAAGTTACCGACGGGTACCATTTGTGGTGGTCCGCGTGGACTTGCCTGACCACTGTGGACGGGCGGCGGTCATACGCTTGGCAGCCAACGCTGGATATGGGAGGGCACGTGCTCTGGGTAGCGATCATCGGGCTGGTCATGACCGCGGCCGCGGTCGCCGTGGCCGGTCGTCGCGTGCTGTTCCTGTACAGGCTCGCCACCAGCGGCCAGCCCGCCCCCGAGCGCATCGCGTACGCCAGGGAGAACGTGGGCGCGGAGATCAAGGCTCAGCTCGTCGAGGTCTTCGGGCAGCGGAAACTGCTCAAGTGGACGCCCTCGGGCACCGCTCACTTCTTCGTCATGTGGGCGTTCTTCATCCTCGCCACCGTCTATCTCGAGGCGTACGGCGCGCTGATCCAGGGTGCGGTGACGGGCACGCCCGACTTCCACATCCCCCTCATCGGCACGTGGCCGATCCTGGGCTTCCTGCAGGACTTCATCGCGGTCGCCGCGCTGATCGGCCTGATCGTGTTCGCCGCCATCCGCGTCGCCAGGTCGCCGAAGAAGCTCGGCCGGGGCTCCCGGTTCTCCGGCTCGCATCTCGGCGGCGCCTGGCTCGTCCTCTTCATGATCTTCAATGTGATCTGGACGATGTTCCTGTTCCGCGGGGCATCGGTCAACACGGGCAACTTCCCGTACGAGTCGGGCGCGTTCGCCTCTGACCTGGTCGCGAAGATCCTGCCGACGAGCGAGGCGCTGGAGAGCGTCGGGCTGCTGCTCCACCTCGGCGTGATGCTGGTGTTCCTCGTGATCGTGGTGAACTCCAAGCACCTGCACATCTTCACCGCTCCGATGAACGTGTTGTTCTCGCGTCGCCCCGACGGGCTCGGCGCCGCGCAGGAGATGCGCAGCAACGGCAAGGTCCTCGACTTCGAGGAGGCCGACCCCGACGTCGACGTGTTCGGGCGCGGCAAGATCGAGGACACGACCTGGAAGGGCTTCCTCGACTTCTACACGTGCACGGAATGCGGCCGCTGCCAGTCGCAGTGCCCGGCGTGGAACACCGACAAGCCCCTGTCGCCCAAGATGCTGATCCTCGACCAGCGCGACCACGCCTTCAAGGTCGCGCCGTATCTCCTGATGAGCGAGGAGCAGCGCGCCCACCAGGGCGAAGACGTCCTGGCCCTGCTCGAGAAGCCGCTGGTGGGCGAGGACGGCGTCATCCACCCCGACGTGCTCTGGTCGTGCACCAACTGCGGCGCCTGCGTCGAGCAGTGCCCTGTCGACATCGAGCACATCGACCACATCCTCGACATGCGCCGCTACCAGGTGATGATCGAGTCCTCGTTCCCGTCCGAGGCCGGCGTGATGCTGAAGAACCTCGAGAACAAGGGCAACCCCTGGGGCATGTCCGAGATGAAGCGGGCGGAGTGGATCGAGGAACTCGACTTCGAGGTCCCGCTCATCGACGAGAAGATGCCCGAGGACGTCGAGTACCTCTTCTGGGTGGGCTGCGCCGGCGCTCTCGAGGACCGGGCGAAGAAGACCACCAAGGCCGTGGCGGAGCTGCTCCACATCGCCGGGGTGAAGTTCGGCGTGCTCGGCCCGATGGAGGCGTGCACCGGCGACCCGGCCCGCCGCCTGGGCATGGAGTTCCTGTTCAACATGCTCGCCCAGCAGAACATCGAGACGCTGAACGACGCCGGGGTCAAGAAGATCGTGGCCACGTGCCCCCACTGCTTCAACACGTTGGCCAACGAGTATCCGCAGCTCGGCGGGCACTACGAGGTCGTGCACCACACGCAGTTGCTGTCGCACCTGGTCGAGGAGGGCAGGCTCACCCCGATCACCCCGATCGAGGAGAAGATCACCTACCACGACCCGTGCTTCCTCGGCCGTCACAACAAGGTGTACAGCCAGCCGCGCGACATCATGGCGAAGGTGCCCGGCGTGCAGACGCAGGAGATGCACCGGTGCAAGGACCGCGGATTCTGCTGCGGCGCCGGCGGCGCGCGCATGTGGATGGAGGAGCGGATCGGCAAGCGCATCAACACCGAGCGCGTGGAGGAGGCGCTGACCACCGATCCCGACACCGTCTCCACGGCCTGCCCGTTCTGCCTCGTCATGCTCGGCGACGCGATCAATGAGAAGAAGAACTCGGGTCAGGCCAAGGAGTCCGTCGAAGTGGTCGACGTGGCCCAGTTGCTGATCAAATCCGTAAAAGGCGTATAGCCGTGACTTTTCATGATCAGAAAACTATTTGTGGAATCTCTCGGTAAAGAAGGAAGAAGCACTACTTCGCCGGGAAGGGCATGAAACCCTTTCTCCACATAACGGGAAAATCACGGTAACCTCAACGTTGGCTCGATCGACGGGGAGGGGGCTGCAGGGTGGGCGTGGTCGTCACCGGCGCTGAGGTCACACTGGCCGACGTCCTCTCTCTTCGCATGGCGATCGACGAGCCGCTCGCCGAGGGCACCCGGCTCGTGCTGCGCCATCGCGGCACCGGCGAGGAACGGGAGGTGCCGCTCGGCACGCCGGGCGGCGCGCCCGGCGACGCCAGCGTCGCCGTCTCGCTCGCCCCCCTGTCGCTCACCACGGGCCGCTGGGACGCCTACCTCCAGGCGGACGCGAAGCGCGCCCGGATCCAGAGCGTCGACCCCGGTTTCTCGCTCGACCGTCTCGACGCGTACGCGCTGGACCGCAGGACGATGGCCTACCGGGCGTACCGGACCAGGAACGGCTTCCTCGCCATCAAGATCGAGGAGGCGGAGCCGGTCGCCGACGTCCGCGCGGTCTGGTTCCGCGAGGGCAGGTTCGAGGTCACCGGCCTGCTCGCCTACACCGGGCTCGACGACGACGACCGGCAACGCACGGCCAGGCTCGCGCTGCGGCACGACGACCCGGCCGCGACCGTGACGGTCGCCGCGACCGTGCAGGGAGTCCGCTTCCACGCGGCGCTTTCGCTGTGCGACGTGCTGGACGCCATCCCCGAGTCGGAGGGCGTCTGGGAGCCCTCGCTCGAAGTGGACGGCGTCGACGGAGCACTTCCCCTCGGCGCGAGACTCGACGACATCGAGGGGAAGCGGCGCCGCGTCCACTACCCGCGGGCGCTCGTGGACGGCGTGCCGATCGTGCCGAGCTTCACCTCCGACGACGAGTTACGGCTCGAGGTGGGCGCGTGAGGATCACCTTCGTGGCTCCCTCCGCGTACAGCATGCGCGGTGACGTCAGGGCCGTGCTCAACCTCGCGGCCGAACTGGCCCGCAGCCACGAGGTCGAGGTCGTGAGCGTCAAGCGGACCAGGGAGAAGCCGTTCTTCCCCGTCAGCCCGCGCGTCGCCATGCGCTGGCTCGTGGACGCGCGGCCTGGCGTGCCCCACCTGCTGCCGCGCGGCCAGATGCGGACCGAGGTCGCGCTGTGGCGCCTGCTCCGCAACCTGCGGACCGACGTCCTGATCACGGCGCGGCCGGGGCTGAGCGTGCAGTCGGCAAGGTACGCGCCACGAGAGATCATCCGCATCGCCCGGGAATGGAACAGGCCCGCGGTGGCGGAACCGATCCGGCGGTTCTATCCCCGCCTCGACGCGGTCGTGGCGAGCAGCGCGAGCGGGCGGGACGAATGGGTCCGGCTGCTCGACGACGAACTCTCCGTCCACGCGATCCCCGATCCGCTGCCGGCGGGGCCGTGGCCGCGCTCGCGCATGGACAACCGGATCGTCTGCGCCGGCGGCCGTCTCGTGCAGCAGAAGGCCTACGACAGGCTCGTCCGCGCGTTCGCGATCGTCGCGGACAAGCGGCCGGACTGGAGATTGCGCCTGTACGGCAGCGGGCCGGAGGACAAGCGCCTGCGCGCGCTCGTCGCCGACCTCGACCTGCACAACCACGTCTATTTCATGGGCGCGACGTCGGACCTGGCCGGGGAGTTCGCCAAGGCGTCGATCGTCGCCGTGCCGTCCCGGCAGGAGCCCCTGGGCATGACCGTGGTGGAGGCGCTGAGCTGCGGGGTGCCCATCGTCGCCTTCGACTCGGCGCGCGGCCCCGTGCAGTTCCTGCGGCCGGGCAAGGACAGCGTCCTGGTCGCGGAGGGCGAGGGGGAGATCGAGTCGTACGCGGCGGCGCTGCTGGCGCTCGTGGACGACGAGTCCCGCCGCGGCGCGCTCGCGGCGGGAGCGCTCGAATCCGCGTCCGCGCGGTCGGCCGACGTGATCGCCGGTCACTGGCAGGAGCTCATGTACGGCCTGCGCTCCCGGGCCTAGCCGCTCGGCAAGGCGTCTCGATACCCGTAGCGGGTACCGTTGGGGCATGCACGGCTACAGCGGCGACAAGCAGGCATACCTCGCGCGCCTTCGCCGGATCGAGGGGCAGATCCGCGGGTTGCAGCGGATGGTCGACGAGGACGCGTACTGCATCGACGTCCTCACCCAGGTGTCGGCGGCCACACGTGCGCTCCAGGCGGTCGCGCTCGGGCTGTTGGAAGACCACATCGGGCACTGCGTCGCCGACGCCGTCAGCACGGGCGGGCCGGAGGCGGAGGCCAAGGTCAAGGAAGCCTCTGCGGCTATCGCCCGGCTTGTACGGTCCTGAGGGTTATGCACCTTTTGGGTGTTTCTAACTAGTCCCGGACAAAAACCAGCCCGGACCCCTCAGGAGTCCGGACCGGTTCTGCTGAGAATCCCTTCAGCGGCTCGCCGAAGTCCGCAATCCGAGCGCGTTGTCGAGCTCCTCCAAGGTCAGTCGGTCATCGGTGAAGTTGACGGCCTCCAGCACCTCGGCGTACAGCGCGATCTCGTCCAACGCGACACGATCGTGGACCCGAGAGTCCAGGTCATCGTGCCCCACCGCGTCGTCCTTCCTTCCGCAGCCCACACCCACCACGAGGTTACGTCGGGGCTCCTTTCCGCGACATGGCCCATCGGGACCATTCCGCGACCCGATCGTGTCCCTCTCTGACCATTTCCCAGATAGCGAGATCACGATTCGGTGAAAAAGGCGGTGAGGTTGGGAAGAGATTGCTAAAGGAGTAGTAAGGATGACATATCCGAATTTGACGTTTGGTGTGACGCAACGCAACCACGGATACCGGTGGGATCGCCCCGAAATGCCGTGATCTTATTGCCAGGCCCTGTCGGGCAGCCGACCGTGATCATGCGGCGAACCGACGCTACCAGGTCCACCGGCCGGAAACGGATCATCGCGCTGGTGCATCAGGAACGGCACCACGGCCGAGGAGGCCGCGAAACCGCTCGAGGGCGGCGCCGTCCAGGTGAGCCGGCACCACGCCAGCCCCGTGGCGTAGGCGGCCCCCAGAAGGGCGGCGGCGGCTCGGCGGTCGGGCGGCACGAGCGCCGGGGGAAGCGCGCCGCGGGCGGGCCAGAAACCGCGGAGCGGATGGGACGGATCCGTGAGCGTCACATAGAGCTGGTGACGTGACTCCTCGTCCATCCACGCGTAGAGCAGGTTGACGGCGTCGGCGGCCGCCGGCGCCCCCGCGAAACGACCGTGGAGGTCGGCGGCGAGCAGGGCGGCGGCCGCCGCACGCGGGTCGGCGCCCCGGGCGGTGGTGAACGACAGGGACTCGACCAGGTCGTACAGGCTGTGCCGGAAGTGTTCGCCAGGCGAGGTCTCGGTGAGCGTGGCGCCGAGCAGTCGAGGCGGGCATCGCGACAACCACGCCTGCCGTACGGCGCCGCCCGCGAGGGCGTGGTGGTCGAGCCACGGCTGGGCCAGGATCGGCTCGGCCATCGCGATGAGGGCCTCGGCCCGGGGCCGGAACCGCGCGTCGGCGCGGAGGACGGCGGCCGTGTCCGTCATCAGCCGCACGAGGTGCAGCCCGGCCCGCGCGGCCCCCGCGGCCATGCGCTCGGCGTACAGCGCGACGAGCGCGTCCAGGGACGTCGGCGGCAGCCAGCGCACCCAGTCGTCCCCCGGAAGCGGCCGGGCCAGGAACTCGCCGAACATCGACAGCAGGATCTCGTTGCCGTCGAAGGCGGGGGCATAGGCGCACCACATGACCGTGCCCCAGACGGCCGCCACCGGACTGGTCACGTCCCGGGCGAACATCCCGTGGAAACCCTCGGGAGGCAGGGGGAAGTCGTCGCGGCGAAGACCCCGTTGCGCCTGCAGCATCGCCCGGATGCCCTCGGTGATCCCCTCGGGGACGTCCGGCCCCACGAAGGCCTGGGTGGATCCACGCTCGTACGCGAAGTCGGGCCCGGCGGGAAGCGGGAGCGGCGGGATCGCCGGGGGCGGCGGCACGACCCGGGCGGCCGACCGGACGCCGGTGTGCGACGGCGGCGCCGACAGATGCCAGCGGCCGTCGGCCGGGCCGAACCGGTGCCACCGCGCGTGGGCGCCGAACAGCCAGCGTGACCCGTCGGGGGTCTCGAGCATCCGCTGGGCCATCACCTGGGCGCGCACGACGGGGGGAAGCGTCATCCACCGGGGGTCGCCGACGAGAGCGCGGACATCCCGCTCCATCGCCGTGAACCCGTCCCATCGCACGCGGCAATGCTAGTTCCGGTCACCGACACCGGAGGCGGAAGCGCGATCTCGTGGACGGAGGTGGAACTTTCCGTGCCAGGAAAGGTGATGACCTGCGTGAACGCTGGCGAATGCCGCATAAGCTCGCAAACACGTGCCGTCGACCCTTGGCATGGACACTCCGGACGTATTCGATAGGTGGTCGTGACAGAGATCCACCAGCCCGTGGCCGCCGCGGATCCCGTGCGAGCGGAGGCGCCGCCGGGAACCCCGGCCCCGGACGCCCCGGCGCCGGCCGTCCCGCCCGCGACCGGTGACGCGACCGAAGCGAGTTCGGACCGACCCTGGTGGCTGGGCTCGCGGGCCGACCGCACGGCACTGCTGATCTGGCTCTTCTGGCACGTGGCGACGTACATCTACATGGTCCTCGCGGCTCCGGGGCGGACCGACGCCCCGCTGCTCGACCGCCTCACGCCCTGGGACTCCGACAACTTCATCGCGATCGCGCAGTACGGCTACGACGGGTCGCCGGGGATGCCGGACGCGCCCAAGCTGGCCGCGTTCTTCCCCGGGCTTCCGCTGTTCCTGCGCTACGTGCACGTGGTCGTCTCCGACTGGAGCCTCGCCATCGTGCTGGTGTCGTTCGTCGCGAGCGCGGTGGTGGCGGTCGCGCTGTCCCGGCTGAGCGAGTCGTTCAAGGAGGGCACCGGCACGTGGACCGTGCTGGCCTTCTTCCTCAGTCCGTTCGCCGTCTTCATGCTGGCGGGCTACTCGGAGGCGCCGTTCCTCGCGCTGGCGATCCCCGCCTGGCTGCTCGCGCGGCGGGGACGCTGGGAGGCGGCGGCGGTCTGCGCGGCCTTCGCCTCCTCGATCCGCGTCTCGGGCCTGTTCCTCCTCGCGGGACTGGTCGTGCAGTTCCTGGTCGCCGACAACGGCCTGCGGGGGAAGGGATGGCGGACCGCGCCGTGGCTGGCGCTTCCCGCGGTGCCCGTGCTGGCCTACATGGGCTATCTCTGGTCGCGTACGGGTGACCTGCTGGCGTGGAAGCACGCCGAGGCGGACTACTGGGGGCGCTTCGCCGAGTGGCCCTGGCAGGTCCTCGTCAACACCTGGAACCGGTCGCTCGAGGAGAGCGTCCTGCGCACGTCGTACCGCGAGGAGATCCTCGCGGCCCTCGTGCTGGCGGCGCTCGTCGTCTGGCAGGCCGTCAGACGACGGTGGGGGAACCTCGCCTACCTCGCGCCCCAGGCCGTCGCGCTGCTCGCGATGTCGTCGTTCTACATGTCGGTCGGCCGGGCGTCGTTGTTGTGGTGGCCGCTCTACTTGTCGATCGGCATCACCGGCGCGCGCAAGCCGTGGGTCTTCGTGGCGTACCTGGCTGTCGCCGCGCCCGTTATGGCAATCAATGTAGGAAATTTCACCACAGGCGCATGGGTTGGATGATCCAGATTCAGCTACTGTCACCGCCTATGGGGGGATTTGTCGCAAATGACCTCCTGAACGGATGCCCGCGAGGGCTCCCGGAATCGGGGGGTGTGGCGCGTGCGGAAAGCGGGATGGCGTCGGCGCGGCGCGGCACTGGTGGCGGCACCGGTCGTGCTGACGGCGGGGTTCACCGGTGCGTCGGCCGCGGATCGGCCGGGGCCGTACCGCGTCAACGTGCTGACCTACAACGTCTGCGCGGCGAACAACCGGGACGACACCTGCACGGAGAGCCTGCGTCCCGACCGCAGGCGCGCATGGGCGGGTGAGGTCGCCGAACTCGTCCGCCGGCGTGACATCGACGTCGCCTCGTTCACGGAGATGTGTTACGCGCAGGTCGACCTGCTCCAGCGGAAGCTGCCGGACTACCGGATCGTCTGGTTCGGGATCGACCGGGCGCACGCGCGCGACGGCAAGGGCGACAAGTGCCGCCGATTCTGGGGCGACCTCACGTCCCGGACGACGCCACCGGACAAGAAGACGTTCGGCCTGGCGCTGGCGCTCAAGGGGCCCGTCACCGGACGGCCGCTGCGGCGGATGCTCGCCGTGGACGCGGCAGCCGGCCCCGGCTCACGAGTCCATCCACGCGGCCTGCTGTGCGCACGGAGCATGGTGGGTCAACGCCGGTCGGTGAGCTGTGTGACGCACATCTCGGAGACCGAGTCGCCCCGCCAGGTGGAGGAACTGGTCGCGGCATACGCCGGAGGCAGTCCGGTGATCCTCGGCGGCGACTTCAACCGCAAGCCGGAGGACCCCCAGCTCTCCGCCGTGTACGGCAAGGGTCTCGGCACCGGGAGGTACACGGAGGTGGGGGCCGGGCCGTACCTGGCGCAGCGCCGGGGCGGCACCCCGACGACCCGGGGCGGCCGCAAGATCGACTATGTCTTCGCGACCGAGGCGGACTTCATGGCCGCGGGATCCGAGGTGGTCAGGACCGATCCCGAGCTCTCCGATCACCTGGTCCTGACCGGGACCTTCATCGGGAAAGCTCGGTCGCAGCGGCGTGCCGCCGGGCCTTCGCCTGGTAGTTAGCCGGTGTGCGGGCGAAGGACGCGCGGTCGTCGTCGGTGAGCTCGCGGACGATCCGGCCGGGCACGCCGGCCACCAGCACCCCGGCGGGGATCTTCGCGCCCGGGGTGACGACGGCGCCCGCCGCGACGAGCGAGCCCTCTCCGACGACGGCGCGGCCCAGCACGGTCGCGCCGATCCCGACCAGGGCGCCCGCGCCGATGTGCGCGCCGTGCACCATCGCCCGGTGCCCGAGGCTCACCCGGTCCTCGAGGATCGCGGGCTCTCCCGGGTCGGAGTGCAGGCAGCACAGGTCCTGGATGTTGCACTCCGCTCCGACCTCGATCCGCTCGTCGTCACCGCGAAGGACCGAGCCGTACCAGACGCTGGTCGCCCGGCCGAGCCGTACGCGCCCGACCACCACCGCCCCCGGCGCCACCCACGCGTCGGGGTGGATCATCGGCACGGCGTCGTCGTCCAGAGCTGCGATGTACGGCATGCGGGTCATGATTCCACGCGCTCCGCGGCCGCCTGAGGGCCGGTGTCCTGCAATTTTCCCCTGGGCGCTTGAGGCGTTCGGGTTGCGATGTCCGCCCGATAGCAGGAAAGTCGTGTCCTGACGTGCGTACCGTCTCTATCTTCGACCCCCAGGGCTTGTCATGACCAACCAGACCGAGAACTTCCCCGACCTTATGAGCGACGACTCCTTCGAGGTCGTCATGCGCGGATACAGTCGCAGGCAGGTCCACGACTACATGATCCGCACGCGCAACCAGATCCGGGACCTGGAGGAACGGCTCGCCCGCACCATCGACCAGGCCGAGCAGAGCCGCATCGAACTCGCCGACGCGCGCCGCAAGATGACCGAGGCGCCGCAGAACCCCGACGAACTGGGCGAGCGCCTGAGCCAGATCCTCAAGCTGGCCCATGAGGAGGCGGCGGCCAACAAGGAGGCGTCGGAGTCCGAGGCCGCCCGCATGCGCGACAACGCGGCGGCCGAGGCCGAGCGCCAGGTCATGATGGCGCGTGAGCAGGCCGAGTCGATCAGGTCCGCCGCCCAGGAGGAGGCCGAGCGGCGGGTGGCCGACGCGACCGCCGCCGCGGAGCGGCTGTTGTCGCAGGCCGGTTCCGACGCCGAGGAGACCCTGGGGACGGCCCGCGCCGAGGCGGAGGACACCCTGCGCTCGGCCCGCGCGGAGTCGGACCGGCAGCTGACCGCCGCGCGGCTGGAGTCGGAGCGCCAGGTGGCCGACGCCAACGCGGAGGCGAGCGCCTCCCTCGCCGCCGCCGAGAAGCGGGTCACCGCGCTCGACGAGCACACCGGCCGCAGAGTCGTCTACCTGACCGACACGCACACCGAGGTCATGCGCCGCCTCAACGAGATCGGATCGGTCCTCGGCGACCTGCTGCACCGCGAGGCGGCGGCGGGGCCGCTGATCGACGAGGCGGCGGTCGTTCCGCCCGCTCCCCAGTTCCGCGAGGCTCAGCAGGCCGAGCAGCCTGTCGCCGACGTCCCCGCCCAGCCGGAGTCCCAGGAGGACGCCGTGGCCGACATCGCCCCGGCTGACCAGGGCGATCTGGACGACCAGGGTGACGACGCGATCAGGTCCGGTGGCCGGGTCGAGGCCGAGGGCCTGGACGTCGCGACCGCTGACGAGGCCGGATACGCGGCAGGCCACACCCCGGCCCACGAGGGCGTCGACATGTTCCGCCCGGTTCGCCCGGTGGACCACTCCGCGGGTGACGCCAACGACGACATCCGGGTGATCGTGGACGACGTCCGCCACGCCGACCCCCTCGCCCCCGCGCCTATGGTCGTGGAGGTCGCGGAGTACACCGAGGTCGACTTCGGCCGGCTCCGTCAGTCGCACGAGGACCAGGGGCCGTTCCAGAACAGGTAGGAGTCGGACCCGTGAGGGCGCCGTTGTGATTGGCACCAGTGGCGACGCCCCCACGGGCGAACGAGCGGAAGCCTCCGCCCCCGATAGGGTCGGAGGCTTCCGCGCTCACGGATCGGCGAGCGTGGCACGTTCCTCTTGCTCACGCAGCTGACCGCGCAGCCCGTCGGGGTCGTCCGCGTCGATGGTCATCGCGCAGCCGGCCTCCCGCTGCTCCATGGTCAGCGGGTGATGCCGGGTGGCCCACCACCGGCCCGCATCACTCCGCCAGATCGTCCATTCCGGGAACTCCCGGGCAATCTCGGCGAGGTGTCGGTCAAAGGACATCCGTCCACCCTTCCCTCGCCGTGTCCGGTTGTTCTTGACGTCTCTTTCTCAAGGTGCGGGACATCTCTAGAGAAATCAATGATCGGGATGGACAGGTCAACCTTGCCCCTTGACCTACGCGTCGAAGTCGTACTGGAGTACATAGGACGCGGCGTCGAGTGTCATCTCATTGAGTTCGATCGGAATGCCTCCGGCCGCGTAGGCGACCCGGCTGATGATGATGACCGGGGTGCCCGCGGGCAGGCCGAGCAGGCTCGACTCCCCCGGCTGCGGCATGCGGGCGCGCACCTCCTCGGTGAAGTGCGCGGGGGAGTAGCCCAGGTCGCCGAGCCTCGCGTACACCCCGCCCGGCCCCGTGTCCGGCAGGGTCACCGCCGTCCCCTCGACGAGGTCGGCCGGAAAGTAGGAGACGGCCAACTGCACGGGCCGGCCGTCCACCGAATACCGGCGGCGGCGCACCCATGCCTGGTCGCAGTCGAGCACCCGGGCCACGTGTTCGCTCGCCGGGGTCCGCTCGATCCTTACCTCGTCAACTGTGTAGGAGCGGCCGCGAGTGTCGGAGTCCCAGACCGCCCGGCCTTGTCCCCACTGTTCCCTGGAGAGCCTCCGGGACCCGTGCCGCCTGATCGGGCGGAACAGGCGCACGTAGACTCCCGATCCTCTCCTCGGTACGGCCAGGCCCTCGTTGATGAGCACGGCGAGCGCCTGTCTCGCCGTCGCTCGCGCGATGCCGTACTCAGCCATGATCGCGTTTTCGCCCGGTAGTCGATCCCCATCACTCAAGTCGCCCGACAGGATCTGGTCGCGCAGCCGGTCGGCGATGCGGCGATAGATCGGGGGCTCGTGATGCACCGGGGACTCCGTCACGTTTGATCACCCTCTGTCACCAACGGGGGATTGGCGTCTACAGAGAACTTGCCCCGTCTTGTCCACGATCGCACAGAGTCTCTGGTTGGTCCCGTGCTTATTTTGAGCGGATCGTGCCCGTGTGGTGATCTCCGCGAGTTATAGCAGTCCGTAATCATGGAACGATCCCGGCCCGTATTTCACCGGCATGCCAACGCTGAGTCATTAACGCTGCGAATACGGTCCTCCCGAGACCGGGCGCGCCGTTCCTGGGCAGGTGGGCGCGGCGGGCCGTCCAGGGCGTACGGAAGTAACCCGAAGGTAAGGGTCCGAGGCCGCCCCCACCCGAGCTCATTTGTGAGCATATGAAGGTATTTGGGGACATAACGCGGTGAGCGAAGGAGCGACAGGTGGTCATCAGCCGTGCGGAGTGCGAGACCCTCGACGAGCAGGATCCCCTCAGAGACTTCCGGGACGAGTTCACGCTTCCGCCGGGGGTCGTCTACCTTCTGGGCAACTCGCTGGGGGCGCTTCCCCGGCGTACCGCCGCGCGCGTGGCGCACGCGGTGGAAAGCGAGTGGGGCCTCCACCTGGGAGCGAGCTGGAACACGGCGGGCTGGTGGGATCTGCCGCAGACGACGGGTGACAGAATCGCGCCGCTCATCGGCGCCGGGCCGGGCGAGGTGCTCGCGGGCGACTCCACGTCGGTGAACATCTTCAAGGCCGTCACCGCCGCGCTGCCCCTGCGCCCGGGCCGCAGGGTGATCATCTCCGACCTGGACAACTTCCCCACCGACCGTTACGTGGTCGAGGGCGCGGCCGCCGCGCTCGGCGACTACGAGATCCGCGACATCGGCACCGCGGACGGCGCGCTCCGCCTGGAGGAGGCTCTCGGCGACGACGTGGCGATGGTGCTGCTCTCACAGGTCGACTACCGCACCGGAGCGGCGCACGACGTCGACGCGGTGACCGCGCGGGTCCAGGCCGCCGGGGCGCTCATGGTCTGGGACCTGTGCCACAGCGCCGGGGCCCTCCCGGTCGACGTGAGCGGGGCGGACTTCGCGATCGGCTGCACGTACAAGTACCTCAACGGGGGTCCGGGCGCGCCCGCGTACATATATGTGGCCTCGCGTCACCACGAGCACGTCCGTAACGTCATATCCGGCTGGCACGGCCACGCGGCGCCGTTCGACTTCGAGCCGCACTACCGGCCCGCCGACGGGGTGCGCAGGTTCGCCTCCGGCAGCCCGCCCGTGCTGTCCTACACGGCGCTCAACGCCTCGCTCGACATCTGGGAGCGGGTGGACATGCGCGCGCTCCGCGCCAAGAGCGTGGCGTTGACGTCGTTGTTCATCGACCTGGTCGACGAACTGTGCCCGGGGCTCAGCCTGGCGAGCCCGCGTGACGCCGACCGGCGCGGCAGCCAGGTGAGCTACCGCCATCCCGACGGCTACCCGGTGGCCCGGGCGCTCGTGGACCGGGGAGTGATCGGGGACTACCGCGAACCCGACATCGTCCGGTTCGGCTTCGCCCCGCTGTACGTCCGCCACGTCGACGCGTACGACGCCGCGACGACGTTCGCCGAGGTGCTGGGCAAGGAGTTGTGGCGGGACGAGCAGTACCAGCGGCGGCTGACCGTCACCTGACCGGCTCGCCGCCCCGTGTGGGCGGCGGCCGGGCCGTCAGCGGCGTTTGGCGAGGTCGGCCACGATCTCGCCGGCCAGCGCGACGCACTTGTCGCAGATGCGGCCGGCCTCGCCGTGGACCATGTGGACCCGTGGTCCGGGACGCTGCCGGCAGAACGAGCACGCCGCGTCGCGCTTCTTGCGGCGGTTCTCCAGCGTCTTGCCGGCGAAGGGCGGGGTGAAGCGTTTGCGCGCGGCCTGCCGGGAGAAACCGAATCGTTCCCCGATCGCGGTCCAGGACGCTCCCGCGTCCCGGGCTTCGCGCACCGCGAGGTCGAGAACGGCGTCGGCGTCGTCGCTGAGTTCGGTGCTGAGCGAGATCGCGGACGAGAGGATCTCCAGCGGGTCGTCCGGATCGGAAGAGCGTGAGCGGGCTCGCGCCAGCAAATCAGGGGGCTCCATTCCGACAACCTTAGGTTGCCCAAGGAAGATCATCAAGTGCGGCCGGTCCGGCCGGTACGGCCCGGCCGTAGCCTGGCGGCGTGAGGATGTCGGCGGACCTGGCGCGTGAGCTCTTCGCCGCCGCCCGGGTGGCCAGGCTCGCGACGGCCGCCGCGGCCGGGGCGGACGCAGCGGTGCCGAGGCTCGTGCCGGTGACCTTCGCCGTGGCCGGCGACGTGGTGGTGACCGCCGTGGATCACAAGCCGAAGTCGACCACCGATCTGCGCCGTCTCCACGACATCTCCGCCAATCCCCGGGTCTGCCTCCTGGCCGATCACTACGAGGACGACTGGGAGCGGTTGTGGTGGGCCAGGGCGGACGGGACCGCCCGTGTCGTCGGACACGGCCCGGAGCGCGACCGCGCCGTGGAGTCGCTGGTGGCGAAGTACGCCCAGTACGCCGACCGTCCACCGGAGGGGCCCGCCGTCCTCGTCGAGGTCGCGCGGTGGTCCGGCTGGGCGTACTCGGATCACCTCTGACGGGTCGGCGTACGTCGTCAGCCCCGGCGCCCACGCGTGTCCGGAACTCTGGGACGCTGAACTGGTGATATGGGGAAATAGGCGACACATCACACCGGACGCGGAGAAGCCGGCCGATCGGCGTGAGCCGTACGGCAGGCCGCTGCGCCTCAGAGTGCTGGGGGCCATCGTGGGCGTGGCCACGCTCTCCGTCGCGCTGTTCGCCATCCCCCTCGCGATCTCCATGGAGCGGCTCTACCACGACGACATGGCGGCGTCGCTGGACCGAAACGCCACCTGGATCGCCGCCGTCGCCCACGAGGACGTCGTGCGGGGCGGCGTGGTCCGCGTCCCGCTTCCTCGGGGCGTGCCGTCGACGCTGACCGTCGGCTTCTTCGCCACGGGCGGGGCCAAGCTTTCCGGCGAGGGGCCGGCCACGTCGCGGATCGCGGCCGACGCCCGCGACGGCCACGTCCATGAAGGCTTCGAGCATGACTTCCTCGTGGTGGCCGCGCCCTTCCCGTCCGACAAGAAGCTCGCCGGGTCCGTCCGGGTGGCCGTTCCTTACGGGGTCGTGCGCGACCGGCTGTACCGCGCCTGGCTCGCCATGGCCGGGCTCGCCGTCGTCGTGATCGGGCTGGCGGCGGTCTTCGCGTTACGGCAGTCCGCCCGGCTGTCCGCGCCGCTGGAGCACCTGACGAAGTCGGCGCAGGCTCTCGGCTCGGGCGACTTCTCCATCCGGGCGCCGCGGTCCGACGTGCGCGAGGCCGACGCCGCCGGGCTCGCGCTCGAGGCGACCGCACGGCGGCTGGGCGACGTGCTCGACCGGGAGCGGGCGTTCAGCGTCGACGTGTCCCATCAGCTCCGCACGCAGCTCACCGGCATGCTGCTCGGCCTGGAGTCGGCGCTGCACCGCCACGACGCCGACCTCTCCGGCGCCATCCGCACGGCGGTCGAGCGCGGCGAGCGGTTGCAGACCACGATCGAGGACCTCGTGCGGCTCACCCGTGGCGGGCACAGCAGCGGGCTGGAACCGTTCGACGTGGGCGCCCTGGTGGAGGAGATCGGCGCGGACCGCCGCGCGGCTCTGGCCGAGGCGGGGCGCGGCCTGACGGTGTCCGTGCCCGACGAGCTGCCCGGGGTCGCCGCGTCGCTTGCCGCCGTGCGGCAGATCCTCCATGTGCTGCTGGACAACGCCGCCATCCACGGCAGAGGCGAGATCGCCGTCCAGGTGTCCGACCTCGGCGACGGGGTCGCCGTCGAGGTGTCCGACCAGGGCCCTGGCGTCCCGGAGGGGACCGACGTGTTCGCGCGCCGGGCGGGGGACGGCCACGGGATCGGCCTCGCGCTGGCACGGTCGCTCGCGGAGGCCGAAGGCGGCCGTCTCATCCTCAGGCGGGCCTGTCCGCCCGTGTTCAGCCTGCTGCTGCCGGCCAGATGATCAGAGGTCGGTCTCGTACCGGTAGCCGCGTCCCCTGAGGGTGGTGATCCGGCGGGGGTCCTCGCCCTCCTCCGTGAGCTTGCGGCGCAGGGCGAAGACGTGGACGTCGAGCGTCTTGGTGGGGCCGAACCAGTTGGCGTCCCACACCTCCTCCATGAGCTGCTCCCGGGTCACGACCTCGCCAGCCCGGCGTACGAGAACCGAGAGCAGGTCGAACTCCTTGGGACGCAGCATGACCTCCGTGCCGGCGACGAACGCCCGCCGGGCCGCGGTGTCCAGGCGGACCCGGCCCACCGACATGCTGCGCGGGTCGGCGGGAACGGTCTGCCTGCGCAGGTGCGCCCGCAGCCGGGCCTGCAACTCGGTCAGCCGGAACGGCTTGGTGAGGTAGTCGTCGGCTCCCGCGTCGAGCGCCACCACGACCTCGAACTCCTGGGTGCGCGCGGTCAGCACCACGATCACGGCGTACGGCATGGCGCTGCGGAGCCGGCGGCACAGGGAGACGCCGTCCACGTCGGGCAGGCCCAGGTCGAGCAGCACGAGGTCGGGCGCCGCGCGCAGCGCCAGATCGAGCGCGGTCTCGCCGTCGGCGGCCAGCGCCGTCCGGTATCCGTAGTCGGACAGCGCGTCCGCCAGTTCGGAACCGATCGCCGGATCGTCCTCCACGACCAGCACGTTGGTCATGCCGTCGATGGTAGGGGAGACGGGTGTCAGGTCTCCTTCGGCGGGTAGGGGCTACGGCCCTCCTTGATCGCCGCCACCATCCGGGCGGTGAAGTCCTGCGTCGCGCTGTGGAGCCCGTGCCCGAAGCTCACCCGGGCCACCCCGAGATCAGCGAGCCTGGCGATGCTCGGCACGCCGGGCCGGAAAAGCACGTTGACCGGGCCGCCGAGTTCCTCCACGAGCGTCCGGATCATGCCGGGGTCGGTGACGAAGATGGGGTACACGCAGTCGGCTCCGGCGGCCAGATAGCGGCGGCCACGCTCGATGGCGTCGGCGAGCCGCTCCTCCGGCGTCCCGGACCCGTTGAGGAAGCTGTCCACCCGCGCGTTGACGACCAGGTCGGAATCGGCACCCCTCGCCGCGCCGCGGACGGCGGCGACGAGGTCGGCCTGCTCGCCGATGTCGATCATGGCGCCCGTGACGGGATCGGAGTCCTCGATGTTGCAGCCGACCGCCTCCGTCGCGCACAGCCGCTCGACCAGTTCGGCGGGCGGCGCCCCGTAGCCGCGTTCGACGTCGGCGGTCACCGGGACGCCGACGGCCGACGCGATGCGGGCGATCGCGGCCATCATTTCGCCGATCGGGGTGCCCTCGCCGTCCGCGTAGCCGAGCACCGGGGCGATCGCCGCGCTGCCGGTGGCGACCACGGGGAACCCGGCCGACTCGACGATGCGCGCCGACGCCGCGTCCCAGATGTTCGGGAGGACGAGCGGGTCGCCAGGAACATGCAGGGCCCGCAGTCTCGCCGCCTTCTCGGCTCTCGTCATGCTCATCGTGCCAGTGCCCTCCGTACGTCCCGTGTGCCCCGTCTGCCCGGAACACCACCTTACGGACGGCGGCGGAGGCGCGAACAAGCGGCCGTCCGGCCGCGGGAGGGCGCGGGAGGGACTCGCGGCGTTCATTGGGAATTAGGAGATGATCAGCGGTGGTTGCAGAGTCTTGAGGCGGTGTCGGTGCCATGCCGGCCCCTGGCGTGATGAGCCGAGGCGGATCCGGGGCCCGACTCGGCGAGACTTTCAGTAAGGAGACGTGATGACCACAACTGGTCAGGCAGAGGCGGAGCCGGCGGCCCGGCCCAAGGTCGATTTCTATTTCGACCCGATCTGCCCGTTCGCGTGGATCAGTTCCCGGTGGATCCTCGAGGTCGAGAAGCAGCGGGACATCGACCTTCGGTTCCGGGTGATGAGCCTGTCGGTTCTCAACGAGAACAAGGAAGATCTTTCCCAGTCGTACCGTGACCTGCTCGACAAGGGCTGGGGACCGGTGCGGGTGTGCATCGCCGCCGCGGAGCGGCACGGTGAGGAGGTGCTGCGGGACCTCTACACGGCCCTGGGCACCCGGATCCACAACCAGGGGAACAAGGACTTCGCACTCGTCGCCAAGGAGGCGCTGGCCGAGGTCGGCCTGCCCGTGGAACTGGCCGACGCGGCCGGCAGCCCGGACTACGACGAGGCACTGCGCCGCAGCCACCACGAGGGCATGGACCCGGTCGGCGAGGACGTCGGCACGCCCACCATCCACGTCGACGGCGTGGCGTTCTTCGGGCCGGTGCTGAACCGCATTCCCCGCGGTGAGGACGCCCTGAACGTCTTCGACGGCGCGTACGCGCTCGCCAGGTATCCGTACTTCTTCGAGCTGAAGCGCACCCGCACGGGCGGACTCGACTTCAGCTGACGAACTCCGCCGCCGCGGGGCCGGGAAAGCCCCGCGGCGGCGCTCATCCGCCCGCGACGGGAGACTGCGACGATGACCGGCCCGACGGAAGACGAAGGTCCCGCACCGGACACCGGCCTGCTGTCCCCCGTGCGGGCGGGCGGCGCGGCCGAGCGGGCCACCGACGACCGGGCCTGGCTCCGGGCGTTGCTGGACGCCGAGGCCGCCCTGGTCCGGGCTCAGGCCCGCCTCGGTGCGGCCCCGGCCGCCGCGGCGGAGACCGTCACGAAGGTGGCCGCCGGGGTGGCGATCGATCCGGCGCGCCTGGCCGTACGCTCCCGCGAGTCGGGGAACCCGGTCGTCGCGCTGGTCGAGGACCTGACCGCCGCGGTCGCCGCGGTGGACGCCGGCGCCGCCGACCACGTCCACCGAGGGTCCACGAGCCAGGACATGATGGACACCGCGGCGATGTTGGTCGCCGCCCGGACCCTCGCGCTGATCCAGGCCGACCTCGGCCGGACGGCCTCCGCGCTCGCCCGGCTCGCGGCGGACCATCGCGACACGGTCATGGTGGGCCGGACGCTCACCCAGCACGCGGTTCCCAGCACGTTCGGGCTGAAAGCGGCCGGGTGGCTGCATTCCGTCGTGGCCGCGGGCGAGCGGCTGCGCCGCGTGCGCGCGGACCTTCCGGCCCAACTCGGCGGGGCGGCCGGCACGCTCTCCGCCTACCGGGAGTACGCGGGGATCGCCGGGGTGCCGGATCCGGACGCCTATCCCGAGCGCCTGATGGCGGCCTTCGCCGCGGAGGTGGGGCTGGAGGCCCCGGTGCTGCCCTGGCACACGTCGCGGATCCCGATCGCCGACCTCGCGGGGGTGCTCACCCTCACCTCCGGGGTGCTCGGGAAGATCGCGGTCGACGTTCAGGTGTTGTCGAGGACCGAGATAGCGGAGGTCGCGGAGCCGTCCGCGGCCGGCCGGGGCGGTTCGTCGGCGATGCCGCACAAGCGCAATCCCGTCCTCGCGACGCTGATCCGCTCGGCGGCGATCCAGATGCCGATGCTGGCGGCGACCCTGGGGCAGTGCATGCTCGCCGAGGACGAGCGGCCCGCGGGCGCCTGGCAGGCCGAATGGCAGCCGCTGCGGGAGTGCCTGCGCCTCCTCGGCGGGGCCGCCGAGGCGACGGCCGAGCTCGCGGAGGGGCTCCAGGTGTTCCCCGACCGCATGCGGGCCAACCTGGAGCTCACCGGAAGCCTGACCGTCACCGAGCGCGTCGCGGCCGTCCTGGCCCCGATCCTGGGCAAGGCCGCGGCCAAGCGCCTCGTCGGCCTGGCCGCCGCGGACGCCGTGGCGACGGGGCGGCCGATCGCCGATCTGCTGGCGGAGATTCCCGCGGTTTCCGAGCGTCTGACCAGGGAGGACATCGCCGATCTTGTGGATCCCGCGGCTTACACTGGGGTCGCAGGGACGCTCGTGGACCGCGCGCTGCGGGCTCATGAGCCGGGTGACGGGTGAGGAGCTCCATGGCCGGTCGCATTCTTCCTTTCGGGATGGCGCTGCCCGTCATCCAGTCGCCGATGGCCGGGGGCCCGTCCACACCCGCCCTCGCCGCGACGGTGTCGGCCGCGGGCGGCCTGGGATTCCTGGCGGCCGGATCCCGTACGGCCTCCGCTGTGCGCGATGAGATCGCGGAGGTCCGCGCGCGGACGGATGCGCCCTTCGGCGTGAACGTCTTCGTGCCCGGACCCGACCCGGCCCGTGCGGGGTTCACCGAGGTCGAGGCGGATCTCGCGTGTTACCGGGAGGAGTTGGTGGCGGAGGCGGAGCGGTACGGCGTGGACCTGCCGGAGACCGTCCCCTGGGATGACGACCAGTGGGAGGCGAAGATCGACCTTCTCGTGTCAGAGAGGGTTCCGGTCGTCAGCTTCATGTTCGGCTGCCCGTCGCCTGAGATCGTCTCCCGCCTGCACGGTGCGGGAAGCACCGTGGTCGTCACCGTCAACACCCCGGCAGAGGCCGTCGCCGCCGCCGAGACCGGGGCGGACGCGCTGTCGGTGCAGGGGCCGGGCGCGGGAGGCCATCAGGCGGACTTCCTGCCGTCGGACTGGTCTCCGCCGTCAGGACTGCCCGAGCTCGTGGCCGAGATCCGCGGAGTCGTCGACCTTCCGATGGCGGCGGCGGGCGGGCTCATGGACGGGCGGGACATCGCGGCCGTCCTCCGGGCGGGAGCCGTCGCCGCGCAGCTCGGCACCGCGTTCCTGCGCACGACGGAGAGCGGGGCGCACCCGGTGCACAAGGCGGCGCTGGCCGACCCCGCCTTCACGGAGACCGCCTTCACCCGCGCGTTCACCGGACGCCGGGCCCGTGGCCTGGCCAATCGCTTCATGGCCGAGCACGAGGGATCGGCGCCGCACCTGTATCCCCAGGTGAACAGGCTGACGGCGGGCCTGCGCCAGGCCGCGGCCGCTCAGGGCGATCCGCACGGGATGTCGTTGTGGGCCGGTGTCGGCTTCCGCCGCGCGCGTGATCTTCCAGCCGCCCAGGTGGTGGCGTCGCTCGCCGAGGAGACCAGGGCCGCCCTGGGCTGAGGGGCGGTGCCGCGAAACCTCCGGGGCTCTCCGGGGACGGGTGACACGCCTGCGGCCTGGGGGCCGACCTTCAGAGAGTGATCCAGTAGCGGCGCTTGACGCCCGCCTCGGTGGTCCGCACGTCCTCCAGGACCCCGCCGTTGCGTTCGATGGTGAGCGCCGAGGCGGTGTTGTCGGTGTCGCACGTGACCAGGACCCGGTCAAGACCGCGCGCACGGGCCAGGGGCAGGACCTCGCCCAGCGCCCACGTGGCCAGGCCGCGCCTCCTGGCCGACGGCCGGATGCTGTAGCCGATGTGCCCGCCGAGCTCGAGCAGAACGGCGTTCAGGTAGTGGCGCAGATCGATGGCTCCCAGATAGGTGTCATGATCGGCGATCCAGTAGTAGGTGACGTGAACGCGTCCAGGCTCGACCGGGATCGACTCGTCCGAAGCCCGGAGAAGCCGGTCGACCCAGGTCGAGAAGCTCTCGGGGCCGTCCACGTCGTCATCGGGGGCGAGGTAGAGCCCGGCCCCGTCCTGGTGGGCGCCTGGATGCCACTCGTCGCGCGCCGCCAGCCATGATTTGTGCAGTCGCGCCGTCGGGGTGATCAGTTCGGGCATGAGGGCGACATTAACACCCCTGATATGGAGTTTTGTGAGGGGAAACCCGGATGCGGGCCGTGGTTCGAAGTCGTATAGTCCGATTCCGTGATATCCGAAAGCGTTGAAACGTCGATGGTGTTGTCTCTGCAGCGGGCCACCCATCGCACCTTGCACGCTCTGGCCACCGCGCTCGCCGATCTCGATCTGACGGCGTCCGAGATCAACGCGCTCGCGAATCTCGCCGACGGGCGGGCGCGCAACGTCCGGGCGCTCAGCGCCGACACCGGCACCCGGGCGACCACGTTGACCGGCGTCCTGGACCGGCTGGAACGGCGAGGCCTGCTCACCCGCGAACTCGACCCGGACGACCGCCGCTCGTTCCGCCTCGCCCTGACCGACTCCGGCCGGGACGTCGCCGCCAGGGTGCGCGCCGCCGTCTCCGACCTCGAAGCCCGCGCGCTCGCCGGGCTCTCCCCCCGGCAACTGTCCGGCTACCACGCGGTCGTCGCCGCGCTCCAGGAGGTCTCCTGATGGACCACGGACACGATCCCTCGCTGAGTGAGATCCTTTCCTTCGTCGTCGGCCCCGACGGCGCCTTCGGGCACCGGCAGCACGTCCACCTCGCCTTCGTCGCCGTACGCCGCTACGGAATGCCCGAGGCCGCGGAGAAGGTCTGCGACTGGCTCCGGCGGATCACCGCGTACGAGAAGGCGCCGCAGAAGTACCACCACACGGTCTCGCGGGCCTGGGTGGAACTGGTCGCCCACCATGTGGCCGCCGAACCCGACGGCACGGAGTTCGAGGTCTTCGTACGGCGGAATCCGGCGTTGCTGGACAAGCGACTGCTCGCCAGGCACTACCGGTCCACCACCCTTGCGGCCGGCGAGGCCCGGCGTGGCTGGGTGGAGCCTGACGTGGCCCCGTTCCCCTGGGCGGCCTGACCTGCGCTTCTCGGCCTGGGGGCCTGGCCTGGTTGGCTGGGCCTGGCCGTCTCACCTGGGCCGTCTTACCTGGGATCCCCGGATCGGCCGGCCGGTTAACGAGCAGCCAAGTGGGGCAAATCACGCATCATGGCGGACGGTGGGTGGATCTCCCGCTGGCCGGTGTTCCGGCAGCTCCAGGGTGAGGACGGCAGGCGCGACGCCGCGCGCTCGGCGCGGACCGACGCCCTTCGGCCGCGCACCGAGCAGGCCGACACGGTCGCAAGGTCGGTGTGCCCCTACTGCGCGGTCGGCTGCGGCCAGCTCGTCTACGTCAAGGACGGCAAGGTCACCCAGATCGAGGGAGATCCCGACTCGCCGATCTCGCGCGGACGTCTGTGCCCCAAGGGATCGGCGAGCAAGCAGCTCGTGACCCACCCCGGGCGTCGGACCGAGGTTCTCTACCGCCGGCCGTACGGCACCGAGTGGGAGCGGCTCGACCTCGAGACCGCGATGGACATGATCGCCGACAGGGTCGTCCGCACCCGGCGGGAGACCTGGCAGCAGACGCACGAAGGCAAGGAGGTACGCCGGACGACGGGCATCGCCGGCCTGGGCGGGGCGACGCTCGACAACGAAGAGAACTACCTGATGAAGAAGCTGTACACCGCCCTGGGCGCCATCCAGGTCGAGAACCAGGCGCGCATATGACACTCCTCCACCGTCCCCGGTCTGGGGACCAGCTTCGGACGCGGCGGCGCCACCTCCTTCCAGCAGGACCTGGCGGGAGCTGACTGCATCGTCATCCAGGGGTCCAACATGGCCGAATGCCATCCGGTGGGCTTCCAGTGGGTGATGGAGGCACGGCTTCGCGGCGCGAAGGTCTTCCACATCGATCCGCGTTTCTCGCGGACGAGCGCGGTCGCCGACAGGTATCTGCCGATCCGGGCGGGGACCGACATCGTGCTGCTCGGGGCGCTGATCAACCACGTGCTGAGCAACGAGCTCTACTTCCGCGATTACGTGCTGGCCTACACCAACGCGGCCACCCTGGTGTCGGAGCGGTTCCAGGACACCGAGGACCTGGACGGCCTGTTCTCGGGCTTCGACCCGGAGACCCGCCGGTACGACCCGTCGAGCTGGGCCTACGAGGGCGACGAGGAGGCCACGACGGACGAGATGCGAGAGGGCGGCGCCACCCATGCCGAGGCCGCCGGATCCGACTCGTACGGCGCCCGCGGCGCCGGGGCGTCCGCCAGGCCGCCCACCGACCCGACGCTGCGGCACCCCCGCTGCGTCCTTCAGGTCCTGAAACGCCATTTCGCCCGCTACACGCCGGAGATGGTCGACGAGCTGTGCGGGATCGCGCCGGAGGACTTCGCCGAGCTCGCCGAGGCGATCACCGCCAACTCCGGGCGCGAGCGGACCACCGCGTGGGTCTACTCGGTCGGGTGGACGCAGCACTCGGTCGGCGTGCAGTACATCAGGGCGTCGGCCATCCTCCAGCTCCTGCTCGGCAACATGGGCCGCCCCGGCGGCGGGATCATGGCCCTGCGCGGCCATGCCAGCATCCAGGGCTCCACCGACATCCCGACGCTGTTCAACCTGCTGCCCGGATACCTCGCGATGCCGCACGCGCACCGGCATGAGGATCTGGCCGACTACCTCGAAAGGGAGGGCGCGGGCACCGGCTACTGGGGGAACAGGCGCTCCTACCTGGTCAGCCTGTTGAAGGCGTGGTGGGGCGACGCGGCCACCGAGGACAACGACTTCTGCTTCGACTACCTGCCCCGGCTCACCGGCGACCACGGGCACTACACGACGGTGATGGGGCAGATCGACGGGACCGTCAAGGGCTACTTCGTCATCGGCGAGAACCCCGCGGTCGGCTCGGCGAACGGCAGGGCGCAGCGTATGGGCCTGGCCAACCTCGACTGGCTCGTGGTGCGCGACCTGACCCTGGTGGAGACGGCCACGTTCTGGAAGGACGGCCCCGAGCTGGAGACCGGCGAAATGCGCACCGGGGACATCGCCACCGAGGTCTTCTTCCTGCCCGCCGCCAGCCATGTGGAGAAGGAGGGCACGTTCACCAACACCCAGCGGCTCCTCCAGTGGCGGGAGAAGGCGCTCGATCCGCCCGGGGACTGCCGCAGCGACCTGTGGTTCTACTACCACCTCGGCAAGCGGATCAGGCGGAGACTGGGCGACGACGAGATCGATCGGCCGATGACCGAGCTGACCTGGGACTATCCCGAAGAGGGCCAATATCGCGAGCCGTCGGCGGAGGCCGTCCTCCGGGAGATCAACGGCACCGGGCCGGACGGGCGCGCGCTGTCGTCCTATCGCGAACTCGCGCCCGACGGGTCGACGCGGTGCGGCTGCTGGATCTACTGCGGCGTCTACGCCGACGAGGTCAACCAGGCGGCCCGCCGCATGCCGGGGAACCGGCAGTCGTGGGTCGCGCCGGAGTGGGGCTGGGCGTGGCCGGCCAACCGCCGCATCCTCTACAACCGGGCCTCGGCCGACCCGGACGGCCGGCCGTGGAGTGAGCGCAAGGCGTACGTCTGGTGGGACGCCGACAGGGGTGAGTGGACCGGCCACGACGTCCCCGACTTCGACCTGCGCAAACCGCCGGACTACCAGCCGCCGGAAGGCGCCCGCGCCGAGGCCGCGCTGTCCGGGACCGACCCGTTCATCATGCAGTCGGACGGCAAGGGCTGGCTGTACGTGCCGTCCGGGCTGTCCGACGGGCCGATGCCCGCGCACTACGAGCCGCACGAGTCTCCCGTGCTCAACACCCTGTACGGCAGGCAGGCCAACCCGACGCGGCGGATCTACGACAGGCCGGAGAACCCGTACAACCCGCCGGGGGCGGCGCGCTTCCCCTACGTGTTCACGACCTCCCGGCTCACCGAGCACCACACGGCCGGCGGAATGAGCCGGACGCTCGCGTACCTCGCCGAGTTGCAGCCGGAACTGTTCTGCGAGGTGTCGCCGCAGCTCGCGGCCGAGGTGGGACTGGTCAACGGGGGCTGGGCGACCATCGTGACCAGCCGCACGGCGATCGAGTGCCGCGTGCTGGTGACGGATCGGGTCAGGCCGCTGCGGGTGCAGCGGCAGATCATCCACCAGGTCGTCGTGCCGTACCACTGGGGCCACGAGGGGCTGGTGACGGGAGACGTCGTCAACGACCTGCTGCCGGTCGTGCTCGACCCGAACGTCTACATCCAGGAGAGCAAGGTGTGCACCTGCGCCGTCCTGCCGGGCAGGCGGCCGCGGGGGCAGGCGCTGCTCGACCTGATCGAGGAGTACCGCCATGGCTGAACGCGTCGGATTCTTCACCGATTCATCCGTCTGCATCGGTTGCAAGGCCTGCGAGGTCGCGTGCAAGGAGTGGAACGGCGTCCCCGACGACGGGTTCGTCTTCCGCGCGACCTCCTACGACAACACCGGGGGGCTCGGCGCCGACACCTGGCGGCACGTGGCGTTCATCGAGCAGGACGGCCGGTGGCTCATGTCGTCGGACGTGTGCAAGCACTGCACGAACGCGGCCTGCCTGGACGTGTGCCCGACGGGGGCGCTGTTCCGCACCGAGTTCGACACGGTGGTGGTGCAGCCGGACATCTGCAACGGGTGCGGATACTGCGTGCCCGCCTGCCCGTTCGGCGTGATCGAACGCCGGGAGCGCGACGGCCGGGCCTGGAAGTGCACCATGTGCTACGACCGGCTGCGCGGCGGGCTCGAGCCCGCCTGCGCGAAGGCGTGCCCGACGGACTCGATCCAGTTCGGGCCGCTCGACGAGTTGCGTGAGCGGGCGGCGGCCCGCCTCGAACGGCTGCACGCGGACGGCGTGGACGAGGCCCGGCTGTACGGCGACGACCCCGGCGACGGCGTGGGCGGCGCGGGGGCGTTCTTCCTGCTGCTGGACGAACCGGAGACCTACGGCCTGCCGCCTGCTCCGGTGGTCACGACACGTGACCTGCCGCAGATGTGGTGGTGGGCGGGCGGAGCGGCGGTCGCCCTGGTCGGCGCCGTGGCGGCGTGCTTCGCGGGGAGCCGTCGATGAGGGCGCGGCGGGGCGGCGACTCCGCGGCGACGGTCCCCGAGGCCGAGCTCCGGTCGTACTACGGGCAGCCGGTGCTCAAGCCTCCGATCTGGCACGTGCCCCACATGCCGGTCTACCTCTATCTGGGCGGGCTGTCGGGCGCCTCCTCGGTGATCGCCGCCGCGGCGCGCCTGTCCGGGCACGACCGGCTGGCCCTCGCCGCCCGGGTGACGGCCTTCGCGGGAGCGGGCCTGGGCTCCGGGTTCCTTGTGGCCGAGCTCGGCAGGCCGGAGCGCTTCCTCAACATGCTGCGCGTCTTCAAGGTCACCTCTCCGATGAGCGTCGGTTCCTGGACCCTCGCCGCGCACAGTGGTCTCACGGCGGCCGGAGTCGCCTCGGCGGTCACCGGCCTCCTCCCCGTCGCCGGGGACGCGGCCGTCATGGCGAGCGCGCTGACCGGCCCCGTCATGGCCACCTACACCGGAGTGCTCCTCGCGGACACCGCCGTGCCCGCCTGGCATGCCGCCAGGCGCGAGTTGCCCTTCCTGTTCGCGGGCAGTGCGCTGGCGAGCGCGGGCGCCGTCGGCATGCTGACGACCCCCCGCGCCGAGGCCGCGCCGGCCAGGGCAGCTGCGGCCCTGGGGGCCGTCATGGAGACCACCGCGGCGGCCGTCATCGAACGCCGTCTCGGGCTCGAGGGCGAGCCGTACCAGCAGGGGAGGGCGGGCCTGCTCATGAAGACGTCACGCGCCCTGATCCTGGCGGGCGGGCTGCTGGCCACGGTCGCCGGGCGCAGCCGGGCGCTCACCGCCGCCTCCGGCCTCGCCCTCACGGCGGGTGCGCTGTGCACCCGGTTCGGCATGCTGGAGGCCGGCAAGGCGTCGGCTCTGGACCCGAAGTACACCGTGGTGCCCCAGCGGGAGCGGGCCGGCGGCAGAAGGCTCACCGTCGTCCCCGACCGGGACGACGGCCCGCATGCGTAGGCGCCGGCTCAGCGCAGCCGCAGCGGCGCGCCCTCCCGGGGGACCAACTCCCCGATGACGGGCGCGCCGGGGATCTCGCCCGCCACGAGCAGCCCGCCGGACGTCTGCGCGTCGGCGAGCAGCAGCAGTTCGTCCCCGTCGACCTTCCCCGCGTCCAGGTGGGGCTCCACCCAGGCCAGGTTGCGCCGGGTGCCGCCGCTCACGTAGCCGTCCCGCAGGGCCTCACGGGCGCCCTCCAGATACGGCACGGCGGCCACGTCGACGACCGCGGTGACGCCGCTCGCCCTGGCCAGCTTGTAGAGGTGACCGAGCAGGCCGAACCCGGTGACGTCGGTGGCACACCGGGCTCCCGCCGCCAGAGCGGCCCGGGAGGCCGCGGAGTTCAGGGTGGTCATCGCCGCGACGGCCTGGGGGAAGACCTCACCGGTCGCCTTGTGCCGGGAGTTCAGCACGCCGATGCCGAGCGGTTTGGACAGGGAGATCGGCAGCCCGGCCCGCCCCCCGTCGATGCGCAGCAACCTCGACGGGTCGGCCAGGCCCGTCACCGCCATGCCGTACTTGGGCTCGGGATCGTCGACGCTGTGGCCGCCCGCGACGTGGCATCCCGCCGTCGCGGCCACGTCGAGCCCTCCGCGCAGGACCTCCCTCACCAGGTCCAGCGGGAGCGTCTCCCTGGGCCAGCCCAGCAGGTTGACCGCGACGAGCGGCTCACCGCCCACCGCGTAGACGTCCGACAACGCGTTCGCCGCGGCGATGCTCCCCCAGTCGTACGGGTCGTCCACGACGGGAGTGAAGAAGTCGGCCGTGGCGACGACCGCGCGGCCGCCCTCTATCCGGACGACGGCGGCGTCGTCCCCGTCGTCCAGGCCGACCAGCAGGTCGGGGGGTGATCCCGAGCCGGCGAGGAGGCCGGAGACCATGGTCTCAAGCTCGCCTGGGGGGATCTTGCACGCGCAGCCGCCGCCGTGCGCGTACTGGGTCAGCCGGATCCCGGGGGGCGCCGTCGTCTCGGTCATGCAGCACTCCTCCGGGTCATGTCCCGCTCTGACATGGCACGCCACGGTCGCGCCGTGCCGCTAGTGCCGTACCCGGTCGGGTTAGGTTTCTCCCGGAGGCGTCTGGGCGCCTGGTGGCCCCCGCGGTCTTCAAAACCGACGAGGTCGAGGTCCTCGGCCTGGCGGGTTCGATTCCCGTCCGCCTCCGCTAACCCTGCCTATCTGGGATGACGCAGACACGGTGGCCGCGGTGTGCCGCGCATCGTGCAGCTTGATCTTCGGTAAACCCGGCCCTCTCCGACTTGGGGGTGTCCACGATGGTCTGCCCGCCGAACTGCAGCACGGTCTGGACGATGGTCGCGTGCCCGGCGTCCAGGTCGATGTCGGCCCACCGGAGGCCGCACGCCTCCCCGCGGGGCAGGCCGCGCAGGACGGCCAGGCGGTACAGCAGCCCGAGGGGCTCTCGCTCGGCCTCCCGGAGGGAGATCACGACCTGTTCGGGCGACCGCCCTTGACCTGCCGTTTCCTAGCCTGTGTGGGTGGTTCTACGCATGGTCGGCCTGAACGGGTACGAGGTCGAAGCGATCAACCTGAACGGTCGGCAGCGACTGCGGGTCTCCCGAATGGTGGGCGGCCGCCGCTACTTCATCGCGTACTGCCGCACGCCCGCGGAGGTGGCGGCCCACGTCGACCTGGCGGACCTTGTGGAAGTGACGGACTTCAGCGCCTATCGCCGCCTGTGACCAGTACAGACCAGGCCCATCATGGCGCCCAACTTGGCCAGGGCCTCTTCGGAGGGACTGCCTGGCTCCGCTTGCATCGTGACAAGACGCTGGCCGGGGGCGCTGTCGACGGAGAACGCCTCCTGCCAGAGGATCAGGTCGCCGACAAGGGGGTGGCGAAAGTGAATGGCGTCGCCGCGCCTGTAGCGTACGTCGTGGCGAGCCCACATCTGTTGAAAGTCTTCGCTGTCCTCCGAGAGCTCCTCGACCAGCTCGAGAAGGGACGGATTTTTGTGGTCCGCCCCCACGACGGCACGTAGGTGGGCCACCAGGCGCTGGGCCTCCTGTTCCCAGGCCGTCCAGAACCCCTTGGCGGCCGGGTTGAGAAAAAACATCCGCAGAACGTTGTCCGTGTGCTCTAACCCCTCGAAGAGGGCGACACACAGCGCGTTTTGGGCCAGCACGTCCGTTCGACGGTTCAGCACGTGCGCCGGCCCGTGGTCCCAGCCGTCCAGGAGCCGCAGCACATGCGGCACGACCTGTTCATCCTCGCCATCGACCCCATACCTGCGCGCCCGGGTACGGGCGAGCTGGTGAAGATACTCGGCGGCTTCGGCGTCAAGGTGAAACACGCGTGCCAGGGCGTCGATCACCTGATCCGACGGACGGCGTTCTCTGCCCTGCTCCAGCCTCATGTAGTAGTCGACACTGACCCCCGCCAGCAAAGCCACCTCATCGCGGCGCAAGCCCGGCGTGCGCCGGCGGTCGTGACCGCTTGGCAAGCCGGCCTCTTCGGGGGACACGAGCTGACGCCGAGCACGGAGGAACTCGGCAAGGGGGCTCCGCATACCGGACAGAGTACGAAGGGCCAGGTCAAAGCCGCGCAAAACGAGGGAAGCTTAAGCGAGGGAAGCTTATGAGCGGGCGCAATCACATTCGTGCTTGACGGCGCGGCCGATGGGCGGCCCGCCGCGACGGCATTCAGAAGCTCGTGGTCGGCGCGATCGTCCACCACGACGGTGACGTCCTCCTCCTGGAGCGCGTCCCGGATGACTTCCTGGGCGGCATCGAGGAACTCCCCTCCGGGGGTGTCGAGGACGGCGAGACCTTGATCGGCGCGCTGGCGCGCGAGCCGGCCGAGGAGATCGGCTGGACGGGCCCGCCGGCCATCGACAGTCGGTTCGTCGGCTCGTTCGACTACACCTCCGCCTCGGGGCGGCGGGCCCGGCAGTTCACGGTCTCGGTCTACGCCGAGGGCCGGGCCGTCGTCCTGTCGGACGAGCACGCCGCCCACCGGTGGATCCACCCCAGCGCGCTGGCCGGGGCCCGCGTCACTCCGGAGACCGAGGCGGTCATCCGCGAGTGGGTGTCCTCCCACCAGTAACAACCGAAGAGGCCTGAACGGGCGCGCAGTGGAAACCTACGAAGGTTTCCCGGCCGGGCTCGCGTCGGGCGGCTCGTCGCCGGGCGGCGACCTTCGCGTTAGTGGGGTGTCGCCTTGCTCCGTGTGGATCATCATGCGGCGCCGATAACAGGCCAGAAGACAGCCGATCGCGGCCAACGACAACCAACGGTCTTTTTCCAAGTAGGGCGGCACGGCCAACGATGACCAATGGTTGCCAACGTCCGCCTCCGCCATGCGCATCTACCTGCGGTGACACCCGGAGGGCGGGCTCGATGGCTTCGCCTGTCGGTCTTCGTCTGAGATGTCCTACACACGGCCCTGAAGGATCTCGGCCAATCGCAGCCCGGCCTCTTGGCGCCCATCCGAGCTCGCGGTTCTCACCTTGATCCCGCAGTAGTCCCCGCCACGGCAAGGGAACCACAGCTCGCCGTGCGTCGCGTCGTACGTGGCGCCCTCGACGAATCCGCTCAGCGGCTCCCCGATTTCGGCCACGGACTCGTACTGCGCCTTGGGCAGCACCGCCGCGAAGATCGCCTCATTGAAGCCGTCCTTGGCGCTTGAGGCCGTCCAGACGCATCCGCCGAACGTGTAGTCGTGCTGGCCGCCGTCATTCGGGCCGATCACGTCAGCGACCTCGTCCTTGGTGAGGAAATCGCAGCTGGCGTCGCTGTCACCGGAGCCTTCCCCGGCGGGGGCGTTCACACCGGGCAGGCTCACCGGGCTGGAATCACCCGAGCCGCCGCCTCCGCAAGCCGTGACCAACGCCAGCGCACCGGCGAGAATCGCAGCCTGCGTGAACTTCCTGAAGACGTTCATGGTTTCATCCGTTTCATATATGGGGGTAATAGCGGGAGAATTCCGAAGCATTCGGTTCGTCGCGGGAAGGCCACCATCTGTCCTGCGCCAGTGCAGCCGGTTGGGCTCCATGAAGAGGGCGTATTGGGGCGTTCGATGGCTTCGCGTAGCTGGGAGCTGTGTCGGTCGGGGCTCTTGCATCACCAGTTGTAGGCCGGGCCGCTTGCAAAGTGCTTTCAGCGGCCTGACCCCCACACGCAGACCGCTGGTCATCCCGCACGGTGGGAGTGCCACCGCGTGATAGGCCGGGCCGGCCCCCTCGACGCCCCGGCTGGGCAAGGCTGGTTGTCCGTACCGATGACGGGGACGCTCTGGTAGATCGAAGTGAGCGATCCTGTTGAGCCCAAACCGGACGGCAGTTCCGAGTGGGCCGCACTGTCGACACTCGCTGCCTCGTGGCGCGGCCGCCGGAATCAGGAGGGGCACCGAGCCTGGGCTGAGTTGCGCATGATGCCGAGATCCCCATCACTGCGGCGGACCTGGCATGAGCTCGACCACCAGCGGCGGCGAATTGTGAGCTCTTACCAACCGGTGATGGTCCGGTGAAAGTGACCAAATCTTACGGAGAGGCCGCGAACCATAACACTCCGTCGTTACGCTAGGACGATCACCCCCGGAACCAGCACAACATTCGCCTGAAGCGGAATGCCGCTGTTTACTGCAGCGACAAGAAAAACTACGTACCGTAGCGCAGTCGCTATGCAAAGGTGTGGCGAGGGTCGGCCTAGGCGGGAGTGATACCGGGAACGTACACTCACAGCGCACTAAGGCGAATAACGACAATGGCGCCCAAGCATCCCGATAAGGAGATCCGGAAGCTTCTCGAAGAAGCTGAAGATCAAGGCTGGGAGGTCAAGCCACCACCAGGACGGGGGTACTGGAAGATCATGTGTCCGTGTGCGGACAAGCACTGGAGCACCGTGAAGATCAGTCCGTCCAACCCTAAGTACCTGAACGAACTGCGGAAGAAGTTGAAGCGGGAGACCTGCTGGAAAGGGGTGAGTTGAGCCGTGAAGTTCCGGGCCGAATTGGGCCTCGCCTTCCAGGGCGACCTCACGATCCTTGAGCCCCGACTCGACAACCTCATGGAACAGCTCCTGACCATCGAGGAGTGCGACGAAATGGTGGAGGATCCTGACATCACCGCGACGCTCACCAAGGGCGAGGCGGTGGTCAGCATGTACCTCATCGCTGAGGACCTCCCTGGAGCGGCCCAGAAGCTGGTCGCCACCGTGCGCCATGCCATCCACGCCATCGGGGACGGCACCCCGGGGTGGGAGGGCGCCGAGAAAGTCGTCTTGGAGCACAGCATCGCTGTACGTCCGGCAGACCGCGCCCTAATAGACGTCTGACGACCAAGGCGCACAGGCCCCGCCTCCAGTAGGAGGAGCGGGGCGTGCGCATCAGCGCTTGTCCGATCCACCGCCGAGCCGCCGAACCGCTGTCCGTCATCTGGCAGAGGCTGCGCGTCTTCCCAGGTGAGAGGGGATGGCGCTTGTACGTTGAGGTGTGGACCGACGAAGGCGCGTGCCGCGCACAGACACCGTCCTTGCCGACCCGCGCCTTGCCGAGACGGTGGAGCGGCTCGGGCGGGCCGTGGTCAAGGACGCGGTCGTCGCCGCCCAGCAGCGCGTACGGCAGGGCGAGATCGAGCCTGAGGACGTCGCCGACGCGGCCCTGGCGGCGCTTCCCCGGCATGCCGCCCACCTGCGCCCGGTGATCAACATGACCGGGGTGCTCATCCACACCAACCTCGGCAGGGCGCCCCTTTCGCCGGCGGCCGTGGAGGCCGCGGCCGTGGCGGCCGGGCCGGTCGACGTGGAGTTCGACCTGGCCGCGGGCGTCCGGGCCAGACGTGGCAGGACCGCCCTGGCGGCGCTCGCCGACGCCGTGCCCGCCGCGGACGACGTGCACGTGGTCAACAACAACGCAGCCGCGCTCGTCCTGGTCGCCACCGCCCTCGCGGCGGGTCGGGAGATCGTGATCAGCCGGGGTGAACTGGTGGAGATCGGGGACGGATTCCGGATCCCCGACCTTCTGGTCTCGACCGGGGCGCGGCTGCGCGAGGTCGGCACCACCAACCGCACCACGCTCGCCGACTACCGGGCCGCCGTGGGGCCGGAGACCGGGTTCGTGCTCAAGGTCCATCCCTCGAACTTCAGGATCGAGGGGTTCACCGGTTCGGCCGGGATAACGGAGCTGGCCGGGCTCGGCGTCCCGGTCGTGTCGGACATCGGTTCGGGTTTGCTGGAACGGGAACCGCTCCTGCCCGACGAGCCCGACGCGACGACCACCCTGAAGGCCGGCGCCCATCTGGTCACGGCCAGTGCCGACAAGCTCCTCGGCGGCCCCCAGGCGGGGCTTGTGCTCGGGCGGCGCGACCTCGTCGAACGGTGCAGGCGGCATCCGCTCGCCCGGGCGCTGCGGGTCGGGAAGGTGACGCTCGCGGCGCTCGAGGCCACCCTCCGGGGTCCCGCCACCCCTCTCCACCAGGCACTGCACGCGGACCCTCGGGCTCTGCTCGACCGCGCGCAGGCCCTGGCGGACGTCCTGGCCGATTCGGGGATCGACGCGAGAGCCGTACCCGCGGAGGCGACCGTGGGCGGCGGCGCGGCTCCTGGGGTGCGCCTGCCCAGCGCGGCGGTGAGCCTTCCGGAGCGGCTGGCCGCGCCGTTGCGTACGGGCGATCCGCCCGTCGTGGGGCGGGTGGAGGGCGGCAGGCTGCTGCTCGACGTGCGCGCCGTCCCCGCCGACCGGGACGGCGACGTGGCTCGGGCTGTGCTGGCGGCGGGCCGCTGATGCATGTCATCGCGACCGCGGGTCACGTCGACCACGGTAAGTCGACGCTGGTGAGAGCTCTCACCGGGATGGAACCCGACCGGCTGGAGGAGGAGCGCAGGCGCGGGCTGACGATCGAGCTGGGCCACGCGTGGACGGCGCTGCCGTCGGGGGAGCGGATCGCCTTCGTCGACGTCCCCGGGCACGAGCGTTTCCTCGGCACGATGCTCGCCGGAGTCGGCCCGGTTCCGGTCGTGATGTTCGTGGTGGCCGCCGACGAGGGCTGGATGCCCCAGTCGGAGGAGCACCTGGTGGCGCTGGAGACCCTCGGCGTACGGCTGGGCCTGCTGGTCGTGACCCGCGCGGACCTGGCCGAACCCGGGCCTGCCGTCCTGGAGGCCCGGGCGCGTCTGGCGCGGGGCGGTCTCGGGCAGGCGGAGGCGCTGGTCGTGAGTGGCCGCACGGGTGAGGGCCTCGCCGAGTTGCGGGCGGCGCTGGACCGGCTGGTGTCGGGCCTGCCCGCGCCCGACGCCGAGGCTCCGGTGCGGTTGTGGATCGACCGGGTCTTCAGCGTGCGCGGCAGCGGGACGGTGGTGACGGGGACGCTTCCCGAGGGCCGCGTCTCGACCGGCGACGAGCTGGAGATCGACGGCGAGCCGGTGCGGATCCGCGCCATCGAGTCGCTGAAGGAACCGGTGGACTCGGCGACGGGCGTGGCGAGGGTGGCGCTCAATCTGCGCGGCAGGCTCACGCCGGAACGGGGACGTGCCCTCGTGACCGCGGGCGCCTGGACCTCGACCGACCTGGTCGACGTGCGGATACACGCCGCGCCGGGCTTCGACGGTCCCCTGCCGAGGCGGCTGACCGCCCACATCGGCTCGGCGGCGATCACGTGCGACGTGCGGCCGCTCGGCGTTTTGGTCGCGCGGCTGCGTCTCGGCCGGCGGGTGCCCCTCCACCTCGGCGATCTCCTGCTGCTGCGTGATCCGGGCGGACACCGGGCGCCGCGCGTGCTCGCCGGGGCCCGGGTCCTCGATCCGCGGCCGCCCGGGCTGGTACGGCGGGGCGCGGCGCGGGCACGCGCCGACCAGCTCGCCGCGGCGGCCTTGGACGCGCCCTCCCTGCTCCGGGTGCACCGGTTGCTCCGCGGCGAGCAACTCCTCGCCATGGGCTGCGAACTCCCAGGTCCGCCCGTGGAGGGGGACTGGTACGCCGATCCGGCCCATTGGTCCAGCCTGGGCGAACGGCTGGCCGAGGCCGTGCGCAGGCACGGGGACGACCACCCGCTGGAGCCGGGGATGCCGCTGGAGGCGGCCCGCCACGAGCTGGAGCTGCCCGACCGGAGGCTGGTGACCGCCCTCATCCATCCCCCGCTGAAGACGGTGGGCGGCCGGATCGTCTCGGGACCGTCCGGAGGCCTTCCCGCGACTGTGGCAGGAGCCGTGCGGCGGCTGGCCGCTGAGCTTTCCGAGCGTCCCTTCCTCGCGCCGGAGGCGGGACACCTCACGGCTCTCGGCCTCGGCCCCCGCGAGCTGGCGGCAGCCGTACGGGCCGGGGCGCTGTTGCGGGTGGCCGACGGGATCGTGCTGCTCCCGGGTGCGGACGCCCGTGCGGCGGCGGTGCTGGCGGCGCTGCCGCAGCCCTTCACGGTCAGCCAGGCCAAGATCGCCCTGAGCACCAGCCGCAGGGTCGCCGTGCCCCTCCTGGAGCATCTCGATCGCCGCGGGTTCACCGAGCGGGTGGACGACTACCACCGCATATGCCGGGTAGGCGGCTCCTGACCAGCAGGTATACCGTCGACTCAAGGGGCCGTCGTCGCCCGAGGGCCCGGTGACGGCCGCTCGGCCGCCCCTCACCCCCCGTCCTCGTCGCGGGCGGCGGCCGGAGTCTCGGCAAGGAAGGAAGCCGCCATCATGCCGGGCAACAAGGCTGTCGTGTACGAGGGGCCAGGACATGTAGAGATCGTCGACACCGACTATCCCGAGTTCGAGCTCAAAGAGGGACCGGGGGTGCCTCCGGCGAACGTCGGCAGGAAGGTCGGGCACGGGGCGATCGTCAGACCGGTCGCCACCAACATCTGCGGGAGCGACCAGCACATGGTCAGGGGTCGCACGACCGCTCCGCCCGGGCTCGTGCTCGGACACGAGATCACCGGTGAGGTGGTGGAGGTCGGGCCCGACGTCGAGGTCGTCAAGGTCGGCGACCTGGTGTCGGTGCCGTTCAACATCGCGTGCGGCCGCTGCCGCAACTGCAAGGCGGGCGACACCCACATCTGCGAGCGGGTCAACCCGGAGCAGCCGGGCGGGGCGTACGGCTATGTGGACATGGGCGGCTGGCCGGGCGGCCAGGCGGAGTACGTCCTGGTGCCCTACGCCGACTGGAACCTGCTGAGATTCCCCGACCGCGACCAGGCGATGGCGAAGATCCTCGACCTGGCCATGCTCGCGGACATCTTCCCGACGGGCTACCACGGATGCGTCTCCGCCGGCGTGACCAGCGGATCGACGGTGTACATCGCGGGCGCGGGGCCGGTGGGGCTCGCCGCGGCGTGCGCGGCCCAGTTCCTCGGGGCGGCCGTGGTCATCGTCGGCGATCTCAACAAGGACCGGCTGGCCCAGGCGCACAGCTTCGGCTGCGAGACCGTCAACGTGGCGGACGGCGACCCGGGCGAGCAGATCGACCAACTCCTCGGCGTGCCCGAGGTGGACTGCGGCGTCGACGCGGTCGGCTTCGAGGCGAAGGGCCACGGGCCGGGAGCCGAGGAGGCGCCCGCCACCGTGCTGAACTCGCTGATGCGGGTCACCAGGGCCGGTGGCCGGCTGGGCATTCCCGGGCTGTACGTCACCGGCGATCCCGGGGCGAAGGACGACGCGGCCAAGGAGGGGTCGCTGTCGATCCGGCTGGGCCTGGGGTGGGCCAAGGCGCACGCGTTCGTCACCGGCCAGTGCCCGGTGATGCGGTACCACCGCAAGCTCATGATGGCGATACTCAACGACCGCGTTCAGATCGCGCAGGCGGTCAACCCGACCGTGCTGCCGCTCGACCAGGCGCCGCACGGTTATGAGGAGTTCGACCACGGAGCGGCGCGCAAGTACGTCCTCGACCCGCACGGCCTGATCAACGTCTGACGCGCTCAGCCGATCACGACGGGCGCGCCGGCGCTCCGGCGAGGCCGCGGTGCAGCAGGGCGGTGAGAGCATCGATGATCTCGCCGTCCGCCACACCCGGGCCGTGCTCGCCCGCCGTGAGGACGGCGTATCCCAGCATGGAGAGCATGGCGCCCATGGCGGCGGCCACGAGAGTGGGGTCGCCGGGCAGCTCGCGGCCCTGCTCGCGCATGTACTCCAGGTGTTCCCGCAGGTCGCCGGTCTGGTCGGCGAGACTCTGCCAGGCGCGGCCCGAGCCCGGCGGGTCGGTCATCATCGACTGGGTCAGCGCCACGACCACGGGGAGATTGTCCCGGTAGGTGCGCCAGGCCACCGCCACGTGCGCGCGTAGCGGGCCGGCCTCGGCGAGATCGTGCTCATGGGGACGCTCCACCGCCCTGCCCGCACCGATCGTGGCGTCCACCTGCGCCTCCATGTCGGCCAGCAGTGACTGGAGGAGGTCCTCCTTGCTGCTGAAGTGGTCGTAGAACGAGCCGGTGGCCCGGCCCGCGGCCCGGGTGATGTCGGTGATCTTCGTGTTGAGGTAGCCGCGCTCGACGAAGAGCCGCCGTGCCGCCTCCTTGAGCGCGGCCTCGGTTCCCGCCGCCTTCTCCTTGCGCACTCCCACCGGCGTGTTCCCCTTCCCTGTCCCTCAACGGGTTGACACCCATCTTCGCGGCTCTCCATACTGAATCAACATTCACTGAATATAAATTCGGTGAACGAATGTTCAGGAGGGCTCATGGAAGTCATCGTGACGGGCGGCGGCGTGGCGGGGGCGGCGAGCGCGATCGCGTTGCGGCGGATCGGCGCGGAGGTCACCGTCTACGAGGCGTACTCCGACCCCGCGGGAGAGGTGGGCTCGTTCCTGAGCCTGGCGAGCAACGGCCTGCGCGGTCTCGAGGCGCTCGGCTGCCTGGAGGAGGTCCAGCGGCTCGGCTTCGCCGTGCCGACCCAGCGGATGATCGCGAGCTCGGGCCGCGTGCTCGGAGAGATGGCCCGCGGGCGGATGCCGGACGCCCCGCTGCTCAGCGTGGCCCTCATGCGCGGCCGGCTGGTGGAGACGCTGCGCGAGCAGGCGATCCACGCGGGCGCGCGGATCGTCACCGGCAGGCGCCTGGTCGGCGCGGCCCCGGCGGGCGACGGGGTCGGGGCGGAGTTCTCCGACGGCTCCGGCGCGAGCGCCGACCTGCTCGTGGGCGCGGACGGCCTGTGGTCGGCGACCCGCTCGATCCTCAATCCGGAGACCGCTCGTCCCGGGTACGCGGGGATGTACAGCGTCTCCGGGGTGTCGGAGGGCGTCCCCGGCATGGCCGGCCGGCCGCCCGTCTTCAACATGGTCTACGCCCGCAACGGCGCGTTCATCTACATCCCCGCCCCCGACGGCACGGTCTGGTGGTCGGCGCAGATCATCGCGCCGCGACAGCCGGACACGTCGGGCGTCGGCGACGCCGAGTGGCTCGCACACCTCGCGGAGCTGTACCGCTTCGAGAGGACGCCCCTGGCGATCATCGAGGCCACCGCCCAGTTGCACCGTCCCACGCTCATGCACGTGCTGGCCGAGGTCCCCACCTGGCACGACGACCGCGTCGTGCTCGTCGGGGACGCCGCGCATCCGGTGGGCGCCGGGCAGGGGGCGTCCATGGCGATCGAGGACGCGGTGGTCCTCGCACAGGCGCTGGCGCGGAACGCCTCCACCGCCGCCGCCCTGGCGGAATTCGACCGGTTGCGGCGGGCCAGGATCGGCAGGATGGCGAAGATCGCGAGCGCCAACCGCGAGGCCAAGAAGGCCGGGCCCCTCGGGCGCCGCCTGAGCGACCTCTTCATGCCCGTCGCGTTTCGTCTCTTCTACACGAGGGCAACGTCCTGGCTGTACACGCATGACCTGGGCACACTGCCCGAGGTCACGAGAGGAGCCGCTCGTTGAGCATCGGCGCGGGGTAGCCGGGGACACGGGCCGGATGCCGCCACGGCTCGTGGACGACCGATCCTGGGAGGTCGGCGAGCTCCGGGACGTACCGCCGCACGCACTCGCCCTCGGGGTCGACCTTCTTGGCCTGGCGCAGGGGATTGAGCACGCGGTTGGGCCGGGTGTCGTTGCCGGTTCCCGCGACCCACTGCCAGTTGCCGCAGTTGTTGGGGATGTCGGCGTCCAGCAGCAGATCGTTGAAGTGGTCCGCGCCCACCCGCCAGTCGATTCCGAGGCGTTTGGTGAGGAAGGAGCCGACGATCATCCGGAGCCGGTTGTGCATCCACCCCTCTGCCTGGAGCTGGCGCATCCCGGCGTCCACGATCGGCACGCCGGTCATCCCCCGGCGCCAGGCCTCCGCGGCCTCCTCGTCGTCCTCCCATTTCGCGCGTCTCGGCCGGTAGTCCCGCCGGGGAAGCTCGGGGAAGGCGTGGGCGACCTGGTAGTAGAAGTCCCGCCAGCACAACTGCCTGACGTACTCCTCGCCGCCCGGCCTGCCCGCCGACCTCGTCACCACCTCGATCGGTGAGACGCATCCGAAACGCAGGTAGGGACTCAGCATCGAGGTGCGCCCGGCGGCGAGGTCACGGCCGTCGGCGTACCCGGCCAACCCGCCGCGCAGCCACGCGTCCAGATGGCGTCTTCCCTCGGTCTCACCCCCCTTGAGCAGCCCGAACGGCTTTCGCGAGGCTTGGGGAAGTGACCCGGTGTCCAGCTTCGCCGGCAGCCGCACCTGGGTGGGGGGATCGAGGGCCCGCCGCTTGGGGGCCTGCGACCAGGCCCGCCAGTAGGGCGTGAACACGCGATAGTGATCACCCCCGATGGGCACGAGGTCACCGGGCGGGACCACGGTCAGGCCCGGGTACAGCCGGAAGTCGAGCCGTTCGCCCGCGCACGCGTCCGCCAGGCGCTCCTCGCGCCGGCGGGCGAACGCGCTGACGTCCGCCGCCGCCCAGATTCCGTCCGCCTCCACCTGGCGTGCCAGCTTGATCGCTTCGGCGACCGGATCGCCGTGCCGTACCACCAGGTCGCCGCCGAGCTCGCGGAGACGGGACCTCAGGTCGTGCAGCGCGTCGCGCAGGAAGTCGGCACGGTGACGCGGTTCGATGGCCGGATCGACCACGAACAGCGGCACGACCTGCCGCGCCTGCTCGCACGCCTCCGCCAGGGCCGGATTGTCGTGGACGCGCAGGTCCCTGGTGAGCAGCACGATGACCGTCTCCACACACTGCTCTTCGAGGCGGATCCGGTGATCGGTTGCCGCGATTCAGGAACCCCCGCCCGGAGGGAGCGCGGGCAGCCCCTCCGGCGCCCCGTTCTCGATGAGGGAGAGCAACGCGTCGGTGTCGACGTACCTCTCGATCATGTCTCCCAGCGCGTCGAGCTGGCGCTCCCGCAACGCGGCGAAGGACACGCCGGGGGCCGGGGAGAAGTCGTCCTTCCCGGCCGCGGAGGCGATCTCGGCCAGGAACGCCCGGCGGAAGGCGTCGTTCTCCAGGGCTCCGTGCCAGGTGGTGCCCCAGACCGTGCCCACCCGGCACCCGTCGAGGAACGGCTCGGCCTCCCCGTCGAACGACACGACCCCGTGGTGGATCTCGTAGGCCGCGACCCGGTGGCCGTACGCCTCGCCGACCGGCCGGGAAAGGATCTTCTCCGGCCCGAACTCCACTGTGGCGGGAAGCAGCCCGAGGCCCTCGACCAGGCCTTCGCCGGACTCCACCTCGTCCATGATCGAGCGGGCGAGCATCTGGTACCCGCCGCAGATCCCCAGGACGGGACCCCGCCGCTCGGCCACGGCCGAGGCGAGGCCCGTACGGCGCAGCCAGTCGAGGTCGCTCACCGTCGCGCGGGATCCCGGCAGGACCACCAGATCGGCCTCCCTGATCTCCGCCGCCTCGGCGGCCGAGGAGACGAACCTGACCACGACTCCGGGCTCGGCCGCGAGGGCGTCGATGTCGGTGAAGTTGGAGATCCTCGGATAGCGCACCACGGCCACGTGGAGGCTCGCCCCAGTGTGGGATCCGGTGTGTGATCCGGCGTCCGGCGGCTCCGCGGTCCGCCTGTTGTCCAGGGCGAGGGAGTCCTCGAGGTCCATCCACAGGCCGTCGAGCCAGGGCAGCACGCCGTACACCCGGCGCCCGGTGAGCTCCCTGAGCGTGTCGAGCCCGGGCTCGAGCAGTTCACGCGCCCCGCGGAACTTGTTGATCAGATATCCGGCGATCAGGGCCTGGTCCTCGGCCTCCAGCAGGGCCAGCGTGCCGTACAACGAGGCGAAGACGCCGCCCCTGTCGATGTCGCCGACCACGACGACGGGGATGTCCGCCGCGCGGGCCAGCCCCATGTTCGCGATGTCCCCCCTGCGCAGGTTGATCTCCGCGGGGCTGCCCGCGCCCTCGCAGACGACGACGTCGAACTCAGCGCGCAGCCGCCGATAGGACTCGATGGCGACGGCTCTGAGCCGGTCCTTGTAGGCGAGGTACTCCATGGCGTCCACGTCGGCCAGGGGCTTGCCGAGCACGACCACCTGGCTTCGCCGTTCGCCCCCCGGCTTCAACAGGATCGGGTTCATGTCGGCGGTCGGCTCCAGCCCGGCGGCCTGCGCCTGGGCGACCTGGGCCCGCCCGATCTCGGCTCCGTCGGCGGTCACGAACGAGTTCAGCGACATGTTCTGCGCCTTGAACGGCGCCACCCGCACGCCCTGGCGGGCCAGCCACCGGCAGATTCCCGCCGTCACCACGCTCTTGCCGGCATCCGAGGTCGTCCCGGCCACCAGCAGTGTCCCCTTCGGGGTCCGATTCAGCACGGAACCCACCTTTTCAGGCGGGCAGACGCAGGGTGAAGACCGATCCCCTTCCCGGCTCGCTCGTCGCGGAGACGGTCCCGCCGTGGGCCTCCGCGAGCTTGCGGACGATGGACAGGCCGAGCCCGCTGCCGCCGGTGGCCCGGTTGCGGGACTTGTCCGCCCGCCAGAACCTCTCGAAGACGTGCGCGAGGTCCTCTGCGGCGATCCCGGAGCCGGTGTCCTCGACGTCGATCACGACGTGGCCGCCTTCCAGGCGCGAGCGCACCGTGACGGATCCCCCGGGAGGCGTGTGCCGTACGGCGTTGGAGACGAGGTTGCCCACGGCCTGGCGCAACCGCAGCGGGTCGGCGAGGATCTCGGGACGGCCCTGGGCCTGCGAGGTCAGCGTGACGCCTGCCGCGTCCGCGCCGCCTCTGTGGGCGGTGACGACCTGGGCCACGAGATCGGGCACGCCGATGGGCTCCTTGTGCAGCCTGAGTTCGCCCGCGTCGGCCATCGCCAGATCCTGCAGGTCGTCGATGACGTGTTGCAGGAGCATGGCCTCCTCGAGCAGCGAGGCGGTCAGCGTGCGGTCGGGGTCGACGACGCCGTCCTCCGCCGCCTCGAGCCAGCCCCGGATGTTGCTGAGCGGTGTGCGCAACTCGTGGGCCACGTCGCTGACCATCGCCCTGCGCAGCTTCTCCAGTTGCTCGCGCCGCTCCGACATCGCGTTGAAGGCCGTCGCGAGCCTGCCGATCTCGTCGCCGCGATCGACGTCCACCCGGGCGGAGATGTCCCCCTCCTCCATCCGCCTGGCCGCGCCGGTCAGCGCCCGCAGCGGGCCGATCAGCCGGATGCCCGCCAGGATGGTGACGGTGACGGTGATCAGCAGGACCCCCGCCGCGACCCCCGCGATGCGGGTCTGGTTGGCCCGGGAGAGGTCGAAGATCGTCGATGGCGCCGAGCTGCGGCTGCTGACGAACATCAGGGCCGTGGGCGCGACGTAGGACGCGAGTTGCTCGCGCCTGCCGGAGGTGACGCAGTCCTGCACGACCTTCCGGTCCTTCGCGCTGTCCTGGCGCGGGGCCGTCTGCCTGGAGGTGGTCGCGCTCGCCGGCGCCGGCATCGGCGTCCAGCTGAAGTCGAGGGCGAGCTTCACGTCCGGCCGCCCCTGATGCGCGAGGCAGGTGTGGACGAGCTCGCCGAGCCGGGTGAGCGCCTTCGCCTCGGTCCGGCTCGGCGCGTCCAGGACAGGGGCGGGACACCTGCTGGACAGATCAAGCCCGTGATCGGAGGTCTCGACGCGCGGCCGCCCGTTGGGGTCCTCCACGATCTTCGTGGTCACGGCGAAGAAGGCGTCACGCAGGCATGCCGCGCGCCGCTGGGCGGCAGCGCGCAGCGTGTCACGCTCCGCACGGGTCAGCCGGTACGGCCCGACGGCGCGAGGATCGATGTGGTCGGCCGGAGCGTCGGCCACCAGGGCGCCGTCGACGGACAGTGGGTCGATCACCGCGGTCGGCTTGGCGGGCAACGAGATCGGGCCGGTGTCGGAGTCGAGGATCGGCGTGCGGTCCTCGGTGGTCAGCGTGATCCTGTGCTTGAGCTTCCGCGCCAGATCGCCGACCACCTGCCGTGCCCCGTCCCAGTCGGGGTGGGTGGCCGCGTAGCCGAGGAGCGCGTCGTAGGTCCTGGCGTCGTCCGCGAGGGCCTGGCCCTGCTCCTGCTGGATGGCCACCGTGGTGCTCCGTACGGTCAGCCAGGCCGTCGCGGCGATGGAGCAGACGGACACGAGCACGGACACCGCCAGCAACCGCATGAGCAGGCTGCGGCGGAACGGCACGTCACGGCGCATCGTGGATGTCCCGCCGACCATCTGCGCCGTTCTCTCCGCCGGGGGAGCCGTCGGTCAGCTTGTAGCCGACGCCGTAGACGGTGACCAGCCGGACGGGATGGCGGGGCTCGGGCTCGATCTTCCTGCGGAGGTTCATCACGTGCACGTCGACCGTCCGCGAGGTGATGTAGCGGTCGAAGCCGTGCAGGTGGCCGAGGATCTGCGGCCGGGTGAACACCCGGCCGGGCTCCGCCGCCATCAGCTCCAGCACCTGGAACTCGCCCGGAGTGCACTCGATGCGGCTGCCGTCCACGCTGATCTCGTGGCGGACCGGATCCACCGCCAACGCGCCGACCCGGAGCATCGGATCGATCTTCGGGACCGTGGAGTGGGCCCGCCGGAGCAGCGTGCGGACGCGGGCGGTCAGCTCACGCGGGCTGTAGGGCTTGGTCATGTAGTCGTCGGCGCCGAGGTCGAGGCCGAGGAGCAGGTCGTCCTCCGTGGAGCGCGCGGTCAGCATCAGCACCGGGAGGTCCGACTCGGCCCGGAGAATGCGGCACACGTCCAGTCCGTCGACCTTGGGCATCATCACGTCGAGCACGAGAAGGTCGGGGGGCGTGCGGCGGACGGTGTCCAGGGCTTCACGGCCGTCGTGCACGGTGACGACCGAATGCCCCTCGCGCTCCAGATAACGGCGGACCAGTTCGGCCTGCTTCACGTTGTCCTCCGCGACCAGGACGTATGCGCACATAACGGCGATCCTAGGCGTGGTCCGAGAGGGCCCGGACGCCCCCGGCCTGGTGGTTCATGGGAGCGCTAAGGGTTCCTGACAGGTTTCTGACAATCCCGGCCCATCCTGTCCGCCATGCCGAGAACCAGTTCCCTTCGCTACTACAGGTCCCAGGCCGCCGGGCTGTGCGCTGCGGCGTCGCTGCTCGCCCTCAGCGCCTGTGCCGCGTCCGGTGAGGGCCGGGATCAGGGGGTGGCCTCACTCGCCAGTGCCGTACCGGAGGATGGCGGCTCCGGCACGACGACGCCCACGGCCGGCGCGATCGAGGCCGCGAGACCTCAGCTCCGCCTGGACAGCACCGAGGAGGAGGTCAAGCGGCTGAGGTTCGCCTACTGGGCGTGCCTGGAGACCCATGGGGTCAAGATGGACACCGCCCGTGTGGGCACGTCGAAGGCGCAGGCCCCTCCCCTTCAGAGCGGCCCGAACTCCCACGAGCCGGCGGAGGCGTACAGGGCCTGTCTCGTGAAGATGCCCCTCATGCCTCCTGAGCTGGACCGGGACAGGAACCCCGACTACGTGGTCCAGCATCACGCCTACGTCAAGTGCCTCAAAGCGCACGGAATGCATGTCACGGAGCTTCCCGACGCGAGTGGCTGGACCTACGCCGACAACGACCAGCCGGCCGAATCTGTGCGACACAAGATCGACAAGGACTGCAAGATGGAGGTCTTCGGTGGCAGGAACTGACGTCGCGGACGCGCCGCCGCGGAGGGGAAGGAAGCGGCACGTTCTGGGGGCGGTCGCCCTGCTCGCGGTCGTGGCCGCCGGTGGGGCAGCGTTCGTGGTGATCGACCACGGAGGCGAGCCCGAGGCGACCGGGACGGCCAAGGCTCCGGTGGCGACCACCTCCGTGGTCAAGACCGATCTTTCTGACACCCGCACCCTCCCGGGCACCTTGGGCTTCGGCGCCGAGCGCTCGGTGCGGGGCGCGGGCACCGGACTGGTCACCCGGCTGCCGAAGGCGGGGGCCACGGTGGCCAGGGGCAAGCCCCTCTACTGGGTGGACGATCACCCCGTGCCGGCCTTCGTGGGGGACACGCCGCTGTTCCGCAAGCTGGACAAGGTGGGAACCCGGGGCCGGGACGTGACCGTGGTGGCGAACAACCTGCGCGCCCTCGGGTACACCATCGGCTACCTGCCGCCCCAGACGCCCGCCGCCGGGAAACCCTCCGTGCCGGGTGACGTCTTCACCGCTCCGCTCAAGTCGGCGCTCAAGCAGTGGCAGGTGGACGCCGGGCTGGAGCCGACCGGCACCTTGGACGTCGGCCAGGTCGTCGTGCTCCCCGGGCCGTCGCGGGTCGCGTCCATCAAGGCCCAGCTCGGCGATCCCGTCGCGGAGGAGCTGATCACGGTCACCCCGACGGCCAAGGTCGTGACCGTGCCGGTGGACGCCACCGACGTGGGCACCATCCGCCCGAAGGCGCGCGTGAGCATCGTGCTCCCCAGCGGCAAGAAGATCGCGGGACAGGTCACGGCCATCGGGAGGACCGTTCAGGACGTGACGGACGGCTCCGGTCAGAACACGGCCCAGCTGAACATCACCGTCACGCCTCGCAAGGCCGCCGACGTGAAGGCGCTGGACGCCGCGGGCGTCGAGGTGACCTTCACGTCCCAGGTCCGGCGGGGTGTGCTCGCCGTTCCCGTCGGCGCGCTGCTCGCCCTGCGCGAGGGCGGCTACGCCCTCCAGCTCCCCGACGGGAAGCTCGTCGCCGCCGAGACCGGGATGTTCCTGAGGGGGATGGTCGAGGTCACGGGCACGGGCGTCACCGAGGGCCTCAAGGTGGTGACGAGCTCATGACCTCCGGCGTTCCCGTCATGCGCGTCCACCGGGCCAGCAAACTCCATCCGGGTGGTGTCACCGCCGTCGACGACGTCTCGCTGCTGATCGACGAGGGTGAGCTGCTCGCGATCGTCGGCCCTTCAGGCTCGGGCAAGTCCACCCTGCTGAACATCATGGGCACGCTCGACCTGCCGACCAGCGGCACCGTGGAGATCGGCGGACAGGACGTCGCCGCCCTGACCGACCGGAGACTGTCCGCGCTGCGCGGCAGGCTGCTGGGATTCGTCTTCCAGCAGTTCCACCTGACCGACGGGCTGAGCGCGGCCGAGAACGTGGCCACCGGGCTGCTCTACGCCGGGGTGCCGCACCGCAGGCGCCGCCCCATGGCGCTCGAGGCACTGGCGCGGGTGGGACTCACTCATCGGGTCGGGCACCTGCCCCATCAGCTCTCCGGCGGGGAGAGGCAGCGGGTCGCCATCGCGCGTGCCCTGGTCAACGAACCGGCGCTGGTCCTCGCGGACGAGCCGACCGGCGCCCTCGACACGGCCAACGGCCAGGCCGTGCTCGAACTGCTGACCAAACTGAACGCGGAGGGCACCACGATCGCGATCGTCACCCATGACAGGGACATCGCGGCACGGGTGCCCAGGCGGGTGGAGATCCTCGACGGCCGGATCGTGCGCGACACCCGTCCGGGCGGGCACGCCATGACGGGCGCCGGTCTGTCGGGGAGCCTGTCGTGAGGCGGACGACCCGGACCGATCCCGTCCGTCTCGCCCCGGGAGACATCCTGCGGCTCGGGCTCCTGGGCATCCGCACCCGGAAGATGCGGGCCGCGCTGTCGGCACTGGGCATCTCGATCGGCATAGCCACGCTGATCATCGTGATGGGGATCCCGGCCTCCAGCCAGAGGGCCCTGATGAACGAGCTGTCCGCGCTCGGCACCAACATGTTGCGCGCGGAACCCATGCCCAACCAGGACCCCCCGGTCCTGCTGCCCGAGACGGCCGACGGCATGGCAGCCCGCGTCGGCCCCGTCACCGTGGCGAGCGCCGTCGCCAACACCCACGCCGTCGTGGCCCGATCGGACAAGGTGGACGCCGGGGACGCCGCCGGCATCAGCGTGCTCGCGAGCCGCGACAACCTGCTCGCCGCGGTGAACGGCTCCGTTCAGTACGGACGATTCCTCACGACCTCGACGGACAGGTTCCCGACCGTCGTCCTGGGCTACGAGGCCGCGTCACGCCTCGGAATCAACGAGCTGGTGCCCGGCCAGGAGCCCCCACAGGTGTACGTCGGCGACCACTGGTTCACCGTGATCGGCGTCCTTCGTCCCATGCCGCTCGCCCCCGAGCTGGAGCGCTCCGTACTGGTCGGGTGGGAGGCCGCCCGGCGGTACCTGCGCTTCGACGGGCATCCGACGGTCGTCTACGTGCAGGCAAGCGAGGACGCCCTGGAGGCCGTGCGGGACGTCCTGCCCGCGACCCTGCACCCGGAGACCCCCGACCTGGTCGTGGTCAGCCGTCCTTCGGACGCGCTCGCGGCCAAGCGCGTGACGGAGACGACGTTCTCGGCGCTGTTCCTCGGCCTCGCGGGCGTCGCCCTGCTGGTCGGAGGCATCGGCGTGGCCAACACCATGGTGGTCTCCGTACTCGAACGCCGCCGTGAGATCGGCCTGCGCCGGGCGCTCGGCGCCACCCGCGGCCACATCCGGGCCCAGTTCCTCACCGAGTCGGTCGCGCTCTCCGGGCTGGGAGGTGTGATCGGCACCCTGCTGGGGGTCCTGGTGGCCGTCGGCTACTCGGCGTACCAGGGATGGCCGCCGGTGATCCCGCCCGTCGCGGCGTTCGGCGGCATCGGCGGCGCGGTGGTGGTCGGCATGGTGGCCGGGGTCTACCCGTCGATCCGTGCGTCCCGCCTGACCCCGACCGACGCCCTTTCCGCGCCGTGATTTCCCGTGATTTTCGCTCTCTGACCACGACCGGAACCTCATCGCCCCCTGACAGGTTCCTCACAACTCCTGGAGATGCTCACCCTCATGATTTCCCTCTCTGATCGCACCGTCCGGCTCGCCGCCGTCGTACTCGCCGGTTGTTGCTGGCTCACCGCGTGCGGCGGCTCGGACGACAAGGCGGCGACGCGGAACGACGGCGTCGCGTCCCTGGTCACCGAGTCTCCCTCCGGCACGTCGAGCACGGCGAAGCCCGATCCGGCGGGAGATTCCTCTTCTGACTCTTCTTCTGATTCCTCTTCCGAGTCGAAGCGGCCCCAGTTGCGCCTGGACAGCACCGCGGAGGAGGTGGCGATGTACCGGAAGGCCTACGCCGAGTGCCTGACGGATCATGGATCGCCCACCAAGACCAGTGGTGAGCCCACCAAGGCGGAGACGAAGGCGTACGAGGCCGCGAGGAAGGCCTGCGAGAACAAGATGCCGCTCATGCCGCCGGAGTTCTCGCCCAAGACGAACCCCCACTACGCCGACGACGTGCGCAAAGAGGTGGCGTGCCTGAAGCGGCACGGGTTCAAGGTGCACATCACGCCGGCCACGGGCTCCGATCCCAACGCGATCGGGTGGACGTACGACAGCATCCCGGCGGAGGGCGTGGACATCGAGAAGATCCAGAACGAGTGCCGGGCGGAGGGGTACGGCGGCGGAGCCGCCCTGGCCCCCGGCGCCGCGTGATCACGTCTCCCGCGTGATCGCGTCTCCCGCGTGATCATGCACAGGCTCGGTGAAGTGCGGGTTGAGCTGCGGCGACGCCCGGCGTGATCATGCGCGAATTCGGAAATGATGCGCTGACCTGGGAAGACTAGCTCCGTGATCATGCACGTGCGGGGGCCGTGCATGATCACGCAGGGTCATTCAGGCCAGGCGGAATTCCGGATGACGTCGACGAAGTCGATGTGGCGGAAGCCCGGGACGAAGTGTTCGAGCACGTCCGCGTTGACCGTGCCGAACGTGGACGCCGGGCGGTCCTTGAACCCGTTCGTGAACGCCGCGAGGATCTGGCGTTTGAAGTCGGGACGCGGATGGGCGGCGACGACCGCCGCGACATCGCCGGGGTCGAGCTCGTCGTAGCCGATGCCGAGGACGTCCGTCTCCACACCCGCTGTCACCAGGGCGATCTCGGGATCGAGCCGGTACGGGATCTCCGGTGTGGTGTGCAGGGCGATCGCCTCCCAGACCCTGCGGACATCGGACGTGGGCACACCGTGGGAGTCGAGGAACCGACGGGCCTCGTCGGCTCCGTCGAGCTCGAACCGCTGGTCCGTGCGCCGGTAGGTCTCGGTCAGCCCCAGGTCGTGGAACATCGCGCCGACGTAGAGCAGCTCGGCGTCGGCGGACAGCCCGAGCCGCCTGCCCTGCAGCGTCCCGAAAAGATAGACCCGCCGGGAGTGGTGATAGAGGAGGGGGGTCGTCGCGTCCCGCACGAGTTCGGTCGCTTCGACGGCGAGTTGCGAGTCGGGTACGGCGACGCCCGCGATGGTCTCCGACATGACAACGATCTCCTTCGCCCGCCTGCGGTGCCTGGCTGGAACATGCCCTGGAGTTCGACCGATTTGACTCCGCAAAAAGACAAGAACGCCTGGTAGAACATGATCTGTCCGCCTGTGGTGTACGCCCGAGACCGTCGGTGGCGTCTGCGAGGATGCGGTCTCCGGACGTTCGAGGGGGGTCGGCCGATGGGCCAGATGGATGCAGCCGCGATGGCCGAGGCGCTCGTCTCCGAGGCGCTGCGCGTACGGCACCACTGGGACGAGCACCGGTTCCGCCGGACGGTGGAGGTTCTGGCCGATCGGTCCGATCATGCGGGGTGGCCGCGGACGGTCGACCGTACGTTGCTGTCCGGCCTGCGGCAGGCCGTCACCGCCGCGTGGCAGGCCGGCTGGCAGCCCGCGGACGTGGCCCGTCGGGTTCGCCGCGCGTTCGGGGGCGAGCACGTGCAACTCGCCGTCGACGCGATGGCCGGCGAGATGCGGGCGTACGCCGCCGTGACCGTCGCCGAGCGGTGGCTGGCGCAGCTTTCCGCGCTCGACGCCCGTGTGTGGTGGGAGGCCGACGAGGAGATCCTGCGCGAAAAGGGCGACCGGCACGCGATGGTGACCCGCGCCGTCGAGGTCCTTTCCGTGCTGACCATGCTTCCCCGGCTGGAGCGGCTCTGCCCGCTACCCGGTACGGCCCGCCGTGCCGTACCCGTGTCCGGCCGGGTGGCGGGAGAGCGGACGCTCGCCCGCATCCGGGCCCTGCTGGCGAAGGCCGAGTCCACCGAGTTCCCCGCGGAGGCGGAGACCTTCACCTCGGCGGCACAGTCTTTGATGGCCAAACACAGCATCGACGCCGCGATGCTCGCCGCCGAGCCGGGCGGCGCCGAGGAACCGGCCGGCCGCCGGGTGGGGATCGCCTCTCCTTACGAGAAGCCCAAGGCGATCCTGCTCGACGTCGTGGCCTCGGCCAACCGGTGCCGGGCCGTCTGGAGCAGGGACCTCGGGTTCTCCACGGTCCTCGGGTTCGACGCCGACCTCGACGCGGTGGAGTTGTTGTTCACGTCGTTGCTGGTCCAGGCGACCTCGGGGATGGTCCAGGCCGGTGCCCGCCGTGATCTCGCCGGCCGGTCGCGTACCCGCTCGTTCCGTCAGTCGTTCCTCGCGGCGTATGCCCAGCGCATCGGCGAGCGGCTCCGGGCGGCTTCGGGCGAGGCGGTACGGCAGGCCGTGGCCGAGGCGGGAAGTGATCTTCTGCCGGTCCTGGCCGCCCGGGAGTTGGCGGTGGACAAGGCCGTCACCGTGCTGTTCCCCCGACTGTCGCGAACCGGTGTCATGTCGGTCAACGACCGGGAGGGCTGGGTGTCCGGAAGGGCGGCCGCCGACCTGGCCACTCTCCACGCCCGCGACAAGATCGCCTGAGAGCGCGCAGGACTTCGAGGGGATCACCCCGCGCCCCGTTGTGTCTATTGCGCGTGATCATGCACACCTTCGCGCATGGGCGCGATGAGCTGCGCGGATGCCGTACGTGATCATGCGCGAATTCTGGCAATGACCCGCT
>NZ_BONV01000041.1 GCF_016862895.1 Planotetraspora kaengkrachanensis | reverse complement strand
CCTAGGGAGTGTCAGACAGGACCTAGCGCCGGGCGGAAAGTCTGCGGCGTCATGCGCGGGCGACGGCTAGAACTGATCGCATGACTCTTGACTGGAAGCTCGTCGTCGACTGCGCCGACCCCCACGCGCAGGCGGCGTTCTGGGCGGAGGCCCTCGGCTACGAGGTCGAGGACAACAGGGTGCTGATCGAGCGGCTCCTCGGTCTCGGCGTCGTCGAGGGCACCGCCCTGACGCCGGACCGGAAGGCCTGGAAGGGGCTGTGCGCCGTCCGGCATCCCGGGGATCCGGTCGATGCCGCCAGCGGCATGGGCCTCGGCAGGCGGATCCTCTTCCAGGCGGTCCCGGAGCCGAAGGTCGCCAAGAACCGGCTGCACATCGACCTCCACGCGGGACCCGACCGGCGTGACGAGGAGGTCGACCGGCTCAAGCGGCTCGGCGCGACCGTGTTGTGGACGGTCCAGGAGCCGGGGACGCATCACGTGACGATGGCCGACCCCGAGGGCAACGAGTTCGACGTGCAGTGAACCTCGCCCCGCGCCCCGGGTGAACCTCGCCGTGAGGTCCGCCCGGAGCTCAGAGCCAGCCGTTGTGGCGGGCCGTCCTGGCCGCCTCGATCCGGTTGCGGGTCCCGGTCTTGCCGATCGCCGAGGACAGGTAGTTGCGTACCGTGCTCTCCGACAGGTGGAGGCGCCGCGCGATGTCGGCGATGGTCGAGCCGTCCGCCGCGGCGGCGAGCACGTCACGCTCACGCTCGGTCAGCGGGCTCGGCCCCGTGCTGAGCGCCGCGGCGGCGAGCGCCGGGTCGATGACCCTTTCACCTCCGAGCACGCGGCGGACCGCGCCGGCCAGTTCCTCGACGGGGCCGTCCTTGACGAGGAAGCCGTAGGCGCCCGCCTCCATCGCGCGCCGCAGGTAACCGGGCCTGCCGAACGTGGTGAGGATCACGACCCGGCAGGCCGGCAGGCGCTCGCGCAGGTCGGCCGCCGCGTCGAGCCCGCTGCGCCCGGGCATCTCGATGTCCAGGAGCGCCACGTCGGGCAGCGTCTCGAGGGCGGTGGTCACGACGTCGTCGCCCGACGCCACCTGGGCGACGACCTCGATGTCGTCCTCCAGGCCGAGCAGGAGCGCCAGGGCGCCGCGCATCATGCCCTGGTCCTCCGCGAGCAGCACCTTGATCACGCGCTCTCTCCCCGCTCGGGCAGCGTCACGCGGAGCAGGAATCCCGCGCCGGGCCGCGGCCCGGCGTCCAGGGTCCCGTCCGCCGCGGCCACCCGTTCGCCCAGGCCGACCAGGCCGTTGCCCCGCGGGGCGGGGCCGGGGGCGCAGGCGCCGTCGTCGCGGATCTCCAGCACGAGCCCGCCCGGCTCGCGCAGGTCGATCTCGCAGGAGCGGGCGCCGCTGTGGCGGATGACGTTGGTCACCCCTTCGCGTACGGCCCAGCCGAGCAGGACGTCGGTCTCCGGCGGGAGCCGTAAGACGGGGGTGCGGACCGTGACGCCGATGCCGGCGTCGGTGAGCACCGTGCGGGCCGTCTCCAGTTCGGCGGCCAGCCCTCGCCCGCGATATCCGGTGACGGCGGCGCGGACCTCGGTGAGGGCCTCCCGCCCGATCTGCTCGATGTCCGCGGCCTGACGGGCGGCGCCGTCGGCGTCCTTGGGCGCCAGGCGGCGTACGGCCTCCGCCTTCACCACCATGACGGACAACGTGTGCCCGAGCAGGTCGTGCAGGTCCCGGGAGAAGCGCAGCCGCTCCTCGGAGACGGCGGCGCGGGCGAGTTCCTCCCGGGTCCGCTGCAGCTCCCTGATGGCGTCCCACAACCGGATCATGATCGCCGGAATGAGTCCGGCGGTGAAGATCCCCCACATCAGGAACACGGTGTCGCGGACGCCGGAGCCGATGGCGATCTGCACGCCGAGCGAGGCCAGGGCGAGGGCGGACAGCAGGATGGGGGGCCTGCGCCCCCTGGCGGACACCCCCAAGGCGATCGCGGTCATGACGAGCAGGAGGCTGAAGTTCCCGTGGAAGACCGCGGTGGCGGCGAACGCCACCGCGCCGAGCAGCGGCAGGAAGAGCCGTTCCGCCCGGCGCGAGCCCGCGAAGGACAGGCGGACGGTGACGACGTAGAGCGCGGTGCAGGCCGCCGTCACCGCCCAGGCGGCCCAGAGCGGATGAGCGTGGCCGTGCGCGATGTCCCACAGGGGACCGCCGGCGAGGGCGGCCCAGATGTACATGCCTTTGGCGTCGGGCCCCTGCTCGTCTTCGCCGAGCGGGTTCAGCCAGCGCACTTCGCCCGGTTCGTTCTGCTTCATCGGCAGCGATCGTCCCATAGCGTCACGCGGTCCGGCCCGCGCGGCGGTAGGCGTACAGGGCGTAGAGGCCGAACACGGCCAGCCACCCGCACAGGATCGCGATCGGACGCGCCCCGGGGGCGGCTCCGGAGGCGACGTCCCAGGACAGTGCCGCGTAGCTGTTCGACGGCGTCCATTCGGCGATCGCCCGCAGCCAGCCGGGGAACCCCGCCGTGGGGACCCACAGGCCCCCGACGATGGACAGGCCGAGGAAGGCCGCGATGTTGGCCATGGCGGCGGTCTGCCCGGTGAGGGCGTAACCGTTGCCCAGCCCGAGCAGTGCGAACGGGACCGTCCCCGCCCACAGCAGCCCCACGATGGACAGCCACTGCCCGGCGCTCAGCGCGACGTGGTTGACGAGCACGCCGGTGAGGAGCACGGCCGCGATGCTGGGCACGACTCCGACCGCACCGGTGACGACCTTGCCGGCGACCACGTGGACGGGCGCCAGCGGGGTGAGGCGCAACTGGCGCAGCCAGCCCGCGCTCCGGTCCTCGCCGATGCCGGTGCCGTTGTTGAACGCGCAGCCGAGCGCGCCGTACGCGGCCATGCTGACCATCGTGACGACGGCTCCCGACCGCCGGTCGCCGGGGGCCAGGGCGAGGTTGGACAGCACCAGGTACATGACGACGGGAGAGGCGATGCCGAAGATGACGTAGCCGCCGTCCCTGACGGTCCTGATCAGTTCGAGCCTGATGTAGCCGATCATCACACGGTCTCCTTGGCGGTGAGGGCCACGAAGGCGTCCTCGAGGTCGGCGGGGGTGACTTCGAGGTCGCGTACGGCTCCCGCCCGGGCGAGGGCCATGACGGTGGCGTCGGGGTCGTCGCTGCGCAGCTGCACGCGGTCGCCCCTGACCTCCAGGCGGCGCACGCCCGGGAGGCCGCCGAGCCAGGAGACCTCGCCGGAGGCCGTCAGGCTCACCGTGGTCAGGGCCACGACCTTCTTGATCTCCGCGCTGGTGCCGTCGGCGACCACGCGGCCCCGGTCGATGACGACGACGCGATCGGCCTGTTCGTCGGCCTCGTCGAGGTAGTGGGTGGAGAACAGGATGGTCTTGCCCCGGCCGGCCAGTGTGCGCATGCCGCTCCAGAACTGGCGGCGGGCCTCCACGTCGAGGGCGGCGGTCGGCTCGTCCAGGACGATCAGGCCGGGGTCTCCGACGAGAGCCATGGCGAAGCGCACTCTCTGGGCCTGGCCGCCGGAGAGCCTGTCCACCCTGCGGTTGTCCATGCCGGTCATCTGCGCCAGCGCGAGCACCTGACCGAGGGGCAGGGGGGCGCGGTAGGTGCCCGCGACGAAGGTCAGCAGCTCGCCGACCGTGACGCGGGGGATGAGCCCGCCCTCCTGCGGCATCGCGCCCGCGAGGCTCTGCCGTACGGCCTGGGCGGGGTCGAGGCCGAACAGGGCCACCTTGCCCGAATCCGGGGGGACCAGTCCGAGGAGCATGCCGATGGTGGTCGACTTGCCGGCGCCGTTCGGGCCGAGGAGGGCCACGGTCCGGCCCTGGGGGATGGCGAGCGTGAGGCCGTCGACTGCGCGGACGGCGCCGAAGCTCTTGGTCACCGCGGTCAGTGACACAGCGTCGATTTCCATGAGGGCAACGTTAGAAATCGGTGATCGTCGCAAGTAGATCCAACGATCCGGGCTTCGGCAGGACGAAAGTACTGGGAATATCGCCGGATCAGTCGCACGCTTATCGTGTAATCAAGTAAGCAATCATGGTGGGAGGTCCTGTGGCGCTCGACGCGTACTCCCAGATCGTCTCCTCGGTCGCGGCCGAACTGACCCCGAAGGTCGCGGCCGTCACGGCGGGCCGGGGGAGCGGGTCCGCGGTGGTCTTCACCGCGGACGGCTTCCTGCTCACCAACGCCCACGTGGTCGGCCGTGCGAAAACCGGCACCGTCGCGTTCTCCGACGGCGTCTCGGCCGACTTCACCGTCGTGGGCTCCGACCCCCTGTCGGACCTCGCGGTGATCCGCGCGCGCGGATCGGTGCCGGCGCCCGTCGTGCTGGGTGACAGCGACGGACTGGTCGTCGGGCAACTGGTCGTCGCCGTCGGCAACCCGCTCGGTCTCACCGGGTCGGTGACGGCGGGCGTCGTGTCCGCGCTCGGGCGCTCGCTGCCGGCCAGGAGCGGCTCCGCCGTACGGCTGATCGAGGACGTCATCCAGACGGACGCCGCGCTCAATCCGGGGAACTCCGGGGGAGCGCTGGCCGACGCCGAGGGCCACGTCGTCGGGATCAACACGGCGGTGGCGGGCGCCGGCCTCGGGCTGGCGGTGCCGATCAACTCCACCACCCGGTCGATCGTCGCGGCGCTGATGAGCGACGGCCGGGTGCGGCGTGCCTATCTGGGGCTGGTGACCACCCCCGCGCCGCTCCCGCCCGGCGTCCGCGAGCGCTTCGGGCAGCGCAGCGCGTTGCGGGTGATGGAGGTCGTGGCCGGATCGCCCGCCGCCACGGCCGGCCTGCGCGCGGGGGACCTGGTCCTGACCGCGGGCAGGAGGCCGGTGGAGGACGCCCAGGGCCTCCAGCGGCTGATGTTCGCCGAGGCGATCGGGAGGCCCCTGCCGATCACGGTCCTGCGCAACGACGCCCTCGTCGACGTCATCGCCGAGCCGGTCGAGCTCGGCCTGTCCACGCTCTGAATCCGGCGGCGGCGTGCCGGGCGCCGCGGATCAGCCGGCGCCGGCGAGAAGATCCGCCAGGTCGGCGGGGCGGGAGAGCATCGGCCAGTGTCCCGTCGGGAGGAAGAGCAACTCCCACTCCGGTCCAGACAGCGCCGCGAAGAACGGGTGCCCCGAGTCGATCATCGTTTTGACCTGGTCGGGGGAGAAGGAGCAGCTGATCAGCGTCTTGGGGAGCTTGTCGAACGCGCCGGTGAGGGAAAGCGGCTGCGTGATCGTGCCGAGCGGCTGGTCGGTGGCCCGCGCCGACATGAGCTCCCGCTCGCGTGGCCCCAGCCCTTCGATGCTCGCCCCTGAGTCCGCGAGTGCCTCCCACGCGGGGAACGGATACCGCCACCCGTCGGTCACGGTCGCTTCGAGGCCCTCCCGGCCGGTGAGGTCGATCTGCGCGGTGCCGGACGGCACCGGCCCGCTGTCGACGTAGACCACACGGCCGATCCGGTCCGCCGCCCGGTCGGCCGCTCCCGTGACCGCGGCGCCGCTGCCGCTGTGCCCGACCAGGACGACGTCGCGCAGATCTTCGAAGGTCAGCAGATTGGTGATGTCGCCGATGTGGGTGTCGAGGTCCAGGTCCGGCGAGGCGAGGTGCGAGCGGTCGGCGAGACCGGTGAGCGAGAGCGGGAAGACGGTGTGCCCCGCCGAGCGCAGTGCCGTCGTCACGCCCTGCCACGCCCACGCGCCGAGCCAGAAACCGGGAACGAGTACGAATGTCGTCATGAGTCGACGCTAGGACTGAATCCGGTCAGAATCGGTCCTGATATGTCGACGAATCGTGTGCTCGCCTTTCTGGAGCTCCTGCAGGCCCGTCCCGGCCTCACCGGCCCGGAGATCGCCGCCCGCCTCGAGGTGGGTGAGCGCACGGTCAGGCGTTACGCCGTACGGCTGTGCGACCTGGGCGTGCCCGTCGAGGCCGGCCGCGGCCGCTACGGCGGCTACCGCCTGACCCCGGGCTACAAGCTGCCGCCGCTGATGCTGACCGACGACGAGGCCACGGCCGTGGTGCTCGGCCTGCTGTCGGGACGGCGCACCGGCCCGGCGGTGGGGAAGGCGGCGGCCGAGAGCGCCCTCGCCAAGATCCAGCGGGTCCTGCCGAAGGACCTGCGCGAGCGGGTGGGCGCGCTGGAGGAGATCGTCGAACTCACGGCGCGGGCCACGGAGAACCAGCGGCCGAGCGCCGCGGCGCTGCTCACGCTCGCGGACTCGGTCCGCCGCCGGCGGCGGGTGCGGCTGGCCTACCGCTCCTTCGCCGGGGCCGACAGCGAGCGGGAACTCGACCCCTACGGCCTGGTCTTCCATTCCGGCAGGTGGTACCTGACCGGCCACGACCATCGCAGCGGGGAGGTGCGGACCTTCCGTGTGGACCGCGTCGCGAGCGTCGATGTCACCGAGGCGGTGTTCTCGCCGCCGGGACGGTTCGACCCGGTCGGCCACGTTCTGGAGTCCCTGGCGGGCGTGCCGTACCGGCACGAGGTCGAGGTCGTGCTGGACACGACCCCCGAGGAGGCCCGGCGGCGGATTCCCGCGTCCATGGCCGGGCTTTCCCCGGACGGGCGCGGCACGCGGATGACCGCCCGGGCCGAGCGGCTGGACGGCATGGCCCAGATGCTGGCCGGGCTCGGCTGGGCGTTCACCGTCGTCCGGCCGGACGAACTCAGGGAGGAGGTGCGGGCGCTGGCCCGGCGCCTCCTCACATCCGCGGAGGCGCCGGAGGCCGGGTCATCTCGGCTGGACGAGTGACGCGATGAGGTCCTCCCACCTCTTTCCGATGATCTCCATGTCGTAGCCCGCCGCGGTCTTCACGGCGTGCGAGGCGAGCGTGTGACGCAGGCTCTGGTCCTCGATGACCGTGCAGATTGCGTCGGCGAGGGCCTCGACGTCGCCCATGTCGACCACGAGCCCGTCGTGACCGTTCGTGATCAGCTCGGCGGGGCCGGTGGGGCAGTCGAAGCTCACGATCGGCAGGCCCTTGCTCATGGCCTCGAGGAGGACCATCGGCAGGCCCTCGAGCCGGGAGCTCAGCACGAACATGGACGCCTTGGCCATCTCCGCGCCGACGTCCGTGGCCGCGCCCTCGAGGACCACCTTCCCGGCCAGCCCGTGCTCGTCGATGGCCGCCCGCAGTTTGTCGCGTTTGCGGCCGCTGCCGAAGATGCGCATGGTCCAGTCGGGGTGGCGCGCCGCGACGTGGACCCAGGCCCGGATCAGCAGGTCGTGGCCCTTGGCATGGGTGAGGCGGCCGACGGTGATCGCCGTCTTGCCGGTCAGCGGGGAGATGCCGCCGTTCAGGCGCGTCACCGCGTTGGGCATCCGGGTGAGCACCCGCGGCCGGGCGAGCAGTGCGGCGTCGTAGGCCGCGAGGTCGGTCTCCGTCAGCGTCACGAGGGCGTCGAGCCTGCCGTAGCGGCGGACGATCTGCCGGCGCACCGGCCGCTGGTGGGAGGCGAGGTTGAGGTGCTCCTGCCCGACGGTGACGACCTCGGGCGGCGCGAACAGCGCGGTGAGGAGGTTCAGGGCGGGCCGGGTGCTGATGAGGACGCCCTCGCGGCGGGATCGGATGTACCGGATCAGCTTGATCTCGGTCTCGAGCGTGAACCACTTGTAGGCCGCCTCGTCCCTCGGGACGAGGAGAGCGGGGAGCCGCGACAGGAAGCCCTTGCGCCCGGCCACCCGGTCGTCGAGGTAACGGATGCGGACCCCGGGCGGGACGGGGAAGAAGGGGTTCTCCCGGTTCCTGACCACGCTGACGACCTCGACGTCGTGGGTGCGTGCGAGGTGGCCGGCCAGGTTGAAGACCGTCCGGATGGTGCCGCCCATGCCGTTGGCGTGCAGGAGCAGGATCCGGATCTGCCGGTCGCTCGGCGGCGGCGCCGAGCGGGCCCGTTGCCAGTCGCGGGCTCTCAGCGCCCCGAGCAGTGCCCGGCGGAGCACGTTGAGCAGCGGATTGACCACTGCCCGTGTTGCTTTCTTCGCGACTCGGCCGCGGAAGGTTTTCGACAAGTCATGTCCCGTTTATCTCGTGTTCAAGTCCCCCTTCTGAGACGCGATCACGGGAGCTCGCGTTGGTGTGATGTGCGTCACATCAGGCGCCAGATCGTGGCGGCCGTGACGGGCGCGTTCTCCAGCGGCGCCGGCACGAGGTGCCGCCCGGCCGGCTGGAAGCGATCTCGTGGCAGGTAGGAGCACGCACGCTCGGGATGCCCGACGAGCACCTCGCCCTCCGCCCGCTCCAGGAAGGGCATGACCCGGCGGGCGAGGGGGCGTTCGTAGAAGACGTCTCCGGCGAGGATCACCTCCTCCGCGGGCATCGAATCGAGGAGGTCGCCTCCCTGGACCGTAACCGTCACGCCGTTGGCGCGCGCGTTGAGCGCGGTCGCGGCCACGGCGTGCGGGTCGACGTCGTTGGAGGTCACCCGGGCCGCGCCCGCCAGGGCGGCGGCGACGGCGACCAGGCCGGAGCCGCCGGCCAGGTCGAGCACCGTGCGGCCGCGCACGAGCTCCGGATGGTCGAGGACGTGACGGGCGAGCGCCTGACCTCCCGCCCAGGCGTAGGCCCAGAACGGCAGCCGCCCGAGCCGCTCCCACATCTCGTAGAGCCGGTCGTCCTCGCCGTCCTCCGCCCGGGGACCGGCGGGTTCGGCGGCCCCCAGGCCGGCCCCGAAGCCGGCCCCTGGGGCGGGTTCGTGCGACGGGGAGGAAACGGCGGTGGCCGCGGGCCCCTCCGGTGCCGCGTCGGCCGGGCGGGCCAGGTGGAGCATGATCTCCGGCACGTACGGCACGGGGCCGAGGGCCGTATGGGCGCGGACGATCCGGCCGAACTCGTCTGACCTGCCCGTGTCGCCGGGCGCGGTGAACTCTTCCACGGCCGGGGATCGTAGCGGCCCGGGCGGTCCGTGCATGGCTGTCCGGCGTCTCAGATGAGCGTGAGTTGCTCGGGTGGGGGCGCCGCCGGCCCGGTGGGCCGCGTTCGCGGGGTGATCCGCCGGGCTTCGCGGGCGTTCGTCCGGCCGATGCCGAACTGCCGGGCGAGTTCCTCCACCTCCCGGCGGATGCGCTCCTGGTACGCCTTGGGGGCGTATGCGCCCCTGCCGTACATCTCCAGATAGCGCGGGACGAGGCGGGGGTGCTCGCGGGACAGCCAGGCCATGAACCACTCGCGCGCGCCGGGGCGCAGGTGGAGGGTGATGGGCGCGACGTGCGTGGCACCGCTGTCCGCGATTCGCCGGACGGTCTCGGCGAGCATCGCGGGCGAGTCGGTGAGGTAGGGGAGGATCGGGGCCATCAGGACGCCGCATCGGATGCCGTGGTCGTTGAGGGTGGCGCAGACATCCAGCCGCTTGCGCGGATGGGGTGTGCCCGGCTCGACCGCCCGCCACAGGGCGTCGTCCACGAAGCCGACAGAGACGGCCGTGCCGACGTCGGTCACCTCGGCGGCCTCGACGAGGAGGTCGAGGTCGCGCAGGATGAGGGACCCCTTGGTGAGGATCGAGAACGGGTTGGCGGCGTCCCTGAGGGCCGCCAGGATGCCCGGCATCAGCCGGTATCGGCCCTCGGCCCGCTGGTAGCAGTCGACGTTGGTGCCCATCGCGACGTGGTGGCCTGCCCACTTCGGGGCGGCGAGCTCCCTGCGGACCAGCTCGGGCGCGTTGATCTTGACGATGATCTTCGAGTCGAAGTCCTCGCCCGATCCGAGGTCCAGATACTCGTGCGTCTTCCTGGCGAAGCAGTAGGTGCACGCGTGGCTGCAGCCGCGGTAGGGGTTGATCGTCCACTCGAAGGGCACCCGGCTCGCCCCCGGGACGCGGTTGATGATCGACCGGGCGCGGACCTCGTAGAACGTGATGCCCCGGAAATCGGGCGTGTCGAATGTCCTCGCGACGGCGTTCCGCGCGAACAGCGGGGTGGCCGCCGTGTCCGTATCGTGATCGGTCAGACGCAGATTGTCCCAGCGCATTCCTTGATTGGAACAAAAGTTCGAGCGTGATCGCAACTTCCCAACGGATGGGTAAATACGGCCCCTGGAAAGCGGCTAACGATCTTCATCGTTGGGCAGAACGTCCGCACACACCTTGCGTTCATGGGAGGTGCGCCATGGCCTGGTCGCAGGACGACGCGCGGATGCTGGCGATCATCGAGCAGCATCTCACCGACGAGGACCCCCGCCTCGCGGCCCGGCTCGAGTCGTTCAACGAACGCGTGGAGCGGCGCGCGCAGGGACGGCAGGGCAAACCCACCCGGGCGCGGCGGCCGCAGCGGTCGACGGTGATCATCATCGTGAGCTGGCTCCTGATCGCGACCTTGATCACAACGTTATTGATCATGGCGTTGCACAACGACGCGGCCGCGTTCCCCATGTGAGCGGCGGCGCTTCGCACGCCGGGAGCCTCGCCCTCATGGGCGGGGATCCGGCGTTCCTGGGAGTAGCAGGGACAGGATCATTCGCCTCCGCGCACATAACGTGGAGGCATGGACGGAGGCAACTCGCTGGGCGAATTCCTGCGGGCGCGGCGAGAGCTGGTGCGCCCGCAGGACGTCGGGCTGCCTGCCATGGGACGCCGCCGGGTGCCCGGCCTGCGCCGTGAGGAGCTCGCCATGCTGGCGGGCATCAGCATCGACTACTGCGTGCGGCTGGAACAGGGCCGCGACCAGCATCCGTCCGAGCAGGTGCTCGAGGCGCTGGCCCAGGCTCTGCGGCTCGACGAGGACGCCACCGCCCACCTCTACCGGCTCGCGCGGCCCGCGGTGCGCCGGCGGGCGCCCCGCAAGCCCGAGAGGGTGCCGGCGGGCATCCAGCAACTCGTCATGTCGTGGGCCGACACCCCCGCCTACGTCCAGAGCCGTCATCTGGACGTCCTGCTCGCCAATCCCCTGGCGTCGGCGCTGTCCCCGATCTACGCCCGGGGGGTGAACCAGCTGCGGGCCGCGTTCCTCGACCCCGCGGTGCGCGACCTCTACCGCGACTGGGAGAAGATCACCGCGAGCACCGTGGCGGGGCTGCGCGCGCTCGCGGGCGACGAGACGCACGACCCGCGCGTGGCCGAACTGGTCGGCGAGCTGTCGGTGTGCAGCGAGCGGTTTCGCCGGCTGTGGGCCCGTCAGGACGTCAAGCAGAAGAGCAGCGGCGTCTTCCACCTCGACCACCCCCAGGTCGGGCCGCTCGAGCTGCGTTACGAGAAGCTGGCCGTCGTCGGCACCGACGGCCAGGTCCTGGTCGTCTACCACGCCGAGCCCGGCAGCGTCTCCGAGCAGGGGCTGGCCCTGCTGTCCGGTCTCGCCGGAGGGGCCAGGCAGATCGAGTGGTTCAGACAGGCGAACTCGGAGAGCTGACGCACCGCCCGGCCTCGCCCGGCTCAGCGGGCGAGGGCGTCCGCCGGTTCCCGCCGCTCACAGAGACTTGAGGAAGTCGGCGGCGATGGGCGCCGCCACGTCCCCGCCCATGCCGCCGGCCTCGACGACCACGGCGAAGGCGATGTCACCCCGGAAGCCGATGAACCAGGCGTGCGTCTGGATCTTGCCCGCCGGGCCGAACTCGGCCGTCCCGGTCTTGCCCGCGGTGCCCGACGGCAGCCCGGCCGCGTGCGCGGTGCCCTTGGTGACCACGGCCCGCATCATCTGCTGGAGCGGGGCGGCCACCCCGTCGGGCAGCGGCTTGGGGCGCAGCTTCTGCTTGAGCGCGGGAACCAGCGTGGGCGGCCGCCAGCTGCCGTCGGCCGCGGCCGCGGCCACCGTGGCCATCACCAGCGGGCTGGAGGTGATCCTGGCCTGCCCGAAGGCCTCGGAGGCCAGCTCGGCGTCGCTGGTGGCCTTGGGCATGCTGCCCTTCGTCGCCGGCACGCCGATGTTGAACGCCTGGTTGAACCCGAGCTGGGTGGCGATGTCGTAGAGCTTCTGCGCTCCCAGCTTCTCGGCGGCCAGCGGGGCGAAGGTCGTGTTGCACGAGTGGGCGTAGGAGTCGAGGAACGACAACGAGCCGAACGCCTCGTGGTCGGAGTTGCGGATGTCCAGTCCGCCGATCTTCGACTTCTCCGGGCAGGTGACCTTGGACGAGGGCGTCAGCCCTGCCGCGAGCAGTCCCGCCGCGGTGATCGTCTTGAACGTGGAGCCGGGCGGATAGGTGCCGCCGAGGGCCCGGTTGAAGCCGCCCACGCTGTTGGCGACGGCCACGATCTCACCGGTCGACGGGCGGATGGCCACGAGCGAGGTGGGCTTGTCGTTGTCCCGTACGGCGTCGGCCGCGGCGTTCTGCACGCGCAGGTCGATGCTCGTGGCGACGTCCTTGCCGGCCTTGCCCTCGATCGTGTGGAGGACCTTCTTCTCCGCGCCGGTCACCTGGATCTCGGTGGTGGGGGTTCCGGCCAGCTGCTTCTGGAAGGTCTCCTGGAGACCGCCCCTGCCGATGGCGTTCCCCACGCGGTAGGCGGTGCCGAGCTTCTTGACGTCCTTCGCGGTGGCCTTGTCGAGGTATCCCACGAGTTGCTGGACCGAGCCGCCGACGTCCCCGGTGTCGATGCGCTCGCCGTTCGCGGCCAGGATCACCGCGCGTTGCGGCCACGACGTCTTGATCGCCAGGTGGTTGGACCCGTCGAGGTCGGGGTGGACCGCCTTTGGCGACCAGTCCACCTTCCAGTAGTGGTCCTTGACCGCGAGATCGAGCGTGCCCTTGTAGGACCAGTCGCCGATGTTCTTGAGCGTGGCGGTGACGGTGTAGGTGGCCGTCGCTCGGTCGTTGACCGGCTTGCTCACGCTGAGGCCGCTCACGGCCACCTTGGTCGCGCCGAGGTTCTTGGTGAGCTCGGAGTAGACGGAGTCGAACGCCGGGTCGGCCGCCGTGAGATCGGTCTTCATGCCCGCGAGGTCGCCGCGCGTCCACGCAGCGGTGAACCGCTGCGCCGTCTCCTGAGGGGTGCCGCGGGTGTGGAGCACGTAGTACGCGCCCCCGGCGGCCGCGGCCACCACGAGCACGCCCGCGACCGATGTGATGGCGACGATTCGTCCTCGTGGCATGTGCACCCCCATGTCCTGAGCCCGCACGTCAACTTCAGAACGACTGCTCGCAGAGATTGCGGGACGACGGAGAGCCTAGCGTGGACAAATCGTTACCGACGCGCAAGTCAGGCGGCGTTCTTCACGCTGGTGCCGTACTTCGGCACGTACTCCTGCCCGGAGAGCTTCTGGATGGCCGCCATCACCTCGTCGGTCACGGCCCGGCGGTCGCGGGCGCTGGCGGCGTCTCCGGTGAAGGTCATGGGGGCGCCCAGGCGGATGCCGAACCGGCGCAGGCGCGGGATCGAGGTGCCGGGCGGCAGCACCTTCTCGGTCCCCAGCATCGCCACGGGGATCACCGGGGCGGCCGTCGTGAGAGTGAGCCACGCCACACCGATCTTGCCCCGGTAGAGGCGGCCGTCGGGGGAGCGGGTGCCCTCGGGATAGATGCCGAACATCTCGCCCGCCTCGAGCACCCCCACCGCGGAGTCGAGCATCGCCTGGGCGGCGGACGCGTTGTCCCTGTCGATCGGCATCGTCCCCATGGCCCCCATCCAGGTGGCGGTGAGGCGGTTGCCGGTGAAGTACTCGTTCTTGGCGACGAACCGCATCGGGCGTCGCAGCAGCGCGGGCAGGAAGAAGGAGTCCAGCACCGAGAGATGGTTGGACGCCAGGATCGCCGGGCCGTGCGCGGGGACGTGCTCCCGGCCTTCTACCTTCGGCCACCACAGCAGGCGGACCAGCGGAGCGGTGACCATCTTGGCGCTGCGGTAAAGCACGGGCTCTCCTCCGACGGATGATGCGATCAACCCTAGGCGGGGCCGATGCGCCCGGGAGTGTGTGGCTCGGGCAACTCCCGTTCACGTATTTTGTAGGGCTCCGCCAAATCGGCGGCCGCCCGGTTGGAGCAGGCGGCCCCGGCCGTCCCCGGACACACGAACGCCCCGCGAGGCAGATGCCTCGCGGGGCGTTCACGCCGAGGGCCGATGTGGCGGTCGCCTCCTCGGCGAGATGCACAACACGGCTCCAGCCGAACGGTATTCCGTGAAGGCGGTAATTGCGGCCCGGGGGACACAAACCACATCGGCCGACACTGAGCTTAACGGACTCTCAGGGATCCCTATTCCGGCGGCGATGCGGAATGTCCGTTATAGACCGATTCGGGAACAATCTTTTTCTGAGCGGACACGCGAAGGGCTAACCTCGGCGGGGCGGGAGAGGTCGTGAGGCGGGAGGAAACATGCTCGAGACCGAGCGGTTGTCGCTGCGGAGATGGCGGGAGGGCGACCTGGAGCCGTTCGCGGCCCTGAACGCGGACCCCGTGGTCATGGAGCACTTCCCCGCCGCCCTCTCCAGGGACGAGAGCGACGCCCTGGCCCGGCGGATCGAGGCCGGCTTCGAGGAGCACGGGTTCGGGCTGTGGGCCGTCGAGGCCGACGGGACCTTCCTCGGCTTCACCGGCCTTAGCGTCCCGCGGTTCACGGCCGCCTTCACGCCGTGCGTCGAGATCGGCTGGCGGCTGGCCAGGCACGCCTGGGGGTACGGCTACGCCACGGAGGCCGCGTCGGCCGTGCTGGACGACGCGTTCGGCCGGTTGGGCCTGCCGGAGGTCGTCTCGTTCACTGCCGTCGGGAATCTCAGGTCTCAGGCCGTGATGCGCCGGATCGGCATGTCGCGCGATCCGGCGGAGGATTTCGACCACCCGGCGCTCGCCGAGGACAGCCCCCTCCGGCGCCACGTCCTCTACCGGATCGGGCGCACTGCCGCCTGATCGTTCACGCGTCCACCAACGCGAACAGGTTGACCCGGGTCCGCTCGATCTGCTTGCGGTCGACGCCCTGCACGCCGCGCCGCGGCACTGGCCGTCCCCGTCCGGCGACGCGGCCGGCGAGAGCGGGCTGAGGGGCCGTCAGCTCGCCGGCGGGGCTCCGGGGATCCGCAGGCGGTCGACGGCCTCCCTGCGGCGGCGCTCGGGGCGCCGGTCATACCGGGCGGTCGTGGCCGGGGAGGCGTGCCCGACGAGCGCCTGGGCGGTCGCGAGGTCGACGCCGGCGTCGAGCAGTTCGCCGATGAACGTGCGGCGGAAGTCGTGCGGCGTCCGCTTCGAGGCTCCGGCCGAGGTGAGGCGGCGCGCGACGACGTCGGCGACCGCCTGGCCGGTCATGTGGGACAGGCGCAGACGCCCGGCCTTGTTGATGGGGCAGAACAGCGGCCCCGCCTGCCTGCCGCGTTCCGACAACCACAGGTCCAGGCGTTGCACCGCCTCGGGGGTGAGGTAGACGAGGCGTTCCTTGTCTCCCTTCCCGCGGACGCGCAGGGAACGGGCCGGCCGGTCGAAGTCGCCGAGCCGCAGACCGGCGAGTTCGGCCCGGCGGCATCCGGTCGAGTACAGCACCGCCAGCATGGCGCCGTCCCGGCGGCCGGCTGGGGAGTGGTCGTCGTCGCACGCCTCCAGGCAGGCCGCGAGAACCTCGGCGGGCACGTGGGCGCCCGCGGGCAGCCGGGTGTGCTTGAAGGCGGGCAGGTCGGCGGCCCGCTGGTAGTCCTCGCCGCTCATCAGGCCGAGGCGCCAGGCCTCCTTGAGCACGCGGCGCAGAGCGACCAGATGCTTGTTGACGTGCGCGGGGGACCAGCCCTGCTCACGCATCAGGGTGCGCAGGCGGACGGTGTGCTCGTAACGCAGCCGTTCCCACGGCTGGCCGGCACCCGTCGCGTCGGGATCTCCCGTGATCAGGCGGGCGAGACGGTCGAGGCACCCGCGCATGGTCCGCTTGGACTCGAGGCTCGGGAGCGCGTCGAGGTAGGCGTGGTACGGATCGGGCGCCGGCCGGGGCGCCGGGCTCCGGTCCGGTATGGCGGGGGTGTCCATCACGCCCGATCGTAATAGAAATCTACATTGTAAAGGCGCTGGGGGTGAGGAAATTCGCTCAACCTGCCAGAACACCCGAACCTGCAGCGATCATCACCAGCCGTCCGGGCCGGTCGGCGGGCCGTTTAAGTGGTTGACGCGTCCCCGGGCGTTGCCGTTGAGTGTCGCGATGCCTCGACTTCGCATCGAACAGGTCGGCGACGCCACGCTCGAAGACTGGCGCCACGTCCACAACGTGATCATCCCGTCGGATCCCCTGTCGGCCGATGAGGTCCGTGAGCGGGCCGGGCGCAACCATCTGGAGGTCGCGTATCTCGGCGACGAGCTCGTCGGCTGCACGACCGTGCGTCCTCCGGTGGGCGGCTCCGCGACGTCCACGGTGATCGTCCGCGTGCTTCCCGCCCATCGGCGGAACGGGTACGGCGGGGAGCTGTACGAGAGGGAGATGGCCCACGCCCGGACGTCGGGGGCCCGGACGATCGAGACGGTGGTCCTGGCCTCGAACGTGGACGGGCTGCGGTTCGCGCTGTCCCACGGGTTCGTGGAGGTGTCGCGCCACCTCCCGCCGGACGACGACGACCCGTTCATCACCCTGAGACTCCAGTGACCCCCCTCAGTTAGGTGTGATCATGCCCCCGCCCAATTTGGGTGTGATCATGCACAGGTTCGGCGACAGGCGTTCTCACCAGCGGCGACGCGCACCGTGATCATGCACGCTTTCGGGGAGGCACCCGCTGACCTGGGAGGTCGTCGTGCGTGATCATGCGGCGTCGACGGTCTCCGCGGCCTCGGCCTCCTCGGCACGGCGCGAGCGGCCCATCCGGACGGCGGCGGACGCGCCGATCAGCAGGGCCGCGACGGCGGCCGTCAGCCAGACGTTGCCTATCTCCGCGGCGGCGTGACCAACGATCGCGTCCGTGGCCACCCACGCGGTCCCGCCCACCAGGACCCAGGCGACGAACCGCCGGTACGGCATGCCGAGCGTTCCGGCCAGAACCGGGATGAGCGAGTCCATGACCGGCAGGAAGTAGGAGAGCGCGAGCGCGGGGCCGCTGCGCCCCAGAACATGGCGTGCCCGTTGCCAGCGCTCGTCGCCGATTCGCGACCCCCATCGGCCGTGCACGAGGCGGGAGCCGTACCGGCGGCCGAGGAGGTGGCCGACGGACGCGCCCGTCACGCACCCGGCAGAACCGGAGGCGATCACCGCCGCGACCTCGGCCGGTCCGCCGGCCGCGGTCCCCGCCAGGATGATGAGCGCGTCGGCCGGGATCACGAGGCCGATCAGCAGCATGCCGTCCAGGACGAGGAAACCGAACAGTGCCGCGCAGACGATGAGGAGGCTCTGGTCTCTCAGGACGTCCAGCACGAGATCAAGCCTCGTCGAGGCGGGGGCGGAGGGGCATCGGGAGCGACCCTGACGCGTCCCTGATACCCGGCGGCCAGAAGGAGGAGGGCGGGGGTACTCCCGTCGTGTGACGGCTGCCGTGCGCGGATCGGACGGATCCGGACGGGGCCGCCGAACGCTCGTCAGAAAAGGATCAGGACGTCACTCGGGCTGGTCCCAGATGCTGGGGGGATAGGGGGTGGCGCGGTCGGACGGCCAGTCGAGCGCGGAGGACGCGGCGTCCAGGTCGTCGGTGGCGATCACGAGCCGGACGCCGCCGAAGGTGGTGTAGGCCAGGTCGATGTTGACGCCGGCGTCGGCGAGCTCTCTGGCGAGTTCGCCGAGCGTGCCGGGCCGGTGCTCGACGTCGACGACCATGACCGGGCGCACCTCGACCACGCCCATGCCGGCGGATTCGAGCGTTTCGCGGCACCGGGCCGCCACGTCGTCGTCGACGAGGATGTGCACGACGCCCTTCCCGTCCCCGGTGACGGCGGCGAGGCCGAGCACGTTCACGCCGGACTCCCCGGTGATCTCTCCCAGTCGGGCCAGCTCACCGGGTCGGTCGTTGAGGATCACCTCGATGTCCGTCGCCATGGCCCTTCAATTTTCCCATGAAGGCACATATTGGACACAGTGGGTTGCCTGGTCAGCGGTCGAGCCGGGCGTAGCGGCGTACGGCGAGGGGGAAGAAGATCGCGGTCAGCGCCAGCGGCCAGAACAGGGCCATCGCCAGTGAGTGCTCGGCGATCCACGATCCGCCGCCGGTGGGATTGCCGAACAGCTCACGGGTGGCCGTGATCGTGGCGGCCAGCGGATTCCACTCCGCCACGGCGGCCAGCCAGCCCGGCATCGTGTCCGTCCAGACGAACGCGTTGGACAGGAAGCCGATGGGCCACACCAGGATCTGGAGGGCCATCACGGCGTCGGGGGAGCCGATGGCGAGCCCGAGGTGGATGCCGATCCACAGGAAGGCCAGGCGCAGGAGCAACAGCAGGCCGATGGCCGCGGCGGCCCTGCCCCAGCCCTCGTGCCAGCGCCAGCCGACGGCGAGGCCGCACAGGACGAGCACCGCGAGTCCGAGGACGCTGTTGATCATGTCGGCCGCGCACCGGCCGACCACGACCGCGGAGCGGGAGACCGGCATCGAGCGGAACCGGTCGGTCACACCCTTGGCGGCGTCGGCGGCGACCGCGGTGAAGGTCGCCTCGACGCCGAAGAGCATGCTGAGTGCGAACATGCCGGGCATGAGGAACTCCCGGTAGTCGCCGCCTCCGGGTACGGCCATGCCGCCGCCGAAGAGGTAGCCGAACATCAGCACGATCATGACGGGGAACAGCAGGCCGACGGCCACCTGGCCGGGCTGCCTGGCCCAGTGCGCCAGGATGCGCGCGGTCATGGTCCAGCCGTCGGCCACCGCCCACTTCAGCCGCGAGGCCGGGCCGTACGGGATGTGCGGGGCGTGTGGGGTGGCCGTGGTCATGCGGCGACCTCCTTCCGGGAGTCTTCGGGTCCGGTCAGGTGGAGGAACACCTCGTCGAGGGTGGGTCTGCGGACGCCGATGTCCTCGACGGCGAGTCCGGTGGTCTCGAGTTCACGGGCGAGTTCGGCGAGGGCGGCGGCCTTCTCGCGCACGGGCGCGCTGACACGGCGCGTGTCGGCGTCGAGCGTGACCTTCGCGCCGGTGGCCCGCTCGAGGACGCCGGTCGCCGCCTGGAGGTCGGCGGCGTCATGGACGACCACCTCGACGCGGTCGCCGCCCAGCGCCGACTTGAGCTCCCGCGGGGTCCCCTCGGCGATCACCTTCCCGGTGTCCATGATCGCGATTTGGTCGGCGAGCTGGTCGGCCTCCTCCAGGTACTGCGTGGTGAGCAGGGCGGTGCGGCCCGTGGCGACGAGCGCGCGTACGGCCTCCCATACCTCGCCCCTGCCGCGCGGGTCGAGGCCGGCCGTCGGCTCGTCGAGGAACAGCACGGGTGGGGCGAGGATCATGCTGACCGCCAGGTCGAGGCGGCGGCGCATCCCTCCGGAGAACTGTTTGACCGGCTTGTCTCCCGTCTCCGCCAGGCCGAACCGTTCGAGCAGTTCGTCGGCGCGGGAGCGGGAGCGGGCGCGGCCCAGGTGGGACAGCCGCCCGAACATGACCAGGTTCTGCCGTGCGCCGAGCACCTCGTCGACGGCGGCGTTCTGGCCCACGAGCCCGATGTGCGAGCGGACCTGTGCGGCCTGCCGCACGACGTCGTGGCCCGCCACCGAGGCGCGGCCGCCGTCGGGCCGCAGCAGCGTGGTCAGCATGCGCACCACCGTCGTCTTGCCCGCGCCGTTGGGGCCGAGCAGCCCGCACACGCCGCCCTCGGGCACGGTCAGGTCGAAGCCCTCGACCGCCGGGGTTTCGCCGAAGCGCTTGCGCAGCCCTTCCGCGATTACCGCGAACGTCATCTCCGCCTCCTGTCCTCTCGGTTCCGTACGTTGTACCGTACAGCATACGGTACGGTGTCGGGGATAGACTTCGCGGCGATGACGGAGTACACGGGCAGGGGAGATCCGGCGCGAAGCCTGGCCATCCTGTGGCGCACGGGGGAGCGGACGAGCAGGAAGGGCAAGCCCGACCTGAGCGTCGAGGTGATCGTGCGGGCCGCCGTCGAGGTGGCCGACGCCGAGGGGATCGCCGCGCTGTCGATGCGCAAGGTGGCCGAGCGGCTCGGCGTCGGCACGATGTCGCTCTACACCTACGTGCCGGGCAAGGCAGAGCTGCTCGACGTCATGTTCGACGTGGTCTGCGGCGAGGTGGCCATGCCCGAGGACGTGCCCGGCGGCTGGCGGGGCAGGCTGGAGCTGGTCGCCAGGGAGAACCTGGCCCTGTTCCAGCGGCATCCGTGGATGTTGCACGTGTCCGCCACCCGTCCGCCCCTGGGGCCGAACATCGTCGCCAAGTACGACTACGAGCTGCGGGCCGTCGACGGCATCGGGCTGGACGACGTCGAGATGGACTCGGTGATCACCTTGGTCGACGGGTACGTGACCGGCGCGGCGCGGGGGGCGGTGGAGGCGGCGCAGGCGGAGGGCAGCACCGGGATGACCGACGAGGAGTGGTGGTACGCCCATTCCCCGTTCTTCGCCAAGGTCTTCGACCCCGCCCGGTACCCCCTCGCAACCCGGGTCGGCGCGGCCGCCGGCGAGGCCCACAACGCGGCCTACGATCCCCGGCACGCGTTCGAGTTCGGTCTGCAGCGCGTGCTCGACGGCATCGAGACGTTCATCGCGTCCCGCGCGGTGCGTCGGGCCGAGTCCGGGGAAGCTGAACGGTAGGACCGTCCGCCCGGGACGGTGGGCGGGGGAGGCGGGATGCGGGCTGCGGCGACCGCCCCGAGCGCGGAAGGGCCGGCCCGTGCCGGGCCGCGGATCCTCACGACCGCGCTGACGCTGGCGACGGGGGCGACCAACGGGATCAGCTTCTTCGGGCTGGGCGGCGTCTTCACCAGCGTCATGACCGGGAACCTGGTCCTGCTCGGCCTCGCCGCGGGCCGTCCCGACGCGACCCTCGCCGCGCACGCGCTGGGGGCCATCGCCGGGTTCGTCGCCGGCGTGCTCGCGGGCAGCCACGTCATCGGCCGGACGGCGCCGGGCCATCCCGGCTGGGGCGTCCGGGTGGCGATCGTGCTGGGGGCCGAGTTCCTGATGCTGGCCGGGCTGCTGGGGGTGTGGGCGGCCGAGGGCGGGCATCCCACGGCGGGTGTGCGGCTCACGCTCGCGGGTGTGGCGTCGCTGGCCATGGGCGTGCAGAGCGCGGTGATCAGGACCTTCGGGGTCCCCGGCCTGTCGACCACCTTCTTCACCGGGACGCTCACGGGCGTTGTGGCGGGCCTGGTCATCGAGGGACGGGTGCAGTGGCACAACGTCGTGCTGCTCGCGTCCGTGGTCGTCGGGGCGGCGGCCGGCGGATGGATGGTCGATCACGGCGGTCCTTACGCGCCGGTCGTGCCCACCGCGCTCCTGGCGCTCGTGCTCGCCGGTCTGTGGCCGCTCGCCGTACGGCCGGGCCGTACGGCGGCGCGATCGTGACCGGACTCATCGGGACGGCGGCCTCAGGGGGTTCGGCTCACGTGGCAGCCTCGAGGATCTCCAGGTAGTGGCGGTTGTACATCACGCCGAGGATGTTCCCGAACGGATCGACGACGGACGCGGTGACGAAGCCGGGTCCCCTCTCGACCGGCTTCTCGTGCACCGCGGCACCCATGGAGATCAGCCGGTCGAACGCGGCCCGGACGTCGTCGACGTGCCAGTAGATCATGGCGCCGCCGGGCCCGTCCGGCCGGTCGTGTGGGGCGAACCGGCTGTCGACGATCCCGAGCTCGTGCTCGTAGTCGCCGACGCGGAACTCGACGTACGCGGGCGGCCCGCCGACCGGTCGGGTGAAGTACGGCTCGGCGCCGAGCAGTTCGGTGTACCAGCTCGCCGCGGCCGTAACGTCGTCGGCGAAGAGGCTGACGGTGGTGAGTCCTCGCAACATCGGTGGTTCCTCCCTGGCGGTTGACGACAGGTCCATCCTCCGACCTGAAGTGCTCACCAATTGAGCACTTTGATGGAGAAACTGGGGTATGCGCGCTGACCGCCTCGTCGCCACCCTCCTTCTCATGCAGGCCCGCGGCCGCGTGACCGCCGCCGAGGTCGCCGGAGAGCTCGAGGTGTCGGTCGCCACCGCCCGCCGTGACCTGGAGGCGCTGTCCGCGGCGGGCGTCCCGGTGTACCCGCAGCCGGGGCGCGGCGGCGGCTGGTCGCTCGTCGGCGGCGCCAGGACCGACCTCACCGGCCTGTCGGCGACCGAGGCGCAGGCGTTGTTCCTGCTCGTCGGGCCGGCCGCGTCCGTCTCGGGCGAGGCCAAGGCGGCGTTGCGCAAACTCGTGCGGGCGCTGCCGAGGACCTTCCAGGCGGACGCCGAGGCCGCCGCCGGCGCCACGGTGATCGACCACGCCCGGTGGGGCGAGCACGACCGTCAGCGGCCGGAATTAGTCGAAGTGCTGCAGGCCGCCGTGATCCGGCGACGGAAGGTCCGGCTGACCTACACCGACGGCGCCAGGAAGCGGACGGAACGGCTCGTCGACCCGTGGGGCGTGGTCGGCAAGGGCGAGATCTGGTACCTGCTCGCGGGGACCGAGCGAGGCCGGCGGACGTTCCGGGTCGACCGGATCGCCGGTGCCGAGCCGACCGACCAGCCGTCCGAGCGCCCGGACGGCTTCACGCTCGCCGCCGCGTGGCGCGAGGTGGTCGGCGATGTGGAGCGGCGGCGTTCCCGCACCTGGGCGACGGCACTCGTCCAGGCCAGGTTCGTGCCGGTGCTGCGAAACCAGTTCGGGCGGCACTGTCACGTCGAAGGCGAGGTCGAGGACGGGCGTGCCCGGGTCCGCCTGGGGGCGCCGACGCCGCTGGACATCGCCAGGCACCTCGCGGGGTGGGGCACGATGATCGAGGTCGTCGACCCTCGATCCGTCCAGGACGAGCTGGGACGGATCGGGGCCGAACTGTCCGTCATGTACGGCCAGGCCCCCGAATGATTTGATCTACATTGTAAAGGCGCCCGGTTCGGCGAGGTGGTGGTGCCTCGCCGAACCCCGAATCCGCGCCGAATCGGCCCGCCCGAGCCAGTCGTCAGCGGTTGACCCCGGACATCTGCGCGGCGTTGTAGCGCTCGCCTGACACCTGGGCGGCCAGGGATTCGAGCGCCTCGACGTCGGCGGAGCCGAGTTCGATCTCGGTGGCGGCCGCGTTCTCCTCCAGGCGGCTGACGCGCTTGGTGCCGGGGATCGGCACCACGTCGTCGCCCTGGGCCAGCACCCAGGCGAGCGCGACCTGCGCGGGCGTGGCGCCGGCGCCCGACGCGATCTCACCGATCTTCGCCGCGAGCGCGTGGTTGGCGGCGAAGTTGTCACCCTGCCAGCGCGGGTGCGTGTGGCGTACGTCGCCGGCCGCGAGATCGCCGGGCCCGCTGAACGCCCCGGCCAGGAAGCCGCGGCCCAGCGGGCTGTAGGCGACGAGACCGATGCCGAGCTCGCGCAGCGCCGGCAGGAGCTCGGTTTCGATGTCCCTGGTGAACAGGGAGTACTCGTACTGTCCTGCGGTGATCGGGTGGACCGCGTGGGCTCGGCGTACGGTCGCGGGGGCCGCCTCGGAGATGCCCAGGTGGCGGACCTTGCCGGCCTCGACCAGTTCCTTGAGCGCCCCCCAGGTGTCCTCGATCGGGACGCCGGGGTCGATCCTGTGCTGGTAGTAGAGGTCGATGTGGTCGACGCCGAGCCGTTCGAGGGAGGCGTCGCAGGCCTTGCGCACGTAGTCGGGCCTGCCGTTGTGTCCCAGCCGGGTGCCGTCGGGCAGGCGTTCGATGCCGAACTTGGTGGCCAGGACGACCTCGTCGCGGCGGCCGCGGAGGGCCGCGCCGACCAGCCGCTCGTTGGTGAAGGGCCCGTACGCGTCGGACGTGTCGAGGAAGGTGACGCCGAGGTCGAGCGCACGGTGGATCGTGTCGGTCGACTCGGTGTCGTCGCCGGGACCGTAGAAGTCGCTCATCCCCATGCAGCCGAGTCCGAGCGCGGACGTGCGCAGGCCCTGGCCGAGTGTGCGCTGCTTCATGGCTTCTCCATCGTCGGGTTCGTGCGTCATGTCGTGGTGGCCGGTCGCGGGGGGTGGCGCCGCGATCTCCGGGATCAAGTCTTCTCCTCGGGAAGCGCGCTGTGCGAAGCGGCCCCCGGCTCGGGGCCTTCGGATCTTTGGGCGGGTGAGCCCCGATCACACGGCTCGAGGGTTCCCGGCCTGCGGCGGAAGGAATTGTCGGTGCGGACGGGCACCATGGCGGCATGGCTTCATGGCAGGAGATCGAGAAGGAGATTCCCGACCTGGCCGCGCGCGTGCTGGCGGTCATGGGGAAGCGCAAGCACAAGACGATGGCCACGCTGCGCGGGGACGGCTCGCCGCGCATCAGCGGGATCGAGGTCGACTTCAAGGACGGCGAGATCTGGCTGGGCTCGATGGCCGGCGCGGTGAAGGGGCGCGACCTCAAGCGAGATCCCCGGCTGGCGATCCACGGCACGTCGGACGACCCGGACGAATCCAATCCGAGCGCGTGGGACGGCGACGCGAAGCTCACGGGCAGGGCGGTCGAGATCACCGACCCGGCGGTGCGCGAGCGGTTCGGCGCGTCCGAGGTGGGTTCCGACCTGTTCCGGGTGGACGTCACCGAGGTCGTGCTGACGAAGGTCGACGCGGCGGGGGAGTACCTCGTGGTCGAGATGTGGCATGAGGGTGAGGGAGCCAGGGTGGTCCGCCGCAAGTGATCGGCCCGATGCACGGGAGGCGCGCGGCCGGTACGAGGGAGGCGCCGGGACGGGTGACCCAGGGCCCATCGCCGGGCCATCGCCGGTCGGCGGGAGCTCAGTGCACGCTGAAGCCTCCGTCGACGCGGATTTCCTGACCGGTGACATACGCGGAGGCGTCACCGGCCAGGAAGACCGCGGCCCCGGCGAAGTCGGCGGGGACGGCGTTGCGGCCGATCATCGAGCGGGCGGCGAGCTCCTCCACGCGCCCGGGCACGGCCTGGGCCGGCTCGGTCAGGGGAGTGAGCACGAAGCCGGGGATGATCGTGTTGCTGGTGACACCCGACGCCGACCATGCCTCGGCCTGGGAGCGTGTCAGCCCGCAGATGCCCGCCTTGGAGGCTCCGTAGGCGCCGCTGTCGCCGAAGGCGCTGATCGACTGCTGGGAGCCGATGTTGATGATCCGGCCCCGGCCGCGGGCGGCCATGCGCGGGCCGAAGCACTGGCCGAGCAGGAAGGGCGCGGTGAGGTTCACCGCGATGGTTTGGTCGTAGTCGTCGGGGGTGAGCTCGGCCAGGGGCAGCCGGATGTTGTTGGCGGCGTCGTTGACGAGGATGTCGATGTCGCCGAAGAAGCGGGGCGCCTGTTCGCACACGCGGGCGACGGCGGTCCGGTCGGCGAGGTCGGCGCTGATCGCGGCGGCGCGCACGCCGTGTCCTTCGAGGCGGCCGACGGCTTCGGCCAGCTCCCGCTCGCGCCGGGCCACGATGACGACGGCGGCGCCGGCACGGCCGAGCGCCTCGGCGATGGTGGCGCCGATGCCGGAGCTCCCTCCGGTCACCAGGGCGACGCGGTCAGTGAGAGAGAACAGCGATTCGAGATATGCCGACATGTGGCGGAAAGCTATCAGTGCTGATCACCGTCATTGCGCGGGGGAGTGCTCTTCCGCCGCCATGTCCCGCATGGCCTGCTGTATCTTCCGCATGACGGTCTCCATCGTCCGCAGGGTCTCGGTGTCGAGATGCTCCAGGAGCCTGCGGTAGCCGGCGGTTCCGGCGTCGATGATCTCGGCGGTGAGCCGCCTGCCCGCCTCGGTGAGCTCGACCCGGCGGACGCGGCGGTCGTTCGGGTCCTCCCGGCGGGTGACCAGGCCCTGGGCGGCGACGCGGTCGACGATCCCGGTCACGGTGCCGAGGCCGACGTGGAGATGGCGGGCCAGCTCCTGCCCGGAGGTCGACCCGTGGAAGGACAGGAACATCACGACCTTGAGCTGCTGCATGGTCAGGTTGGAGGCCATGATGGGCAGCGACCGGTCGCGGGCGAAGAAGCGGCCCATGCCGCGCTGCAGTTCGGCGAGCCGGGTGATGATCTCGTCCCGCTCGCCGGCCGGGTCCTGACCGGTGCCCCGCGTGCCGCCGTCCGCGCCGCCGGGCCGCCCTGTTCGACAGTCGCTCACGTTCACCTCTCGCCGGGAGAGGTTACCAGAAGTTAATGCCTCGCTAAATGTTCGCACCAAGCGAAGTGTTATCGTTGGGCAAAACACTTTAATGAGTTACCCCGATAGCACGCTTAAGGAGCTTGCCAGATGACCTCCCTGGCCAGGCTGAGTCTGGCCAACCGCAGTCTGGTGATCATGATTGCGGTTGTCCTCGGCCTTTTCGGCGCCTTCGCGATCCCCTCGCTGAAGCAACAGCTTTTCCCCTCGCTGGAGTTCCCGGCGGCGTTCGCTGTGGCCAGTTACCCCGGCGCCTCGCCCGAGATCGTCGAGGAACAGGTCACCAAGCCGATCGAGAGCGGCTTCCAGGGACTGCCCGGCGTGACGGAGATCACCTCCACCTCGAAGGAGGGGGTGGCCCAGATCCAGGTGGCCTACGAGTACGGCACCGACGTCGACGACGTCGTCGGCAAGATGCAGCAGGCGATCACCAGGGTCAAGCCGCAACTGCCGCAGAACGTCGACCCGCAGGTGGTCGCCGGCAGCACCGACGACATCCCCGTCATGGCCCTCGCGGTCGACGACGGCGGCGACCCGCACGGCACGTTCGAGAAGCTCGAGCGGATCATGGCTCCCAAGCTGCAGTCGATCACGGGCGTCCGCGACGTGACCGTGAGCGGCGCCGGCGAGAAGCAGGTCGTGGTCACCCCCGACTCGCGCAAGCTCGCGTTGCTCGGCCTGTCCGCCGCCTCGATCCCCGATCTGCTCCGCTCGAACGGCGCGCTGATCCCGGCCGGCAGCCTCACCGAGGACGGCAAGTCCCTCACCGTGCAGACGGGCGACCGGCTGCAGACCGTCGACGACCTCAAGAACCTCTACCTCACCCCCGCCGTGCCGTCCGCCGCTTCCGGCCGGGCAGGGACGCAGGGCGGCCAGAGCGCGGGAGGCCAGGCCGCGCAGGGAGCCCGTGCCGGGCAGCCCGGCCTGCCCCAGGGCAACGCGCAGGCACGGCTACGGCCGGTCAAGCTGGGCGACGTCGCGACCGTGGAGATCAAGGACGCCCCCGCCACCGCGCTGACCCGGACGAACGGCAAGCCGAGCCTCGGCGTCTCGGTCACGATGACGCCCGACGGCAACGCCGTACAGATCTCCCACGACGTGCGTGACGCGCTGCCGGAACTGACCCGCGCGCTCGGCGACGTGTCCCAGCTGACCGTCGTGTTCGACCAGGCGCCCTACGTCGAGAACTCGATCGAGGACCTCACGACCGAGGGCCTGCTCGGACTGGTCTTCGCCGTCCTGATCATCCTGGTGTTCCTGCTGTCGGTGCGGTCGACGCTGGTGACGGCGGTTTCGATCCCGATGTCGGTGGTCATCGCCCTGATCGCGTTGTGGATCGGCGACTACTCGCTCAACCTGCTGACCCTGGGCGCGCTCACCATCGCGATCGGCCGGGTGGTCGACGACTCCATCGTCGTGCTGGAGAACATCAAACGGCACCTGGCGTACGGCGAGCCGAAACGCCAGGCCATCCTCGGGGCGGTACGCGAGGTCTCGGGTGCCGTCACCGCGTCCACGCTGACGACGGTGGCGGTGTTCCTGCCGATCGCGTTCGTCGGCGGCCTGGTCGGCCAGCTGTTCAGCCCCTTCGCGATCACCGTGACCGTGGCCCTGCTGGCGTCGCTGCTGGTGGCGCTGACCGTGATCCCGGTCCTGGCCTACTGGTTCCTCAAGACGCCGAAGTTCACGGCGCAGGAGGCCGAGGCGGCACGTGAGGACGCCGAGCGCAGGGAGCTGCGCAGCCCGCTGCAGCGCATGTACCTGCCGGTGTTGCGGTTCGCGACCAAGCGGCGCGTGGTCACCCTGATCATCGGGGTGGTCGTCTTCATCGGCACCATGGGCCTCGCCCCCAACCTGAAGACCAACTTCCTCGACTCCTCCGGCAACGACACCACCTCGATCAGTCAGCGGATGCCGGTCGGCACCGACCTCGCCACCACCGACGCCGCCGCCAAGAAGGTCGAGGGCGTTTTGTCCTCGGTCAAGGGCATCGCGTCGTACCAGGTGACCATCGGCGGCGGCAACCAGTTCCTCGCGGGTGTGGGCGGCGGCTCCGACCGCGCGTCGTTCTCCGTCACGCTGAACCAGGGGACCGACACCCCGACGCTGGAGCAGACGCTGCGCGACCGGCTGAAGCAGCTGAACGACGTCGGCGAGATCACCGTTGGCGGGGGAGGGGGCGGCGGCTTCAACTCCAACCAGGTTCAGGTCGTCCTCCAGGGCTCCGACGCCGCCGAGCTGAAGACGGCCGCCACCACCGTGCGCGACGCGATGGCCGGGATCGGCGGACTGCGTGACGTCGCGTCCAACCTCGAAGACAGCGCACAGCGTGTCGAGGTCCACGTCGACAGGGAGAAGGCCGCGGCCAGGGGACTGACCGAGGCCGCGATCGGCCAGATCGTCGCGCAGGCCTTCCGCGGCGCGCCGATCGGTTCGCTCGACATCGACGAGCGGTCGAGCGACATCGTGCTCCGCGTGGGCGACGCCCCCGACGACCTCGCCGCGATCAAGGCGATCCAGCTGCCCACGCCCACCGGGCTGGTCAAGCTGAGCTCGGTCGCCGATGTGGCCAAGACCGACGGGCCGACGCAGATCAGCCGCCAGGACGGCGACCGGACCGCGACGGTCTCCGGCGCCGCGGACGCCTCCGACCTCGGCGCGATCACCACCAAGGTGACCGACAAGCTGGAGACCCTCACCCTGCCCGCCGGGGTGACCTGGGAGATGGGCGGCGCCAGCTCCGACCAGCAGGAGGCGTTCGCCAGCCTCGGCATCGCGATGCTGCTGGCGATCGCGATCGTCTTCATGATCATGGTCGCGACGTTCCGCAGCCTCATCCAGCCGCTGATCCTGCTCGTGTCGATCCCGTTCGCGGCGACCGGCGCGATCGGGCTGCTACTGGCCACCGACACCGCACTGGGCGTCCCCGCGCTCATCGGCATGCTCATGCTGATCGGCATCGTGGTCACCAACGCGATCGTGCTGATCGACCTGATCAACCAGTACCGCGCCAAGGGCCTCGGCATCACCGAGGCGGTCATCGAGGGCGGCAGGCGCCGGCTCCGGCCGATCCTCATGACGGCCATCGCGACGATCTGCGCGCTGACCCCCATGGCGCTCGGCGTCACCGGCTCGGGCGGCTTCATCTCCCAGCCGCTGGCGATCGTCGTGATCGGCGGCCTGATCTCCTCGACGCTGCTCACGCTGGTGCTCGTGCCGACCCTCTACACGATGGTCGAGCGGACCAAGGAGCGCATGCGCCGTACGCCCAAGGCGCCGTCGGGTGAGGGCGACCTCAAGGTCTACGAGAAGGAGGCCCTGACCCCGGCTCCCTGAGCCGCACCCCTGGTACGGCGGGGCCGCGCGACGCGCGCGGCCCCGCCGTCCGGCTTTCATGAGCCGCCGCGGCGGGGCGGCGGGGCGGGAGGCCGCGCCGCCTCAATAGACTGACCCAACGTGAGTGCCAAGCCGCGAATCCCGAATGTCCTGGCCGCCCGCTACGCGTCAGCGGAGCTGGCCCGCCTGTGGTCCCCCGAGCACAAGGTCGCGCTGGAGCGCAGACTCTGGCTGGCCGTGCTGAGGGCCCAGACCGACCTCGGGATCGACGTGCCGCCGGACGTGGTCGCCGACTACGAGAAGGTCGTCGACCAGGTCGACCTCGGCTCCATCGCCGAACGCGAGCGCGTCACCCGCCACGACGTGAAGGCCAGGATCGAGGAGTTCAACGCCCTCGCCGGCCACGAACACGTCCACAAGGGCATGACCTCGCGCGACCTGACCGAGAACGTCGAGCAACTCCAGATCCGCGACAGCCTCCTGCTCGTCAGGAACCGCGTCGTCGCGCTGCTCGCCCGCCTCGCCCGCCTGGCCGCCGAGCACTCGCCGACGGTCATGGCCGGCCGCTCGCACAACGTGGCCGCACAGGCCACCACCCTCGGCAAACGCTTCGCCACAGCCGCCGACGAACTGCTCGCCGCCTACGAACGCCTCGACAACCTTCTGGACCGGTACCCCCTGCGCGGCATCAAGGGCCCGGTCGGCACCGCCCAGGACATGCTCGACCTGCTCGGATCCGGTGACCGCCTCACCGAACTGGAGGACCGCGTCGCCGCGCACCTCGGATTCACCCGCCGCTTCACCAGCGTCGGACAGGTCTACCCGCGCTCCCTCGACTACGACGTCCTCACGACCCTGGTGCAACTGGCCGCCGCCCCGTCGTCGCTCGCCAAGACCATCCGCCTGATGGCCGGGCACGAACTCGTCACCGAGGGCTTCAAGGAGGGCCAGGTCGGCTCCTCGGCGATGCCGCACAAGATGAACACCCGTTCCTGCGAACGCGTCAACGGCCTCACCGTCATCCTGCGCGGATACGCCTCCATGACGGCGGAACTGGCAGGCGACCAGTGGAACGAGGGCGACGTGTCCTGCTCGGTCGTGCGCAGGGTCGCGCTGCCCGACGCGTTCTTCGCCTTCGACGGCCTTGTGGAGACCATGCTCACCGTCCTCGACGAGTTCGGCGCGTTCCCCGCCGTCATCGAGGCCGAACTGAACCGCTACCTCCCGTTCCTCGCCACGACCAAGATGCTCATGGCCGCGGTCCGCGCCGGAGTGGGCCGGGAGACCGCCCACGAGCTGATCAAGGAACACGCTGTCGCGTCCGCGCTCGCCATGCGCTCGGAGGGCAAGGCCAACGAACTGCTCGACCGGCTGGCCGCCGACACCCGGTTCCCGCTCGGCCGGGCCGAACTCGACGCGCTGCTCGCCGACCGGATCTCCTTCACCGGCGCGGCGCCCGAGCAGGTCGGCCAGATCGTCGAACACGTCGGGCGGATCACCGCCGCCCACCCCGGCGCCGCCGCCTACACGCCCGGCGCGATCCTTTGAGGGAGCTCACCCGTACGGCGGAGGTCGTCGACGCCTCCGCCGACGACGACCTGATCGTCTGGGCGGCCCAGGGCATGAAGCCCGGCGTGCGGGCATGGGCCGCCGGCGACGCGGTGGTCGTGGCCAGCCCCCGCGCGTCGCGCCGCGACCGGCTGGCCGTCCACGGCGGCACGGCCCACGCCACCCGGCTGGTACGGCACGCCCTGGCCGAGGTGGGCCCGGCCTTCCGGCCGTTCGGCGACCTCCACCTCGTCCGCGAACTGTCGGACACCATGGACGAACTCGAGTTCTCCGGCAACTTCTCGTGGATGGTCACCACCGCGCCGCCACCGGCCCCTGACGTGGTTCAGGACGCCGAGTGGCTCACCCCCGACGAGGAACCGGACGTGACCGACCTCCTCAAGGCCGCCAACCCCGACTCCTACGCCGTGCCGGGCATCCCCGAGGTCCGCCGCTGGGCAGGCATCCGGGACACGACAGGCGAACTGCTCGCCGTCGCCGCCGACGCCTGGTCGGCGCCGACCGTGGGCCTGCTCGCCGGGGTCGCGACAGCCGTACAGGCCAGAGGGCGCGGGCTGGGGGAGCGGATCTGCCGCTTCGTCACCCAGGCCCTGCTGGCCGAGCACGACCGGGCGGCACTGATGGTGAATGACGAGAACGACGCCGCGATCGGCCTCTACGAACGCCTCGGCTACGCCCGCCGCCTCGTCGCCGCCGCGGCCGACACACGCCTCGCCTGACCGGCCCGTGCCGTACGCCTCGGGGGAGCGGCGGCCGCGAACCCGGGGTCGAGCACACGCAGCACGCCCGGCAGCTCGTTCAGCGACCTGATCGCCGAAATCCTCGACGAGGTTTCCGGATCGACCGCCGACGCGGGCGAGCTGCCGTAACGGTCCAGCCAGACCCCGTGCATGCCCACCTTGGCCGGGCCGACGGCGTCGAGCTGAAGGTTGTCGCCGACGAGGACGACCTCCTGCGGCCGCAGCCCCAGCTTCGCCGCGGCCCGCAGGTAGCACTCCGCAGACGGCTTGAAGTTCCCGCCCAGCGAATCGGGCGTCAGGACCGGGTCGAGACGGTCCATCAGCCCGATGCGGCGCAGCTTGGCCTCCTGCTGCACGGGAACCCCGTTGGTGAGAACGCCCAGAGTCAGCCCGCCGCCCGCCAGCGCGTCGATCACCTCGGCCGCGTCGGGGAAGGCGGCCCATGCGGCCTCGTAGTGCACGAGGAAGTCCGCATAGGCCGCGTCCAGGTCCGGCGGGAGCCGCAGGCCCATCCGGCCGCAGAAATCCCTGAGCCTGCGCCGCCGCTGCTCGGCGAACGAGCACTCGCCGGCATGCCACGCCGGAAGATGCCTGTTCTCCAGATCCAGCCACAACGCGGGCGTCTCCATCACCAGGGGATGCCCGGGCGAAACCGACTCCGTCCAGCTCGCCGCGGCGTACGCGACGGCCCTGCGGTGATCGAAGAGGGTCTCGTCGAGGTCGAACAGAATGGCCCTGATCATCAGGCCATCGTGACCGGCCGTTGTTTCACCGGGATTTCCCGCCGATGAAGGCCCGTGACCGGCCCGGCCGGCTCAGGCGTCGTCGCGGCGCCGGTCCGCGTTCGCGTGCACGGCGTCCCGCACGTACGCCGCCAGCCCCACCGCGACCCGCTCGTAGTTCACCGCGAACCGGGGATCGGCGACGTACATGTCGCCCAGGCCCCGGTGCATCGTGGTGGAGCAGTCGTAGAACCACCGGCTGATGTGCTCACGATGCCGTTCGGCCACGTCCATCGCCTGCTCGGCGTCGGCCGGGACACCCGCCTCGAACGCCTCGGCGAACGCCGTCAGCAACGCACCACCCTCCTCCTTGATCCTCAGCCAGTCGTCCTTCGTGTACGCGGCCGTCCTGCGGCGGCTCTGCTCGAACGCGTCGCCGCCGCCCCACCGCTCCTCGGCCTCCTGGGCGTGCTCATCCGGATCGAAGTCGCCGAACACCTCGAACCGCTCCTGCGGGGTCAGCGAGATCCCCATCGTTTGCGCCTCCATCGCCTTCTCCACCGCCGCCACCATCTCCTGGAGCCTGCCGATCCGCCGCCGCAGCAACTCGTGCTGGCGACGCAGGTGCGTCATCGGGCCGGCGCCCGGCTCGTCGAGGATGGTGGCGACCTCCTCCAAGGAGAACCCGAGCTCGCGATAGAACAGGATCCGCTGCAACCGGTCGAGATCCGCCTCGGCGTACCGCCGGTATCCCGCCCTGGTCCGCTCACCCGGCGACAGCAGCCCGATCTCGTCGTAATGATGCAGCGTGCGCACCGTCACCCCGGCGAACGCGGCGACCTGCCCGACCGAATAACCCATGGGTCCACCCCCTTTCAGGATCAAGCGTGTGGCCTGACGTCACGTGAGGGTCAACCCGAGCGTCCCAGGGCGGATCAGCGAGCCCGCCAGAACGCACCGTTCGCCGACGGATCGTCGGGGTCGCTCTGTGGCACCGTGAACCCCACGCCCCACGTCGTCGCCGTACCCGGTATCCGCGCCACGGACGACAACACGGCGTCCGTCCCCGGCCTGCGCGGCAGCGGCGTGCTCTTCCACCCCGATCTGGTGACATGCCACAACGTGGCGTTCCACGCACCCTGCACGACCCAGACCCCGCCTGTGCCGTCGGGCGTCACCTGGGTGTACGGCTGGCCGCCGGTCTTCCCCACGAGAGTCGTCCACTTCGTGCCGTTCCAGTGCATGAGGAGCGTACGGCTGAACGTGACGTCGTCACCCTCCTCGTTCGCGCCCTCCCAGCTGATCCCGCCGACCGCCCAGACGTTCTCCGGACTCATCACCAGGAGGTCCCGGAAACCCACTTCCGCGTCGGGTGAGGGCAGCGTCACCGGGGGAAGGGCGATGGGTTTCCACGAACCCCCACGCCACCGCATGATCGTCGGCTGTGACCCGTTCAGTCCCGCGGCCCAGACGTCACGCGCCTTGTAGATGTCGACCGCGCTCGCCTGGCCGGGGAGTGCGAAGCTGCGCCAGGACTTGCCGTTCCAGTGCCGGGCAGAGGCCGTCTGGGCCCCGACAGCCCAGACGTCCTTCACGTTCAGCGCGTCGGTGTCGGCGGCCGAGAACCGCTTGCCCAGCGACCGGGTGGTCCACGACTTCCCGTTCCACCGGGACGCCCTGCCCTGCCCGAACACCCACACGCTCTTCGGCGAACTCGCGGCGATGGCCGTCAGGTCGGCCGCAGGCACCCCGGGCAGCAGCGTCCACCGCTTGCCGTCGAAGCGCTCGACGACGCCCTTCACCTTGCCGTTCACCACCCGGTGGCCGGCCGCCCAGACCGAGCCGTTCTTCAGCGTGGCCACGTCGTTGAGCACGTCGTCTCTCGGCAGGGCGTTGACCTTGACCAGCTTCCACGCGGGCGGGGCCTGGCTCGCCGCTCCCGCCCCGGCGGGCTCGACCACCGCCCCGGCGGGCGGCGCCACGAGCACCGCCCCGGTCAACCCCACGACCGCCGCTCCCGCCACCAGCACACACCGCATGCGCCCTCCCTGTTTACAGGTTGGACTCCAACTCGGCGGGATTCGTTCGCGGCAGGTTCACCCGTCTGCGGCCGCACCGCCGCCCGAGCTGTCTTGGGGGTCATGGCCGTTGTGGCCGTCCGCGTCGCGCAGGAGCGGATGCGAGCGCATCGCCACCTCCAGCTCACCGGGAAGCTCGTCACGATAGCGGCCGAGCGTGGACAGGTCGCTGTGCCCGAGAACCCGGCGCACCGCGTCCATGTCCGTGCCGTCCGCGAGCAGATGCGTCGCCGTGGTGTGGCGTAACCCGTGCGGGGTGACGCTGCGCCGCCGTCCGGGATCGACCCGCCGCTGCACCCGGTCGATGACCGCCTGGACGTCGCCCCGCGCGAGCCTGCGGCCGCGCCACGACAACAACAACGCCTTGTCCCGCTCCTGCGCCCGCACGGTCAGGTAGGCGTCGAACACCTCGGCGACGTCACGGGGGAGCGGCACGTCCCTCGTCTTGCCGCCCTTGCCGAAGATCCGCCAGTAACGCACGCCGTCGTTGGTGTAGAAGTCCTCCACATTGGCTCTGACCAGCTCGGACACCCTCGGCCCCAGTGTCGCCAGCAGCAGCACGATCAGGGCGTCGCGGACGTCGGTCCGCTGGTCGCTCCGGCGCGGGGGAACCTGCGCGGGGGAGCGGGCCGCCCCGATGAGACCCTCGGCCTGCTCCTTCGTCAACGCGCGGCGCTCGGCCCGCAGGCCGCCGCGTTCCCGCGCGGTCACCGACGCCGTGGACATCGGATTCAGCTGCACCCAGCCCACCGACGCTGCGTGCTTGAACAACGCCGACACCGACCGGCGGAACCGCCCCTGCGACGCCGCGCTCTGCACATGCGCCTGTTCACGTGGAGCGTCAGCCCGGCGCCGCTCGTCGGGCTTCGTCGCGAAGGCCAGCAGCACCGCGTCGACGTCCTCACCGGTCAGGTCGTCGAGCACCCGGCCCGGGCCTGCCAGCCGTACGAAGGTGGTGACGTCACGGGCGTAGACCTCGGCTGTGGCGGGGGACAGCGCCCCGGTCACGGTCTTGGCCCTGACCAGATCGACATAGCGGTCGGCGGCCTCCTCCACGGTCAGCCGGTTCACCTGAGCGGGCAGCATGATCGAAACCGTACCGGTGTCCACCGACATTCAGGCAGCGGCGTGGAGGAGCTCCGCGACCCGCGTGAAGAGCCTGTCGCCCGCCGCGGCGGCGGCGGGAGAGACCGCGTCGAGCGTGAGGAACCCGTGAACCATCTTCGCCTCACAGTGATGTCTCACCGGCACACCCGCCGCGGTGAGACGCCGGGCGTAGGCGTCGCCCTCGTCCCTCAGCGGGTCGTGCTCGGCCGTGACCACCAGAGCCGGAGGCAGGCCGCCCAGATCGGGCGCGTGGAGCGGGCTGACCCGAGGATCGGCCCGCATCGCCCCCTCGGGGACCCACATCTCCGCGCCCCAGGCGACGGCGTCCGCGTCGAGGCCCCACCCGGTGCCCTTCTCCAGGACGCTGGGCTGGGACAAGGTCAGATCGGTGTTCGGATAAATCAGGATCTGCGCCAGGGGAGTCGGTCCACCCTCGTCGCGCAGGCGCATGCAGGCGAGCGCGGCGAGGTTGCCGCCCGAGCTGTCACCCGCGACCGCCGGGACGCCGAGGGCCCCCATCCGGTCCCGGTGCCGATCGGCCCATAGGACGGCGGCCACCGCGTCGTCGACCGCGGCCGGCCAGGGATGTTCGGGCGCGCGGCGGACGTCCACGGCCAGCACCGCGACCTCGGCGGCGGCCGCGAGGCGGCGGCAGGCCCGGTCGTGGGACTCCAGGTCGCCGATCGTCCACATGCCGCCGTGCAGGAACACGACGAGCGGGAGCGGTCCGGCCGCGGGACGGTAGAGCCGTACGGGCAGCTCGCCGATCATGATGTCGTCGACGAGGGGGAGTGACGGGCCACGGGGCGCGGCCATGGCACGACGGCGCTGGCCGTCGCGCAGGGCGGTGGGGCCGATGTCGCGGGCCGGTGGTCCGGGATTCGTGCGGGTGGTCCTGATGAACTCCGCGAGTTCGGCGTCGGCGAGGTCGCTCATGAGGTCGTCGTGCATGTACGAAGCCTGCCACTCTCATACCGAACAGAATTCACCTTCTGTCCGGTATCGGAGTCATAAGGCATTTATGAATGCTTCTGCCTCTTCTTGTCCCATTCCGGTTTCGTCGCGGACGAGCATGACGGCCTGATGGGTACGACCGGACGCCTTGAGTTCGCGGACGCGCGAGGCCAGATCGGCTGGAGAGGGGGCGGCTCCCGGGATGGGCTGCCCGGAGGCGATGGCGTCCACGACGTTCTTGGCTTCCTTGGGGACGATCCCGGTTTCCGCCCTGACGAGTTTGACCGCCTGGGCCTTCCGTCCCTCGGCGAGCAGGACGCGCACCCGGTTCTGCAGGTCGGCCGAGATCGGCGGTGGAAGGCCGGGTGAACGCCAGCCGAGTGACGCGCTGGGCCGCGCGCCCGCCCGGATGGCGGCCAGCACGACCACGAGCACGGCCACTGCGAGAAACAGGGCGAGCACCACGACGACGAACCCGACCTTGAAGCCGAACATGCCGTGATCGTACGGCTTCGCCCACCCATAACCCCACCCCCTGAGCCTGGAGATGTAGGAGATGTAGGAGATCTATTGGGGGTTGAGGTCGGAGATGCCTTGGGGTGATCATGCACACCCTCGGGCGTGCGCACGGCGACCTGCGGCAACCCGCTTCGTGATCATGCGCAGGTTCGGAGGGATATACGTTGACCTGCGGTTATGTGGCTCACGATCATGCATGATTCCGATTATTAATCTACATTGTAAAGGCTGCGGCTCGGTACCGAACTCCAGATCACCCAAACCACCACAAGCTCAACTGAGGGGCGGGGCACCGAGCGTAGCTGAGACGTCCGTGCGCCTGGGCCGGCCCTGAAAATGGCCGCCATACAGCTCGTGCATGGTCGCGGACGATGAAACGGCAGCTCTTCATACGTGCTGGCGAAACCGTGCATGCTCACGAAGCGGGTTGCCGCAGGTCGCCGTGCGCACGCCCGACGGTATGCATGATCACCATTACGTGGCGGCGAGGTCGGCGGGCCTGCGCACGAACCCGTGCATGATCACGCGCGTAAGCGCGCATGAGGCGTCACCTTTGGCGCGTGATCATGGCGGATGGGGTGCTTCTGGAAATGCTTGATAAGGAACATTATGTCAAGTTTCTTCGGTTGGGGCTTCTCTCCCGGGGGTTGTGGGATGCAGGACTGCTTGGGTTTGAGGCCGGGCTTCCCCGCTGCGGGTTGCTTCGCCGGCAGGGTCTGACCCGCGACCGCCGCGGTGGGTGTCGGGCATGGGATGGCCGGCTCAGGTGTCGCCGTGAGCCGCATCATGGCCAGGATCACGACGCTGATCAGTGTCACGGCGCCGACCAGGAGGATCGCGACGCCGGCGCGTGACGGCATTTTCGTGCTTATGGCCGTGTCGGCGGTCTCGATTCCCGGCATCGACGACCGGGTCATCTCCTCGGGCTCCCTGACGTGGGATCGCAGGGCGAACCCGTGCCCGGCCTCCACCCGGAACGCCTCCTCGTCCGCGAGGAACCTCCTGTACGCGGACAGGGAAGCCTCGCGGCAGATGCGCAGGTCGTCGGGGTCTGGTGGGGCTGCTCCCCCGCCCGCGCAGACGAATCCGTAGATCAACTGGAGGGGCCGGCTGTGCGTGTCGCGGGGTGCGCGTTCAGCCGGCGCCGTTCCGGGTTCGGCGACGTCCTCGGCGGTGACGAGGTGGGTGGCGTGGACGATGGAGATTCTGTGGCCGGAAGACGTCTGCGTTTCGACGACGGTCGCCCGGTCCTCCTGGGTGTCCGGCACGACGGTGTCGTCGAGTATGCCGTGCTCCCCCGCCGAGATCAGGAAGCCGGGCGCGAGGATGGTGCGGTATCCGAGGCGCCGTCCCCGCGCGACGAGGAACGGCCAGGCGTATGCGCTCATGTCACCATCCCCCTTCGGTCAGCCGTGAGTACGGCAGTCGGCCTTCCAGGGCGTCCACCTTGCGGCGCATGTCGTACATGACGCGTCTGCGGGCGAGCTGGATGTTTTCGAGGCGCTGTTCGGCGTCGTTGAGTTCGCGGCTGAGGCGTGCCCGGTCCTCGTCGGGCGGCGTTCCCATGCGTGAGTCGAGGAAGAAGCCGAGCATGGTGTCGCCGAATGCGGCGGTGGGCGTGCCGAGCAGGGCGAGCACGGTACGGCCGGCGAGTTGGCCGGCGAAGGTGGTGAGTGAGGCGAATGCCTCGAGGGCGCCCTGCCGGGTGCGCCGGTCGACCTCGGCTCTGATGGCGGCGATGCTGTCGTGGTCGAGGCGGGATTCGATCTGTTCGAACAGGCCGGGGACGACGGCGGACAGGGGCACGTCGACGTTGGTCGGCTGCACCGCGCCCTGTGGGGTTTTGACGATCTCCCCGTTCGGGTCGATGGTGGCGAAGCCGGGCCCGACGGCGCTGACGGGGATGAGGCGGACCACGCGGGTGGCGCCGTGCAGGGTGATGAGCGAGCGGAAGTGGTCGTTGGATGTGAGCAGGTTGCGGACGATGCTGAGCCGGGTGTCTTCGTCGGGGTGGAGGTCGGCGAGCAGGTCCCATTTGGTGATGACGAAGCTGATGGGGGCCGAGGCCTCGAGCATGACGGGCAGGAGCGCGTTGAGGGTTCGTTCGAGGTGGAGCGGGCCTTCGGGGTGGCCGTCGGCGTGCTGTCGTATGCGGTAGCCGTCGAGGACTCCGATGAGGGCGTCGGCGGAGTCGATGTGGGCGAACAGTTCCTTCTGTTTGGTGGAGCCCGCGTCCTGGAGGTCGGTGAGCAGCTCCCCCGCGTATTCGAGGTATCTGAGGTTGAGGATGGGGTGTGGCGCGCCGTCGATGTGGGTCTTGACGGTGAAGGTGAAGTGGCGGGTCTCGCCTTTGGCCGTGCCGCGCGGCCATGCTCCGGTGGCGGCGGTGTCGGCCATCTGCAGGTACCACTCGTTGAGTTGCAGGACGTCGTCGCGGGTCGCGGTGATGAAGTAGCACTGGCCTGCGGGGCTTTTAAGCCGGTGGTACATGCTGGCGAGCAGGAGCGTTTTGCCTGAGCCCTGCAGGCCGAGGGCGACGACGTTGAACGTCGGGGTGGTCTCGGCGATGGTGAGCGGGGTGGTGGCGCGTCGTGCGCGGATTCGCCGGGCGAGCAGGCCGAGCAGGATGCCGAGGGTGATGATGATCAGGACGACAGCCATCGCGTCGTCTCCGTCCTGGGATTGCCGTTCTGAGGGTGGGCGCGGAGGGGTGTGGCTCTGATCCTGCGACGGAGAGTGGTGGCTGCGCCTGAGTAGGCCCGTACTCAAATCGGCCCGTGATCGGCCCCCGGGGCGCGTGTGCGGGCGGGCGGGTGCTGTGTCCGGGGGCGGGCGGTACCGGTCGCCTGGTTGGGGTTCCCGCCTGTCCCCCGGCGGTCCGCCTGGTCGTGGCGGATTGGAGCGCGACGTTCGGGGATCAGGGGTGGGGACGTACGTGGCCGTGCGTCGCCGTCCCGGCTCGGGAGGTGTCGCTCTGGAGCCGGGACGGCGACGTGGGTGGTCGGTTCTCGGTGGCTCAGGTCGTCGTGCGGGACTCGCTCTCGTCGGAGACGAGATGCGGCCGGCCGACGCCTGTTCCGTGTCCGGGAGCGGATCCTCCGTACGGCCGGCCGGTTCTGTCGTGGATGCCGTGTCGCCGGTAGGCGGTTTCCTTCTTGTGCGCGATCTCTTCTGCGCGGGTGGTGGTGCTGACGCCGACTCCGAGTGGTGAGGAGGCGTTGACGTCGGTGGAGGGGACGCCGTGGCGTTCGGTGGAGCCGACTTCGCGGCCGGGTCCCTGGTCGGCGGTCGGTTTGCGGAAGGCGAGGTCGCCTGCCCGGACGACTTCTTCGCTGACCTTGCCGACGTCGGGTGAGAATCCGTGCTGGTGTTTGCCTTCGAATCGGCCGGGTTTGGTGGTCTTGGCCATGTCCGACTCCCCCCGGGGTCGGCGGATCTCAGCAGATCCGCGGTAGCGGGTCACCGACGAGCATGTCGACGATGCGGGTCCCGCCGAAGGCGGTTTTCAGCAGGACGAGGCCGGGCGGGTCGTCGTTGACCCGGCCGACGATGGCGGCTTCGCGGCCGAGGGGGTGCGAGTGCAGCGCGGTGAGCGCGGCCTCGGCGGACGCCTGGGCCACGATTGCGATCATCCGGCCTTCGCAGGCGACGTACAGCGGGTCGATGCCTAGGAGTTCACATGCCCCGCGTACGTCGGGACGAACCGGAATTATGTCCTCATTCACGATAATTGCCGCTTTTGATGCTTCGGCGATCTCGTTGAGGACGGTGGCCACTCCCCCGCGGGTGGCGTCGCGCAGGCAGCGGACGTCGCCGTCCGCGCAGGCGTCCAGCAGCCGGGCGGTGAGCTCGTTCAGCGGCGCGGTGTCGGAGGTGAGGTCGGCCTGGATGTCGAGCTCTCCCCTGGCGAGCATGATCGTGATGCCGTGCTCGCCGATGGGCCCGGACACGATGACCGCGTCGCCGGGCTGTGCGGCGGCGGCGCTGAGCCGGGTGGGCCGCTCGAGCGTGCCGACGCCCGCGGTGACGACGTAGCAGCCGTCGGCCTTCCCCCGCTCGACGACCTTGGTGTCGCCGGTGACGATGTGCACGCCTGCCGCTTCGGCCGCGGCGGCCATGGACGCGGCGATGCGCCGCAGGTGGGCGATCGGGAAGCCCTCTTCGAGGATGAATCCGGCCGACAGGTACCGGGGCCGGGCGCCGCACATGGCCAGGTCGTTGATGGTGCCGTTGACGGCCAGGTCGCCGATGTCGCCTCCGGGGAAGAACAGCGGCGTGACGACGAACGAGTCGGTCGTGAAGGCCATCTCGTCGATGACGGCGCCGTCCTCCAGCGGCTCGAGGGCGGGGTTGCGGAACGACTCCAGGAACACCCCTTCGATCAGGGTGTGGGTCGCCTTTCCGCCCGCGCCGTGGGCGAGGGTGATGTGTTCCTCGCGCACGCGGGCCTTGCGGCGGCGGGCCCGCTCGATGCGTTCGAGGACCTGCTCCTCGAGGCCGGTGTCGCCTGTCACTGGCGGGTCGCCTCCTTGACGCGCTCTCGGGAGAAGCGCCCGAAGTTGTAGTAGGCGGCGCATGCTCCTTCGGAGGAGACCATGCAGGTGCCGATCGGCGTCTCCGGCGTGCAGGCGGTTCCGAAGACTTTGCACTCCCAGGGTTTGAGCACGCCCTTGAGGACCTCGCCGCACTGGCAGGAGGTCGGGTCGGCGACGCGGCCGCCGGGGATCCGGAAGATCCGTTCGGCGTCGTGGCGGGCGTAGGCGGCGCTCATCCTGAGGGCGGACTGGGAGATGAAGCCGAGTCCGCGCCATTCGAAGTGGGGTCTGAGTTCCATGACCTCGCTGATGGCGGCGAGTGCCTTGGGGTTGCCGTCCCAGGGCACGACGCGGGCGTACTGGTTCTCCACCTCGCAGCGGTCCTGTGCGAGTTGGGTGAGGAGCTGGTGGACCGACTGCAGGATGTCGAGCGGTTCGAATCCGGCCACGACGATGGGTTTGCGGTAGTCGCGGGCGATGAACCGGTACGGCCGGCAGCCGATGACGGTGGAGACGTGGCCGGGGCCGATGAAGCCGTCGAGCCGCAGGTCGGGTGAGTCGAGGATGGCCTTGATGGCCGGGATGATCGTGACGTGGTTGCAGAAGACCGAGAAGTTGTCGACGCCGTCGGCCTTGGCCCGCAGGACGGTCATGGCGGTCGACGGTGCGGTGGTCTCGAAGCCGATGGCCATGAAGACGACGCGTTTGGACGGGTTCTGCTTGGCGATCTTCAGGGCGTCGAGTGGTGAGTAGACCATGCGGATGTCGGCGCCGCGTGCCTTGGCGTCGAGGAACGAGCCGGTGCCTCCGGGGACGCGCATCATGTCGCCGAAGGAGGTCATGATGACGTCGGGCTGTGAGGCGATGTGGATGGCGTCGTCCACGCGGCCCATCGGGATGACGCAGACGGGGCATCCGGGGCCGTGGACGAGGGTGACGGCTTGCGGGAGGTAGTCCTCGAGGCCGTGCTTGTAGATCGTGTGGGTGTGGCCGCCGCAGACCTCCATGAACTTGTAGGCGCGGCCGGGTTCGCACAGTGCGGTGATCCGGGCGGCCAGGGCTCTGGCCGTGTCGGCGTCGCGGTATTCGTCGACGAAGCGCATTCAGGTGTCACCCCTGTTCGATCATGGATTCTCGGAGCGCCGCGATCTCGTCGTCGTAGGCCTGGCCGATGCTTTCGAGGAAGTCGAGAGCGGCCTTGGCCTCGGTTTCGTCGATCTTGGACAGGGCGAAGCCGACGTGGATGAGGATCCAGTCGCCGGGGGCGACGGTCTCGTTCTCGAGCAGGCCGATGTTGATCGCGCGTCGTACGCCGCTGACGGCGACCATGGCGAGGTCGGGGTGGTCATTCAGGATTTCCACGATCTCGCCGGGGATTCCCAGGCACATGGGTGGCCTCCGCCATCTCAATGGATTCGAGGATGAGGTCGTCGCCGCCCTCGGTGTGGACGTCCGCGCCGCCGCAGCCCGGGCAGATGGCGAACGGGTCGGGTGAGGTCGTCGTCTGGCCGCAGGATCGGCAGGTCAGCCGGGCCGGGACGATGACCAGGTCCACGTGGGCGCCTTCGGCCGACGATCCTTGCGCGACCATGGTGAACGCCTGGTTGATCGCGGGTTCGGTGATGCGCAGCAGCGCGCCTGCGCGTACGCGTGCCTGGCGGACGCGGCGGCCGGCGGCGCGTTGTTCGATGGCGGCGAGGATGGATTCGGCGATTCCGAACTCGTGCATGTTCTGCCTTTCCTGGTGGGTGGCGTGGGGTGTCACATCTTGCGGATCTCCATGTATCTCTTGAGGTCGGGCATCGCCCGGTAGACCAGGACTCCGGCGGCGACGACGGCTGCGCCGATGATGAGGCGTCTCAACATGTCCGCTCCTCTTGCTGGGCCGGTGACCGTGTGGGTGTGCCGGCGGGTGTGTGGTCGGCGTCGACGCGCTTGTCGACGCGCTTGTGGATGTCCTGGCCGAGGTCCTGGCCGAGGTCCTGGCCGATGTGCTGGTCGATGAGGTCGGCGACGAGGGCGGCGGCTCTGGGCACGGCGTCGGCGACGGGCGGGGTGAGTTCCATGCCGGGTGAGGTGTCGGCGGGTTCGCAGCCGACGATCAGCACCTGTCCCGCTCCCCCGCCGAAGGTCCCGGCCAGGGCGAGGACGGTCTCGGGGGTGAGTGCGTGGGCGTCGACGAGGGCGGCGCCGCGTTGGAGTTCGGGTGGGGGTTCGAGCACGTAGACGGTGCCGGGTGCGCCTCCGCGGGCGGTGGCGTCGACCAGGATGGTGAGGTCGTAGCCCCCGCTGGTGAGTTCGTAGGCGAGGTGGATGCCGCGAATGCCGAAATCCGCGACCTGTGCCTGTTCGGGCAGGTCGGCGTCGGCCAGGTGCCGGGCGACGGCGACGCCGAACCCGTCGTCGCGCAGGAAGATGTTGCCCACTCCCGCGACCAGGATCTTCATGGGTGCGCCTCCTCGTCGCCGAGCGGCTCCACCTCGTCGGGGGCGAAGTAGAGGAAACGCCCTTGGATGCGTTGCAGGTCGGCGGCCGGGTCGTCGGCCAGGGTGACCGCCAGGTGCCGGGATCCGTCGACGTCGAGGAACACCGCTTCGACGTGGGCGACCTTTCCGGCGAGGAACATGTCGTGGGCGTCGGCGCGGCGGGTGCCGGGGTTGAGGCGGACGCGGCTGCCCTTGGTGAGCTGGACTCCGGAGACGGTGACGGTGTCGGTCTCCGGGGAGACGTGCGGGTCGGCGCCCGGATCCCACCAGGGCGCGCCGGGGATCGTGGCGGAACCGCCTGAGTGCGTGGTGTCGAGGAGGGCGTCTCCGGGATCGGCGCCGTACTCGCCCGCGGGCCCGTTTCCGGGCGCGGCCGGGGCGACGTCCGCGAATCCGGGGAAGCCGGCCAGCGCGCCGTGCCCGGCCGCAGCGGTGGAAGGCGACGGCGCGCCCAGGTACCTGATGACGCCGTGCAGTCGTTCGAGCAGTTCGGGAGGCAGGTCCTGGGCCCGGCGGAGGATCTCGGCCGCGCGCGGATCGGTCGCGGCCGCCTCCCTGGCTTCCTCCTCGGTGAGGGTGATCGCCCGGAGGTGGAGCATCTCGTCGATCTCGGTCGAGTCGAACATGTCGCCCTGGCTCTCCGGAGCGATGCCCGGGTAGTCGTACAGGATGATCGGCGAGGACAACATCAGCGTCCGGTCGCCGGGGTCGCCGATGAGTACCGGCCATACGTGCTGGTTGCGGCAGCCGTCGACGGCGGGGTGTGCCCATTCCGGCGGGTCGATCAGGGAGACGAATCCGCCGCGGGTGGTGCCGATGAGCAGGTGGGTCGCGATGAGCGACCGGCGCAGGGCCTCTTCGCGTGGCGCGCCCGGTTGGTCCCAGGAGCTGGTGTTCCTCGTTTCGACGTGCAGTCTGACCAGCCCGTACGGCCCGCTCAGGCGGGTGGCCGAGACGCGGAGGCGTGCGTCGAGGGGTTGTTGCCGCAGCACCACCTGGCCCACGGGTTCGCCTTCTGGCGACAGGATCGGCTCAGCGGTCCGGTCTCCGGCGACCTGGACGTCGACGGAGTGCTCTTCTGCGAGCAGGTCGCGCAGTGGGAGGACGGCCTCCGCCTCGCGTTCGGTCGCGTCGTCGAAGCCGAGGTACACGGTCTCGCCGCTGGTCAGCTCGGGGACGGTGCGGTGGCCGCCGTCGACGGTGAGCTCCTCGACGGTCCGGGACCTGATGTGGAGGAACCGCAGGCGCAGGTGGATGTCCGCGTCGTCGTCCGCGGCTTCGAGGAGGCATTCGGTGACGCTCTTGGACGGTTCCGCGGTGACCGAGTAGCCGGGCGGGACGAGCACGCCGAACTGCCAGCGGAGCCGGTTCTTGGCCGCCGAGGCGCGGTACGGGTAGAGCAGGTAGCCCTCGTACAGGACGGCGTCGGCCACGCGCCGGGCGATTTCCATGGGGGTGGTCACTTCTGGGCCTCCCTGAGTCCCCGGGCTTCGCCCAGCAGCATGTCGATGGCGTCGTCCCAGGTGGGGACGGCGTGTTCGGATTTGTAGCGGTGCAGCGCGCGCAGGGTGTCGCGCCGCAGCATCAGCCAGCCGGAGCCGGGGAAGTAGCGGTCCATGAGCTCGCGCCACACCGTGACCGGCAGCCGGTGGCGGCATTCGCAGTGCCACGGCACCTGCCGTACGGTGAAGCCGCCGTCGGTCTGGACGAAGACGGTGCCGCTGAACAGCAGGATGAGCGGGATCTCGCCTTCGTCGAGCGCGGCGAAGTACTTGCCTGCGGCGACTTCGAGGTCGTAGGTGAACGGCACCTGCAGGTCGATCTCGGCGGACCCCTCGAAGCCGGGGACCATGGTGGAGACGCCGGCGAGGTGCAGCGGCTTGAGGGTCTCCCCCCATCGGGACGGTTCGCCGAACAGGTCGCCGAGCAGTTCCGCTTCGGCGGGACCGTACCTCCTGCGTTGCGGCTCGATGCGCAGCTGGCAGTGCAGCAGGACGGCGTGTACCGGCGAGGGGTCGGTGATCCGCAGCCGGAAGTTCATGATGGGCGAGGCCGCGTAGGGCTCGGGGCGTGCGCCCAGGCAGTCGAACCGTGTCTCGCTCATGGGTGCCCACCTTCCGGGTCGCCGCCCGGTTCGTACGGCACGGCGCGGCCGCGCCGCCGGAGTCCGGCGAAGAACCCGTCGATGGCGGCCCACGCCTGTTCACCTCCGCCGAACCCCTTCCAGTGGAGCCGGACGAGGCCGACCAGTTCGTAGCAGGCGGAGATCGGCACGAGGTGGCAGGCGAACGTCCCGGTGGCGTCGCGGTCGATGAGCAGCGCCTCGACGTCGGGCTCGGCTCCGGGAAGCTCGGGGTTGGCCGCGAGGATCCGCTCCCACGCCTGGAGCGGCAGCAGCGACTCGGTCGCGCCGGCGGGGCTGGGGTAGAACGCGACGGCGTGGCCGAGTGCGGAGTTGTGGAAGAAGAACGCGGTGCGGACCGGGATCTGCAGTTCGTCCCAGTCGACGGCCGATATCCGGAAGGCCGGGGCGTGCAGGTAGCGGCGCGGCACGGCGCGGTAGCGGCCTTGCGCGGCGGGCGCGAAGAGCAGGTGGCAGCCGGGGCAGACGCACCGCAGGGCCCGGTCGCCGATGTCGACGACGTGGCCGTGGTCGCCGCCGGCAGGCTGGGCGCACAGTTCGCACCGCGTGCCCTCGGCCGTGTGCTCGGCCGTGTGCTCGGCAGTGTCCCCAGCCGTGCCCGTGTGCTCGACTGTGTGGCGTGCCGGTGCGGGTCCGGCCGCCGGCCCGCTCAGTGGTTCGGGTGCCGGCGGCGGGGGTTCGCGGAAGCGGCGCAGTCCGCTGCCGGTCATGCGACCTCCTCCGGCACCGGGCAGGGGCCAGGCGGGCGCCGCTGGATCTGCAGGAGCGGCCGGTCCGCGGCGCGGCCGCCTCCGTCCGCTGAGCCGTCCGCTGATCCGTTGACGTGCGAGGATCCGTGTACGGCGCCGTGGCCGGCGTGCTCGTCGAGGTCGTCCAGGCCGTCGACGTCGACCCTGGTGACCTCGGGGGCGAGCCGGATGATGGCCCGTTCGATGGCTCCGGCGACGGTCAGCCGCGAGGACGGGCAGCCGTGGCAGGTGCCTTCGAGCCGCAGCCGGACCACCCCCGCGGGGTCGACGCCGAGCAGTTCCACTCCCCCGTCGTGCAGCCCGAGATGCGGCCGGACCTCCTCGAGCGCGGCCAGCACGCGGTCGGCCGTGCCCAGCGGGTGGAGGTCGTGCACGATGAGCAGGCCGGAGACCAGGTCGTCGGTGGTGAGCCGGTGCAGGACGTCGGCGGCCTCGGCGCCGGTGACGATCCGCATGACGCGCTCGAGGGCCTCGCCGTACAGGCCGACGAGGACGCGGACGAGTTCCTCGGCCTTCGCCCGCGTGTCCGGTGAGCCGAGTTCGGCGATGAGCGCCTCGACGCGGGCGCCCGCCGCGTGGACGTCAACCGCGTTGATGTCCACTGGGGGCTCACCGGTGCCGGCCGTGTTGTCGTGGTCGCTGCCTTCGGGCATCTGCCCGGCTTCCTTTCCGTCGGTCGTCCCTGTCGTGGGTGGATCAGCCGGTCACGGCGTGGTGAACGCGTGCGGGCTGTGCAGCGTCTGCAGGAGCTTGCCCTCGCCGAGATACATGTGCACGCCGCACGGCAGGCAGGGGTCGAAGCTGCGGATCGTCCGCATGATGTCGATGCCCTTGAAGTTCTCCGGGGAGTTCTCCTCGAAGATGGGCGTGTTCTGCACCGCGTCCTCGTACGGCCCGGGCGTGCCGTGGCTGTCGCGGACGCTGGCGTTCCACGGCGTGGGCGGGTACGGGTGATAGTTGGCGATCTTGCCGTTCCTGATGACCATGTGGTGGGACAGCACGCCGCGGACCGCCTCGGTGAAGCCGCAGCTGATCGTCTCCTCGGGCACGGTGAACGGCTCCCACGTCTGCGTACGGCCCTGCCGTACCTCGTTGAGGCACTGTTCGGCGAAGTGGAGCGCGCAGGCCGCGACGTAGGCCTGGAAGTAGGAGCGGGCGCGGTTGCGTTCGAGCGCGTTGGACAGCGGTTCGCCCTTGTGCGTCGGGATCTTCCACTCGAACGTCTTCTCCGGCTTGGTCGCCGTCCGCGGCAGGTTGATCAGCACGCTGTTGCCCGTGGCCTTGACGTAGCCGATGTCGACGAGGCCGTTGAGCGCGGTGGACCACAGCCGCGCGATGGGGCCGCCGCCGGTGTCGAGGGCGAGCATGTCCTTGCCGTCGAACCAGCGGGGCGACATGACCCAGCTGTACTTGTCGGTGAAGTCGCGTTTTTGCGGCCGCGGGATGGTGTGCTGGTTCCACGGGTGGCGGACGTCGACGGGGTTGCCGAGCGGGTCGTGGGTGACGAACGGGTCGGTGGCGCCCGCCCAGTCGTCGTAGTAGGAGCTGCCGAGCAGGATGCGGATGCCGAGGTTGATGTCGACGAGGTCGTTGGTCAGCAGCCGGCCGTCGACGATGACGCCGGGTGAGACGAACATCTTCCGGCCCCAGTCGCTCATGTTCTCGTAGGTGAAGTCGCAGTGGTCGGGGTCGTTGAGGCTGCCCCAGCAGCCGAGCAGGACGCGGCGACGGCCGACGTTCTCGTAGCCGGGCAGCGCGTCGTAGAAGAAGTCGAACAGGTCGTCGTGCATCGGTACGACCCGTTTCATGAATTCGATGTAGCGCATGAGCCGGGTCATGTAGTCGGTGAACAGCTGCACGGTCGCGACCGTGCCGACGCCGCCCGGGTAGAGCGTGGAGGGATGTACGTGCCTGCCCTCCATCAGGCAGAACATCTCGCGGGTGAGGCGGCTCATGACGAGCGCTTCGCGGTAGAACTCCCCTTCGAGGGGGTTGAGCGAGCGCATGATGTCGGCGATCGTCTTGTAGCCGTGGTCTTCGGCGTGCGGCGCCTCGGTCCGCTCGGCCTTGGCCAGGACGCCGGGGTTGGTCTCGCGGACCATCTTCTCGCAGTAGTCCACGCCCACCAGGTTCTCCTGGTAGATGTTGTGGTCGAACATGTATTCGGCGGCCTCGCCGCAGTTGATGATCCATTCGGCGAGGTGCGGCGGGCGTACGCCGTAGGCCATGTTCTGGGCGTAGACCGAGCAGGTGGCGTGGTTGTCGCCGCAGATCCCGCAGATCCTGCTGGTGATGAAGTGGGCGTCGCGGGGGTCCTTGCCCTTCATGAAGATGCTGTAGCCGCGGAAGATGGACGAGGTGCTGTAGCACTCGGCCACCTGCCGGTTGGCGAAGTCGATCTTGCAGTAGACGCCGAGGCTGCCGACGATCCGGGTGATGGGATCCCAGGCCATCTCGACCAGGTCACGGCCTTGCTCCGATGAGGTCATATCAGCTCCAGGGCGCCTTGTATCCGGTGAGCAGCTCGCGGCCCTTCCTGCGCCACTTCGGCTCCTTGTCGACGGTTCTGAACGTGAAGCCGCGCAGCGTGCGGATGACCGATCCGTAGGCCTCGCTGATGGTCGAGGAGACGTGCGCGCCGGGCGGTTCGTCCATGAAGGGCATGAACTTGTCCGGGAATCCCGGCATGGTGCAGGCGATGCAGATGCCGCCGACGTTGGGGCAGCCGCCGAGGCCGTTCATCCAGCCGCGTTTGGGGACGTTGCACTTCACGACCGGTCCCCAGCAGCCGATCTTGACCAGGCATTCGGGCGTGCCGTACTCGGTGGCGAACTGGCCCTGCTCGTAGTAGCCGGCCCGGTCGCAGCCTTCGTGGACGGTGGCGGTGAACAGCCAGGCCGGGCGGAGCGCCTGGTCCAGCGGGATCATCGGCGCCTGCCCGGCGAGCTGGTAGAGCAGGTAGAGCAGGGTCTCCGACATGTTGTCCGGCTGGATGGGGCAGCCGGGGACGTTGACGATGGGCAGCCCGGCCTTGGACCGCCAGTCCCAGCCGAGGTAGTCGGCCACGCCCATGGCTCCGGTCGGGTTGCCCGCCATGGCGTGGATTCCGCCGTAGGTGGCGCACGTGCCCGCGGCGATGATGCCCGTCGCGTTCGGCGCGAGCCGGTCGAGCCATTCGGCGACCGTCATGGGCTGGCCGGTCTCGGGGTTGTTGCCGAAACCGGTCCAGTAGCCCTCCCGCTTGAGCGACTCGTTGGGGATGGATCCCTCGACGACGAGGACGAACGGGTCGAGTTCGCCGCGCGCCGCCTTGAAGAACCACTCGATGAAGGCGTCGGCTCCCTGCATCGGGCCGGACTCGTAGTCGATCAGGGGCCAGTGCACGGCCACCTTGGGCAGCCCGGGGAAGACGCCGAGCACGATGTCCTCGATGCTCGGCTGGGTCGCGGCGGTGAGGGCCACGGAATCGCCGTCACAGCTCAGTCCGGCGTTCATCCAGAGAACGTGGACGACCGGCTCTTCCTGCTTGCGCTGCTTGCTGGTCGCTGACTTCGTCGGCGCTGTCATGACGCCTCCCCGTCTCGATACCGTGTCGATGGCGTGTGCGATGGCGTGTGCTGGCGAGCGTTCGGATGCTTGGTGGCTGGTCACGGCCGCAGCGCGAGCAGCGGTGTGCTTTCAGGTCACGGTGGGCCGGAGGCCGGCAGAGCCGCGGCACGCTGTGGTGATCCCTTCGCCGGGCCGGCCAGGACGTGCTGGGTGAGCTCCCACAACACGTGGTAGACCGTCGTCTGGGCCTCCTGGATGCGGTGCACCGACGACGACGGGACGACGAACAGGTGGTCGAGCACCCCGTTCTCCGAGAGCTCGGTGAGCATGCCCCCCTGCCCGCCCGCGAGGCCGACCGTGAGCATGTCCCGGCGCGCCGCCTCCTCGAAGGCACGGGCAACGTTCGCCGATCCCCCGCTGGTGGACAGCCCGAACGCGATGTCCCCGGTGCGGCCGAGCGCGGCCATCTGGCGGGCGAAGACGGCGTCGAAACCCACGTCGTTGGACAGCGCGGTCACGACGGCGACATCGGTGGTCAGCGACAACGCGGGCAGCGGGCGGCCGGAGGGAGGCCGCAGGAACGCGGTGGCCACCTCCTGGGCGTCGGTGCTGCTGCCGCCGTTGCCGAACGTGAACAGCCGCCCGCCGCAGGCGAAGGCGGCGGCCATCTGCTCGGCGCAGCCGGCGACGCGGTCGCCGCACAACTCGGCCATCCGGCGGCGCAGCAACACGATCTCGGTGGCCTTGCCCTCGGAGGACCGGGTGGCGTCGGCCCAGACCGGGACCGGATCGGTCGAGGCCTCGTAGAGGAACGGGTACAGCTCCCGCGTTCCTGTGCCGTGCGCCGGCTCCTCAGCGGCACCCATCGTCGTCCACCCTGGTGACGACGGCGATCGCCTCCTTGGCGTGGACCAGGATCGTGTCGCCCACGGCGGTCTCCACCAGCGCCACGCTGACCTCCTCGGGTTCGCCGCCGCCGGTGTCGACGACCGCCATGTCCCGGTACTTCAGGCGGACGACCGTGACGGGCACGGCCTCGTCGGAGCACGTCACGCAGGAGCCGGTGTGACAGCCGTCGTCCGGCTCGTCAGCATCGTCGAAACCGTCGAAACCTTCGTTCATGTGAGGGCCTCCCCGCCCTGTTCGAGAAAGACGTGGACGAGTTCCCACAGCAGGTGATAGGTCGTGACGTGGATCTCTTTGATCACGGCGGGATCGGCCGAGGCGACCGCGATAACGTGGTCGGCATGCCCGGCCCGGCCCGCCGCCGCCTGCACCGCCTCTGCGGCGTTCCCCGTGTTTCCCGTGTTTCCCGTGTTCGCCGCGTGCACCGGGTTCTCCGGGTGCGTGGGCGGCGCTTGCCGGTCTCCCGTCAGCGCGACCGTCAGCAGGCCCAGTTCACGGGCGGTCTCGAGGCCCCGCCGTACGGCGGCGGCCCGGTCGTCCCGTGAGATGCCGAGCGCGACGTCGCCCGGGTCCGCCCAGTGGCGCACCTGATGGGCGAACGCCTCGGTCATCCCCTCGTCCGCACCCACCGCGGACACGGTCGCGGCGTCGTTGCTGAGTGCCAGAGCGGGAAGCGCCGGTTTGCCCACGATGACGGGATGCATGAACTCGACGGCGACGTGAGCGGCGTCGGTGCCCGCCCCTCCGTTGCCGAACACCACGAGCTTCCCGCCACGACGGAACCGCGCGGCCATGTCTCGGGCCGCGCGGGTGATCAGCTCCGCGTCGCGCGCGAGAGCGCCGCCGGCGGTGTCCCGGCGGGCGAAGGCCTCACGTGCGACCTGCTGGATCGATGCGACGGGCATGTGGCGCTCCTTGACGGTAGTCGTCAGGCTACGGTGGGTGTCCGAGGACGAGATACCTCGAGCGTCACAACCCCGAGTAAAGCTCTTATCGCGGACCTAAGCTCCCGACCCGGCAGATCATCGGCATGTGGGTCATCGCGCGGACAGGCGGGCGGGGGCGACTACCATCCGGCGCCATGCGCATTCTGATTCTGGGCGGCACCTCGTTCGTCGGACGGGCCATCGTCGACGCGGCCCGCGAAACCAGCGCCGACGTGACGCTCTTCGGCCGCGGCCGGACCGGCTCCGAACTGTTCCCCGACGTGCCGCGGCGGCTCGGCGACCGCGACACGGGAGATTACGCGGCGTTGCGTGACGGCGCCTGGGACGCGGTGGTCGACGTCAGCGGCTACGTGCCCCGCCATGTACGGCAGGCCTGCGACGCGCTCCGCGATCGGGTCGGGCGGTACCTGTTCATCTCCAGCAACGCCGTCTACCGGCCCGGCAGCGGGCCGGGCTCCGACGAGGACGCGCCCCGCCTTCCCGCCGAGCGCGACACCGAACAGATCGGCGCCGACACCTACGGGCCGCTCAAGGTGGCCTGCGAGGACGACCTGGTCGCCAGGTTCGGGCGACGGGCGACGATCGTACGGCCGGGCGTCGTGGCCGGGCCGTACGACAACCAGGAACTGTTCACGTACTGGGTGCGCCGGGCCGCGCGCGGCGGGCGGGTGGCCCTGCCCGGCCGCCCCGGACAGCCGGTGCAGGTGGTCGACTCGCGTGACCTCGCCCGGCTCGTGCTGCGCCTGCTCGCCGATGACCGGCCGGGGGCCTACAACGCGGTCGGCCCGGCCGAGCCGGTGACGATGGCCGGGCTCATCGAGACGTGCGCGGACGTGGCCGGCACCCGCGTCGAGATCGTGCCGGTGCCGGCCGAATCGCTGCCGAGTTTCCCGCTGGTGCGCCCCGACCCGGTCTGGGAGCTGACGTTCCAGCGCAGTGCGGCGCGTGCCCGGGAGGCGGGCATGCCGGCGACGCCGTTGTCCGTCACCGCCGCCGATGTCCTGGCCTGGGATCGTGAGCGGGGCCTGCCGCCGCTGGAGGTGGGCCTGTCTCCTGAGGAGGAGGACAGGCTGCTCGCGGGAGCGTGAGCGGGGGGCGCGGGAGGCCGCCCTCTGCCCTGCTACAGGGTGTAGTCGAGGGTGTAGGCGTGCCCGCCGTCCTCCAGGATCTCGATCCGGCCCTCGCCGCGTAGACCGGTGAGCTCGCCCGTGCCCGAGGTGGCGACGACCAGCCAGCGCATCCAGGGGTTGCCGTCGTCGTCACCGCCCGCGCTGTGCTGCAGGACGAAGGTCCCCTTGCGGCCGCCGAGCGTTCCCTCGACATGTTCGATGCCGACGTAGGCGGCGGGGCCGGCCTCGGTGGCGACCGTCATGATCTCGGTGGTGCTGGTGCCGTCGAGGTCGCCGCGGAAGGCCTTGGTGACGCGCGTCCGCCCGATGGTGGCGCCGGTCTTCTCCTCGGTGGCCACCTCTTCCCAGCCGGTGATGTCGAACATGCCCGTCGCGTGATTCGTCATGGCTCGACTCTGCCGCACATTCCTGTCATCCGCCGTCAGGTTCCGACGGCGATCACGGTCACCTGCCGCGCCTGGACACTCGTCGCGAGGCCGTCGCAGTGTCTCGCAGTGTTGTCGCAGTGTCGTCGCGGGGCCGTCAGGGTCATCCGGGGAGTTCCCCGAGCGCCGCGGCCATGGCCGCCACGTCCTGGTACTCCCGGACGTGGACGACCTTGCCGTCACGGACGCGGAGTACGGTGACGAACGCCGCCGACGCCTGGCGGCCGGTGGTGAGAACCGTGCCCGCGAGAACGTACTCGGCGATGATCACCTCGGGGTCGGCGGTCTCATGGACGACGAGGTCGCGGAAGCCCTCGAACCGCACGGGCAGGGCCGCCCGGCCGGGTCCGGCGATCGCCTCGAACGCGGCCCGGCCCTCGACGCGGCGGGGCCGTCCCGGAGGGTTGAAGGGCCACTCGACCACCAGGTCGTCGGCGAGGTCGTCGCCGTAGGCCGTCTGCGTGTCCCCCGTCGCGGCCGCGGCGCCGTCCGGGCCCGCCGGGCCCGTCTGTGGGCCGGCGAAGCCGGACAGTACGGTGTCCTGCCATCGGGTGAAGGCGTCGCGTGCGGTGAGGGTCATGGGTCCCGTTCCTTTCGTGGTTTCCCTGGGGCCTGACGGCGTGCCGTACACTCGGAGTCGTGACTCCGCTTAGAAAATACGGAGCGACGACTCCGTTTGTCAATGGGTGAGGGGCGCCCGCTGCGCGCCGACGCGCAGCGCAACCGTGCCAGGATCCTCGAAGCGGCCGAGGCGGTCTTCGCGGCCCAGGGGGTGTCGGCCTCCACGGAGGATGTGGCCAGGGAGGCCGGCGTCGGCATCGGCACCGTCTTCCGTCACTTCCCGGCCAAGGAGTCCCTGATCGAGGCGGTCTTCCTCGCCCGGGTGCGCAGGCTGGCCGACAAGGCGGCTGCGCTGTCGCAGGCACAGGCCGGTCCCGCCTTCTACGGCTTCTTCACCTACGCGGTCGAGCAGGCGGCCACGCAGAGCGCGTACGCCGACGTGCTGTCGGAGGCCGCGGGGAACGGGGTGCCGTCCGTGGTCGGGACGGAGTTGGCCGCGACCGTCGGTACGTTGCTGACCCGCGCGCAGCAGGCCGGTGCCGTCCGCGCGGACATCGGCCCGGAGGAACTGATCGCGCTGCTGGTCGGCGCGTCCAGGGCGGCCGAGCGCGTGAGCGCGGACGTCCGGCGGAAGGCGCTCGACATCATGTTCGACGGGCTTCGTCCCGCACGGTGACGACACGAGTACATCCGACAAGAAACTTGTCTGAATCCTGAAAACCCCGTCACTTCCCAACCTTCCATGACAGATGATCGGAGGCATGCGTCTTCCTCGGTTGCTCCCGCAGCCCGCGCCCGCCGGGGCCGTCCAGGAGTCACTCCGGGGATGTTGACCTCACCGTTCTCCTCCCACGGTGACCGGCGGGTCGCCGACCGGGTCTTCGGCTCGGCGCTGACGGCGCCGAGGCGGGCCCGGGCCTTCGTGCGCTGTCAACTCGGCAGGTGGGAACTGGCCAACCTCGCCGACACCACCGAACTCCTGGTGTCGGAGTTGGTGACCAACGCGGTGCACGCGACCAACGAGGTACGCAACGCCCCGATGGCCTCGTCCATGTTCCCCGTCGCGCTGCGGATGGTCGCCCTCCGGCTGCGCGTCTCCTCCGGCTCGTGCAGCCTGTTCATCGAGGTGTGGGACGGGAGCGAGTCGGCGCCGATGGTGGCCGAGAGCGACCTCTCCGCGGAGGGCGGCCGCGGGCTCGCCCTCGTCGGCATGCTGTCGACGAATTGGGGCCACTACACCGCGCGCGACCGAGGGAAGATCGTCTGGTGCGAGCTTCCTCTTCCGCCGGCGGCTCTGACGCGGCCCGCCGCGAGGCCGGCCCGCGTCACGGCCGCACTCGGTCACGGGAAGGGCCCGGCCGCCGCTCAGGGCGACGCGCACAGGACGCTGCCCCGCAGAGTGCGGCGGCACCCGCCGGCCGAACGGGCGGCGGGGCCGGATGAGATGACGATGCTGCGCGTCCTCGACGGTCTGCGCAACCTCGACGTCGCCGACGCCGACCTGTCCGACGGCTGAAACGCGCGTAGTACTCGCCGAAAACCGGGCGGATATGGCGCTGACCAGCGATGATCCGACCGGGCAGGCGGCACGATCACCGGGTGGTCATGCGGTCTGCAGGGCCGCGACCTCCAGAAGCGATTCTGCAGAAAACCATGGAAGCGCTATCGTCATTATCCATGTCGGACAGTAGCAGTTCTGATGAGTTGGCGACAAGAATGCGCGCGATGATCGCCCGGCTGTCGCCGGGCGACCGTTTGCCCAGCAGCCGGGAGCTGATCCGGCGCTACCAGGTCGGCCCCGCCACCGTGTCGCAGGCGATCGCCACGCTCGCTGCCGAGGGCTTGGTGATCAGCCGTCCAGGAAGCGGCACGTACGTGGCAGCACGCGCCCAGCGTCGCACCGAGGTCGCCGACACCGCCTGGCAGACCGTCACCCTCGCCGACCGGACCGTGGACACGAGCATCCTCACCGATACATACGGAGCGCCACCCGCAGGGACGATCATGCTGGACGGCGGTTACCTACATCGTTCGCTCCAGCCCACCCAGATCCTTACCGCGGCGCTGGCCCGCGCGGCACGACGCCCCGACGCATGGGACCGCGCCCCCACCAGTGGCCTGACGGCCCTGCGCAGCGTGTTCGCCACCATGGCCGGCGGCGGCGCGAGCGCGGACGACATCCTGGTCACAGCCGGCGGTCAGAGCGCCCTGTCCATGGCGTTCCGGGCTATCGCCGGACCGGGTGACCCCATCCTGATGGAGTCGCCCACCTATCCGGGAGCGATAGCCGCCGCCAGGGCCGCCGGCTTGCGCCCGGTACCAGTACCGATGGACGCCGACGGCCTGCAGCCCGACCTCCTCGCCGACGCCTTCGCGAGGACCCGCGCACGCCTGCTGTACTGCCAGCCGACCTATCACAACCCCACAGGCACCGTGCTGGCGCCACAACGCCGCCGGCAGATCATCGACACGGCCAGAGCAGCAGGCGCATTCGTGATCGAGGACGACTTCGCACGTCACCTCGGTCACGGCGCGCCGGTGCCGCCGCCCCTGCTGGCCGACGACTGCGATGGCACCGTGGTCTACCTGACTTCACTCACCAAACCCGCGGCGCCGAGCCTGCGCATCGGCACCCTGGTGGCCCGAGGCCCGGTGATGGAACGCCTGCGCGCCATCCGCCTGGTCGACGACTTCTTCGTCAGCCGCCCACTCCAGGAGACAGCGCTGGAACTCCTCAGCTCCCCCACGTGGGAACGGCACGTCCGCACCCTGGCCGCAGCACTGCGGGAGCGGTGCGGGGCACTGGCAGCCGCCGTCACGCACGAACTTCCCGGCTGGACTCTGACCTGTATCCCCACGGGCGGACTCCACCTGTGGGTCCGCCTGCCATACGGCACCGACGCAACCGTGATCGCCGACATGGCCCGCCAGCACGGCGTCGCCGTCAGCTCCGGCAACCGCTACTTCGCCACTGAACTCCCGGCGGCCTACCTGCGCCTCGGCTTCGCCGCCACCACCGACCGCGCCGAGCTGATCGAAGCCGCACGCCGACTCGCGTCCACCCACGAACCTGCCGCCGGCACACGCTGATCGAAGCTGTCCCGTTCGAAAGAAGATTCTCGCTCTTGGCCTGGACCTCGCCGGATGCGTCGTGTATCGAGGTCGCCAGCAAGCAAAGGCGGTCCCGCGGTCCTCCAGGCCCGGGCCCAGCCGGGATACGGGCAGAAGCGGCTCGGACTCGGCCATCCCGGCGAAGAACGCGAACAACGCCGCGTCGTGCCGGCTCGGGTCGTACGCGCCCTGCAGCGGCCCGGTCGGCAGCTCCTGTTGGATATCGGCCGGGCGCAGCAGTGGTCAGCAGCTCGGCCGCGCCGCGGTCCTTGTCGCCAACTCCATAGAACTGCTACTGTCCGACATGAGAAATGATAATAGCGCTTCCAGCGCTTTCACAGAATCACTTCTGGACGTCGCGGCCCTGCGCGCGGACACGCCCGGCGCCGACGGCGTCGTGCACTTCAACAACGCCGGTTGCGGCCTCCTGGCCACCCCTGTGCTGTCCGCGATGGTCGACCATCTGCGGCTGGAGGCCAACATCGGTGGCTACGAGGCCTCTGCCGCCCGCGCCGAGCAGGTCCGCGAGTTCTACGCCGAAACCGCCGCGCTGATCAACTGCGCTCCCGAGAACATCGCCTTCGCCGGTAGCGCCACCCATGCGTTCTCTACCGCCCTGTCGGCGATCCCGTTCGAGGCCGGTGATGTCATTCTCACCACGCGTAACGACTTCATCTCCAACCAGATCGCCTTCCTGTCGCTGCGCAAGAGGTTCGGCGTGCAGATCGTGCACGCGTCCGACCTCCCCGAGGGCGGGGTGGACGTGGCGGCGATGGCCGAAATGATGCGGCGCCACCGCCCGCGACTGGTGGCCGCCACTCACATCCCTACCAACTCCGGCCTGGTCCAGCCGGTCGCCGAGATCGGCCGGCATTGCCGCGAGCTGGATCTGCTGTATCTGGTCGACGCCTGCCAGTCCGTCGGCCAGTACCCGATCGACGTGGCCGAGATCGGCTGCGACCTGCTCACCGCCACCTGCCGCAAGTTTTTGCGCGGACCTCGCGGTTCTGGCTTCCTGTACGTGTCCGACCGTGTGCTGAGCGCCGGCTACGAGCCGCTGTTCATCGACATGTACGGCGCGCGCTGGGTCGAGCCGGGCCGCTACCAGCCCGTCGAGACGGCAGCGAGGTTCGAGGACTGGGAGTTCCCCTACGCCATCGTGCTCGGCTGCGCGGCCGCCGCACGCTACGCCCGCAAGGTCGGCATGGACGCCATCGCCCGCCGTACCCCTGCCCTGGCCGCCAACCTGCGCGACAGGCTCGCCGACCTCCCCGGAATACGCGTGCTCGACCATGGCCGGCAGCTGGGCGCCCTGGTCACCTTCGCCATCGACGGCTGGCAGCCGGAGCCGTTCAAAGCGGCAATGGACGCGCGCCGCATAAACTCGGCGCTGAGCTTTCGCCACTTCGCGCAGTTCGACTTCGGCGACAAGGACATCGACTGGTGCCTGCGCCTGTCGCCCCACTACTACAACACCGAGCAGGAAGTGGACCAGGTCATCGCGGCGGTCGCCGATCTCAGCGTCGCGAACCTCAGGCAGCAACCGTGACGGCCACCGAACCTCGCTCCGAGTCGGCGGCTGCCTCCGCGCAGGAAGGCCTGTGGCGCAACGGCGACTTCCTGAAGTCTCTGGCTCGGTGAGAGCCTGTCGCTGCTCGGCACCCAGGTCACCAACCTCGCGCTGCCGCTGACTGCGACTACGCCTTCCACATGAGCAGGTCGGTCTCCGGCGGTTCGTGCAGTTCGCCGCCGCGGGGGGTGTACCTGCCGGCCGCCTTCCTTCGTCTGGCCGGGGCAGGAGCACCGGTAACGATCGGCCTGAACGCGGCCGCGCCGGTTTCGGTGGCTGGACGTTCGTACCCGCCACGCTATGGGGGTTGCGGACCATTCCCCGTATCTCGGTTGGACCCGATGCTGGGGAACAGAAACCGGCAGGCCGGGATCTGTCACCCAGCGAGGGCCACCTGGAGGAACTCGACGATCTCCGCCCGCGCGGCCTTGGCTTGCGGCACCACGCCCGGCATGCTGAGGAACGCGTGCGTCGCTCCGGAATGTTCGGTGAGCCGCGCGGGCGTCCCCGCCGCTCGCAGTCGTTCGGCGTAACTGCGGCCGTGATCAGCCAGCGGGTCAATGGTCGGCACCACCACGAGCGCTGGGGGCAGGCCGCTCAGATCGTCGGCATACAGCGGCGACATCGCACGAGGATCCGTTCCCGGCGGAACGGCAAGCCGGTGGAGCAGCTGCATTTGCGGCACGGTGAGGGTCGGGCTGTGGGCGTGCTGGGTGATCGAGGCGTGGTCGAACATCGTCGAGGTCATGTCAACAGCGGGGTTGACCAGCACCTGCGCCCGCAGGGGCAAGCCATGCTCTCTGGCCCGGATCGCGGCCAGGGCGGTGACCATCGAGCCGGTGCTCTCCCCGAAGACGGCGGTCCGCGCCGGGTCGATTCCCCACTGGTCGGCGTGCTGTACCACGTGCCGGAGCACGTCCCAGCCGTCGTCGACGGCCGCCGACAGCGGAGTCTCCGGGTCGAGGAGGCGGTGCTCGACCGAGACGACGACCGCGGGCAGCCGCGCGGCGAGGTGGCTGTTCACCCAGTCGCTCTGCACCGCCGTGCCCACGAACCCGCCTCCGTGCACGTGGAGCACGAGGGGCAGGTCGGCCCGGTCGGCGTCCCCGTCGCCGCGCCCGGGCGACGGCCGGTACACCCGGACCCGGAGCTCGCGGCCGGGCAGTGCCACCTCCTGCCATTGGATCGTGGCGCCGCGGTCCGGGAACCCGGTGATCACCCGCGCCAGGCCGGATGCCCGCTTGCGGTTCTGCGCGTCGCTGTAGGCGGCCAGTTCCTCGGCCGTCATCGCCGACCAGTCCGGCTCCCTTCCCAGGGCATGCAGTAACCGGATGCCCAGCGGCGGCCGCTCCGTACCGGTGACCTCGCTCACGTCTTCTCCTTGGCCAGTTTCGCTACCAAAGGTATCGATACCGATCGTAGCGCAAATGGCTATCGTGTGGCCATGACCCGATCGACCACATCCGCCAGACCACCCGGTCGCCCGCGCTCCGGCGTCAACGCCGTGGTCTTCGCCGCAACGCTGAGCACGGTCAACGAGCTCGGCTACGCGCATGCCACCGTCGACCGCATCGCCGCCGCGGCCGGCGTCGCGAAGACGACGATCTACCGCCGCTGGCCGTCCAAGGGCGCGCTGATCGTGGACTGCCTCCTTGACGCGTTCGGCCCGCTGCCGCTGGAGGGTGCCAGTCGAGCCGCGTTCATGTCCTCGGCCATCCACTGGATCGCAGCGAAGATCAGCGAGCCCGGAGTAGGCGACGCGTTCGCAGGCGTGTTCAGTGACGCCGTCAGCGATCCGGCCCTGCGCGAGGTCCTGTCCACGCGGTTGCAGGACCCGTACCGGCTCGCGCTCCAGGACGCGCTCGGCGAGCCGGAGAACCGGGTCCTGTTCTTCATTGACGTCGTCGTCGGAACCTTGCTCCACCGGATGGGCATGACCGGCGAGCCGATGGTCGACGCCGACGTCGCCGCACTTGTCGAGATGGTCCTGCCGCACTTCACTGACGGCCCCGGTCCGACCTAGACCTGCTGTCGAATCGGCGATTCAGCTCCGACAGCGACGACGCGGCCAGAGCCCGGGCACTGCGACTCCTGGGATTCACCGCCTGTCAGATGCAACTCCGCCGGCAGCAGTTCGTGCAGCTTCCTCGACGGCATGCCAGTCCCGCAACCGGCGCCAGCAGGTCGTCCCCGAGCTGAATCCGCGCCCACAACTCATCCGACACGTTCCACGGCGGCTGCTCGCCCTTCCTCATACCATGATCAACTCGGAGACGATCAGAAGCATTCCTAGATCATTTTGTTGGAAGTTCTAAGTAGCAGGCGCCGAGAAACAACGCTTAGCCGTGCTGGCCCACCTCGACATCGAGGGCCGACCCGGAGCGCGTTCCCTGGATCGACCCCGACCCATCCGGCCTGGCGAACGGCCCGGTGTCAGCGGCTTCACCGATCAGAAATCCTCCGCCACGTCGTCAGTTCTGTTAGCCCTCGCACCGGTGGAAGGATTTATGACCATGACCGACACCAGACCGCTGGGCGCCGACGAGGCCACGTTCCTCGCGGCGGTCCGCTCAGGCGACACGGCGCGGTTCGCACTCATCACGGAGCGCCACCGGCGTGAGCTGCAGGTGCACTGCTACCGGATGCTCGCGAACTACGAGGATGCCCAGGACCTGACGCAGGAGACGTTCCTGCGAGCGTGGAACAAGCGGGAGTCGTTCAAGGGCCACGCGGCCCTGCGGACCTGGCTGTACCGAATCGCGACGAACGCCTGCCTCGACTTCCTGGACAAGCGCAACGACCGCACACCCGTACCGTCCGAGCTGCCGGACCCCGGTTCCGAGGTGCTGTACCTGCAGCCCTACCCCGACCGGATGCTCCCCGAGGACCCGCAGGAATCGGTGGTGGCGCGGGAGACGATCGAGCTGGCGTTCATCGTCGCCGTCCAGCACCTGCCGCCGCGGCAGCGGGCGGTGTTCATCCTGCGCGACGTCCTCGGCTGGCCGGCGTCGAAGGCCGCCGACGCCCTCGAGCTGACCGTCGCATCGGTGACCAGCGCACTGCAGCGGGCGCGTGTGACGATGCGCGAGCAGCTGCCCGACCGCCGCCTCGACTGGCGGAGCCCCGCCACCCACGAGCTGTCGAATGACGAGCGGGGCGTGGTGAAGTCGTATATCGACGCCCATGAGCGCAACGACCTGGACGGGCTGATGGCCCTGCTGCGCGACGACCTGCGCTTCGCGATGCTGCCCGAGCCGGGAACCTCGGTCATCACGGCCAAGGACGCGGTGGACGGCTGGGTCTCCGGTGGGCTCTTCCAGCGCGGCCACGACGACTGGCGCTGTATCACCACGACGGTCAACCGCATGCCTGCCGCCGTGCTGTACCTCCGCACCCCCGACGACCCGGAGTACCGGCTATTTACCATCGCGGTCCTGCACATCGTCGACGGGAAGATCGCCGAGCTCACCGGATTCGACGCCACCGACAAACCATGGCTGGGCCTGCCCCCGACACTGTCATCAGACAAAAGCCCCATCGTCGACGAGTCCAGCGCACGGGCCGCCGTCACCGAAGTCACCGAAGTCACCGCGGAATGAGCACCCTGACCAGCTGAACACCAACGCGACAACGCGGACACCACCGCCCCGCCGGCGTTGCCGGCGGGGCATCTTCATGCCCGAAGAACATCGTCACAATCAACGACGCCGTCGCCCTCATGTCCAGCAAGTCGGTCAACAGCTCACTCGGAACGCAAGGAAGGGCCCGGGGAAGGTTCCCTCATAGCCGAGGGTCACGGTGAGCACGCCAGGAAGGATTTCGACCTGGCCTCACGAGCCGAGCATCTGGCCCGTGCTCATCGCCTCGTCTCGTATCGGGTCAGTACCACGCCGCCGGGAAACGCCCGCGTCTTCACCAGGTTCAGGTCCACCCAACTGTCCAGGGCCGTAAAGAACGGCGTGCCGCCGCCCACCAGGACCGGGTGGGTGACCAGCACGTACTCGTCGATCAGCCCGGCCCGCATGGCCGCCCCGGCGAGCGTGGCGCCGCCGATGTCCATCGGGCCGCCGTCCTCGGCCTTGAGCCGGGTGATCTCGGTGACCGCGTCGCCGGTGACCAGGCGGGTGTTCCAGTCGACCGTGCTGGTCGTCGAGGAGAACACCACCTTCGGCATGTCCCGCCAGCGGCGGGCGTACTCGATCTCCGCCGGAGTGGCGCCGGGCTGCTGGTCGGCGGTCGGCCAGTGGGAGCTCATCGTCTCCCACAGTTTGCGCCCGTACAGCGCCAGGCCGGTCGCGCCCACCCGGTCGGACCACCACTGGAACAGCTCGTCGCTCGGTACGCTCCAGCCGAGGTCGTCGCCGGGCGCGGCGATGTAGCCGTCCAGGCTCAGGTTCATGCCGAAGATCAGTTTCCGCATCGTGCCAGCCTCTCGTGAGTCGATCTCACACGTACAGACGGGCACGACGCGGAAACCTAATCGGTGCGCGATCTGCGTCCGCAGGTAGTCCTCGCGTTCCGGACTTTCCCGTCCGGGCAGACGGCAGCAGCGGTCGGTAGCGCTCGACGCGCTCGCACACGGTCACCAGTCCCGGACGGATCACGCGTGCCGAGATCAGGTACTCGCACCCGAGCCGGAACAGCAGGGTCGGCGAGTCGTGTTCCATCGCCCTGGCGAGCAGGAACTCGTCTAGTTCCTTGAGCTCCAGCGTGGTCGGCAGCCGCCACCCCAGATACTTCGCCACCAGCCGCGAATGCTCGGTCCGCGTCTTCGCCCGCGGCCCGTACGAGCGCAGCCCGGCCAGGTCGACGCCGAGCTGCTCGGCCAGCCTGGCCACCGCCACCGGCGGGGCCGAAAGCACCTAGTCCGGCACGAACCCCAGCCACGGCAACGTGCATAACTCCACGGCCAAGCCGAGCCGGTCCGCCGGACCACGGCCCCGACCGGGATCGACGAACGCGACATCCGCCGGAGTCAGGGTGAAGAACCTCGCTGGCTCGTCCCTGCCAATCTCCGGGAACCCCGCAAGCGCTCCAGCTCCTCGTCCGCGAACATCTGCGTCGCCGAGAACGACCTCCCGCCAGACCCACAGATTCCCAGCTCAGAAGCCTACCCAGCCATATCCGCCCGATTTTCGGCGAGTACTACGGGGACCCCGGCCTGGGTGTCAGGCGAACGCGCGGGAGAACCAGGACTGCCAGGCGGCTTCGGCCTTCTTGGCGTCGGCCTCGTCCGTGAAGCCGTGGCGTTCCAGGACGATGACCTCCTGGTAGCCGTGGATGAAGGTGTAGAGCGCCTCGGCGGTGACCACGCCCAGGCAGAAGGGCGTCTCGGCGAAGACGACGACTCCCTCCTCGGGTGCGAGGCCCTGCGCGCCGACCTTGACGCGGTCGCCGGCCGCGGGCGTCCCGGTCAGCCCCAGAGCGTCCGCGATGACCCGGAAGGCGCGATCGGGATCGGTGACGCGCGGACCGGGAGCGAACAGGTTGGACGTCGCGGTCCGGCCGGAGAAGTGCTCGAGGTAGGCGGCGAGCTTGCGCAGGTACATGCCGTCGCCCTTGGACATCGCGTCGTACTCGGCCTCCCAGTCGTCCCCGAGGAAGCCGCTGTGCACAAATCTGAGGGTCGTGCCGCTCCCACCGCGTCCCTCGATGATGTACTCGAGCGCCATGAACGTGCCGTCGGGGTTGTCATCGGTGCGATAGGCGAAACGCCTGCCCGGCTCCCACGCGGTCACGGTGGAATGGGCGGTGACGCCCATCAGGGTCATGTGGCCCCGGCCGCCCTCGCGGGGCTCGATCTCCGTGCTCCCCATGAACCAGGAGTCGACGCCCGGCCCGGACGCGATCGCGTCCCACACCTGTTCGGGAGAGGCGTCGAGTTCGATTTCCTCGTTGACCTCGAACGGATGCGTCATGTCAGGGCTCCTCGCTTTGTCAGGCGACGTCGTGGGGTCAAGTGTCGCGGGCTCAAGTGTTGCGGGGTCAAGTGTCGTCCCATCAGGCCCCTGCGGCCGCCCCCCTCCCATGGGCGTGATCATGTCCCATGGGTGTGATCATGTCCCATGGGCGTGATCATGGACAGGTTCGTGAGTCGCATGCCTGAGCTGGCGAAACCCCACCCGTGATCATGCATGGATTCGTCCGGAGTGGTTGTGAGCAGGGGAAAGGCCGTTCGTGATCATGCACGTCGGGGGCGGATGCGGCGCCGGTGTGTGGTGTTGCCGTCGTTCCGCCGGCCGTACCTTGTCGGGGGCGCACATCGCATGATCACGCATGTCGTCCGGCGAGGTCGGCGGGCACTTCGCCGAAGGTGTGCATGATCACGGCGGGAATCCGCGCAGGTGACGCCGGCACCGCCCGAACCTGTGCATGATCACACCCAAGGGGGTCAGGGGACGACGGTGACCGGCCACCGGCCGGCGCGGACGAGGCGGATCGCCACCGAACCCATGATGCGGTGGCCTGCCTGAACCGAGGCGCCGACCACTACGGCGTCCGCCCTGACCTCGTCGGCGACGCGGATCAGCACACCCGCGGCGTCCCCGTGCTCGACGCGGAAGACGTACGGCACCGCAGGATGGATGGTCTCCGAGACCTTGGCCACTCGTTCACGCAGGTCGGCCGCGACCTCATGGCCGGCCATGATGGCGGACGCGGTGGCGTCGGGAACGAACGAGGTGATCGTGTTGGAGGTCGCGGCGAACACGAAGACCAGCTGAGAGCCCTGGCGGCGGGCCAGCCCCCACGCGTAGGCGACGGCCCGGAGCGAGGTGTCCGAGCCGTCGATCCCCACCATGATCCGCTGAGGTCCATCGGTGCCAATCTCGAACCCGCTCATGCCGTGAGCCTATGACCCGGCGGCCGCGCTGATCCACAGCAGGGGCGGCGAAGGGATGCCGATCATCCGGCCGGTTCCCGGTCCCGCCGGCGCCCGAAAACCTGTTGCGGGAATGTCGGTGCCGTTGGTTAGGGTCTCGACACGTGGCTGACCAATCTCTGATCTTTGCTCGCGGCCTGGTCAAACGTTTCGGGGACTTCACCGCCGTCGACGGGATCGATCTGGACGTGGCGCCGGGAGAGGCCTTCGGCTTCCTCGGGCCCAACGGCGCGGGCAAGTCCTCCACGATGCGAATGATCGGCTGCGTCTCCAGGCCGACCGCCGGACAGTTGCGCATCCTGGGAATGGATCCGGTCCGCGACGGCACCCGCATCCGGGCGAGGCTCGGGGTCTGCCCGCAGCTCGACAACCTCGATCCCGATCTGTCCGTCCGGGAGAACCTGACCACCTACGCGCGCTATTTCGGGGTGTCCCGGGCCGAGGCGCGCACACGGGCCGACGAGCTTCTTGAGTTCGTCCAGCTGTCCGACCGGGCCAACGGCAAGGTCGAGCCGCTGTCCGGCGGCATGAAGCGGCGCCTGACGATCGCCAGGGCGATGGTCAACGACCCCGACCTGGTGCTGCTCGACGAGCCCACGACCGGCCTCGACCCCCAGGCGCGTCACCTGGTGTGGGAGCGCCTGTTCCGGCTCAAGCAGCGCGGCACCACCCTGGTGCTGACCACGCACTACATGGACGAGGCCGAGCAACTGTGCGACCGGCTCGTCGTCATGGACGGCGGGAAGATCGTCGCTGAGGGCTCCCCGAGGTCGCTCATCCAGAACTATTCGACGGCCGAGGTCGTCGAGTTACGCTTCGCCGATGGGCTCGACTCCAACGCGCAGTACGCCGCCAAGCTCGACGGGATCGGCGAGCGCGTCGACCCGCTGCCCGACCGGGTGCTCCTGTACGCAGACGACGGTGACGAGGCCGTGGCCGAGGTGCACCGCCGCGGCCTCACCCCGGCGAGCGTGCTTGTGCGCCGCTCCACGCTGGAAGACGTCTTCCTGCACCTGACCGGCCGGACGCTGGTGGACTGATGATGACCACGGAATCGACCCCAGTCACGCGCGCAGCGGACCCGCCCCGGTTGCGTCCCGTCGTCGCCATCGTGGAGCGGTATCTGACGCTCTACCGGCGGTTGTGGCAGGCGTCGGTCTTCTCGTCGTTCATCCTGCCGATCCTGTTCCTCGTCAGCATCGGCATCGGTGTCGGCGGATACGTCGGGTCCGTCGAGGGAGTCGACTACCTGTCGTGGATCGTCCCCGGCGTGCTCGTCTCGACGGCGTTCCAGATCTGCGTCGGCGAGTCGACCTATCCCGTCCTGGGCGACTTCAAATGGGTGCGGGCCTACCACGCCATGCGTGCCGCGCCGGTCAGCCCCAAGGACATCGTCCACGGGCACCTGATCTACATGATCTTCAGGGTCGAGCTGGCCATAGCGGCGTTCCTGCTGGTGGTCGTCTTCTTCGACGGGCTGCACTCGCCCTGGGCGCTCGCCACCGTGCCCATCTGCGCCCTGCTGACGGCCGCGGTCGTGACACCGGTCGCCGCGTTCGCCGCCTCGATCGAAAGTGACAGCTACTTCGCGCTGCTCTTCCGCTTCGTGGTGATCCCCGCGACGTTGTTCTCCGGCGTGTTCTTCCCCGTCGAGCAGCTTCCCGCCGCGATCCGTCCCGTGGCGTACGCGTCGCCGGTGTGGCACGCGGTGGAGCTCAGCCGCGCAGCGACGCTCGGCCGTGCGCCGGGCTGGCCGATCCTCGTGCACGTCGGATATCTGCTGCTGTGGGCCGTGGTCGGGCTGATCGCGGCGAGACGAGTGTTCGCCCGGAGGCTGGAAGACTGATGATGACCACCCTTGTGGCCGCCCGGCTCTCGCTCTCGCCAGGCCGGGTGGGCGCCGTGATCAACCGGAATGTGGGCGCCCTCCGGTCGGGCCCCTCGTACTGGATCGTGCTCATCTCCGGCTTCTTCGAGCCGCTGCTCTATCTGCTGTCGATCGGCGTCGGAGTCGGCGCACTGGTCGGCGACCTGAGCGTCGACGGGCACACCATGTCCTACGCCGCGTTCGTCGCGCCGGCCATGCTCGCCGTGTCGGCCATGTCGGGCGCGCTCGCGGAGACCACGTTCAACTTCTTCTTCAAGCTCAAATACATGAAGACCTATGAAGCGGTCCTCGCCACCCCGGTGCGGCCCTTCGAGATCGCGGTGGGCGAGCTCGTCTGGGCCGTGGTCCGCGGTTCGGTGTACACCGTCATCTTCCTCGGCTTCATGGTCGCGCTGGGGCTGACGACGGTGGCCGGCGCGATCGCCGCCTTCCCGGCGACCGTGCTGATCGGCCTGGCCTTCGGCGCCGTCGGCATGTGGGTCAGCACGCTCATGCGCGGATGGCAGGACTTCGACCTGCTCGGCACGGGCCAGTTCGCGATGTTCCTGTTCTCCGGCACCTTCTCGCCCGTGCACGACTACCCCGTCGGGGTCGAGATCCTGATCCAGCTCACCCCGCTCTACCACGCGGTCGAGCTGGTCCGCTCGCTGTGTACGGGAATCGTCGGGCCTGGCATCCTGGTGAACATCGCCTACCTCGCCGTCCTGGTCGTGGGCGGGCTGTGGCTCGCCTCGCGCCGCGTGGAGAAGATGTTGTGCGTGTGAAGTGCCCCGTCGGCCGTGCAGAGGTGCCGTCGTGCGCCGGATCCCTTGAGCCGGTGGCGTGATGGAGGCGCGCGCGGGCGCCGCGGCGACCGATCCCGGGCGTTACCGGGAGCGAGCCTCGAGTGTTCCCGGCGCTGTCCTGTGGCGGCGGATCACGCCGCCCGGGTCCACCGCGCAGCGGGTGCTGCCTGACGGCTGCATGGACCTCATCTGGGCGGACGGCGAGCTGATGGTCGCCGGGCCCGACACCGAGGCACAGCTGGGATCGGCGCCCGCGGGCACGCGCTACGTCGGGCTCCGCTTCGCGCCGGGCACCGGCCCGGCCATTCTCGGAACGCCCGCACATGAGTTGCGGAACCGCCGGGTCGCGCTCGCTGATCTGTGGCCTGCCGTACAGGTCCGGCGGCTGGCCGGCCACCTGCACTCGGTGCTGGAGTCCGGGGAGATGACGGACGTCGGCGCGGCGATGGAGCAGGTGGCGGGAGCCCGCTATTCACTGGCGGGTCCGCCCGACCCCGCCGTGGCGCAGATGGTCACGCTGGTACGGGCCGGGCTGCCCGCCGCGGGCGTGGCCGTCGCGGCGGGCATCAGTGAGCGGCAGCTGCTCCGTCGGTGTCTGGCGGCATTCGGGTACGGGCCCAAGACCCTCGGCCGGATTCTCCGCATGAACCACGCGGTCGACCTGGCGCGTATCGGCACGCCGTTCGCGACCGTGGCGGCCACGGCGGGTTATGCGGACCAGGCCCATTTGGCACGAGAGGTCAGGGCGCTGGCCGGGGTTCCCTTGAGCGTGCTGCTCAGCTGACGGGCAGCGGGGCGAACAGGTCGACGTTGTTGCCGTCCGGATCGGACACGCATGCGTACCGCTGGCCCCAGAACGCGTCCCACGGAGGGTTGTGCCCTTCATAACCGGCCTCGATCAGATCTGCGTAGACGCGGTCGACGTCCTGCGGATCGTCACACAGGAAGGCCAGGCTCATCTGGGAACCGCCGCTCGGCGGCGTCCAGCCGGGCTCGAACGAACGGATGGTCTCGACGTCGTCCCACGCGAGCCGCAGGCCGCCGGGCAAAGCGACCTCGACGTGTGGCTGGGTGTCGGCGTCCGCGGGGATGTCGAGCCCGAGGCGGCGGTAGAAGGCGAGTGATTTGCCCATGTCGGCCACCACGAGGCCGATCAGATTGAAGGTAGGTGCCATGCGGGTCACGCTACGGGACCCGCATGGCATCGTCTTGAACGAATCGGACGCCCGGCTCAGCTCCAGGTCATCGTGATCTGACGTTCGTAGTTCACGTATCCGGCCCGCTGGAAGGCCTTGGCCATGGGGACGTTCCCGACGTCCGTGGCGGCACGGATACGCGGGACGTCCTGCACGGCGAGGACGCGTGTGCCCTCGGCGAGGATGTCGTCGATGTAGCCGTTGCCGCGGTGGCCGGGCAGAACGCCGATGTAGGCGATGATCGGGTTGTAGTCGTTGCGGGCCGGGACGACGAATCCCACGGGCTCGCCGCTGGGCAGGGTCGCGATCCGCCACCAGTCTTTCGGACTGGTGTAGCGGGCGAGCTCGTCGTCATGATGCCGCTGGGCCGCCTCGCGGGCGGGAACCCGGGTCAGGTCGTCGCGACTGTGTGCGTCGAGGGTCCCGTCCAGCGTTCGCGTCATCAGGTCGAGGATCTCTTCGGTGTCGCGGACCGCCCGGAAATTCAGGCGTCCGTCCGGCTCGGGAACCGGCGTACCGGGACGCCACTCCAGTCGGAGCCGTTCGACGAACAATCGGGCGCCGACCTGCTCCAAAGCAGTCATGCGGTCCTGGACCACCTTCTGGGACGTCGCGTCTTCGCGCCAGTCGGGTGGGATGAAGCGAACATATTCGGGAGGTGTCGTCCCGGCCTGCAAGGTCTCGGGCATGGCCGCTTGCAGCAGCCGTACACCGACGGCCACGCGATCCGGCTCGGTGTCGTCGATGTCGAAGACGTCCAGGAACGACGGCGCGTCGTCGCTTGGCCGTCCCCACCAGGCGGCGCGGGCCACCAGACGGTCACCACGCAGGGCGACCCACATCCAGGACGCCCGGCGGCGGCCGGTGTCGAGATCGCCCGCCAGTTCCTCATTGAGGGTGTACGGCAGACGGGAGAAGAGGTCGAGTTCTTCGCGTCCGGCGAGCGGACGCATGATCAGGTCATTCTGGTGATGCAAGGTAAGGCACGCTCCTGTGAGAGCGCCTGTGATCCGGGGTCAGACGCGGTGCGCGCCCCGGGAGGACACAAGCGCGATGATCATGGGGGTCATGGGCTTATCCCTCCTCTCGTCGGTGATCGGCCCAGCGATCACCGGGCCTTCCGACGGTAATGACTACCGGACCTCTGTATTCACCGCAAACCCTTTTCCCGGACCCAACTGCATGATCACCAAGTGTCTCCGCCCAGGTCGGACGGCTCGGCGCCGAATCCATGCATGATCACGAAAAGCGTCGTCCCAGCTCAGCGGGCGTTTCGGCGAATCTGTGCATGATCACGCCCCGGGGGCGGGCGGATCACACCCCGGGGGCAGGCGGATCACACTCCGGAGGTGGCGGGCCTGCGCGGGATCACACCCCGGGGGTGAAGGGGGTGGCGGTGGTGACGGCGGCGGTGGGGATCGGGCCGTAGATGTGCGGGAACGCCTCGGTCGTCCCCTCGGGGACCTCGAACTTCACCGGCGAGCCCAGCAGGCTCTCATCGACGGCCAGGAGCACCAGCGGCTCGGTGACGTCCAGGTAGAAACGCCTGGCCACGCCCTCGGCCTGGGCGAGGTCGGCGGACGCGTGGATGAAGCCCTCCTCGTCGAGCGTGCGGCCGAGGGTGGACATGCGGTACTCGCCCGCCCCCTGGGCCTGTTCCCAGTCGGACACGAGCGCGAGGTGAAAAATCATGAAACGGAGCCTACGGGTCAGCTGATCGCCGCAAGCGCGCGGGCCACCACGTTCCGGGCGCGTTCCCGTCCCTCGGGCCGCGCCTCCACGATGTCCTCCAGCCACAGGCCGGACAGCACGGTGGTGAGGAAACGGACCTCCGATCGCCCGCAGGGGTATCCCGCCCGTTCGAGCACCGAGGCGACGATCTCGTCGCAGCCGTCGGTCCATGCCCGGGCGACGTCCTGCAGCGCCGGATCCCGGCCCGCCTGGAGGTAGAGCTCCCACAGACCGAGTTGCCGCGGCCGGTCGACGGCGTAGACCATGGCGAGCGTGTCGGCGAGAACCTCGGGGGACTGATCGCGCAGGTCCGCCAGCGACCGGCGCATGTCGGCCAGCTCCCGCTCGACGAGCAGGGCGAACGCCTGGGCGAGCAGTTCGTCGCGGCCGGCGAAGTAGTAGGTGGTCGCCGCGAGGGGGATCCCGGCCCTGCGGGCCACGGCCCGGTGCGTCGCCGCGGCGAAGCCGCCCTCCCCCAGCAGGTCGGCGGCCGCGCTCAGCAGGGCGTCACGGCGGCGCAGGGCGCGCTCCTGCCTGCGCCGGCGCTGGGTCGCGACCACCGCGCCGGTGTGCTCCTCGCGCTGTCCGTCAACCTCGTCCAAGGAACGACCTCACGAAACAGACCTGAAGTGATGTGCCGATCTCGGTGAGCCGCCGATGGCCCGGTGTGGGCTCGGTGGGCTCAGTGGGCGCCGGCCAGGTTCAGCACCACGACACCGCAGATGATCAAAACGATACCGGCGGCTTTGGTGAGGTTCATCCCCTCGCCGAGGAATAACGTTCCGATGAGGGCGATCGCCGCGGTGCCGATGCCCGCCCACACGGCGTACGCCACGCCGACCGGCATCTCCAGCTTCAGGGCGCGAGCCAGCAGGATGAAGGACGCGACGTATCCGATGCAGACCACGACGGTCCACCCGGCGTTGGTCAGTCCGTTGCTCAGTTTGAGAGCGGAGGTGGCCAGGACCTCCGAGACGATGGCGGCGACGAGCAGGAGCCACGCCATGGCAACCTCCACTTAAGCGGTACGCTTGTACCAGTTTAAAGGTTTCCCATGGTCAGGGCCATGGGCAATCGCGGCTCTTTCCGTCAGGCTCGGCAGCCCCCGAGTAGGGGTCGTGCCCGGGGTCCCGGCCGCTCATGTCCGGCGCGGCCATACCGCGTGCCGTCGCCGGTGCCCGGGGATCTCCTCGCCGCCGCCGTTCCCGTGCGGCGCGGCACTTGGCGTCAGGGTCGAATGCGTGTTCTACTGATCCCCATGCGTCGCGACGCCTCCTCCGGCCCCGCCATCACCCCAGGGGTCCAGCAGTCGCTTCTCGACGGCGGCCCCTCGCGGCCCCGAGTCGAACGGCAGGCCGTCATACGGTCCTTCGACGGCATCACCTGCTACGAGGTGCCCGCGCGGACGGCGATCGACCCGATCCCCGAGACCGCGGAGCTTCCCTACCAGTGGGCGGTGAGCCCGTATCGCGGCTGCGAGGCGGCGTGCGGCTACTGCATGGCCAGGCGCGGCCACCGTTATCTCGGGCTCGACGCCGGTCACGACTTCGCCTCGAAGATCGTCGTGAAGACCAACCTGGCCGACCGGTTACGCCGCGAGCTCGCCTCGCCCCGCTGGACCGGCGACCCGATCGCCCTCGGGCTCACCGGCGACTGCTACCAGCCCGCCGAGGAGACCTACCTCCTCATGCCCCGCGTCATCCGCGCACTCGCGGACGCCGGAAACCCCTTCTCCGTGATGACCAAGAGCCCGCTCGTGCTGCGCGACCTCGACCTGCTGCGTGAGGCGGCCAAGACGACCCAGGTGACCGCCGCGGTGTCCGTGGGCTTCGTCGACGACCGGATCCGCCGCGCGGTCGAGCCGGGCGCCGCGACCCCCCAGAGACGGCTGGAGGTGTGCGCCACGCTGAACGACAACGGCATCCCCTGCGGCGTCCTGATGGCGCCGATCCTGCCCCTGATCACCGACTCCGCCGATCACCTGCTGTCCACCGTGCGGCGCGCCGCCGAGGCCGGCGCGGTCAGCGTGACCCCCGTCGTGCTGCGGCTGCCCTCCGGCGCGCGGGAGTGGTACATGAGCTGGCTGGAGCGCGAACATCCCGGCCTCGTCCCCCGCTACCAGGCCCTGTACGGCAAGGGCCCCACGGTCGACGCCGACTACCGGCGGCGGATCGCCGACCAGGTCAGCGGCCTGGCCGAGGCGTACGGCGTGGGACAGTCGGCCAGGCGCTGGCGCCGCCGCCGGGCGCCGGCCAGACAGCTCGCCCTGGTCTGAACCCCGCTTCCGGCTCCTGTCCAAACCCGGCGGGCTCACCCCGACACGCCCGCGCCTCGACCCCGCACGCGAAAAATGGGGAGACGTCCGCGGCACGGGATCGTTAGCGTTCCTGGCATGAGCACGGTGAAGGAGACGGCGGCCGACCTCGACATCGAGCGGTTCGTGACGGAGGGGTTCCTCAAAGTGGAGGTGGCCTTCCCGCGTGACGTGGGCGACCGCATCCGGGAATCCCTGTGGGAGCGGATGGGACTGTCGCCGGACCGGCCGTCGGAGTGGGCCAAGCCGGTGATCTGGATGGCCGACGAGACGGGGCAGGGCCCGTTCGGAGAGGCGGCCCGCAGCCCCCGGCTCACCGCCGCGCTGAACCGGGTCGCAGGAGAGGGCACCTGGTACCCGAGGGGCACCCTCGGCATGATGCCGATCCGCTTCCCGCATCCGGAGGACGCGGGCGACACCGGCTGGCACATCGACCAGAATCATCCCGGCCCGGACAACGCCTGGGGGATCATCTCGGCCAGGCCCCGCACCATGCTCGTGCTGCTGCTCTACTCCGAGGTGACCGAGCAGGACGCCCCCACCCGGATCCGCGTGGGCTCACACCTCGACACGGCCCGCGCCCTCGAGCCGTACGGCGAGCAGGGGCTGCCTTTCGGCGAAACCGGTCCCATCATGGACGCGGCCGGCGCGGACCGGCCGCTCGCCCTCGCCACCGGCCTCCCCGGCGACGCCTACCTGTGTCATCCGTTCCTGGTCCACGCCGCGCAGCCGCACCACGGCACCCGGCCCCGCTTCATGTCGCAGATCCCGTTCATCCTGGTCGAGTCCCTGACCGCGGGCGAGTCCACGCCACTGGCCCGGGCCGTACGGCTGGGCCTGTCGGGCACGTGAGGCCCTCGGCTGCGACACCGATAGCCTTGCCCACATGTTCCACCGCAAGCCGATCGAAGAGCGCATCGCGGAGCGAGTCGCCAAGCGCCCGCCCCTCAAGGAGGGCAAGCACTTCGAGCACCGTCCGGCGCTGATCGTCTTCTGCGTCGTCGTCGGGCTGATCATCCTCAAGATCGTGGGAGCGTTCGTGCTGATGCAGTCGGGGCTCCGGTAGCCGGGCTTCGGGGGCAGTGAAAGGGCCCTCCGGCGAATCGCCGGAGGGCCCTTTCACTGCCGGGAGGCGCTCCTACTTGAGCGCGCTGCCCTTCTCCCATTCCTTGAACGACATCTGCCAGAAGCCCCAGCCGTTCCACGACTCCAGAATGCGGGAGGTGCCGGTGATCTTGACGACGTCGCCGCGGTGGAAGTTGTCGTAGAACCACTTCGCCTGCGCCGGGCTGGCGTTCACGCAACCGTGGCTGACGTTGGCGTAGCCCTGCGAACCGACCGACCAGGGGGCGCTGTGAACGTACTCGCCGCTGTTGGAGATGCGGACGGCGTAGTTCACGACCTCCTTGTAGTAGCCCGGGTCGCCCTCCTTCTTGCCCGGAGAGATCATCGTGACTGGGTTCGCCCGCTCCATGGTCAGGTGGACGCCGCTCGTCGTGGTGTACTCGCGCGTGTCACCCTTGCCGGCGCTGATCTTCATCGTCTGGACGGTCTTGCCGTCCTTCTTGACGTACATCATGTGCGTCTTCACGTTGACGGTGCTGATCAGGGCCGCGCCGATGTTGATCGTCGCGCTGGAGTTCTTGACTCCGTACATGTCCTTGCCGCCGCGCACGCCCGCGAGGTTCGCGGTGAACTTCACCTTCTGGTGAGCGGGCCAGTACTTGGCGGGGCGGTAGATCACCTGCTTGGAGCTCATCCAGCGCCATGCTCCGTCGACCGGTTTCTCGGCCTTGACCTGGAGCGCCTTCTCAACGGACGCCTTGTCTGTCACCGACTGGTTGAAGGTCACCATGATCGGCATTCCGACGCCCACCGTCTCCCCCTTGACGCCCGGCGTGATGTCCGCGACGGCAAGCGGGAATTTGGGCTTCAGCGTGCTGAACTGGCTGTTCGCCTCGGTGGGACCGCCTTCACCGGTGGCCTTGGCCGACACGGTGTACTTGCTCGACGGCTTCAACGGGCCCTTCGACGTCCACTTGGTGCGGTCCGCGTCGAATTCCCCCTCGACCGGAACACCGTTGGACTCGACGACGACCTCTTCAAGCGAACCGTTGTCGGCGGTCACGACCACAGCCTTGTCCGGGCGCACCTTCGCGGTGCCCTTGACGGGGCTGATCTTGATGGTCGGTACCGGCTTGGCCGGTGTCGTTTCTCCTCCGTCGCCCCCCGGCGACGACGCGGAGCCCGACCCCGACCCACTGGAACATGCTGCCAATGCCGTGACCATGGCCACGGCGACCCCGGCGATGGGCAACTTAGACCGGGTGTGAGTGCTCGTCACAACTTCTCCCCCATGGGCGCAAAGTGCACACAAGACCTTATTAGGGGTAGCCGTAGATATGTGCAATTTCTGGACCAGTTAGGTCACAGTTTGGTCGCCGAACGTTCACACCTATCTCGATCACCGGTAAAGTCCGCGTCAAACCTGATCATGATAGTCAGTCAGCTGATTTTTTCGCGATTCGGTCGCCGCAGATCGAGACGTGCGGGAACCCTGAGGTTGGGTGACGGTTCGTAGTCGATCTCCGGGTTGACCCGCATCCACCCGGCCGCGGCGTCGACCACCCCCGCCGCGAGAGCGACGGCGGCCGCGTCGCCGGGACATGGCCGGATTCCGGCTCCGAATCCGAGATGCGGGCAGACGCCGTCCTCACTCCCGTCTCGCCGATCGGCATCGAACCGGTCAGGGCCGAACCGATCAGGGCCGAACCGGTGGGGATCGCGGAACGCGCCGAAATCACGATTGGCCGCCGCGAGGTCGAGCACGACCGCGGTGCCCGCGGGGACGGCCACTCCCCCGGCCGTGGTGTCCATGACGGCCACCCGGCGGGTCAGCCGTACGGGAGGGTCGTGGCGGAGCGTCTCCATGAGGATCGCCTCGGCCGGCCTGCCGGCGATCGCGGCACGCGGCAGTCGCGTCAGCAGGTTGAGGGCGTTGCCGATCAGGCCCGCCGTCGCGTCGCACGCCTGGATCAGTGACGCCGCCACGGCGGCCATCCGTTCCGGGTCAGGACGGCCGAGCAGGTCGGCCAGCACGGCCACGGCCCGGTCGGCCCGATCCTCGGCTTCGGAAACGGATGCATCCGGCCGGGGATGGTAGGCGGCGGCCATCGCCACGACCGCGCCCACGGCGTCCTCCCGGTGCTCCGGAGCGACGCCCAGGTGGGTCGCGAGGACCCCGACCGGTACGCGGCGGGCTAGCCGTGCCATGACATCGACGACGACATCGACCACGCCCGGCTCAGACGGCCCGTTCGGCCCCGACGCGGTCGGCCCGGACGGCGCGGACTCGGATGGACCCGGTGAGGACACCCTGGACGCTTCGGATGAGGCCAACTCGGCGGAGGCCAGGTCGAACGCGTCCTCGCGCAACGCGACGACGTCGATCGCGGACAGCAGGCCGATCACCTGTGACCTGCGCCGGGCGTGCTCGGCGCCGTTGCTGAACCGGCTCACCGCCCCCCGGAGCCAGGCCATGCCCTGAGCGCCGTCCGTCGCCGGCGCGACCGGGGGCACCTCGAAGCAGGGATCGGACAGTACGGCCCGGACGTCGGCATGCCGCCGGAAAACCAGGGGGGAGTTCGTCATGCCGGAACGCTAGGCGGGTGACGTTTCGGCGAGAGGCGAAGCATGCCGTCGCACCGCGGCTCGAATCACGATGCAGCGAGTCACGATGCGGCGAGCCTCTTCACCTCCGTGGTCAGCGCGGTGCGCAGATCATCATGGTCCGGGCCGAGGGCGTACGCAGGGTCGCGCCAACGGTCCGGCGGGTAGAGCCACACCGGCCTCCCGACGACCTCATCCGGCTCCCACGCGTAACGAGGCCAGATGTGCGCGTGAAGATAGGGGTCCGTGTTACCGAGAATCTCCAGATTGACCCGGAGGAAATCCGGGTCTGTGCGACCGCACACGCGCTCGACGGCCTCAGCGAGCCGCTCCATGTCCATCAGGTATTCCATTCGACGTCGAAACGGCAGTTCCGACAGCCGAGTAACTGCGGGGTCGTCGACGAGGAGCACGCAATATCCGGGCAGGAATTGGACGTCTCCGATCACCGCGAATCCCGCCTTCATGCGTGTCAAAACGGTGGGGTTCTCGCCCTTGTGCGCGGCCCCGATGCGGTCCGCCCGCCAGTCTGCATTCACGGGTGGATCGTATCGGCGGCTCCCACGCAGACCTCGCACCGTTCAGCCGAGGAGCAGTTCGAGCAGCAGGAGCACCGCCCCGACAGGGGTGATGACGCCGACGATGAGGATTTTGACGAGTCGGGGGATCCGGGTCCGCCAGACGCCCCACGCCGCCAAAAGGAGCACCTTGCCGATGGAGAAGGGCAAATTCAGTACGAACTCGATGGCGTCGAGAATCCCGTCCCCACGCCCGGTCTTCTTGTTCGGGGGATTCGTCAGATCGACGGAGTCGTACCGATGCAGGGGCCCCATGTCTGCACCATATGTCGGTGCCGTCCTTCGCGCTTTTGAGGTGCCGATGATCCCCGGACGCGGGTCCAGGCCGTCGGGCATTGCGGCCGCGCGGAAATCGAAATTCATATCTGACTACGGGCGCAGCTCCACGGAAATGTGCGGGGACAGCGCGCGGAGGAAGTCGGGCGCGTCGAAGAGTTCGCCGGCGGAGGCGACACCGGTCGTCCTGGTCCGTCCGGTGAGGATGCGGTCGACCGCTTCCACCACGAGCGGCGCGGTCACGGCGTAGATGTCCCGGCCTCTCGCCACGGCGCGACGTTCATCGTCGCCGGAGCGCACGACGACGTCGACGAGGAAGGTCTGCGCGGACCGCCCACGTTCGTCGGAGGCGGCCGGCGCCGGAGTGTCCGGGGACGCTATGTCCCTGGCCGCCTCGACCGTCATGTAGGTGCGCACCTCGGGGATCGGCAGGTGGCTGGGAACGGTGACGACGTCGGCCATCGTGAACTCCCCGATGACGGCCCGGGGCCCCATCGGGTCGGGGAAGGGCCACTCGAGGGCCGGCGGGTCGTCGTGGCGGTACTCCAGCCGCCCGTTCGAGTAGCGGACGCGCCGGCCGTCCCGCCGCTGCCGGGAGACCACGCCCGAGACCCGCGTCCCGGCGGTGGGGTGCCAGCTGTTCAGCCCGTACGCGATGTGCGCCTCGTCTGCCGCCGTCCAGTCGCCCATCGCTGCGGTGACCATCAGGTCGCCGAGGCCGCCGTAGAAGGCCATCGCAGGGACGATCACCGCGCCCGCGGCGCGGGCGCGATCCGCGAAGTGCGCGAACGTGTCGACGTTGGCCTCGATCTCGGCCGCCACGTCCACATACGGGATCCCCGCGCGCAGTGCCGCCTCGATCACGGGTGCGGCCGTCGTGGCGAACGGCCCGGCACAGTTGATCACGGCCGCCGCACCCGCCAGCGCGTGGTCGAGCGAGGCCGGGTCGTCGACGGACGCGGGGCGGGCGTCGAGTCCGTGTTCGTACGCCAGAGTCTTCAGCCTGTCGGCGTCGCGGCCGGACAGGACCGGGACGAACCCGCGTTCCCGCAACTCCGCGACCACGAATCGACCGGTGTGCCCGTACGCGCCGAACACCGCCACCGTGAGCCCCGATTTCATGGGTTCTCCTCGTGCTCAAAATGATCTGTCGCGAACATCCTGGCGAGGGCGGGCGTTCCGTACGAGTGTCTGGAACGCCAATACCCATACAATTCCGGACATGCACACTGTCGCCCTGGCCGTCACCGACGGGATGTTGCAGTTCGAGCTGTCCTTGGCGTACGAGGTCTTCGGGGCCGACATGACCAGCGTGGCCGGCCCCTGGTACGGCTTCGTCGTCTGCGGGCCGGGCGCCGTACGGACCGGCAGGTTCCTGCTGGAGCCCGACCACGGCCTCGACCGGCTCTCGCACGCCGACACCGTGATCGTCCCCGGCTGGGCCGACGTCGACGTGGATCCGCCCGCGGACCTGGTCGACGCGGTGCGCGCGGCCCATGAGGCGGGCGCGCGGGTGGCCTCCCTCTGCACGGGCGCGTTCGTGCTGGCCGCCGCCGGCCTCCTGGATGGGCGGCACGCGACCACGCACTGGGCGCACACCGAAGTCCTGTCCGCGCGCTACCCCCGGGTGCAGGTGGACCCGGACGTCCTGTACGTGGACAACGGCAGCGTGCTCACCTCCGCGGGCAAGGCGGCCGCCATGGATCTGTGCCTGCACATCGTCCGCCTCGACCACGGCTCGTCGGTCGCCAACACCGTCGCCCGCCGCCTGGTCGTGCCGCCGCACCGGGACGGCGGCCAGGCCCAGTTCGTCACCACCCCGGTGCCCGCCCCGTCCAGCCATCCACTGGCTGAGCTGTTCCCCTGGGTGATCGAACGGCTGGACCACCCGCTGACCGTGGAGGATCTGGCCCGCCAGGCGCGGATGAGCTCGCGCAACCTGGGCCGCCACTTCAGATCGGTGACCGGCACCACCCCGCTGCAATGGCTGCTGACCCAGCGGATCCGCCACGCCCAGGAGTTGCTGGAGACCACCGACGACGGCATCGACGCCATCGCGGCTGCCACGGGCATGGGCACCGCCACGACGCTGCGCCGGCACTTCAACCGCACGGTCGGCGTGCCTCCGGACGCCTATCGCCGGACCTTCCGCTCGGCGCCCCGCCCCGGCCCGTACGGCCCCTGACCGATGCGTCGATGCGTGCACCCCGCCGACCGCACGCACACCGCGCCTGCGAATCGGCTCCCAAATAGTTAATCAACTACTTGACTGTTGACGGGTCTCGGGGAATAGTTAAGTACGTGCCTAAGTATGAGTTGGACCGGATCTTCCAGGCGCTGGCGGACGAGACCCGCAGGAGCATGGTCGAGCGGCTGGTACGCGGGCCGGCCTCGGTGAGCGACCTCGCCCGACCCCTGGAGATGTCCCTGCCGGCGGTCATGCAGCACCTGCAGGTGCTCGAGGCGTGCGGGCTGGTCAGGTCCGGCAAGTCGGGCCGGGTCCGCACGTGCCACATCCAGCCCGAGGGACTGCGGGCCGCGCAGGAGTGGATCGCGGCGCAGCGCACGTCCTGGGAACGCGGTCTCGACCGCCTCGGCGACTACCTGGCCGAGGAGCCACAGGCACCAGATCAGGGACTCGAGAAGAGGAGCACATCATGAGCGACCGTTCCGTCATCCACACCACGTTCACCCACGAACGGGTCTACGCCGCGTCGCCGGCCCGCGTCTTCGCCGCCTGGGCCGACCCCGCCGCCAAGGCCCGCTGGTTCGCCGGTCCCTCCTCCGAGCACGAACTCGACTTCCGCCTCGGCGGCAGGGAGGTCGCCCGCGGACGCGGGGAGGACGGCTCGGTACTGACGTTCGAGTCGGTGTATCACGACATCGTCCCCGACCGGCGGATCGTCTGCGCCTCCGCCCTCACGTTCGGGGACACCCTGGCGACGGTGTCCGTCACATGTGTGGAACTGTCCCCCGAGGGCGAGGGCACCCGGTTGGTGCTCACCGAGCAGGACACGTTCCTCGACGGGCACGAGCAGCCGGCCTGGCGGGAACAGGGGACCCTCGAGCAGCTCACCGCCCTGGAGGCGGAACTCCGCCGTTAGAAGACGCATCCCGGCGCGTCGCCTCATCCGGCGAGTTCCTCGGCGGCGGCGCGGATCTCGTCCAGGAGCACGGCGAGGTCGTCGCGGGTGGTGCCGGGATGCAGAACGCAGGCGCGCAGCGTCTCCTGGCCGCCGAGCAGGGTCCCGGTCAGGAAGGCGCGCCCGCGCCGCTGGACGACGGCCGGGATCCCCCCGTTGACCCGGAGGGGAAGGTAGCGGAACGCGACGACCGAGGTGACGGCGGGCGCGGCGAGCTCGAAGTCGCCGGCGGCCGCGACCATGGCGGCGAGTTCCGCGGCACGGTCGCGGGTGCGCTCGACCAGGCGCGTGACGCCGTCCCTGCCCAGGTGGGCGATGGTGGCCCAGACCCGCAGCGCACGGAAGGGCCGGGTCTGCTCGGGACCGTACTCGGAGAACCATCCCAGCTCGCCCGCGCCTTCGTCGCGCAGGTAAGGCGGAACGAGGCTGAAGGCGTCGCGTGGCCCGGCCGGGTCGCGGAACAGGACGCACCCGGCGTCCACGGGAACCCCGAGCCACTTGTGCGGGTCGAGTACGAGAGAGTCCGCGAGGTCCATGCCCGCATACGCCGGGCGCAGACGCTCGTCCAGGACGCCGAGCGCGCCGTAGGCCCCGTCGACGTGGAACCACAGGTCGTGCTCGCGGGCGACCTCGGCGATGTCGGCCAGCGGGTCCACCGCGCCGGTGTTGACCGTGCCCGCGCTCGCGGCGACCAGAAGGGGCCGCAGCCCGGCGTGGAGGTCGTCCCCGATCATGCGCCGGAGCGCGGGCACGTCCATGCGGAACGCGTGGTCCACCGGAACGGTCCTGATGTACCGGCCGCCCAGACCGAGCAGCTCGGCCGCCTTGCGCAGGCAGCTGTGCCCCTCGGCGGAGACGTACGTGGTCAGCGGGCGTTCGCCGTACAGGCCGTCGACGCGCACGCCCGGCACCCGCTGCCGGGCGGTGGCCAGCGCGACCACGGTCGCCATGGACGCCCCGCTGGTCAGGAGGCCCGCGCCTGGCCGGTGCGGGAAGCCGGCCAACTCGGCCAGCCACCGTACGGCGGTGCGCTCCAGGAGCGCTCCGGCGTGCTCACCGCCCGCGCACGACGGGTTCATCGCCGCGGCCAGCGGCGCGACCAGCACACCGGCGGGTGACGGAGGCGAGTTGACCCAGCCGAAGAAGCGGGGGTGACCGTTGCCCATCGGATAGGGCAGCACGTGATCACAGATCGCGCGCAGCAGGTCCTCCAGCGCGGCGCCCGTGTCCGGCAGCGGTTGCCCTGTCAGCCAGGCCCTGTCGTCCGCCGGCACCGGCCGCCAGACCGGCTGCTCGGGGACGGCGGACAGGTGGTCGGCGGCCATCCGGGCCGCGTGCGAAAGCTCGTCCACGGTGTTCCTCCACGGTGCTTTTCCGCTCGGCGCCGCGTCCCGTCAGTCGAGGCGATGCGTCAGGCCGGTGTGCCTGCGGCCCGCCCCCTTCGTCCGTACGGCCTGCGCGAGCGCGCGCCTGGACCCCACGATGACGACCAGCTTCTTCGCCCGCGTGATGGCGGTGTAGAGCAGGTTGCGCTGCAGCATCATCCACGCGCTGGTCGCGAGGGGGATGACCACGGCCGGGTACTCGCTTCCCTGCGAGCGGTGGATGCTGACCGCGTACGCGTGGGCGAGCTCGTCGAGTTCGTCGAAGGAGTAGTCGACGTTCTCGTCCTCGTCGGTGAGGACGGTCAGCTTGCTCTCCTCCGGCGACATGCCGGTGACCACGCCGACCGTTCCGTTGAACACCCCCGCTGCGCCCTTGTCGTAGTTGTTGCGCAGCTGGGTGACCTTGTCGCCCACACGGAATACGCGTCCGCCGTACCGGCGTTCGGGCATGCCCTCGCGTGACGGCGTCAGCGCCTCCTGCAGGGCGATGTTGAGGGCGCCCGCGCCGGCGGCTCCGCGGTGCATCGGGGCGAGCACCTGGACGTCCCTTCGCGGGTTGAGGCCGAACTTGGCCGGGATCCGCCGTGCCACCACGTCGACGGTCAGCGCGGCGATCTCCTCCGGTTCCTCGCAGGGGAACAGGAAGAAGTCGGGGAATTCCCGGACCAGGGGGCTCTGTCCGGTGTTGACCCGGTGGGCGTTGACCACCACGCCCGACTCCTGGGCCTGGCGGAAGATCTGCGTGAGCCGTACGCGGGGGATCTCCGGTGCGGCCAGCAGGTCGCGCAGGACCTCTCCCGCGCCGACCGAGGGGAGCTGGTCGACGTCGCCGACGAACAGCAGGTGAGCTCCGGGCGCGACGGCCTTGGCCAGCTTGTTGGCGAGCAGCAGGTCGAGCATGGACGCCTCGTCGACGACGACCAGGTCGGCGTCGAGCGGATTGTCGCGGTCGAAGGTGGCGTCGCCGCCCGGGCGCAGCTGCAGCAACCGGTGCACGGTGGTGGCCTCGTGGCCGGTCAGCTCCGCCAGCCGCTTGGCGGCGCGGCCGGTGGGGGCGGCGAGGATGACCTTGGCCCGTTTGGCCCTCGCGAGGGTGACGACGGAACGGACGGTGAAGCTCTTGCCGCAGCCGGGACCGCCGGTCAGCACGGCCACCTTCTCCGTCAGCGCCAGCCGTACGGCCTGGGCCTGCTCGGGGGCGAGTTCGGAGCCGGTGCGGCCGCGCAGCCAGTCGAGGGCGGCGGGCCAGTCGACGTCGGTGAACGCCTTCAGCCGGTCGTGGCCGGAGCCGAGCAGACCGCGCAGGGTGCCCGCCAGTGACAGCTCGGCGCGGTGGAAGGGCACCAGATAGACGGCGGGGACCGAGCCCTCCCCCACCGGCACCTCCTCGCGGACCACGCCCTCCTCGGCCACGAGCTCCTCGAGGCAGGCGGCCGTGAGGTCGGGCGCCACCTCGAGGATCTTCACGGCGTCCGCCACGAGGTTGGGCGCGGGCAGGTAGCAGTGGCCGTCGTCGGCCGCCTGCGACAGCGTGTAGCGCAGACCGGCCTTCACCCGCTCCGGGCTGTCGTGCGGGATGCCCACCGCCTGTGCGATGGTGTCGGCCGTCTTGAAGCCGATGCCCCACACGTCGTCGGCGAGCCGGTAGGGCTCCTTGCGTACCACGTCGATGGACTCGTCGCCGTACTGCTTGAAGATCCGCACCGCGATCGAGGTGGAGACGCCGACGCCCTGCAGGAAGATCATCACCTCCTTGATGATCTTCTGCTCCTCCCAGGCGGCGCCGATCATCTTCGTGCGCTTCGGGCCGAGCCCCGGCACCTCGACGAGCCGGGCGGGCTCCTCCTCGATCACCCGCAGGGTGTCGGTGCCGAAGTGGTCCACGATGCGCTCGGCCATCTTGGGCCCGATGCCCTTGATCAGCCCCGAGCCGAGGTAACGCTGGATTCCCTGGATGGTGGCCGGCAGGACCGTGGTGTAGGACCACACCTCGAACTGCCTGCCGTACCGGGGGTGGGAGCCCCACCGGCCGGTCAGTCGCAGGGACTCGCCGACCTGCGCACCGAGCAGCGGGCCGACGACGGTCAGCAGCTCGTTGCCGCCGCGCTCGGTGGCGACCCTGGCGATCGTGTAGCCCGTCTCCTCGTTGGCGTAGGTGATCCGTTCGAGGACCGCCTCGAGGACCGCGCCCGGCGGCCTGCTTTCCCCTGAGCCTGCGCCGGATCCGCCGGAGGGGCCGCCAGGAGGATTGGTCATGGACGGCATTGTCCCGCAGCGCCCGGGGACGTGCGCCCACCCGCCGGCGGGGCCGGGTGGGTCGCCGCCCGTCGCGTCATCCCTGGGGCGGGTCGCCCGCGGCGTCGCGACGATCGACGGGGGTGCTCTCCAGGGCCCTGTTGATCTGACTCCTGCCCCACCACTGGCCCAGGCCCACAAGGATGCCGAGAACAGCCGTCGTGGGCATGAACCAGGATGCCTCGGTCATCGACGAGCCGACGATGGCGAAGCTGACGAACAACCAGAACAGGAAAACGCCGGCGAGCACGCGCTGGAAGATCACCAATCGCCTGACGGGATCCGCGGTCGGTCCTGCCACGTCGCCTCCACGCGCATTCGAATCGGCAGCGTTTCGACCATTGATTTCACAATGTGGCGTGCATCACAAGGGTCGCCTGGCCGGTGTCGCCTGCAGGCGCAGCCGCCGCTCCGACTCGGAGCCGGGATCGGCGTGGTAGGTGATCAGCATCTGGCCGGCCACGGACAGGCCGAGCTTCTCGTAACGCAGGTCGAGCGGGCCGACCTCCGGGTGCAGCAGACGGGTCAGACCGCTGGTCCTGTGCCGGACGTCGTGGCGGGCCCACAGGGTGCGGAACCGTTCGCTGCCCCGGCTCAGCTCCTCGATGAGGCCGATCAGGCGCGGGTCGTCGGCGTGGGCTCCGACCACCGACCGCAGGTACGGCACGACCTTGGCGGTCATCTCGTCCCAGTCGCGGTAGAAGACGCGCATCTCCGGTTCGAGGAAGGCCGCGCGGAGGGTGTTGGAGCCGGGCGCGAAGTGCGGTGACAGCGCCACCGCCGCCCGGTTGGCCGCCAGGACGTCCCCGGTGCGTCCGTGGACGTACGCCGGCGTCGTCGTCCAGTTGGCGATCAGGTTCCGCACGCTGTCGGCGACCTGTTCGGGATGGGCCGGGCGGCGCCCGCGCGGCGCCGGACGCGCGAGGTCGTGCAGGTACGCCGAGGCCTCGGCGTCCAGCCGCAACGCCTCCGCGAGGCAGTCGAGGATCTGGTCGGACGGGTGCCGGTCGCGGCCCTGCTCCAGCCGCAGGTAGTACTCGGTGCTGATCCCGGCCAGCAGGGCGACCTCCTCGCGCCGCAGACCGGGCACCCGGCGCCGCTCCCCCTCGGGGAGGCCGACCTCACCTGGGCGGACCAGCCGGCGCCGCGCCCGCAGATATTCACCGAGTCCGCTGGTCACAGCCACGAGCCCGATGCTATCCGGCGTCGTACGGCGCGGACGGCGCCCGCCGTCGCCGCCTGCGCCGTGATCGGGGCGAACCCCGCGGCCCGGCTCCGCGAGGGCGTTAACCTGGAGCGATCACGATACGGGAGGGTCGCGAAAATGGTTCTGGAGGGAACGGCTCGCGCGTTGCTGCGGAGACTGGCGGTGGAGCAGGCGGAATCGCGCGTTCCGTCGGTGGTCGCGGCGCTGGTCCGCGACGGCGAGGTCGCCTGGTTCGGCGGCCGCGGACGGGTCGGCGGGGAGCGGCCCGGCGAGGACACGCAGTACCGCATCGGCTCGATCACCAAGAGCATGGTCGCGGTCCTGATCATGCGGCTGCGCGACGAGGGACAACTCGACCTGCTCGATCCCCTGGACAAGCATCTGCCGGGAACGCCGGTCGGCGACGTGACGATCGCCCAGCTGCTGTCCCACACCGCCGGCCTGACCGCCGAGTCGCCGGGCCAGTGGTGGGAGCGCACCCCCGGAGTCCCCGCGGCCGAGCTCATCGGCGCCCTCGGATCGGACACGGCCCGGCACCGGCCCGGCCGCCGCTACCACTACTCCAACGTCGGCTTCGCCCTGCTCGGCGAGATCGTCGCCCGCAGGCGCTCGGCCCCCTGGGAACAGGTCCTGCGCGACGAGGTCCTGCGACCGCTCGGCATGCGCGACACCACCACGCGTCCGCGTCCGCCGCACGCGACCGGCTTCGCCGTGCACCCCTGGGCCGACGTGCTGCTCCCCGAACCGGAGAACGATCACGGGGCGATGGCTCCGGCCGGGCAGCTCTGGTCGACCGCGTCCGACCTCGCCAGGTGGGCGGCGTTCGTCGGCGGCGACACCGGCGGCGTGCTGCGGCCCGAGACGGTCGCGGAGATGCGCGAGCCCGCCACCGTCGAGGACGGAGACGCCTGGACGCGGGGATACGGCCTCGGCCTGCAGCTGAGCCGGCACACCGGTCCGGCCGGTTCCCGCAGGCTCGCCGGGCACACCGGGTCGATGCCGGGATTCCTCGCCACCGTCTGGGCCGATCCGGCGGACGGCACCGGCGTCCTGTTCCTGGCCAACACCACCTCGGGGGTGCGCGCCTCGCTCCTGACCGACCTGCTCGACATCCTGGCCGTGCACGAGCCGCAGTTGCCCGCCGAATGGTCGCCCGCGCCCGTCGAGGAGGACCTGCTGGCGCTGACCGGCCCGTGGTACTGGGGTCCGACGGCGTATGTGTGCCGCGTGCTGCCGCAGCGGGGGCTGTCACTGTCCCCCGTGAACGGCCAGGGCCGGGCCTCGCGCTTCGCCGCCCAGGCGGACGGCACCTGGCTCGGGCTGGACGGCTACTACGCGGGCGAGACCCTGCGGGTCGTCAGGACCGCCGGCGGCGCGCACCTGGACCTCAACACCTTCGTCTTCACGCGGGAGCCGTACGACGCGAGCGCTCCGGTGCCGGGAGGCGTCGACCCGCAGGGCTGGCGCTGAGGCGGCCTCAGCCGTCGAGGTAGCGCAGGATGGGCAGCACCTGCGGCTGTAGCCGGGGTCACGTGGCAGCTCGAGCTTGTCCATGATGGCGTTGACGTGCTTTTCCACGGTGCTGAGGGACACGTGCAGGCGTTCGGCGATCGCCGCGTTGACGTAGCCCTGCGCGAGGTGCCTCAACACCTCGGTCTCGCGCGGGCTCAGCCTGCTCAGCGGGTCGGCGTGGGTGGTGCGGGCGAGCAACCGGCGGACGACCTCGGGGGTCGAAGACCGTCTCGCCCTCGCTCACCCGCAAGAGGAAGTCCAGGAAGTCGGAGACTTCGGAGACCCGGCCCTTGAGCAGGTAACCCAGCCCTCCGCCGGTGCCCGCCAGCAGCGTGGCCGCGTACGTCTTCTCCACGTACTGCGACAGCACGAGCACGCCGACGTCCGGCCGGCTGTGCGCCAGCGCAGTCAGATGGGGGTGGCCGCTGCGTCCCGGATGGAGCGCGCGGGCGTCCAGGAGCGCGCCGACGGTCCGCAGCGGGTTCCTCAGCCGGTGGTAAGGGACGCCGCCGATCAGGGCGGTGCCCGCGGTGGGGTGGTCGAGCCCGAGGACGAGCCGCATCGTCGTCGACTTGGGGTGCCGGTAAGAACTCTGTCACCAGCCGCAAACGGCGGTGATCAGTCCTCGGACCTGGTGGGTTGGGGCAGCTCCGGCGTGCTCGCCGCCTCGGCGAGTGCGACGCGACCACCCTTCAACTCGGGCACGTAGTTGTAGATCGTGTTCCTGGAGACGCCGAGGAGCTTCGCGATCGAGGTGACGGTGTTCTCTGGGCGGGCGAGCAGGTCGCGGGCGTGACGTACCTGCTCCTCCGTCATCGCTGGCGGGCGGCCGAGTCGGGCGCCGCGGGCGCGAGCGGCGTCCAGGCCCTCGTTGGTGCCCTGCACGATGAGCTCGCGAATGAACTCCGCCAGGGCCGCGAACACGTGGAAGACCAGGCGTCCACCGGGCGTGGTCGTGTCGAGCGCCTCGTGCAGCGAGGTGAAGCCGACGCCACGCTTGCGCAGGCCGGACACGATCGCGATGAGGTCCTGGATGGAACGGCCGAGCCGGTCCAGCGACGGGACGACGAGGGTGTCACCCTCGCGCAGGTAGTCGAGGGCCTTCCACAGTTCCTCGCGTTCGGCGTTCTTGCCGGACTTCTTGTCGGAGAAGATCCGGATGCACCCTGCCTCGGTGAGTGCGTGGATCTGCCGGTCGAGCAACTGCCCCTTGGTGGACACGCGTGCGTATCCCACGAGGCCGCCGCTCCGTACGGCCGGTACGGGGGCGAGGAGATCGGCGGTGTCGTCGTCCTGGGGTGGCTGCACCCGCCAGATTGTACAGAAAAGGGTGCTGCTCAAGTTCTTGAGCACATCGACTTTCTGACGCCGTTTTATGGGCATGATCCGGCGTCGATTCGGCCGCGCGCCGCCGCTTTCCGATCTTGCTCATCAATCGGTCGATTCGCGAACAGCAGACTCGGCTGCCTTTCTTTGCCAGTCGGCGAGGTTGACTCGGGTGGTAAGTGTGTCGGGGTGGTCGGGGCCCAGCACCCGCACCCGGTCGCCGAGCAATTCGGCGAACGCGGTGGCCGCTCCGGCCGCGTCGCCGGCCTCACCCCGCCACCGGGCCAGGCCATGCCGTGTGGCGAGGGTGTCGGGATGGTCGGGGCCCAGCACCCGCAAGCAGTGCTCCAACAGTTCGGCGTAGGCGGTGGCGGCTCCAGTCGCATTCCCTGCCTTCCCCAGCCACCTGGCGTGGTTACTCCGGGCGGCCAGCGTGTACCGGTGGTCCGGGCCCAGTACACGCAGCATGTGCTCCAGTACCTCGAAAGACGCGGCTGCGGCTCCGGCGGGGTCTCCCGCTTCTCCCTTCCACCGGGCGAGGTTGTGGCGGGCGTCCAGCGTGAAGCGGTGGTCCGGGCCCAGTACTCGCAGGAGGTGCTCCAGCAATTCGGCGAAGGCGGCTGCGGCTCCGGCCGGGTCTCCCGCCTCCCCCCGCCACCGGGCGAGGTCGTGGCGGGCATCCAGCGTGTACAGGTAGTCCGGGCCCTGCACCCGCTCCCGGTCGGCCAGCACTTCGACGAGGGAGGCTACGGCTGCGGCCGAGTCTCCTGCCTCCCCCCGCCAGTTGGCGAGGTCGTGGCGGGCCTCCAGGGTGTGAGAGTGGTCCGGGCCCAGCACACGCTGCGTGTGCTCCTCCAGTTCGGCGAGGGCATCTGCGGCTCCGGCCGGGTCTCCCGCCTCCCCCTGCCACCGAGCGAGATTGTTCCGGGCCTCCAGGGTGTCGGGATGGTCCGGGCCGAGGTGATCGTGAGCGGCACGGACCAGGTGCCGGAAGTACGAAACGGCAGTGGTGACCTGGCCGGATTCACCGAGGCTTCTGCCCGCTCGGTACAGGACACGGTGGGCGTCGGGGCGCCACAGAGCGTCCTCGGCGTGGCGGGTGAGGGTGTCGGTGTTGGCGCGCAGGGCTTGAGCGAGAGCCGTGTCGAGTTCCACCTCGGGCCAGGCGGCGATCAGGGCGTCGGCGGCGACGCGGGCGAGGCGGTCGTACTGGTCTGCGTGCAGGGAGTCACGGACAGACCGTTGGATGAGGTTGTGCACACGTATCGCCTGGTGGGGTGTATCAGGGGTGTGGTCGGCCAGACTGAGCCGGTGCAGGCACCGCATCGCGTCAGTCGCATCCCGGGCGCTGACCTGCCTTCCCCGGCCATTGCCGCCGGTGTTCGCGCCCCGGGTGCGTAGTTCAGCGAGGCAGGCCAGCGCCGGGGGGGCTGTGAGGACGGCCGCGGGGATGCCGTTGGGGTCGAGCATCGCCGCCAGTTGCAGCACAGGGCGGGCGAGGCCCAGCGGGCGCATACGGTCCGCGTACTCGATCGACAAGGACCAGGTGGCGGCCACGGTGGAGCGGTGGTCGTCGGGCAGGCCGGTGTCCTCGGGAATCAGGTCGGACAGGGTGTGGGCGCGGTCGGCCAGGCGTTCGCGGTAGTCAGCACAGTCCAGGCCGGCGTCAATCAGGTAGGCGGCCGCCTGGGCCAGAGCCAGCGGCAGGTGTCCCAGGGCGGCTGCCAGGGCCTGGATGTCGCTGGGCCGGTCGTGGCGGTCGTGCGCTGCCAGGGACGTGGTCAGGTAGGAGGCGGCCTCGGCAGGAATGAACAGACCGACGGGTACGAGGTGGCGGCCTGGCCCTGTCAGGAGGGCATCCCGGCGGCGGGTGGTGACCAGTGCTCTGCCGTGCGGGCCGACGGGCGGCCACAGACCCCGTAGATCCGCCGGGTCGGCCACGTCGTCCAGAACCACCAGCCACCGGCAGGATCTGCTGCCCTCCGCCGGCGGCTTGGGTTCCAACCAGGCCAGGAACCGTGCTGCGGCCTGCTCAGGCAGGGACAGGTCGGCGCCGAGGACCTCGACCGCGGCCTGAGCGTAGGCGGTGGCGATGGCCTCGCGGTTGGCGGCGGTGACCCATACGAGCAGGTCGAGATCCCCCTCGGCCAGGGCACGGCGGGCGTAGTCGGCGGCCAGTTGGGTCTTGCCGACCCCACCGGTGCCTGCCAACACCTGGCAACGCACCGCCGTTCCTCCGTCGGCTCCTGAGGCATCCAGCCACCGGACCGCGCTGCGCTGCTGGAAGCCGTCGGCTCGCCTGGGCAGCACCCCGACCTGGTGCGGCCACGCCACGAGTGTGCGCGGCGTGTCGGAGAAGTAGTTGTTCTGAGTGGAGTGGCTCCCGGCCTGGAAGGGAGCCGGTCCGTGGAAGGTGCTGCTGGACACCCCGCCCTCACCACGAGGGAGAGGGGTGGTCATGTCCCTGGCCCAAAGCTGTTGTCCTGCCGGTTGTGGTCGCCGACTTGGACGGCAGTCGGCCCGTGGAAGGTGTTCCCGGACACCCCACCCCCGCGAGACTGCACCTGCCGGACCTGCTCGACCAGCTCGCGCAGCGCGATGGCGATCTCCTGGCGCTCAGCGTCGCCCGCTTCCTCCAGCAAAGTCTCGAACCGGGTCCGCCAAGCCGCCTCCTGCCCCACCAGCACCCGTTCCGTCTCCCCGTCGCCTGCCGCCTCCACATCGGCCGCGGTGCGGTCGAGACGCTCCAGCTCCGTTCGCTCGCGTTCAGGAATCCCGCGGCCCAGCAGCCGTGCCACCCGCTGCCGCAGACTCTCCCACGCGTCCGTGCCGGCCGCCTGCGCCACCGCCGTACCGCCAGCAGCAGCCAGCGCCACCAACGCCTCCGCCAACATCCCCGGGCCCCCCTTTACCCCGTGCCGTCACCGCGATGGTAGAGCCGGACCAAGCTCAGGCGCAGCCCCTGCGACGCGGGCGCTCCCTCGCAGGTGCCGTGGATCACGCGCCCGTACCGTCCTCGGCCGGGTGCTGGTTGTGGGAGTCCATCGGTGCACGAGGGCCGGGCACGGCTCCTGCGGCGAGGTTGAGGCGGGCGTACATGTCGAGGTTGACCTCCCCGTACGGGCGGACGTGAGACCAGAACAGCGGGGTCAGGCCGCGCCGGTCGGCGGGCGTGAGGAGGCCGGCCCACTCCGGTTCGCCCAGGATGTCCTGGAGCATCAGGGTGTTCACGTAGACCAGGGCCGATTGCAGAATCCGCAGGCACAGGACGAACATCTCCTGTTCGTCGCGTCGGTTGGAGGCGATCTCTCCGCCCTTGCCGTAGGCGATCACGGAGTTCGCGCCGTTGGAGGACTCCATGACGTTCAGGCCCTCCTCGATCTCCCGCTGGAGGTCTCGAAGCCGCAAATAGCGGGCCACGAAGATTGTCTTCTGCGCGCGGCCGACCTCCAGCATCGCCGCGTAGGTGGGGTGGCAGGCATTGCGGGTGAAGCGCCGCAGGATCGCCTCCGTGGACGCCGTCCGGGTCCGGATCGCGGTCGCGTACTTGATCATCTGGTCGTACTGCTGGGCGATGAGCTCCCAGCGGATCGGGCGGGTCAGCGCCGGACCGAGCTGCGGGTAGGCGTCTGGGTCGCCGGCCACCGGCCGGTACAGCTTGACCTTGTTGATCCGCTTGATACGCGGCAGCAGGTCGAAGTTCAGCAACCGGGTGATGCCGAACCCGATTTCCGACTGGCCATGGCTGTCCGTGTAGTTGAGTTCTTACCGGCGCCCCGACTTGCCCGCGCCGTTGGGCCGAGGAATCCGGTGACCACGCCGGGTCTGACATCGAGCGTCAGGTCGTCGACGACCATCCGGTCCCCGTAGCGTCTGCACAGTCCGTTGAGGCTGATCATGTCGGTCAACGGTAGGCACGGGGCAAAGCGGCCACCATGGTGGGCAACCCCCGAGTCGAATGGCGGTTAACCGTAAAGCCGGCGCCCTGCTCACTGCGATCGCGCGAGGTTTTACCCCCGATCCGGATCGCCCGGCGGAGCAGGGGATCGACGCGCCACATTCAGTGGTCCGGACGTCCGTCCAGGCCTTGACACGTAAAATCTGACTTGCCCTTACTTGACCGGTATGGATGCGTCTATTACCTTCTAGGTAACTCAAGGCATACCTGTCCTGTTTGTTAGGAAAAGGCAGGTTTGCACTCGGATGGCGGACTTCCGTCAAGAAGGACCGTCACCGCCGAGTCCGCGTCATCGCGGAGCCGGGGACCCACCTCTCCTGGGGTGAATCGGCACAGCTCGTGCCGTAGGGCGCCTTCCAGCCCGAACCCGTCAGCTAACCCGGTAGGCGGAACTGGAAGCAAGGGAGTAGACCCCAGCATGCGAGCCCTGAAGACCTGTATTCGCGCTGCGCTCGTGACCGGCGCCCTCGCTTCTGCGGTGGCGGCGGGATCGGTGGCGACGGCTCACGCCCAGAGCGCCGACCACATCGTGGCCGGCGGCACGAGCACGACGCCTCTGGCCAAGGAGGCGGCCGGGCTGCCCAAGGTCAGCCCGTCTCAGCTGCTGAAGCTGGCCGAGAGCCAGGTCGGCGTGCGTGAGAACGCCCTCGGCGGCGGCACGAAGTTCCAGGCCTGGTACATGTCCTCGCCGCGGGCCCAGCAGACCGTCGCCCGCGACGGCGGGGCCCTGGCCGACTACGCCAACGCTCCCTGGTGCGACATGTTCGTCTCCTGGGTCGGCAACCAGCTCGGCATCCGCCCGGTCCTGGGATGGGACGCCTACACCGTCGCGCACGCGCGGTGGTTCGCGCAGAACAACCGGTGGGGCACCGTGCCCAAGCCGGGCGCCGTCGTGTTCTTCAGCTGGAGCGGCAGCAAGAGCATCGACGGAATCGACCACGTCGGCTTCGTCATCAAGGACAACGGCGACGGAACGATCAAGACGGTCGAGGGCAACACGGGCAACGGCGTCGTGGAGATCCGCACCCGGCCCACCTCGAGCGTCGCCGGATACGGCTACCCGTACTACACGGCGAACGACACCGCCTGATCGGAGCCGATCGGATCACGGACGAAGCGCGCCCGGAGTCACTCCGGGCGCGCTTTGCCCTTTTCTGGGCCGTTTCTGGCCCGGGTGGCAAGTTTCGAAGTTGATTTATATAAGCCGCAACTGAGACGCTGCGGTCATGCACGCGTTCGACGTTCTCGGGGACCCGGTGAGGCGGCGGATCCTGGAACTGCTCGCCGGCGGCGAGCGCTCGGCCGGTGAGATCGGCGCGATCGTCCAGGACGAGTTCGGGATCTCCCAGCCCGGGGTGTCGCAACACCTGCGCGTGCTGCGGGAGAGCGGGTTCGCCACCGTGCGGGCCGCCGGCACACGGCGCCTCTACGCCGTCGACCCCGCCCCGTTGCAGGAGGTCGACGTGTGGCTGGGGCCCTTCCGCCGGTTCTGGACCCAGCGGCTCGACGCGCTCGGCACCGAGATCGCCCGGGGCAGGCGGGCCCGCCGTACGGCAGGTGAGGCGCCGGAGGAGGCGGCCGGGGTGCCGGGCGGATCCCCGGACTCCCCGTCCTCATAGTGCTCGGCGGCGGCCGCACGCCCGGCCGGGGATGCGGGTAACTTGGCATCCCGACACCGGCACACGCGTGGAGACCGTGCGGGAGATCACCGGGGGGCGTGGCGATGAACGCGGAGGGGGGCGTCGCCCCGGCCATCGAGGAGATGCTCCGCGAGCTGGCGCCTCAGGTCCTCGGCGCGCTCGTGCGGCGCTACGGGCACTTCGACGCGTCCGAGGACGCGGTGCAGGAGGCGCTGCTGGCCGCCGCCGTCCAATGGCCGGACCAGGGCGTGCCCGACAGTCCCCGGGGCTGGCTGATCACGGTCGCGTCGCGCCGGCTGACCGACGAACTGCGCAGCGACGAGGCACGCAACCGGCGGGAGGTCGCCGTCGCCGCCATGGCACCCGCCGACGACCTCCTCGCCCGTTCGCCCGAGGACGAGCCGCCCCTCGACCGGGACGACACGCTCACCCTGCTGTTCCTGTGCTGCCATCCCGCCCTGTCCGCCGCGTCCCAGGTGGCGCTCACGCTGCGCGCCGTCGGGGGGCTGACGACGGCGCAGATCGCCCGGGCCTTCCTGGTGCCCGAGGCGACCATGGGGCAGCGCATCAGCCGGGCCAAGCAGCGGATCAAGACCGCCGGAACCGGGTTCACCATGCCGCCGCCGAGCGAACGGGACGAACGGCTGCGCGTGGTGCTGCACGTTCTCTATCTGATCTTCAACGAGGGGTACACCACCACCTCGGGCCCCGATCTGCACAGCGTCGAACTGACCGGTGAGGCGATCCGCCTGACGCGTGCCGTACATCGTCTGCTGCCGGACGACGGCGAGGTGGCCGGCCTGCTCGCGCTCATGGTCCTCACCGACGCGCGGCGCCCGGCCAGGGCCGGGCCCGGCGGAGAGCTGATCCCGCTGGCGGAGCAGGACCGGACGTTGTGGAACCCCGGCTTCATCCGGGAGGGTGTCGAGCTCGTCACCTGGGCGCTGTCGACGACGTCACTCGGGCCGTACCAGCTGCAGGCCGCGATCGCCGCGGTCCACGACGAGGCCCCGCGGGCGCAGGACACGGACTGGCCGCAGGTCCTCGCGTTGTACCGGCTGCTCGATCAGATCTCCCCCAACCCGATGGTGACGCTCAACCAGGCCGTCGCCGTCGCCATGGTGGAAGGCCCCCGCGCCGGCCTCGACCTGCTGGCCGACCTGGACGCCGACGACAGGATGACTGGTCATCACCGCCTGGCCGCCGTCCGTGCCCATCTGCTGGAGATGGCAGGCGACCTGGACGGCGCCCGCGCGGGATATCGCGCCGCGGCACGGCGGACCACCAGCCTGCCCGAGCAGCGTTACCTCGAGAACCGGGCCGCCCGGCTGCCCACCTGAGAACCGTCCACGGGCGGGCAACGGGCGTTCCGTCGATGCCGTCCTGACGAGCAGGAGAATCCGGATAGCGTGGTGGGTCTCACGATCGGCCCGGCACCTGGAACGGAGCGGCATGTTCGAGCACACTAGGGCGTTCAGCGGATTCTCCGTGGACGACATCCCGGCGGCGAAACGGTTCTACGGCGAGATCCTCGGCATCGCGGTGTCCGAGGAGCACGGCATGCTCACGCTGCACATCGCCGGTGATCGGGACACGCTGATCTACCCCAAGCCCGACCACACGCCCGCGACGTTCACGATCCTCAACTTTCCCGTGGACGACATCGAGTCCGCCGTCGACGCGCTGACCTCGAGGGGAGTCCGGTTCGAGACCTACGAAGGTTCGGACGACAGGGGGATCTTCCGACGGGTCGGTCCGCCCATCGCCTGGTTCAAGGACCCCGCCGGCAACATTCTGTCGGTGCTCCAGCAGAGTTGAGCCCGTCCTCCCCGGCCCGAGCCGGGAACCCCGATCGGATCCGCCGCGCCGCCGGTGCGGTGATCGGTTCCGCGGTGGGCGACGCGCTCGGCGCGCCCTTCGAGTTCGGGCCCGCAGGAGCGTTCTCCGCACGTTTCCCCGCTGCCGAATCGGCCGGCGAGATGCGCGGCGGCGGGGGCTGGGACGCCGGGGAGGCCACGGACGACACGCAGATGGCCGTCCTGGTCGCGGAATCACTCCTGGAGCGACACGGTCTCGACCTCCCCGACATGTTCACCCGCTTCCAGAGATGGGCGGCCGCGGACCCGAAGGACATCGGGCTGCAGACCGAGGACGTCCTGACCAACGGCCTGCCCTGGGACCGCGCCGCTGCGCACCACTTCCGCACCGCTCAGCGTGCGGCGGGCAACGGCTCTTTGATGAGAGCGACCACCTCCGCGGTCTACTTCGCCCGTGGGAGCGACGAGACCACCATGCAAGCCGCCCGGCGCATCGCCGCCCTCACCCACGGCGACCCCGCCGCCTGGGAGGGCACCGCCGTCTTCCATGAACTCGTGCGGGTGGCGTTGAACGGCGCCGATCCGCTCGCCGCCGTTCCCGCCGCCCTCGCCCACGTCCACCCCGATCACCGTGGCCGGTACGCGACGGTTCTGGCCGACGACTGGCACCCCGATCGGGCGACGGAGTTCAACGGCGCCGTATGGCCGTGCCTGGGCTCCGCCGTATGGGCCGTCCGCACCACGACCTCCTATGAGGACGCGGTCCGCGCCGCGGTGGATCTCGGTGGCGACACCGACACCGTCGCCGCGGTCGCCGGCGGGCTCGCCGGTGCCCGGTACGGCGTGGACGCCGTCCCCGCCCGCTGGACCGAACCCCTGCACGTTCCGCTGCCGGGCTTCGACGGCCGCGTGCTGAGAGCGCCGGACCTCGTCGATCTCGCACGGCGGCTGGCGAGCTGAACGAGATCGCCGGTCAGGGCGAGGTCCGGGTCGCCCCGGCTCAGACGAGCGCGGCCGGGACCGGCAGGCCGAGGTACGCCAGCAGGTCGGCGAGATCCCGGTCGAGTTCGAGGCCGACATCGGTGATCTCCGGGCTGCCGAAGCTGGAGAAATGGCTGCTGGGCTGTTCCACCGAGAACCAGGTCTCCCCGTCGGCGTCCTCGTAGATGGCCGTGCGGAGCGGGGCGTACAGCAGGATTGCGGGATTGTGGTGGAACATCCGCTGGGCGATCGTGTGGTTGCCCATCAGGTATTCGACGCAGCGCAACCGGTCCCCCGCCAGCCGCAGCAGCGAGTTGAAGTCTCCTGTCCAGTAGATGATGAACTGGTGCGGCGCGTTCTCGGCCGTCGCCTGGAGGATGGTGTCCCAGTCGACCTCGTCCTCAATGAGCCGTTCGAAGCGTCTGGTCTCGAAGGCGGGGACGGCCCGTTCGTAGCGGGCGCGGAAGGTGTCGAACGGCTCGCCGACCGCTATGGACATGCGATTCACCCGATGCGGCACGGTTTCGATTCTGTTGTTCACCGACTGGCTCATGGTTCCTCCGACTCCTTGGTCCACGTCCCAGGCGGGCACGGGCGAACAGGATCGCCCGCGGCGCGGTGAACCAGGTTGATCGTCGACATGCGCGGGAGTGACCTGCGGGTTCGCAGGCGGCGGCACGCGCGGAGCCGGCCACGAAGGCGGGCTCACCAGCGTTGTTATGGGACCGCTGGCCGGTCTGAAACGCCCCGTCAGCCGAGCCTTTGTCGGGCGTGGTGGTGTTTTTACGATGCGCGGCCGCCTGAAAAAGTCGTACCGCCAGATGTCGTATCGGGGCATGTCCCGATCGTCGTGTTGGTGAACGACCCCGGCCCCATCTCTGTGGCGGTGCCAGGGCCCGTATGACCAGACGACAGGAGCCCGATCATGCATCCGACGCTCAACACCATCGACATCGTGGTGTCCGACCTGCAGGCCTCGATCGCCTTCTACGCCCGGCTCGGGTTGGAGTTCAAGATCGATGAGCATTCGCCCGAACACGGCGGCTGCGACCTGCCCGGCGGCCTGCACGTGATGCTGGACACCGAGAACTTCCGCACCCCGCTCCTGCCAGGCTGGACAAGGCCGACCGGCGGGCCGCGCACTCTGCTGTGCTTCGAGTTCGAGGCTCCGGCCCGGGTGGATTCCGCCTATGCCGGGCTGGTCGCGGCCGGATACAAGGGGCTGGCCGAGCCGTTCGACGCGTTCTGGGGGATGCGGTATGCCACGGTGGCAGACCCCGACGGCAACGGCGTCGACCTGTACGCGGCCCTTCCGGTCGGCTAACCCCCGGCGCGGGAGGCGGCAGGCAGACCATCAAGGATCAGGAGGTTCAGAGCGTGAAATACGTGCTGATGTTCGTCGAGACCGAACAGTTCGCCCGCCAACTGGAGGCGATGGGCGAACTGGAGCTGCGCCAGGCGTATGAGGCGGTGGGTCAGTGGTTCACCGAGCACGCCGACAAGATCACTCACCATGCGCATCTGGCTCCGGTGCACACCGCCACCACCATGCGCCTGGACGGTGCCGAGCCGGTGATCACCGACGGGCCGTTCGTGGAGGGCAAGGAGGTGGTCAGCGGGTTCGCCGAGGTCGAGGTGGCCGATCTGGACGAGGCCCTGAAGATCGCCCGTTCCTGGCCGGCGTGCCCGATCGTGGAGATCCGCCCTCTCTCATGAGCACCTCAGGCCAGAGCGGCGACGGGTCCGCGCCGGGGTCGGCGGGTCACGTGCCCGCCGACCTTCCCGGTCACGATCGCGGCGGGGACCGTGGCGGGAATCCCGGATGGGATCGTGACGGGGATGACGGCGGAGACCGTGCCGAGGACCGTGACGGCGGGCCCGGCGCGCGGAGCGAGCAGGTGCTGGCCGGCGTGGTGCGCGAACACGCGAGCCGGCTCGCGGCCGCCCTGATCTCGCTGCTGGGCGACTTCTCCGCGGCCGAGGACCTGGTGCAGGACGCCGTCGAGACCGCGCTGCGCCGCTGGCCGGTGGAGGGCGTTCCGCAGCGGCCGCAAGCGTGGCTGTACACGGTCGCGCGCCGGCGAGGCCTGGACGTGCTGCGCCGTGAGTCGAACTACCGCGCCAAGCTCGCCGAATTGCGCTGGCCGGAGGCGGCGCCGACCGACGACCGGCTGCGACTGATCTTCACCTGCTGCCACCCGGCTTTGGCGCCTGAGGCGCAGATCGCCCTCACCCTGCGGGTGGTGTGCGGGCTGTCTACCGCGCAGATCGCCGCGGCGTTCGTGGTGCCGGAGCCGACGGTGGCACAGCGCATCACCCGGGCGAAGAAGAAGGTCGGCGAGGCCGGGATCCCGTACCGGATTCCGTCCGATGAGGAGCTGCCCGGGCGGCTGCGCTCGGTGCTGGCGGTCGTCTACCTGCTGTTCAACGAGGGCTATCTGTCCAGTACGCCCGAACGCGCCCAGGCCCGCGACCTGGTCGACGACGCCGAATGGCTGGCCGCGCTGCTGGCCCAACTGGCACCGGCTGAGCCGGAGGTGGCCGGGCTGCTGGCACTGATCCGGCTGCATCGGGCGCGTGGCGCGGCCCGTTTCGACGAGCGCGGCCGCCTGGTGCTGCTGGCCGACCAGGACCGCACCCGCTGGGACAGGCAGGCGATCGAGCAGGCGGCCGCGCTGCTGACGCGGGCGGCCCGCGCGCACCGCCGGCCTGGGCCGTACCAACTGCAGGCGGCGATCGCGGCCTGCCATGCCGAGGCGGCCTCCTTTGAGGAGACCGACTGGGTGCAGATCCTGGTGCTCTACGACATGCTGACGCACCTGGTGCCCTCGCCGGTCACCCGGATGCACCGGGCCATCGCCCTGCGCCACGTGCACGGAGCCGAGGCTGCGCTGGCCGAACTGCAGAAACTGGAGCACGACCTGGCCCGCTACGGTCTGTGGCACGCCACCCGCGCCGAACTGCTGCGCGAGCTTGGCCGCGCCGACGAGGCACGGACCTGCGACGAACAGGCGCTGGCGCTGACCGTCAACCCGGCTCAGCAGGCACTGTTGAGCGAGCGTCTGCGCTGGGGATGAGCATCACCGGCGGACGGCTCCAGCGGCCGCCGGTCACTCGACCGCACGATACCGGCTGTGGCTGACGTCAGGCGGCTTCTGCGCTGAGAGTCTGCGCCACCGGCCGGCGGGCCGCAAAACGTGCGGGTACGGCGGTGAGCGCCGTCGTCGCCAGGAGGATCACGAGTGCGGCGGCGGCGATCCAGGAGACGGGGAGCGTGGTCACCTGCCCGGACAAGAGGATGCCCAGGGGAACGCCCGCGACGGCGCCGGGCAGGGCGGGCAGAAGCTGGGCGATGGACAGCCCTGCGGAGATCTGCCCGGGGGTGGCGCCGAGGGTGCGCGCGATGGCCATGTTCGCTCGGGCTTCCATCGCCGTGGACCAGGTGAGCGTGACGGTGTTCACGGTGGCGAGTGCGATCAGCAGGACGGAGACCGCCAGCAGCAACCGGCCGTCGTGATCGGCTCGCAGGTCGGGCAGGCCGGACAGGCCCGGGCCCCAGCCCTCGCGATGCTGGGCGAAGCCCCAGCGGGGCTGGGCGTCGTAGGTGATCAGGGCGGTGATCGCGATCAGTGTGACGGCGGTGGAGCACCCGTGCAGTACGGCGCGGCCGGGCCGGCGGGCGGTCAGCCGCAGTCCGAGCAGAAGCGGGGTGGGCAGCAGCGCGGACAGCGCTGTCAGCCAGGGGCGGTGGCGGGGCCGGTGAGCGGTGACGGCCAGGGCGGTGACGGTCGCGGTGCGCAGGGCACGCAGTGTGGGAGGCAGGGCGGACAGCGCGGCCACCGCCACCGCGAGGACGGTCGTCGCGATGATGATGGCGCCGGTAGGCCCGCCGACACCGCCGATCCGGCTGGCGGTGGGGGTGGCGATGGCGGGCTCGGCCAGACGGGCGACCGCCAGCCCGAGTGCGTCGGCCAGCAGGGCCAGGGCCAGGTATTCGGTGAGCAGGACGGCGGCGATCAGGCCGGGGGTGGCGCCGACGGCCTTCAGCAGTCCCGCCCGGCGCGTCTGCTCGGCGGCGCGTCCCGCGGCCAGTGCGGCCACTCCGGTGATGGCCAGGAAGCTGAGCAGCCAGCTGCCGACCACCAGGATCGGCTGTGTGTCATTGAGCATGACGGTGTCCTGGTGGGCCATGAACTGCCAACTGTGGAAGTTCACCCGGGTGTTGAAGGTGTGGCGGTGGGCGTCGATGAAGGCCTCGGTGGCGGCGGGGTCGCGCAGCTTGAGGTCCATGGCCATGGTCACCGGGAGATCCCGCGATGCCAGCGCCCGGGCATCTGACTGGGTCAGCCAGACCAGACCGCCCCCGTCACTCGGGCCGCCGCCCGGGCCGATCTGCGGCGCCCACGGGAAGACGGGGGTGGCCGCGGTCACGGCGATCCCGACGACGGGGTACGTCCGGCCGGAGATGGTGACGCGGTCGCCGACCCCGGCGCCCAGCGCGGTGGCGAAGCCCCGTTCGAGGACCGCGCCGCCGGAGCGTACCCAGTGGCCCGAGGTGACCAGCGGGCGATCGACCGCGCCGGGTTTGTCGGCGGCGCCGTGCACCACGACGAGGGAGGCGGTGCGGTGCGCGGTGAGGGTGGCGTAGACGATGCGGTAGGGACCGTTGTGGGCGACGACCTCGGGGGCGTGCGCCAGCGAGGCCAGAGCCGGGGTCACGTCGGGACCCGGGTCGGGGGCGAGCGCCACCACGTCCGGCCCGGCGGTGGCCGCGCGGGTCTCCTCGTACAACGTCTGCGTCGCCCCGCCCAGGGACAGGCCAAGGGCCAGGGTGGCGGTGGCCACGGTCACCGCCAGCAGGAGCATCGCGGCCTGTGCCTTGTGCCGGCGGACGTCGGCCAGGACGAGGCGGAAGACGAGCACGGTGCGGCCCATGTCGTTCAGCCCTCCAGCCCGGCCAGGCCGCCGAGCCACCCGGTGCCGGTGCCGGCCAACCGGGTGTCGTCGACGAACATCCCGTCGCGCATAGAGACCAGCCGGTCCGCGGTGGCCGCGACCCGCTCGTCGTGCGTGACGATCACGAAGGTCTGCCCCGCCGAACGCAGCTCCTCGAAGATCCTGAGCACGTCGAGTGTCGCCGCGGTGTCGAGGTTGCCGGTCGGCTCGTCGGCCAGGACGACCAGAGGCTCGTTGACCAGGGCCCGGGCGATGGCGACCCGCTGACGTTGCCCGCCGGACAACTGCGAAGGCAGATGCCGGGCGCGGCCGGCGAGCCCGACCCGGTCCAGCAGAAGGCTCGCGCGTCGCCTGGCCTCCCGCCGCGAGCGCCCGGCCAGCAGCGCGGGCAACTCGACGTTCTCCGCCGCCGACAGCTCCTCCATCAGATGGAAGGCCTGGAAGACGAATCCCACCGACCGGCGCCGCAGCCGCGCCAGAGCCCGCTCGCTCAGGGTGTCGACGCGCCGCCCGGCCAGCCACACCTCCCCGCCGGTGGGCCTTTCCAGGCCGCCCAGCAGGTGCAGCAGGGTGGATTTTCCGCAGCCGCTCGGCCCCATCACCGCCAGCATCTCCCCCCGGGGCACCTCCAGGTCGACCTCGTCGACCGCGCGGACCCGGCCCTGCCCGTGACCATGCTGTTTCACCAGGCCGCGGGCGCTCACCACGTTCATGCATCCTCAACTTCGTCGTCGACCTTGGACCAGGCTCGCTCGCAGGCCGCCAACCAGCGCAGGTCCGCCTGCAGCCGAAGCACGACCCCTTCCAGCAGCAGGACGGCCGCCGAACCCTCCGGCTCGGCCAGAACCGCTCGCTGTGCCTCACGCATGCGGCGCAACAGCTCACGGCGCTGCGCCGCCACGAGTTCGACGGGATCGGCGAGCCGGGCCGCGGCCGCCGCGACGAGCTTGAGGTGGAACTCCGCCAGGTCCGGCTTCGGCCAGCTCACCTCGGACAGCCACGTGGCGACCCGCTGCTGCCCGGCCGGCGTCAGCGCATAGACCTTGCGCTCCGGCCGGTCGGGAAGACCGTCCGCCCGCTCGCAGACGACGAGCCCCGCCTTTTCCAGCCGGGCCAACGTCACATAGATCTGACCGGGATTCATCGACTCGCCCAGCGGGCCGAGACTCCGCTGCAGCCGCGCGCGCAGGTGGTACCCGTGCGACGGCTCTTTGGCGAGCATGGCCAGCACCGCGTCCTGCACTCCAACCCCCTAACGGTTGGCCATATAGGTAGCGGTTATCCATAAGAGGTGTCAACCGCGGCGATCCGCCGTACCGGTTGCGGCTCACCCAGGCTCATCCACGAGATCCCAGAAAAAAAATCGGCCGGCGATGTCGAGAACCCGCGTCCGGTTCCGTCCCCGGAGTGAACGCGACCACAATGGGTCACACGAGCACCAAGGAGAACCACGATGGCCAAGTACTTGCTGCTGAAGCACTACCGCGGCGCCCCGGCTGCGGTCAACGACGTGCCGATGGACCAGTGGAGCCCGGAGGAGATCTCGGCGCATGTGCAGTACATGAACGACTTCGCGGCTGGGCTGGAGAAGACCGGCGAGTTCGTCGACGGTCAGGCGCTCGCCCCCGAGGGGGCGTGGGTCCGCTACGACGGTGAGGGGCGCCCGCCGGTCACCGACGGACCGTTCGCGGAGACCAAGGACCTCATCGCCGGCTGGATGATCATCGACGTCGACAGCTACGAGCGCGCCGTCGAGCTGGCCGGGGAGCTGTCGGCCGCCCCAGGGGCGGGCGGCAAGCCGATCCACGAGTGGCTCGAGGTGCGCCCGTTCCTGGCCGAGCCGCCCACCATCACGGAGTGACGTCACCGATGGACGAGGTCCTGCTCAGGAGCCTCACTCCGAACGTGCTCACCGTCCTCGTCCGCCGCGGAGCCGACTTCGCGGCGGCCGAGGACGCCGTGCAGGACGCTCTGGTCGAGGCGCTCCGGGTCTGGGCGGCCGACCCGCCGCGGGACGCCAAGGGCTGGCTGGTCACCGTGGCCTGGCGCAAGTTCCTCGACACGACGCGCGCCGACGCCGCCCGCCGCCGGCGTGAGGACCGCGTCGAGGAGGAGCCGGCGCCCGGGACGGCGCCCGCGATGGACGACACGCTCCAGCTCTACTTCCTGTGCGCCCACCCGTCGCTGACCCCGGCGTCGGCGGTCGCGCTCACGCTGCGCGCCGTCGGCGGGCTGTCCACCCGCCAAATCGCCGAGGCCTACCTGGTGCCCGAGGCGACCATGGCGCAGCGCATCAGCCGGGCCAAGCGCACCGTCTCCGGTGTGCGCTTCGACCGGCCCGGCGACGTCGCCACCGTGCTGCGCGTCCTCTACCTCGTCTTCAACGAGGGCTACTCCGGCGACGTCGACCTCGCCGCCGAGGCCATCCGGCTCACCCGGCAGCTCGCGGCCCGCATCGACCACCCCGAGGTGGCCGGGCTGCTCGCCCTCATGCTGCTCCACCACGCCCGGCGTGCCGCCCGCACCGCGTCCGACGGCAGCCTGGTGCCGCTCGCCGAGCAGGACCGCGGCCGCTGGGACACCACGTTGATCGCCGAGGGCGTCGGGATCCTCCAGGCGGCCCTCGCCCGCGACCGGCTGGGCGAGTTCCAGGCCCAGGCCGCCATCGCGGCACTCCACGCCGACGCGCCCACCGCCGGGGAGACCGACTGGGTGCAGATCGTCGAGTGGTACGACGAGCTCACGCGCCTGACCGGCAGCCCGGTCGTACGGCTCAACCGCGCGGTCGCCGTCGGGGAGGCCGACGGACCGCGCGCCGGCCTGGCGGCGCTCGCGGCGCTGGACGCCTCACTGCCCCGCCACGCCGCGGTGGCGGCGTACCTCCACGAGCGCGACGGCGACCTGGCGACGGCGGCACGGCTGTACGCCGAGGCGGCCCACAAGGCACCCAACCTCGCCGAGCGCGACCACCTGACGCGCCAGGCCGCCCGGCTCAACGCCCGCCGAGGTCGCTGACGGGGCGCGCTCGGATTTCCCGCGGCACTGGGCGCGCCCCCGTGGCCGGAGCGGTCGCCTCGCAGGGAGTGGGCGGGTCAAGACCTCGACTACTCGCGCCCGATGCCCCCGCGTCAGGACCGGGCCCGGGGAAATCACGTTGCCCGGCGGAAAGTCCGTCGGGGAGCATGGGCGCCATGCGACGCCGTGAGCACGCAGGCCCCGTGGCGCTGCGCGCCATGCAGGACCTGGCCGTCCGGAGCTTCCCGGCGACCGGATACCGGCACATCGGCGACCTCACCTGGAACTGGTGCCTGGCCCTCGACCGGGCCGGGGAATGCCCGACGGCGATCTGGACAGAAGGCGACACGACCCTGGCCTGGGGCTGGCTGGATGTGTCCGGCGAGCTGATGCTGCAGGTCGACCCCGACCGCCCGGAACTGGCCGATGAGGTGCTCGACTGGGCCGAACGGACGGCCGGCGGCCCGTTGAGCACCGAGGTCGCCGAGACCGAACAGCACCTGGTCGCGGCGTTGGAGCGACGCGGCTACACCCGTGCCGCCGACGGGCCGTTCATGATGTGCCTTCGCCGTCCGCTCGTGGATCTGCCGGAGGCGCCCCACCTGCCGGACGGTTACACGATCCGGGCCCAGCGGGGCCACGCCGACGTGGCCGGCCGGGCAGCGGCCCACCGTGCCGCGTTCGGGTCGCCCCGGGTCACCGCCGGACGGCATGCCCGGATGAGGGACGCCTGGCCGTACCGGCCCGAGATGGACCTCGTCGTCGTATCACCTGCCGGCGAGGTCGCGGCCTACTGCCAGGGCTGGTACGACGAGGTAAATCGGGTCGGGGAGTTCGAACCGGTCGGCACGCATCCCCGCCACCGTCGACTCGGACTCGGCCGTGCCGCGTGCATCGCCGTGTTGCACGCCTTCGCGGCCGGCGGCGGTGAACGCGCCGTCGTCTACGCGCGCGGTGACGACGGATATCCCGTTCCCCTGCGGCTCTACACGTCGATGGGCTTCGGTGCGTACACGCGCACGCGCACCTACACGGCCCCGAAGCCCTGATTGTGTGAAAGCCTCGCCGGCCTTCTCGGGCCGGCAACTGAGAATGCGGCCGGCCGGACCTCCGTGCTCTCTCAGCCGGCGTGAAGGATCCGAAAGCGATCGGGGTCCGCCGGATCTCGATCGACGACGTGGATCGGCGGCCAAGCCCATTGCCAAACGCTGATGCCTGGCGTGCGGGAGAACTGGATCCGCCCGCGGGTGCCCTCGACGGCGACGCGCGGCCAGGATTCAGCTGTGCGCGCCCGGTCCGCGCCGTGAGAACGCAGCACGTCGGCGAGGACGACGACCGTGTCGTAGCCCTCGAAGGCGACGAAGGACGGCGCCTCGGCCAGCCGCTCACGGAGGGCCGTCTCGACTCGTGCACCGAGTGGGCTGAGGCGCTCGGGCAGGTAGCGCAAGAACGGGATCGCGGCGCCGTCGCCGCCCAGCGACGTCGCCCATTCGGCGAACTCCGGTTGCCCGGCCGGAGCACCGATCATGATCTCGGCGAGGCGCCGGTCGCGGCGGACGGACGTGACGATCGACACCGCCGGCTCCGGGTGGCCGACCAGAAGAAGGAGGGCCGTCGCGCGATTGTCGACGAGTTCGTCGCACACGGCCGCGGGGGTGAGCGCGCGCATGTCGAGTTCGATGACGGTGCCGCCGCGTGGAGTGATGTGGTCCCGCAGAACGCGGGCCCCGGACGCCCAGTAGACACTCGGCTCGGCTGCGACGGCGATTCGGCTGTGGCCCGCGCTGAGGAGGAAGTCCGCGTAGATCCGCCAGCCGTGGGACTGCGCCGGGGCGAGGCGGGCGACCCATTCCGTCGGCTGTTCGGTGAGCGCGTCGAGAACCGCCGACGAGCAGAGGAACGGCAGGCCGAGGGCGTCGGCCCTGGCGGCGGCGGCGCGAGCGACGACGCTGTGATACTCCCCCGCCAAGGCGGCCACGCCCAGGCGGGCCAATTCGTCCACGGCCGCCTCGGCCCTCTGTGGATCAGCCGCGGTGTCTCGGACCACCAGCTCGAGTGGTCTTCCGGCGATCCCGCCGGCGTCGTTGACTTCGCGGACGGCCAGCTCGAGTCCGGCGAGCAGGTGCCGGCCCGCCTCGGCCCAGCCAGGCCGGGTCAGCGGAACGAGAGCGCCGATCTGGACGGATGATCCGTCAGTCCGCTCCGCTCCAGGTGGCGATGGTGGAGTGTTCATGGGTTGGCGTCTCCCGTGTGACGTTTCGTTGTGCCCGGATCGCAGAGTGGTCAGAGATAGGAGACCGGGGCTACTGGTCGCGCAGCCGCAGTTCGGCGGTTATCGCCCTCTCGCGCAGCTCGGCCGCCTCCGCTCGGGCGGCCTCGAGCTGGGCACGCGCGTCAGCGAGCCGCGACCGCTCGAGCTCCAGCTCGGCCGCGATCCGTTCCCGCTGCGCACCGGCGGTGCGCAGCTCGCCGGCCAGCCGGTCCAGCTCATCGGCGGTCTGTGCCGCACGTGCGGTGGCCTGCTCGGCCTCGGTGGCGGCCCGGCCGGCGTCCACGACGGCCATCGCCCGCGCCGTCTCCGCCGTCTCCGCGCGTTCGATTGCCTGGTCGCGTTGTGCCGCCGCCGCCGCGACCGCGCGGTCACGCTCCGCCTCGGCTCGGGAGATCGCACGGTCCCGTTCGGCCTCCGCCGCCTGAGCCCGGGCCGCGGACGCGGCGCTCGACTGCTCGGCCTCGCGCCGGGCGCGCCGCGCCAGTTCGCTTTCCTGTCTGGCGCTCGCCGCGTCCGCCTCGGCGCGCTCCCGTTCCTTGCGTTCCTGTACGGCTTCCGCCTCGGCCTGCCGTACGTCGGCGGTCGCCTTCTCGACGCGCTCGGCGAGCTCGCGTGCGGCCTGGTCCCGGGCGGTCTCAGCCAGCTCGGTTCTGCGGTGGGCCTCCTCGGCCTCCTGCCTGGCCCGGCGCTCGGTGGCCGACGCCTCCCGGAGAGCCGCGAGCGCCTGCTCCCGTGCGGTCTCGGCGTCGGCGAACGCTCCGTCACGTTCGGAGTGGGCCTCCTCGGCCTGCATCCGGGCTTCCTCCGCTTCGCGCCTGGCCGCCTCGGCGGCCTCTCGCGCGAGGCGCACCTGGGCCAGCGCCTGCTCCCGCTCGGTATGCGCGAGGGCCACCCGGGTGTGGGCCTCGGCCTGCACGGCGCTGAGCTTCGCCTCCACACCGGCCGGGCTCAATTCCTCGGACAGGACCTGCGCGAGAGGCGCGATGGCCGCCGCGAGGCCGTTCTCCATCCGGTCGTAGAGATCCTCGACGCGGGCGAGCGCGCCCTCGAGACCCGGTGTGGATCGGCGCACCTCGCGTTGCCGCTTGGCCGCAGCCTGGCAGTCGCCGTCGGGGCAGTACTCCTTGGGTCTCCCCCGGCCTGCTCGCTGCTCGATGGCGGTGCCGCAGTGCTTGCACGTGGTCGTGGCGGGGGTCGGCGCTGGGGTCGTCACGACGCCGAATCTAGCGAATTTTCGAATTTCTGGAAATAGATATTCAGAAACGGTGATCTCTTGCTTCGGTGAGCGTGGCCGTCACTTGGGAGATGTTCAATTCCCGCAAGTTATCGGCCTGAGACCTTTCGAGCCGCAATGAAGACCCGTGCCGCGTGTGTTGAGCGCACCCGTTCTGACAGTGGAAACGCAGGGATTGTCAGTGAGCGCAGAGTTTTGTCAGTCACTCCCATGCACCGTTTCCCGGTGAATCTGCAGGTCAGGCCACTTCCCCGCCTGGGAGCCCTCACGCGGTGCACGGCTCGACTGGCGCGAGCCGGAGCGGTTCGTCGCCGGCGACGCGGGTGCCGACTCCGGTGAACTCAACGATCAGCACGTCACCGCTAGCGCTTTCTTGAACCAGTCGGGTACGGGTGTGGTGGTCATTTGCTCTCCAGGCGGCCGATCGCGTCGAGGCGTGCGAATGCGGACGTCGCCCTCGGCCAGGCCGAGGTGTCGGACGTGAGGGTGTCGCGCAGGAACGCCTAGCTCATTCGCTGGATCACGGCCACGCGTTCCGGGTCCTCGTCGGTGGTCTCGACGGTGTCGTAGCCGGTGATGCCGCCGAGCATGTGCTCGGCCCCGTGCAGGGTCAGCAGCGACTTCGGGCCGGGCGCTTGGTGGTAGCCGTCGGCGTGGTGGGCCGGTCCGCGGTCGGTGAGTTCGGGAGAGTCGTCCTTGTCGCCGACGATCACGAGCGTGGGCGTCGTCATCTCGTCGAACCGGGCGGTCCTCAGGGCGGTGAACCGCTTCGCCATGTCCGAGAGGTGATCGTCACCGGCGCCCGTTGAGGCCAACAGGACGCCTGCCTTGACCCGTTCGTCGAGGGCACGGACGGTGTGGCCGTCCTCCTCCACGCTCGCGCCGAGGAGCATGTCGCGCTCTGTCCGCCCATCGAGTGCCCGGCGACGGCGACCCGCTCGAGGCATCACCTGGCTGAATGCGGTGAACGACCAGGTCGCGGGCATCGGGCAGATGTCCGGCCTCGGGGAACATCGGTATAGCGGTTAACGCTAAGCCGGTGATCATGGCGTCTAGCACAGGTGGCAGGCCCGGCGGCGAGGTTCGACGGAAGATCCCTGATCGGCTCCGGGCGCCGCTAGCTTCTCGCCCATGCCAGTGGAGTTCCTGACCGACGAACAGGCGACGTCGTACGGCAAGTTCAATGAGGAGCCGAGGAGAGAGGTGGCATGACGATCGAGGGCGTCGTCCACCGGAAGTCCTGTGCTCAGCCGAGGGCGGGTTGGCCGCCCATGGCGCTGAGGGTGGCACCGTTGACGTAGCTGGCAGCGGGCGAGGCGAGGAAGGCGATGGGGCCGGCGATCTCCTCGGCCTCGGCGAGGCGCTTGAGTGCTACGGCTTGTCCGGCTGACTCGAAGGCTTCGCCGTAGGCGGCGGTGCCTTCGGTACGGGTTGGCCCGGCGGCGACGGCGTTAACGCGGACACCGGCAGGACCGTATTCGGCCGCCCAGACGCGCGTGAGGGATTCGAGGGCGGCCTTGGTGGCGCCGTAGATGCCGCTGCCGAGGCCGGGGGTGGTGGCTGCGCCGCTGCTGATGTTGATGACGGTGCCGTGTCCGCGTGCGGCCATGCCGGGGGCGAGGGCCTGGACGAGGAGGTAGGGGGCGCGCAGGTTGACGGCGATGTGGGCGTCGAAGGTGGCCGGGTCGGTGTCGGCGGTGCGGGCGAAGTGGAAGATGCCCGCGTTGTTGACCAGGATGTCGACGGTGCCGGCGGATTCGGCGAGTGCGGTCACCTGTGCCGGGTCGGACAGGTCGGCGGGCTCGAAGCGGGCGCTGGCTCCCAGCGCCTCGATCTGCTGGAGGGTGTCGGCGGCCCGGTTCTTGTCGCGGCCGTGGACGATGATGTCGGCGCCGCGAGCGGCCAGGGCCAGGGCAGCGGCGCGGCCGATGCCTGCGGTGGCACCGGTGACCAGGGCGGTCTGCTGGGCGAGATCCTTGATCATGATCGTGCTTCCCTGTCAGTGATGCGGGTGTTCAGCGGGTGCGCCGGGCGGTCAGGACGGTGTCGTGGACGATCACCGGTGTGCCGTCGGGTGTGGTGGCGGTGCGCGGGCGCGCGGTGCGGGTGATGACCGTCCACACATGGCCAGGGAGATCGGCTGCGAGGTCGTCGGCGGTGTAGAAGAGGCCGGGCTCGGGCGGGCGGGGCATGGCGGTGTCGAGGTCGCCGGGGTGGTGTCCGACGATCACCAGGTGCCCGTCGGGAGCGGCCCGGCCAGCCAGATGGCGTCCGCGCCCTCACCGCATCCCACCTCCAGTGCTGTCCCGGGCGCGAGGGACAAGACCTCTTCGACGAGCGCGGGGTTGGGCTCGCCGCTCCACACTTGGCTGGTGCTGCGGTAGCGCTGGTCCCAGAAGGCGGCGCTGAAGCGCGGGTCGTTCTCGGTCATCACACACTCTTTCGGACGGTGGGAAGCGGTCATGCGGGGGTGTCAGGGGCGGGGATGCGGCGCGCCCATATGCCGAAGAGAGCCAGGCCGGCCAGAGGGAAGGTCGCGGTGGCCAGGAGGGTCGTGCCCAGCCCGTGGTCCAGGCCGCCGGCAGCGGCCAGGATGCTGGTAAGGATGGCCAGGCCCATCGCGCCGCCGAGCTGCTGGAGGCCCTGGTTGAGGCCGGCTGCGGCACCGATGTGCTCGGCGGGGGCCTGGTGCATGATGACGGCGGTGACCGGCGCGAAGGTCGCGCCCGCACCCGCGCCGAGCAGGACCGAGGCCAGCAGCACCGGAAGGATCGAGGTGTCCGGGCCAGCGTCGGCGGCAACCAGTGCCATCCAGGCGATCCCCAGGACCAGGCCGGACAGACCGGCACTGCCGATGACGCGTTCGCCCCACCGCGGGAGCAGCCGTGGGGTGAGCTGGTTGGTGGCGATCAGCCCCAGGGTGAAGGGCAACAGCGCGAGGCCGGTCTGGATCGGGCTGAAGCCGAGAACCTGCTGGGTCAGCAGCGTGGTGAAGAACAGGAAGCCGACCTGACCGGCCGGGACGAGCAGCATCGCCAGAAGGGGCCCTGCACTGCGCATGGCGGAGAAGAACGCCAGCGGCATCACCGGGTGCGGATGCCTACGCTCACACACGACGAGCACCACCAGGGAGATCACTGCGACGGCGAACGAACCCAGGACCGAGGGACTCAACCACCCCTGGTCGGCGGCGGAGGTGAAGGCGAAGACCAGGGCCACCATCGCCACGATCGAGCCAGCAGCTCCCCCGAGGTCCAACGAGGTGCGCTGACGCGCCGTCTCGGGCAGGTTGCGCAGAGTGCCGAGCAGGGCCAGCACACCGATCGGGGCGTTGACGAACATCACCCACCGCCAGCCCAGCGTCTGCGTCAGCACTCCGCTCGCGAGCAGACCGACCGCCGCGCCGGCGCCGACGGCGAGAACGAACATCGCCATCGCACGCGAACGCTGCGGACCAGGAGCGGTAATCCCCATGAGGAGAACCATCACGCTGGGCGCGGCGACCGCAGCCCCTGCCCCTTGCAGAGCACGCGCGGCCACCAGGAGCCACGCCGAAGCGGCAAAGCCTCCGGCGAGCGAGGCGATCACGAAAACCGTCACTCCAAGGACGAGAGCCCGGCGCCGGCCGATCACTGAGCCGACCTTGCCGCTGAGCAGGATCAAGCCGCCGAAGGTCAGCGCATAGGCGGTGACAACCCAGGACAGACCGGCGCTGGAGAAGCCCATGGCTCGGCCGATGTCGGGCAGGGCCACATTCACAATGGAGGTGTCCACGACGAACATCAGCTGCGTCAGCACCAAGATTCCCACGGCCAGCGTCACCGAGCCGTGCCGAACGCTCACCATCGCCCCCGTCGGCGGCACCGGCAGGGTGTGGGGCGCACGCGTCGGCGCGGTGGGCGAGTTTCCCCTGATCATTACGCATCCCCTGTCCTCGTTCGCCCGTACATCGGGGCATCTGCCGCCACTATTGGTCCGCCAGACCCGATGCGCAAAGATCCTTGCTGCGGTGGCAAGATTGAGGCGTGGATGATGAGACCGCGTCGACGATGGCGGCCGTCGGCCCCCGCCTGAAGGGGCTGCGCACACAGCGCGACCTCTCGTTGACCTTCCTGGCCAACGCCACCGGGATCTCGCTGAGCACGCTGTCTCGACTGGAATCAGGTCAGCGCCGCCCCACCCTGGAACTGCTGCTTCCCCTGGCACGCGAGCTGCGCGTGGACATCAGCGAGCTCATCGGAGCTCCGCAGACCGGCGACCCGCGCCTGCATCTCAAACCCGTCACCCGCCACGGCATGACCATGCTGCCCCTCACCCGGCGGGCAGGAAGCCTCCAGGCCTACAAATTGATCATCTCTCCCAGAATGCGCTCGCCCGAGCCCGAGCAGTCCAGCCACGAGGGCTACGAATGGATCTACGTCCTCGACGGACGCCTCCGCCTGGTCCTGGGCGACAACGATCTGGTCATGGGGCCCGGTGAAGCCGCCGAATTCGACACCCGCACCCCCCACTGGTTCGGCAACGCCGACGACAACCCCGTCGAAATTCTCAGCCTCCTGGGCCACCAGGGAGAGCGCGCACACCTCCGCGCCCGAACGGTACGACCCCAGGACACCGCGACAGGTTCCGAGTGACACGACCGGAGCGCCCCCAGGCAGAGGGGGCTGAGAACTCGTACAGGCGGCTGCTCGCCGCCTGTCGAGAAACGATCGTTTGACGACAGGCAGCCGACGCGTCCGATGAACCCATGCAAAACGGGGGTCCGCGGCTTAACTGAATGCTCTTAGGCGTGTACGCATCGTCAGCATGTCTCCCCCTGTGGATCTTCCGGGTTTCTTATGGAACCGGCTTACTACCTGTGCCACGGCCCCCACCGGCAGCACCGTCGACGACCTCATCCGTATCGCCGGGGCGCGCTGGGCAATCGAAGAGTGCTTCCAGGCCGCCAAGAACGAGACCGGCCTCGACCACTACCAGGTCAGACGGTACGACGCCTGGCACCGCCACATCACCCTGGCCATGCTCGCTCGCGCCTACCTCGCCGTCACCGCAGCCACAGCCCCAAAAGCAGCCGCGGCCTGGTCCGCCTCACGCCAGCGGAGATCCGCCGTCTCCTGGCACACCTGACCCACGCCATCTCCCGACCACTGGACTTGGCCCTCGCCTGGTCACACCGCAGATGCCAGCACCAGACACGCGCCCGCAGCAGCCACTACTGGAAACGCTGGCTCAGACATCACGAAATCAAGCTGTAGTACTAGATCCCCGGCTCTGAGCGGACCCCCGGCCCTGGGCGGGGCTGTGGCGAAACTCTTACGTCTCCGCACCGTATAGCCGTAATGTCACGACAAAGCCTGGTTAAAGGTTAAATAACTGCAGGTAGGCGCGACTATTCTGGCAAATTCTGGAAGCGAACTCGTCCCCCACCAGAGATGGGTGATGGCATGAAAGCAACCAGCAGCGTCCGTGGAGGGACGACCCCAGCGGTCGCCGTCGTCGACGGCGCCGGCACGGTGATCGGCTGGACCCAGGCCGCCGAGGAGCTCACCGGCTACCCCGCCGCCGACATCCTCGGCCGCCCCATCGGTTCGCTCCTCCCGCCCGACGGCCACGACCGCGACGGTGAACGGCCCGGCGCGCACCTGCCCCGGACGGGATTGATGGAGATGCTGCGGCGGGACGGCGAGGTGGTCATCGTGCGCGCCGAGGCCGCCCCGCTCACTCTGGGCGACGACGCCGGGAGCCGGCAGGAATCCTGGCTGGTGTCGGCGATCCCGGCCGCCATCGACCTGTCCACCGGCACCGGCGCCCTGCTGGAGTCGCTCATCAGCAGCTTCCCCGTCGCCATGGCCATCTGGGACAAGAACCTGCGCTGCGTCTGGTTCAACGAGGCGGCCGAGCAGCTCAGCGACGGCTACCCGTACTACCGGATCGGCCGCTCCCTGACCGAGGTCATCGCGGGGATCGACACGGAAGCGGTGCAGGACGCGATGCGCGAGGTGCTCGCCGACAGCCGGCCCACGATCGACCGTGAGGCCCGCTGGTTCCACGGGAGTCAGGAGCGCGCGCTGTCCATCTCGCTGTTGCCTTTGGAGGGCGCGGACGGCCGGCCGCTGGGCGTGTGCTCGGTGGCCCTGGATTTCAGCAACAGCAAGGCGCGGGATCACCTCGGCCTGCTGCGCGAGGCCAGCGTCCGGCTCGGCAGCACGCTGGACGTCATGAAAACCGCGCAGGAGCTGGCCGAACTGTCCATTCCGGTCGTCGCCGACTACGTGACCGTCGATTTGCCGGAGGCGATGCTGCCCGGCACAGAGCCGCTGCAGCGGCTGGCCGTGACTAGCAGCCCCGGCTTCCGGCGGGCCGGCGTGGCCTCGGTGCACGACGGGGCGCCCGAGTCGCTCTGGGAGCGCACGGAGACCGTGTTCGTGCCACCGCGATCCCTGTTCACGGAGGTCCTGCACTCGCGCCGGCCGCACTTCGAGCCCGTGCTGGACACTTCGCCCGGTACCTGGCTGGATCTGGACCCCGACCGGGCGGGGCCCGTCCACGCCATCGGCATGCACTCGCTGATCGTCATTCCGCTGGAGGCGCGCGGCGACGTGCTCGGCGTCGCGACGTTCGCGCGCACCTCCAACCCCGCGCCGTTCACCAGGGACGACCTGCTGCTGGCCGAGGAACTGGTCACGCGGGCCGCGCTGAGCCTGGACAACGCACGCCAGTACACGATCGTGAACCACAACCTGGAGCTGCTTGAGGCGGCCGTGCAGCGCGAGCGGCGCTTCACCTCCGACGCCTCGCACGACCTGCGCACCCCGATCACCGGCGTCCGCCTGCGCCTGGAGGAAGCGCTGATGGACCCGGACGCGGTCGACTGGCCGTGCATGGCCAAAGACCTGCTCAACGACGTCGAACGCCAGCAGGCGATCGCCGAGGACATCCTCATCCTGGCCCGCCTGGACGCCGACCGACCGGCGCAGCGCCAGCGCACCGATCTGGCTGAGTTCGTCCGCACCGAGCTGCAGCACCGCACTCCGGGCCGCGTCCCGATCCGCACCGACCTGGCGCCGGGCGTGTTCGTCTCCGGCGACCGGCTGCTGCTGTCCAGGCTCTTGACCAACCTTCTGAACAACGCTCAGCGCCACGCCGCCACCGGCGTCACCGTTGTCGTCCGGGCCGAGGACGACACCGCAGTTTTGGTGGTCTTCGACGACGGCGCCGGTGTCGCTCCCGACCACCGCGAGCTCATCTTCGAACGCTTCGCCCGGCTGCCGGAATCACGCGCCCGCGATCCGAAAGGCACCGGCCTCGGCCTGGCCATCAGCCGCGAGATCGCCCACGCCCACCAAGGAACCCTGACGGTCGAGGACCCGGGCCAAGGAACGTGTCTGGTACTGCGCATGTCCCTGCTGGCCTGATCGCCGGGCTCGGGTGGCTCTGCACAGAACCAGAGCACAGGCGCGGGACTTCGGACATGCGTGCACCTCGACAAGTTCACCGACCCAGAAGGCGACGCGCTGATCTTCACCGGAGCCCGCGGCGGCATCCTGCGGCGCAGCAACTTCCGGCGTGCTGCCAAGTGGGACGAGAACACAAGGAAGATCGGCTTCCTCGGTCTCCACTTCCATGATCTCCGGCACACGGGCAACACGATCGCGGCCGGCTCCGGCGCCACTGGATCGGCTTGCCGGACGCTCGCGCAACTATGCCGGAGGCTGCAGCATTCCACGTCCAGACTCCGGTTCCTACCGTAGGGGTCATGACACTTATCAGCACTCCGTTCAACGCCAAGGCCACGGCTGCGGAGGTCCTCGCTGGCGTCGACCTCACCGGGCGACGGATCATCGTCACCGGCGGTGCCTCCGGGATCGGCCTGGAGACCGTCCGGGCTCTGCGGGGCGCGGGGGCCGAGGTTACCGTGGCGACGCGCAACCCCGCCAGCGGCGAGCGGGCCCTGGACTTGAGCGACCTCGGCTCGGTGCGCGCATTTGTGGCCGGCTGGTCCGGGCCGGTGCACGCGATCGTCGCGAACGCCGGGATCATGGCGGTACCCACCCGCCAGGTCGCCGCCAACGGCTGGGAGCTGCAGTTGGCGACGAACTTCCTCGGTCATTTCGCGCTGGTGACCGGCCTGTACGAGAACCTGCGGCAGGCTGGCGACGCGCGGGTGGTCACGGTGAGTTCCGGCGCTCATCTGGGCGTGCCGTTCGACTTCGACGACCCGCACTTCGAGCGACGCCCGTACGACCCATGGGCCGCGTACGGGCAGTCGAAGACGGCCGAAGTCCTGCTCGTCGTCGGCGTGGCCCGGCGCTGGGCCGCCGACGGCGTCACCGCGAATTCGCTGAGCCCCGGCTACATCCACACCAACCTGCAGCGGCATCTCGACGATGCAACCATGCGGGCGTTTGGCGCGATGGACGATGAGGGAAACCTCCTGACCCCGGACTACTACAAGACCCCGGAGCAGGGCGCTGCCACCTCGGTGCTGCTTGCCGCGTCGCCGCTGCTCGACGGTGTGACCGGCCGCTACTTCTTGGACAACCAGGAAGAAGGGGTAGTGCCGGGCGGCCCGGACGCGACCGGCGGCGTAGCGGACTGGGCGGTCGACCCGGCCGTTGCCGACCGCCTCTGGGACTACGCGCTCAAAGCAACGCTCAACGGATGATCACCAGCCAGTGAGCCCACGTCGCGCCCGGCTCATCGCGGTGTCCGGGCTGGCCATAGTTGCTAGTCACCCCTCGCTGGTGCAGGGGTCGTCGCAGCCGTCCCACGCCACGGCGCCGGCGACGGCGCAGGACCGGCACGGGCAGCCCGGTCCGCCCCTCACCGCCCTGCCTCCCATCATCAACGACGCGAACCCTGACGACGGCGCGCGTTGATGTAAACCAAGAGCACGGGCAGGATCACCACCACGATCACGAAGACACCTACTAGCGCGAGCTCCATACCTCCATAGGACTCAACGAGCCCCCCGGTCGATACCACCGCAGGGCAATATTCGCGTTGGGCGCCGGGATCCAGGTCGTCACCCCGCGGGCCGCCATATGGGCCATGCCGGACGCGTAGCGGTTATTGACCCTCTACCAGTAGCCGTCGCGGTGCAGCGTGACGCTGCAATAAGGGCATTACGCCTTCTTGGTTTTGCTCATACAAAAGGCCGAACTGCAATCTGGTATCAAGGTGCCATTCCCGGCAGTCACATTCAGCTGACCTGGGAGGTGAATCATGGAGTTGCTGAACGTCACAGTCGAGCCCGCTCACCAACAGGTCACCGTCCGGGTGCGCGGCGAGATCGACATAGCCACCGCCGACCACCTACAGCACATCCTTGACGCAGCCCTTCAAGAGGCGCAGGTCTCACGGCTGGAGGTGGACATGAGCGGAGTACGTTTCATGGATTGCTCAGGCCTCCGGGCGTTGCTGCACGCCAAGGAGCGGCTGGAAAAGGACGGCGGCACGATAACCCTGGTGAATCTGACACCACAGGTCGATCGTGTGCTGTCGATCCTCGGCTTCGACCATTCCCTCAGCCACAATCTGCTCGACTCCAAAGCCTGAAGGGCTGCGATGCGCACGATTGGAGGACGGCCCCCGCCGACGGCGCATCGTCAAGAAGGCAAACGTGGCCTGACACGGCACTGGCACCGTGCGCTCGATCGCGGGAGACGGGTCCGTGCCGTCAGGGCTCGTTCGGCGCCCTGACGGACCCGCTCGGTGTCATGTCCTGCAGGCCCACCACCCGCAGGAGTCGGAGTCGTTCGTGGGATTCCGTGCCCGGGCGAGCCGTGTGGAGGACGAGGAGATGGTGGCTCTCGTCGTTGAGGAGGATTTCGCAGTCCAGTTCCAGGAGGCCGACCACGGGGTGCCGGAAGCGTTTCGTGGTCGCTCGGCGTACCGCCACCTCGTGTTCGTCCCAGAGAGTCGCGAACTCGGCACTGGCTGTGCGCAATTCGGCAACCAGGGCGGCGGGCGCGGGGTCGGCCGGGCGGGATGCCGCCACCGCGCGCAGGTTCGCCACATGCACGCGCGCGTGCTCCTCGCGGTCTTCCGGAGGGACGATTTCGCGCGCCGTCGGGTCGAGGAAGTAGCGGCGGAGCAGGTTGCGGTCCCTCGGCGGGCGGGCCGAGGCGTCGCCGGAGAGTGCCTTCGACAGCGCGTTCTGCGCCAGGACATCGCCCAGGTCGGTGACCACCGAGGCGGGCGCGTCATACAGGCGGTCCAGGACGAGGAGGAGGCCGGGGCGGACGTGGCCGGACGGGACCTCGTGGCGTGGCGGCTCCTCGTCAGCCAGGTGGAACAAGTGGGCCCGTTCGTCGCCCGTCAGACGCAGGGCGCGGGCCAACGCCGTCAGCATCTGACGAGACGGGTGTGGGCCCCGGGACTGTTCGAGGCGCGTGTAGTAGTCGGTCGACATGCCGGCCAGCGATGCCACCTCCTCGCGCCGCAGACCCAGGGTGCGCCGCCGGGGGCCGGCCACCAGACCCACGTCTGAGGGGTGGAGGCGGGTGCGTGCGCGGCGCAGGAAGTCGGCGAGTTCGGCGCGGTTCACCCCTCCAGGGTGGCCCCGATCGCCCGGCGGATCCAGGGACTGACGGTCCCATGATCGGAAGGTCTCTCCCGTTCATCCCGGTCCGACCCCACAGTAGTGGCGCCAGACCGTGGAGCATCAGATCGTGAGGAGATACACCATGTTGACACTGGTGACGGGTACGACGGGGCAGGTCGGGCGGCGCTTCGTGCCGCGGCTGCTGGCGCAGACCCAGGCGGAGGAGCGGGTGCGGGTCCTGGTACGCGACGCGGCGCGCGCGGAGCGGTTCGCGGAACTGGGTGCCGAGGTCATGCTCGGTGATCTGCGGGACGAGGAGGCCCTCGGCAAGGCGGTGGCCGGGGTGGACGCGGTCGTGAACGTCGCCGCGTCCTTCCGCGGAGTGCCGGACGAGGAGGCGTGGGCCGTCAACCGTGATGCGGCGGTCGGGTTGGGACGGGCCGCGCTGGCCTCCGGCGTGCGGCGATTCGTGCAGGTCAGCACCGGGAACGTGTACGGCTCGGGGCGAGGCCGTCCGATGACCGAGGACGACGAGAGCCGGCCCGGCGGCGAGCTGTGGGGCGCCTACCCGGAGTCCAAGGCGGCCGCCGAGCGGGAGTTGCTGGCACTGGAGGGAATGGAGGTGCGCATCGGCCGGCTGCCCTTTGTCTACGGCGACGGCGACCCGCATCTCGCCCAGTCGCTGCGCTGGGCCGCGAACTGGGCACCCGCCCAGCGGCTGCAGATGGCTCATCACGTCGATATCGCCCAGGGGCTGATGCGCCTCCTGTACTCACCGGCGGTGACAAGCCCCATCTACAACATCGCCGACGACTCACCCGTCACAGCGGTTGAGCTGCACCAACTCAACCGCGTCGAGGTGCCCGCCGACATGCACACCCGGACCGACCCCGACCCGTGGTTCGGGATCATGTCCACCCAGCGGATCCGCCGGGACCTCGGCTTCCGGCCCATCTATCCAAGCGTCTGGGCCGCCCGGGACGCCGGAGCCCTCTGACAGCCAGTGCCCGGCAGGCAACGTTTGCTCCATCGTCTGGCGAGCCAGGTGATAGGGCAAACGTTGTCTGACGCGGCACTAGTGTGC
>NZ_BONV01000040.1 GCF_016862895.1 Planotetraspora kaengkrachanensis | reverse complement strand
TCTAGGTCATGGGCGTGTGGCTAGAGGCATCTATGAGCGTTGGGAAGACCGCAGAGGGCTCAGAGATCGCACAGGCTCCTGTGAGACGAAGCAGTTGCCGAATCCATGCCTCAAGGCCTGACTGGTCCGGCGGGGGGAGATATGAGGACGGCATTGCACCTCCTTACCGATCTTCCGGGTGGGGAGATGAGCTGAGACCTCCGAGGGTACTACGCAAAGTAGCGATCGAATACACATGGTTACGACACGAGGTGTCGCCATGCCGGAACTTCTATTCATCACACTGCTTCCGACATTGAGTCGCCTGATCAGACTGGGCCTCCTGAGCACCTACCACAGCGATCTTCGACGGGGTCAGACGGCGTGGTTCCTGAACACCATGGCCGCGACCATGCCCCGGAGGGGTGAAGGACAGGTCGTTGGCGTGCGAACCCAGCATCAACTTTGTCGAGCGGGCATAGCTCGTGGAGGTCGTCCCACCAGCGACGCGCCGTTGTCCCACATCCGGTAACCGTCCGGAATGCCTCTGGCGACATAGCGCCACTGAAGGCCATCGCTCCGGTGTGATCAACTGCATGCGTGGGTTTGGCCTCTGCTGGTCGGGTAAGCCGTTCGGATCCCGCCCTCCGCATCCTGCAGATGGCGGGATGTTCAGCGGCCCCGGTCAGGGTGCTGGCGCCTCCGCGCCGGGGTCGCGCCTGGTGTGCGCCAACCAATCTTTGCTGGTCAGCGCCGCCGGGGAGGAGGCCAAAATGCAGCCCTTCTCTGTGTCCACTTGGCTTCGGGCGCCGTGGACTGTGATCAAGGTGTGCGGGGAATTGGACTTGGTCACAGAAGATACGTTCCGGATGGTCGTTGATTCGGCTCTTGCTGTAACGCCGCGCAGGCTGATGTTCGACTTAAGTGATCTCACGTTCATCGACAGCCGGGGCCTCGGGGTTCTGTTCGAGGCGTACCACAGCATGGAGCCGGATGATCGGATGGTGATGGTCGGCGTCCGCCCGCGTATTCAGGAGCTTTTCATCGTGCTCGGCCTCGCAGGGCATATCTCGATCTACCCCACCCTGGACGACGCTCTCAAGGCTGAGCTGACGGAGTAGTTCCGACTGATGACGCGTTGCCATTACGCCGCCTCGGCGCACAGACGGCCCCCGGTTGGAGCGGCTGCCGCGAACAACCCCTAAGTTCCTCGCTCACGCGGCGACAGGTGGGAAGACGCACAAGACGTGATGGCCGGCGCGCCACTGTCGGACGGACGATGTTCCGTACTGCGCGCAGCGTCGGCAATCACCGCATATAGAGGCAGGGAGTGACCGCTACTCAGCCAGCCTGGGGGAAGGAACTCACCGCGCTGGTCGTGCTGCCTTTGGCCTCACGTAAGTAGTCACGGTCTCTTGTGGACTGTCCGTGTCTCCGGCCAGAAGCTCGATCAGGCGCAGCATGTGGCGTGGCATGTTGGTGAGTAGGACCGAGCCGTCACGACAGAGTCCGGTCAGCACGCGCAGGCCTGCGAGGTCGATGAAATCGAGCTTGGCGGTGTCGATGACGAGGGTGTCTTCACCTCGTCTGACTTGTGTCAGTGTCTTGGCGAGCGCCTGGGCGTTGCTGGCGTCGAGCTCGCCGATCAACTGGATGAGCGTGGTGCGCAGTCCCAGATTGCAGGTGATGCGGAGGTGCTGATCGAGGTACAAGACGGCCTCGACTGGGTCGCCGGCCCTATGACCGTCTGGTGTGACGCCTTTGCGGATCGCGGTCATGGATCTACCCCCTGACCTTCCGAGGTGACGCGCTGGCCGACCTCAGCGCGCCTACTGGACCCTAACACCTGAAGGGCCTTATACGAAAGTCTCTTCATGTATTCCTCTTCAGGTAAGGATGATCAGGTATCGTTAGACGGTCCACATGTGCCCGGCTGATGCCGAAAAGGTGGGAAGCGGTCATGACGAGTCCGGATGCCCGTTCGTCCTCGTGGACCTTCCTGACTCATCACGCCCGGGTCTTGTTGGAGATCGCTCGCGATCCGGAAGCGCGACTTCGAGACATCGCGAATGCCATCGGCATCACTGAGCGTGCGGTGCAAAACATCGTGAACGACCTGCGTGAAGCGGACTACCTGACGTGCTTCAAGGTGGGGCGCCGCAATCACTACAAGATCAACCCTGACCGGGGCTTCCGCTATCCGACCGAGGCGGACAAACCCATTGGCGTTCTATTGACCATGTTCACCAAGCACGATCTTTCATCCACGAACACCCCCTGACAGCCGGCGCTCAGCCAGACGCGTCCATGCCGGTGGCGTACCTCTCCAACGGCCCACTCTGCGGCCGGGGTCTCTGCGATGAGACCGGTCACCGGCTGCCGCATGCGGTGGGGCCGGTCGATGCGCGTCGGCGAGCGCGACCGCGGTGTTGATGACGGAGACATGGGTGTATGCCTTCGGAGCCGTTAGCCCTTCTGGCTCAGGAGCCGTCGCCTCCGGCCGCTTGGACGAGATCGTTGCCGCCGACGATGAAGCGCACCTTGACCTCTTTGGAGTGCGTCGTGCCTTCGATCGCGCCGGCGACTCCGCGTACCTCCAGTGGCCCAGTGCCGCCGTTGATGACGATGTCGGCGCCGAACACCTTGATGAAGACGCCTATGTCCTCCGGCACGTCGAGGACCAGGTCGATGCGGCTCTTTTGGAGGAAGTAGCGCAGGGCGGATGACGAGGTGATGTGCAGGATGTCGCCCTGGACGCCGGCCTGGGCGCCCAGCGTTGCGACATCACCGTGTGCCGTGACGGTCACCATGTCGGTATCGAGGGCATTGATTCTGATGTTGCCGCCCACGATGCGGATCTCGACCCGTTTGATCTGGCCGGGCTGGGGTGAGCGGAATACTTCCACCCTGCTGTCGGACGCCACCGTGGTCTCCTCGTGAAGGGATGACGGGGATGCGTGCTCGTGATGGTTCCATGATGATCCACGTAAGCGCATATGTCCTGATCCGAAAGTATCCAGCTCTTACCGTTGCATCCCATAGCCAAGGGAACCGTCCCGTTGGGCATCCGCCGGAGATCACCCCGTAGATACTCCTGATGGCTCCCGGGGTGGCTCCCACAAATGGGCTTGCCTGTGTCGCTTGAGCTCCCCACGCTTCTATGGTGATCCGCCGGGAGGCCACGCCCACGAAACCCAGCGCGGACACGGGAGCAAAGCGATGCCGCGGTGGCACGCATGCAGGCCGTGTTCGATCAGCGAGGTTTTGGATGGTGGGCGCTGGAAGAACGGGAGACCCGCGAGTTCGTCGGACGCGTCGGCTTGGACGAAGTGGGCGAGGACATGCCGTTCGAAGGGGTGGATATCGGTTGGCGATTGGTGCGTTCGGCGTGGGGTCACGGTTACGCCACTGAGGCTGCCCTGGCCTGCTTGGCTTTCGGCTTCGAGGTACTCGGGCTGCCGGCACCGGTTGCCTCGACGACCGTCGACAACCTTCGTTCCCAGGCAGTGATGCGCCGGATCGGTATGACCCGCGACCCCGCCGACGACTTCGAGGATCCGAGCGTGCCCGAAGGGCCGCTTCGCCAGTGTGTGCTGTACCGGACCCTCGCAGAGATCCCCGTGGTCCACACCACGCGGCGGGACACCGCCTGAGATGCTCCAACCTGCGACCATCTGACCCCCACGGCAACCCGCGGCTGCTGCGGCAAGGACTCGACATCGCCGGCTCCGGCGAACGTGCCGGCTTCCAAGGAGTGGCCGCGTCTGATCTCCCGGTCGACGGCCCCGCCCATCGAGTTCCGACTCACTCCCGAGATGCCGTCGACGTCGCCCGCCCCGGTATAGACCGGCTGCGGCGACAGCCGCCGTCGTTGCGAATCCGATACAAGGCGGTATAGACCAAATCTTTAACTTCTGTTTACCCTGACAGCCTGAGATCCCTACATAAGGGATCTATCCACCGCCCATGGCCGCCAACCGGTATAGACCAGCCACCCCCCGAAAGCAAGGCGGTAATCGAGATGAACAAGAAGATCGCCGGGACGGTCGGTCCCCTGGCCGCGTGAACTCCCCCACCACCACATCAGGAAGCTGCACCGACGCTGCAGCGCCCAACGGGTCGCCGGACATGTCCAACTGATGCCCGGACGCGGCCCGTGCTGGAGGTATGCGGTACCCCGATTTGAGGAGTGACGTGAAGATCTCGTTCCTTGCCGCGAGCCGCGACCGAACAGCTGCCGGGCCGTCTGCCGTACCTGCACACCTTGCCGGGGCACGGCGAATTCCTACGTCCGCGACTCCAAATGCGGCATGGTCCACGCTCCATGTCTCGTCAAAGGCTCAGGCAAGTGCCCCACAGTCCCAGCGGCAAGTCGCGCCCGTTCAGTCCCTTGGCCGGGTGACTGCCAGTGGTATCGAATCACTCGATCCCAGAAGGGAACGCTATGAAGGAATCGACTCTCCGAAAACTGAGGATCCCCAGGTTCGCAACGGCCGCACTCGTCGCGATGCTGACCGCTGGCACGGTTTTCGCAGGGGCGCCGTCGGCCCTCGCCACAGATCATGCGAAGGTCGGTGAAACGGTACCGGCACCGTCGAGTCCCATGGTGGGCGGCTACCTATTGCAGGGTACGCCCAACTTCAGCAACATCCAGATGGACCTGGTCACCCATTTCTACTGGGCGTTTTCCACGATCAGCAACGGAAAATGCACCACCGCGAGTCAGGCCGGAATCAACTCCGTCCTTGCGCAGCGCCAGAAAACGCCGAACCTCAAGGTCATCCGCTCCATCGGTGGTTGGGGAGCCGCGGGCTTCTCCGACGCGGCCTCGACCGACGCCAAGCGGAAGGCCTTTGTCGCCTCGTGCATCTCGGCCTTTGTGGACAACGGGGCGGTCGACGGATTCGACATCGACTGGGAGTTCCCGGTCAGTGGGGGCCTGAACTACATCGGCTACAGCCCGGATGACCGCGAGAATGTCAACCTCCTGGTCAACGAGTTCCGCACCCAACTGAACGCCTACGCCGACGCCCACGGCAAGAGCCACCGTGACTTCCTGATCACCGCGGCTCTGCCGGCCGGCCGGTGGCAGGATTCCGGCGACAATGTGCACGGCGCGCCGTACGACGTACTGAAGAGCTTCGACCTGGCGACGCTCGGCCGGACGCTCGACACCATCAACCTGATGACCTACGACATGGGCACGGGGTACTCGCCGATCTCCATGTTCAACCAGCCGCTCTACAACCACCCGCTGGACACCAGCGGCGACCGGTACAACAGCATCGATGCGGCGGTCAACCTCTACAGGTCGCAGGGCGTACCAGCGAACAAAATCACCCTCGGTGCCGAGTTCACCCTGAAGCGCGGGTTCCTGGTAACCGACGGCCAGAACAACGGCCTCTACCGGCCCTGGACGGCGACCGGCTGTGGCCAGTCGACGATGACCAACGCACTCAAGCCGGACTCCACGGTCCTGATCAACTGGGACCCGTACGTCTACTCGCCCTACCTCTGGGACCCCGCCGCATTGCGCCTGTGCAGCTTCGAAGACGCACAGTCGCTCGGCATCCGAGCGAAGTACGCGAAGGACCACCGTCTCAACGGCATGTTCACGTGGGAGCTGACCGGCGACGCGCAGAACAGTCAGCTGCGCGCCATCGCGCTGCCGTTCGAGCCGAAGAAGGTCATCGCGGCACCGGCACCGACCGTGCGGGGCGCCTTGATCAGGCCCGTGAAGGGTACGGCCTTCACCGGCGAGGTCGCGCGTGTGACCAAGAGTTCGGCGGCCTCGTTGACCGCCGAGATCAACTGGGGAGACAACACGCACAGCGCCGCGGTGGTTCGGGCGTTGGGTCACGGGACCTTCTCGATCACCGGTACCCACACCTATGCCGAACCCGGCGACTACACACTGACGGTCGCCACCGTTGACCCCGACCCCATCAACAGCCGGATGGTCAATGCGATCGCCTGCTCCGGTCCAGCAAACCATCACGCCAAAGGCCACCTGCTGCCCGCTCCGAATGAGAAATCCGCGCAATGGGCCGACCGACATCTGCGTTGTGCACCGCAACGGCGGGGACCAGATCGTGACCGGTAACCTGCGCCCCATCACGTCCATACGAACAGCGGTTGGAGCGTGACGGGAAGGTGACAGATTTCCTGGAACGGGAACAGCATCCCGCCCGCCCGCTGTGCTAATCCAATCCAGGGGCCAGTACCGGCAGTTCACCTGTGGTGGCGGACTCTCGCTCAGTGTGCCGTTCGACACCCCGGTCGGAACGGACACCGCGGTACTGTCCCTGACCTGATGGTCTAGGTTCGAGAGCCCCTCCGCCGGGGACGTGAACGGCCCGCCGGCCGCGCACGCCCCCGGCGTCGGACGCGGCGGGCCTTCCCGCCTGTGAAACTGTGGGGTTCGACTCTCGACCGTGTTTACGTGGCGGAGTTGTTTCCGGAAAAGCACTTGTCCCGTTCCGTGTACGTGCGGAGAGAGGCCGGCGGCGATGGGGTTGACAGGTTCACATTCACCCAATCAGACTAACTGAAACTTTGCAGTCAGCGGCTGTTCGGGGGGCGTCGCGTACTGCCGAAAACGGCCCGGAGAAAAGGACGCGTTTCTGTTTCCTGTTCTTCCGTGGCTGAGAAAGGTTTCAGTATGCCTTCAAGAGGCACGCCCCCCCTCATTGCCTCTCTCGCCAAAAAACGCGCTCTCACGCTGGCGTTGAGCGTCGTTTTTCTGGGAGGTCTCGGCATTCCGGCCGCCGGTGCCAGCGTCTCCGGTACCGCGGACACCCAGGCGGTCGTCCAGCAGCAGGTGGTGAGCCTGCCCAGCGGGCGGACCACATACCGGACGATCACGGACTACAACAACGAGATGCTGGCGCTGAGCACCCAGCACCCCGGCCTCGTGAAGCACATCACGCTGCCGCACAAGACCCGCCAGGGGCGGGAGGTGTACGGCATCGAGGTCACCCACGACGTCGACGCCGCCGACGGCAAGCCGGTCCTGTTCATGATGGGCGTCCACCACGGCAACGAGTGGCCCTCCGGTGAGCACACGCTGGAGTTCGCCTACGACCTGATCAACAACGACGGCAGGGACCCGCAGGTCACGCGCCTGCTCGACCAGGCGCGAGTCATCTTCGTCCCGGTCGTCAACGTCGACGGGTTCGTCATCAACCGGCGTACGAGCTGCGGCCTGTCCCCGACGTGCGCCAGCAGCGCCGGTGTGGACATCAACCGCAACTACCCCTTCGGCTGGGGCAGCAACGCCGGTTCCAACGCGACGAATCGCGGGCCGGGGCCCGGCTCCGAGCCCGAAGTGCAGAACATCATGGACCTGACCAAGAACAACCAGGTCACGGTCCTGATCACGAACCACACCTCCGGTCACACCGTGCTTCGCCCGCCGCTGGAGATCCGCGCGGGCGACACCCCCGACGAGGCCGTGTACGCCGCCCTGACCGACGCGATCACGGCCAAGAACGGCTACACGGGCATGAAGTCGGGCTTCGACTACGAGACGACCGGTGAGACCCCGGACTGGTCGTACTACGCGACCCGCGGTCTCGGGTTCACCTACGAAATCATGAAGACCCAGTCCACCAACAACACCTACTCCGAGGTGATCGAGGACTATACGGGCACCGGTCGCTACGAGGGCAAGTCAAACCGCGAGGCGTTCATGGTGGCACTGGAGTACGCGGCCGACCCGGCCGGGCACTCCGTGATCACAGGCAAGGCTCCGAAGGGCGCGGTCCTGAAGATCGCCAAGGACTTCGACCTGTGGACCGCACCGATCCAGCAGGCGAACAACGTCCTGGACCCGCCCCAGAAGGTCCCCACCCACCTGGAGTCGACGCTGATCGCCCCGACGAACGGCAAGTTCGCCTGGCACGTCAACCCGTCCGTACGGCCTGCCCCGGCGTACACCGCGACCGGCGTCGTCGCCACCGGGCCGGGCAACTTCATCAAGGAGAACTGGACGCTCACCTGCGCCCGTCCGACCGGTGAGGTCCTCGAGACCGTGCACGTCACCGTCGACCGGGGCGAGCAGGTCGACGTGAGACTGCAGGAGTGCAAGAAACGATTCAACGGCAACGGCCCGAAGAAGTGAACTTCTCATCCCACAGGTAGCGAGCCGGGCGGTCCCCACGGGGGCCGCCCGGCGGCGTTATACCGGTCACGCGCTTCGCGATTCATGAAGTAAGGCGGCCGAACCCGGCAGCGCCGGGGCGGTGAGTCATCACCGGCTCTGTCACTCCACGGAGAAGGGAAGTGTTCCAGGATGAGGCACGTCCCAGAAAGCGGCCGGTCGCTCGAGGTGCTGAACGCGTCCAGGATCGTCGCAAACCTGCGTGCGCTCTTCGACGGCCACCGGCTTTCGCCTTCACAACGCCGGATCGCGCGCTACCTCCTGGAGAACGCGCAGGAGGCCGTCTTCTTCACCAGCGCGGACCTCGCCGAGCGCGTCGGCGTCAGCCAGCCGTCGGTCACCCGCTTCGCCGCCGCGCTCGGGTTCGGCGGGTTCCCGGAGTTCCGGGACGCGCTGCGTACGTCGGTGTTCGGCGATCTGCGGCCGGTGGCGCCCGACGACCGTTTCAACGAGATCCAGGACCTGGTCAACTCCGAGATCCGCGACCTGGAGCGGCTGCGGGACAGCTTGGGCGACCCCAGCCGGCTTCGGCGCGTGGCCGGCCGGTTGGCCGCGTCGCGTCCGCTCGTGGTCGTGGGTCTGCGGATCTCCGCGCCGCTGGCGCACCTGTTCGGCTACCTCGCCGAGAAGGTGCTCCCGGACGTACGCGTACTGGACGTCCCGGGCTCGATCCTGGAGGACCGGCTGAGCAGGGCAGCCGAATCAGGAGCCGAATGGGTGCTCGCCATCGGCCTGCCGCGCTACCCGCGCGAACTGGCGCAGGGCCTCCTCTGGGCGCGGCGCTCCGGACTGAGGGTCGCCCTCGTCACGGACCAGCCGGTGAGCCCGCTCACCGACCTCGCGGACGAGGTACTGCTCGCCCCGGTCAGCTCGGCCTTCGCGTTCGACTCCCACGCCGGCCCCACGGTCCTGTGCACCGCGCTGCTGCACACCATGCTGGACACCCTCGCCCCCGACGGTCAGGCTCAGCTGGAGTCCTTCGACGACAGGGCGAGGGAGCGTCAGGTCTTCTTCTCCAGCTGACCGGTGAGGGCGTCGAGCAGGCCGGGGAACACCTCGTCGAATTCGACGCGGCGCGGCGGGTTCATCCGCGAGGTCCCGAGGTAGTGCTGCCGGCTCGAACTTCATTCAGGCGTGCGGGGCAGCCGCGGGCGACGTCAGCTCGTGCGCGCCGGGAGCGCGGGTCCCCCGATCTGCGCGCCGTCTGGGAAGTCCGTTGAGCGCGACAGCTCCTCCCAGGTGTTGAGGTCCTCTTCTACGGCGGCGCGTCCGGCCCGCACCAGACGCAGCGCGTCCGACCCCAGCACGAGATGGGCGGGCGGCCGAGGCAGGTCGAGGACGCGCAGTACCGCCGCGGCGGCCTTGGCAGGGTCGCCGAGCTGACGCCCGTCGGCCGACTGCCGGGCGGCGCGGATCGGTTCGAAGATCTCGTCGTAGTCGGGCAGTGATCGGGGTGCGCGGACCATGGAGCGGCCCGCCCAGTCGGTGCGGAAGGAGCCGGGCTCGATCGCGGTCACATGGATGCCGAAGCCGGCGACCTCCTTACCGACGGCCTCCAGGATCCCCTCCACGGCGTACTTGCTGCCGCAGTAGGCGGAGACACCGGGAAACGAGGCGAGCCCGCCCATCGAGCTGACGGCCAAGATATGACCGCGGCGCCGCGCGCGCATGTACGGCAGCACCGCCTGCACGGTGGCGGCGGTGCCGAAGACGTTGACATCGAACTGGGCTCGCAGGTCGGCGAGCGAGGTCTCCTCGAAGACGCCTTCGAGCCCGTAGCCGGCGTTGGCGATGAGCACATCGATCGCGCCCACGCCTTCTTCTACGTCACGCACTACCCGGACGACCGCGTCGTCGTCCGTGACATCGAGGAGGCGCGCGTGAGCGCGGCCCGGCGCGAGGGCCTCGAAGGCGGCGCGGTCCTCCGGGCGCCGTACGGTCCCGGCCACGGTGTGGCCGACCGCCAGTGCGCCCTGCGCGAAGGCGCGGCCGAGGCCGCTGCTGACACCTGTGATCAGGAATGTCTTGTGAGTCGGGTGGCTCATGATGCGATCGCTCCCGTGACGGATGGAAAGGGGCACCAGAGAGTCTACATGGTGCTGAATTTTTTCAACGTGACGTTGATTTCTGCCCCGGACGGGTAGGCTCGGCCGGGCACAGGTGACACGGCCCGCAGGTGGAGGAGACAGGAGCCATGGGCAGGCGGAGCGACGCACTACGCAAGGGCGACCTGCGCGAGCAAGCGCTCTTGGACGCGGCGGAGGAACTACTGACGCGCACCGGTTTTGAGCGGATGACCGTCGAGGACATCGCGAAGGGGGCCGGAATTTCGCGCGGCTCGCTCTACTTCTACTTCGGCTCGAAACATGACGTCCTCGCCGCCCTCGTGGCCCGCACGATGGTCGACATCGTCCAGGACGCGGCCCGCGCCGCAGAGGACACCGCGACCCCCCCGCCGCAAGCCATCGAGCGTGCCCTGGACCACACGGAACGTATGTGGCGTGAGCATGGCACGGTGATGCGCGCGGCCGTGGAGCAGGCGGCAGCCAACCCGGCTGTCGGGCGGTCCTGGGACGAGACGGTAGAGGCCTTCGCTGCCGCCATGCGAGAGGTGCTCGTGCGTGCCGGACTGCCCGACGGCGACGCCCCGACCGACGCCGGCGCCCTCGCCCGTACGCTGTGCTGGATGACGGAACGTAGTTACTACCGCGCCTGTGCCGAGGACGGCGACGCTCTCGACCGTACGACCCAGACTCTCCGAGAGGTCTGGCTCCGGGTGATTGCGGCCCAAGCGCACTGACGGATCAGACGTGGGGAACGGTACGCATGGCACCGGGACCGAGCGGCGCGCAGCCACGGACGGCGGCTCGCCAAAACCGTGATCATGGCGGCAGAGCCGGCACTCGATCAAGTGTGACTCAGTCGGCGGTCTCGGCGAGGAGGTCTCGGAGTAGCTCCTCACCCCGGGGCCATGGTCCGAAGCCGGACTCGGGGTTGACATGGCCGACATCGCCGAGGTTCACGAACCTTGCGCCCCACTGTTTGGCCAGTTGGCGGGACCAGTCGATCTTTGCCCAGGGGTCGGTGCTGCTGGCCGCCAGGACAGTCGGGAACGGCAACGGGTTCGCTGCGGGCGGCCCGAAGCCTGCGATCGGCGCGCCGTGCGATGCCGAGTAGTCGATATCGGGCGGCGCCACCAACAGCGCCGCACGGACCCGGGCGTCGTGTCGGTGAGCCCAATGGGCGACGGTGTGGCAGCCGAGGCTGTGTGCCACTAGCACGACCGATCCGGTGGCCCGCTGGATCGTGTGCCGGGGTCTACGGAGACGGCGGTGGGAGTGCCGTCTCATCGCGGTAGGTGAACGGAGCCTGCGAATCGGCCGCTGGGTTGGAGCCGGAGCCCACTGGCACTGGTAGATCCTTCACCCGCTATCTGCTGCTCGCCGCCAGCGCGGCCGGCCGGGGGAAGCGTGCGACGAACCGTGCTCCGGAGGGACCGTCTTCGATAGTGAGGGTGCCGCCATGGGCTTCGGCGATCTGCCGGGCGATAGGCAGGCCCAGGCCGCTGCCGCCGGCGTCCTTGGCACGCGCGTCTTGCAGGCGGGTGAAGCGCTGGAAAATGATCTCCCGATGCTCGGTCGGCACCCCGCTCCCGTCGTCGCAGACCTCCAGCACCGCCGCGTCGCCCCGGTTCTCGACAGTGACCGTGACGATAGAGCGGGCGTGGCGTTCGGCGTTGTCCAGGAGGTTGTGCAACAGCCGTTCCAAGCCGATCCGCTCGCCGTTGACCATCACGCCGCTGCTGAACCTCCTGACCACCCTGAGTGTGCTTCCCTGGTGGTCGCGCCGCCGGTGGTCGAGTTCGCCGTCCACCAGGACGGCGAGGTTGAGCAGGTCGTACTGACCGATGATGCCCGCGTCAAGTCGTGAGATGTTCAACAGGTTGGTCACTAAGTCCTGTAGCCGCTCGACGGACTCCAGCAGCCTGTCGCCGGTTTCCACCCAGTCGATCTCCTCCGGTTGCATGAGTGCGTCTTCGAGCTCGGTACGCATGGCTGCGAGAGGGTTGCGCAGGTCATGGGAGGCGTCCGAGGCGAACTTCAACTGCTGCTGAATCGCCGACTGGGCCCATTCCAACGTTTGGTTGGTGACCTGTGCAAGCTCCTTGAACTCGTCGTCATGGCGCGGCAGTGGAACCCGCTCGCTGAGATTGGAAGACCGGATCATGGCGAGTTTTCCGCTGATGGCACACACCGGCTGGAGGGTCTTGCTCATCATCCAGTACGTCCCGAGCGCGGTGGCCGCGATCAGCAGGAGTGAACCGCCGATGAGTCCGGCCAGGACGGCCACGCTTCCGTAGAGCGGAGGCTGGGGGGCGTCCATCAGCAGCAGCAGGGTGGCGGAAACGCAGATTAACGCCACGACGGCGCTCGCCACGGTGGTCACACGGGTTTTGATGGAGCAGTGAAGCCATGCGCTCAAGGTGATCACCCATAGCCCCGGATGTGGCTGTGGACAGACAGCACAGGATCGAGGCCGACGCCGTGCTCGACGGTACGGGACAGGGTCGCGAGCGCCTGTTCTGAAGGGCTTCCGGGGGCGGCTGTCCGGCGGAGACCGGAGTAGACCGGCCCCGCCTGCCTGGGAATGGTGACCTTACGCCGGGCGCGCAGGAATTCCCCGATGACGCCCAGGGCGTGGACCCCGATCCGGGTGGTCCTGCCCTCGTGGGTCACCGTTCGGGCGGCAACGTTATTACAGCCCATTTAGCGACTGTATGTCGGAATCTGCCGAATAGGGTGTGAGTGCTGCTCCCAGTCAACGCGTTCCGGAAGAGAGACGCCGCCCGCCCGGGGCGGACGACCAGGCGGTCGCTTCCGCTCCGTCGCTCCGGACGGCCCACAGACGACCCCAGGCCCCCCGTGCGGAGACCAGAACGTCCGTTCGAGTTGGTAGTTGTGAGGTGTGACACATGACCTCCCTCCACAGGTCCGCGACCTAGCTGTACTGACCATGGACGTTGGTGACAGCGTCCGCTTACCTGCGCTGGCGGTGAGCGCTGTCTTCCGGTTGGGCGGCATGGTCAGCTGGTCATCTCCGCCCACACGAATCCGGCGGCCGCCGGCGTCGTCGTCGAGCTCGCACGTCGGCTGCTGCGGGCACCCGGAGGCGGTCTCATGTTCGATTCCGCGAGAGGAAGCTCCCACCGAGCTGCTCAACTCGCACCGAGCAACTCGGTGATCTGTGCGTAGAACGCGGCGGGGTCGCCGACGAGCGACGCCTTCACCATTGCGGTCCAGTCATCGACGATGACCTCGATCGAGCCGGCGGCCAGGCCGTCGAGCGAGCGGTGCGGCACGTCGCGGGGATCGATCTTGGGTCCGTCGTATCCGGCCATGATGTCCGTGTCGGCGGCGCCGAGGAGGACGCCTTGGACGAGCGTGCCCTGCGCCGCGAGCTCGAGACGGACGCCGTTCGTCATGTTCCACTCCGCAGCCTTGGCAGCGGAGTACGAGCCGGTGCCCGGGCCGGCGAACCACGACAGCGCCGACAGGACGTTCACGATGGCACCTCCGCCGTTGGCCCCGAGGACGGGGCTGAACTCGCGGATCACGTCGAGCGTGCCCCAGAAGTGCGTGTCCATCTCACGCTGGACCTCGTCCAGGTCACCCGTGACGAGGGCGGCACCGGTCGCGATGCCGGCGTTGTTGACCAGGAGGGTCACATCCCGCGCGGTCGCCGCTGCCGCGATCACGGACTCGTGGTCGACGATGTCGAGTCGCAGCGGCACCACCCGGGTGTCGTCGAAGTCGAGGCTCTCGGGGCGGCGAGCCGTCGCGTAGACCTTGCTCGCCCCGCGCTCGAGCAGTTCGAGCACGAACTGACGGCCGATACCGCGGTTGGCTCCGGTGACGAGGGCGATCTGGTCGGTGACGTTCATGGGTTCCTTGCTTCCTGCGTAGGTCTCTCGGGTTCGGCGAGCCGCATCCGGCCCGGCATCGGCTAACCTAAAACCTCACATTGACGTCAAGGGCAAGTCGAGAACCGCGAAGCCGGAATCAGGGGAGGGCGCAGATGCGGATAGGCGAGATCGCACACCAGGCGGGGGTCAGCACCAGAGCTCTCCGGTACTACGAAGAGCAGGGTCTGCTCACCCCGGAACGCACCCCGAGCGGCCAGCGAACCTACCCCGAGTCAGCCGTCGAACGTGTCCGGCTGATCCAGCAGTTCTTCACCGCCGGCCTGCCCAGCCGGACCATCCTGCAGCTGCTGCCCTGCGTCGATACCGGGCACGCCTCCCCCAAGGCCTTCGAGCTGCTGGCATCGGAGCGCAGCCGCATCACCGCCGCCATGGCCGACCTTGCTGCCGCACGCGACGCTCTCGACCGCATGATCGACATCGCGAACCATCCGACTCCCGAACACTGCCCTGCCCTCCGTGAGCCCGCCTGGGCGCCGTACAACCCTGCCGACGCAACGCGGACTGCACCGCACCCAACTGCGGCTCGCGATGCGTCAGCCACGCTCATCACCATGTGATTGCGGCAGCGGAGACTTTCAGCCGCCCATGTCGACGAGAGCCCGGATCAGATCGAACGTATTGAGAACGGATGGCGGAATCTCGATCGGCTCTTCCACGCGAACCCCTTCGGTAGGGATTGCAATCGTGGATGGATGCCGCCGAAATCCGCATGATGGTCGCCGTGTTCGGCATCGAGCCGACGGTGCATTACGCGCACGCGGCCCGGATGTGGCGGAGCGACTGCTGAACATCGCCGCCCGTGTCCGACAGCCCACCGGGCGATGTCGGCAACGTCCGAGCGAACTCGAACAACGCGGCCTGAAGCTCCTTAGACGGGGCACCGTCCACGTCCGTATACGAGCCCTCAGCGAGCCCATCCGCCATCCGCGTCAGGGTGGACCACAGCGGCGTGGTCTCGTCCGGGGAGACGTATCCGACCGTCGTACCCTGGTGCTCGACGATGTCGTCCACCTGGCCGACAAGGACCATCGCCCTGTCGCACGGGGACTGCATGTCCTCCCGGTTCGCGGCAGCGAAGACGCTTGCCGCGACCAGCACCACCAGGCCCACCGTGACGATCACCGCGATCCCCGACCACGGCGGTCGCTTCCTCGACGGCACGGTCGGCTCAGGTGGTTGACCCACCTGGAAGGTGGCTGGCTCGTCGGCCATGAGGTGCTCCACGGACTGGGGGGAGAGCTCGCACCCATTGGACGCCCACCCATCGCACACGGTTGGCCTAGCGACACAGGGAGTCCCGTGTTGGTGCTCTTGGCTGTGAGCCCGCATCGGGTCCTCTTTCTGCGATCGGTTCGTTGATCGCGGAGCATCCGAGCACGATCTGGCGATGCACGATGGGCGCCTCCGTCGTGCCTTCGCGTGAGCACAGTGGGTCGTACTCCCCTGCCCGGCTTGTCGGTCCCGCAGGCAAGAATGCCGGTCATGACGGCTGCCGCTGCTGACTATCTGTGGTTCGAGGAGCGCTTCCCCGACCTTGCTGAGGCCTACTGCATCACCCTCGTGCACGACCTCTCACCCGCCGATCTACTCGACAGGCTGGGCGGCCGGCAGGATCCCGCACTGACGGGTGTGACAGCCATCGTCGATGCCGCCTTCGACGTGACGGACCGCTACGACTTCCATTGGCACCTCGCCGCCATGACCCAAATCGGATCATGGACCTTGATGATCGAGCCGAACGGCTGGCTCGGCGTCACCGAGGAGCAAGCGCTCCCCGCCTCCTCGGGCACAACCTGGGTCTCCCATTTCACGAACATCAACGGTCTGGACTCGTTCCTATGGGCAGAGGACGCGACGAATCTCCTGGCCTTCGAGCCAACGTTCCCCGACGACCGCTACGGCAGCACCCCGGACGACGTCCTGGACGTCATGCACAGCATCGGTTTCCACTTCGGCACCGAGGCGCCTGAGACCGACATCTCAGTCCCCGCAGCCTTCGCCCTGGCCGAAGAGCTGACCGGAGTAAGACTGACACCCGAACTACTGGAAGCGACCACGTACATCTGCGGCATCGTCAGGAATCCAGTGGCTGCGTTGTAAGGCCTTCGAGACCCCTTAGGGCCGGAGCCTGATGGTCTCGCTGGGCGTCTACATCACCTCGATGCGAGGGGTAAGCCATGGCTGCACGACTCCACGGCCAGCCGCTGCTGCACCGAGGAAGTTGGACTATTGCGTCCACTATGCTAGTGTCCAGCTGGTTTCATTACAATAACAAGCTGTAACGATCACCCGGGAAGCCGATTGGCGGCTCGTTCGAGACCAAGCGATCGGACTGGTCCGCCATCTGACGTGCATCCCGCGTAACCACGACTAGCTGCCGCCCGACGGCGACCAATGGACTAAATCGTCCATTTCATGGTCGCCCGGGTGCCGCGTGGGGAGTGACCACCAGCGCGTACGGGCTTGTGATGCTCTGGCGAAAGAAGAGGCAGTGGACGACCCAGAGACTGATCGGGAGAACCGCCGATGGGTGCGTGATCTCGCTGCTGCCGGCCCCGTCAGAGAGGCGGCGTGCAGGGAGCTGTATCCGTTGCTGCTTCGCATCGCGAAGTCTGAGGCACGTCGGCGTGCGCCGGTCCTAGAGCTGGACGGCCCGGAACTCGAGGACATTGCCCACCAGGCCGCCGCTGACGCGTTGATGGCCATCGGCGAGCGTCTGGACAGGTTCCGAGGTGAGGCAAGGTTCACCACGTGGGCGAGCAAATTCGTGATCTTTAACGTGGCCACCAAGATGAACCGTCACTTCTGGCGTCGCCACGAGGTCCCCTACGATCAAGAGGATTGGTCCAGGATCACCTCGAGGTTCGACGTGGGACCCGACGACGAGGCGCAGGCCCGGGAGTTCGCGGCGGCGGTCTCGACCGCGGTCGAAGAGAATCTGTCGGAGCGTCAGCGCATTGTGTTCGTCGCGACGGTCCTCAACGGCATGCCGATGGATGTTCTGGCTGACGAGCTGGGCTCGACCCACAACGCGCTGTACAAGGTGCTCTTCGACGCCCGGAAGAAGCTCCGCGCTGCGCTGGTGGCGAGTGGCTACCTGCCCGCTGCGCCGCAGATGACCGCACGCAACTCGACACCGTTGTCCGATGGGTCGAGCGCGTAGTCATCGCGAGCGATGACGTGCTTGCAGGCCACGGGTAGCGCCGTCGGCCCGGATCGTCGGATCGGCGGCACATGCGTTGGAGCCGGGCCTGATGGGCATCGCGCCGACGTGGCGGATGACCATCGGCAGCCGGAGCCCGTCGAACAGGGTCCGCCCGTTGAGGTGGATCATCCAGGCCCACGACACGGAGTCGGCGCCCAGCGGCCGGCAGCACGGTCTGAGCCGCCGCGCCGCCGGACTCATCTGAGATCGCCGAAGGGACATGCGGGCCGCCGGACCCAGCGTGAAGGCAAGCAACCGGCGCGCGAGGTCGTGAACGGAGGAGCAGGGCGCCGATCCGGTTCTGGCCCATTGCGCCGATCCGCGCGGCGATCCACGGGCGTCGACGAGCGCCCTGCTCAGGGTCGAGTGAGGTCTGGATGACGGTGAGGTTCGTCATGATCGCTCCCGTGCTGACTGTTCCCGCTCGTGTCGGGGTGCGGGTTGCGTGCAGCGATGACGGTGAACACGGTGGCGATGAGGGCAAGTGCGCCGTATCCGAGGGCGATCTGCGGCAGTGAGAAGGTGTTGGAAAGTTGGCCGGAGACCAGGGCGGGGATGGCAGCGCCGCTGTAGCAGAGCAGGTAGATCGCGCTGAAGCTCGGTGCCCGGTCGGCCAGGGTGCTGCCGTGCAGCAGGCCGCGGGTGGCGGCGCTGATGGCGATGCCTTGACTGGCGCCCGCGACGATGGTTGCGGCGATGAACAGCACCAGTGTGCCGGTGGTGATCGCTGTGATGATGCCGATCCATCCGGCCAGGAAGATGATCATGCCGAGGCGTTGGGCGGCCGCGGATGTGAACCGGCCGCCGAGGGGAGCACCGAGAGCACTGGGACCCATGTAGGCGGCGAACACCAGCCCGAGGACGAGCGGGCTGCGCGTGTGGAGCTGATCTTCGACTAGCGCCGGCACGAAGGCCTGGTAGAAGGCCCCGGTCGCCCAGGTGGCCAGGAACACCGCTGCCGCGACGGGGAGCAGATGCCTGACCCGGGCCGGTACGCGGACCCGGGGACGCAGTGACGACCAAGCGCCCCGCGACGGAGTTGCCGTCTCCGGGCTGACGGCGACGAGTGCGGCAGAAAGGAGGAGGAAGCCGACGGCGACGAGGTAGATGAGCTCGCGTGGCCAGGGGCCGAACTGGACCAGGGATCCGGACGCGATGGCGCCGACGGCGAGGCCGAGCATGACTGTCTGGCTGGAGGCGACGGAGGCCAACCAGGCCGGCCTGGCCGGTGCGGCATCGACGATGTAGGAGGTGAGGCTGCTGCTGGCCAGCCCGGCACCGAGGCCCATCAGGAGCCGACCGGCGATCAGGATGCCGATGTCGTGCACGTTCAGCAGCAGCAGACAGCCCAGCACGAGAAGGCCGAGGCTCGCGATCGAGGTGGGCCGGCGGCCCAGATGATTTGACAGCCGTCCCATCATCAACAGTGTGGTGAGAGTGGCAGCGGAGTAGGCGACGACGGTCGTCGAGATACCGGCGTTGGTGAACCCGTCCTCGGCCCGGTAGATGTTGAAAAGCGGGATCGTCGAGCCCACCGCGGCGAACGCGGCCACCAGGGATACCACCGCAGACAGGAATGCCAGCCGGAGCGTTCTGCCCCGACGAGCCTGGTTGAGCGCTGGTGCCACGTTTTGCATCGAGCCGTGCCTTCCTATTGTTCTGAACCACCCCGGAGTTTCTGGAGGCTTCGGATCACGCACGTCGACGTGGCTGCGCACCGTGAAGGTGTCGCCTCGCGACCAGCAGCCTCGCGCGCGTGGTCGGGTCAGGCGCCCGGAGCGATCGCGCAGGCGGAGACGCAGACCCAGGCGCCCTCACGCTTCTGGTACACGTCCGTGTACAGAGCTTCCTGTTCCACTCCATCGGCGATCATGGTGTATGCCGCCCTGCCGTGGATCAGCGCAACATCGCCGAGGATACGGATCTCGACTTCGCGCAAAGCGAGATCCTTGAAGGGGCGCGGCTTAGCGATGTATTCGAGGTACTCCTCACGGTTGCGGGTGACACCCGGTGTCTGCACAATGAAATCTTCAGCGAGGAATTCACTGAAGCGCTTGGCATCGCTGGCCTGGTCCGAATGGTTGTAGTCAAGGTTAAGTTGCTCGAGGATCGCCAGATCCTCGGTGAACTGCTCGGTGTCGTTCATTTTCTTGTTTCCTTCCCTGCGTGTTTCGGCGTCCGCTGCAGGTGGGTTGTCGTTCCGGTGCCGTGTACGCGGTGCCGGCGTGCAAGGTCGTCCCGTCTGATTGGTGTCAGATCCGTCGCGCCGTCTTACCGACAACGTCGCGATCCCGGTCGCGTCTCGACGCCCTCCCGCCGTACCGCGCCGGTCAGCGCGGTACGACGTCGAGAGGCGGTGCGACCAACGATGGTGAGCCGACGAGGCGACACGCCCTCGATCAGATGAGTGACCGTCGACACCGGCTTCCTGGCCGAGCCGTGGTGAACATGTCGCACGCTCGGATGCCGTGACAGGCGACCACGTCTGAACGCCGCACGGTTACGCCAGGTCGCGCTGGAACGCGGTGAGCTCCTCGTCGTGACCGACTTCCGCGGGTTCGTGCTTGGGGTAGGCGCCGGAGCCGGGACGGACCTTGTCGATGAGGTCGGCGTACTCGGGGTTGCGGTCGATGAACTCACCCACGAACGGGCAGATGATGGTGATCTTCTTCCCGCTCTCGCGGATCGCGTCCAGCACACGAGCTACGAGCTCCGTGGCCACCCGCTTTCCGCGGTACGCGGGCTCGACCCAGGTCTTCAGCAGCACAACACGGCCGCCCACGAACCGGTACGTGAGCTCGGCGATCGCGTCGGCGCCGAGGGTGGCGATCCATCGGCCGTGCTCGGTGTCGTTGATGACATCGAGCTCCCAGCTGGATTCCGCCTCGCTGAGACCTGTCTGGTCCAGAGCAGCGATGAGCGCTGCGTTGTTCTCTTCGCGGGTGGCCGCCTCGGCCTCGGGATTGATCTTCATTGTCACGCTTTCTGTCAGGGGAGCCAAGAGGTGGGCTTTGGCCAACGGGTGTGGCCTCCGCGTCCTTATGGACGAACGCGGATGATGGTCTTTCCCTTGATCCGCTCGGTCGGGTTGAAGGCGGCGACGGCCTCGTCGAGGGGCGCCACGTTGCCGATGTTCGTCCGCAGCCGACCGTCCCGCACCCGCCGGACGATCTCGTTCAGCTGCGCGCGATCGGCCTCGACGACGAAGTCGACCGCCAGTCCCTCGGCCGGCTGCGCTTCGGGCGGGCCGGCGATGGTCACCAGCATCCCGCCGGCTCGAACCAGACCCGCGGACCGCTTCTGGATGTCGCCGCCGATCACGTCGAAGACCAGATCGACTCCGCCGACGTCGTCCAGCGAGTCGTTGTCGAGGTCGACGAACTCCTGCGCGCCGAAGTCGAGTGCGGTCTGCCGATCGGCGGCACGTCCGGTGCCGATGACATGGGCACCGGCCTGTTTGGCGAACTGGGTCACCAAAGAGCCGACTCCGCCGGCCGCGCCGTGCACGAGGACGCTCTGTCCCACCTGGAAGCGGCCGTGCACGAATAGTCCCTGCCACGCGGTCAGGCCGGAGATCGGCAGGCTCGCGCCCACCGTGAAGTCGACATCGCCCGGCAGCGGCGCAACGTTGCGCGCCTCGATGGCTACGTACTCGGCCAGGGTGCCGTCGCGAGTCCACTCCGCGAGGCCGAAAACCCGCTGTCCCACCGACAGCCCCCTCGTGCCATAGCCGAGCGCGCTGACCACACCGGCCACCTCGTGGCCGGGGATCGACGGCGTGCGGTCGCGGCCGAGGCGATCGGTCCAGGTTCCGGGCCACGTCAGCTCGCCGGGGGTGAATCCCGACGCATGTACCTCAACGAGGACGTCGTTCCCCGCCGCCTCCGGCTCGGGCCGCTCGACCAGCGTCATCCCGGCCGTCCCCGCGGCCTGATCCGTCACCACGATCGCCTTCATCCGGCACCTCCCTGTATCCGATCCTCACCTGGGGGACATTTCGGTTCATCAGTGTTCGTGGCACCTAGATCTCGGCTTCTTACGCTGATCGACAGGGCTTGTGGCGCGAGCGTCGTTGCCTGGAGCGCCTCCGTAGGCGCTCGTGTGTGAAGAGCCCGTACTACTGCACCCGGCAGAGCTTCGTGCCTAGAGTTAGTGCCCGGGAGGCCACATCTCTTTCGTCTGCTGTCTCCGGCTCGCTGTGACGTCACCCGGCGCGGGCCTAGATGGACGAGTTAGTCCAATACGGCGTAGCGTTATCAACCGCTAAGCGCGCCGTCGGGCGTGCCCCGTCCCCGCATCGAGGAGCAGGGTTGACTCACGTGGTCACTATCGTCGGTTCGACCATCAGCACACCGCGGTTGCGGCTGCGCCCGTGGCATCAAGATGACGCAGCCGGGGCGCTCGACATCTACAGCAGCTCGGAGGTCTCCCGGTGGCTGGCCCCGGCAATGGATCGCGTCAACGATCTCGACCAGATGCGTGCGGTGATCACCGGATGGATCGCGGCACCTCTGGGATCCGAAGGGCGCCCGAGTGGTCGGTGGGTGATCGAAGAGGCCGAGAGCGGGCGCGTCGCAGGCTCGGGTCAGATTCTTCCGCTGCCGCCGGGGGGTGACGACCTGGAGTTGGGCTACCAGCTCGCTCCGTGGGCGTGGGGGCGGGGGTTGGCGGCCGAGGCGGGTCATGCCCTGGCCCACTATGCCTTCAGCAACAGCGAGGAGGAGGTCTTCGCCGTCGTACGGCCCAAGAACGAGCGCGGCACACGCGCCGCCCGCCGCATCGGGATGGAGTGGGTCGGAGAAACGGACAAGTATTACGACCTGCGTCTTCAGGTCTTTCGGCTACGGAAGGGCGACTTGGACACCTCCGCGCTCGAGCCGGGCCCCGTCGAACGCTGATCCCGGTTCATGCCTGGTCGTTCTCGAGCAGGACGGCCACACCCTGCCCCGAGCCCCCAGTGCCTGCACCGCGAACGCGTCGTGGACCTCCCACACGCCGATCTCGTCGGGAGCGATACCTGCAGCCTTGATGACCTTGGGCATCGCCCACGCCGGCGCGATGCCCATCAGTCCAGGCTCCAACGAATGCCCCGCCGAACCGACGATCCTGGCCAACGGCGCAACCCCTAGCCGTGCAACCACGCCATCGCTGGCGATGACTAGATCGCCAAGCCCCTGCCACACGTACACATCAACTAATGGACTTCCTAGTCCATTTTCGTTGCCGGTCCGCGACCTCAACCGCCTTGCGGCTTTATAGCTACACTATATCGGTGTAAAATGGACCAAATAGTCCTATAAGAGGGCAGGAACCGTGAGTGGTGTCGACTGGCCAGGAGGGATTGATGAGGACGCACTTCGCGGAAGTCTTGGCCCGCGAAAGCGCATGTCTGGCTGGAGTCACTGATGGGGCGAAGCTGGCCGGCTGGCGCCGCCGAGTCGTCGAGGAGCTCATGACTCCACTGTCGCCGTACGTGCTGGCGATGCGACAAACAGGTGATGTGCCCGACCGAGCCGACTTCCTCGATCGCTGGCGCGAGCTCATCGCCGAGACGGTTGACCGGTTGGCGCAGTCCGGGACCACGGGCGACACACGCTTCTCCTCAGGTCAGACTCGGAGGGCTGATGTCGACGCCCAGAAGACTGCGGTGCTGATTCTTGCGGCGTTGCATGGAGGCAGCACCCTGAGTCAGATTGCAGAAGACCCTTGGCCACTCAACGCCGCGCTCGACCTCGCCCTCGCGCCTTTTGCGGCAACCGAGGACAACTGCCCTGCAAGGGCGGGAACAAGTAGCCCGATCGGTAACATGAACCCGTGATGACGACCGCTGACTCGCGCGATGGCAGACGCCTGACGGCGCGCGGTGCAAAGACGCGGGCAAAGATCGTCGCCGCGGCAACCGAGCTGATGTACATCCAAGGAGTCGGGGCAACCACGCTTGATGACGTGCTCGCGGCGAGCGGAGTGAGCAAGTCGCAGTTGTACCACCACTTCGACGGCAAGGACGCGCTCGTGCGGGCCGTCGTTGACCACGTGGGAGAACGGATCATGGAGCGCGAGCGTGAAGCCCTCGGCCATGTCTCGACGATCCGGGGCCTGCGCCGCTGGCGGGACGCGTTGGTCCAGAACAATGCCCTTCGACATGGCGCCTACGGCTGTGCGCTCGGCTCGCTGGCCTCCGAGGTCTCCGATCACGACGCCCTCGCACGCCAAGCCCTGTCTCAACTGTTCACCGAATGGCAGGGACTCCTGGCAGGCGTGTTGCGACGGCTTCAAGACGGTGGTGCGCTTCCGCCCGAGGCGTCGATAGACCAACTCGCGACCGGGCTCATGGCCGCCCTCCAGGGCGGGTACATGCTGGCCCAGACTGCGCGCGATGTCACACCGATGGCGACATCAATCGACATGGCACTTGCGTACATCGAGAGCCTGTCTGACCGTTGAGCTCATCGCCAAACGGCCCCGGATCCGAGCCGAAGCCGCGGGCTGAGAGCACGGCCCTCCTCAGAACCTGAGTAAGCCGGCGGCTGAGTCACCCCAACGTAGGTCACCGTTCTGGGAGACCCCAGCCCAATCTCACACCATCTCGTCTTCGACCGCAGCCCGCAGCCCGCGCCCAGCAAGATCGGCAACAGCCTCGAGTGTGAGTTCGATCCCCGCCGAGACACGAGCTGGGGTACGGAACTTGTCGCTGGACCTCACCACCCGCCACGCGCGAGCTCTTGCGACCTCGCTTCCCCGTGGTCAGACGAGGGCGCAGGGAACGTCGCGGCGGGCGAGCTCACCAGCCGTCCAGCTCCTCTGGGCCATAGGAGTAGTCCAACGAGATTCCAGGTCGGATCTTATGGAGGCCGGCCCAGCTCATCCGCAGCACCTCGAGCCGTACGCCGTGATGTGCCCAGTCGAAGTCATCGACTGCTGTCATTCCTATACGCCTGGTGCGCCAGAGCATGCCCGATCTGGCCGGCCATGCCGCGGCCACGGACCTCGAGCGGCAGATGCCACCCCATCACAAGCTGGGGAGCGCGCGGACTGAAGGTAAGCAGGGTCGCACCGTCCATCGCGTCAGCGCCCGCTGTTCGTGTCTCGCGCGGTACGAGTGGCGATGAAAGCCGAGCGGCTGACGTCGACGGCGTCGTTGAACTCGGGGTGGACTTGGACGTAGTCGGCAACAAACCCGCAGTAGATGCCAACCCTGGTCTGACTTTGGCTCAGGTCTTCCAGGGCGTAGCGCGCCAGGGCCGAGGCGACGCCTCGATGCCGTTGGTCTGGGTCCACGTAAGAGTGCGTGAGCGAGACCCGTCCGCCGGTCGTCTCGTAAGCCAGGGTACCGACGACCTGACCATCGATCAGTGCCTCGTAAAGGCGGGTGGTCTCATCCTTGCGCACCTCAACGGCGGCCGGTGATGGCTTCATGCTCTCTTCTCGCCTCGTTCGTCTCCAGTCGGTGGGTCTAGCCAGCACCCGCCAAGGGCACGCGCGGACTATCCAGTCCAACTTACGGCACTCCAGCCGCGATCTGTGCGCAGCCGCATGCCATACTTGGACCCCATCGTCCAAAACGGGAACTGCCCGAACGCACGCCGCAGGTACACGTTGAAGGAGTGGGCCGATGAGCAGTGAAGACCAGGCACCGGCTGCCGAAGACCTGATTGACAACACCAGCCAAGGCCGCTTCGAGCTCTACCGGGACGGCGAACTGGTCGGCAGGCTCTACTACACCCATCTGAAGCCCAACCGGTACGCCCTTCAGCACACCGAAGTCGAGCCCAGTCATCAACACCAAGGTATCGCCGGTGGGATGGTGCGGCGCGTGCTCGACGAGATCCGCGCCCGAGAGGGCACGATCACCGCAATCTGCCCCTTTGTGGTCGACTACCTCTCGCGAACGACCACCTATGCCCATCTGATCGACGCCCGACACCCCGGCTACTCCGATCGTGCGTCCGCCGAGTCGGCGCGCGCGAAGGCCCGTGGCTGAGACCATGCAGCCATCAGGAGATCCCTCGAAAGGAGCCCCTACCACGTCGCCGGCTTGCCGGCGCGGCGTCCGGGTCTGGAACCCGCCTCTCGTGGGTCCTCGCCGGCGTGCTACGGCGGGCCGGGCTGAGAAGAGGCTGGGCCTGTGAGCGCCGATAGCAGGCCCTCCAAGACTTGGGCGCATGGACCGCAGGCCAGAAAGTGCGCATGAACGCCCGGGAACCGCTCGCTCGGGTCGTTGCCCGCAGCAAGCAGCTCCGCGTAGACGTCCAGCATCTCCATGGCTTCGTCGCAGCCGGCGTCGCGCGGATCGGTCTGGAGAAAGGCGTCCAGTCGAGCCCAGTGATCACTCCGCTGATCGCCGGATGCGTTCTGCGCTTTGTTATCCACGCGTCCACCTTGGTTGATTCATGCCTTGGATGCATAGCCAGAGTGTCCAGCCAACGAGAAGCACTCCCCATCTTCTTGGAGTCGCGGGGTCTGCTCCTGGCCTGGCCGTGGACAATTCGTTCTATCAGCCAACGGGTTCTTGGTGGGGCAGCTGCCGCTGAGGTCGGACGTAGGGGCACGTGTAGCCGTTGGGGTGCTTGATCAAGTAGTCCTGGTGCTCAGGCTCTGCCTCCAGAACGTCCCGGTGGGGTCACCTCCGTTAGGTGATCTGTAGCGGGTCGTAGACGATCTCGACTGCTTCGGCATGGCCGGGATGGTTCCGACAGGTGGGGTACTCGTTCTCGCCGTCGGTGTAGCAGATGCAGTGGCGTATGCCACCCGCATCGGGTGGGCCGTCCGGGAAGAGATGGCCGAGGTGGCTGTCGCCGCGTGCCGAGCAACCTCTGTCCGGACCATCCCATGGCTGGTGTCGCTGCGCTCTACGACGTTGCCCGGCCCGAGCGGGATGGTGAACGGGCCAGGCCGTGTGACTGTCGATCGACGCCGCGCGGGAGGCGCTCGGGTTCATCCCGCGGCATCCCTGGCGTGACCACGTGTGACGCCGGCCGAACGCTCCTTGGGGAAGTAGCGCAGCAGCACGACGTCGCCGACGAGGCGGGCCTCCACCAGCCTCATCCGGACGCGCGAGCCGCCCGGATACGCGGCGGGTCCCAGAAAGCGCGGCGCGTCCGCCTGGCCGACCAGGAGGGGCGCCACCGCCAGGTGCATCTCGTCGGCGAGGTTCTCCGACATCAGCTGAGAGTGCACCGAGCCGCCGCCCTCGACCATGAGGCGGCGGACTCCGCGCCTGCCCAGCTCGTCGAGGACCTGCGTCCAGTCGACGGCGGGGCCCGTGCTCACCACGTCGGCGAGCGGGCCGAGCGTGGCGCGCACCCGCGCCAGCGCGGCGTCGACGGTGACGACCAGCTTCGCGCCGCCGCAGTGCCACAGGGCCAGTGACGGGTCCAGGTCGCCGGAGCCGGTGATCACCACCTTCATGGGGTGCTCGGGCAGGCCTCGCGCCAGGCGGGCGGCCCGCCGCTCCGCCGAGCCGACCAGCAGCCGCGGGTTGTCGCGGCGCACGGCCGTGGCCCCGAGGAGGATGGCGTCGACGTCGGCGCGCACCGCGTCGACCCGGTCGAAGTCCTCGCCGCTGGACAACAGGAGCCGCTCGGGGCCGGCGTCGTCGAGGTAGCCGTCGACGCTCACCGCGGCGGACAGCAGCACGTACGGCCGTGTGGTGGCCATCGGGGCTCCCCGGCTAGCTCGCGAGTTCGGTCAGGTCGATGGTGTGGCCCGTACGGTCGACCTTGGCGCGCAGATAGCGCATGTTGCTGTCGGTGGCGAAGACGCCAGTGGGCACCCGGCGGCGCACCGTCACGCCGAGGGCGGACAGCTGCCGCTCCTTGTCGGGATTGTTGGACAGCAGGTCGACGCCGCCGATCCCGAGCGCGCCGAGCATCTGCGCGGCGACGGTGTAGTCCCGCCCGTCCTCCGGCAGCCCGAGCGCGGCGTTCGCGGCGTAGGTGTCCAGGCCGTCGTCCTGCAGGGCGTAGGCGTCCAGCTTGTTGTACAGGCCGATCCCCCGGCCCTCCTGACGCAGGTAGAGCAGCACCCCTTCCGCCGCGGAGAGCCGCTCGACGGCCTCGCGCAGCTGCGGGCCGCAGTCACAGCGTGCCGACCCGAAGACGTCGCCGGTGAGGCATTCGGAGTGCAGGCGCACCAGCGGCGACGCGCCCGCGTCCGGCTCACCGAAGACGAGCGCCACGTGCTCGCCGTCGTCGGCCAGACCGCGGAAGGTCACGGCCTCGGCCACCGTGCTGAACCCGTCGACGAACCGCAGGGGCACAGGCACCCGGGTTCGTACGACGGCGTCCGCGTTGTGGACCGACGCGAAGAGCGGTTCGCCTGAGACCACATCGGCGTAGATGCCCGGCTCCTTTGAGTTCCGGAACTCGTTTTCGAAGGGCGGCTCGGTGACGTCGTCCTGGGTGACCGCCCGCTGTCGTGGCGTCATTCGCTCGACTGCCTCGGGCGTGCGCTCATATGCCTGTGCCATGGTTCTAGCTCCTCGCTGTGAGGTTCGTCTTCTCGTGTTGTCGCCAAGGGGTCCGTGCTGCTCTGTGCCCGGACCTCGCGTGGCCGGGGATCTCTTTGAGGCCTAATTCCGGCCCGCCATGACGCCGCCATCGACGTTGAGGATCGCGCCGGTGACCCAGCTGGCATCGTCGGAGAGCAGGTAAGTCACCGCAGAGGCGATGTCCTTGGGCGTTCCCACACGGCCGAGCGGGTGGAAGCCGTTGAAGGTGTTGAGCGTGGCCTCGAGCTGGTCCTTGGGTACGAACGCCTCGTACAAGGGGGTCGCGACCACGGCAGGCGCCACGGCGTTGACGCGGACGTTGTGCTCCGCGAGCTCCATGGCCAGGTTGTGGGTGAGCGCATGGAGGGCCGCCTTGCCCATCGAGTAACCGGTCGCGGGGGTTGCGGCGATGGCTTGGTGGGCCCACATCGAGCCGATGTTGACGATGGCGCCTCCGCCGGCGCTGATCATGCCTCTGGTGACGGTCTGGGTGAGGAAGAAGGCTGACCTGGCGAGCTCGAGGTAGGCGTCGTAGTCGGCGCCCTCGTAGTCGAGGAAAGCCTTGGGGATGAAGAAGCCGGCCGAGTTCACCAGGAGGGTGGCGTCAGCGTGCTCGGCCGCCAGCGTGTCCTGGACCCGCCTGACGTCGTCGCGGTTGGCAAGATCGGCAGTGATGCCCCATGCCTCCCCGTTCTGGGACAAGGTGTTGACGGTGTCGTCCACGCGGGCCTGGTCGCGGCCGATGATGACGGCCGAGCCGCCGGCCGCGATGACGTCTTCAGCACTCTGCCGTCCCATGCCGCTGCTGCCGCCGACGGCGATCAGTTTGCGGCCTTCGAAGGCACCCATGCTTCTTCACTCCTTTACGATGCGGCTCGTGCCGCAGTTGGCGTCTGAACTAGAGATCCTGCTGGGTATGTCTTGGTGAGTGACCGGCTCGCGGCAGGTCTTACGTGCCAGGTCGTCGGAGGTCAGAGGCCAGCCGGCATCTCGCTACGCGACGACGCTGATGACCGGAGACGACCCGGGGAAGTAGCCGGATGGGCCCCGACGGGACTGCGGGAGGCCGACCACACGGCCGTTGAGAACGACGACGTCCAGGCGATCGCGCCGGTGACTGGGACGGCGCGAAGGAGCCACTCCCGCCTCGTGAGGCCGCCGCAGTTCGCGACCAGAACAGGCACGGCGGCGCCATGCAGCGCCGATGTCGGCAGCCGCGCCCCGGCAGCCCTGCATGGGCCAGCCCCTCACCTGAGCCGGACGCGCGTCCTGGTCGATCACGTGAGCCGGAGAAGTAGATCTCCGGGAAGGGTTGCCGGGCGAGCGGCTCGGGCAGCCCCGCCCCCTCGACCCGGTAGAACCGACCCTCGTAGTCGAACGGACCACGGGCGTGATGTCCAGTCAGCTGCAGCCCTCGGGCGCCACTTCAATGGTGGAACAGTCGTAGACCAGTGTGGGCGAGAACGATCCGATGCTCCTGGCAGGCGTCTTGCACTTCCGCTGACCGGATCGAACCACCAGGTTCGGCGATGTAGCGGACGCCGTGTCGGTGGGCGTGGTCGACGTTATCGCGGAACGGCAGAGCACCATCTGAGACGAACGCTACCTCGTCCAAGGTCGCGAGCCACGTTGCGCGCTGCTCGTCCGTCAGTTCGGGCGCGGGCGACCAGAGCGCCTCTGACAGGCGCAGATGCTCATCCGTGGTCAGGTCGCCCTCGATGAAGCGGATCTGCCAGTTGACTCGATCCTGAAGGCGGATGTTCGGGCGGAAAGCGAGTGCACGCACCGCAGGCGCCCAGGCGGTCGACACGTACGCGAGAAGGCGGCCGCTTCCCGGTGGTTGTCCACCTTCGCCAGTCGCGACCAGACACGATCTTAACCACGTGTTCGGACCCGTTGAAGTCGCCCGAGCGAGCGGGTCGCATGCGAAGCTCGTCTCGTCGTACGTGGCACCCTCGACGAATCCGCCTAACGGCTCCTCGATTTCGGCCACGGACTCGCACTGTGCCTTGGGCAGCACCGCCGCGAAAATCGCCTCGTTGAAGCCGTCCTTCGCGCTTGAGGCCGTCCAGACGCATCCACCGCACATGTAGTCGTGCCGGCCTGCCGTCGCCGGTCGGTTTTGTCCGGTGGTAGGAGAGGAGGATCGGGCGACCCGACCCTCCTGCTCGATTTCCTCGTTGGGTCTATTTGTTCTTGGGGACGTACAGCTTGATCGAGTCGATCGTCGCGGTACCCTCACCAGCGTCGGTGTACGGGTCGCCGATCACGGGGAAGTCGGGGTAACCCGAGCCGGCCGGCCACTGGTCCGGCCACTCCTGCTGGTTGTAGACCCCGTTCTGTACGAGAGTGCCGTTGTAGCGGCCGTCGTACTGATCGGGCGTGTTGTTGTAGTGCCAGATCGGCACGTTGTCGACGACGAAGTCCCGGTGGAAGCGGATCGTCTGGTGCCCGCCGTGCAGGAACGTTCCGGTGACCTCTTCGGTGTAGCCGGTCTTGTCCCGCTCGACGGCGAAGACGTAGTCGCTGTTCGGCATCAGTTCGGGGATCATCTCTGCCGCCGCGGACGGCGACACCGGCTCGGCGACACCGTCGGAACAGGTGGTCATGAACCACTGCGAGTTGCCGGTGATTCCGCCCTTGCCAGGCTTGTAGTTCGGCAGGCCGTTGATCCACATGTCGATGATGTTGTTGGTGCTGTCGCGGATCGGGTAGTACGTGTTGGTCGTCGGGTCACAGATGCGCCCGCCGCTTCCCGTGCCGATCCGGTCCGGGTGCTGGGCGAACGAGTCCATGAGAATCTTCCGCCGGTAGTGCCAGAAGTGCAGGTTCGCCGGCTGCGGGTTCGAGAAGTCGACGATGCCGAGCAGGTGGAAGGCGTTGTATCCGAAGGGACCGTTCGTCACGCTCTGCCAGTCACACGGATTTGTCGTGATCTGGCTGTTCCACCCCTTGGTCCCGATGCCCTCGGCGTACGGGAACTGCGTCTTGCACTCGCCGGCAACGGGCGTGTAGCCGTTCTCTTTGCCGTCGTAGAAGATGCTGCCGTTGCGCTCGCCGCCGAAGTCGAGCGTCTTGAGGTGGTACTCGAGACGGTATTCGGGCGGCAGTTTCTGCGTGGTGGTGATGAGCGCGCCGTCGTAGGAATCCGGTGAATTGATCTTAAGAACGTTGCCGCCCTTCGCCTTCTCGGTCGAGATGGTCGGCGGCCGCTCCGGAGTGCCGTTCTTGTCCCAGTCGCGGGCCGATAATGAGGCGGTCAGCCAGCCGTCCTTGCCGAACGGCACCTGCTTGCGGTACGTCGCGTAGCTGCTCAGCGCCGCTTGCATGCCGGGACCGTAGTCGTTCTTCCACCAGTCCCCGTAGTCGTCCATGATCGTGTCGACGGGCTGGTCACCGGTCCAGCGGATCCACGGACTCGAGTCCGTGTTCAGGTCCTTCTCGCGGCCTTGGAAATCCTCCGAGTACTTCAGTTTCCACTTGGCGGTGGCCGCCGCCGGCTCGCTGTGCGTGGCCGCCGTGGCCGGGACGCTCACGCCCGGGATCGCGGTCGCCGCGATGACGAGTCCGGCGATACCGGTCCTCAGTGTTCGCTTACTACGCACTGGCATCTCCTTGAAATCCTGCTTGTTGTCGTACAAGCCCAGGTTCAGGTGCTTGCCTTGCTCAGTGCCCGTTCCGCCGGATCGCCGCCGGCGCAGTGACTGCCGCCCCGTCCGGCACAGCTGTCGGAACGTGCCCTTGTGGATGTGCTCCTGCGTGCTCCTTGGTGGTCTGTGACGACTCGACCAGCGTGTCCTTGTCCACCTCCTCGCCGTCAGAGCACCTTGATGGCCTGGTCGAGCCCGAGGCGGCCGATCTGGTCGGCGCTGTTCACCCTGGTGACGGCGTAGATCCAGACGATGCGTCGCCCGCCGCGGATCGCGCCGGCGGGCGACTGCGATCAGGTGCCGGACTCGGCCGTGAGCAGGGTGGCGCCCTTGGCGTCGGTGAGTACGAGGCGGGCCTGGGCGCCTGGCGCGACCTTGCCCTTGAGCTTGACCGCGGTGTTCACCGTCCCGGTGAAGCTGCTCTCGTCCAGCGTCTTGCCGGTCGCGGCGTCGACCAGGGTCGCGTGCAGCCGCTGCCCGATCGCGGTCGAGAACAGCCTGCTGGTGACGTTGCCCGACGCGTCCACCTTGACGTCCGCGGCGCCGTTGGTGTTCGCGTTGGTGACGTCGCCGAGGTCCATCGTCGGCAGGAACGTCTCCGTCCACGACAGGGTCTGCCCGGCCTTGAGCGTGGCGGGGGTGAAGAACTTCAGGGACGCGCCGGCCCACAACTCGATGTAGGGGCGGGCCGAGTTGCCCTTGCTGTAGACGTTGGTGTCGAAGGAACCGTTCTGGCCCCACTCCCAGAACTTCATGCCGGGGGTCTTGGTGTTGTCGCCGACCCGGATGACGCCCTCGTCGTTCTCGTGGTTGACGACGCCCCACCAGTTGCCCTGCCGCATGGTGGCCAGGTCCTGGCCGTAGGCGATACCCGAATTGGTCCAGTTGGACATCTGCTTGAGCTTGTCCAGCTTGAGCAGGCCGGAGCCCGCGGGACCGGCGGGCTGCTCGACGCTCTCCATCCACTTGTAGCCCGGGTCGCGGTAGACCGTCTTGACCGGCGAGACGACCGACATCGTCGGGGATCCCGAGGTCGACGGGGCGCCCGGCGCGAGCGTCGTGCACGTCCAGTACTCGAACTGCTTGTCCTCCGCGTTCGGGTTGTTCAGGCTGACCGCCATGTCGACGGTCGGCTTGCGCGCGTCCACGGAGTAGGTGACGGACGTCTTGATGCCGGTGGCGCCGTGCACGTACTTGGAGGGCTTGAACGGGTAGTCGACGTCGTCGGTCTTGGTCATGGTGAGCGAGAACTTGCCGTTACTCTGGTCGATCTTGTAGTCCCACGGCACATTCCAGTACTTGCCGTGCTCGGCTTCGGTGAGCGTCGGGAACACACCGCCGTACACCATCAGCCAGTTCTGGTAGAACGGCGAGTTGCCGGGGGTCCCGGGCGCCGCGCTGGAGAACCCGTACGGGGTGCCGACGGGGTTGGTGTAGAGCAGATCGTGCCCGGTCGGCTTGTAGATGATCGAGAGGAGACGGCCGCCGTAGCTGGGTGCGAACGTCGCCTTGATGTACTTGTTCTCCACCTCGATGGTCTTGATGGTCTGCCCGACCACCTTGTTGGCCACGCCGTCCGATCGGACGGACACACCGTCGTCGCTGACCTTGTAGTCGTAGCGCTCGAAGACGGTGGTGGCGTGTGTGTCGACCTTGAGGTAATCCGGGCCGTTCGAGTTGAAGCCGGTACCCGGCGAGGTGAAGTGCCTCGGGGCCTCAACGGACACGGATGCGGTGCTCGTGCTGGCGGTGCCGGTGACGTCGGTGACAGCCCCCTGGACCAGCGCCACCCTCCCGTGCGCGCCGGCCCTGAGGGTCTGCCCGCTGTCCAGCTTGATCACGAGGGTGGAGGCGTCAGGGAAGTACGCCGCGTCGTCGCGCAGCGCCTGGCTCACGTCCCGGCCCGAGGTGGTGGTGAGGCCGGTGAAGCGCAGCAGCCCGCGGACCTGATCGGCCGTGACGTTGGTGCCGCTCACTCCGGTCTTGGTCTCCTTCACCCCGAGGTCGCCGGCCTTGGCGATCCGGTGGCTGAAGCGGACCTCGATCGTGTCGCCGGACGCCCCGACCTCGGCACCGGCGATCTTCGGAGCCGCGTAGGCGCCACCGCCGCCCGCGACGGTCGCGACGACCTCGGCGGTGGCCGGTCCCGCGCTCGTCGTCAGTCTCAGACCGGCGCCGAGAGACAACTGGTAAGAGGCGTCGCTGTTCAGGTCGGCGCCGAAGTACAGCCGGTAACCGCGCTGGCTGGTTCCGGCGAGGCTTTCCACATACACCGGGTGGACGGACGAGTCGCCACTCGTGAGCGTGATGGTCGTTCCGGTGTAGGCGCCGACCGGCATCCCCGACCAGACCGTCCCGGCGAACGTGACGTCGACCGTGCGCGAGTCCACCTGCTTGGCGGACGAGACGGTTGCGAGCGCGGCGTCCTGGGAGGTCCCGCGGAACTTGGACTGCTTCGTCGACGAGCCGGGCAGCACGCCGCCGTCCGCGGACCGGAAGAACAAGTCACCGAGCTTGTCACTTCCGCCGTCGAACCACAGCTCGTAGGTGTGGCCGTCGAGCGTGGCGTCGGCACCCAGCACCACCCTCAGTGTCCGGTGGTCTGAAGTGTCCACGGGACGGACGGTCGTGCCCGCGATCTGCGAGAGCGGCCGGCCGTCGAGCGCCGCGTCCGCGCCGCCGGCAACGCCGCCGCTGACCTTGATGTACTGGGCCGCGTACGCCGAGTTGGCCGCGGTGAACTGCAAGATGTCCGACCCGAGCGCCTTGTTGAAGGTGATGTCGATCGACTTGTCGTCGACCGAGGACACCTTGCTGACGCGCAGCGAAGGCTGCTCCGAATGCTGGGACTGGGCCAGCACCGGCTGCGACAGCGACACGACCGTTCCGGCCGCCGCGGTCAAGGCCACCGCCAGAGCGAGGGCCGCGCCGCGCGGGCGCGTCCGGTTAAACTGACTGTTCATGTTGTCCTCTCCCATGAGGGGTGGTCCCGGAGCCCGGTGTGCAGACCGGGCTCCGGTGGCTTTTTCGGCCGACTTCTCCGTCCAGACCTGGCGGGCACCGGGGCCGACCACGTCCGCTGAAGAAGTGCGAGCTGGGGGATACGGATCAGAGCCGGCGGTTCGGTAGAAAGGCGGCCGGTGGACGGAGGGTTCGGCGGCGGTCAGGCGGATTCGCTGGAGGACAGCTGTGGCTCGACGTCGGGGGACGCACCTGCCCGAACCCGCGCGACCTCCTCGGCGGTCGGATAGGACCTGGCGCAGCCGGGCCACCGGCACGACAGCGCCCCGGCGACCACGGCCGACTCGAGCGCGTCGGGTGGTGCCGTCCCTGCGAGCCGTCCGGCCAGGTAGGTGCCGGCCAGCGCGTCGCCGGCCCCCGCAGTGTCGACGACCACGACCTGCGGCGCCACGACGCGATGGATCTCACCGTCGGTCAGCACCACCGCCCCGGCCGGGCCGTCGGTCAGCACGATCTCCTGCGGCCCCTCCCCCAGCGCGGACCTGATCCGGTCGGGATGGTCCGTGTCGAGCATCGCGCGAGCGTCCTCGCTGGACAGGATCACGATGTCGGCGGCGCGGGCGAACGCGAGGTTCCGGTCGGTGTCGGGGCGCAGCATCAGGCGGTGGTTGACGCAGAAGGTCACCGTGACGCCACTGTCGCGGGCCAGTTCGGCCGCCCGCTCGGCAGCCAGGGCGGCACTGCTGGAGATCGCCAGCGAGATTCCGCTGACGTGCAGCGCCCCGGCGCCGTCCAGCAGGCGCCCGTCCACGTCCGCCGGGCTGAGCCGCGTCGCCGCCGAGCCGGACCGGTAGTAGCCGAAGGTGTGCCCGCCGTGCCGCACCGCGTTGACGTACATTCCGGTGGGAGCGGACGGATCGACGGCGACCCGGTCGACGTCCAGGTTCGCACGCCGCCAGAAGTCCAGCAGCAGGCGGCCCGGCGTGTCCGCGCCAAGGCGGGTCAGCAGTCTGGCTCGGATGCCCATCCGGGCCGCCATGACGGCCACGTTGGCGACGTCCCCCCCGAAACCCCGGCCGAGGTAGTCGGAGGGAAGGTCGTCACGCACGCCCACCTCCAGCAGCCCCTCCCCCACGGCGACGAGGACGGGCGTCCCTTCGCTGCTCGCGGGGTCGGTGTCGTCTTGGATCACGCCGGCTTCCTCACTCCCGATATCGGTACGGCACAACGGCGGACGGCTCAGAAGATGCTGTCCGGGTTGCTGTACCGGTCCACGTTGTCCTTGGTGACCAGCGGGGCCTCCAAGGGGGTGTCCTTGCTGGGCTCGGCCCCCGCGAGCACCGCCATCATCCGGTCCAGGCCCGCGCGGCCGATCGTGTCGGCGTTGTTGACCGCGGTGGCGGCGTAGTTCGAGCCGCTCGCGATGGCCGCCAACGCCTCCTTCTGACCGTCGGCGGCGACGAGGAACATCTCGCTGGTCCGCCCGGCGTCGCCGATCGCCTTCTGCGCGCCGAGGCACATCGCGTCGTTCTCGCAGAACACCGCGTCGATGTGCTTGTTCTTGGCGAGGAGGTTCTCCATCACCTTCAGGCCGCCGTCGGAGCTCCACCCCCCGAAGTCGGGAGCGGTCACGACCGTGATACCGGGCGACTGCTTGACCACGCCGAGCAGGCCGTTCGTGCGGTCCAGGCCGATGGTGTTGTCAGCCGGGCCGCCCGTGATGACGGCGAGAGTGCCGTTGCCCTTCAGCCGATCGGCGATGTACTGGCCGTCGCCCTGCCCGATCTGGGTGTTGTTGGGACCGATCCAGCTGGTGTACTGACCACCGGCGAACTTGCGGTCCACCAAGATCGACGGGATGTTCTTCTGCTCGATCGCGTTCATCGCGGCGGGCGCGGCGTTCAGCGGCCCGCCGGAGATGATGATCCCGTCCACCTTCTGGGTCAGCAGGTCGTTGACGTTCGTGGTCAGCTTCGCCGCGTCCCCCTGCGCGTCCGTGCTGATCACCTTGACGTTGCTGTAGGTCTTGGCCTCGGTCTCGATGGCCTTGGCCATCGCGATGAAGTACGGCGCCTGGAGGCTGAAGTTCGCGATGCCGATGGTCAGGGTCTTCTTCGCGGCGCCTCCGCCGTTGTCACCTCCGTTGCCATCGGAGCCTCCGCACGCTGCGAGCGACAGTGCGAGCGCGCCCACGAGAGCACATCCGGCAATCTTCTTCATGGTTTTTCCTTCATGGTGGGATGGACGCCTCACGACACGAGGAACGAGGCGACGGGGGGACGAAGACATGGGGGGACGGTGTGGCGGTGCGGCTAGGTGTTCTGCCGTTCACCTCGGCGCACGAGGATCGCGACCGCGATGATGAGCCCCTTCAGTACCTGCTGCCAGTAGCTCTGCACGTCGTAGAGGCTGAGCAGGTTGTCGATGAGCCCGAGCAGGACGACGCCGGCGAGGGTGCCGCCGATGGTGCCGCGCCCGCCCGACAGGCTGGCTCCGCCGATCACGCAGGCGGCGATGGCGTCGAGTTCGAAGCCCTGGCCGACGCTCGGCTGAGCGATGCCGACCCGGGAGGCGAGGATGACGCCCGCGACTCCGGCACACAACCCGGACAGCGCGTACGCGAGCACCAGGTGACGCCGTACCTTGACGCCCGCGAGCCGCACCGCCTCCCGGTTGCCGCCGATGCCGAGCAGCGCCCGGCCCGCCGACGTGCGGTTGATCAGAACCCAGCCCAGCGCGAACATCGCCAGCGTGACGATCGCCGCGATGGGGATGGCGCCCACATTCTGCGAGCCGAGGGTCAGGAAGTCCGGGGTGGTCGGAGTGATCGGGGTCTTGGAGTAGACGTAGGTGAGCCCTCGGAACGTCGTCATGGAGGCGAGGGTCACCACGAACGGAGCCAGTGAGAACCGCGCGACCATGGCGCCGTTGACCGTTCCGCACAGCACACCGACGACGACCGCCGCGAGGATCGCCAGCGGCAGCGGCAGTCCGCTCACCAGGCCGGCCGACATGATGCCGGTGAGCGCCACCACCGATCCGACCGAAAGGTCGATCCCACCGGTGAGGATCACCAGCAGCATGCCGAGGGCCAGCAGCCCGGTGGAGACCATCTGCCGGAGCAGGTTCGTCATGTTCCCCTCGGTGAGGAACGAGTCGTTGGTGACGCCCGCCACCACGACGATCGCGATCGCGGCGCCGATCAGCACCAGGACGGTCGGCGACGGGACGGCCGCGCGCCACCGGTCGGACGCCGGTGCCGTAGCCCTCGCCACCTCACCCGAATCCGTGTCCAGCACCGCCGAAGTCTGCTGCTCCGTCATGCCGCGACCCCCACCGAATGCGCGAGGACCTCGTCCTCGGTCGTGTCCGCCGAGCCGACCTCGGCGACCAGCCGTCCGCCGCGCATCACCAGCACGCGATCGGTGGCACCGAGGACCTCGGTGAGGTCGGAGGAGATCAACAGGATCGCCACCCCCTCCCGGGTCAACTCGTCGATCATGCGGTAGATGTCGACCCGGGTGGCCATGTCGACCCCTCGTGTCGGCTCGTCCAGGATCAGCACCCGCGGCCGTGTCAGGAGCCACTTGGCCAGCACGACCTTCTGCTGGTTGCCGCCGCTGAGATGGCGGACCGGCATCTCCGGACGTGGCGGGTGGATGCCCAGCCGCTCGATCATGTCCTGAACGTTCGCGGCCCGCCGCCTGATGTTCAGCAGTCCAGCGCGTGAGATCCGGGTCATCGTCGCGAACGTCGTGTTGTCGGTGACGTCCATGCCGAGGACGAGCCCGCTGTGCTTGCGGTCCTCGGTGACAAGCGCGATCCCGGCGCCGATGGCGTCGCCGGGCGTGCGGAACCGCGTGACGGCGCCGTCCAGCTCGACGGTTCCGGACGTCGGCCGGTCGGCGCCGAACACGCATCGAGCGACCTCGCTGCGGCCGCTGCCCACCAGCCCGAACATGCCGACGATCTCGCCCGCCGCCAGGTCGAACGACACGTCGTCGAACACCCCGTCCCGGCTCAGGCCCCGCACGCTGAGCAGCGGCTTACCGGGCTCGGGCACCCGGTCCGGGTAGATCTGCTCAAGCCGGCGCCCGGCCATCAACGCGATGATCTCGTCCTCACTGGTGCGGGCCGGGGTGAGCGTGTCCACCACCCGGCCGTCCTTGATGACGGTGATCGAGTCGGAGATCTCCATCACCTCGGCCAGCCGGTGCGAGACGTACAGGATCGCGACCCCACGCTCCCGCAGCCTGCGGATCAGGTCGAAAAGCCGGTCAAGGTCGGTGCCTGCGAGCACGGCGGACGGCTCGTCCAGGACGAGCATCCGGGGCTCGACCGCCAGCGCCTTCGCGATTTCCACCATCTGCTGGCGCGCGACCGACAGCTTGCCGGCACGGACGCGCGGATCGATGTCGGAGAACCCGATCTCCTCCAGCAGTGCCCGCACCCGTGCGTGCGCCGCCGACCAGTCGACCAGTCCGCGTTTGGTGGGCAGCGCCCCCAGCAACACGTTCTCTGTCACCGTCATCTGAGGCACGAGGCTGAGCTCCTGGTAGACGGTCCGGAACCCCAGACTCTGCGCGTCCTCAGGTCCGCGCAGGGTGAGCGGCTCGCCGTCCAGCAGGATCTCCCCGCCGTCCAGCGGCACGGCCCCCGCCAGCACCTTGATCAGAGTCGACTTGCCGGCGCCGTTCGCGCCCGCGATGGCGAGAACCCGCCCGCCCTCGGCGGTCAGGTCGACGCCGTGCAGGACCTCGACGCCGCCGTATCCCTTGCGGACGCCCCGCAACTCCAGCTTCATGCCAGGCCGTCCATGACGATGATGGTCTTCTGCTCGGTCATGTCGAGGAGAGTGTCGTGCAGTCCCTCGCGGGCCCCGCCGGTCAGCTTCACGCCGCCGAACGGAAGGTTCTCCGCGCGCAGTGCCGTGGAGCCGTTGATCACGACGCCCCCGACCTGGAGGCGCCGGGCCACTGAGAAGGCCCGCCCGATGTCCCTGGTGAAGATCGCCGCCTGCAACCCGTAGGCGGACTCGTTGGCCAGCCGCACCGCCTCCATGGCGTCGGCCACCCGCAACAGTGGTGCGACCGGCCCGAAGATCTCCTCGGCCACGGCCTCCGCGCGCGGCGCGACGTCCACCAGCACCGTCGGCGGCACGAACGCCCCGTCCCGGGGACCTCCCACCACGACGCGCGCACCGTCATTTACGGCTGCCCGAATCGCCTGGTCCACGGCGACGGCGGCAGGTTCCGTGATCAGCGGGCCGACGTCGGTGGCCTCGTCCAGTTGGTCCCCCACAACCAGCTTCCTGGCCTGCGCTTCCAGCGCCTCAGTGAACGCGCCATATACACCGTCCTCGACATAGACGCGCTTGACGGCGCAGCAGATCTGTCCGTTGCCGCGCGCCAGCCGCCCGAGCACGACGGCCTCGGCGGCATGTTCCACGTCGGCGTCCGCACACACGATCAGCGCGTCGTTGCCGCCGAGTTCCAGGTGTGTCCGCTTCAGTGTCTCTGCGGCGAGTTCGGCTATGGCCTTACCTGCGGCTGTGCTGCCGGTAAGACTGACCATCTGCACGCCGTCGGCGGACGCGAGGAACCGCGCCAGCTCCGGCCCGCCGGGGATGATCTGGTGCGCCGCCTCAGGGAACCCGGCCGCCTCGATGATCCGGCCGATCTCCATCAACGTGAGCGGACACTTCTCCGGCGGCTTGACGATCACCGCGTTGCCCGCCGCCAATGCCGCCGCGGCTTTGTGCGCCCACAGCTCGACCGGATAGTTGAACGGGACGATGGCCGCGACCACCCCGATCGGCTCCCGGACCGTTACCGCCAGGTGGTTCTCAAGGCCGGGGACGGCGTCCAGCGGGATCTGCCGGCCAAAGATCCTCGTCGCCTCCCCAGCGAACCCGCGGAAGATCCGGACCGCGGCCGCGATCTCCTCGCGGGTCTGCCGGATCGGCTTCCCGTTCTCGGCGGCCAGATCCCGGGCCAGTTCCTCGGCCCGCGCCTCGATCCCGTCTGCGACCTTGGCCAGCAGCCGTGCCCGCTCGTGCGAGGCGGTCGCGGCCATCGCGGTCCTGGCGTCCTGGGCCGTCCGGACCGCCGCGCGCGCCTCGTCCTCGGTCGCGACCGGCATCTCGCCCAGCACGGCGCCGGTCCCAGGGTTGTGAACGGGTAGAGCTCGTCCGTCGGTCAACGGATTTATCAACGTATAGCTCCTTGCCGGTCGTTCCACTATGTAGAATCACACTTCGTATTGTGGAATCGTCAGCACATTAAAACGGAAGGAAAGGGGCTGTCAATGGGTTACGAACCAGCCGAAAACGTGCGTCACGGCGGCCGGGCTTCATCGGCTGGCAACGCGGTGACCAAGACGCTCAACGTGCTGGAGGCCGCCGTCGCAGGACAGGGACCACGCCGGCTCGCCGACATCTCCGTCGAATCAGGCGTTCCGAAAGCGAGCGTGCATCGCATCCTCGCGACACTCGCCGAGCTTGGCTTCATCACCAGCGAGGGTGGCGGCAGCTACCGCGCGGGCCCCCGCATGCTCGCCCTCGCCGAGGAGGTCAAGGCCGCCAGCGCAACCGGCATCGGCGACGTCCTCACCCGGCTGTCCCGGGATGTACGCCAGACCGTCCACTTCGCGCTGCACAGCGGCGACCACGCCGTCTACGTCCACAAAGTCGAGGCCGACCAGCCGTACCGGATGGCCTCCCGCGTCGGCATGCGCCTGCCTCTGCACTGCACGGCCATCGGGAAATGCATCCTGGCGCACCTGCCGGAGCACGAGCTGCTGTCCATCGTCGCCAGCGCGGGAATGCCCGCGAAGACGTCCGAGACGATCACTGACCTCAAACGGCTGTCCGCAGAGCTGGCGCAAATCCGCGAGCAGGGCTATTCCATCGACAACGAGGAGAACGAGAAGACCATACGGTGCATCGGTGCTCCTGTCTTCGACCGGACCGGTACCGTCGTCGGCGGCGTCAGCATCTCGACGGTCGCCTTTCTCCTGCCCCGCGAGGAGTTGCTCACCTTCGCCCCTGTCCTGCAAACGGCTGTCGCCTCACTCACAAGCCTTCTCTAATTGCAGCGCATTTGGGGCAGGCGCCGGCTACCGAAGCGGCCGTGAAGGCCCAACGGTCGCGCCGCGTCATTGGCGAGCATGGAACTTCACGTACCGCAGCACGGGTCAGGAGCCTTCTTGCGCAGCTCACGCCGAACGTCTTTCGTGCGGCTGCCAGCAGCGCAGAAGGTGCAGCCGCCTCCGTTGACAGCCGGCGGACTGTGTCTTTCTCAGCTCGTCATCGCTTACCGGTGTGAGTCCGGTCCGAGCCACTGCCAGGATGCCCGACAGCAGAAGCCGGCAGTCTCGTATGAAAACTCCATGATGCAAGATGCGGTTGGACCAAACGCGGGGTTCAGGGAGCATGCCGCAATTCGACTCGGCACCTCGACCTCTGATGCTCGAAACAGATGAAGCCCTATGGCAATGATCCAGGGCTGAAGCAGCTTGTGGCCCACCATCGAATTCCTCGTGGCCACGAAATGATGTTCACCGGATTTCGTGGAGTTGCTTTGGTTGACCGGCGGGCCTCTCTCAGGAGAAGCCGGCATGCCCAGGAGCCATCCCCCGAGTTCCGGCATAAGGTTCTGGACTGCTGAAGTTCCCGGGGTGGCTCACCAGGCACCGCGCAAGGAAGGCCGGGTGAACACCTTCCGTAGAACTACCCGTGGATGCCGCGGACGAAGTCCGCCACCGCGGCGCCGATCAGATCCGGGCTGTCCTCCTGGACGAAGTGCCTGCCCGGCACCGTCGCCTCGGTCTGGTTAGGCCAGGTGCGGCAGAAATCACGCGGGCCGCGGATGAGGAGGTGGCCGGGGTCGGCGTTGACGAACAGTTTGGGCACCGTGCACGTGGCCAGCCATCGGCCGTACTCCTCGACGATCCGCACCACCTCGACGGGTTCGCCTTCGATCGGGAGCTGGCGCGGCCAGCTCAACGTGGGGCGACGGCTCTCGCCCGGGGTGAGATACGGCGCGCGGTAGGCCGCCATCTCCTCCTCGCTCAGGTCCCGGAGGATCCCCGCAGGCAGCACCTCCTCGACGAACGCGTTGTGGGTGAGCACCATCGCTTCACCGGCGGGGGAACGGAGAGCCTGGAAGGTCCGCCTTGAGCTGTCCCGCCGGTCGTTCCAGGTCGCGGGGGCCACGATGGCTTCCATGTAGGCGATGCCGGCGACCCGGTCCTGGTTGTGGAACGCCCAGTCGAAGCCGAGTGCCGAACCCCAGTCGTGCAGGACGAGCACGACGCCGTCGCCGAGATCGAGGTGATTCCAGAGGGCGAACAGGTGGTCCCGCTGCTCCTGGTAGGAGTAGCGGTCCGGACCGGAGTCCGGCAGTTTGCCGGAATCGCCCATCCCGACGAGGTCGCAGGCGATCAGCCGGCCCAGCCCTTCGAGGTGCGGCATGACGTTGCGCCACAGGTAGGCCGAGGTCGGGTTGCCGTGCTGGAACACGATCGCACGGCCCTCTCCCTCGTCGAGATAGGCCATCCGGACCCCGTTGATCTCGGCGAACTTCTTCTCGGCGTAGGGACGGGTGTTCATCCTCGGCCTCCCTCGGGACGGATGCGGCCAGTCGGCGAACTCAACGGTGATGTCGGAGAAGCCGACCCTGCGCTTCAGGGCTCGTGAGCGCTCGCCCCTCACGTCCCCGCGGCCAGGTCGCGATCCACGATCACCGCGATCTTGCCCAGCGCTCCGCCGCCCTCCTTCAGCGACCGCAGTCCGGCGCTGATCGCCTCGACGGTGCTGTCGACGGTCTGGCTGACGTGCGGGACCACGAGACCCTTCGTCGCCCACTCCATCGCCAGGTCCATCCCGCGCTGGAGGAAGCCACGCGCCTCGCCGTCGAGCATGGCGGGTTCGGAGAAGTAGCGCAGCAGGTTGACGTTGACATGCCTGGCTCCGCGCCCGGCCAGGATGGCGTCCACCGGGCTGTGCGTCTCGGCCAGGCGGGTCGTCCTGCCGGGGCCGACACCGAGCACGATCCAGCTGCCACCCCGCCGGACGGTCTTCGCGGTCGCGGCGAAGCTCTGCTCGTTGTAGGTGGCGTCGAAGACCAGGTCGACTCCCCGGCCGTGCGTCAACTCCGCGATCTCGGCCGCGATGTCGTCACGCCTGTAGTCGAAGACGAAGTGCGCGCCGGACTGCCGGGCCAGCGTGATCGACTGCGGCCTGCCCCCACTGCTGATCACCGTCCCGGCGTCCAGGGCACGTGCCGCCATCTGCACGGCCAGATGACCGACACCGCCCCCGCCGCCCGGTACGTAGACCGTGGCACCGGCCTGGACGGCCCCGTAGAGACCCGCGAAAGCCGAGAGGAAGCACATGGGAAGCGCCGCCGCGTCACGGAAGCTCACGGACGGCGGCTTGCGGACGGTGAGAAACCGCGGTGCGACGGCGTAGGAGCCGCCGTCGCCACCCGTCGCGGCCCAGCCCCCGTCACCGTTCAGGCCGGCCATGGCGGCCACCTCGTCACCGACGGCCATGCCCTCCACGTCACGGCCCAGGCCGGCCACCACGCCGGCGAGGTCGAAACCGAGCACGACGGGAGGCGTCCGTCCCATGAAGTTGAGGTCGGCCAGCTTGTACTCCAGCGGGTTGAGCGACGAAGCGGCGACGCGGATCAGCACCTCGTCGGCCGCCGGCCGCGGGACGGGAACGCGTACCGCCTCAAGTGGCAGCCCGGCGCGGTCCCTCGTGTAACCGACACCGAGAAACGTCTGGTTCATGTCCGCCACCCATCTCTACCTCGTACGGGCGCCCGCCGGGACGAGCCGTTCCGGCACGGGCACGCCGAGGTAGTCGAGGAGAGCGGCGACCTTCCGGTCGAGTTCGACACCGACGGCCGCTATCTCGGGATCGCCGAAGGAGGCGAACTGCGCGCTCGGCTGGTCGAAGGCGAAGCGCGTCACCCCACGGGCGTCCTCGTAGATCGTGGTGCGCAGAGGCGCGTAGAGCAGGACACCGGGATCGTGGTGGAACATCCGCTGGGCGATGGTGTGGTTGCCCATCAGGTACTGTACGCTGTGCCACCGGTCACCGGAGCCTTGCATGATCGCCGTGTTGTCCAGGCTCCAGAAGATCATGAAGCCGTGAGGCGCGTTTTCCCCTGCGGCTCGCAGGACGGCGTCCCAGTCGGAACCGGAATGACGCAGGCGTTCGTACTCCGCCATGTCGAGCGGCGGCACCGCCCGCTCGTACCTCTCCCGGAAGGCCACGAACGGCATGCCCGTGTCCACGGTCAGCCGGTGGACCTCACGCGCGACGTCCTCGACGTGGGTCTTGATAGCCGTCATGGTGATCCCCCTTCACCAGTGCGGCCGGTCCGGCATCCCGCTCCGTGGGCGGGACCGGGACATGGGCGTCGCCGTACTGTAGGGCGCCGTTCTCGGCATCTGCCGCAGGACAGCTCCGCCAGACCAGCCTGACTTTCAAAACGAAAGCTATGCCTACCCGCGACGTTACGTCTTCAGCTTGTCAGATGCAAGCCAGGGTGCGGGAGCGCCCGGCTAGACTTGCTAAATGCAAGCCAGTCGAGAGGAGGCTGATGTGACAACAGCGCCACAGGTGTCCGTTCCCTGCCCGATCGGCCGCGCCGCCGGCCTGCTGGGCGAGCGGTGGACGCTGCTCATCCTGCGTAACGCCAACCTGGGCACCACCCGCTTCGACGCCTTCCGCGCGGAGCTCGGCATCGCCGACAACATCCTGTCCAACAGGCTCGCCCGGCTGGTCGAGGCCGGCGTGCTCGTGCGGGTGCCGTACCACGACGGGGGGCGCGCCCGGCAGGAGTACCGGCTCACGACCGCGGGGGCCGAGGTGCTGCCGGTGCTGCACGCTCTGGCCGTCTGGGGCGAGGAACACACCAAGCCGGCCGAGCCGACCGGCTCGATGCAGGTGATCCACCAGCGGTGCGGCCAGGTCACGACCCCGGGCAAAGTGTGTGACGGCTGCGGCGAGCTCGTCCGGCGCGAGGAGGAGGCGTGGGTACGGCCCTGGCTCTCCCCCGACCCGATCATCCTGGCCAGCCCGGCCACCGCCGGCACCTGACCCCCGGGCGCCCGCCGGACCAGCGGCGGCTCCGTGTCATGGACGTGCCGCCGTGCTGAACGCGCACGTGATCGCCACCATGCTGGGGGTGCGACCGCGTTGTTGATGACGGAGACGTGGGTGTGAGCCTGGGGGAAATTGCCGATTTGCGTCTATGGTCGACGTCGTACTCCTCCGAGAAAAAGCCGATCTAGGCGACGGCGACGTTCCGGCCACTCACGGCGCGGACTGGCCGACTTTCCCTTACTGAAGCAGATGCGCACCGTCACGGCGTCGACCACGTCGAACTGGGGGTCGGCGCTGTGAGCTCAGTTCCCCTCGAGATTACGATCACCCTGCATGATTCAGCCTAATTGCAGCTCGGCATGAGGGGTTCGTCGGATCCGGTATATACAAGTACGTCCGGCACGAAGCCCTGCTCTACCCTGTTCCAAAGCGTGCTCTGCTTTCGGCCATCTGAGACGAGCTCGCCTCGCGCCGTACAAATAATTCTTACGTATGTACCGTTCGGCAACTGGGCCACAATCCGAGTCGTACGCCATGGCGCTTCGTAAATGTTGGCCCCGACGAATCCAGGTGGCGCTTGGATAGTCCCCCCTGGCAACACCGGTGAGTCGACTGTCGGTCGGGTCGGTGGGGGTGTCGGTTCCGGTGGGGGTAGGGACTCCGGTTCCGATGGAGTGGTTTCCGTTTCGGTGTGGTTAGGGGTTTCTGTTTCTGTGTATGTGGCGGTGACCGTTTCGGTGGGGGTATCGGTAGGGGTATCCGTTTCGGTAGGGGTGTAGGTGGGGGTGTCGATTTCGGTCGGGTCGGAAGTCGACATAGCCGAAATGATTACGGTCGGGACAGGAGGTTCAGATGCTCCCGAATTAGTGACCATTGCCCCAATGACGGCGGCTATGACTGTTGCCAGCCCACCCGTCACCCAGTAGAAGGCGACGCTACGCCTGACCGGACCGGAACTCATACTTCATCCCCAAGCACATGTGTCCGGCCCCCCGGGCGCGGTCTTTGATTGAGTCACTAAACGCCTGAAATTTGCCTCAGGATAGCGAATCGAACCGTTCCAAACCAGGCGGAATTCAATCATGACGCCGGTCCTGGTGATCACTTCAGGCTAGATATTCGCTGTGCCTGGGTGACGCGTGTTCGTAGGATCCGTGCATGATGGACGAGGATGAGCGGGCAGTGCAAGCGGCCATCGATGGTGAGTTGCGGCTTCTCGATCCTGAGGTGCGTGCTTCTCCGGCCCTTGTTCGGGAGCTTCTGGATCCGGAGTTCACCGAGATCGGAGCCTCTGGACGCTGGTGGGACGCGGAATCGATTCTCACAGTGATGGCGGGATCGGTGACTTCGGAGTCGCCGGTCAAGGTCAGCAAGATGTCTGGAGTCGTGCTGGCTCGGGGGGTTGTTCACCTGACGTACTTTGCTGACAATCAGGGGCGCCGGGCATGGCGGAGCTCCCTGTGGCGCCTGACGGAGACCGGCTGGCGCGTCTACTTTCATCAGGGCACTTTGGCTGCACGCATTGGGCAGTAATGCCCTCAGACCAGGAGACCTAGAGTTTCGGGCGCTTTCCCGGCCGTCAGATGCCGGTCAGGGTCGGTCCCTCCTGCGTGAACTGGCTGATCACGTCGGCGAGGGGCTGTCAGCTCTGGTCGTCGTCCGTCATCGTTGGTCGCCTTCGGACGGCCCACAGACGGCCCCTGAATAGTCACTCAGTCCGCAGTGAGTTACGGGCTGCGGCAAGCCGCATGTCCGCTCGAATCACCGCCGGCTAGCGGTGAGCACGCGTAGCTTGGCCAAGCAATCGTCAGTGGGACCGCGTGGCACAGCCTCAGCAACGAGGATGCGCAGGCCGGGAGCGCTCTCGATACGCAACGTCTCAAGTGAAAAGGTCATCTCGCCGACTTCGCTGTGGTGCAAGCGGATGAGTCCCTGGTTCCTGCCACGTACATCGTGTCGAGCCCAGAGCCGGCGAAAGTCCTCACTTTCACGTGACAGCTCGTCAACCAGCTCGAGCAAATATGGGTCGTCGGGGTCTGTTCCCGCCGCGGCACGCAGGTGAGCGACATTCTCAGCCGCTTCCTCTTCCCAGTTCAACCACCACTCTCGTGCCGCCGGGTTGAGAAAGGCCAACCTGATCAGGTTGTCGGTGTACTCCACCCCCTCGAAGAGCGCGGCGGCCACCCGATTCTTGGCCAGAATGTCCAGCCGACGGTTCACCACGAAAACTGACGCGTCATCCCATTTCTCGATGAACCGCAACACACACAGACTGACCTGATCCACGCAGGGAACGGCCCTTTCAACGCACGCTCGCGGGCGTGCCAGCTTGTACAGGTACTCGGTGGCATCGGGGCCGAGTTCGAAAGCCCTCGCCAAGGCGGCGAGCACTTGATCCGACGGGTTGTCATCCCGCCCCTGCTCCAGTCGCGCGTAGTAGTCGGCGCTCAGGCCGGCCATCATCGCGATCTCCTCGCGGCGCAACCCCGGAGTCCGGCGACGCCCGCCTGCGTGCATCAGCCCCACCTGATCAACGGTCATGAGCTGGCGCCGAGCGCGCAGGAACTCCCCAAGAAGAGTGCTCATGCCAGGCACGATAAAAAATCACAGGTCAACAACATGCAAAGTGACCAACTGGATCACACCCCTACCGCCGTGCGAGACAGCACCTCCTCGACCTCGTGCCCGGCCTGGTCGGTAGGGCCGGGCGCCTGCGAAGGCGCCCGGCCTGTCACATCAACCGGTCGGTGTCATCCGACTCGCTTCCAGGGGCCGTTGGGGTCGCCGGGCGCCTGGTTACGAGTCCACCATTGGGCCTGGTAGACGACGCCCTGATAGTCCGCCTTGTCACCCGCGACGAAGATCCGTGACGGAGTCCACACCGGGTTGCCGTCCGCCGTGACCACGATCTGTTCCCACGGCCCGTTCGGGTCGCCGGGGGTCTGATTCTGCGTCCACCAAAGGGCGCGCCAGACCGAGCCACGGTAGGACGCCTGGTCGCCGGTGTTGTACACCTTGCCGGCGGTCCAAGCCGGTGGGTTGTCGATCACGATGGAGACGGTCTGCTCGGTGGTCAGCCCGTTCGTGCCGACTGCGTCGATCTTGAGCTGGTAGGTGCCGTTGGGGTAAGCGGTGGTGTCGACGACGAGGTTGGGGTGGAGGCCGTCGTTGTGGCTGCCCGGTGCCTTGGTGTTGTCGGTCAGCCAGACACCGCCGTGGTTGAGTTCGATGTAGGTGTAGGACACGTCGGATGCCGTACCGCCGAGATCGGCGGAGAAGGTCTGCGTACCGGAGACGGCGGCGCCGGCCGCGACCGAGACTCTGTTGATCGTCGGGTAGGCGGTGAGGGTCCAGAAATGGTCCGAGACGGCGGCGTCGCTTGTTGCGGGCGCCGGGCTGGCGACGACAGTGGCGTTGCGTCCGTTGCCTGACGAGTCCGCGACGGCCGTCCCAGCGGTTTCGTCGAACGTGTAATGCAGAACGTCGCCCGCGCCGGCCTGCCCGGTCGCGAGGGCGGACACCTCGGACGCGGTCAGCGCCCGGCCGTACACGTTGAAGTCGTCGACCGCTGCGGCCAGGTACGGGTCGCCCGAGTACTGCGAGCGGCCGATCCAGTTCTGGGTGGTGTTGCCGAGGTTGGACGGGTGCAGAGTGAGGTTGGTGTTGGTACCTGCGACCTGGCCGTTGACGTAGAGGGTGCCGGTGGTGCCGGACACGGTCACCGTCACCAGTGACCAGGTGTTGAGCGGGAGCGACGTGGTGGAGCTGATCTGCTGCTCCCCTCCGGCGCCGCTGGTCGTGATGGCGAATCTGAGCCCTGTGTTCTTGTTGAGCGTCAGGAACATGTAGTTCGACGCGCCGGTGCCGAAGTCGAACACGCGCGACCACGTCGAGTTCTTGGTCGGGTCGACCCATGTCGAGACCGTGAAGTCGCCAGTGACACCGCTCACCGCGCCCCGCGGGACGTTGACGTACTGGTTGGATCCCGACAGCGCGACGGCGTTGCCGAGCTTGCCGGCAACCCGGGTGCCACCGGTACCGGATGAGGTGACGGTGGTGTCGCTCCACTGCACTACCTGGGCGCCCGGGGTCTTACTCATGCCGTCGACAGCGAGCGCGAGACCGCTGTCGTAGCTCACGAGCTTGTTGTGACCCTTCCCGTCAGGGATGACCTGCCAGAGCTGGGTGTTGCCGCCGGTGTCGGTCTCCACCACAGCGGACGCCCCGTTGCCACTCGAGGCATCCTTCACCCCGAGCACCAGGCCGCTTGCCGTGTTGACCACCTTGTACAAGCCGGGGCCGGCGGAGACCAGCTTCCATTTCTGGGTGGGACCGCCCGCGACGCCGGCCTGATTGACGGACGTCCCTGCCGATGTCCCCGCGTCCTTGGTGTCGAGTGCGAGACCGCTGTTGAGGTTGGTGATCCGGTACGTGTTCTCGAGGTCGGTCGCAGTACCGGCGCCGCTGATCACCAGGTGGTAACCGTTGGCGGAGTTCATCGCCACCGGCACGGTGATGGAGCCGTCGGCGACCTGGTAGACGGTGTCGGAGATGGTGATCGGACCGGCGACCGGGTTGGTGCGCCCGTACGACGGGGTGTACTCGAGCTTGGCGTGGACAGTGGCGCCGAGGCTGAGCTTGTCGAGGCCCTTGACCTGGACGGCGGTCGCGCCGCTGCCTCCACCGAACAGAACGCTGACCTGCTTCTTGTCGCCGGTCACCGCGGCGGCGCCGTCGAGGCCCGACGTCGCGTTGGGCGGCGTGGTATCGACCATGTCCCCGCTCATGTCGGCGTACCACTTGTAGAGCCAGTAGGCGCCGTTCGGGCTCCCGCCGGTGCCCGTCAGCAGGTCGCCGAGCGCGCCGTACCCATTCCAGAACGCCAGCTCGGCGTCGTGGATGCCGTACCGCTCGAACTTCGCGATGTATCCCACCAGGGGGCCCGGGATGCCGACCTCGGACGGCGCCGCGTACTCCTCGATCGAGATCGGGCGCGGGCTGATGCCCAGGTCCTCCATGATGGAGGTGACCTTGGCGAGGTCGCCCACGATCTTCCCCGAGTTGATCAGCTCGTGCCAGGAGATGATGTCGGGGACCGTGTCGGTCGCGACCGCGTTCTCCAGGAAGTTCTGCATGTCGCCGATGTTGTCGGAGAAGCTCGGCCCCTGGATCGGCGTGGTCGGGTCCAGTGACCGCACCTGGCGGAAGGTCTTCGTCCAGAAGTCCTCGTAGGTGCCGTTGGAGGCGAGCCAGGTGTTGTCCGACTCGTTCCACAGTTCGTAGGCGGCCATGTTCGTCGCGCCGGACGCCTGGACGGCCTTGACCTGCTGCTCCACGACGGTCGGCCACGTGGCCCAGCTGAACTGGTACGGCCAGCCCGCATAGTAGTCCGAGAGGCGGTTGACGACCTTCGCGCCCGCCCTGGCCGCCTTGTCGGCGACCACCAGCACGTCGCCCTTCGCCTGCTGCCTGCCGCCCACGGCCATCTGGACGAACGTGTTCGGCTTGATTGCCTTGACCAGGTCGTCCGAAGGCGTCGCGTCGTCGGCGAGGCCGTACAGGGACCCGGTCGCGACGTGAGTGACCGGGCGGAAAGGCTTGTCGGCGTTCACCACAAGCGTGGATGCGGGCGCGGCGGCGGCGCTCGCGGCCGGAGCCGAGAGCACGGTTCCCGCGGCCGCGATCGTGAGCGAGGCCACCAGTGCCGCTAATCGAGGCATACCTCGGAACCCGTTCAAGCTGGGCCGAGGGTCCGATGCCCTCCCCGGGGGTGGTGCTGTTCGAGACATGCGTGATACTCCTTTGCGTTCCGTGAACGAGGGGGCGTTCACATTCCCGAGTTGCGCGCCTCCTCAGAGGGACCACCGGCAGGCGAGGGACAGGTCGCCGAACCCGCTGTTAGCGTTAACACCTTGGAGTGCGCCGCAGGCGGCGGCGTCCTCTGTCGATGCGGAATGCTTCTCCCGAGAGGGCGGGACGGCCGCTGGCCGGCCCGTGAAGCCCTGGCGCGTGGTGCGAGAGCGACGGACGGTCCGTCGCCGGTCACCGTTCCTGTGGTGCGAGCGGGATCCAGACCCTCATCGCTCCGGCGGCCCTGTTGGCCCACAGGAAGTAGGGAATCGCCGGCATGCCGGCCGGCGGCGTCGCCGCCGGTGTGGCGGCGTCGAGCGGCAGGTACAGCTCGTCGTCGGCACTGGACTGCGCGCGTACCGGGGTCAGCAACATCACCGGCGCGATCGGGTGAGCGCCGGTGATGACGCCGATCGGCCCGCAGGCGTCCAGTTCCAGATCTTCAAGGACGATGCCGTCCAGTTCACCGGGCAGGTCGGCCTGTTCCAGGCAGTAGACGAGCGGGCCGCGGGTGAGTGCGACGCTGCCGCGTACCGCGTCGACGCGGTGATGGGCGGCGAGCAGTCGCGGCGGCATGGCCAGGGCGAGTTCGACGCGGTCACCGGGCGACCAGGTGCGGGTCAGCCCAAGGTAGCCCTGGTGACGGACGGCGGTGTCGACCGGTTCGCCGTTGACCGTCAGTTGGGCGTCGGCGCACCAGGCGGGCACACGCAAGGTCAGGGTCCACGGCGCCTCCGTGGTCTCGGTGACCGAGATGGTGACGGTCCCCTCCCACGGATAGGCGGTGGCGACGTCGATGGTGTGCCCACCGGCCGTCACCGTGCCCGGCGCGTACAGGTGCACCTGGAGGCCGCCGGGGTCGCCAGTGGCCGTGTAGGTGTGCAGGGATGCCATCAGCCTGGCGAGGTTGGGCGGGCAACATGCGCAGGAGTACCACGACAGCCGCCGGCCGGGGGCGTCCTCGTCATCGCCGTCGTGGCCGGTGCGGAGCTGCAACGGGTTGGAATAGAAGAAGGCGGTGCCGTCGAGAGCCGTGCTGGCGGCGATCCCGTTGTAGAGGAGCCGCTCCATCTCGTCGGCGTAGCGGGACCGCCCGGTCGCCAGGAGCAGCCGCCATGCCCAGTGGAAGCCGCCGATGGCGGCGCAGGTCTCGGCGTAGGCACGGTCGGGCGGCAGCTCGTATGGGGCGCCGAATGCCTCGTCACGGTGGCGTGAGCCCTGCCCGCCGGTCAGGTAGGTCTTGGCGGCGATCGCCGACTCCCACAGCCGTTCGGCGGCGTTCAGCAGCGCGGAGTCACCCGTCTCGACGGCCACGTCCACGGCGCCGGCCGCCAGGTAGACCTGGCGCACGACGTGGCCCGTCACCTCGGTGGCGTCGCGGACAGGCTGGTGGTCCTGGTAGTAGTGGCGCTGGCGGAAGCGGCTGTCGGGGCCGAGCAGGCCGTGCCCGCGCAGGCCTACGAAGCGTGCGGCGAGATCGAGGTAGGGCCGGTGGCCGGTGACCCGGTAGAGCTCGACGAGCGCGGTCTCGACCTCGGGGTGCCCGTCGAGCGCGTCCACGCCGCCTGGGCCGAACCGCCGCACCAGCAGATCGGCGAAGCGGCGCGCCACCGTGAGGATCTGCTGGACCGCCGGGGTGTCCGAGGCGCTGCGTGCGGCGGCTACGGCGGCCTGGATGAGGTGGCCGGCGCTGTACATCTCGTGGCTGGACGGCAGTTCGGCCCACTGCCGGTCGCGATGGTCGACCTGGTAGTACGAATCCAGGTAGCCGTCGAAGTCTTGGGCCTTCTCCAGCAGTTGGGCGGTGTCGGCGACGAACGCCGAGAATCCGCCGGAGCGGGCGAGTTCCCACAGCGCCGCCTCGAGCGTCTTGTAGACGTCTGTGTCGGCGAACCACATGCCGGCGAAGCCACCTGCGAAGTCACCGGTGACACGGCGGAGGTTGTCGAGATTGCCCTGCGTGTGAAGCCGGCTGATGCAGTGCGGCAAGGTGGCATCGGCGTTGCGGATCTGCCAGCCGCCGAGCAGTCCGTCCGCGCTGAGGCGCACGGCGTCGGCGGGCAGCGGCCTGAGCGCGGAGATCGCCTGGGAGGTGGGCATGGTGGGACCGTACGAAACAGAGTGGGACATGCAGGGGTTCCTCAGTCCTTGACGGCACCGGCGGTCACGCCGGCGGCCACATACCGCTGAGCCACGATGAGCAGCAGCGTCGCGGGGATGGACGCGACCACGGCGGTCGCCATGATGGCGTTCCATTCCTGGTTGTTGTTGCCGATGTAGCGGTAGATGCCGAGCGTGATCGGCTGCTGGGCGCCGCCGCCGTCGAGTGTCGTGGCGAAGACGAAATCCGACCACGCCCACAGGAAGGCGAACAGGCTGACGGTCACGACGGCGTTCCGGCTCACCGGGAGGATCACCGACCAGAACGTGCGGAACGCTCCGGCTCCGTCGATCTTCGCCGCCGCGACCAATTCCGCTGGGATGCCGGACATGAATGCCGTGAAGATGAGCACACCGAACGGGACCGCGATGGTGGAGTCGGCCAGTACCAGGCCCGCGGAGCTGTTGAGCACACCGAGCTTGAGGTAGATGGCGTAGAAGCCCATCGCCATGATGACGCCGGGGATCATCTGGGCGACCAGCAGCACGAAGCTCAGCGTGCCTGCCCCGCGCGGGCGTAGCTTTGCCAGGGAGTAGCCGGCCGGCGCCGACACGATGACGGTGAGCGCGACGGTGCCGAGCCCGATGAGCAGGCTGTTGCCCAGGAAGGGCAGTTGCTGATCGAGCACCGCGCGGTAGCCGTCGAAGGTTCCGTGCAGCGGGAAGAGATGTGGCGGGTCTGCGCGCATGTCGGTGTCCTTGGTGAAGGACACGTTGATCATCCAGTAGACCGGGAACAACATGATCGCGGTCAGCCCGACGCCGACAGCCGTCTTCAGGGAGCGCTTCATCGCAGGGTCCTCCGCTGCATGCGGATGTAGAGCAGCCCGAAGACCATGGCGAGGATGATCAGCAGGTTGCCGACCGCGGCACCCGGGCCGAACGACGGCAACAGGTTGCCGAAACCGAGCCGGTAGGACCAGGTGGCGAGGGTCGTGGAGCCATCGGCCGGACCTCCCCTCGTCATGATCCAGATGATGTCGAAGACCTTGAGCGTATAGATCAGACCGAGCAACAGAGTGATCGCCGACACCGGGCGCAGCAGGGGGAAGGTCACCCGCCAGAACCTGCTCCAGTGCGTGGCACCGTCGAGCGCCGCCGCCTCGTAGATCTCCGACGGGATGGACTGCAGGCCGCTGTAGAGCAGGACCAGGTTGAACGGGATGCCGATCCAGATGTTGGCGATGGTGACCGACGCCAGCGACCAGTCCGGCGAGGTCAGCCAGTTGACGGGGCCGATGCCGAACACGCCCAGGGCGGTGTTGACGATCCCGGAGTCGCTGTTGAGCATCCAGGACCACGTCGAAGCCGAGACGATGAGGGGCAGCAGCCACGGGACGAGGAACAGCGCGCGCAGCGTGGCCGACAGACGGAAGTGCTGGTGAAAGAAGATCGCCAGAGCCATGCCGATCGAGAACTGGAAGACCAGCGAGACTCCCGTGAACACCGCGGTGTGGGTCAACGCCGGCCAGAAGGTCGGGCTGTCGAACACGGTGCGGTAGTTGTCCAGTCCGCTGAACGGCGCGCCACCCTGCACGAAGGAGCGGACCGTGTACCGGTGCAGGCTCAGGTCGAGGTTGCGGTACAGCGGATAGGCGTAGAACGCGATCAGGTAGACGACGACCGGGGCGAGGAAGGCCCAGGCGGTCCACTGCCCGCTCGATCGGGCTCGGGATGTTCGCCCGAAACCGGCCTCCGTCTCCGGCATGGCCGGAACGGAGGCACGGGTTGTGACGTGGGGCGCCATGGTCACTTGGTCGCAGCGGCGGCCGTGGCCTGGGCGGCGCCGAACGCGTCCTGCGGGGACTTCGCTCCGCTCAATGCCGCCTGGAAACCGGTCCACATCGGCTCGGAGATCTTCGGGTACTTGGTGCCGAGGTTGTCGCTGGTGCGGCCCTTCGCGGCCTTGACCGCCTCGACCCAGACCTTCAGTTCGGAGTTGTCCGCCACCTGCTTGGCCTGCACGGTGTCGGTCGCCGCGATGTAGGACAGGGTCGTGTCCGTGGTGTAGGCGTTGTCGGCGTTGGTCAGACAGGCGATCAGCTTTTGGCTGGTGGCGTAGCGGCCGGTGTCGGTCTGCACCGGCGCGGTGACGAACTCACCGCCCGTGGGCGCCGGCGCGGTGCCGCCGGAGGAGGACGGAATCGGGATGATGCCGTACTCGAAGCCGGTCTTCTTCGCGTTCGCCAGTTGCCACGTGCCGTTCTCGGCGAACGCGAACTGCCCGGTGGCGAACTCCTGCCAGCTCGTGGTCTGGGTGTTGTTGATGACTGAGTTCGGCGCGTAGCCGTTCTTGAGCCAGTCCGTCCACAGCTGCAACGCGGAGACGCCCTGCGCCGAGTCGAGCTGGGTCAGGTTCGCGCCGGCGCCCCAGAACCAGGGCAGGAACTGGAAGCTCCCCTCCTCGGTGCCGATCGCCGAGAAGGTGATGCCCTTCTTGCCGGCGGCCTTGACCTTCGCCAGCGCGGCGGTGAGCGACGTCCAGTCCTTGATTTCCGCCGGGTCGACCCCTGCCGTGGTCAGCACAGCCTTGTTGTAATAGAGGGCGAGGGTGTTCGCGCCGATCGGGATGCCGTACGTCTTGCCGTCGAGCTGGCCGGCGGCGAGCAGGTTCGGTTCCACCGCAGAGGTGTCGATCTTCATCTCGTCGGTGGTCGTGAGCACCCCCGCGTCGGCGAGGGTGGACACCACGGGGTTGTCGACGATGAGCACGTCCGGCGAGTTGCCCTGCTGGGCGGCGAGGAGAGCCTTGTTGGTCAGATCCGTGGTGTCGTAGCCGGTGCGCTTGATCGTGACGCCGACGTCGGTGCCGCACTTCTGCAGCAACTTCACCCAATCGGCGCTGTCGTCGAACTGCGGGTACGGGTCCCAGATCGCGTAGGTGCCGCTCGAACCCGAGGAGCCGGAGCCCGACCCTGTGGGCGACCCCGTGCCCGTAGAGCACGCGGCGGCGAGGCAGGCCGACAGTGCGATGGCCGCACCCGTGTGGGTGCGGCGACGCGTGGCATTCCAGGAAGTCATGGCGATCCCTTTGAACGGGGGGTTAGCTATTGGGATTGCGGATCGAGGGTCGTGGTGCCCGGCCCTTCGCGGCGGACGACTTCGGCCTGAACGGAGGTCTGGGGGAACCATCGGTCGTAGATCGGAAAATCAGGAAAACGGTTGCCCTGACGCTAGGCAGCACCTTGCGTGCATGTCAATACCTAGTTACAGTCCCATTAACCGGAAGCTTGAGTGCCATCAGGAAACTATGGAGGAAACACTGGGCAACATCGTTCGCCCCTCCACGATCAGCGAGGTGGCCGCACTGGCCGGGGTCTCCACAGGAACCGCGTCCAAGGCGCTCAACGGTCGCGGCAGCCTGCGGCCCGAGACCCGTCTGCGCGTGCAGCAGGCCGCCGAGCAGCTCGGGTTCGTCGCCAACGCGGCCGCGCGCAGCCTGCACAGCGGGCGCACCTACACGGTGGGCATGATCACGACCGACAGCATCGGGCGGTTCAGCATCCCGCTGATGATCGGCGCCGAGGATGCACTCGGCGCCGGACAGATGTCGGTTTTTCTGTGCGACGCCAGAGATGACCCGATCCGCGAGCAGTACTACGTCCGGACCCTCCTCAGCCGGAAAGTCGACGGGATCATCGTGACCGGCCGGCGTACCCAGGCCCGCACGCCGATCAGCGCGGACCTCCCGGTACCTGTGGTGTACGCATTCATCAGTTCCTCGGACCCGCAGGACTGCTCGGTCGTCCCGGACGAAGCCGATGGCGCACGCCGCGCCATACAGCACCTCCTCGCAATCGGTCGCCGCCGAATCGTCCACGTCACCGGCCCCGAACACCACCATTCGGTAACGGTCCGCGCCACCGCGGCCGCGGAGACTCTGGCCGCAGAGGGGCTCGAGCCTGCGTCCACGACCCTGTACGGCGAGTGGAGCGAGGCTTGGGGTCGCCAGGCTGCAGGAATCCTGCTTTCCACTGGAGCCGACATCGACGCCGTTTTCTGCGGTAGTGACCAGATCGCCCGCGGCGTGGCAGAGGGCCTGCGCGAGGCCGGCCGGGACATCCCCCGCGACGTCGCCCTGGTCGGCTTCGACAACTGGGACGTCATGGTTCAGGGCAGCAGGCCCGCGCTGACCAGCATCGACATGGACCTTGAAGGAATCGGCCGTACAGCCGCCGAGCTACTCCTGGCGGCCGTGAACGGTGACCCGGTGCACGGCCAACGGGCCCTTCCCTGCCGTCTCGTCCCGCGCGCCTCCACCGCCGTGCCGGCCGATCCAGGTCCCCGCAAGTGAACCTTCACGACGCTGTTGGTACAGGCGCTGCCGTCCGGCTGCCCGTCGACCGCCGACATGCCGAAGCCCCGCTGGGCGGCACCGACCGTTGAAATGGAGAACTGCCATGGCAGTTGCGGGAAACGGCCGGGCGGCGGTGATGACCGACGTCGCCCGGTTGGCCGGCGTGTCATCCCAGACGGTGTCGCGGGTGCTCAACGAACATCCTCGCGTGAGCCCCGTCACCCGGGACCGTGTGTTGGCGGCGGTTCGCCAGCTCAACTACCACCCCAACGCGCTGGCGCGGGGCCTGGCCGGGGGCCGCTCGCGGGTCGTCGGCGTGATCAGCTTCAACGCGGACCTGTACGGCCCGGCCGCGACCCTGCTGGGCATCGAGCGCGCTGCCCATGCCGCCGGCTACGGGTTGAGCGTCGCCACGGTGGAACGCGTCGATCACCACGGCGTACTGTCGGCATGCGGAAGGCTGGCCGACCAGTCAGTCGACGGGGTGATCGTCATCACTCCACAGACGACAGCCACCGCAGCACTGCACCGATTACCTCGCGGCATGGCCGCCGTCGCAGTCTCTCCAGACCCCAGCACACCGATACCGGCGATCTCGGTGGACCAGGTCGCCGGCGCCAGGCTGGCGGTCACACACCTGCTGGAACTGGGGCATCGCACCGTGTGGCACGTCACCGGAACCGACGACTCGCTGGACGCGCAAGGACGAGTCGAAGGTTGGCGCGCCACCCTCGACCAGGCCGGCATCACCTCACCGCCTCTGATTCGCGGAGGCTGGAGCGCGCGTTCCGGTTATCGGGCCGGCCTGCAGCTTGCCGAACGCAAGGACGTGACAGCGGTCTTCGCGGGCAACGACCAGTTGGCGCTGGGCATGCTGCGCGCCTTCGCCGAGCGCGGAGTTCGCGTGCCCGAGGATGTCAGCGTCGTCGGCTTCGACGACATCCCCGAGGCTGAATACCTCGTACCTCCACTGACTACCATCCGGCAGGACTTCGGCGAGGTCGGCCGCCGCTGCATGGCCGCCCTGTTGCCACGCATGCGGGCCGATCTTCCGGCAGGCACAACGCACCCAGCACAGGAACCGACCATTCAGCCCACCCTCATCGTGCGCCGCACTTCCACGACGCCGCCCAGGTAGGACCACGAGACGAAACGTCCGCGAGAGGGCGGCGGCGTGATGTGGCGCCCGCAGCTCCCGGCGCTTCAGCTGGTCAAGCACTCAGCATGGCTGCCCTGGGAAGCCAAGGCCGGATCACACTCGGCTCGTTGGACCGGAGGAGCCGTGCTGGAGCGTAAGGAGATCGGTGGCGCCAGGAGGACGTGACGCTCCGGCCCGGCAGGCGAGGAGATTCGCTCGGCAAGAAGTTCCACAGCGCGGTCGGCCAGGTCGGAGATGGGGACGTCGGCCGCGGTCAGGGGTGGGTGGAACTCCTCGGCCCAGTGCCGTCCGACCACCCCGGTGATGGAGATCTGGCCGGGTACCGCCCGGCCGAGGCGGCGTAGCGCGCGTTCCATGCCGGGCAATGCGGCCTCGTTGGCGGTGACGATACCTGTGATCGCGGGGTGGGCGGCGAGAAGATTCTCGACGCAGGCTTCACCGGCCATCGCGTCATCGGGGCAGCAGATCGCGGTCGCGGTGAGGGAGCGCGCGGCTGCGGCGGCGGTGAATCCGTCCAGGGCGCGGCGGGCCGGGCCGTAGCCGGAGTCCAGGAACTCCTGCGGTCGGTTGATGAGGGCGATTGCGCGGTGCCCGAGGTCTGCCAGGTGGTGCACGCAGTTCCCGATGAGCCCCTCATAGTCCAGGTCCACCCAGCAGCCGGTCCCGGCGTCGGCGGTGTGGCCGATCGCCACGAACGGTAGGCCGGACTCGCGCAGCCTGGCTGCCCGCGCGTCTTGCAATCGGACCTCCATGAGGATCACTCCGTCGACCCGGCGGCCGCTGATGATCCGCTCGAACGAGCGGTCGTGCTCACCGCCGCTGGGAGACAGCAGCACATCCAATTCGTGAAGACTGGCTGCCGCGACGACGCCGGCGACGAATCCCAGCTGGATGGGGGTGAGGGAACGTCCCGCAGGGGGGATCACCAGGGCGATGGTGCGGGTACGCCCCTCGGCCAGGGCTCGTGCGTTGGCGTTGGGGCGATAACCGGCCTCGTCGATGACCCGCAGAATGCGCCGACGCGTTGCTTCGGAGACCCTGCGCTTGCCACTGAGGGCGTACGACACGGTGCTGCGCGATACACCCGCCCGCTTGGCGATCTCCCCGATGTTCACTCATTCCCCCGTGCAACCGGCCCATCGTCGCAGGCGCGCTCGAACCGATTCGACACAAGGCTAGGCGGGCCTGACCTCTCGTGTCAAAGCCCCTGTCGTCGCCCCTCGTGGGCGGCGGAGAGCATGAGATAGGCGCCGGCCGTCCAGGTGTAGGCACGGTCGCGTAATCCTGCTCCGGTACGGGCGTCGAAGTTCTCCGCGAACCCCGACCTCTCGCACAACGCGCGGAAGCGCACGCTGATTTCGTCGGCCAGGTCGGTGTACCCGGCACGCCGAAGGCCGTCCTCGATCAGAACGGTCGAGGGTGCCCAGATCGGCCCGCGCCAGTAGCCGTCGTCCTGGTAATGCTCAGAGGTAGGCAACTCGGTGGCGGGCCCGAACGCGGTCAGATGCTTCTCGATCTTTGCGGCCAACGTCGCACGAATCGGTTCGGGGAGTTCCTCCCCCAGCACGATCGGCATGAGGTCGAGCAGGCTGGAACTGGACCAGGTTCGTCCCGAACGTGCGCCCCGGGCGACGAATCGGTCCCCCGCCCACAGCTCGGCGAGCAGCGCGTCTCGCATCCGGTCGGCCGCGGCCGACCAGCCGGCCGCCGCATCGGGATTGGAGAGTTCGGTGGCCAGACGGGCGAGCGCTCGCATCTGGAGCACGAGAAAGGCGGCCAGGTCAGCGGTCTCGACGACGCGCTCAGGGTCGAAGGTGGTGGCGTTGTCCCAACCACTGTCGTTGCCGTGCTGGTAGTGCGCCAGTTCCCTGCCGGGAGCGCGCCGGGCGGTCAGCCAGAACATGGTCCAGCGCTCCAGCAGCCGGTACGTCTCGGCCAGCTCGCCTTTCGGCACCGGGGGCATGTGCCGCAGGGCCCAGCCATGGATCGGTGGCTTGACGAAGTTGTAGAGGATCTCGGAATGGGTGACGGAGTCAGGCAGCGCCCCGGCGACGTCTTGATGGTCGAAGGGCAGCCGAAATTGGTCCCAGGCCAGATCGGGCAGGCCGCCGGACAGGGCGATGGCGTTGAAGCAGTGGTCCCAGCTCCAGACCTTGTCCATCCAGTGCTTGGACATGAGCACGGCGGGTCGGGTGACGAACCCGGCTGGGCGGACCGTGGCGGACCACAGCACGTAGGCGGCCAACTCGGCAGCAGGCGTACGATCGCTGCGCCAGGGCGCCACCGCCGCGGCGAACGCGTCGAATTCGGCCCGCGCCGCCTTGGCCACCTGCTCGAAGGTATCTGCACTGGTGTAGGGGTCGCGGGCGGCCTCGTATTCCTCGATGGCGATCTCCCAGTCGCCGCTCAGGACGACGCCGCGCTCGGCGGCGCCAAGCGTCTGCGCGTTGAGCTGCTCGGTGATCTGCCCGTAGATCAGGGTGATGCGGTAGCGGCGCCCGGTCTGGTAAACGGTGAAGACGAATGATCCGTCGGCGGGATCCTGGTAAAAGTAGGGGCCGCTGAACGGGGTCAGGATGGGATCAGCGGCCAGCAGGCGGAGGCCGAGGCGGTGGCCGCGCAGCCGTACGGTGTCGGGGGTTTCGTAGGCCAGATCGATCCGGCCGCCCTCGCAGCTCCAGGTGAGCTGGTGCGGTGTGGCGGTGATGTCGGTCTCCGCGGTGGGGATCAGCCGCAGGATCGGGTGCATGCCGGTTTGGTGTGAGACCAGGTGCACGTCCTGGGCGTAGGTCTTCTCGGCCACCACGGGTGAGAAGTCGAACCAGGATCCGTGGAAGCTGAACGGGATTTCCCGCAGAGAGAACACCGGGCCTGACGCGGCGACGGTCATGAAAGTGAGGGTCCCTTCTCGGAAGGTCAGTCCTTGACGGCGCCCGCGGTGACACCGGCGGCCACGTAGCGCTGGGCGATGATGAGCAGAATGGTGGCCGGGACGGAGGCGATCACGGCGGTGGCCATGATGGCGTTCCACTGCTGGTTGTTGTTGCCGATGTAGTGGTAGATGCCGAGGGTGATCGGCTGGTGGTCGCCGCCCTGGTCGAGAGTGCTGGCGAAGACGAAGTCCGACCAGGCCCACAGGAACGCGAACAGCGAAACTGTGATGATCGAGTTGCGGCTGACGGGCACCACGATGGACCAGAAGGTGCGGAAAGTGCCGGCGCCGTCGGTGCGGGCGGCCTGGAGCAGCTCCTCGGGAATGCCGGACATGAACGCGGTGAAGATCAGCACCGCGAACGGCACGGCGAGCGTGGAGTCGGCCACTATCAGCCCGGGGATCGTGTTGAGCACCCCGGTGCTGAGGAAGATGGCGTAGAACCCCATCGCCATGATGATCCCGGGAATCATCTGTGCGATCAGCAGCACGAAGCTCAGCACCCCGCCGCCGCGCGGGCGCAGCTTGGCCAGGGAGTACGCGGCCGGTGCCGATACCAGCAGGGTCAGCGCCACCGTGCCCAGCCCGACGACCAAACTCGCGCCCAGGTAGGGCAGTTGCTGGTCCAGGACCGCCCGGTATCCCTCCAGCGTGCCGTTGACAGGAAACCAGCTCGGCGGGCTCTTGCGCATGTCGGTTTCCCGGGTGAACGACACGTTGATCATCCAGTAGACCGGGAACAGCATCACGCCGGTCAGCACCAACCCGATCGCGGTCTTCCAGTACCTCATGTATGGGCCTGCCTTCGCTGCACGCGGATGTAGATCAGCCCGAAGATCAGGGCCATCACGATCAGCAGGTTGCCCACCGCCGCGCCGGGCCCGAAGGAGGGCACCAGGTTCCCGAAGCCCAATCGGTAAGACCAGGTGGCGAACGTGGTGGAGGAGCCGCTCGGGCCGCCCTTCGTCATGATCCAGATGAGGTCGAAGACCTTCAGCGTGTAGACCAGCCCGAGCAGCAGCGTGATCGCCGACACCGGCCGCAGGAGCGGGAAGGTCACCTTCCAGAACCGCTGCCAGCCACCTGCCCCGTCCAGCGCGGCGGCCTCGTAGATGGCCGGCGAGATCCCCTGCAGGCCGGAGTACAGCACCACCAGGTTGAACGGGATGCCGATCCAGATGTTGGCGATGGTCACCGACCACAGCGACCAGTCCGGCGAGGTCAGCCAGTTCACCGGGTCGATCCCGAACGCGCCCAGCACCACGTTGATCACACCGGAGTCGCTGTTGAGCATCCACGACCAGGTCGAGGCCGACACGATCAACGGCAGCAGCCAGGGCACCAGGAACAGCGCCCGCAACGTGGCCGACAGCCGGAAGTTCCGGCTGAAGAACACCGCCAGAGCAAGCCCGATCCCGAACTGGAAGGCCAGTGACACCACCGTGAACACCACCGTGTGCCACAGGGCGGGCCCGAACGTCGCATCGCCGAAGATCTTGACGTAGTTGGCGAACCCGGTGAACGGCGCATCGCCCTGCACGAACGAACGCACCGTGTAGTTGCGCAGGCTCAGTTCGACGTTGCGATACAGCGGATAGGCGTAGAACACCAGCAAGTAGACGGCAACCGGGGCCAGAAACGCCCACGCCGCCCACTGCCCGGACCGGGTTCGCGCCGCCGCTCGGTGGCCTCGGCCCTCCAAGGGGGCGAGACCACCGGCGGCACGGACCTTCGTCTGTGTGACTCGGCTCATGCTTCCTACTGGATGGCGCTCGCCGCCGCGGACTGCGCGGCCGCCATCGCCTCCTGCGGCGACTTCGATCCGCTCAGCGCCGCCTGCACCCCACCCCACATCGGTTCAGAGATCTTCGGGTACTTGGTGCCGAGGTCGTCGCTGGTGCGGCCCTTGGCCGCCTTCACCGCGTCCACCCACACCTTCAGGTCGGGAGTGGCCGCCACCTGCTTGGCCTGCACCGCCTCAGTGGGCGCGATGTAGGAGAGGGTGGTCGTGGTGGTGAGAGAGTTGTCGGGGCTGGTCAGACACGTCACGAGCTTCTGGGAGGTCGCGTAGCGGGCGGTGTCCTGCTGGACGGGGATGCTGACGAACTCACCACCGGTGGGAGCCGGCGCGGTCCCGCCACCCTTGCCGGGCACCGGAATGATCCCGTACTCGAAGCCGGCCTTCTTGGCGTTGGCCAGCTGCCACGTGCCGTTCTCAGCGAAGGCGAAGTCGCCGCTGGCGAACTCCTGCCAGCTGGTCGTCTGCGTATTGTTGATCACAGAGTTGGGGGCGTACCCCTTTTCCAGCCAGTCGCTCCACAGCGCCACGGCCGACACGCCCTCGGCCGAGTCGAGCTTGGTGAGCTGTGCGCCGGAACCCCAGAACCACGGCAGGAACTGGAAGCTGCCCTCCTCGGTGCCGATCGCCGAGAACGTGATTCCCTTCTTGCCCGCGCCCTTGACCTTCTCCAGTGCCGCGGTCAGCGACGTCCAGTCCTTGACCGATGCGATGTCCACTCCGGCCTTCTCCAGGACCCCCTTGTTGTAGTACAGGGCCAGGGTGTTGGCGCCGATCGGGACGCCGTACGTCTTACCGCCGCTCTGTCCCGCCGCCAGCAGGTTCGGTGCGATCGCCGAGATGTCGAGCTTGGTCTCCTCGGTCGTTGTCAACACGCCGGCCTCCGCCAGCGTCGAGACCACCGGATTGTCCACAATGAGCACATCCGGCGAGTTGCCCTGCTGGGCCGCAAGCAGGGCCTTGTTCGTCAGATCGCTCGTGTCATAGCTGGTGCGCTCGACCTTCACCCCGGCCTGAGTGCCGCATGCCTCCAGCAGCTTCACCCATTCAGAGCTCTTGTCATACTGCGGGTACGGGTCCCAGATGGCATAGGTCCCGCCCCCCGCGGCCTGGCTCGCGCTCGACGAGCTCCCACTGCCGGACGTTGACGAGCAGGCGACCAGACCGCCCGCGGTCGCCAGAACCGCCAGACTCACACCGGCCACGCGCCGGCTCCTTGCCGCTGATCTCACTGGGTCTGACCTCCGCTGACAGGCGTTACGCGGCTGTTTTCGATCTAGGTCGAACCGATTCGGCGAACCGGTTCGACCGAACATAGGCCTGGTTCGTCGCACGAGTCAATGGGAAGGGACTTCAGGTTGCCGAAATGTCGCCGCAGGCGTGCGGCCCGCGACACATCCTCGTTACGGAATCCAGTGCCGCGGCGTGCCATGAACCGATTCGACCTACGATGGTCGCGGACCAGCGGATTTGGATGGGGAGTGCGGGTGAACATCGGGGAGATCGCCAGGCGGGCGGGTGTGGCGCGTAGCACCGTCTCCTACGCCCTGACCGGCAAGCGCCCGGTGTCGGAGGAGACCCGACAGCGCATCCAGGCGGTCATCGAGGAGCTGAACTACCGGCCCAATGCGGCCGCTCGGGCACTGAAGGAGGGCAGGACCCGCACGATCGGCCTGGTCATCCCTCCGGCCAGCCAGCGCCTGACCGACATGCAGCTGGGCTTCGTGGCCACGGTCGTCGACGCCGCCGCCCGCGCCGACCTGGACGTTCTGCTGTCACCGTCGGGTGGTGAGCACGAGCGCTCATTCGAGCGCGTCGTCACGGGCCGACGCGTGGACGGCGTCATTCTCATGGAGATCAGGCTGGAGGACGATCGCGTCACCCGCCTACGGCAGAGCGGGCTGCCGTTCGTCGGAATCGGCCGCACCAGCCATCCCGAGGACATGACGTGGGTGGACGTCGACTACGAGACGCTCATCTCCCAGTGCGTGCACCACCTGGCCGACCTCGGCCACCGCGACATCGCGCTCGTCAACCGCTCCGCCGAGCTGGTCGCCGCGGGCTACGGTCCCGGGCATCGTGCCCAGGCCGGCTTCACACGAGCCGTCGCCCAACGCGACCTGCACGGCGTGCACGCCTGCTGTGCCGACGACGCTCAGGCCGGACTGTCCTGCGTCGAACGGCTCCTCGCCGAACATCCCGAACTGACGGCCATCGCCACCATCAACGAGACCGCCATCACCGGCATGTACCGCGCACTGGCCCAGGCGGGCCTAGCCGTCCCCAAGGACTTCTCCATCGCCGGCGTCGCCGCGCGACACTTGGCCGAGAACCTGGACCCACCGCTCACCTCCGCCGACGTTCCCACCATCGAGCTCGGCGCTCGCGCCGTCGAGCTGCTCATCCAGCGCATCGCCGATCCCGGCAGTCCGCACCGCCACCTCCTGGCCGCCCCGCCCATCTCCCTTCGCGGCACCACAGGGCCGGCGAGGCCCCGCGCCTGACCTCGGCTCCTCCCCCGTCGAGCCCTCCTCGAACGACAGCACTGGATCCCTAGGCCCCGCAGGCTTCTGGGTCCACGGCGTCGCATGACGGCTGCATGGCGAGGACGTATCGCGGACATTTCCGGCTCTTGACCATCCCGCCGACACGCGCTTATGGTCCAGTCGAACCGATTCGCCGAATCGATTCGACCTGACCGCATCCCCGAACGGGAAAGGCGCATGGTCACACCCTTGTCTCGGCGGGCACGCGGGATCGTGCCGCACGCCGTCCTCGCCTCCGCACTCGCGCTGACCGTGACCCCGCCGGCCGCGATGTGGGTCGGCCCCTCCACGAAAGAAGGAAGAATGTCAGCTCATCCAAAACGCTCAGTCACAATCAGGCGTCCCGACGGTACAACTGCGGCACACGGCCAGGGCCGAGGCCTGAACGGCAGAAAGCTGCTCGCAACCCTCGGGGCACTGTTCGCTACCGCTGCCTTGCTGGTCAGCGGCCAGCAGTCCGCCACGGCAGACTCGAACGTCAGCTCTGCCGGCGTGAAAGAGCTGACCGTCGATCTGTCCGCAAAGACGAAGCGGTCCGAAGGGGTGGGTCTTGGCATTCTCTATGGCATCACGCAGGACGGGTTACAACCGTCCGACGAATATCTCGACCCGCTGACGATCAACGCCTACCGCAGCGGCGGCTGGTATGCGGGCGGCTGGATCAAGGACAAGTACACCTTCGGACCAGGCACCCAAGCCAACATCGATGCGGTCATCGCCGAGGCGAAGCGATTGCAGCGCCCGCCCCGTCACAAGGTCGAGTACCAGGTCTTGCTCAGTGATGTGTTCGGTTCGACCGGCGGGGCTCCGGCGAACACCCTGTGGCCGTGCACCGACGGCGACTGCAGCAACTGGATCACGTTCATCGACGCGACTGTGGCCCGGCTCCAGGCTTCCCGCCAGGACTTCACCTACGAGATCTGGAACGAGCCCGACCTCAGCATCTTCTGGAAACCGGGCGTCAACACGGCACAGTACTTCCAAATGTGGGACAGCGCCTACCGCGAGATCCGGCGCATCGCCCCGGCTGCGAAAATCGCCGGTCCTTCGTTCGCCTACACCCCTGAGCGACGGCCCGCGCAATGGCAGGCCTTCCTGGCCCACGTCAAGGCCGCGAACACCGTCCCGGACGAGATCACCAACCACGATGAGGGGACCGTGGACGACCCGGTCACCGTCGGCCAGTCCCTGGCGGACGCACTCGACGCCAACGGGATCCCCCAACGGCCCCTCTCGGCTAACGAGTACCAGCCCGCGGATCGGCAGACCGCCGGAGATACTGCCTGGTACAACGCCCGACTGGCTCAGTCGAACTATGCCAACGCCATGCGCGGAAACTGGAGTTGCTGCACCATTCCGAACCTGACCGGGCTGCTCACCAAGACCCCGAGCGGATGGGCGCCCAACGGAAACTGGTGGGCGATGCGAACCTATGCCGACATGACCGGCACGCTGGTCTCCACCTCCGAACAAGTCGGGTCGACCGCGATTTCCGCGTCCGCGGACCCCGCTAAGAAGCGCGCTGTGGCGCTGCTCGGTGACATTCAGGGCGCATACGTCGGGCCGATGGCCGTAACGTTCAAGGGACTGTCCTCGACGCCGTGGCTGGTCCGCGATGGCCTCGTGCACGCCACTGTCTACAGGATCCCTGACAAGGCGCCCCTGTACACGCGCCAGGTTGCCTTCAGCCAAGACGTCAAGGTCCAGAACGATGCCATCACAGTGCCGTTCGACCTCGAGTCGCAGCACGACGCCTACGGCGTCTATCTGTCCTGGACCGAACCACAGGCGATCTCTCTCGACGCCCCGACCACCGTGCGGCCTGGGAGCACCTACACAGTCCCGGTGACGTTCACCAACGGCGGTGTCCAGACGGATCGCGACGTCCGAACGAGTCTTGCCGCCTACACCCCGACCGGCGAGCCGGCCCCCGGATTCACCATCACCTGCGCGGACAATGGCGCGCCGGCGTGCCCAAGCGTGCCCAAGTTGGACTCCGGCCAGAGCACTGTTGTGCAGTACACGATGACGACCTCTGCCGATCTGCCCAAAGGCAACTACCGGTTCACGGCGGCTGCGACGACGAAGTCCGAAGGGCAGGACATCTCCGTGAAGAACTCTGTCGACGCGTTGCTGCAATGTGGGGTCGGGGACGTCTGCGAGGCTGAGGACGGAGCTCTGTCCGGCGGAGCATGCCTGGCCACGGACCATCCCGGGTATACGGGATCGGGCTTCGTCGCATGCTTCACCTCACGGGGGCCGAGCGTGACTCAGCGGATCGTCGCCCAGGATGCAGGAACGTACTCACTGGACCTCCGCTACGCGGCCGGCCCTGACGGTCCGGCCGGCACCCGGAGCGCATCGGTGTCGGTAAACAGCGGAGATCCTCACCAAATTGCACTCCCGCTCACTGGGAGCTGGAATACCTGGAGCGACGCGACCATTCCGGTGCAGTTGGCGGCGGGCATCAACACAATTAGCGTCAGCTATGGTCCAAGTGACGCCGGGTGGTTCAATCTCGACCACATGGTCGCCGACAAGTAGCGCAGTGACAGCATTCTCGGTCACATCTTGAGGCAGCCCCATCCGGCGACCAGTTACATCGGTGGCGGATGGGGCTGTCCTTCACCGAGGCGATCCGGCGATGACGGCGGCCAGCCGCGCGCGCAGCCGCTGTAGCGGTGGCAGCAGCCCGTAGACGACGATCGGCACCACCAGCGTGGCAATGATCGGCGGCCGCAGGTACGGCGGAACGCCCTCCAAGAAGCCGCCGAGCACGAGCTGCAGGACGGTGAGGGTGGGCAGAACGGCGATCCAGACCATCAGCGCCTGGTGGTGACGGGACATGAGCTGTCTCCTTCGGAGGCGAATCTTGCGTGCGTCTCAAAGCCTGCCGCCGGACGAATTAGAAGTCCAAGATATGATCCATAGGTATCTTGATAAGGAGAGCTTATGGAGCTTCGCCAGCTGCGGTACGTCGTGGCCGTGGCTGAGGAAGGCGGCTTCACCCGCGCCGCTGCTCGCGTCCACGTCGCCCAGCCCGCCATCAGCCAGCAGATCGCCCAGCTCGAACGCGAGCTCGGTGAGCGGCTCTTCGACCGGACCGAGCGCCAGGTCAGTCTCACTCCGGCCGGGGAGGCCTTCCTCCCCCACGCCCGGGCCGCGCTCCAGTCGACCGCCGCCGGCCGCGACGCGGTCACCTTGCTGCGGGGCGTCCTGGCCGGACGCCTGGCCGTGGGCACCGTCCCCGCTCCCCCCGCGACGCTGCTCGACCAGCTCGCGCGGTTCCAGCGCCACTACCCTCAGGTGCGCCTCACCCTGCGCACCGGCGACCCCGAGAAACTCGTCGAACAGGTGATCGCCGGCAACCTTGACACCGCTCTCATCGGCACCTCAGGCCCCCGCCTGCCGGCCGGGCCGGCCGGGCAGCGGCTACCCACCACACTGGGCGCCCGCGAATTCGGCGAGGAGCCCCTTGTGGTCGCGACCGCCCCCGGCCACCCGCTGGCGGCCAACGCCGAAGTCACCCTCGCCGACCTGCGCGAGGAGGCGCTCGTCACGCTCACCCCCGGCACCGGACTGCGCGCCGCGTTGGAGAACGCATGCGCCGAGGCGGGCCTCGCTCCCGACATACGGGCCGAGACCGACGACCTCTCGCTGCTGGCCCTGTTGGTCGAGCACGGCTTCGGCATCGCCCTCATGCCCCGGTCGGCCGCCGAGCGCCTCGGCCCGGAGCTGGTCACACTCCCCCTACGCCACGCCGCACTGAGCCGCGCTCTGACGCTGGTCTGGCGGCGTGACGGCGTCACCGCGCAGGCCCGGGCGTTCCTCGAAATGGACCTTGAATAGGTTGATAGGCGCACCGTCGCAGCGCGGCGGGCGATCCGGCACTGCGGCTCCGTCTGGTGCATGAGCATGTTCTTTTCGTGCGCTTACGACCGCGCATAAGGTGACGAGCATGCGTTTTGGGGTGCTGGGACCGCTGGCCGTGTGGACCAGCGCCGGGGATGCCGTCACCATCCCCGGCCTCAAGGTCAGGGCCCTCCTCGTGGACCTTCTCGTCCACGAGGGCCATCCGGTGTCCATGGACCGGCTGGTCGACGACCTATGGGGGAACAAGCCGCCGGGCAATCCCGCGGGCGCGCTCCAGGTGCGCGTGTCACAACTGCGCAAGGCGCTGGAGGACGCCGAACCCGGCGGGAAGAACCTGGTCGTCTCCCGCGCCCCGGGCTACCTGTTGCGCCCCGACGACGGGGCCGTGGACGTCACACGCTTCACCGCGCTGCTGGCGCGGGCCGAGGCCGCCGGCAGCCCCAGCACCAGGGCGGGGCTTCTGGGCGACGCGCTGGCGTTGTGGCGCGGGCCGGCGTTCGCGGACTTCGCGGACGAGGAGTACACCAGGTCGGCGATCCTCCGGCTGGAGGAACAGCGGTTGTCGGCGCTGGAGCAGCACGCCGAGGCGCGGCTGCAGCTGGGCGAGCACGGGCTGCTCGTGGGCGAGCTGGGCGATCTGGTGGCCAGGCATCCGCTCAGGGAGCGACTGCGGGCCGTGCACATGCGGGCCCTCTACCGGGCCGGTCGCCAGAGCGAGGCCCTGGCCGGATACAGCGAGATGCGCGACCGGCTGGCCGACGAGCTCGGCCTCGACCCAGGACCGGAGCTGGTCGCGCTCCATCAGGCGATACTCGGGCAAGACCCGGCGCTGAGCGTGCCCGCCGAACGTCCCGTGACGAACCTGCCCGCCTCCGTCAGCAAGCTGATCGGCAGACAGGAGGCCTTGGCCGATGTGTGCGCGCTGATCGGGGACGAGCGGCTGGTGACGCTCACCGGCAGCGGCGGCGTCGGCAAGACCCGGCTGGCGCTAGAAGCCGCGAACCGGCTGGTGAGCGGGTTCGCGGACGGGGCCTGGTTCGTCGCCCTGGACCAGGGGTCCCGTTCCCCGGCCGAGGCCGTCATGGCAGCCTTGGACATCCGTGAGGACGCCGCTCCCAAGACCACGGGCATAGGGGACGAGACCGACAGCGCGCCGGCGCGTCAGCTGGCCGCCGCGCTCAAGCCCCGTCGGATGTTGCTGGTGCTGGACAACTGCGAGCACGTGCTCGACCAGGTCGCCGAGCTGGCCGAGTTGCTTCTGCGGTCCTGCCCTGACCTGCGGATCCTGGCGACGAGCAGGGAGCCGGTGGCCGTGGCCGGCGAGGTGTTGTGGAGCGTGCCGCCGCTCGACGTGCCCACCACCGCCGACCTGGCGACCATGGCCAGATCCGACGCCGTCATGTTGTTCGTGATCCGGGCCGCCGCCTCCGCCCGCGGCTTCGCTCTGGACGCATCCAACGCCCTGGCCATCGCGCAGTTGTGCAGGCGGCTCGACGGCATCCCGCTGGCGCTGGAGCTGGCCGCGACGCGGGTGAGGGCGCTCGGCGTGCAGGGCGTGGTGGCCAGGCTGGACGACAGGTTCCGGCTGCTGGCCGCCGGGCAGCGCGGCTCCCCGGCCCGACAGCAGACGCTGACCGCGGTGATCGACTGGAGCTGGGACCTGCTGTCCGACGACGAACGCCGCGTCCTGCGCCGCCTGGCCGTCCACGTCGACGGGTGCACGCTGGAGGCCGCGGAATCCGTCTGCGCGGAGGCCGGTCTCGACGTGCTCGACCTGCTCGTACGCCTGGTCGACCGCTCGCTCGTGGTCGTCGCGGACGCCCCGGCCGGAGTCAGGTACCGGCTACTTGAATCGGTGTCGGAGTACTGCGTGGCCAGGTTGTCCGACGCCGGCGAGCTCCGTCGGGTACGCCTCGCGCACCTGCGCCACTATCTGGCCCTGGCCGTACAGGCTGAACCGGGACTGTACGGACACGAGCAGCGCGACTGGCTGCTGCGCCTGGACGCGGAGGTCGCGAACATGCGGGCGGCACTCGACACGGCGGTCTCTCACCGGGACGGCGAGAGCGCGGCGCGGCTGGCGAATTCGCTGGCCTGGTGGTGGGTCCTGCGCGGCAGGCTGGCCGAGGGCAGGCGGTTCCTGGCGACTGCGCTGGCCATCGAGGGGGAGACCACTTCCGCCCGGGCCAGGGCGGCGGCCTGGGAGGCCGGGTTCGCGCTCATGCTGGGCGAGGACGTCGAGTGGGAGGCGGCGGTCGAAGCGATCGAGGACCCGGGCGAGAGGGCCAGGGCCCAGTTGTTCGTTGGCCTGAACATCAAGGACATGGGGACCGGGCAGGAGCTGGCCGACAAGGCGCTGGCGACGTTCCGGGCCGTCGGGGACCGGTGGGGCGTCGCCGTCGTACTCAGCCGGCAGGCCAGGGACGCGTTCACGCAGCGTGACGTCGTGGCGCTGGAGCGGGACGGTGAGGAGAGCGCGCGGCTGTTCACCGAGTTGGGCGACCGCTGGGGACTGCTGCAGGCCACGGAGTGGCTCGCAGGGCTGGCCGAGATGACCGGCGACTCCGAGCGGGCCGACCGGCTGTTCGGCGAGGGACTGCGAATGGCCGAGGACCTGGGGTTGTGGCCGGAGGTCGCCAAACGAATCGCCTGGCTGGGCTGGATGGCGATGCAGACCACCGACTACGACCGTGCCATTGAGTTCTGCGAACGCGCCATGAAGCTGGCCATCGGGCAGGGCTACAAAGAAGGCGAAACCATGGCCGAGATGGGCCTCGCCTTCTCCGCGCGCCGGGCCGGGCGGCTGGACCTGGCCGAGAAGCACCTGAGCCACCTGCTCGAAGGGGTGCCGCGCGGCCCGGACATCGAGCCGGCCCTGCACCTGCCGTCCATACTCATCGAGCTGGGACACCTCACCAAGGTGCGCGGCGACCCCGCCGCGGCCATGGACCTGCACAGGGAGGCGCTGGCCGCCGCCAGGAAGATCGGCGATCCCAGGACGGAGGCGTGGGCCGTAGAGGCCGCGGCCGCCGCCTCGGGTCCGACCGAGCAGGCCGCCAGGCTGCTGGGCCTGGCGGCAACGGCCAGGGAACACAACCAGACTCCCGGGAGCCCGTCGGAGCTGAGCGAGATGGAGCGCGTCACAGCCCTGGTGCGCGACGCGCTCGGGGAGGAGGCGTTCAAGGCGGCGTACGGGGAGGGCGCCACCCACAAGCTCGACGAGGCGCGCGAGCTGATGACGTGCCTTTAGTTGACCTGCTCGGCCAGGCGGTCGAAGAACTCGATCCAACCCGCCCTGGCCTGCTCGGCGTGCTCCTCGTCGGTGTTGACGCCGTACTGATGGAAGCGCATCTCCGTCCGGGCGCCGCCGTCCACCGGGGTGAAGTCGATCGTCACCACGGACGCCGGCCCCTCGCCGGGATTGTCGGGGTCGCCGGTGGTGAAGACGAGCCGCCCAGGCCCCTCCACCTCCCGGTACGTCCCGCCGAGCGTCACTTCGAACCCCTCCTCTCCCACCAGAACGACCTGCCAGATCCCGCCAGGCCGGGTGTCCAGAGTGATCCGGCCCACCGGAGTGGCCAGTATCCGGGGTCCGAACCACTGCGAGAAGCGCTCGGGCTCGGTCCAAGCGGCCCAGACCAGCTCGCGGCGGGCGTTGAAGACGCGGGTGATGTCGTATTCGGCGGTCTGAGTCATCGTTCTGCCTTTCGTGCTCGGGTTCGATGACTCCAAGGTGCCGGGCCGCGCTTAAGACTTCCTTCTTGTGGCCTTACGGCCCGCGGCAGGGGTGTTCATAGGGGCCAGACCAAGTAAGCGCGAAACGGCACCGGGCCGGCGGTCCTTGCGGCGCATCTCCTGCGCGACCTCACGTGATGCGAAGCCGAGGACACCTCCATTGACCGGCGCGTGAGGTTCAGGCGGCTGCTGATGGGGTGTTGACACTGGGCTGTTGATCGATAAGGTTGGCTCACTTTATCGATAAATGGATCGATAAAGTGAGGTACATCACATCTTCGTCGAAGCGTGGACAGCAGCCATGAGAGCTCTCCACTGAACGCAAGGTATGCATAGATGACCGATCAGGCTGTGCCCGCCATCATCAACCTCGACGTCCCGGGCCCGGTGATCAGCCGGCATCTGTACGGGCATTTCGCCGAGCACCTGGGCCGCTGCATCTACGACGGCTTCTACGTCGGCGAGGACAGCGACATCCCCAACGCGGGCGGCATCCGACTGGATGTCGTGGAGGCGCTGCGAGCTCTGAACATCCCGAACCTGCGCTGGCCCGGCGGCTGCTTCGCCGACGAGTACCACTGGATGGACGGCATCGGTCCCAGAGACCGGCGCCCGGCCATGGTCAACACCCACTGGGGCAACGTCGAGGAGAACAACCACTTCGGCACGCATGAGTTCATGGCACTGTGCGAGCTTCTCGGCGCGGAGCCGTACATCAGCGGAAACGTCGGCTCCGGCACGGTCAGGGAGATGAGCGACTGGGTGGAGTACCTCACCCGCGAAGGCGACTCGCCGATGGTACGCCTGCGCAAGGCCAACGGCCGGGAGGAGCCGTGGCGGGTGCGTTTCTGGGGGTTGGGCAACGAGGCGTGGGGCTGCGGCGGTCACATGTCGGCGGAGCAGTACGCGGCCGAGGCACGCAGATTCGGCACCTACTGCCGCGACCACGGCGAAAACAAGCTCTACCGCATCGCCGCCGGCGCCAACTCCGACGACTACGCCTGGACGGAGACGCTGATGAAGCAGCTCGGCGGCCTGGGCTGCGCGTACCGGCCCGCCGCGTTCATGCAGGCGCTGTCGATGCACTACTACACGATCCCCGGCACCTGGCAGGACAAGGGCGACGCCACGGTGTTCGACACCGGCGACTACTACCGCACCATGGTCCAGGCCGCGCGTGTCGACGAGCTGATCACCGGCCACTCCGCCGTCATGGACTGCTACGACCCCGGCAGGAACGTGGGCCTGGTGCTGGACGAGTGGGGTACCTGGTGGAACGTCGAGCCGGGCACCAACCCCGGCTTCCTCCACCAGCAGAACACCCTCCGCGACGCGCTGGTCGCGAGCCTGCACTTCGACGTCTTCCACCGGCACGCCGAACGCCTCGTGATGGCCAACATCGCCCAGACCGTGAACGTGCTCCAGGCCATGATCCTCACCGACCCAGGCTCCGGCGCGCTCGTCCTGACCCCCACCTACCACGTGTTCGAGATGAACAAGGGACACCAGGACGCCGCCTTGCTGCGGATCGACCTCCCGGCTGGGGTCCCCGACCGAGCAGTCGACTCGGCACGGCTGCCAACCGTCTCGATGTCGGCCAGCCGCAAGGACGGCCGAGTGCTCATCTCGCTGTCCAACCTGGACGCGGCCGAGACCGCCGACATCGAGCTGGACCTGCGCGGCGGCGCCCTGACCGAGGTCAGTTCCCGGATCCTCACTTCCGGCGGGCTGCAGGACCACAACACCCCCGAGGTGCCGGGCATCGTCGCTCCACGCGTCCACGAGCACGTCAAGGAGACTGCCTCCGGGCTGCGGGTGCACCTGCCCGTCCACTCCTTCGTGACAGTGGAGGGACGGCTGGCGTGATCACGGTGCCGGGCGCGCAGGTTGGGCCGCGATAAACTCGGCGCGGCGACGGCCCCCGGACAGCTTCGGCCGGCCGGAGTCAAGTCCTACCAGCAGAACGCGGGGCACGGCATGGTGACCATGGAAGACGTCGCCCGGCTGGCCGGGGTGTCGAAGATGACCGTCTCCAATGTGGTCAACAACCGTGACGGCGTCGGCGACCTCGTCCGTCAGCGGGTGCTGGAGGCCATCCGCCGATCGGGCTACCGCGTCAACGTCTCCGCCCGCACCCTGAGGTCCGGACGGACCGGTGTCATCGGCTTGGCCGTTCCTGACATCGAACTCCCCTACTTCGGCCACCTCGCCGCCCATGTGATCGAGGCGGCGGGGCGGCAGGGGTTCCACGTCGCGATCGAACAGACCGGCGCGGCGGCAGCCGGGGAAGCCGACGCGATAGCCCACTCCCGCACGCTGCACTTCGACGGCCTGATCCTCAGCGCCGTCGAACTGGACCGGCTGGACGAACATCCCGCCGAAGCCGGCTACCCCCTGGTCATGCTCGGCGAGCAGGACTTCGGCGGCCGCTTCGACCACGTCGCCATGCCCAACGAGGAAGGCACCAAAGCCGCGACCACCCACCTGGCCGACCGAGGGTGCCGCCGGATCGCGATCGTCACCGGCAGAGCGTCCGATGACGTCAACATGGTGACCCGCCGCCACCGCGGCTATCTCGCCGCGCTCGCCGAGCGAGGCATAGGCATCGATCCGGCTCTGCTCTTCTCCCTGGACGACGCGAGCATGGAAGCAGGCCGCGAGGCGGCCTGCCGTCTGGTCGACTCCGGCCACGAGATCGACGGTGTGGTCGCGGTGACCGACACCGTCGCCCTCGGCGTCCTCCGCGGTTTGGCCGACCGCGGGCTACGCGTTCCCGAGGACGTCCGTCTCATCGGGTTCGACGACATCCCCGAATCCGGATTCACCGTGCCCTCACTGTCCACGGTGGCGCCCGATCATCGATGGATGGCGGAACGGGCGGTCGAACTGGTGGCTCAGCGCATCCGCGCCCCCCTCCGCCCGACCGTCCAGTACATCGCCCCCTTCGAGCTCATGATTCGTGAATCGACGCGCTGAACAGCGCCGTGTGCGTCCGTCAGCGTCGGGTCAGCGTCGGTCTGCAGGACGTGCTCGCTGTACAGCCGTACCCCGCGTCCTATCTCAGGCCTCCGACGGACAGTCCGCCTCGCCAGTGTCGCTGGAGGGTGAAGAACGCGATGACGAGTGGTATCACCGACACGAGCGCGCCCAGGATGATGAGGCTCCAGAGGGAGGTGCTGCCCGCGTTGTTCGCCGAGGCCACTCCCTGCCAGACGCCGAGTCCGACGGTGACGGGGAAAAGGCGGTTGTCGGAGAGCATGGCGAGGGGCAGGAAGTAGTTGTTCCAGGATGCCACGGCGGACAGAAGCAGCACGGTCACCACCGCGGGTCGCATCAGCGGAAACGCGACCCGGAAGAACGTCCGTATCTCACCCGCGCCGTCGGCGCGCGCCGCGTCGAGAATCTCGTCGGGGACGGCGTCGCGCGCGTACACGTGCATCAGGTAGACGCCGAACGGGTTGAGAAGTGACGGGAGGATCACCGCCCAGATCGTGTTCGTCAGGCCGAGCCCGGAGAACATCATGAAGGTGGGGATCACCAGTGCCGTCGCGGGTACCATCAGCGCGCCGAGCATGACGGAGAAGCTGAAGCGCCTGCCGGCGAAACGGTATTTGGCGAACCCGTAGCCGGCCATCACGGACAAAATCGTGGCGCCGACCCCGCCCGCCAGTGCGTACAGCGTGGAGTTGAGGATCCACCTGCCGTAGATGCCGCCGTCGTAGGTGAACAGTCGCGTGAGGTTTTCGACGTAGTCGATCCGGTCGGCGAACCACATGGTGTTGCCGCCGCCGAACAGGCCGGGGGCGTCTTTGGAGCTGTTGACGATGACCCACCAGAACGGCACGAGGAAGTACACGACCAGGAAGCCGAGGAGCACCTGCAGGGGGAAGTGGCGTTGCGGCCTTTGGCGTCCGGCGGTGCGGGAGCGGGCGGTCATCAGAGGAAACTCCTCCGCTTGCGGGTGAAGAACAGGAAGGCGTAGACGCAGACGAAGACGATCCCGCCGAGAGCGAAAGAGATCGCCGATCCGTAGTTGAAGTTGGCGAGTGCGAACGCCTGCTGATAGGCGTACATGTTGGGAGTGAATCCCGGTGCGATCGTTCCCGCCGCCAGGTATCGCAGAATCTGTGGTTCGTTGAAGAACTGCAGGGTGCCGATGAGCGAGAAGACCAGGATCAGGAGCAGTGCGGGGGCGATCAGCGGGATTTTGATCCGGAGCGCGATCTGCCATTTCCCGGCGCCGTCCATGCGGGCGGCCTCGTAGAGCGACGGGTCGATGCCCTGGAGCGCCGCGTACAGAATGATCATGTAGTAACCGGCCCATTGCCAGGTGACCACGTTGATCAGGCCGTAGAAGATCAGATTCTTGCTGAAGAAGTCGGGTGCGGTGGCGCCGAACAATCCGAAGATGTCGGTGAGCGGCCCGAAGCTCTTGCTGTACAGGAATCCCCACATGACCGCCCCGATGACCGTGGGAATGGCATAGGGGAGAAAGATCATGAGGCGGGAGAACCGGGTGAACAGCGAGGTCACGGCGTCCACGATGAGGGCCATCGCGAGCGCGATGACGATCTGCAGCGGGATGGCGACCAGGGAGAAGCGGACGACGAACCACACCCCGGACAGGAAGGTCGGGTCGGTGAACGCCTTCACGTAGTTGCCGAGGAAGACGAAGTTGGTGCCGCCGATCAGCTTCTTCTGCCAGAGGCTGAGATACAGCGCGTACGCGAGCGGCGCGATGAGCAACGCCAGGAAGACGATCCCGAATGGCCCGACGAAGAGCCACCCCATCAGGTGCTCACGGAGGCGCACCTTGCCGCGGACCTTGTGCGCTTTTTTTTGAGTGCTCGCTGCACTCTCCTCGATCAGGAGGGTCATTGTGGGCTCCGGGGGGTCGATGCTGGGGGGTGGCGGGTGGGCCGGCCGGTCGAGGCCGGCGTGGCCCACCCGTGTTGTCTACTGGACGGTGAAGCCTTGCTCCTTGGCGTAGTTCGCCACGTCCTCCTGGATGCGGTCGGCCGCCTGCGCACCGGTGATGGAGCCGTCGATGACCGCACCGATCTGCTTCGTCATGGAATCGAAGTAGTACTGGCCGAACGGGCTGTAGGTCATGCCCGTGTAGGCGTTCGCCGCGGGGACGTAGACCTCCTTGTTCGCCTGCTGGCCGTCGAAGAACGACACCTTCAGGTCCACGAACTTGGGATCGTTGAGCGCCTTCAGGTTCAGCGGGAAGATGATCTGGTTGGTCCAGCCGTCGGTGAGTGACGCGTCGTCGGCGTAGAGGCCGTACGCCACCTTCGCCGCGAGTTCGGGGTTCTTCGCCTGACTCGTCACCGAGAAGGCCGACCCGCCCCAGTTCACCTGCATCGGGTTGGCGGCATCCCACTGCGGGAGCGGCGCCACCGCGAACTTGCCGGTGTCCTCGCCCTTGCCGACGCCGGCGCCGGTGAGGTATCCGGGCGCCCAGGCCGCCGAGATGTACGTCGCGTACTTACCGTTGATCACACCGGAGATGTATTCCGGCGTGAACTGGTCCTGCGTCCCGACCAGACCCTTCCGCGCGAGGTTCCCCCAGTAGTCCAGCACGTCCTTGGACGCCTGGTCGTTCAGCGCGATACCGATCGACTCGGGCTGCGCCGGGTCGTAGGTGTACGGAGTGGCGCCCTTCTGGATCTGCAGCGCCATCATGACGGCCGGCACGTTCGCGCCCAGGTCGCCGAACAGCGGGCCCCCGGCGTCCTTCACCTTCTGTGCCGCCTGCTCGTATTCGGCCCACGTCTTCGGCGGCGTGATCTTGTACTTGTCGAAGATGTCCTTCCGGTAGATCATCGCCATCGGGCCGCCGTCGACCGGCACGCCGTAGACCGCGCCGCCGATGGAGACGTCCTTCCATGCGCCGTCGCTGTAGTTCGCCTTGACGGCGTCGAAGCCGTAGTTCTTGATGTCGACGAGCGCCTTCTGGATCTGGAAGGTCGGGATCCGGTCCGCCTCGATCATGATCACGTCGGGCGCGCCGGTGCCCGCCGATATGGCCGTCTGGAACTTGTCGTACTCGTCGCCGCCCTGGCCGACATTGGTCCAGCAGACCTGCACCTCGTTGCTCTGCTTGTTGAAGTTGTCGACGACGAGCTGCGTGTTGGGGTACCAGCCCCACATCGTCACGACCGGCAGATCCTTCTTGGCGATCGTGTTGGTGCAGCTGCTCGCGTCGTTCCCACCCGCGTTCGCCGTACTCTTCCCCTGGTCTGGGGAGCAGGCGGCGATCGCCCCCGCGGCGGCGAGCAGGGCCGCCGCGGTTATCAGGCTCTTTCTCTTCATAGACATGATCTCCCTTGGGGGGTCGCAGCGCACAAAGGCCGTGCGCTACCGCTGAGGCCGAGCGATCGGCCGGTACGGGGCACGGATGCACGATCCGCGCCCTGTCCCTCGTGCCGATCTCTGTTGTGAGCGTTCACACGCCCACGTGCATGGCGAGCATCACCGGGGCCTCCGATGGTGCCGCCTCGGACGGACTTACCTAGCGTTTGAACAGACGTGGTGCCAGGTCGATGAGGTTCTTCTGCCACACGTCCCAGCCGTGCGGCCCTTGTGTGACCCCTGCGAACTCGTAGTGGATGCCCAGGTTGTCCAATGTGGGCAGGGACGCCATGACCGACGGATACACGAAGTCGGTCTGGTCGCCGACGTACAGGCGCAGCAGCTTGGTCCCGTTGTTGATGGCCGCCACGTCGACGCCGGCGCCGCTGCCGAACCCGGCCGAGAACGCCGCGACGTAGGCGAACTGGCCCGGGTACGCCTTGAGGACCCCGAGCGCCTGTCCGCCGCCCATCGAGAGGCCGGCGAGGGCCTGCTGCGACGGGTCGCTGGAGATGTTGTAGCGGGCACGCGCCGCCGGAACGATGTTCTCCAGCAGTTCCTTGTTGAAGTTGGACACGTTGCCGTTGCCCATCACGACCACCATCGGAACCAGGTCCCCGTCGAGGAACTCATGGTCGAGGATCTGCTTGGCGCGTCCCATTTCGGCCCAGTCCGTGTAGCTCTGGCCGCTACCGTGCTGGAGGTAGAAGACGGGGTAGCGCTCAGCGCGGTTCGGGTCGTAACCGGGCGGGGTCCACACCAACGCGGTCCGGTCCTGATTCGCCACGGTGCTTCGGTACGTCAGGCTCTCGACCTTTCCGCCCTGGCCGGCGGGAACGTCCGAGAGCAGGCGCGCCCTCTCTCCGGGGATGAAGAAGCTGCTCCAGGTCGGCTCGGAGGTCACCTTCGTCGGGTTCGACGGGTCCTTGATCGAAACCCTGTCCACGATGAACTTGTAGTAGTAGAACCACGGGTCGAGCGGACCAACGGTCACCCGCCACCGGTCGCCGTCACGGGTCATCGGAACGCGCAGCCAGCTTCCGCCGGGAGCGTCGTTCGCCCACACCGTGACGTGCTGAGCGTCTTTGAAGTCGGTCGTGGTCTCGAAGGTGACAAAGCCGCCCTCGGACACGAACGGCGTCGGCGTGGTGCCGGCCGCCGGCGGGGTGAACTCGCCCTTCAGCTGCCCGTGACCGGCGCTCGGACCGTGATCCGGCACCGTGCGGAACAGCCGCGGCACGAAATCGATCAGGTTCTCCTGCCAGGCGTTCCAGTTCGCCCCGGCGTCGGGGTTGACCCCGTCGAACTCGTACCTGACACGGGCTCGGTCCAGCGCCTTTGTCAGACGGTTGGTCGCGTTGTACGCGGGATCCGTCACGTTCCCCGTGTACAGGCGCACCAGCTTGACGTGGCGGTTGATCGCTTCCGCGTTCGCCCGGCCGACGCTCTCACTCAGCAGTCCCGAGAACGAGCCGGCGTAGGCGAACTGACCCGGGTTGGCGAGAGCGGCACGCAGCGCCTGCGTGCCTCCCTCGGTCACACCGGCGATCGCCTGGTGCGCCGGGGCAGGGAGGACGCGGAACTTGTCGGCGACCGCCTTACGGAGATCCTTCAACTCCTTGTCTTCCGACCCGCTACCGCCGCTGATCACAACCACCATCGGCTCCATCGCGCCCTGGGCCGACAAGTTGTCGAAGATCTGCTTGGCACGACCGAGGTCGAGCCAGTCGGTGGCGCTTCCTCCGTCGCCGGACTGCAGGAACAGCACCGGGTAGGCCTTGGCGCCCTTGGCCGAGTACGCCGGCGGCGTCCATACCAGAGCCGACCGCTCATCGCCCTTCGCCCGGTAGGTCAGGGTCTCGACCTTGCCGCCCTGCCCCTGAGGCGCATCCGCCAGCAGGCGCGCCGAGCCGCCCGGAACGAAGAAGGTGCTCCAGAGCGGCTTGGACGCCACACCGGCGCTGTTCGTCGGATCCTTGAGACTCTTGGTGTCATCGCCGGTGACCTGGTAGGAGTACAGCCCCGGCTTGAGCGGGCCGAGGACCCCCGACCAGGCGTCGCCCCGGCGGGTCAGACCGAACTCCGCCCAACTGAAGGATGGGCCGAAGTTCCCCTCGATGACGACCTGCGACACCTGGCCCGCGTTGGCCTGGACGTAGGCCGCCGGGACAGTGAACGACACGTAGCCGTCCTCGGAAACATTCAGCCACGGCGTATCCGCCGCGGCCGGCCGCGGCGCGAACAATACGGCCGAGATCGCCATGACTCCGGCGGCGACCGCCACCAAGAGCCGGCGCACGCCCTTAGGGCGTAAAGCCCCGTGGTACGGTGACAACGTCATACCGAACTCCTCAATGGCCGGCATCGGATTGGGCCCGATTGGCCGGCCTGACTTATCGGTCGATGTACCGTCGGTTTCTGTTCTCCGCACCTCCGTCCATTACGGGTCCGTTTTGTTCACCTGCTGTCAGGTGGGTCTGGGTGGTGCACGCACTTGCGAGTGCGTGTGTGTCACAAGCTCGTATTCGTCCTTGGTGGTGCGGTGGAGCCACGGACCATCAAGCGGGTTGGGAGCACTATTCGGCCGGGCCCCTCCCACTCACCGGTCACCAGCCCCTTCAGCATGCGCGCGGCCTCGTACCCGAGTCGGTACATCGACTGGTCCACCGTGGTCAGCCCCGGCTCGGCCAAAACGGCCTCCGGAATGTTGTCGAAGCCGACCACCGACAGGTCGCCAGGAACGCTGAGTCCCAGTTCCTTCGCGACCTCCAGAGCCTTCAGGGCCATCCCGTCGCTCGCCGCGAAGATCGCCGTCGGGCGGTCCGCCCTATCGAGCAGCGCCCGCGCCAGCGGGACCGCGGAGTCGGGATTGAAGTCGCCTCTGCCGATCAACGTCGGATCGACCGGAACACCGGCCGCGGCCAGCGCCTTCCGGTACCCCTCCTCGCGTGACCATGCGGCCGCGAGGCTGGAACGGCCCGCGATGAATCCGATGCGCCGATGCCCCAGGCCCAGTAGGTGCTCGACCATTGTGGTGGCACCCGCGAGGTTGTCCGCCGTCACCGACGGCACCGTCGAGTCCCGCACCGGATCGATGACCACGACCGGAGTGTTGCTCCGCACCTCGCCCCAGGGCGTCACCACAATGCACCCGTCCGTGAGGGTGCCGGACAAGCGGGCCAGATGACGTTGCTCCCAGCCCTCCGCGTACGTCCCGTAGAGATCGCTGTTGGCGTAGACGATCAGGTCCAAGCCCGATTGACTCAACGCCTCCATCACGCCTTTGAGCACCTCGGCGGTATAGGAATGGAAGCTGTGGGTCACCAGACCCAGGACATTGGTGCGGCTGCGTCGCAGGCTCGCCGCCCCCAGACTCGACTCGTAGCCGAGCCGGTCGATGGCCGAACGCACCTGCGCGATGGTGCGGGCGCTGACCCCGTAACGCCTGTTGACCACCCGCGACACAGTCGCGGTGGAGACGCCCGCCAAGCGCGCCACATCACTCATCGTCACCGGCGCACCGCCGTCGACCATGCCGCTCTCTCCATATTGCAATCGTTATCGATCACGTTTTCAGCGCTTAACGTAAGCGACATCGTTTGCGAACACAAGACCCTTATAGGCCTCTCCGTCCGCCGACCGCACGTCCTAAAAGCACATGCACAGAATGCGCGCCGGTTTTCGGCGGGAAGACGCGATGTCGATGACGGTGACCGGATATGGCAGCCCTCATCGGTGGGGCTGCAGGTGATATCGCCGGACCGCTTCGGTCTTGATTCGCAATCACGAAGGATTGGTCGGTACACCTAGATTACCGACCGTCACCACCGAATTCGTGCCAGAGGCGTTCAATGGACAGACCGACCTTCGCCGGGGCGGCGGGTCACCCCGGCGAAGGTGCGAGGACTGGGTCAGCCCAGGGTCCAGCGTTGGTTGGCGCCGCCGTTGCAGGACCAGAGGTTCAGCCTGGTCCCGTTGGCGGTGGCGTTGTTGGGCGCGTCCAGGCACAGCCCGGATTGGACCCCCGTGATGGTGCCGTTGGCATTGATGTTCCACTGCTGGTTCGTCTGCCCGTTGCAGTCCCAGATCACCACCTGAGTGCCGTTGCCGGTCCCCTGGTTGTAGGCGTCCAGGCACTTGTTCCCGTACACCGTCAGCTGCTTGCCCGACGTGTAGGTGAACCGCTGGTTGGTGCCGCCGCCACAGTCCCAGATCTGCGCCTGGGTTCCGTTGACGGTGCTGAAATCGCTGATGTCGACGCACCGGCCTGACTGAGCCCCGACGATCTGTCCAGTCTGCTGACCACTGCCACTCTGGGGCCCGGCGGACGCCATCACGGCCTGAGCACCCGACGGCCAGCTGCCGTTGGTGACAGTGACGTTGTTGTTGACGACGTTGCTGCGGTCACCGTTGGTCACATTGGTGCTGCTGTTGCTCGTCCAGTTGCCGGTGACGGTGAAATTGCCCATGTTCTCGCCACCCCAGTAGTTGGCCGTGGCCCACGTGCCGATGGCGGACATGACGTTGTTCCTGACGGTGTAGTACTTGGAGCCCTCGTCGAAGTAGATTCCGAACCAGCCATTGGTCCGCAGGCAGTAGTTGTCACTGATCACCGCGTTCGGGTTCCAGGACAGCGTGTAGATGCATCCACCATCGGTCATCTGCTGCATGACGTCGTGCACATAGTTGCCGATGACCTGGTTGTTGGACGCGGTGGTGGGCGTCGTGTACCGCGGCTGGTAGTTGTACAGGCCGCGGTTGGCGTACTGATTGTTGCCGCCCGGCTCGTTAGCACCCCAGCCGTATCCGATCGACATGCCGGTATAGGGCATGTTGTAGACCTCGTTGCGGGAGACGACGGCGGTCGTGACGTAGGTGGTCACGACCGAGACGACGCCCCGGTACTCCAGGCCGAGGTCGTGGATGCGGTTGTTGCTGATGGTGATGTTCCGGTTGACCATCCGCTGGTCGGCTGGGTGGTGCGCGTCGGCGCGCACGCCGCCGACCACGATGCCACCAGCCGAGTTGCGGGCGATCTCGGACCTGGTGACCGTGATGTTGCTGGCGCCCAGGCCGACACCACTGGCGTGGCCGTTGGCGTCGTTGCCGATGCCCACGGCCGTCTGGCCCAGGTTGACGAACTGCGAGTCGCTGAAGGTGATGTTGTTGGCTGCGGAGACCTGTACGGCGGCGGGCATCTGATACCAGTTCGGCCGGGTCGCTTCGAACTGCTGGCAGCCCTCGTGGCAGGAGGTGAAGCCGGGCCAGCTCCAGTTACCGGCCATGTAGGCGCCGGTCTGCTGGTCCACGTAACCCTGGTTGCTGCTGGGCCCACGCCAGCTCGTGCCGGAGAACGTGATCCCGCTGAACGTGATGTGGTGCGCGGGCGCGTCGTAGGTTCCCCCGACGTTCACCAGAGACTGCAACACCGGCAACTCCACACTGACGTTGCTCAGGTTCTGCCCGGCGAGCGGTATATAGGACAGCACGCCGGTCCCTGGATTGAGGTACCACTCGCCCGGCGAGTCGAGGAACTCGTACGCGTTGGTCAGGTAGAGCGGACCCGCCCGGTGCGGGCTGGTGAAGGTGTCGTACCCGAAGTTGTTGTTGTTCCAGGCGGGCTGCTGCATCGTGATGAAGTTCCCACTGATGCTCTGCACCGGCGCGTACCGGTCCGTGAACGAACCGACGCTCTCCATCTCGACCCGGCTCTGGTTGGCGAGGTTGTTCAGATGGCTCAGGGCGCTGTTGCTGAACGCCATCCCTGTATTGGTGGCGGTGAAGTCGGACCGGTTCACGACGGTACGTGCGCGTGTCGCGATGGCACCGTTGACGTAGAGCTGCCGGGTATCGATCCCGACGCCGACGTTGGCCCGCCAGATGTTCTTCGCGGAGTCCGCGAGCGACCAGCCGGTGACCGCCCTGGCGCCGCTGATCACGGGACGCGCCGACGGGGCCGCTCGCCACACCACCTGGTACCCGTTGTTGCCCGAGTCGGCGGCGGTCAGCCGTAGCGGCGCCGAGAGCCGGTACACCCCGTCGGCCAACTCCACGATGATGTCGCCCGACATCGCACCGGTACGCGACCGCACCTGTGCCTGCACGTCCGGCAAAGAGCACGGCTGGGCGGCGGAGCAGCCGCTGCCGGTACCGGAGGGGGAAGCGTAAAGGGTCGTGGTAGCCGCCAAGGCGGGAGAGGCGGGCGTGACCAGAGTGACCGCTGCGGTCAATCCCATCGCAGCGACTCCGGCTAACAAGAACCTCCGCATCGCGGAGTACGACGATCCGAACACGGGACCTCCTGATGTGGTGGGGGGTGTGGTGGCGAAAGGCCCTGCCGAACCTGACGGTGCGGCTGTCCTCGTGCCGGGCGTCGTGCCGAGCCCGCATCCGGTGTCGGCCTGGGCGAGCCGGCGGCATCGAACCTCGCTGGCGAGGTCAGGCGACAGGTACCGTCCCGGAGCGCGACGATGACGTCGTTGTCCCCTTCGGCATCGGTGGCTTCCGCCTGGCCGAAGGGCCGTCAGACGAGTAGTCCGGTCGCGGCGAACGCTGCATTGCTGCTCACTTTCCAAAGATCGGATGGTGATCCAGGCTTCGGCCCGCGAAACGTAACTCGTATGATGTCTTACGTCAACGCTGCCCGCCGCGCGACGCCACCGGACTCCCCGAACCGGTGAACGACTACGTCGCAACGCCGAACGCGTCAGGAGGCGCTCCAGGAGGAGGGCGGGTCGCGGCTGTGCCGTTGCGGTGAAGCCGAAGGTGGTGATGCCGTTGTGCCTCGGCTCCAGTTCGTCTCGTTCAAACCGCGCCTGCGGTCACCGCCGGACCTCCCGTCCCGCGCCATGGGCGACCTCCAGCACCTCCTCGGCGCTGAAGCGGCACTGGTCCCCCTGCACACTCATCGCCAGGGAGGCCATCGCCGTCCCCCGGTTGAGCGCATCCTGCGGGGAGCCGTCGAGTACGCCCCACAGCACGCCTGCGGCGAAGGCGTCGCCGGCGCCGATCCGATCTAGGCCGACGGTGGGCAGTGCGGGGGCCGTGACGGACTCACCGTCCCACCATGCGACTGCGCCGCCTGCGCCCGACGTCACCACGACGCGACCGATCGCCAGCTTCCTCGCCAGATCATTCGCCAGCATCACGGGATCGCCGACCAACCCGAAGAGATCGCGCGCGTCCTCGGCCCTGCAGATCAACAGGTCGATGTCGGAGGCCAGTTCGGCGGTGAATGATGCGGCCGTCTCCGGCGAGCACAGCGACGCGCGATAGTTGACGTCGTAGACGACGAGGGCACCACGGTTACGCCCCTCCCGCGCCGCTCGTAGCACGAGCGCATCGGATCCTGGGGCCACAGCAGCGGTGATGCCGGTCAGATGAATGATCTGCGCATCGCACACGGCGGCCCAGTCGAGGTCGTCAACGGAGAGCGAACAGAACGCGCTACCGGCGCGGTCGTAGACCACACTCGTCGGGCGAGGCGGGGAACCGATCTCCGCGAAGTAGAGCCCGAGGCGCTCATCGGCCATCCAGTGCACGGTGTCGAGGGCGACGCCTGCGCTCGACAGCGAGTCGGCGACGCGGCGCCCAAGGACCGTGTCCGGCAGCGCCGATGTCCAGCGAGTGGACACGCCGACTGATGCCAGGGCCACGGCAACGTTCGCCTCGGCGCCGCCAACGTGGACCCGCAACTGTCCGGTGTCGCGCAGCCGCTCACCCGACGGCGGCGACAGGCGCAGCATGGCCTCACCGAGCGAGGAGACGGCAACTCGCCGGCTGCTCGCCGGACCTTCGCTCTGCGGTCCGTTCGCGGCCGGGAGGTTATGCCCCGCATCAGCCTCATGACCGGAAGGCATTGGCAACGATCACTCCTCTTCACCGTGCCGGACTCGGATGTCGAAGGCGATGCGTGGAGGCAACGCCTCTTGACGACCCATCCCGGTTGGGGTGATGCATAATACGTCATATGAGTGACGTCAAATTCACCTAAGAAGCGTGGGACAGGTGAGGCAACACCGTCTGGCATCCGCCGCGAGGGGCATCAAACATCCAGGTGTCGGGCACCTCGTGGCCGGCCGGCGCCCAGCAGGTGATTGCGAACGCCGGCATCGAGCCGGGCCTGCGGACTTCCCCGGAGTCACGCAGTAGTCGTTGACCGACGGCGAGGCGAGGGAGCCGGACGGCTCCCTCGCCGACGCGGCCCGGACGTGCCGGGGCCGCGTTTGATCATATGAATTACGTATACGCAAGAGGCTATACTTGAGTTGTGACAATTGCTCTGGACACCTGGTGACTTCCGCGACCCCTCAACCCGACATGCCCGCAGGTGTCTTCCGCGACTCGCTGGAGCCGATCAGACAGCGGCGCCGTCGCCTGGGCGATACCGTCGTCACCTACCTGGTCGACCGCATCGTGTCAGGCGTCTATCCGGTGGAGACCGTACTCCCGACGGAGCCCGAGCTGTGTCAGGAGTTCGGCGTCTCCCGTACTGTGGTTCGCGAATCGATCAAGCTTCTGGAAGAAAAACGCCTGGTCAAAGCTACTCCGGGCCGCGGCACCCGGGTGCTTGAGCCGATCGGCTGGAACTTGCTGGACCCCGTCGTCCTGGAGGCGCAGATCCGGCACGACCGTGATTTGTCCATCCTGGACAATCTTGTCAACGTTCGGGCGGCGCTCGAGTGCGACATGGCGGCACAATGTGCGCGCGTGATCACGCCGTCTCAGGCGGAGGAGCTCACCAGGCAGGCGAACGTGCTCGTGGAGAGCATGTACGACCCGGAGCGGTATGCGAGGGAGGACGTGACCTTCCATGAGATGATCATGATCGCCTCAGGCAATCGCCTCGGTCACGCGATCATCCACAGCATTCACGCCAAGGCGCGGCTGTCCAGCCAATACAACGGAACGCCGAACAGGGAGCACCTCGTCCAGTCACTCGCGGAGCACCGGCAGATCGAGTCGATGATTCTCCAAGGCGACGCTCAAGGGGCCGCCGCCGCGATGCGCGTCCACATACTCGGCTCGTGGGCCAAGCGCCGCCCCGGCGTACTGGGCGTTCGCCCGTGAGGTAGGTTCCTGCGACGCGCTCCCACGTGGCGCTCGGAGAGCCTGAGATCTCCAGTGCGGTGCGGTGTCCGACGTAGTCGATCTCGCGTACGCGACCCGCTCCGCCATGAGGATCGCCGAAGCGACCACGCCGGCCAAGGTGGGACCTCGACCGGCGTGCCACTACGGAAGAACGCGAGCCCTGGGCACTACGGCGCTGGAACGTCCGCGGTCATCGCGCCAGCCACCCGCCGTCCACCGGGATGATCGTGCCCGAAACATAGTCGGAGGCCGCCGAGCTGAGGAAGACCGTCGCCCCCGCGATATCGTCGCTCCGACCCCATCGACCAGCCGGGATCCGTTCCAGGATCGACCGCGACCTTTCGGGGTCGTCGCGAAGCGCCGCCGTGTTGTCGGTCGCGATGTAGCCAGGCGCGATGGCGTTGACGTTCACCCCCTGCGAGGCCCACTCGTTGGCGAGGGCACGGGTGAGGCCGGCAAGCCCAGACTTCGCGGCGGTGTAGCCGGGCACGTTGATCCCGCCCTGGAAGCTCAGCATGCTCGCCGTAAAAACGATCTTTCCCCGGCCTCGCTCCAACATCGGGCGGGCCAGGACCTGGGTGAGTGCGAACTGGCTCGACAGGTCGACTCCGATCACCCGATCCCACCACTCCAGCGGATGCTCCGCCGCGGGAGCCCTTTCAATCGTGCCCGCGTTGTTGATGAGGATGTCGGGAGCCCGTTCAGCGAGCTCGTCACCCAGCGCCAGGACGGCGTCGCGATCGGCGAAGTCCACCGCGCGACCTTCGAAGGTGCGGCCGAGCGCGCGGATCGACTCGGCGACCTCGTCGTCGGTCCGCAGCCGAGCACTCACGCCGATGATGTCCGCGCCGGCGGCGGCGAGGGCCTCCGCCATGGCGCGACCGATGCCTCGACGGGCGCCGGTTACGACCGCGAGGCGGCCGTGGAGTTCGAACAGGCCGCTCACGCCTGGGCCTCCCCGGCGACGTCCACGAGGATCTTCATGGCCCGGCCAGCCGAGAGGTCGTTGATCGCGGAGGCGGTCTCCTCGAGCGGGACGACGCCGGAGATGACGGCCTCTGCGGGGATGCGGCCCCGCCGGAGCAGCTCGACCGCGCGGTCGAAGTCGGACCGCTGGTACACCCGGGCGCCCAGTAGGCGGAGCTCGCGCCAGAACAGGCGCTGCAAGTCCAACTCGCGCGCGGCGGAGTGGATGGCAACGACGACGATCGTCCCGCGAACTTTCGCCAGCGCGGTGGTGGAGCGGGCCGCGGCGGCTGCGCCCGACACCTCGAACACCACATCTGCGCCGACGCCGTCCGTCCAGCGCTCGACCTCGGCGACCATGTCAGCGGAGGAAGGATCGATCACCTTGATTCCAAGCCCGGCGATGCGGCTTCGGCGAGAGACGTCGACCTCGGCGACCATGACGTGGGCACCGGCGTCGCGCGCGACGCCGGCGATGAGCACCCCGATGGGACCGCCGCCGAGCACGACGGCGTGGTCGCCGACCTGGAGATCGGAGCGCCGCACGTCGTGGACCGCGACGGCGACGGGCTCGACGAGCGCTGCCGTACGCAGGTCGAGGTCGCTAGGGATCGGCACCGCGATCGCCGCCGGCACATTCCACCGCAGCTGCAGCCCACCGGGGGAGTCGATGCCGAGGAAGACGAGGTTCTGGCAGATGTGCTGATGACCGGCAAGGCAGGCGGGGCAGGTGCCGTCCCAGACCAGCGGCATGACGGTCAGAGGGTCGCCGGCCTTCCAGCCCTGCACGCCTGCGCCGACCGCCGCGACTGTGCCCGACACTTCGTGGCCGAACACGAGGGGCGTCCGCACCCTCGCCTCCATGTCCCCGTGCACGATATGGAGGTCGGTTCCACATAATCCGCAGTATGCGACGGCGATCTGGAGTTCGCCGGGACCGGGCGGCGCGACGTCCACTGACACAGTCTGCAGGCGACCCCCGCCCATGTATGCGGCACCCTTCATGGGGCGTCCTCACTCTCTTTGAAGCCTGCTTCAGGCTATTGCAAACATAATACGTATGGTCTTATATTTCGTCGCGGTGAACAGATCGTCAACATGACCTCCCAGACAAGGACACCCCCCATGGTCGATTTCACACGGGTCACACGAAGTGGCCGATGGGTGCGCGCGATCAGCGGCGCGGGGGCATTGGCCATCGCCCTCGCGCTGGCCGGCTGCAGCAGCAATGGCGGCACCTCAGTCGGCTCCTACGGCTTTCCGCAAGTTACGCAGGATGACAAGGCCACGATCACGGTCTGGGTGGACTCCGACCGGTCGAGCGCGGTCGACGCCTTCAAGAAGGCCAACCCCGACGTGAAGCTCGACGTCGTCACCTACGACGGCTCGGCGAACGGTTCGAACTCCTTCCGGACGAAGGTGCAGCTCTTCGACCGGGCAGGCAACGGCTGGCCCGATGTCGTGTTCTCGACGCAGAACAACGACGCGGCGTGGGCGAGCCAGAAGAGCAACGGCAAGCAGGCGTTCGCGGCCGTGCTCAACAGCGGTCTCGTCCCGAAGACGACGCTCGACGACTTCACCCAGGGCTCGCTGAACCCGTGCACCGTCGAGGGCAAGGTCTACTGCCTCCGCAACGACCTCTCCCAGGTGGTGCTCTGGTACAACAAGACCCTGCTCGACAAGTTCGGCTACTCCGTCCCCGCCACGTGGGAGGAGTATCAGGCGATCGGCGAGAAGGTGGCCAAGGAGCACCCCGGCTACATCGTCGGCGCCGTCGGAGACTCCTTCGCTTCGGAAATCTACTTCTGGAGCGGTAAGTGCCAGGCGAACGACATCACCGGCCCCAAGACGGTGACGGTCAACACCGACAGCACGGAGTGCAAGCGCGTCGCGTCGATGCTCGACATCCTGGTCAAGAACGGCACCGTCCCCAACGTGAGCGTCTTCACGCCCGAGTTCGTGAAGAAGTACTCCGACAAGGTGCTCCTGATGCCTGGCCCGGCGTGGTACGCGGGGGCGATCTTCAACAACCCGCAGTCGCTCAACGTCCCCAAAGGCCAGCTCGGCGTCGCGGCACCGCTGCCCTGGCAGGGCGACACCCCGGTGACGGGCAACGTCGGCGGCGGCACCTGGTTCATCAGCAGCCACTCCAAGAACCTCAAGGCGGCCGAGAAGTTCGCCGAGTTCGTCACGACGGCCGACGACTACCAGGTGAACGTCGCTCCCGGTTACCCGGCCTACGCGCCCGCCGCGGACAAGTGGATCAAGAAGCAGGAGTCGAGCGGCTACTACGCCACCGACCTGCAGGCGCTGGTCAAGGCCGGTCCGGCGATCTGGAGCGGGTGGGGCTCGGGGGTCTTCAGCCAGGAGGCGATCTGGGCCAAGACGATCACCCCTGGGATTGCCGACGGCAAGAGCCTGGTCGATCTGCTTCCCGAATGGGAGACCGCGATCAAGAACCAGGCCCAGGTCAACGGCTACACGGTCAAGTGACATGACAGTGACGCAGGAGACCGCCCGGCCGACGGCGAACCCACGCCGCCGGCCGGACGGCCGAAGTGACGGCGGCGAACGCAGCACGATGAGCTACGCCTTCGTCTCCGTCTACACGGTGCTGGCGGTCGCGTTCGGGGTCCTTCCCGCCATCTACGCCCTCTACCTCGCGTTCACCGACGGCGACGGCGGCTTCGCCGGGATCGCCAACTTCACCAAGGTCGTCGGCGACTTCCGCTTCCTGCCCGCCGTCGAGCACGTCGCGCTCTACCTCGTGATCTGGTTGGTCGCCCTGGTAGTGCTGGTCTCGTTCCTGGCCATCGCCGTGCACGCGGTCCGCGTGCGCTGGATGAGCCGGACGCTCCGGCTCGTCTTCTATCTACCGGGCGCCCTGGCGGGCGCGTCGAGCGTGCTGCTCTGGCTGTTCGTGCTCGACCCCACTGCCAGCCCGGTCAGCGGACTGCTCCATCTGATGGGCTTCTCCAGCTTCGTGCAGGTCATCGTGCCGGCGAACCTTCCTCCGGTCTTCGCCATCATCGCGTTCTGGACCGGCGCGGGCGGCTGGATCGTCATCATGTACGGCGCGCTCAACAACATCAGCTCCGACGTGATCGAGGCCGCGCGTATCGACGGTGCCGGCACCGTGCAGATCGCCTGGCGCATCCAGCTGCCGCTGCTGCGCAAGTGGATCTCGTACATGGGGATCATGTCGCTGGCCGCCGGAACGCAGCTTTTCGTCGAGCCACAACTGCTCTCGCAAGCCAGCAACGCGGTCGTGCCCAACGACTACTCGCTGAACCAGCTCGCGTACCAGTATGCGTTCCAACAGAACGACTTCAACGGAGCGGCGGCCATCTCCCTGCTGTTGCTCGTCATCGCCCTCGCGTTGTCGGCCGTCTTCGTGATGCGCGGCGGCCTGTTCGAGAGGGACTGAGCTCATGACGACAATGAACATCGGTCGCCCCGTCGGTCGCCGGAGCGGTGTCAGCGGATGGAGCGGCCGGACGATCGTCGCGGTCGTGGTTTTGCTCTTCGTGTTCTTCTTCGTCATCCCGATCGTCTGGCTGCTGCTGGCGACGACGAAGTCGGCCCACATGCTCATCGTCGAGAACCCCTTCCGGCCCGGAAGCCTCGGCGACCTGGCCGCCAACTGGAACCAGTTGTTCGGCTTCCAAGACGGCGCGGTGACCGCATGGGTGGGCAACTCGGCGCTGTATGCCCTGGGCGCGCTCGTCATCACGCTCATTGCGAGCATCCCGGCGGGCTACGCGATGGCCCTGACGGAGTTCAGGTTCCGGCGGCTGCTCCTGGTGCTGACGCTGATCGTCATGCTGATCCCGAACACCGCGCTGGTGCTGCCCATCTTCCTCGAGATGAACGTGGTAGGGCTGATCGGCAGCCCGCTCTCTGTCATCCTCCCGATGTCGTTCTTCCCGTTCGGCGTGTACCTCACGTACATCTATTTCTCGACGAGCGTCCCGCGCGATCTGCTCGCCGCGGCGCGCCTCGACGGATGCACCGAGTTCCAAGTGTTCACGAGGGTCGCGCTCCCGCTGGCCGCGCCGATCGTCGCCCTGGTCGCGTTCTTCAGCTTCGTGCAGAGCTGGAACAACTTCTTCCTGCCGTTCGTGATGCTGCCCTCGAGCGACGGTTATCCGGTCCAGGTCGGCCTCACCTCCCTCCTTGCCTCGACCCCGGCGTTCAACCCCAGCTCGGCCGGGGCCCAGTCTGTGCAGTTGCCGACGCTCGCGCTCGCGACCGTCATCTCCGTGCTGCCGGTGCTGATCGTCTTCCTCTTCGCGCAGCGCTTCCTGGTCGCGGGAATGACGGCGGGAGGCACCAAAGAGTGAGTCGACGAAATCTTGCAAACAAGGAGCAATTGTGAAGGTCACCGGATATCGCAGCCTGACGACGGTCCATGACTGGGGGCGGCTGACCGGCGATGTCAATGGTGTGATGCCCCATCCGCATACTGTCGTGCACGTGCTGATCCTCGAAACCGACAGCGGTCTCGAGGGGGTCGGTGTCGGCCCGCACGGCGACATCGACCGCGTCTTCGGCGCCGTCGAGGGTGAGGATCCGCGGGCCGTCTCGGCGCTCTACGACCGGATGCTGGCCCGGGTCTTCAAGACCGGCCACTCGGGCGCGACGTTCGGCGCGATCGGTGCGATCGACATGGCGCTCTGGGACCTGAAGGCGAAGGCGGCCGGCGAGCCGCTCTGGCGCACCCTCGGCGGCCTGGACCGTTTCGTCCCTGGCTACGCCTCCGGGCTGGACATCGCACTCGACGACGACGCCCTCGTGCGCCTGTACGAGCGCTTCGCGGATCGGGGCTTCAGCGCCGGCAAGCTCAAGGGCGGCCGGAATCTCGAGCACGACCTACGCCGGCTGGAGGCGTTGCGGGACGTCCTCGGGCGCAACTCGGCACACCCTGCCCTCATGTTCGACGCCAACGAGTCGTGGAACCGCTCGCAGGCCGTGCGATTCGTCACGGCGCTGGAGCGCACGGTCGACCTCACCTGGATCGAGGAGCCTGTGCGGAGATGGGATGCGGCTGGGCTCGCCGCGGTCCGGCGGGGCGTCCGCGCCGCCGTCGCGACCGGCGAGAACCTCACCGGCCTCGAGCAGTACCGCCCGCTCCTGGACGCCGACGCGATCGACATCGTCCAGGTGGGCAACGTGTGGGGCATCACGCACTTCCTGCGGGTGGCCGCGGTTGCTCATGCTCGTGACCTGCCCGTGAGCCCGGTGGCCTACCACGCCAACCCGCTGGCGCACGCCGCCGTGGCAGTGCCTAACCACCTGGCCTTCGAGGTCCAGGACCTCTCGTCTCCGGTCGGACTCGAGGTCGACCAGGAGTTTGAGGACGGCGGGATCGTCCTCGGCAACGAACCGGGCATCGGCATCCGGGTCGACGAGGATCACATCAACGCCGTGCGAGCCGCCAACCCGCCGGCCATGATTACCGGGCCCCATGTCCGTCCCGACCGAGCAGGACTGCGCCTCGTCCCTGACTCCCGTCACGAGGAGCCGATCGGCGCGCCCGTGGCGGAGCGGGTGGTGTCGTGAGCACGCAACACCGCATCGAGCGTCACGCCCTCGTCGTCGGCGTCCGGCCGGAGCGTCGGGAGGAGTACCTCGAGCTGCATCGCAATGTCTGGCCGCAGGTCGAGCAGACCCTGCGCGATGCGAACGTCACGAACTACTCGATTTTCATCGTCGGAGACACCCTGTTCGCCTACTACGAGTATGTCGGCGACGATCACGCCGCCGACATGGCCCGCATCGCCGATGATCCCGTGACGCGCGAGTGGTGGACGCACACGGATCCGTGCCAGGTGCGCATCGTCGAGGAGCGGGATCCCGGAGCCTTGTGGCAGCCGGTCGACGAGATCTGGCATCTGTCGTGAGCCGCTTCCTCGATGCGCACGTCCATCTCTGGAACCGGGCCACCGACCCGCAGCCGTGGATCGACCCCGCGACGATGGGGGCGATCGATCGGGACTTCGCGGCCGACGACCTCGAGCGGATGCTCGACTCGACCGGCGTGGACGCCGCCGTCGTCGTGCAATCGAGCAACAGCACCGCCGAGACGCGGCGGCTGCTGATGCACCCGTGCCTGCGCATCGCCGGTGTGGTCGGCTGGGCCGACCTCACGGCCGATGTCACGGCGCAGCTCGACGAACTCGATCCCGCAGCCCGCCGGAGACTGGTCGGGATCCGTCACCTGGTCCATGTCGACCCCGACCCCACTTGGCTCGGACGACCCGACGTGGGAACCGGGCTCGAGCAACTGGCCGCACGCGACCTCGGTTTCGATCTGGTCGTGCGATCGTGGCAACTGCCACTGGCCGCGACAGTTGTGGCTGCACACCCCGGCGTCCGTTTCGTCGTCGACCACCTCGGCGGGATCGCCGAGACGGACGACGACGCCGGCTGGGAGGCCGGTCTCCGTGAAGTCGCCACCCGGCCGAACACATGCGCGAAGATCTCTGGACTGGCCGGCGTCGTGAGCGGCGGCGACCGAGCCCGCCTCCGCCGTGTGGTCGACGTGGCGCTCGAGGCGTTCGGTGCGGAGCGGCTCATGTACGGGTCAGACTGGCCACTCGCCGAGCTGGGGGCTGGTCCGGTCGTATGGCGCGGCGTCGTGGACGAGCTGATAGGCGGGCTGAGCCCGACGGAGCGCCAGGCGATCATGTCCGGCACGGCGTCGGCCTTCTACGGGCTTGGCGCATGACGGCCCAGGTCATGGAAACTGTTGAACCGAGGCCGGTCAGGGCACGCCATCATCGGCCTCGGCGGAGCACCGCTCGGCAATCTCGGTCGTCCCGTGAGTGACGACGACGCCGCGCGGACGGTGCGGCGGGCGTGGGGCCACGGGATCCGTTCGTGGCGCTCGGCGTCAATATCGGATCGATCGACGTGACGGCGAGCCCCTGGGCGAACTCTGTTCACCATCGAAGGGTGGCCGTTGCTGACCCCTGGCGATGGAGCCGATCATGTGCGTGAGGGGATCCGCTTCAATTGCGTCACGTCTACACCGTCGACGTCGGCATGCCGGCCTGCGGATCCGCCGCGGCGCAGCCCTAGAGTTCGGCCTCCTGGTGCGGCGCCTCGAGTCGGCGCCGCTGCCAGGAGGTGACGATGTGGTCGCGCATCGCCCTTTCCGCGGCCTCGACGTCCCGGCGGGAGATTGCGTCGACCACCAGAGCGTGTTCGTCCAGGGTGGAGCGGAAGGCGCCCTCGTACCCCATCCCGTGATATCTGCTGCTCTCGAGCGCCCGCCGGTACAGGCGCTTAGTGATGTTCTCGGCCAGGCGGTTGCGGGAGAGCTCCATGATCGTGAGGTGGAAGACCACATCCGCCTGCCGGAAGGAGTCGCTCTCGTGCTGCGTCTCGCGCATCGCCTCCAGCGCATGCTCGATGCGGGTCAACTCCTCGGCCGTGCGCCGCGTGGCCACCGCGCCCGCCATAGCAGACTCCAGGTTGCCCCGGACAATCGTCAGCTCGTCCAGGACGCCCAGGGACTCGTCGTTGTCAATAAGCGCGGAGAGGACCACCGGGTCGAGCATGTTCCAGGAGCCGGAGCGGGCCACCTGGGTTCCGCGGCCCTGCGCCACGACCACCAGGCCTTTCTCCTCAAGCCGCTTGACCGACTCGCGGAGGACCGTGCGGCTGACGCCGAAGTGCTCGCTGAGTGGACCTTCGGGTGGCAGCAGCTCGCCCTCAGGGATCTCACCCGTGATGATGAGCTCGACCAGCTCGCTCACTACCGCAACGCCCAGTCGCTCAGCGGGTCGACGAGAAGGAAAGTCAAACACGCCCGCTTTGGCCCTCATGCTCGTACTCTAGTGCAGCCCCTCAGCCCCGTCAGTCTCGTCAGTCTGGGCTTCAGCAGGTCGCCAACTCAGTGCGGGAGTCGGTTGCAGTCCCGGCAGGGAGGCTCACTTGTGCTGGAAGTCATTTCGCGGCGCTTGTGACCTGGGCCGTATCGCCAACCACCCCGATGATCTGGCATTGGTCATCTCGGCGCTTCGCGGCTGATCATGATGCCATCTGCCCTCGTTGTGCCCTGCGAGCGTGCAGCGCTTCTCCTGCCTGGAAGGTCGCTAACCCTGCTAAAACGCTCTCGATACGCAATGTCTCAAGGGAAAGGCCATCTCACCGACTTCGCTGTGGTGTAAGCGGATGAGCCCCCGGTTGTCCAACCGGCGGTTCACCACGAAGACTGACGCGTCATCCCATTTCTCGATGAACCGCAACACACACGCTGCCCTGATCCACGCAGGGAACGACCCCTTCGGCGCACGGTCGCGGGCAACCGAGGCTGAATCCTTCGGTGGTCGCGGATCGCCGCGTGGTTGACCAAACGCGTGTTCGGCGACCGGATGAGCGACTTCGGCACCGTGTCCGCGATCAAAGTGGCGCGGTCAAGTCCGGGTGGCTCGCCGGTGGGAAGGCGGCCTGCTCCGCGATCCGCACGACCTGCGAGTCACCTGTCCCCCAGTTCGGTCCAGGCGGCGTCACCATTGCCTGATCTTGAAGCATGCATGGCATTCAGCGTGGTGCGCTTCGACGGAGCTTTGCCGCGGCAGACGGTGGATGGCCGCTAGCGGTACCGACAACGATCACCCAGGGTGGGAGACTGGTATACGAAATACAGTACTCGGTATACCAGGAGCGCATCATGAGTACTCTGTCTCTAGCGGCCATCTTGGACCGGCAACAGCAGTTCGTCGCCGACGCCTCCCACGAGCTGCGCACCCCGCTCGCCGGCCTCCGCGCGCAACTGGAGGACGGCAGGCTGCACCCCGAAGACACCGACATGGGCTCCCTCCTGGAAGGTGCCCTGCTGGACGTCGACCGGCTGGAGTCGATCATCACGGACCTGCTCCTGTTGGCCCGGGTAGGAGCGTCTGGAGTCACGGAGAAGACGCCTCTATCGCTGTCCGAGTTGGCCCGCTGTGAGGTCTTCCAGCGGACCGACCGGGTGCCGACCCGGATGCGGATCGAAACGGGCGTGCTGGTCACTGTCGTGCGATCCCAGATCGTCCGCCTGCTCAGGAACCTCCTCGACAACGCTCAGCGACACAGCAGGAAAGTCGTGGAGGTCAGCGTGCGGCCCGTTGGGCGCGTCGCCGAACTGGCCGTCGGGGACGATGGAGCCGGCATCCCCGAGTGTGACAGGGAGCGCGTCTTCGAGCGGTTCTCCAGACTGGACACTGCGCGGGACCGCGACCACGGCGGCACCGGGCTAGGCCTGGCGATCGCCCGCGCGATCGCCCACGCCCATGAGGGCACCCTGAAAGCCACGGAGTCCCACTTGGGCGGCGCGCTGTTCCTCCTTCGAATACCCCTCGCGGAATCCTGAGGCACCAGTACTGGCGGGCGCGCGGCTATAGGCGGCAAAAAGCGCCCGCCGACCAGGCAGCTTGCTCTAGGGCAGCTCTGCCTCGTCGCCCACGGCGAGGAGCGCCGGGGGGTGGCCCGCTGGGTGACCGGGGCGGCAGGCCCTGGGGACGGGGTCATGGCACAGCCCGGGTCGCTACGCCGGTACCGATCTCCGAGCAGGTATCAGGACGGTCGTGCGTGCTCTCCCTCCGCGCACGCCGATGACGGCCCAGCTCGGGACGCTGCCCGAGCCTTCAGCGAAATATGCCGCTGAATGTTGACCGATGCGGGCGGGACCCATGGTCAGCAGGGAATTGTGATGAGCAGTGACGTCCCGTTTCCCGCCGGGCTGGTGATCTCCATGTCGCCGCCGATCACCGCTACACGGTCCTTCAGGCCGATGAGCCCCGAGCCGTTGCGGGGGTCGGCTCCTCCGATTCCGTCGTCCCGGATGCAGAGCCGCAGGGCCGTGTCGTCAACGGTGAGGTCAATGTCAACTACTGAGGCCTGTGCATGCTTGGCCGCGTTCGTCAGTGCTTCCGAAACGATGTAATAGACGGCGGCTTCGACCCGTTCGGGCTGTGACTCGACGTTGCTCACCTTCAGCCTGACCGGCACGGAGGAGCGGTGCGCGAGTGTCTTGAGGGCGGGGCAGAGGCCTCCTTTCGACAGCATCGCAGGGTGCAGGCCACGGGAGAGTTCCTGGAGGTCCTCGACGGCGCAGGCCAGACCCTCGACCACGTGGGACAGGTGGGCCTTGAGATCGGGCGGCGCCATGGCTTCGGCCGCCCGCAGTTCCAGCCCGAGCGTGACAAGACGTTGCTGTGCCCCATCGTGCAGGTCGCGCTCTATACGGCGACGAGATTCATCTGCGGCCGCGATGATGCGGGCGCGGGAGGCGGTGAGCTCTGCTCGGCTCTGCGCATTGGCGATCGCGGTCCCGAGGAGTTCGGTGAACTTCATCATGCGCTCCTCGATCGCCTGGGGTTGCCGGTCATCCGCGCGCGAAAAGGCGACCATCACACCCCACAGTTGGTTCTCGACCATGATCGGGCTGCCGACCACCGAGCCGAGCGCCCACTCGCGGGCACGCCTGAGGAACTCGCCGGCGGCGTCGTCGTCATCGGTAGTGCGCCGAGCCGGTTTCCCGGTCTGCCACACCAGTTTCGCCACAGGCATGTCCTGGATCGGCCGGCGCGAGCCCAGCGGCACGAACTGGTCCCAGCCGCCATGATCATCCCAGTGGCTCAGCACGGTCAACGTGCCGTCGGACTCGAACCGATTCATGTCGGTGTATCGCGTGCCCATGATGCGGCCCATCTCACGGGTGACCGCGTTGAACACCTCGGATGGGTCGGCGCCTCCGGCGACCAGCGTCGCGACTCGCCGGAGCGCGGCCTGTTCCTCTGCGACGGCCTCACGGTCCCATGCCGCGCCCAGCAAGGCCTGCAGCGGTGGCACCACCTGCTGTTGCAGCCGCAGCAACGTCGGCTCCGGCAGGTCGGCGGGTATCAGGAGGGTGGCGAGCTGGGTGGCGCCGTCGCGCAGCGGGAGCGCCGCGTACGGCCCGTCCGCGGCGACGACCTCGGGCTCGATCGCCGCGTGGCGCAGTTCCAGGGCCTGGGCCAGGCGCTGTGCGGCTGCCGGCAGCGTGGTTCGCAGGTCCTCCGAGCGCAGCAGCAGGTGGGCGAGGTCGGCGGCGAGGTCGGCCGTGCGGCGCTGCTCTTCGGCCTCCATCGCCCGTGACCGGGCCAGGTCCGCGACGAAGCCGGCCAGCAGCGCGGTGACGAGGAAGACCAGGGCCGTCACCAACTCCCCGTCGCCGGTCAGCGTCCACCCGTAGAAGGGCGGCAGATGAAAGTACTCATAGGCGACTGCGCTGGCCACCGCGGTCGCCAGACCGGGCCACAGGCCGAACGCTGTCGAGATCAGCAGCACGCCGAGCAGGTAAACGACACCGAGCGAATGTGGAGGGACAAACTGCCGGAACGGGAAGAGTAACAGCGTCACCACGGCAGCGCATGCGGCGCCGGCCAAGACACCGACCATCAGGGATGGAGTCTGGCGCAGCAGCAGCGACGGTAGCCTCGCATGCACTGACTCATTGTACTTCTGCGTGCACTCAGCGACATTTCCTGGTCGCCGGTGAGCGGATGGGCATTGGCCAAGGGCCAACTCACCTGTAAGCACCCAGAGCAGCCCACTATCAACGCGGCTGCGATAACCGCCGACGATCACCGGCGTCGGGCGGATACTCCGGAGATCATTTTGTTAGGAACTTTAAGCGGTCGGGTGCCATCAGCGCGCTTGGGACAGCGTCGGCTCTGCCATGACGGTCAACTCTCCCGTCGAGATCAAGGGGCTGAGCCCGAGCCTGAACGACACACAGGCCGTCGCCATACGTCAGGTGATCCGCGAGAAAGCGTGAGAGGTCGCCGGCCTGGTCCTGGCCGTCGCCGGTCTCGTCCTCGACGTGATCCAGCTCCTCTGAGGCGGTTATCCGGCGCCGGAGCCGAGGACGTCGCGGATCTGGTGGCGGGCGGTGACTCCGAGGAGGGGGAAGGACCGGTAGAGGTGGGAGCCGACGGTTCGGGGCGAGAGGCTGAGCCGTTCGGCGATCTCGCGGTTGGTCAGTCCCTGGGCGGCGAGGCGGACGATCTCGCGTTGTTGCGGGGTGAGCTGCGCCAGGCCGTCTGACGCGGCGGCTCCGGGGAGGGTGACTCCGGAGGCGCGGAGCTCGGTTTCGGCCCGTTGTGCGTACGGCTTCGCTCCGATGCGCTGGAACACCTCCACGGCTGAGATCAGCAGAGGTTTGGCCTCGTTGATCCGCCGCCGTCGCCGCAGCCATTCGGCGTAGTCCAGCCGCAGAGAAGCTCGTTCGAAGGGCCACTGCTCACCCGCTGGGTCGGCGAGCGCGCGGGTGTAGTGCTCCTCGGCCTGATCGCGTCCGGACAACAACGCGCGCGCGTGCGCGACCAACTGCTCGAGACGCGGCGACAGGTCCCCGTCCACCTGGCTCACCGCGTGTTCCACGATCCCTCTGCACTCGTCGACTTGGTCCGTACGGACCGCGGCGGAGGCGAAGTCCACCAGCGCGAAATATGAGGCGTGGTAGTGGAGTGGGACGCCGTCGTCGCCGAGCACCTGGCGGAGGATGGTGAAGGCCGCCTCGAAGCGTCCCTCGACCAGCGCGATCAACCCCGTCACCCGGCGTTCTCGCGCCGCGATGAACGGGACGTCGGCCGGATCCACGGCGGCGACCGCCGTGGCGACGAGGTCGCGCGCGCGGAGCGTCTCGCCGCGAAGGGCCGCCAGTGTGGCGGCGGTGAGGCTGACCCCCGCGGTGACGATCTCCATCTCGTAGGCCGCGGCCAGTTCGGACGCCTCCGCGCACGCGTCCAGCGCCTCGTCCCATCGGGCGGTGTCGAGACAGGCCCAGGCGAGCCCCATCATCATGGCTCCGCTGACACCCTGGATGCCGGGTTTGCGGAGCCTCTCGCGCGCCTCCGAGAGCCCTATCACCATGGCGCCCCGGGCACTCCGGATGCCGGGTTTGCGGAGCCTCTCGCGCGCCTCCCGGAGAATGCGTACCGCCAGATCTGACTCGTCGAGCACCCAGGCGGCCGGGCCCGCCGTCGACAGGCCGGGAATGTCGAGCCCGCGTTCGGTGATCCGGCGAATGTCGGCCAGGGCCGCCGCCCGCCCCTGGTAGGGGTTGGTCGCCGTGTGCGTGAACAGCCGGACGGCGTTCGCCCAGTCCGGGGCGCCGGGGTGGATCGCGGCCTCCCGTGGGGAAAGCCGGTCCACCACCTGACGCACCGCGGTCCGTCCGGCAGGCGCTCCCAGGTGGTAGGCGACGGTCGCCGCCGGCCCCAGGGTGCCCCAGGCGATGAGCGGGGCCCACACCGCCGTCTCCTCGCCAAGCGTGACGAGCGCTCTGAGCGCCTCGGCCTGATGTTTGGTCCAGGCGAGCGCCCACCCGATCGCCCGGTTCGCCTGCGCTCGCAACGTCGGGTCGGACGTGGCGGCCGATGCCTGGGTCGCGAGGTCCCGAACCCATGTGGCCTGCCCCGTGGTGGTGGCGTAGTCGGCGGCGATGACGAGCCGTCGTGCCCGGTCCTCCGGGTCCGGGCTGAGCTCCGCCGCCCGTTCCATGGCGAGGGCGGCGGCCACACAGCCGCCGCGTCGCAGAGCCTCCGCCGCGGTCTCCTCCAGGAGCAACGCCACACTCTCGTCGGGATGGAGTGTCGCCCTCGACAGATGCCAGGCCCGGCGATCCGGCTGCCGAGTGAGGACGCCGGCCAGCCGGCGATGGGCGTCCGCGCGCTCGGCGAACGACGCCGCGTGGTAGACGGCCGAGCGCACCAGAGGGTGTGAGAAGGCCACTCCGGCGCCGCTCACCGTGATCAGGCCGGCGTTCTCGGCGGGTTGCCAGATCTGCGCCTCCAGGCCGGGAAGGCCGGCGCTGCCCGCCTCCGACAGCTCGGACGGGCCCGCCGCCGCGGCGAACAACAAGGCGGTACGGCAGGCCTGCGGCAGGGCGCTCACCCGCTCCGAGAACAGACGTTCCAGGCGCTCACTCAGCGGAAGCGGGTCTTCGAGCCGGTAACCGCCCCAGGTCCTGTCCGTCGCGATCGCCCTGGTCAGCTCTACCAAGGCCATCGGGTTGCCCTGCGCCTGGGCCAGGACGGTCGACCGAGCCTGGCCGCGAGGGGGGTGCGGCTGCGCGTCAAGCAACCGGTTGGCGTCTGTCTCGGTGAGCGGCTCCAGCCGCAAGTGGGCGACGTCGTGGCCGAACGGCGATGGCGGCGTCTGTTCCCGGGTGCTCACCACCATCACGAGCCGCTCGTTCCTCAGGCGTCTCCCGACGAAGGCGAGAACGTCACGCGAGTTGTAGTCGAGCCACTGGGTGTCGTCGACGACGAGGAGCAGCGGGGACCGCTCCGCGACCTTGATGAGCAACGTCACGGTCGCTATGCCGATCAGCAGACGGTCGGGAGCCGTGAACTCCTGTGCCAGGCCGAAGGCGGCCAGCAGCGCGTTCCGATGAGGTGGCGTCAGGTCGGCCACGGGAGAGCCGGCCGAACTGAGGATCGGGCCCAGCAGTTGGTGGAGTCCGGCGAACGCGAGATGGGTCTCGGACTGGTCGCCCACGACCGACAGGACGTTCACCTTCTTCTCCCGGGCCTGTTCGACGAACCGCGACAGGAGGCTGGTCTTGCCGATGCCTGCTTCGCCGAGGAGCGCCAGTGCCTGGCTCGATGGCGAGTCGAGCAGGCCGATGAGCCGTTCCAGCTCGGCATCCCGGCCGATGAGCAGCGACGACGTGCGTTCGACCATGCTGCCTGGGGTTCCGTTCGGGTCTGAGGACAGGACAAATTGGACTGTAGTGCGGCAGGGGAAGGGTGCGTGGCCGGGGGTGCAGTCATCCTTCGGATACCGCTGGCGGACCCCGCTCGGGAGACTGGTCGGGCCACGCAGCCTGGTCCTTCGAAAGGAGCGGACGTCCGTCCATGAGCACCCGACCTGATCGAGGCAGCCTTGCTCCTGGGTCGTGAGGAGGAACTCGCGCAGTTGGAGGGTCTGCTCACGGCCGCCCGTGAAGGTGCCGGCGGCGTTCTCGTACTCAGGGGGCAGGCGGGGATCGGGAAGACGGCGCTCCTTGACCACGCCGTGCGGGAGGCGCGCGGCGCCCGGGTGGTGCGGGTCGCGGGCATCGAATCGGAGACGGAGATCGGCTTCGCGGCCCTGCACCAGCTCCTGCTGCCCTTCCTCGGCCGCCTGCCGAACCTGCCGCCCCCGCAACGATCGGCCCTGGCCGCTGTCTTCGGCCTGCGTCAGAGCAAGGAGCCCGAGCGCTTCCTCGTCGGGCTGGCCGCACTGAGCTTGCTGGCCGACGCCGCCGGTGAGCCCCTGCTGTGCGTCGTCGACGACGCGCAGTGGCTCGATCAGGAGTCGGCCCAGGTGCTGGCGTTCGTGGCACGCCGTCTCCAGGCCGAGCGTCTCGTCATGATGTTCGCGGTCCGCGAGCCCATCACCCGGCTCCTGCCGCTGGCGGGGCTTCCTGACCGCGAGATCCGGGGGCTCGCACCGCGCGCGGCGGCCGAACTGCTGGCCTCAGCGACGCCTGGCAGGCCGGACGACCGGATCAGCGAGCGAATCGTCGCCGAGACAGGCGGCAACCCGCTGGCCCTCATCGAGCTCGCCCATGAGCTGGATCTCGGGCACCTGACCGGTGCGGCCCGGTTGCCGGACCCGCTGCCGATCAGCCAGAGGCTCGGGGCGCGGTTCGTCCGCGAGATCCGCGACCTGCCGGCGAGCTCACAGATGATGTTGCTGACGGCCGCCGCCGAGCAGACGGGCGACCCCGCGGTGTTGTGGCGTGCCGGGGCCGAGCTCGGCTTCGGGTGGGACGCGGGCGCGGTCGCGGAGGCGCGACAGCTCCTGGAGCCGGGCTCACGGGTCAGGTTCCGTCACCCGCTGATCCGCTCGGCGGTCTATTACGGGGCGACCAGCGGTGAGCGTCAGAGGGTCCACCAGGTGCTCGCGGCCGTCACCGATCCCGATCAGGACCCCGACCGGCGCGCCTGGCATCTCGCCGAGGCGGCCCCAGGGCCGGATGAGGTGCTGGCCGCGGCGCTTGAGGACGCCGCCGGCACGGCCAGGTCACGCGGTGGGTCCGACGCCGAGGTCATCATTCGGATGCGCGCGGCCGAGATGACCCCCGAGCCCGCTCGCCGGGCAGGGCGACTGGTCGCCACCGCGCAGGCGGCTCTGACCGCCGGCGCCTTCTCCCAGGCGGGGTCACTGGTCGAATCGGCCGGGCCGGCCCTGGTGGATCCGCTCACACGTGCGCTGGCGGCGGAGATACGCGGCAAGATCCAGATACGGGCCGGTGGCTCGGCCGCCCGGCTTCCCGCGCTGCTGCTGACGACCGCGCGCGCCTACGAGCACGTCGACGTACGGCGTCGCCGGGAAAAGCTCCTCGAGGCCATGAACATGGTCTTCACGATCGGGCAAGCCGCTCTGGAGGTCACTCCGCTCGAGATCGCGAAGGAGGCGCTCACGCTCGCGCCACCGCCGGAGGGCGAGGCGACGCCCGGCGACCTGTTGCTGGAAGGCTGTGCCACGCTCATCGCGATCGGATACGCCGAGGCCGTGCCCGTGCTCCATGCCGCCCTGGCCGCCTTGGCCGATCTCGCGGACCAGCGGGCGCCCGGCACGCTCGGGGTCGCGGCCGCGCACGCCGTGTGGGATGACCGTTTCGCCGACGAGCCCGCCGACGAGCGGGCCCCGGCTGTCGCGGGCCCTTCCGAGGCGCTCGGGCGTGGCCGCTACCGCGACGCGTTCGAGGCGGCCCGGCACCTGTGCGAGCTGGACATGGTGAACCTGGACCATCAGCGCCTGCCCGACCTCATCGAAGCCGGTGTCCGGTGTGGTGAGCGCGACCAGGCTCAGTCGGCGTTGTCGCGGCTCAGGGCGAAGGCCCAGGTGGCCGGCACTCCGTGGGCGCTCGGGCTGCTCGCGAGGTCGGAGGCGCTCCTGGCGGAGCCGGCCGACGCGGAACGTCTCTACCTGCTGGCGATAGAGCACCTGGAGCGCACGCGCATAACGGCCGATCTGGCCCGCGCGTACCTGCTATACGGCGAGTGGCTGCGCCGACACAGGCGCAGGAACGACGCCCGCGCACGGCTGAGCGTGGCCCACGACATGTTCGTGGAGATGGGCGCGGCGGCGTTCGCGGATCGATGCCGGATCGAGCTCGTCGCGGCCGGCACGCGCCACGGCGCGTCCGCGAACGCGTCCGATGACCTCACGCCGCAGGAGAGGCAGATCGCCACACTGGCGGCCGGCCGCGCGACGAACCAGGAGATCGCCGCGCAGCTGTTCATCAGCCCGAGCACCGTCGACTACCACCTCAAGAAGGTGTTCAGGAAGCTCGGAGTCACCTCGCGCCGCCAGCTCAAGCTGAGGAAGCCGTGAGGCGGCCGGTGCGGTCGAGTGACCGCACCGCCCGACGCTCAGCCCTTGGCGCAGGCCGCCTTCTCGATGAAGCTCGTGACGGTGCCAGGCTGGGAGATGATGCCCAAGTGGGAGGCGTTGAACTTCTGGGTGCGCGCGCCGGCGTGCTCGGCCATGGCGACCTGCTGCGCCTCCGGGATGATCTTGTCCTTGGTGCCGATCAGGTCCCATGAGGGGATCGTCTTCCAGGCCGGAGTCCCGGAGTGCTCGCCGAGGGCGATCAGGGACGTGGGGGGCTGGGAGGCCGCGAGCTGGGCGCCGGTCGCGGAGGACAGGTCGCCGGCGAAGCCCCGGACGAACACGTCCGGCAGCACGTACGTGTCGTACACGCCCGCCGGTGCGCCCGGGTAGTTCACGAGCTTGAAGACCGATGTCGGGTTGGTGGGCGCCGGTGCGAGCGCGGAGTCCTCGCCGCTGAGGTCGGCAACGGTCTGGTCCGCGTCCGGGAGGTAGGCGTCGATGTAGACCAGGGCCTTGACGTTGGCGTTACCCGTCGCGGCGTTGGTGATGACGGCGCCGCCGTACGAGTGGCCGACGAGCACGATCGGCCCGGAGATGCCCGCCAGGTAGTCGCGCAGGTAAGCGGCGTCGCTGGACAGGCCCCGCAGCGGGTTGGGCGCGACGGCGACGGTGTAGCCGTCGCGCTGGAGGCGGCTGACCTCGCCGGACCAGCTCGATCCGTCGGCCCAGGCGCCGTGGACGAGGACGATCGTGGGCTTCGCCGCGTGGCGGGTGGCCGTGGCGCTGGTCGTGGCGCTGGTCGTGGCGCTGGTCGTGGCGGTCGCAGCGGTCGCCGAAGCCAGTCCGAGGGGAAGCAGGACTGCTGTGGCCGCCGCCGCGGCCGTGACGGCCGTGGCGTAGCGGATCCGGTGCACGAGCATGGACTTGCCTTTCTTCAATGCGGTGTGGGGATGATTCGTGATCAGGCGAGGAAGCCGAGCAGGGCCGTGTTCACCTGGTCGGGGTGGGTCCACGCGATCGCGTGGGGCCCGCCTTCGATGACGATGTATTCGAGGTCGTCGACGAGCCCGCGCAGCCGCTCGCCGGCGACTTCCTTGGGCAGGATCCGGTCCTGGTCGCCTGTGATCACCAGGATCGGCACGTCGAGCTTGGCCACGTCGGGCCGGAAGTCGGTCAGCCAGGTCGGGATGCACGCCACCGCGGCGACCGGCGAGCCCGCGACCGCGATGTTCCAGCTCGACTGGAACGCCTGCTCGCTGACGAGGGTGCCACCGTAGACGTCGTAGTTGTAGAAGTTCTCGAGGAACTGCTTGAGCCACAGCGGCCGGTCGGCCTTGGCCGTCTCGACGAAGCCGTCGAACAGGCCCTGCGGAGCACCCTCGGGGTTGTCGTCGGTCCGCAGCAGGAAGGGCGGGATCGGCGAGACCAGTACGGCCTTGCGCACGCGGGCACTGCCGTAGACGCCCAAATAGTGGGTCACGTCGCCCGTGCCCATCGAGTGGCCGACGAGCACGGCGTCGTGCAGGTCCAGCTTCTCCATCAGGGCGTTCAGGTCGGCGGCGAACGTGTCGTAGTCGTAACCGGTGGCCGGCTGGCTCGAGTTCCCCCAGCCCCGGCGGTCATAGGTGATCACACGGTGCCCGGCGGCGATCAGCACGGAAACCTGCTTCTCCCACGCCTTCCCGCTCAACGGGTAACCGTGGCTCAACACCACGGGTGCCCCCGCACCGTGGTCCTCGTAATAGATGTCGATCGGTACCGAGTTCTCCGTGCCTACGTTCACGTAGGGCATGGTGGTTCTCCATCTCACGCGGTTCGGATTCGTCCGCGGCAGACGCTAAACCCGAGCACTGATGTCGGGAATCATGTGAACCTCATAGTCCGGCTGCGACCCCCACGCACCGGACGGCGCCTACGCTCGCGAAAAGACACCCGATCTGGGCAATTTGCACATGTAAACGCCTGTGAATAGCCGCATGGGGATGACTACGTGTTTCACGGGATATCGAGGTGCTTCGCCCGCCGCGGCCGACCTCAGGCTGGGCACGGAGACGGTCGCTGCACGCTCGAGGACCAGGCCCAGGTCGTGCGCTGGCACGTCTACGACCAGTCAGAACATGATGGTCCATCTTTCACGCCGGGCCTGCTGCTTGGTTCCGCTGCGCAAGTGGGCGCGGGCTCGGCCGTGATCGCCCAAGCGGAGGTAGCAGTAGCCGGCCCGCGCGAGAGCCTGGGCTTCGGTCATCCAGTAGCACCAGGCCGGTGCTCCCGAGGAACCGGATGAGTCGCTGAGGACGTCGAACGCTGTGCCCGACGCGGCGCGCGGAGTCGACCTGACCGTCCAATGTGTCCACGGCACGGCCTCCGTACTCCAGCGCTTTGTCGATGTCCGGTTGGGGCTGCTGCACGTACGTCGCGGTTCGTCGCTTCGTCCTCATCACTGGTGTCTGATCTCTCGATCCCACACCTGCCGCCTCTTGACCGTGGTCAAGCAGCACCATCAGGCCGGACGCAAGATGATCGTGGTCCGCAGACGCCGAAAGGGCCGACCCGAACCGTTCACATCTGGGCCGTAGCTGCCGGCCTTGATGGGTAGGCCGAGCCAAGCTGCGGTTCTATCGTCAGGCTATGGATCTGCTGAGTGCCGCGGCATCGGTTGCCGGGGTCGTCGCGCTGGGAGTCGGCGCGTGGCAGCTTCGGGTGGCGGTGCTGGATCGTCGCGATAGTCGGCGGGTTGATAGCGGACCACTGCATTCGTCATCTGCCGATTTCACTGGTGCGCTTCCGATCGCGGCACCGTACGGCCGTTTGCCAGCCGAGGTATTGGGCCGCGACGATCTCAAGGCTGAGTTGAGGAGCCTCCTGAGGCGCAGGGGTTGGCGCGCTCCCCAGGCATTGGTACTGGCCGGGATGGGGGGTGTCGGTAAATCGACGCTCGCTCTATGGCTGGCGGCAGAGTTCCGTCGGCGTGGACGGCCCGTGTGGTGGGTGAACGTCGCGGATTCGGTGTCGTTGCGCGGCGGGATCATCGAGATCCTGCGACGGCTGGACGCGCCCGAGTCGCTCCTTCGGGAGGTTAGTGATGCCGCGCCGACCGCAGCCGACCGGTTTTGGACGTTCCTGGCCGAGCGCCCGGCCAGGAGTCACAACGCTCTGCTGGTATTCGATAACGCAGACGTGCCATCCGTGCTGGCTGCCAACGGTAGGTCGACACCATCGGACGGCGCGGGTTGGGTGCGGGGAGGCGGCGGGATCCTCACGGTGGTGACCACACGAATAGGCGACCCGCAGGCCTGGGGCGGCGGGGTTCGAGTGGTGCCGCTGAGGCTTCTCGATGACGTCACAGCGGCAGCTGTACTTCGGAGAACGGCTCCGCACATCCCCGACCCCGACGGCCGGGAAGCGATGGAACTCGCGCGACGCCTCGGCGGACTGCCCCTCGCGCTACATCTGGCCGGGATGTACCTGACCTCTCCGTTCGCGCGGTGGCACAGCTTCGCGGAATACCGGCGGGCATTGGACAGCGGCCAGGCGGCGGTCGTCGAATTGGACTCCGTGCACTCCGATTCGCGGGCGACGGTCTCGCGAACCTGGGAGCTTTCGTTGGACGCGCTCGCCGAACAGGGCGTGGAGCGGGCGCGGGAAATGCTGTACCTGCTGGCCTGTTTCGCGCCCACCACGCCCATCCCAATGGCCATGCTCGGCTCGGTGCTGAGCGAGACCTCCCTGCGTGCCCTGGCCGAGCTGGCGTTGATCGACGCCGTTGCAGTACCGGGTGGCCTGCCGGACCTCACGCTCCATCCGGTGGTGGCCGACACCTGCCGAACGTCGATGACGGAGGACACCTCGATTCCGGAGCTGGCCGTACGGTTGGTCAGCTCCTATGCCGGGGGGCTAGAGGTCGAGCGCCCTGCGGACTGGGCGCGCTGGGAGAAACTGATCCCCCATATCGAGGCGCTTCTCACCTGGGCGGCTCCTCACCTCGATACGCCAACGCTCCTGAGCTTGCTGCATGTCGCGGGAAGAGCGCACTACTCGCTGACGCTGATCGGCAGCAAGGAGGGTGCAGGCGGGGAGGGGATAGCACGCCTCCTGCTCGCCGCAGCGTCCAGGCTCGGGGACCTACATCCTGAAGCGATCGCGGCCCGCCATGGTCTCGGTGTCACCCTGAGCGCCCGAGGCCGGGTCCGCGAAGCCGAAGACCTGTTCCGCGCCGTCCTTGAGGATCGGCGGACTGTACTGGGCGATGCTCATCCGGGCACACTCCGCACCAGAGACCAGCTCATCGGAACCATCATGGCTCAGGGCCGCTACGGCGAAGCCGAACAGATGTACCGCGATCTGATCGCCGACCAGGAGGCCTCCTTGGGCCCTGAACACAACGACACGTTGACAACCCTCGTCGATCTCGCCTGGTCGGTCGGGATGCAGGGAGACGCGGAAGAGGCCGCCAACCTCTGCCGCCAAGCGCTGGAAATCGACCGCCGCGTCCTGGGCCAGGAACATCCCAGAACGCTCGACGCCTGGGCGGATCTTGCGCACTGGACCAACGAAAGCGGAGCACACCAGGAGGCCGAAGACCTGGGCACCCGGGTCGTGGACACCGTGTCTCGCACGATGGGTGCCAAGCATCCTCTGACGCTGTCAACTAGGGCAACCCTGGCCCGTACACTCGCGGCACTGGGCCGCATACCGCAGGCCGAGAGCATGCTCCGTGACGTCCTCACCGCCATGGAGCAAGTCCTCAGCGACACCGACGCCCGGCTGCTCACCACCCGCCGCGATCTCGCCAACGTACTTGCCACCCAGGGCCGCACCCACCAGGCCGAACGAATCTATCGCCAGGTTCTACAGCTCCAGCAGCAATATCTCGGCCTAGCCCATCCTGAGACGCTCAAGACTGATCGCCTGATAGCCCTCATAGGCGATGAGCGGTTCGGGGATCAGGCTGCCCCAATGAGCAGACGGCTACGTCGCACAGGTAAGGGGTGAGTCGCTCCAGTTTCGATGAAGGCTCGGTCTCTTGTAGGAGGTGGTATATCGCGAAACGCTGTCATCTGACCGAGCGGAATACCCTTGACGCAAGGTCAAGCAGCGCTTTAGCAGGCCGCATGTAAACGATCGTGGTCCCCAAGACGCCGAAAGGGCCGACCCGATCAATCGGATCAGCCCTCTGAGCTGCGTCGGGACGACAGGATTTGAACCTGCGACCCCTTGTGACCCCCAGGAAGTGGGGGTAGCCGTTTTTACAGCTCAACAGCGTTCAGGTAGCCATGCAAGACGTGTGGTGACGTGCCAAACGTTCGGCTGCGTGCATGACGTGTGGTCCCCGAATGGTTTCCAGCCCCGGGCGTCACCGATTCGCAGGGGATCATCGGAGCCTCTCAGAGGCGGTCAAGTTGTCGTTGAAGATATCAAGCGCCGACGCGGGTAGCTGTCGAGGTGGAAATCGATAAGGTGAGGTCCATGGATTCCCGAGCCGATCCGGACGGCGGCGGCGGCGGCGATGGTCACAGTAGCCCGCGTGACGTGTTTCTCCGCCTGGTGAATGGGGTCTGCGAAGGGCCGTACGAAAATTTGGCCGACCTCTACGCCGAACAGACCCATGTCACCCACCCGTTTCACCCGCTCAACCCGTCGCCGCTGCTGAGCCGTAGCGAACTGCACGAGCACTTCACCGCGCCGCCGCCGTTTGCCCGGACGCTGAACCGTAAGCCGGTCAACATCGTCATCCACGACACCGTTGATCCGGAGGTGATCGTCGCAGAGTTCGCTTACCAGGGGCACGTGGACGAGACAGGAGAGGCGTTCACCGTGCCCTGTGTCTTCGTTCTCCGTATTCGCGACGGGCTCGTCGTCGAGTCTCGCGATTACATCGATCACATTGCCAGCGCACGGGCATGGGGCCAGCTCGAAAGCCTCCTGGCCGCGCTGCGCCCAGCGAGCGACGTCGACCGCTGAAAAGGCAGTTGCTGGTCGTCTTCGCCTCGCTCGTCGGCACTCCCCTCGACTCCCACAACGTACGGCGAAGCTTCCGGAAGATCGTCAAGGACGCCGGCCTACCCACCGACGCCTGGACACCACGCGAGATGCGACACAGCTTCGTCTCGCCGCTCTCCGACTCCGGCGTACCCCTGGAAGACATCGCCCATCTCGTCGGCCACAGCGGCGCTGAAGTTGAACAGCCCACTGGTGTGCTGCAACAGCATCCGCACCGTGATCCGCTCGTCCAGCCCGAACTCGGGCAGGTAGTCCGCCGCCGGGATGTCCAGCCCGACCTTGCCCTCGGCCACCAACTGCAGCACCAGGGTCGCGGTGAAGGTCTTGGTGACGCTGCCGATCCGGACATGCCCGTTCGCCGGCGGCTTCGCGGCCCCGCCCAGCTCCGCCGCCCCCGCGCTGCCCACCCACTCCCCCCGCTCATCGTGCACGCGCAGCGACACCCCGACGAAACCGGAATCGACGATCTCCTCGATCACCTTCCGCAGCTCCGGGCGATCCTGCCCGGCGGCGTCGAGGGCGGCGGTGATCTTGCGGGCCATCTCGGCCGTGGTGCTGGGCTTGTCCGGGTGGACCTGGGCGTCTTCGATGGCGAGGAGGATGGTCATGCGGAAGTTGTCGGCTTCTGCCGGAGCTTGCTTGCCGAGCAGCTTCATGGCTGTGGTCAGGGCCGGCAGTACCCGGTCGGCGAGTTCGGCGACGGTCTTGCCCTTCAGTTCGATGTCCTTGGCGTTCGCGGCGAGCAGTCTGTTATCTCCGGTCGGCGTCGTGCCGCTGCGAGGAGCTTTCACCCTGACCCAAGGTCAACCTCAACCGTGATCTAACTCACAGCTACTTTTGGGGTTTGGGACAGCTTCGGGAGCAGGACGCCGTCTCCGTCGGGTGACAGTCGCATCTCGCACGGGTCCGGTGGTGTTCCGTAAGGCGATCCGCATCTGGGACGCCGAGGCACGCTGATGGTGGGGACATCTCTTCGAGCTGTGCCCAGACGACCTGCTGACCGAACTGAACGGTGACGCGGAAGAGACCCCTTCCAGCGGAGACAATACGGTTCGAGCACGTAAGTCGTAGGCCTGCGCCGCCCTGAGATCGGACCCCTCTGAGGACCGCGCCCCCGCCGCATCTACTGGGGGCCCTAAGTCGCGTTCTCACCTGGGTTGCCAGGAGTCCCGGGTCGCTGATTACATGATTACGGAGGTAAACGTGATCATTGAGTACATTCGGTACCGGGTGCCTGACGCGCAGGAGTTCGAGGCGGCCTATCGCCGGGCCGTGGTGCCGCTCGGCGCCGCGCCCGAGTGCCTGGACTTCGAGCTGTCGAAGTGCGTCGACGAGCCTGGAAGCTACATCCTGCGCATCCTGTGGACGTCGACACGGGATCACATGGAGGGGTTCAGGAACAGCGAGCGGTTCCAGGAGTTCTTCGCCGAGATCGAGCCGTATGTCGGGAACATCGAAGAGATGCGCCACTACGAGCAGGTGATCACCAAGACCGAGCCCACGTCGACCGAGCCCACGTTGTACGAGTGGGCGGGCGGAAGCGAGGCGTTCGAGCGGCTCACCGAGGTCTTCTACGGCCACGTGCTCAAGGACGACTTGCTCGCCCCGATCTTCGCCCATATGGATGAACGACATCCGAGATTCGTGGCCATGTGGCTGAGCGAGGTTTTCGGCGGCCCCGACCGTTACACCCGCGAGCGCGGAGGCTACCCGCACATGCTTGCCCAGCACCTCGGCAAACACATCAGGGAAGAGCAGCGTCGCCGGTGGGTGAGCCTGCTGATGGACGCCGCCGATGAGGTGGAACTGCCCGGTGACCCCGAGTTCCGGGCCGCCTTCGCGAGCTACATCGAGTGGGGCACCCGTCTGGCCGTGCAGAACTCCGCGCCCGGCGCCACCCCGCCCACCAAGGCACCGGTGCCGCGCTGGGGCTGGGGTGTCGCCCCGCCGTACACGCCTTGACCGGCAAGGGTTCGGTGGTCTCGGTTTTCCCACCACTGATTTCGGTGGTCGCCTCCGTGGCAAGGGAGCAACTCTCTAAAGGGTCTCGCACCTCTGGTGCGAGACCCTCTTGCGGAGTGGGGGCATCGTTCAGCGGCATCCCGATACCAACGCTCCGCCTCCTCCAGTCGTCCGTCTTCCTCAAGGAAGACACCCAGGTTGTAATGGGGCTCGACAGTGTCACCAACCTCGGCGGCACGATGCAGCAGGCGGATCGCCTCCTCGCGATCGCCGTCCTCGATGAGCAACGCAAGGTTGACCATGGCAACGGCCCAGTCCTGTTCGGCCGCCAAGCGATACCAGTGGATGGCCTGCTCCCTGCGCCCGGCATCGCGACACAACTCGCCTAGCAGGCTCGCGGCATTGGCGTCTCCCATCTCACCCGCGGTTCGACAGGCGACGGGCCGGCGGCGCGGAGTTGGCCGCCGTCATGTGTGGCGCCACTCCAGTGCCCGGGACTTGAGCGCCGCGGACAACTTACGGGCGAGGCCGACGACCACGGGCACCCGTTTTCGCCAGTCCTCCGTCGCGGGGATGATCACCGACAGGGCGGCCGTTGCCCCGCCCACTCCGATCGACACCGGGGCAGCCACTGACGTCGACCTGTCGGTGAACTGCCGGCAGCTGACTACGTACCCGCGCCGGCGAATGTCGGAAAGGGCACGCCGCAGGTCGTCCGGCTCCACCAACGTCTCGGTCGTGAACCGGTGCAGTGAACCTTCCAGGACCTTCTGCCGCAGATCCAGCGGGGCGTGCGCCAACAGCACGAGACCTGCGCCGGTCGCGTGGAGCGGGATCCGGGTGCCGGTGCGGCCCAGCAGGTGCGCCGACCGCTCCGCGACGATCCAGTCGATGGCCAGCGCGCTCTCGCCGTCCAGGGTGGTCAGCGCCACGTTATTCCCGGTGTGGGCGTACAGGTCGGCGATGTAGCGGAGCGCGGTTTCCCTGACCTCGGATCCGCGAGGTGATAGCGCGCCGATCTCCCAGAGTCGGAGCCCGATGCGGTAGCTGCCGTCCGAGCTGCGCTCCAGGGCTCCCCAGGCGACGAGCTCATTCACCAGCCGGTGCACCGTCGACAACGGCAGGTGGGCGGCCCTACTGATGTCCGTCAGGGTGCGTTCGGGCCGCAGATAGGTGAAGGCGCCAAGGATGGCCAGCACCTTCGACGTGACGGACGGACCGCTTACCGCCGGCACGGCGGGCACCCCAGGAGCGGCAACCCGGGAGTTGGGTTCTCATCCATGTTCGCTCCTCGCGGTAGCGGCTTGGGTGGCTAGCGTGCGGCCTCCACGATCTCGGCGAGACTGGTCAGTTTACGGCGTGGTCGGCCTGCGGACCGGCCGTTGCGACGCTCGAGCGCATCGACGCGGAGCCATCCGGCCGCGTCCAGCCGGTCTGGTTGCCGCTCGCTCAGGAGCGCCTCCAGCTCCGTCGACGGCCGCAGGTCGCGGGTGAGTGTTCCGGCCTGGTAATCCTCCAGCAGGCTGCCCACCGTCTCGATGGCACACGCCTTGTTGGAGCCGACCACTCCTCGCGGGCCTCGCTTCAACCAACCGGTGACGTAGACCGCTGGGAGGACCTCGCCATCGACGCCGGTGAGCACCCGGCCCGCCCGGTGAAGGACCGAGCGACCGGACGGGGCGACGGGCAGATCAGCCGCATCCGCCCGGAAGCCGATGGCGGACAGCACGAGGCCCGCGCGCAGCTGCTGGTGGGTCCCGGTGGCCACGGCGCGGAGCCCGCCGGAGTCCGAACCGACCATCGCGTTCTCCGCGAAATCCATCTGGACCTCGGAACCGAGTCGCGAGATCCGGGTCGGCGACAGCAGGTAGCGAAGTACCACCCGCCTGCGCGCCCGCTCGTTCGCCGGCGGGG
>NZ_BONV01000039.1 GCF_016862895.1 Planotetraspora kaengkrachanensis | reverse complement strand
CCCGCCACTCGGCGGGTCAGGGCGACCTTCTCCTTCAGCAGCGGGGCGGATGGAGCATCGATCGCGGTGCGCTGCTCGTCGTCGCGCGCCAAATCCGACGCGTCGAAGACGACCTCGATGTCGTCGCGATCCTGAAGTGCGAGCATCTCCGAGTAGCTGTACGCGGCATCGGCGACGCCTCGGCGACCGACCACGACGACCTCGCGCACGTTGCTCCGCCCCAGCGCCGCCAAGGCTTGATCGGCGATGTCGGTCCTGGCGAGCCGGTCGACATCGCTGGTGAGGATCCGGGCCACGTCCAGTGCCACGTTGCCGTTGCCGATCACGATGACCCGCTCATGGGTGAGGTCGAACGAGCGGTCGGCGACGCGCGGATCACCGTTGTACCAGGCCACGAACTCGCCTGCGCACTCGGCGAGGTCCCCGCCCGGGATCTGCAGCCGGTTCTCCCCGTCGGCGCCGGCCGCGTAGATGACCGCGTGGTGGAAGCTCATCAGTTCCGCATGGGTGATGTGTCTCCCGACCTCCACACCGAGGTGCAGGCGCAGATTCGGATTGCCGGTGGTGAACGGGAAGACGGCCTCGACCAGCTTCGTCTGCGGATGGTCGGGCGCGATCCCGAAGCGGACCAGGCCATGCGGTGTCAGGTTGCGCTCGTAGACATCGATCTGGACTCCAGGAATCTTGAGCAGCTCCCGTGCCGCGTAGCCGCCGGCGGCTCCGGCGCCCACAACGGCGACCCGAAGCCCGGGCCGGACCGTTGACGGGAGATCTGCCGCGACAGGTCCGGCCGCGGCGTCGGCCGTCCGGTCGCCGCTGAAGTGTGCCCGCGCGAGGCTGAGGTACGGCAGGAGTCCGGGGCTGAGCTCGTGGTCCGGGCTGATGGCATCGACCGGACACTCCGGCCGGCAGGCACCGCACTCGATGCAGCTGTCCGGGTCGATGAACAACATGTCCGCGTCGAGGAAGCCACGCTCGGACGGAGTCGGGTGGATGCAGTCGACCGGGCAGACGTCGATGCATGAGGCGTCGGCGCAGCATCCTCCCGTGATCACGTACGGCATTCGTTACTCCTTGTTCGTGACCTGGTCGGTCGTGGCGGGCAGGCCCGGTCCGGTGGGACGCGGCCCGGCGCGGGCGATGACACAGTGGCCCGCCCGCACCAGGTCATGCGGCCTTCAGGTGAGCGGACGGCGCGGGACCGGGATGGGCTCGCCGTTCTCGAAACGCCGGGTGATCCAGGCGATCCGCCGCTGATCGAGTGCGTCCAGGGCGTCCAGCGGGGACCGGGCCGATGCCGTGCATCCGGGGAGTTCCTCGTAGTCGAGCGTGCAGACCCACGCTCCATCCGGGCCATGAGTGGCGGTCACGTCGATGACGTACGGAATCGCCAGGTACTCGGTCAGTTCCATCTGGGGTTCACTCCTCCTTGTCGGCCTGACTGCTTCGCCTCGGCTCAGGCCCCGCCGGAGATCGTGAGATCGAGTTCCGGGTGGCTTACCCCGGCCCGACGGAGCTCTTCGGTCGCATCCATCCAGTCGGCGTCCTTGGGCAGGACGACTCCTCCTGCCCGCTGCTGGTAGACGCTGGGGTCGTCGACGCCCGGCGGTGTGGTGCCGTTCTCGGCGAGCGCCTTCGTGGCGCCGATCAGCCGGCGTCGCAGACGGATGACCGCCATGTCCGTCGTGCCTAGGTGCTCGATGGAGCGATCGAGGATCGGACCCATCTGTTCGGTCATCGCGACGTCCTCGTGGACGAAGCCGGTGATGCCGGTAAAGGAGTCTCCGCGCCGCTGCGCTTCCCGGTCGATCAGGTAGTCGTTCTCGGCGTTCTTGGTCGACCGGAACCGGCCGAGCCAGTCGGTGGAGTTCGGCAGGAGCGGGGTCTGGTCGAGGAGCAGGCCCACGGTCTGGCCCGGCGCGATGTAGGTGCCGGTGCCTTTCTGCAGGATCGCGTACTGCATGGTGTGGTGGTCGTCGAGTGGCACGGTCATCAGCGTCTCGACCTTGGCGCCCAGAACGCCGGTCGGGACCATCGCGTAGAACGGGAACAGGAACTGGGCGATCCGCCAGTAGTAGTGATCGTCGTCCACGGGCCGGTAGGCGCCACAGATGTAGCCGTAGTCGGTGTCGCACACTTTGTAGCGCAGCGTCCGGTCCCTGGTGATGTGCTCGAGGAAGCTGCCGGGCGGAGCGTCCTCCGGTCGGATGTGGCCGGCGTGGAGGAAGCTCACGTGCACGGTGTCCAGGCCGCCCTCGACGACCTGCAGCCAGTTGCAGTTCACCATGAGTGGCAGGATCATGCGCTCCTCCTGCGGCGTGTCCAGCGCCTCCAGCGCCGGCAGCGGCGGCGGCTCCGTGCGCGGGCCCAAGTAGGCCCAGACCACGCCGCCCTTCTCCACGCAGGGATATCCCGCGGGTTTGACCTTCTTCTTGAAGTCGCTCTCCGGCGGCTCGTTGGGCATGTCGACGCACTTGCCGGTCACGTCGAACTTCCACCCGTGGTAGACGCAACGGAAACCGTTCTCCTCGTTCCGTCCGAGGAACAGAGGCGCGCCGCGGTGCGGGCAGAGATGGCGAAGCAGACCCACCCGCCCGCTGGTGTCCCGGAACGCGACGAGCTTCTCGCCGAGGAGCATGAGCCGGACGGGGTCGGAGTCGCAGTCCGGGAGCTCGCTGGACAACAGCGCCGGCACCCAGTACTGGCGCATCAGCTCGCCCATCGGGGTACCCGGTGCCACCCGGGTGAGTAGTTGGTTGTCTTCTGTCGTGAGCATGTCGACCGACTCCTTTCCAAGAGATGCTCAGGATTTTGCGGCGGGTTTTCCGCAACGACAGAGATCCTTCCGATGAACGGAAGAATCCAGGAGCGGCCGTCGGCTCGCTCCTAACCTCCGGGCATGGCTAATTCATCTCTCGCGGCACCGGCCGCGCCTCGCCTCGACTTCGAAGCGGCACAGCCCGCCATCTATCGCGCTCAGCTGCGACTCGGACAGGCGGCCGGGGACGCCTTCAAGGCCAGCGGACTCCCCGAGAGGCTGTTCGACCTCGTGCAGTTGCGGGCCTCCCAGATCAACGGCTGCGCCTTCTGCCTGGACATGCACTCGAAGGACACCCGCCACGCCGGTGAGCGGGAGGACCGGCTCCACCTGTTGAACGCCTGGCGTGAGGCACCGCACTACACCGACGTCGAACGGGCGGCGCTGAGTCTCACCGAGGCCCTGACGCTGGTCTCCATCGATCAGGTGCCCGATGAGGTGTGGAACGCGGCAGCGAGTGTTCTGAAGGAGGAGCAGCTCGCCGCCGTCATCGGCGCCGCGATCACGATCAACGGCTGGAACCGGATTGCGATCGCCACCCGAATGACGCCGGGCGAGTACCAGCCGACGTAACACTCACACGGGGGGACGGGGGGAATCACGGGTACTCAGGGATCAAGAAATATAGCAGCCCCCGACTGGCATCTCTGCTGGTCAGGGGCCGTATTTCCTGCTGGTGGCAGGTGCAAGATTCGAACTTGTGTGGGCTGAGCCGACGGTTTTACAGGTAACCGAGGCTCTCAGCTGCGCGATAGCGACCGACCCGCCGTTGATCTCAGTGACGATCTGCTTCAACCGCTTGGTGGACCAGTACGTCTCGAAGTCCACCAAGCAGTTGGTGGCGCCCTTGTCGCGTGAGCGCGAGCTACCCGACGACCGGCTCCCTGCGCCGCCACGGTGCCCGCAGCGAATCATCCTTCGGGTCATGACGGACCAGTGAGTTGTACCAAAGCAACCCCACCGCGCCTCCCCAAGCGATGATCGCGTTCGCCAGACCAGGATGCACCATCGCCACGATGAAGAAAGCCACCACCCAGACGACAATCAGCAAGGCATCCAACACACGACCGTTCATGCGGCTCCCCTCACACGGACACGTTCGGTCCACAGCCGGACCTGTCAGGCATAGCCAGCCATGTCTAAAGCATCGAACTTGCCACGGTGACAGCGAGGTGAACGCGCGCCCGGCCGCGGTGGAGAATCGGTGAACGCCCGCAGTGGCCCACCACAGCGGCCGCGAGCTACGTCCCCACGAATCCGAGGACCGTTCGTGACGTCGGGCGGCGTCAGGCATCAACCTTGGACGGCACCTGATCGCGGTCTCAGTCTGGGCCAGCTCAGGCACCGGGGGTGGTTGGGCCGTCGCCGGTTCGATCCAGCCACTCCGATAGCAGGGCGCGCTCGGCGCCGGTGAGCATTGTCAGCTTCGGTGCGACGGCCCGGAATGCGACAGCGACTGCGGTCGCGCTGTCCGCGGGAAGCGGCGGCACGTCGGTGAGGATCGATCGCATCACCGCCTCGTACATCGCGTCGGCAAGGTCGCGGTCCCGGTGTTCCGGCGGGGTGGAGAGCAAGGTGAGCACGGCGCCGGTGCCGGCGGCGTGGATGAGTTCGACGGCACGTCTTTCTGGGACCCGAAGCCGGCCGATTGCCGCGACGCGGTGCACCCGGGCGCGCAGAACCTCCAAGCCGGCGGCCGCCGCCGGTGAACGAACCTCACGGCTGGGGTCGGTGAGGAGACCGAACAGCGCTGCGTTGGCGAGACCGAAGCCAATATGCGTGTCCCACCCCGCCCGCAGATCTGCAACCGGGTCGCCGCTGTCCTCGACGAGGGTCTTGCCGGAGACGTAGGTGGCGAAGACATGTTCGGCGACGGCGTCGAGCAGCGCGTCCTTGTCCTCGAAGAACCGATAGATGGTCGGCGCCTGCATGCCGACCGCCTGCGCGACCGCACGGGTGGTGACCGCGCTTGCGCCCTGCTCACGCAGGAGCTGCGCCGCGCACTCCACGATGTTCGCTCGCGTCTTCTGCCTGCTGGCGCTATCCGGCCTCACCTCTGCCATGTTTCCAACGATAACGCAATTTTGCTATCCCTGTTGCTAACGCTGGTAGCATCCAAATCGTTCCAGTGTTAGCAGGAGAGGGCGGATCATGATCATCATTACCGGCGGTACCGGCCAGCTCGGCTCCCAGATCGTTGATCGGCTGCTCGATCGGGTCCCGGCAGACCGGGTCGGCGTGAGCGTCCGCGACACCTACCGCGCCGGCGAACTGGCCGCACGCGGGGTGCGCGTGCGACGCGGCGACTTCACCGAGCCCAAATCCCTCGCCGATGCGTTCGAGGGCGCAACACAGGTGCTCATCGTCTCGACCGACCAGACGGGCGAGGCAGCGGTTGCCCAGCACGTCGCAGCGATCGACGCCGCTCGCGATGCAGGTGCCGAGCGCATCCTCTACACCAGCCACCAGGGCGCCGCCGAGGACTCGGTCTTCGCACCGATGCCCGACCACGCCGCCACCGAGCGCTACCTGTCGAAGACGGGCACACCGTTCACGGCGCTGCGGAACGGGTTCTACACCAGCACCGTCCGGCACCTACTCGGCCGGGCGCTCGAAACCGGCGAACTCGTCGCACCGGCCGACGGGCCCGTATCCTGGACCACGCACGCCGACCTCGCCGAAGCGGCAGCGATCATCCTCGCCGACGAGGGCAGGTTCGATGGTCCGACCCCGCCGCTGACCGCACCGGACGCGCTCGACCTCGCAGCCGTCGCCGGCATCGTCACCGAACTCACCGGACGCACCATCCGCCGCGTCGTCGCCGACGACGCCGAGTGGACGGCCACCATGATCGGCCACGGTGTCCCCGCGGATCAGGCGAACATGCTGCTCGGCATGTTCCACGCAGCACGCCGCGGGGAGTTCGCCACCACCGGACCGGAGCTCGAGAATCTCCTCCGCCGCACACCCACGCCGGTCCGTTCGATGTTGGAGGAACTCACCACCCAGCCGTGAACTCTCCTCCTTCTCGATGTGGCGGGCCGCCCCACGGGGCGGCCACATCGCACTCATCTCGGCAGAAGAGGAAGTGGCGCCAGGCTCGCCGTGATCATGTAAAGCACCACATACGTACGGCTTGCCGAGCTGCATACGCGCACACGTGACGACACGCCCTGCCACAGCGCCGGTGGCGACAGAGAACGAGCAGAACTCCTCCCCCACAGGCTCGCAGGAGTATTCGCGGGCGAACCCGAGCACACGGCGCACGTACCAGTCCGCATGGTTGTACCGCCAGATCGCGATAAAGGTCGGCCGGCGCACCGCTCACCTTCAGGTATCGCGCCGCCGAAGGGATCGCGTCAGCCGGATCGTAGACATCGACTCGACCGACTGCTGCGCGGTAGCGGCACCCGCGCAGCAGGCATAACCCGAACCCCAGAGGACTGCGCGGAACGCGCCCCAGCGGGTCTCCGGCGGGAACACTCAATAGTGCCGCAATCGAGGCCACAGCACCGACCAGGGCTTGGCGGTGCCGGAGCACAGTGCGATCGGAGCGTTCTGCTCCTCGTTGTCCACGCCCTCTCCATTGTCCACGCGGCCCACCTGCCGGCAGCCGGTGAAGAACTGTCCGCTGGGCTGGTCGCCCTGCCCGCCCACCAACAGCACCGGCCCGTCGGCGGAGTCTGGAGGTGGCCCCCAGGCGGCGTAGTTCATATGGCCGGAGTAGGGCATCGGCAGTTTGTACCGGGAGCCGTACCGGACCAGCGCACTCGCCTCACCGTAGTTGGCGGTGAAAATCACGGCCCGTGGGCGCTCCCGCTCGGGGATGGCGGCCCATTGGGCCGCCACCGCAGAGGTGAGCTCGGGCCACCCGACCTGTTCGCCCTGTTCCTTGTTGATCGCGTTCACCGCCGACAGCGCGTTCGGCGGCAGTACCGGAAGCGAGATCAGACTGCTCATCACGACTGTGACGGCGCCGGCGGCGACGGCCGTCCACACTCGCCTCCGGTCTCGCATCCACCTGGCCACCGGTTCACAGCCGGCCGCCGTCAGCACCAGGAGCAGCGGAAGCGCGTAGTACGACTTGCCGCCGGCCAGCAGAACCAGGGCGCAGAGGACCGGATAGGCCAGCGCCATCGGACGCGCCCACCGCAGTTCGGGGGCGCGCCACAAACGCACGAGCCCCGCGATCCAGATCGGCACGAACAACGGGGACAGGTACACGATCTGCATGGGGATGAACAACAGCCGGTTTTCCAGCCCGTCATCGGTGCTGATCCCGTCCGCGACGGTCAACTGCGGCCACCCGTGCGCGGCCTGCCACCACAGGTTGGGCCCGGCCACCACGGCCGCGACGGCCACTCCGGCGACCAGCCACCGGCTCCGCAGCACCCGGCGTGGTCCCAGCGCCAGCTGAGCCGCCAGCAACGCCACCACCAGTGCAACGACCAGATACTTGTTCTGTACGGCGAGGCCGACGGCCGCGCCCATCGCGACCCAGAGACGGCCGTCCCCGGTGCGCAGCAGCCGCAACGCCAGCCAGGCGATCATCACCCAGGCCAGCAGGTCGAATGTGGACGTGGACACCATGTGGCCGACCGCCAGGACGAACCCCGATGTCGCCGCGCAGAACGCGGCGATCACCTGGGCCCGGCGCCGTCCGCCCAACTCCCTGGCCACCAGGGCGACCACCACGACCGTCACCGCGCAGGCCAAGGTTGAGGCGACCCGCAGCCCGGCCGGGGTGACCCCGAAGACCGCGGTGGCCACCCTGGCCACGATCGGAGTCAGCGGGGGCTGGTCCACGTATCCCCACGCGAGATGATCCCCGGCGACCAGGAAGTACAGTTCGTCACGGTGGAAGCCGTACCGCCAGGAGAACGCGGTCAGCAGCCCGGCCAGCGCCGTCACGACCACCACCACCGGGACGACGGCGAACGCCGCCACCGGAACCGAGACGGACTTCGCCGGGCCTGCGGCGGACGTGGAGACGCCGCCGGGCTGCGGGCTGCTCAGGTCAGAATCGATCAACGTAACGGCCTCCGAGGGGTGCCGGGCCGGCGCGAAGGCGTCGTGGCCCGGGAGTCCACAGGTCATCGGCGGGATGCCGACACGAGGAAGGTAGACGGCGGGCCGCGGCTGCCGGATCCCCTGCGCCCGCCAACTCTGGCCTCCCCCGGTGGAGGGAGCCACCGGCCGGGCTCCCTCATGAGAGGGAGGCGGTCCACGCGTCTGCCCCGATCGGCCGGGTGTCTGCCGGGACATCGGTGGAGCAGGCACCGCCGAAGGCCGAACGGCCGGCGATCCCTCTTACTGGGGAGGCCTTCTCAGGGGCACGGGCCGGATACTTGGGCCCATGCAGACGAGTCCGCTCCCCCGTCTCGTGGCGTGGATCAGGGGCCGCCCGCTGATCGCCGACGCGTTGCTCGGCGTGCTGCTGGCTGTGGCCTCGCTCATCGCGCTCGTCTTCCAGTCGCGCAGTGAGCACCTGCCTGCTCCGGGACCGCTTGCGGTGGCATTCGTCTTACTGATCAACCTGCCGCTGGCCTGGCGGCGGGCTCACCCCCTCGGCGTCAACCTGGCGATCGGCGCGGCGGCCGCCGCCTACGGGGCCACGGCGTTACCGGACCTGGTGACGCCCGTGCCGCTGAGCGGCGTGGTCGCCATTTACAGCATGGCCGCGTGGTGCGGGAGGCGGACCTCAATGATCGTGGGAGTGTTCACCGCGATCAGCGTCGTGGTCATCGCCGTGCTTCCCGCGACCGACAGCGACTTGCTCGACTTCTCTTTCGCCGCCTTGCTGCTTGGCGGCGGGTGGGTGCTCGGCGACAGTGCGCGTGTCCGCCGCCTGCACACCGCCGGCTTGGAGGCGAGAGCGGCCTGGCTGGCGCGGGAGCGTGACTTCGAGGCCAGGCGCGCGGTGAGCGCCGAGCGAGCCCGCATCGCCCGGGAGTTGCACGACGTGGTGGCCCACCACGTCAGCATGATGGTGATCCAGGCCGAGGCGGGGCCGGTGGCGGCGGAGCACGACGTGCCGGGGGTGGTGCGGGCCTTCGACACCATCGCCGGCACGGGCAGGCAGGCCTTGGTCGAAATGCGCAGGCTGCTCAGCGTGCTGCGCAAGGAGACGGACGGGCACGAGCAGAGCCTTGTGCCTCAGCCGGGGGTGGCTCAGCTGCCCGGTCTCGTCGAGCGGGTACGGCAGGCCGGTCTGGCCGCGACGCTCGACGTCGAGGGCGAGCCCGTCCCGTTGTCCGCCGGAGTCGAGCTGTCGGCCTACCGAATCGTGCAGGAGGCGCTCACCAACGCGGTCAAGCACGCAGGCACGGTGCCGGTTCGCGTCCATGTCCGCTACGGCGGTCAGGACCTGCGCATCGAGGTGCGCGACGATGGTCCCGCCGCGGGGGCGAGGCCCAGCGGCGGAGACGGCGGCGGACCGCACGGGGGGAACGGCCACGGCCTGATCGGCATGCGGGAGAGGGCGCACCTGTTCGGCGGCGAGCTGACCGCGGGGCCGGATCCCGATGGTGGCTTCACCGTCAGGGCCCGGCTGCCACTGGGAGGCACTGGATGATGATCGCCATCTTTACCATGGCGGATGAGCACCTGAGGAAAGGCGCACAGTGAGCATCAAGATCATGGTCGCCGACGACCACGGGATCGTCAGGGACGGCTTTCGCATGATCCTTGGGGCCCAGCCGGACATGGTGGTGGTCGGGGAGGCCGCCGACGGGGTGGAGGCGGTCGAGGCCGCCCGCAGACTGCGCCCCGACGTGGTGCTGATGGACATCCGCATGCCTGGAATGGACGGGTTGGAGGCGACCCGTAGGCTCGCCGGCCCCGACGTGGCCGATCCCGTCAAAGTGCTGATGTTGACCACCTTCGACCTCGACGACTACGTCTACGACGCGCTGCGAGCGGGCGCCAGCGGCTTCCTGCTCAAGGACGTGCGCCGGGACGATCTGGTCAGCGCCGTACGGGTCGTCGCCTCTGGAGAGGCGCTGCTCGCCCCCTCGATCACCAAGCGGCTGATCGGGGAGTTCGCCGCCCGCCCGCGCCGGCCGGAGAAGGCGCCGGCCGCCGTCGAGACCCTCACAGGGAGGGAACGCGAGGTGCTCGAACTGCTGGCGAGAGGCTGTTCCAACGCGGAAATCGCCGCCCGACTTGTGATCGGGGAGGAAACAGTGAAGACCCACGTGAGCAACGTCCTGTCGAAACTGTTCCTGCGCGACCGCGTACACGCGGTGATCCTGGCCTACGAGATCGGCCTGATCACTCCGGGCTCCGGGTGAGGCTTTCCAACCCAGACACGCACGTACTGCTTCCCAACTGATGATCATGCACGCCTGCAGACCATCCGCGACGCCGATCAGGTCGACGGGGCCGCTCACATCAACGTGACGCATTCACCCTACGATCCGAGCCCAGTAGCATATTCAGCGCAGTCTGGGACTTGCGAGGACGTCAATGCGCTTTTCCTCGATCCAACGGACGCCGGCCTATCCGGCGGTGAGACCAGTACCGTCCCGCAGGCCACCATTACCCGGCTCAACATCTGTCTTCCGCTCAATCCGCTGAACACTCCCGGAGTGTCCGCCGACAAGCGATACGCCACGGCCAAGGAAGCGATCGCCGTCCCCTACAAGGGCCACCTCACCCAACAGGGTTGGGTGCTGCCGAGCGAGGCCGCCGCCTCCACCCTCATGCAGCAGGTCAGCCGGAAACTCCCCCAATGCCGCTACAACGGATCCACGAGCGACCCAGTCGACCCGACCAGACGGATCAGCGGCATCTCCCACCCAAAGACCTTGGGGCAGGGAACTCGTCGTCATGTGAAAGGCCCGTCACTATCTCTGCTCCGGAGTCAGGACGTGTCGGGTCCGGTCCCCGATCCAGGCCGCTTCGAGGATCGCGGTCAGGCTGGCGGTGTCGGTCGGGCCTGGATGGTTCTGGATCAAGCGGGTGACGCCACTTGCCATCTCCGCGAAGCGCGGGAGGTCGGCGCGTGCCACGCCGATGTCCGCCAAGGTGGTGGGGATGCCGATGTCGGCAAGGAGCCCGTCGAGCCAGGTGAGGAACGTATCTGCGGCCTCGGCATCCGAGGCGTCGGTCACGTCGAGCCCGCACACCCCGGCGAGGATGGTCAACCGGTCGCCGATGGCATCCCTGGCCGCGTCCAGCGCGTAGGGCAGCAGCAGCCCGACGCCCAGGCCGTGCGGTGTGTGGGTGGCTGCGCCGATGGGGTACTGGAGGGCGTGCGGAGCCGCGTTGCCTGCGTGGGAAAATGCGATCCCGGCCAGCATGGACCCATAGGACATGTCCGCGCGCGCGTCCTTGTCGCCTCCGTCCCTGACGACACGGGGCAAGCTGCGGGCGATCCGCTCCGCGGCCAGGAGCGCGTAGTGATCGGTGATCGGGTTGCGGCCGAGGAAGACCTGCTCCACCGGGTCGCGCGGTCCGTGGGCCCGGGGTTGCGCGGTGTAGCTCTCCACCGCGTGACAAAACGCGTCGATGCCGGAGTGGGCAGTGACGGTCGCAGGGCAGGTGTAGGTGAGCTCGGGGTCGACGATGGCGAAGTCGGGCACGATGTGGACGCTGGAGACCCCCACCTTCAGCTCGCGGTCCGGGTCGGTCAACACCGAGACGGGCGTGAGCTCGGAGCCGGTGCCTGACGTCGTCGGGACCGCGACGAGAGGAATCGTCGGCCCCGGCACCTTCGACTCGCCGTAGAAGTCGCGCGGCGTCCCACCATGGCGCCGGATGACGCCGACGATTTTGGCGAGGTCGATCACCGTGCCACCCCCGATGGCGAGGATCACGTCGGCGTCCACCTCTGCGGCGACCGCGACGGCCAGGGCGACATCGGCGAGTGGCACGTCCGGAGTCGCGTCGGCGAACACCCCGACGACTCCGACCTTCTCCCGCACGGCGGCCACGATCTCGGCCACGCCAGGCTGCCCCAGAAGAACCCGGTCGGTCACGATGAGGACTCGCGAGCCACACTCGGCCACCACTCGTGGGATGTTCTGCGCGACCCCTTCGCCCACCATCAGCTGGCGTGGTCCGCGGACGGTCTCAAGCATGTCAGTGCCTCTCTGGAACGTCGGCGGTAATTTGCTGGGCGGACGTCCAGGTCACCTGGGAGACCGGGACGGCGTCGGCAAGGTTGGCTGCCGGGTGGCGCAGGCGCGCGCCGGGGTCCCAGACTCGGTCGCGCCCGGGCGCCCTCGGGTCCATCGCGATGAAGACGTCGCCCTTGGTGGGCGGGTCAGTCGGATCGAGGGTCCCGCGGACATCGTCGCCAAGGGCGGTACGAGTCAAGGTCGCGACCAGCACCTCGATCATGAGCCCGAGGGCGTAGCCTTTGGGACCGCCGAAAGGGCTGATCGCCCCATCCACCGCCGCGGCCGCGTCTGTGGCGCGCACACCGGCGGAGTCGACGGGTGCCGGCGGATTCGTGCCGACCATGGCCCGGGTCCCGCCCCACGGGTGGAGGCCGGTCAGGTCATGTGTGCACAGGGCGCGGTGATCCTCGGCGGGCACCCGGAGCAGCAGGCCGGTCACGGTAGGTCGATCGCCGCGTAGGTGACGTCGAGGTACTCAAGGATGCCCTCGTGCGACCCCTCCTTGCCGATCCCGGACTGCTTCACGCCTCCGAACGGAGCTGACGGGTCCGAGATCAGACCACGGTTGATGCCGACCATCCCCGTCTCTAGCCCCTCGGTGAACCGGAGCGCCCGCTGGAGGTCACGGGTGAAGACGTATCCGACCAGGCCGTGCTCGGTGTCGTTGGCCTTCGCCATTACCTCGTCGTCGGACGTGAACGAGATGATCGGCGCCACCGGGCCGAAGATTTCCGCCTCCAGCATCCGCGCGTCTTCGGGCACGTCGACGAGGACCGTAGGCGGGTAGAAGTGGCCCGGCCCATCCGGACGCTCGCCGCCCACCAAGACACGGGCGCCGCGATTGACCGCGTCGGCGACGAGCTCGTCGATCTTGGTGACCGAGGCCTCGTCGATCAGCGCCCCGACGTCCACACCGTCGTCGAGACCATGGCCCACCGAGAGCGCGCCCATCCGCTTGGCGAAGCGCGCCGTGAACTCCTCCCGCACCGGCTCCTCGACGTAGATTCGGTTGGCCGCGATGCAGGACTCCCCGATGTTGCGCATCTTGGCCACCATGGCACCGTCGAGCGCGACGTCCAGGTCCGCGTCGGCACACACGATCAAGGCCGCGTTGCCGCCCAGTTCCATCGAGGTGCGCAGCACGTTGTCCGCCGCCTGTCGTAGCAGCACGCGCCCGACCTCGGTCGACCCGGTGAACGAAAGCTTGCGGGTCCGACGGTCGGCTAGCAGTGCTGAGACCACCTCGCCGGCACGCTCGGTTGTCACGACGTTGACGACGCCCGGGGGAACGCCGACCTCCTCCATGATGCGGGCCAGGAACAGCATGGTGAGTGGCGTTTGGGCTGCCGGCTTGGTGATCGTCGTGCAGCCCGCCGCCAGCGCAGGAGCGATCTTGCGGGCACCCATGGCCAACGGAAAGTTCCAGGGCGTCACGAAGACGCACGGTCCGACCGGCTTCGGCACGGTGAGGATGCGATATCCACCAGCGGGAGCGGTGTTGTAGCGCCCCTCGACGCGCACCGCCTCCTCGGCGAACCAACGGAAGAACTCGGCGCCGTAGGCCACCTCTCCCCGAGCCTCGGCGAGCGGCTTGCCCATCTCGAGCGTTATAAGCCGGGCGACCTCCTCGGATCGCTCGGTCAGTGCCCGGTACGTCGCGGTCAACAACTCTGACCGTTTTCGCGGCGGGGTCGCCGCCCAATCCGCCATTGCCTTGCTCGCCACGTCCAGAGCGGCGAGCCCGTCAACGACGTCGGCGTCCGCCACCTCGGCGATGGTCTTGCCGGTGGCCGGGTCCTCGACGACAAAGGTGGCTCCGCTGGCGGCGTCGCGCCAGGCGTCGCCAATCCGGAGCCGCCGGTGCTCGGGGGCCAGGACGTTCATCGGGTCACTCATTGCGTCGCCTCCTGTGATGTTCTTGGTGATGGCCAGCGTGACCTCAGCGATCGCGCCACGCGCGTTGACGAACGGGTCACACGACCTCGTCGGGGTCGAGGTCGCCGAGCGGGTCGTACGTGGCCTTGGCCCTGGCCGCAGGGCGACGCCCCGCGCCACCGATCGCCTTCTCGGGCCATGGCTGCTTCAGCGTCGTCAGGCCGTGCTCACCGGTGACGGTCCGCCGAGGCTCGATTGCCACGTGCGGGCGCATGTCGACGTCGCCGCCCTGCGCGGTTACCTCCCGGCCTCGGACAGCGCCAGCCCGGTGCCCGCATCGAACAGGTGCGCACGGTCCAGGTCGACCGTGACAAGCAGCCGCTCGCCCGGCGTACCGGTGACGGTGGGTCGTGCCTTGACCTTGAGGATCTCCGTCCCCACTCGGACGTCGACCACCGTTCGGTCACCGAGCGGCTCAAGGCCGTAGAGCTCACCCGACAACGACGCGTCCCCACGCTGCTCGACGGACAGGTCCTCTGCGCGCAGGCCCAGCAGCAGCGGACGACCGTCCTCAGCCGTGGTCCAGCGGGGCCGCGGCAGCGTCCAGCCTTCCGCCCCGACCAGACGATCTCCCTCGGCGTGGCAGGCGAGCAGGCTGATCGGCGGGCTCCCGACGAAGCCTGCGACCCACTGGTTGGCTGGACGCTCGTACACCTCGGCCGGCGTTCCGACCTGTTGCACCTTCCCCTCCTTGAGGACCGCGACCTGGTCGGCCATGGACAGGGCCTCGACCTGGTCGTTGGTCACGTAGACGAAGGTTGCTCCGAGGCTCCGGTGGATACGGGTGAGCTCGGTGCGCATCTCGACGCGGAGCTTGAGGTCGAGGTTCGTCAGCGGCTCGTCCATGAGAAACGCGCGCGGGCGACGGACCAGCGCCCGGGCCAGGGCGACACGCTGCATCTCACCGCCCGACAACTGCGCCGGACGACGCTGCAGCAGACGTTCGATGTGCAGCAGGCTCGACATCTGCTCGACGGCAGCGGCGATCTCGCTCGAAGAACGGCGGCGTGCCCGCAGCGGCGAAGCGATGTTCTCGTACGCCGTGTGTCGCGGGTAGAGGGCGTAGTTCTGGAAGACCATGGCCAGGTCGCGTGCGGCCGGGGCGTCACCGGTCGCGTCCCGCCCGTCCAGATGCACCGACCCGGCGTCAAGCTTCTCAAGGCCGGCGATCGCTCGCAGGGTCGTCGTCTTGCCTGCCCCGGAGGGTCCGAGCACGACGAAGAACGAGCCGTCCGGCACGTCCAGCGTCACCCCGTCCAGGGCCTGGACCTTACCGAAGGACTTGCACAGCCCGTGCGCTGCCACGGTTCCCATCAGGCCACCAGCTCTTCCGTGCTCACGTCGTAGACCGCCGGGGTCCCGCCGGTGTGCCGCAGCCCGACCGGTGCGTCAGCGGCGAAACGGACAGTCGGTGGCATCCGAACCCGTACGTCGCGCTGGCCGCCGTGGTCAACCACGTAGATGATTTCGTCGCCCAGCCACTCCGCCGAGACCACGCGGGCCGGGACCGAACGTTCCGCCCCTGGTTCTGTGACTTCCAGCGCCTCCGGCCGGACGCCTGCGACCAGGCAACTGTCGCGCGGCAGGCCTGGCGGTGGCGTGAGGACCAGTCCGCCCTGACTGCGCAGCTTCCCGTCGGCCACCTCCACCTCAATCAGGTTCATCGGCGGGGAGCCGATGAATGCGGCGCAGAAAAGACTCGCCGGACGGTCGTACACTTCCAGCGGCGTGCCGATCTGCTCGACGCGGCCCTTGTTGAGGATGGCGATCCTGTGACCGAGCGACATCGCCTCGACTTGGTCGTGGGTGACGTAGACCATCGTCGTCCCCAGTTCCCCCTGCAGGTGCTTGATCTCCGCGCGCATGTCCGCCCTCAGCTCCGCGTCCAGATTGGTGAGAGGTTCGTCCATGAGGAATGCGCGCGGTCGTCGCACCAGGGCGCGCGCAAGCGCGACGCGCTGCTGCTCCCCGCCGGACAGCCGGCGCGGTCGCCGGTCCAGAAGCGGACCGAGCCGCATCAGCCGGGCGGCCTCGTCGACCCGCTCCTGCACCTCCGCCTTGGGCAGTCCCTCGGCCCGCAGCGGGAACGCCAGGTTGTCGCGGGTTCTCAGATGCGGGTAGAGAGCATAGAACTGGAACACCATGGCGATGTCGCGCTCGGCGGGCGGCAGGTCGTTGACCAGCGTGTCGCCGATGTGGATGTCGCCCGTCGTCTGCCTCTCCAGGCCCGCTATGGCCCGCAGCGTGGTCGTCTTGCCGCAACCCGAAGGGCCGAGCATCACGAACAGCTCGCCGTCGCCGATGGACAGGTCCACGTGCTCAACTGCGACCGTCCCGTCCGGGTAGCGCTTGTGCAGGGCGGTCACCTCGATGCCCGCCATCAGCGTCGCACCGCCCCGAGCGTCACACCGGCGACAAGGTGCTTGCGCACCAGGTAGGCGAAGACGAGCACCGGTAGGGCGAACACTACGGAGGCGGCGGCCACGAGACCCCAGTCCACAGTGGTTCCACCGATGAGGCCGGCGATGGCGGGTGGAGCCGTCCGCACGTCGTCGCTGGAGGTAAGGAAGATGGCGAACACGAACTCGTTCCACGAGAAGATGAGGGCGAAGACCGCCGTCGCGGCGATACCGGGCAGGAGCAGGGGAAGGGTAAATCGCCAGAACGCCTGCAGACGGGTGTAGCCGTCGAGCATGGCGGCATCCTCGTACTCTGCGGGCACCTCGTCGACGAACCCCTTCATCATCCAGATCGTGAAGGGGACGTTGAACGCGGTGTAGATGAGGATCAGGCCGAGCTTGGTGTCGATGAGTCCGAATTGGCGGTACATGAGGAAGATCGGGATCACGACCACCACGGGCGGCATGAAGCGGGTGGACAGGATGAAGAACAGCTGGTCCTTCTTGGCCTTCACGGCGAAGCGTGAGTAGGCCCAGGCCGCCGGGACTCCCAGCACGGTGGCCAGCACCGTGGAGACCCCGGCGACCACGAAGGAGTTGAGGAACGAGCCGGACAAGGACGAGCGACCGCCGGAGGCGACGAACACGTCCTTGAAATGGTCCAGAGTGACCGTGAAGTCGAAGAACTTGGCCGGGATGGCGTAGACGTCCCGGTTCTCCTTGATGGACGTCTCGATCATCCACAGCACCGGAAAGAGCATCACGACGGCCAGCACGGTCAGCAGCGCGATCTCCAGCACGGAGCGACCCCTGCCGCCGAAGCGGCGCGCGGGGGACGTGTGGTCCCGGACAGGACCTGTGGACACGGCCTCGTCGACGGAGACGGCCATCAGTCCTCCTTGAGCTTGTTCAAGTAGCGCAGGTAGAGCTGCGTGAGGACGATGACGACGAGGACCATGAGGATCCCGTACGCCGAGGCGGTTCCGGTGTTGAAGCCCAGGAACGCCACCTTGTAGACGTGGAACGACAACGTCTCGGTGGAGACCCCCGGACCTCCGCTGGTGAGGATGTAGACGAGGTCGAACAGCCGGAAGGCCTCGATGGCCCTGAACAACACGGCAATGAGGAGCAGCGGCCACACCAGCGGAAGAGTGATGGTGCGGAACCGGAACCACTCGGACGCCCGGTCGATCGAGGCGGCCTCGTACAAGTACTTGGGGACCGCGGTAAGGCCCGCAAGTGCGATGAGCATGATGAACGGCGTCCATTGCCAGGTGTCGACCACGATCAGGGAAATCAGTGCCGTTCGCTGCCGGGTGAGCCACTCCACCTGCCCCAGGCCGAGCGAGCCGAGCATGCTGTTGATCACGCCGAATTGCGCGTCGAGCATGAATTTCCAGAACAGCCCGACCACGACCTGCGACAGCATCATCGGAACCAGGAACAGAGTGGTCAGCAGTCCTCGCCCGTGCGTGCGCCGTGAGATCAGGTAGGCGATGGAGAAACCGAGCACGGTCTGCAGGGCGACCGCGCCGACCACGTAGATCAACGTCGTCAAGGCCCTCAGGTGGACCTGCGCCGAAGTCAGGATGGCGGTGTAGTTCTCGAACCAGACGAAATGGGCCGGCCCCCCGCGGGTGGCCGAGTAGTCGGTGAAAGACAGGTACAACGCCCACAGCAACGGGAACACCGACATTGCGAGCAACAGCAGCAGCGCGGGGGAGATGAAGGCCACGGCGAGCCCGCGGTCGCTCAGCCGGCGGGACCGACCCGGTGCAGGCGGCGTCGCGGACGCCACCTGCCCGGGGTGGTCGGTCGTCAGAGGGACGGAGTCACTCACAGTCCGCCGCCGCCCTTGCGGCTGCCGGAGTCGAGTACGCCCTGCTGCTCCTTGGCGATGTCGTTGAGCGCATCCTTCGGCGTCTTCGCGCCGTTGAGCGCCGCGTTCACGTTGGTGTTCTCGATGTCGACGAGGCGCGCGTACTCGGGCACGTTCCACATGTCCCGCATCCGCGAAACCGAGTCGGCGTACACCTTGTTGAACGGCCCGGCATTGAGGAACTCGGGCGACTCCAGGGCGTCCGTACGCGATGGCACGCCACCAGCCGCGGCCCACTTCTTCTGGATGTCAGGCTGCTCGAACCACTTCATGAAGTTCAGGGCCTCCGCCTGGTTCGCCGCAGGGGAGTAGGCCGACACGTGCATCCCCATGCCGCCGAGAGGCACCAGGTTCGTCTTCTGGCTCGGCAGGGTGGCAAAACCCAGCTTGTCGAGAATCTCCTCCCGCGTGGTGCCGAGCGTCGACTGCTTCGGGTCAAGCAGGCCGCCGCTCGCGGCGATCCAGTTGAACGCGATGCATGCCTTGCCCTGGGCGACCGCCGCGTTCACCTCGTCGATGAACCAGTTGCCGGAACCCGCGGCGGTCAGCGGCTTCATCTTGTTGACCAGGACGTCCATCGCCTCCTGGCCCGCAGCGTCGTTGAGGACGCCGTTGATCTTGCGCGTCTTGGAGTCCCAGAGGTTGCCGCCGTAGACGCCGTTGACCGTGTTGTAGGTTACGGCCGCGGCGTCCGAACCGTTGGCCTGGTGGAAAGCCAGCCCGCTGACGCCAGGGTTGTCCGCCTGGCACTTCTCGGCGACTGAGATCATCTCGTCCCACGTCTGCGGTGGCTTGTCGCCGATCAGGTCCTTGCGGTAGATCATCGTCCAGGTGTCGCCGAGCAGCGGCAGTCCGTACAGGCTGGCGTTTTCGTCGCGCTTCCCGGTCTCCGCCTGGGGATACTGGCCGTAGGCCGCCAGGAGGTACGGGTTGTAGGCCTTGACGTCGATGTTCTTTTTGACGAAGTCGGTGATGTCGAGGATGTTGCCGTTCGTCACGGCCTCGCCGATGTGCTGCGAGTCCAGGATCGGGATGTCGAAGTCGGTCTTGTGCGCGGCGAACTGGGTGAACATCGCGTCGTGCCAGTTCGCGTTCGGCACGGTGTTGACCTTGATGGTCACGTTCGACCGCACCTTGGTGTACTCCGCGTTCGCGAAGGCTTCCAGCGCGTGGGCGGGGGGCCAGTCGAACCAGATGAAGCTGAGGGTCAGCGGGTCCTTGGTGAGCTCCGGGATGGTCGCCGGTGCCTTGGGGGCGCTCGTCGCGCCGTCGTCCTGGCCGCAAGCCGCCATGGTCGTGGCCACCAACATGGCCGCCATCGCCAGGCGTCCTATTCGCCTTGGATACCGCATCTTCTTGCCTGCTTTCTGGGTGGGGACCTCTGGAGCCTTGCTGCGTGCTTCGCCGAGCAGTTGCTGGGGGGTTGTTCAGGCGTGTTGCCGGCTGTCGCAGGGGCTGACCCGCAGACCGGCGTCACGAGTACGCCGTGACGTAATGGGGTTTCAAGCAGTCGAGAAGTCCTTCGGTCCATGTGCCCCCGGTGGCGAACCGAGCAGGACGTCGAGCATGCTCATGGGAGCTCCAACTGATCGAAGCGGAGCGATGCGGGCGGTTCCGCGATGGGTGAAGGATGGGTGGCATCCGTCACCTTTCCTATACGATCCGATTGTGGGCGTCAACATCCCGCAGTAGTGCGACCGATGTCAACAGGTTCCCGAAGACGCAAGAAAGGACCTCACGTCACGATGGACGACGAAGCGATGATCGCGCGGCGCCGATCTCGCGGCCGGCTTGCCGACGAGGTGTACGACACTCTGCTCGGACAGTTGATGTCGCTACGGATCGAGCCTGGCTCCCGCGTCACGATCGACGTCCTGGCGCGAGAGCTGGGGGTCTCGCAGACGCCGATCCGAGACGCTCTGAACCGGATGGAGGCCGAGGGCCTGGTCGTGCGTGTGCCCCATGCCGGCTACCGCATTCCCCCCCAAATCACCCGTCGCCGATTCGAGGACATGCTTGAGCTCCGCCTGCTCCTCGAGCCGGCGGCGGCGCGCAGATCCGCCGAACGCGCAAGCTCGGAGCAGGTGGCCGGTCTGCAACGAATGCTGGAGGAGATGGCGGAACTGGAGGGGGGCACCGGCCTCATGGCCTACGGCGCCTTCGGGCTCCGCGACGCCGCTTTTCACGATCTCGTCGCTCTGAGCGCGGAGAACCAGCTCATCCGCGAAGCGCTCGCTCGCCTGCACACACACGTGCACCTGTTCCGGCTTGCCCACGACACCCAGGTCACTCACTTGGCCATGGCCGAGCACGAAGACGTTCTGGCCGCGATCGCCGCGCGTGACCCCGACGCCGCCGCCTATGCCATGCGTCGGCACATCCTGCGGTCCGGCGAGCGGTTCCGACGATTGTTCGACGAGGCCAAGGACGCGGACGGAATGACGGTACA
>NZ_BONV01000038.1 GCF_016862895.1 Planotetraspora kaengkrachanensis | reverse complement strand
CGCCTAACGATGCCGTGTCTGGGCGTGGAAATCGAACGCCCGTCGCGTAGACCGCACTCCGGTGACGATCAAGCTGGGCGATCCTGCCGGGGTGGCGCTGATGTATGCGGGGCTGCAGCGTGGCGAACGACGGCCTGCCCTCCTCGGCGAGCGTGACGATCTCGCCGTCGAGGACGCAGTCGTGTACGGAGGGAGAGACCCACGACGGTCCTGGCACCCCAGCCGGAGATCGGTATGGGCCTGCCAGGCGGGCACAGAGATCTTGGGGGCAGCGGCCGCGAGGGGCGCCCGCCCCTAAGGGGACAGACGCCCCTCGCGATTCAACTGTCAGGACGGCCTGGTGGTCGGCGGCAGGGCCAGGCGGACCGCGTCTGGAGCAGACTGGGGCCGGCCGGGCGACTGGCGAACCGGACTCGCCGGCGTCCTGGAGTGCTACTGCCTGCCGCCGGTTCGGTGCTCACTGACCACTTGCTTTTTCCGCTGGTGGAGCATTGCGGTGGCCATGGCCGCAAGGCCGAACACGGCGATGACGGCGCCGGTCACGACGTTGTTCCAGACGGTGCGAGTGGTGGCCGGCTGTCCGCTGATGACCCAGGGCGCGATGATCGTCCACACGCCCAGTACAGGCACCAGCCAGCTCACGCCGTACGTCCGGCCGAAGGCCGACGCGAACCCCATGGCGAGCGCGACGACCGCCAAGCCGACGATCAGATTGTTGAGCGTCAGGTTCCCGAACCCGTAGAACCCTGCGACCCACGGTGAAATCGCCAGATAGAGGCCCGCCAGCAGAGTCAGGCCATCCGCGAACTGCGCTGGAGCGGCCGACCCTGCCCGGTCGTACGTGTCACGCAGTTCGGCCACATCCGGGCGAGCCGTCAAACCCGTTCGCATCATGATCTAACCACCTTTCTCACGATGCTTCCCTCACACCTCCCGCTACCCGGCGAAGCCGACGCCATGGTCATGGCATGTCCATGAAAGCGCCAGGGCTCGTCGACCCGGGCGTCGAATGGGCAGTGCACCCTCAGGCTTCGGGCTGCCGGCGATCATGCACAGTTTCGTGAACGTGCCCACTGACCTGCGCCGATGCATCGCGTGATCATGCACACCTTCGCACGGAACGGCCCCCACCTGCCCCTCCCCCGTTCGTGATCATGCGCACTTTCGGAGAAACGCCCTCCCAAGTGCGGCGATGCCGTTCGTGATCTGGCAAATCAGAGCGCCATCGCGGATCACGACAACCTCACCCAGGCGGCTACAAGGCCCACGAATGGGAAATCAGACCGGCCCTCCGTACATGGTCACGGAGATCGAAGGCGCAGGTCAGAGCATGCATCAACGAATCCGTGCATGATCACGCGATGCATCGGCGCAGGTCGGTGGACACGTTCACGAACCTGTGCATGATCACCCCGGCACCCCCGGCACCCCCGGCACCCCCGGCACCCCCGGCACCCCCGGCACCCCCGGCACCCCCGGCACCCCCGGCACCCCCGGCA
>NZ_BONV01000037.1 GCF_016862895.1 Planotetraspora kaengkrachanensis | reverse complement strand
ACCCCCGGCACCCCCGGCACCCCCGGCACCCCCGGCACCCCCGGCACCCCCGGCACCCCCGGCACCCCCGGCACCCCCGGCACCCCCGGAGATGGAACCGGGCGCGGTGGTGACCACCGCGCCCGGTTCGTACCGTCGGACTTGATGCTCGGACTTAGTGCACGGTCCCCGCGTAGCGCTGGGCGAAGCGGGTGCCGGTGCCCGCGGTCACGGTGAAGTCGTACCGGCCGTCGTCGGTCCGCCACGTCGTCTCGGCGTGCCGTCCGGGTCCGACCCAGATGGTCTGCGCCTTGCCGCCGAAATCGTTCGGCGTGATCGTGAAGGCGACCTCCGCGCCGCCGTCGTTGACCAGCTCCAGCTCGACCTGGGCCTTGTCCGGGCGGCCCATGTGCCGCAACTTCGCCTCGACGGACGGCACCGCCACGTCGTCCTGGCCTGCCCGCACGACCGTGCCGGAGAAGCTGCGGACGAAGCCGTCGGCCCCCTGCACGGTGAAGTCGTACCGGCCGTCGGTCTTCGTGGTGTCCCACACGTAGGTGCGCGACGAGCGGGGGGCGACCGTGAACGGCGTGCCGACGAAGGGAAGCACGACGTTCGGGAGCACCGTGAAGTGGAAGGCGACCGTGCCGCTGTTGGTCAGCGTGCAGGTGACCTTTCCGCTCTCCCGGTCCACCGAGACGTCCGCCCAGGGCAGGTAGGGCAGCGGACGATGCGGGCGCTGTCCGGGCTCCTGTACGGCCATGGACTGCTGGCCGGTCGCCGGCAGCTTCACTCCCGGCAGCGAGTTGTTCGCGTCTGCCTTGGCCATCAGCGCCACCGTGTCGGGCAGCCGCGGGATGCTGTAGTCGGGCCTGGTGAAGTCGAAGCAGCTCGTGAGGTCGCCGCAAACCGCGCGCCGCCACTCGGAGATGTTCGGCTCCTTCACGCCGGTCACGTGCTCGAGGAAGCGCACCACCGAGGTGTGGTCGAAGACCTGGGAGTTGACCCAGCCGCCGCGCGACCACGGCGAGACCGCCCACAGCGGGACCCGGCTGCCGAGCCCGATCGGCTTGCCGTTCGCGAACTCGTCCGGCGTGCCCGGCTCGGGGATCGGCGGGATCACGTGGTCGAAGTAGCCGTCGTTCTCGTCGTACATCAGCAGGAAGACGGTGTGCTTCCAGACGTCCGGGTTCGAGAACAGCGACTGCAGCGCGGTGTTGACCCAGTGGGCGCCGTAGTCGGGGCTGGCCGCCGGGTGCTCGCAGAACAGGTACGGCGCCACCAGCCAGGAGACCGTGGGCAGGGTGCCGTCCTTGCAGTGCTGGTCGAACGCGGTGAGGTCCCACTTGGTCATCGCGTTGATGTACCGCGGGTCGTCCTTCGGGAACGCGTGGAACTGCTTGAAGTACGACAGGGCGTTGTCGTCGTAGTCGCCGTTGCGGTCGTCCGAGCCGTCGGGGTTGTGGTAGACGCGCCAGGTGACGCCGGCCTCTTCCAGCCGCTCGGCGTAGGTCGTCCAGTCGGCCACGGGGTTGCCGGTGACCGGCGTGTTGTCGGTCCAGGGGCCGGTGGTGCCGTCGACGCCGGGGCCGGCCGTGCCGGTCCACAGATAGAGGCGGTTGGGGTCGGTGGGCCCGTTCAGGGAGCAGAAGTAGCCGTCGCACAGGGTGAAGGCGTCGGCCAGCGCGTACTGGTAGGGGATGTCCTCACGGGTGAAGTAGCCCATGGTCCGCTCGCCCTTGGCGGAGACCCACTTGTCCATGGCGCCGCCGTCGACGGCCGTGTGCCCGGTGTCCCAGTCGTGCGGGAGACCTCCCGCGTTCTGCGCGTTGTACTTGGTGGTGTCCATCCGGAAGGGCAGCAGGTATCCCTCGGCCCGTCCTCTGGCGGGCTGGCGGAACACGGAGTCGCCGTTGGGGAACTCCAGCGCCTGGCGGTCGCCGAATCCCCGCACCCCGTTGAGGGTGCCGAAGTAGTGGTCGAAGCTGCGGTTCTCCTGCATCAGGATCACGACGTGCTTCACGTCGGCGATGGTTCCGCGCCCGTGGTCGTGCCCGTTGTCGGAGGCTTCGGCCGTGCCGCTCATGCCGGCGACGGCCGCCGCCGCTCCGGCCGCCGCGGTTGCGCCGATGAAGGCGCGACGACTGATGTCACTCATGGGTGGTGTTCCTTAGGTCTGTCAGCCGCGTGCGGCGTTGAGGGAGAAGGTGACGACGGCCGCGGCGTGGTCGGACGGCCAGCCGTTGGCGGCGGTTCCGGGCACGGGCTGCGGCCAGCCGGTGAACAGCGAGTGGGCCTCGACGACCTTGAGCGACCCCCGGTACTGGATCTGGTCGACGCGGTCCTGCGGTTCCGCCTTCCCGTTCTCGCCGGTCGGCCGGACCGGCGACCACGTGATGCCGGGGTCCTTCGCGGGGTTCGGGTTCGCGCCGCGGAACGCGTCGTCGAGGCCCGCCTTCTGCAGGGCGTCGGTGACCGGCCAGCGGAGCCTGCCCACTCCCCCGTGCGCGGAAGCCGTACGGGAGGTCCAGTCCAGGTGGGACGGCGAGGCCAGGCCGGCCGCGAGGACCACGGGAACGCTGGAGGACAGGTCGTGCTTCATCGCCGCCAGCAGCGCCTGAACCTGCCGGTAGCGCAGCGTCAGCCGCTCCGCCGCCTCCACCTGTGCGGCCGTCCGGCCGGACGCCAGCGCGTACGGGCCGTAGTCGGCCTCGTCGAGCTGAGCCGTCCACAGCCGGATGGTGCGGCGTCCGGGCAGCGTGACCGTGACGGCCGCGGCGGGGACCGCGGCGGTGGGCGCCACGACGTCGCCGAGCGGGTAGCGGCTGACGACGCCGAGGCTGCCGCCGCTCTGGTAGTACTGCCAGCCCAGCGCCTTGGCCAGCGCCTGCGCGGCGGTGCCGCCGGTCTCCTGCAGCGCGACGATGTCGAGGCCCTGGGTGAGGACGAGGCGCAGCTGCTTCTCCAGGGTGCCGTCGACGTGCGATCCGCCGTCCCAGAGGTTCAGCGTTGCGATCTTGACCTGCACCCGGTCGCCGTTGCCGCGTACGGGCACCTGGACGGTGAGGGTGTCGCCGCCGATCACGCTGTCCTGGACGCCGACCACGAGCTGGCCCGGCGTCTTCAGCGGGATGACGGGCGCCCTGCCGGTGACCTCGCCTGCGGCGGTGACGGACAGCCAGGAGGGGCCGCTGATGCGGCGGAAGGCGGCCGAGCCGGCCGCGTTGCCCTCCGGCCTGATCCAGAGCCCGCCCAGCTGGACCGAGACGGACTCGCCGGCCGTCTGCGGGGCGACGGTGACGGAGTCGACCACGGCGTGCGGGCGCGGGATCACGGGGCGAACGGTGAAGCTGAAGGGGGTGGTCTTGGCGAGGATGCCGTAACCGTCCTTGGCCAGCAGGTACGCGGTGTAGGGGCCGCCGCTCAGGCCGGAGGTGTCCAGGGTGATGTCGCCGGAGGCGCCGGGGGTGTACTCCCACACGAGCGAGCCGCCGTTGCCCGGCAGCCTGCCGCCGTCGTAGATCCCGATCCAGTTGGTGGGGTCGGGGGTCTCCGTGGCCCAGTGGAAGGTCAGCTTGTCGCCCTCGAGCGGGGCGGTCGGGGAGGTCAGGACGATGGAATCGGCCGACGCCCCGGCGAAGCTGAACGGGGCGGTCTGGGCGAGGATGCCGTAGCCGTCCTTGGCCAGCAGGTACGCGGTGTACGGCCCGCCGGTCAGCTTCGAGGTGTCCAAAGTGAGATCGCCGGACTCTCCGCCGACGTATGCCCAGACGAACGCGGAGCCGGTGCCCGGCTTACGGTCGCCGTCGTAGATCCCGATCCAGTTCTTGGGATCGGGCGCGTCCGTGGTCCAGTGAAAGGTCACCCGGTCGCCCTTGTTGGGGGCGGTCGGAGATGTGAGCGTGACGGCGCTCCCGGAGGTCACGGCACGTGAGAGGGGTGACACAGGTACGTTCCTCTCTGCCCGGACATCACCTGAGCGACGCCGGGTTGAGCAAGTTGTCTAGATAACTTGCTCCAGTAAGCCCGCCCTGGACGGCGTGCTCGTGAACTGCGAGTGACGATTACCTTGGTAGTGGTGGAAGAGAATCGGGCACGGCGCGTCGTCGACGCGCTTCGTGAGCGCGGCATCAACGGTCAATTGGCGAGAGTGGGCGTCTACCAGTTCGGCGTGCGGGTGACTTTGCCGGACGGGCGCGAGGCCGAATGGGACACCGACGGCACGGCGGGCCTCGAGGCTCAGGTCATGCGCAACGGCATGCTGGTCGGGTTCGTCCCCGTGATCGACGGTTCTGAGGACTTCGACGAGCAGCAGGTCGTCGACGCCATCGCGCGCACCGATTACGACCAGCCCATCGCCAGGCAGCGTCCGGTGGCGCCCCCGCCCGGCGAGCCCCTCCCCCGCGTGGGCGGCCTGTTCAGGCGGTTCCTGGACGGCTTCCGCTACCGCTGACGGCGTCGCCCCTGCGGTACCGGGTCAGGGCAGCAGGGGCAGCCGGCGGTCGTGCAACCAGGTCCACAGGAACGTGTCCAGCGGCCGCGTCGCATACCGCTGGACGTGGGCCCTGAACTCGGCGGTGGTCACCACGCCGTGCCGGTGCGCGGTCGTCCAGTCGCGCAACATCGGGAAGAACGCGGCGTCGCCCAGCGTCCTGCGAAGGGCGTGCAGGGTCAGGGCGCCGCGTTTGTACACCCGGTCGTCGAAGATCCGGTCCGGGCCGGGATCGGTGAGCACCAGGTCCTGGGGCATGGTCGCGAGCCTGCGGTGCCACCGTCGGGCGTGCTCGTCCGCGCTGTCGGCGCCCGAGTCCTCCGACCACAGCCACTCCGCGTACGCGGCGAACCCCTCGTGCAGCCAGATGTCGCGCCAGTCGGCGAGCGTCAGGCTGTTGCCGTACCACTGGTGGGCCAGTTCGTGCGCCACGAGCCGTTCGTACCGGCGGCGGCCTTCGACGTGGTTCACCCCGAATACCGACACCCCCTGGGCCTCGATCGGGATCTCCAGCTCGTCGTCCACGACGACGACGGTGTACGCGTCGAACGGATAGGGGCCGAACCGTTCCGTGAAGGCCGCCAGCATCTGCGCCTGGCGGCCGAAGTCGTGTTTCACCCGGGTGGCCAGCCGGGCGGGGTAGGCCAGGTGCTGGGGAACCGGCCCGGGCAGCTCGGCCCGCTGGTAACGCCCGATCTGGATGCTCGCCAGGTACGCGGCCATCGGCTCGTCCTGCTCGTAGACCCAGGTGGTCCCCGAGGCCGCCCGGCGCTTGGAGACCAGACGGCCGTTGGCGACGACCTGGTAGGCCGCGGCCGCGGTCACCGAGATCCGGTACGTGGCCTTGTCGCCCGGGCGGTCGTTGCAGGGGAACCACGAAGGCGCACCGGTCGGCTGGCTCGCCACGAGCGCACCGTCGGTCAGTTCCTCCCATCCCAGCCCGCCCCAGTGACTCCGAACGGGACGGGGGGTCCCCGAGTAGCGGACCTCGACCGTGACCGGTTCGCCGGGAAGCAGCGAACGGCCGGGCGTGATCCGGAGTTTGCCGTCCCGATGAGTGTGCGGCAGGCGCTCCCCGCCCACCAGGACCTGCGCGACCCGGAAAACGCCGAGATCCAGCGTGAGCCGGTCCAGCGGCTCCACGGGGGTCACCAGGAGCCGGGCGACGGCGTCGATCCTGTTGGAGGCGAGCCGGTAGTCCAGCGTGAGGTCGTAGTGGTCGACCCCGTAGCTCTCGTCGCCGTGTTGGGGGAAATAGGGGTGGAGCACGCTCACGTTCCGGGATCTCTGCATCAGTCGGACGGAGCCCACGCCACGATCGGGTTGCCGAACCAGCGGGTCTGGGGCGGCACGGACTCGCCGCGCATCACCAGGGACGCCGGGCCGACCGTGGTGTCCGCCCCGACCGTGGCCGCGGGCAGGACGACCCCGTGCGGGCCGAGCGTCGCTCCCTTGCGGAGGACCACCGTATCGATGCTCATGACCCGATCGTGGAACAGATGGGTCTGCAACACGCAGCCCCGGTTCACGCTTGAGCCGTCTCCCAGCTCGATCAGGTCCGCCTCGGGCAGCCAGTAGGTGTCACAGGTGACGCCGCGTCCGATGCGGGCGCCGAGCGAGCGGAGCCACAGGTTCAGCGGGGCCGTGGCCAGCCACGGCTCGGCGAACCACGGCGCGGCCAGCACCTCGACGAAGTTGTCCGCCAGCTCGTTGCGCCATACGAACGAGCTCCACAGCGGCCGGTTGCCCGCCGCGATCCTGCCGACGATCGCCCACTTGGCCAGGCTCGCGACCACGGCGGCCACGACTCCCGCGCCGAGCAGGACCACCCCGCCCAGCAGGGCCGCGACGCCGAAGCCGTACGACGCGGCGAGGTGTTCGAGTGCCGCGAGGACGAGCACGGCGAGCGCCACCGTGGCCATGGCGGGGACGATCCGGCACAGTTCGACCGCCGCGCGCGCGATCTTCAGCCGCCGCGGCGGCTCGTAGGTGCGGCTGCGGTCGCCGCCCTCCACGGTGCGGCGGAGCCTGACCGGCGGCATGCCCAGATAGGACGAGCCGACCTTGGCCTTCTTCGGGGTCGCCGACAGCACTCCGACCAGGCCGTCCTTGGGGACCTTCCGGCCGGGTGCGGTCATCCCCGAGTTGCCGAGGAAGGCCCGCTTGCCGATGCGGGCGTTCGCGACCCGCAGGCGGCCGCCTTCAAGCTCGTACGGCGCGACCATGGTGTCGTCGGCGAGGAAGGCGCCGTCGCCGACGGAGGTCATGGACGGCAGGGCCAGTACGGTCGACAGTTCGACGTCACGCCCGACCTTCATGCCGAGGGCGCGCAGCCACGACGGCGTGAGAACGCTGGCGTACAGCGGGAAGAGCCAGACGCGCGCCATCGCCATCAGGTGGCCGGTCGCCCACGCCTGCCACGCCTGACGGCTGTGCACGGGATGGCTGCCCTCCCGCAGGCCGACCGCGAGCAGCCGGACGCAGACGAAGATCGCCAGGGCGAACGCGGCCATCGATACCAGTGTGGCGAGCGGCACGGCGTACATCGCGGCGGCCAGCGGCGACGTGCTGTCACGCAGGAAGGCGACGAGGACGGCGAGCCCGGGGACCGCCGCGGCCACGGGAAGCATGCTCAGCACCAGTGCGGACAGGCCGTAGCCGGCGGCCCACCTCTTCGTGCGCGCGGGACGGTCCTCGGTCTTGCGCGCCTTGCCCTGCCGTACGGCGGGGGCCCCTGCCCAGCGTTCACCGGAGGGAACCGTGCCGATGACGGCGGACCCGGGGGCGACCTGGGCGTTCTTCCCGATCTTGACACCGGGGAGCAGGGTCGAGCGGGAGCCGACGGTCGCGCCGGGGCCGACGCGGATCTCGCCGACGCGGACGAGGTCGCCGTCGTACCAGTAGCCGCTCAAGTCGACCTCGGGCTCGACCGCGGCGTTCGCGCCGAGGCGCAGCAGCCCGGTGATGGGAGGCAGGGAGTGCAGGTCGGCGTCCTCGCCGATCCTCGCGCCGAGCGCTCTCGCGTAGTAGGTGACCCATGGGGCGCCCGACAGCCCGGGGACGCCCAGGCGGGCGGCGAGTCGTTCGGCGAACCAGATCCGCAGGTGGACGTGGCCGCCGCGTGGGTAGGCGCCCGGCCCGACCCCGCGCAGGAGCAGGCGCGCGCTCCCGGCGGCGATGGCCATCCGTCCCACGGGCGAGAAGAACAGCAGCCACCCGGCGAGGACCCATCCCCACGAGGCGGTGGGAGCCCAGGGCAGGGAGACGACGTTGTTGATCGTGGCCAGCGCCGTCAGCCAGCGCAGCGCGCCCACGGTGAGGAGCGGCACCATCAGCGCCGCCTGCGCGATCGCGGCCCTCCTGGGCATCGGCGTGACCACCCGGTCGGTGGTGGCGATCTCCTCGGCGCGCGGCGCCGACAGGTGCGCCGCCAGGCCGCCCAGCGTGGGATGGTCGTAGATGTCTCCGACGGCCGCGCCCGGATACTCGGCGCGCAGCGCGGAGACCAGCCGCGCGGCCGCCAGGCTGGTGCCGCCCTCGGTGAAGAAGTCGGCCGAGGGGTGGTCCGGCGTGACGCCGAGGACCTCGCCCCAGCGTTCGGCCAGCCACAGCTCCGGGCCCGACAGCTCCGCGTCGGGTGCCCTCCCCCCCGGCGCCACGATGGGCAGCGGCCACGGGAGCGCGTCGCGGTCGATCTTGCCGGAGGTCCGGGTGGGCAGGGCGTCGACGATCGCGAGGCGCGGGACCAGCGCGGCGGGCAGTGACTCCCTCAGCCGGCTGGTCGCCTGTTCATGGTCGAAGCCCTCGCCGGGGACGAGGTAACCGATCAAAAGCTGGTTGCCCGCGCCCGCGGTGCGGATCGCCGCCGCAGCGCCCGCGACGCCCGGGAGCGCCTGCAGCGCGGCGTCGACCTCGCCGAGTTCGATGCGGCGGCCGCCCAGCTTGATCTGCTCGTCGGCCCTGCCGTTGAAGATGAGGCCTTCGGCCTCGGCTCGGACCAGGTCGCCGCTGCGGTAGGCACGCGCCCAGCCGAGCGACGGCAGCGGGGCGTACTTCTCGGCGTCCTTGACCGGGTCGAGGTAGCGGGCGAGGCCGACGCCGCCGATGACGAGCTCCCCCGTCTCGCCCATGGCGACGGGGTCGCCGTTCCCGTCGACGACGGCGAGGTCCCACCCGTCGAGGGGAAGGCCGATCCGGACCGGGCCCTCCCCGGTCATCCTGGCCGCGCAGGCGACGACGGTCGCCTCGGTGGGGCCATAGGTGTTCCAGACCTCCCGCCCGGGCACCGCGAGGCGTTCGGCCAGCTCAGGAGGGCACGCCTCGCCGCCGAAGATCAGCAGGCGGACGCGGTCGAGCGTCTCGACCGGCCACAGGGCAGCCAGCGTGGGCACCGTGGACACGATCGTGACGCCCCGGTCCACCAGCCAGGGCCCGAGGTCCATGCCGGTCCGCACAAGCGCGCGAGGGGCGGCGACCAGGCAGCCGCCGTGCCGCCAGGCCAGCCACATCTCCTCGCAGGACGCGTCGAACGCGACCGACAGCCCGGCCAGCACCCGGTCACCCGGGCCGATCGGCCTCTCGGACAGGAACAGCCGCGCCTCCGCGTCCACGAAGGCCGCCGCGCTCCGATGGGTCACCGCGACACCCTTGGGCTTGCCCGTGGATCCGGACGTGAAGATCATCCAGGCGTCGTCGTCCAGGCCTGCGGGTCCCGTACGGCCCCGCGGGGTTGCGACGACGTCGAGCGTCGCCCCCAGGACCGCGCAGACGCCCGCCTCGGAGAAGACGAGCTCGGCCCGCTCGTCCGGATCGTCGGCGTCGACGGGGACGTAGGCGGCGCCGGCGGCCAGGATGCCGAGGATCGCGATGTACAGCCCGGCCGTGCCGGAGGGACGGCGCACGCCGACGCGGTCGCCGGGGCCGATTCCCGCGGCGCGCAGCTCGGCGGCCGTCCGCTCGACCTCGGCCTGCAGGCCGAGATAGTCGAGGCGGGTGTGGCCGTCGTCGAGCGCGAGCGCGTGTGGGTGACGCCGTGTCGTGCCGTCGAGGATGTCGATCAGCGTCCTCGGCCGGGGAGCGGCCCCGCCGGACAGGAAGACGGCGCGGGTGTCCCACAGAAGGTCGGCGTCATGGCCGGGCTCGGCGATGAAAGGACGCAAAACCAGATCTCCTTCGATGTCCGCGTACCTGGCAGTGGCTCCCCGAAGGGATCGCGCATACCGCGCGGGCATCGAGCCCTTCGCCGTGAATGTTCCGTTGGATTCAGAACAACCAACAATATGGATCTATTTCATGAACATCCGGCAAACCGGGACGTCGGCGGCCCTCCCCGGCAGATCATCTCCGCGTCGCAGGCCCCGGATTCCCCGGCCGACCTGGTGTTTTGCCCTGATACGCGCCCCGGGTAGATCGCGGGCGGCGGATGTTGCGAGAGTGTCCTGAGAGCTCAAGAGCCCGGAAACACCGCTGGAGGAACCATGGCCAGGATCTGCGTCACCGGAGCGAGCGGGAAGCTCGGCCGGAGCGTGGTGCGCGATCTGCTCGAACACGGCTTCGAGGTGGTGGCGACCGATGTCAGGCCGGGGCCGCCGGACCTCGGCGCCCAGGTTCTCGTCGCGGACCTGACCGAGTACGGCCAGGCCGTCGAGGTCCTGCACGACGTGGACGCCGTCGTGCATCTGGCCAACATCCCGGCGCCCGGACTGCGGACCCCGTCGGAGACCTTCAACGACAACGCGGTCATGAACTCGAACGTTTTCCTGGCCGCCGCGCAGCTGAAGATCGGCCGGGTCGTGTGGGCCTCCAGTGAGACGACCCTTGGGCTGCCCTTCGACGTGCCTCCGCGCTACGCCCCCGTCGACGAGGCCCACTACCCCTACCCGACCTCGACCTACGCGCTGTCGAAGGTGGTCACGGAGACCCTGGCGGAGCACGTCTCCGGATGGTCGGGCATCCCCTTCGTCGCGCTGCGCTTGTCCAACATCCTCGGGCCCGAGGACTATCAGGCCTTCCCCGGATTCTGGGACGACGCGCGGCTGCGCCGCTGGAACCTGTGGGGGTACATCGACACCCGGGACGCCGCCGCCGCCTGCCGGTTGGCTCTGGACGCGCCCGTGCGGGGTGCCCGGAGCTTCATCATCGCGGCCGCGGACACCGTGATGAACCGGCCGTCGGCGGACCTGCTGAAGGAGGTCTACCCGGGCGTGGAGATCACCCGCGAGATCGGGGAGTTCGAGACGCTGCTCGCCATCGACGACGCCAGAGAGGTACTCGGCTTCGTGCCGCTGCACTCCTGGCGCGACCACGTGACGCCGTAGCGCCCGGATCTCCGGGCCGGGCGGCCTGCCCGGCCCGGCGGTCACGCCTTCCGGGCGGGGACATTCATGAGCGGGGGCATTTGTGAGCGGGCGCGGCTCCCGGGCGGGAACGCCCCTCAGCAGGCGCGCTCCTTGGGCGAATACCGGAGCAGGACGACGTCTCCGATCGGCCGCGCCTCGAGCAGCCGCATCCGGGCGAGCGGGCCCCCGGGATAGTCCGCGGGGCCGAGGAACCTGGGCGCCTGCGCCTGGCCCACCAGCAGGGGGGCGACGGCCACGTGGACCTCGTCCGCCAGGTTCGCGGACATGAGCTGCGTGTGGACGGTGCCGCCGCCCTCGACCATGAGGCGCCTGACGCCGCGGCGGCCGAGTTCGTCGAGGGCGGCCGGCCAGTCGAGCGCGGGACCCGTGCTGACCACGTCGGCCAGGGAGCCGATCGTGTCGAGCAGCTTCGCCACCGCCGAGTCGACCGTGAACACCAGCTTGTCGCCGCCGCAGTGCCACAGCGCGAGGCCGGGGTCCAGGTCGCCGGAGCCGGTGACCACGACCTTCATCGGGTATTCGGGCAGGCCCTTCGCGACCCGCGCGGCGCGGCGCTCGGCCGAGCCGACCAGCAGCCGGGGGTTGTCGCGGCGTACGGCCGTGGCGCCCAGGAGGATCGCGTCGACACCGGCGCGGACGTCGTCGACCCGGTCGAAGTCCAGCGCGTTGGACAGGAGCAGACGCTCGGGACTCGTGTCGTCCAGATACCCGTCGACGCTCACCGCGGCGGAGAGCAGCACGTACGGACGGGAGTCGCCCGCATGGGGGGTGTTCGCCGTTTTCGCCATGGCTCCGGTCTTCCCCGCTCTCGGCGTCAGCTCGCGAGTCCGGTGAGGGCGATCGTGTGTCCGGTGCGGTCGATCTTGGCGCGCAGGTAGCGCATATTGCTGTCGGTGGCGAACACCCCGGTGGGCACCCGGCGACGCACCGCGACGCCGAGTCCGGATAATTGGCGCGCCTTGTCGGGATTGTTGGAGAGCAGGTCGATCGCGCCGATGCCCAGCACGCCGAGCATCTGGGCGGCCACGGTGTAGTCCCTGCCGTCCTCCGGCAGCCCGAGGGCCGCGTTGGCCTCGTAGGTGTCCAGGCCCTCGTCCTGCAGCGCGTACGCGTCGAGCTTGTTGTAGAGGCCGATGCCGCGGCCCTCCTGCCGCAGGTAGAGCAGCACTCCTCCGGCGGTGGAGACGCGCTCGACGCCCTCGCGCAACTGCGGGCCGCAGTCGCAGCGCGCCGAACCGAACACGTCACCCGTGAGGCATTCGGAATGCAGGCGGACCAGCGGGATCTCCCCCACGCCGAGCTCACCGAACACCAGGGCCACGTGCTCGCCGCCGTCGGCCAGGCCCAGGAAGGTGACAGCCTCGGCCTCGGCGCTGAAGCCGTCGTCGAACCGCAGAGGGATGCGGACCCTCGTTCGGACGCCGGCCTCCGCGGGCGTGGAGCTCATTCTGGTCTCCGATCGAATGGGTGTTCAAACTCGAACAGGGGTTAGACCGTACTCTTTGCTTCGAATTCGAACAACCCCTACCGGCCGTACCGTATGACAGCCGGCGGCCGCCGGATGTGACACGGGGAAGTCAGCCGGTTCGGACGGACAACCGGCCGAGGAGCGCCGACAACCCGGAGGTGAGACCGGCGAACTCCTCCCGGCTGAGACCGCTGACGAACAGCTCACGGACCAGGGCCGCGTGCCCCGGCGCCGCGGCGCGCAGCGCGGCCCACCCCTCGTCGGTGAGCGAGGCGATGACTCCCCGGACATCGGTGGGACAGGCCCGCCGCCGCACCAGACCCGCCTTCTCCAGTTGGGCGACCTGATAGGTCAGGCCGCTCTTGGAGGTGAACGCGGCGCCCGCGAGCTCGGTCATCCGCAGTTCGCCGCCCGGCGCGTCCGACAATCGGACCAAGACCTCGTACTGCGAATGGGACAGGCCCGAGTCGTCCTTGAGCTGCTGCTCGACCAGGCGGTTGATGATGGCGCCCGTCGCGAGGAATGCCTGCCAGGCGCTCAACTCGTGCTCGTCGAGCCACGCGGGTTCGTCCATGACCTCACGGTACAACCAGTTGTTCGAACCCGAACCAACGAGGACCGGGAAGATCGGGGCGCGCGCACCGGGCGAGGAATTCTCATCACGGGAGAGGCGTCGACTCCGGGCACATGACAACAAATCGCTTATATGTCCAACGTAATTATGGTTACGGCTTCTGACAGGATTGTTCTCCCCATTTCAACTACTACGAGCTAATATCGTTCATTAGTCGACCTTCTAGGGCGGGTACAGGGTGTTTTCAGCGTGAATTCCCACGTGGGGGACCCGGCTCCGGAGTGGCCGGCCACACTCGACGTGCACAATCTGGTCGAACGAGGCTGGCGCAGCCGTCCCTTCCGGCAGTTCCTGCTCAAGGTGCACAGCCGTTGCAACCTGGCGTGCGACTACTGCTACGTCTACATGATGGCCGACCAGAGCTGGCGGGATCGGCCGAAGGTCATGTCCCCGGAACTCGTCGAGATCGCCGCCCGTAGAATCGCCGAGCACACCCACGCCCATTCACTCGAATCCGTCCGGGTCATATTGCACGGCGGCGAACCGCTGCTCGCGGGCCGCGAATACCTGGCGAAAATCATCGAGATGATCCGGGGGGAAGCCGGGCCGAAAGTGAAGGTGGACATCACGCTCCAGACGAACGGCGTCCTGCTCGACGAGGACACGCTGCGGGTCTTCGACCGGCTGGGTGTCCGGGTGGGAGTCAGCCTCGACGGAAGCGCCCGCGGCAACGACCGCAATCGCCGGTACGCCGACGGCCGCGGCAGCCACGCCGCGGTGGCCCGCGCCCTTCACCTGCTGATGCGGCCGTCCTTCCGTCACCTGTACGGCGGGCTGCTCTGCACCGTCGACCTCGAAAACGATCCCATCGAGACCTACGAGGCGCTCGCGGAGTTCGAGCCACCCATGATCGACTTCCTGCTCCCCCACGGGACCTGGGAGTCCCCGCCGCCCGGCCGCCCTCCCGATCCCCTTCAGGCGCCGTACGCGGACTGGCTGATCACCGTCTTCGACCACTGGTACGACGCGGGAGGCGAGGTGACCGTCCGCTTCTTCCAGGAGATCATGCACCTGCTCCTGGGCGGCGCCTCATCCAGCGAAGCCGTCGGCCTCACCCCGTCCACGCTGGTGGTGATCGAGACCGACGGGACCATCGAGCAGCTCGACTCCCTCAAGGTCGTACGGCACGGCGCGCCCGCCACCGGCGCGAACATCGTGGACCAGCCGTTCGACGCCGTCCTGCGGCATCCGGGGATGATCGCGCGGCAGCTCGGCTGGGACGCGCTGAGCGACCAGTGCAAGGGATGCAGGTTCGGCCGCGTGTGCGGGGCGGGGCTCTACCCCCACCGGTACAAGCCGGGCTCCGGATTCCGCAACCCGTCGGTCTACTGCGCCGACCTCTACCGGCTCATCGACCACGTCAGGTCGCGTCTCATCACCGACCTCCGCCGGCCTGCGGGCTGAAGGGAGCAGCATGTCACCGGACACCCACGAGCTTCCCCCCGGGGTCGTCGCCCGGCTCGCCTCCGGAGGCGGCGGAGAGCAGGCCGTGCGGCACCTCGTCGCAGCCCAGGAGGGCAAGCACAGACTGCTCATCCTGGGCGTGGTGCACTGGGCCAGGGACAGCGGCCATCCCCAGGCCAAGGCCGCCGATCAGGCGTACGACCTGCTGGCCGAGATCGAGAGCGCGGCGCCCGACGCCGTCCGGCGGGTGGTGAGGCACCCGGCGGTCGGGGCCTGGGCCAGGCAGACCCTGCGTGGTCTCCGCCGGGGCTCCGACGCCGACCCGGCCCGCCTCGGCTCGCTCGCGGCCGCCGCCGCCGTCCTCGCCGGCGTCGCGTGCTGGACCGAGGTGCCCGGCGGGACCGTCATGTTGCCCACCCTCGGCCGGCTCACCGGACCACCCGGCGACCTGGTCGATCTGCGCGTCCACCAGGACGGGACGCTCGAGACGGCGGGCTCCCCCGTCGTCCTGGACGCGTTGCACCGGTTGTCCTTCGGCGACGCCGCCTTCCTCCTCGACGATCTCGACCCCTTCCGGTGGGACCGGGACAAGGTGACCGAGGGGCGGCTGTCGCAGGCCGAGCGCGACCAGTGGCAACGCTGCCTGACCGGCGCCTGGCGCATGCTCACGGAGCACCACTGGACCATCGCCGAGGAGTGCCGCGCGGCCATCACGGTCCTCACACCGATCAAGGGTCCGGCCAAGGGGATGGACAGCGCCTCCTCACGCGACAGGTTCGGGACGATCGCCCTGTCCGTCCCGCCCGACGCCCGCTGGCTGGCGTCGACCCTCGCCCATGAGATCCAGCACGCCAAGCTGGGGGCGCTGCTCGACGTGGTGGACTTGACCCTGCCGGACGACCGGTTGTACTACGCACCGTGGCGGCCCGATCCACGTCCGCTGGCCGGCCTGATCCAGGGGGCGTACGCCTACCTCGGCGTCGCCGGCTTCTGGCGTCGGCAGCGCGCACACGAGCGGGATCTGCGCCCGCACATCGAGTTCGCCCACTGGCGGGATGCGGCGCACACGGTCACCGAGGTGATGCTCGCCGGCGAGTCGCTGACCGAGCAGGGCCGCCCCTTCGTGACCGCCATGCGGGACACGTTGGCACCCTGGCTGGACGAGCCGGTGCCGGCGGCGGCGCTGGCGGCGGCCCGCGCCGAGGCCGCCGCCCACCGTGAGGCGTGGAAACTCCGGAACCCGGACTTCCGCGAGTAGCTCCCGAACCGCCTACAGAGGCGGCGGGTCGAAGTCCCAGTCGATCCGTGCGCCGCTCTCCGCCTGGACCCGGTCCGGATGCCCTGGTGGGAACAGCCGTTCATAGCGGGCGAGGGTTTCCTTGCGGAGCGCCTCGGCCTCCTCCTGTGCCCCGTCCGCATCCAGGTCGTAGCTGAGGTTCATCGCGCAGCCGAGCGCGAAGAAGTGGTCGTCCCCGAAGAACGTGCGCATCCGCTGCAGGGTCTGTTCGCCGAGTTCCCGCGCCGCCTTGGCCTCCCCCAGCGCCGCCAGATCGTTGGACAGGTTGTTCGCACAGGTCAGCGGGTACTCGTGAACCTCCTCCAGACGGGCGATCAGCCGTGTCCGCGCCTGCTCGTTGATCTCTCGCGCACGCATGGCGTCACCGCGATGCCGGTAGAGGAGGGCCAGGTTCATCCGGCATCCATGAGTGAAGGGATGATCCCGGCCGTAGACGCGTTCGTAGCGCGCCACCGTGCTCCTCGCGAGCCCGAACGCCTCGTCCAGCCCGGTGTCGCCTGACTGCCTTAGCGTGTTCGCCAGGCCCACCGCCGCCGCCATCGTCAGCGGGTTGTCTATGCCGAGCCCCTTCTCCAGCCGCTCGAACGCCTCTCGTGCGAGTTCCTCCGCGCCCTCCATGTCGCCGGCCCGCCGTCTGGCGATCGCCAGGTCCTTCGCCGTCTGCAGGGTGAGGGGATGCTCAAGCGACAACTCGCGGACGCCGTACGCGTAGGCCTCCTCGCCCATGTCACAGGCGGTGTGGGCGTCTCCGGCGAGCCGGACCACCCGCGCGAAGCCGTTCCAGGAGCTGAGCACGTCCCACTTGCCGACCCCTTCGACCGCGCCGCTCTGCTCCAGATACGCGAGCTCGTGCAATCCGCTCGCGGCCTCGAAGTCGCTCAGCAGCACGTAGTCCAGAGCCAAGTTGTTGATCACGCGAAGCGTGGCCGGGTGCGCTTTGCCGAAGACGCGCTCATGTGCCGCTCGGGAGATCCGGTCCTGGTCGAGAGCTCTCTGGAAGTCGCCCGAGGCGCGAAGGTTGGCGCCGTAGTTGTTGTACAGACGCAGGGTCTCCTCGTGGTCCTGCCCGAACACCTCGGGGGCCATCCGCAGCGTCTCTTCGTTGAATTCCCGGGATTTCACGTACTCGCCGAGTTGCCACAACACGTTGCCCAGGTGTCTGCGCAACCGGAGGACGTCGGGATGGCGCGGCCCCGACATCTCGGTCCACTTGCGGAGGAACTCCTCGGCGAACGTCTTGGCCAGTTGCAGGTTGCCGACCCGGTAGAGGTAGCGGACGAGGTTCGTGGCGAACTCACGAGGCCCGGTCTCCTCGCATTCCGCCAGGCCCGACGGACCGACGTGCGCGACCAGGTCGGCGAAGTTGCCCCACTTGCCGGTGTCCTCCGGGTCGCTCGGCGCGCCTCCGGCCAGCAGCAGGTGGACCTCGTGCCTGATCTCTCCCCGTTGCTCCTCGTCCAGGCTGTCACGGATCAATGCCTGCACCAGGCGGTGGACCTGAATGGTTCCGGTCTGGGAATCGACTCTCACGAGGGCGAACCTGCTCAGCTCCGCCAGCGCTCTGGTGAGCAGGACCGGATTGGCCAGGATCGGTCCGATGCGCTGGGCGCCGGTTCGTTTGTTCGCCCGCCGGAACAGGTCGTGCGGAATGGGTTCCGGACTGAAGAACGCACAGCACCGCAACACCTCGGCGGCTTCGGGGAGCCGATCCTCGATCTGCTGCAGGGACAGTTGCCAGGCGGCCGTCATCGACAGCGGGTACTCGGTCGCCTTCCCCAGCTTGAGCAACTCGCGAGTCTGCACGGCGAGTTGCTCGATGTAGTCGTCGACGGTGATGCCGGTCTGCAACTGGAGCGCGGCCGCCTGCTCCAGGGCCAGCGGCAGGTCGCCGAGTTCCTGGGCGAGCCGGTCGGCCGCGGTGTCGTCGATCCCCCGCTTCAGACGCCTGCGCAGGAAGGCGACGCTCTCCTCCCTGGAGAACACGTCGACGGGCAGCGTCTCGGCGATTCCGCTCCATCGGGCGTTGCGGGAGGTGATCAGCACATGACCCGATCCGCCGTGCGGAATGAAGTCCTTGATGTCCTCCGGCTGGTCGGCGTTGTCGAAGACCAGCAACCACTTGCCGTACGGCTCACCACGCTGGAGGGCGTCACGGACCGAGGCCGCCGCCTCCTCCACGCCGACCGTGCTGGCATGAGGCAGGTTGAGACGCGGCGCGAGCCCGGCCAGCGCGCCGCGGACGAGCGCGACCTGATCGGCCAGGATCCACCAGATGAGGTCGTAGGCGCCCCGGTAGCGCCACACGTACTCGATGGCGAGCTGGGTCTTGCCCACACCTCCCTGGCCCTGCAACGCCTGCGGCTGAGGGACCACGGCCGCGGCGGTCGTCGTCTCGAGACTTCGCCGTAAATCCTCGAGCAGCTCGTCACGGCCGGTGAAATTCCTGTTCCGGCCGGGAATCCGGTCTCCGAAGACCACGGGAACCCGATCCGGTATCTGCCCGGAGACCGCCATGTTCATATGAGCCCTCCTGCCGCGCCCGACCAGGTTATTTCGATCCTAAGGTTGATGCATGTGATGTAGCGTCTCAGAATCGTATATAGACCGGGCATGTCAAATAGAGAACGCTTTATCCAGCAATACGGTCATCCGGAATCACGCATAACGCCGTCTCGACGCGAGGAGCGGGCATGAACGACCAGCTGGGCATCATCGATGTCATTGGTCTCACTTTCGATGACCTGAAGTCCGTGCAGAACGACAGGCTCAAGAAGGTCCTGTCGCGGATCGCGGAGGCCCCCGAGGTTCCGTCAGCCGGATTCCAGTCCGCGATCTGATGGATCGAACCCAGACATACGGGTTCGGTGCCTCAGGGATGTCATCGCACGGCGGCACGTTCCCTCTCGCCCGTCTCAGGATCGGGAGCCGGGAGAGACCGTGAGAATTCCGGGCCCGAACCGGCTCAGTGACGGCGAGTGGGAACGACTTCTCGATCAGTTGCGGCATGGGGACTGCACGCCCTTTCTCGGCGCGGGCGCCTGCGGGCGCAGCCTTCCCACCGGCTCGCAACTGAGCGAGAAACTCGCCGCGAAGTACCATTACCCCTTTCCGGACAGGTACGACCTGACCCGCGTCACGCAGTACATGACGATGAGGTTCAGCGACGACGCGGTCTATGTGAAGACGCTGGTCCGCCGGGAACTCGAGGAGATGGCCGGGCCCTTACCCGACTTCTCGGACCCGCTCGAGCCCCATGCCCTCCTCGCCGAGTTTCCCATTTCAGCGTTTCTCACTACTAATTACGACAACTTCTTGATGCAGGCGCTGAAACAGGCGGGCAAGGATCCTCAGGCCGCGATCTGTCCGTGGAACGCCGGCATCGACCGGAACAACGGCCCCTTCTCCAGCGCCGCGGGATGGAGTCCGCAGCCGGAGGCGCCGCTCGTCTATCACCTGCACGGCGCCATTGAGCAGCCTCACTCCATCGTGGTCACCGAGGACGACTACCTCGAATTCGTCACCAGCCTGGCGGCCGATCGGGCGATCCTGCCACCGTCCATCCAGGCGGCGCTCACGACGAAGCCCCTGCTCTTCATCGGCTACGGGTTGCGCGACACCACCTTTCGCCAGCTTTTCAAGGGCCTGCTCAGCGCCGTTCCGGAAATCAACCGGCGATCCCACGTCAGCGTGCAACGACGCCCGCGGGACGACGGCATCGATGAGGATGTCGAGCAGCCGACGATTGAGTACCTTTCCAACTTCTATCGACGATGGCGGATATCCATCTACTGGGGGACGCTCGACGAGTTCATGATCGAATTGCGGGATCGGATGGGATAGGGCGATGGAGACCAGCGGCAGAGCTCATCACACCAGGGACCCCTACGTGGGCCTGCGCCCCTTCCTGCGTGAGGACAGTCACCTGTTCTTCGGCCGAGACCGGGAGAGGCACGAACTTTCCGACCTGTGGCAGGCGAACCGGCTGACGATTCTCCACGGAGCCTCCGGTGTGGGGAAGTCCTCCCTCATCCATGCGGGTGTGCTCCCCTTGCTGGATCCGAACAAGACGGACGTGCTGCCCGTCGGCCGCTTGTCACGCGGCATGACGGTCCCCACCGCGGTCCTCCCCGACGGCGGCAACCCGCATGTCTTCGCCCTGTTGTCCTCCTGGGCGCCGTTCACACCGCCGACCCAGATCGCGGGCATCACGATCACCGAATTCCTGAGACGGTCGCCGGCGAAGACGGACCCGTACGGAGACCCGCTGCTGACCATGCTCGTCATCGATCAGGTGGAGGACCTGTTCGCCGACTTCGGACGGCGAAGGCACCACTGCGAGGGATTCCTCGCCCAACTCGCGGCGGCGTTGGACAGCCACCCGCACGCCCGCCTCCTGGTCGCGGTCAGCGACGACCATCTCGCGTCGGTGCTGAAATACGGCGACAGGCTGGCCGCGATCGGTCACGGACGTTTCGCGGTCGGCGCCCTCACCGTCACGGCCGCCCTGGACGCGTGTCGCCGCCCGTTGGAGGAGACGGAACGCTCCTTCGCCCCCGGAGCGGCCGAGGCACTGGTCGACGATCTGCGCACCGTACGGCTGGGCAGGCCGGTGAGCCAGAAGGTCGTCGAGATCCGCGACACGGTCGAGCCCGTGCAACTCCAGGTGGTCTGCGCCGAACTGTGGCGGTCCCTGCCGGACGACCACGACGTGATCACGATCGACGACGTCAGGGCGTCGAATGTGGATCGGACCCTCGCCGACTACTGCGACCAGATGATCGACGAAGTGGCCGGTGATCATTTCAATGGGGAGACGGAGAAGCTCCGCCTCCGGCTGCGCCAGATCTTCATCAACGACCTCGGCACCCGGGAGATCGTCTACCGGGGCATGACGGAGACCTCAGGTCTTCCGAACGCGGTCATCCGGGCGCTGGCCGACCGCCACATTCTCCGGATCGAGGAGGATCCTGTGGGCGGATGGGTGGAGTTGTCGCACGACCGGCTCATCCAGCCGCTTCTGCGCGGCGGACCGATCAAACGCGGAGACGAGCGATCGGATCCCACCGAGTACCTTCGCGCGGCGGAACTGGCCATGAGCGAGGGCCAGTTCGGGCTCGCGGCTAAACACGCGGAAGAGGCGCTCCGCCACATCGGAACCGACACCCGTCTCCAGGGCGAGATCGAGTCGTTCCTCGGCAACATCTACGACCTCGCGGGGAATGCCCGGGAATCCATCTCGCACTACCGGTCCGCGGTTCAACTCTTCGCCTCGCTGCGGGGCACGGACGGCGCGATCGCGGCACTCCTCACCGCCATAGCGCGGCTGTGCATGCGTCAGGGAGACCTCGCGACCGCCCTGAGCGAGCTTCGCGCGGCCGTCCGGCAGAATCCCGCCGACCTCGGCGTCCAGACCACCCTGGCCTGGGCTCTGTGGCACAGCGGACGCGCGAACGCGGCCCTCGATGTGCTGGGGAACGCGCTGAACCTCGAGGGGAACACCGCCGAGGCGCTGCGAGCGCGAGGCGAGATGTACGCCGATCTCGGCGAGGCCGGGAAGGCGATCCAGGACCTCGAGCGCGTTCTTCCCCACCATCTGCCGTCGACCCGGGCCGCGTACGCCCTGGCCCTGGCGATGAACGGCGACGTCTCAGAGGCCATGCGGCTCGTTCCGCCGACCGACAGGGAACAGGACCCGGCCGTCCTTCTCCGTGTCGCTCGCGTCCTGAAGTCGGACGGTCAGCATGAGAAGGCGGCACAACTCGCGAGCCGCGCCCGCCGATCGACCGCGCAGCCGGGGCTCCCACCACATGTGGCGAAGGTGGCGAATCAGTTAAGCCTATAGAACAGATTTGATCAAATCACCATCAGAAGCGATCCTCGCTCACTAAATTCTCCCCATGCCGCAGCCGCGTTCGGCGCTCGATGAAGAGCAAGCAGCCGCCGATGAGATTGAGTTGCCTCTTAAAAGCGGGAGCTCCGGCGAACGAGGCGGCGTGGCGAAAACCCCCACAGGAGGGCATCCCAGCCCTCCGCGGAACAAAAGGATGACGTTCACATGGGCGTCCTGCGTGATGTCCATGTTGGGCACCCGAACGCTCGGAGTCGCCTACCCCCTGCTCGCACTCGCCCTCACCGGTTCCGCGGCCGAGGTCGGGTGGGTCGGTTTCATCCTGACGGTCCCCAGCCTGGTCATGTATCTGCCTGCCGGGGTGGTCGCGGACCGGTTCTCGCCCCGGATCGTCATGCTGGTCAGCGAGGGTGCGCGGGGCATCGCGGCGTTCTCCGTGTTCGCGGCGATGGCCTGGGCCGAACTGGGCGTCACGCACCTGAAGATCGCGGCGTTCGTCGAAGGCGCGACCTGGGTCATGTATGCCGTGGCCGAGACGGCGCTGATCCGCTCCATAGCTCCCGGCACCCCGCCTGACCGCGCACTCACTGGAAGCGAGACCGCCTCGCACGTCGCCGTTCTCACGGGGCGGCCGCTCGGAGGCCTGCTCTTCGGGCTCGGGAAAGGCATCCCGTTCATCACCAACGCCATATTCTTCGCCACCTCGTTCGTGGCGCTGCTGTTCATTCGGGAACCGCGGTCCCGCCGGCGATCGGAATTCACAAGGGAAAGCCTCGGATCCAGAAGGCCGGCATTCTGGCGTGAGGTCGGCCAGGGCATTTCCGAGCTCTGGAACAACGAATTCCTGCGCCAGGCGATGGGGGTCACCGCGGCGACCAATCTGATGGTCAACGCCCTCATCATGGTCTTCCTGGCGAGCTCCGCCGACCTTTCCCCCGTGGAGGTGGGACTGGTTCTGGCTGCCGGCGGCCTGAGCGGTTCGGTCGGGTCCGGCATCGCGTCCCGGGTCTTCCGCTGGAAGCCGTCTCTTCAGCGGTTCCCCCTTCTCTTCGCGCAGGTGTGGATCTGGGTCATCGCGCTGCTGGTCGCGGCCCTGGCTCCACGGCCGTATTCGTTCGGCCTCGCGACCCTCCTCACCGGGGTCACCGGCTCCATCAGCAACATGGCCATCCGGACCGAGGAGATGAGCAACGTGCGCGAAGATCTCGTCGCCCGCGTGATGAGCATCCACCGACTGGTGGTCCACGGGGTCGTGTGCCTAGCCGCCCCGCTCGGAGGCCTGCTCGTCACTCGCTTCGGACCGGCGCAGGCGACCGTGATCCTGATGGCGGCCATGCTCTTCGTCGCCGTCTGCGCCACGCTCGCCTGGCTCGTGCGCGGTCGCCGCCTCAGCGGCGTCAGGTCGCTGCCCCACAAATCACGCCCGCCTTTGAAGACGTCCCTCCGTATCGGCCTAGATCTCGAAATGGTCGATGCGCTCAAAACCAAGCAGATAGAAAACAGCCGACAATCCGTTTTAGTTTGAAAACCATTGCTCAGCTGCGCACGCCCCTTCGGATCTACCCCTATCCTGGAATTCCATCTGAGGCGCCCGCACTCACGGAGAGTGATCAGCCATGCTGGAGTGGCCTGCCGGTCTTGATGTGAAGGGGCTGATGGCCGCAGGTTGGCGACCGACGCCTTTTCGGCAGTTCATCCTCAAGATACACAGCCGTTGCGACTTGGCATGTGATTACTGCTATGTGTACGAAATGGCCGACTCCAGTTGGAAAAACCGGCCGAAAAGAATGCCCGCCGAGGTCGTGGCGGCTGCGGCGGAAAGAATCGGCGAGCACGCGAGGGCTCACGGGCTCCCAGAAGTCGAAGTGATCCTGCACGGCGGAGAACCCCTGCTGGCCGGCGTCGATTTCATTCGCGAGATCGTGACCCTCATCCGGTCCGCGACCGGCGAACACACCCGCGTCGCGGTCACACTTCAGACGAACGCCACCCTCCTCAACGTCTCCTACCTCCGGTTGTTCGACGAACTCGGCATCAAGGTCGGGGTCAGCCTCGACGGCGATCAGGCCATGCACGACCGCAGCCGCCGCTTCGCCAACGGACGGGGCAGCCACGGAGCCGTGACCGATGCCCTGCGCCTCCTCACCTCGCCGCCCTACCGGCATCTGTTCGGCGGCCTCCTGTGCACCATCGACCTGCGCAACGATCCCGTCACCGCCTATGAGGCGCTCCTCGAGTTCGAACCGCCCGCGGTCGACTTCCTGCTCCCCCACGGCAACTGGTCGGCGCCGCCCCCCGGCCGTACGCCAGAGCCCGAGGCGACGCCGTACGCCGACTGGCTGATCGACGTGTTCGACCGCTGGTACCACACGCGACCGCAACGCACGCGCATCCGGATGTTCGCCGAGATCATTCACCTGATCCTCGGCGGAAGGTCGTCCAGCGAGCAGATCGGGCTGTCCCCCGCCGCTCTCGTGGTCGTCGAGACGGACGGCGGAATCGAACAGTCCGACTTCCTCAAATCGGCTTACGACGGAGCCCCGGAGACCGGCCTGCACATCAGCCGCAACTCCTTCGACGAGGCTCTGGCTCTGCCCATGTTCGTGGCGCGTCAGATCGGCGAGCGTGCACTGTCACCGACCTGCACCGCGTGCACGGTGAAACGCGTCTGCGGCGGCGGCCTGTACGCCCACCGCTACCGCGAGGGGGAGGGCTTCGCCAATCCCTCCGTCTACTGTCCCGACCTCCTTCATCTCATCGGACATGTCAGGGACACGGTCGAAGCCGACATCCGCCACCGCCGGAGCCGACGTCCAGGCTCGGTGGAAAGGAGCACGATGAAGCCGAACGAGCACCGCATCTCGGCCGCCACGTTCTCGGCGCTGGCCACCGGGGTCGGCGGGAGGGACGCCGTCTCCCAGCTCCGCGCCGCGCAACACAGCAAGCATGTGCTGCTGGTCCGCGGGGTGATGGAGGAGGCTCGAGTCCACGCGCATCCCGACGCCGCCGGAGCGCGCCGCGCGTACGATCTCCTGGCCACGATTCAGCGGCACCATCCCGGAATCGTGGAACGGGTGCTGCGGCACCCCTCCGTCGGAGCCTGGGCACGTCAGGCGATCATCGCCTTGCGGTCCGGCGAGCGCTCCGCCGCTCCCGGTCAACTGGCCGCCGTCGCGGCATCCGCGGCGATCCTTTCGGGTACGGCCTGCGACATCGACGTTCCCGCCACGGAGGGGATCGTCACGCTGCCGTCGCTCGGCCAGGCCGTTCTGCCTCCCATGGTCGAGACGGCCACCGTCCAGTGCCACACTCACGGTGCAGAAATCGCGGGTGGCCACGCCATCGTCACGATCCCCGCCGACCCCCGCACCGACGGTCCCGGCTGGACGGGTCTGCGCGACCTCTCCGCCGAGGCGGGCGCGTACGCCCTTCACGTCGTGGTCGACGATCTCGACCCGTACCGCATGCCCGGTGTGGCCAATCTCCGCGAGCGGCTGCCGGCGGACGAGGTCGGGGACTGGCAGACGATGCTCGGCGAGGCGTGGAACATCCTCGTGCGTCACCACCCGCAGGTGGCCGAGGACGTGTCCGGCGCGATCAACGTGTTCACTCCACTGGTCGCTCCGGCTCAGGGACAGACGAGCGCCTCCTCACGGGAGACCTTCGGATGCATCGCCCTGTCCATTCCGCCCGATCCCGTCACCATGGCGGTGACCCTGGCACACGAGACACAACACGCGAAGCTCTCGGCCCTGCTGGATCTCGTCCCTCTGACCAGGCCCGATGACGGCTCTCGTTACTACGCACCGTGGCGCGAGGACCCCCGCCCGGTCCCCGGCCTGCTCCAGGGGGCCTACGCCTACTTGGGAGTGACCGACTTCTGGCGACGTCAGCGCCTCGTGGAGAGCGGCGACGCCGCCACGAACGCCGCCGCGGAGTTCCACCAGTGGCGAGCGGCGGCTCTCATGGTCACTCGGACGCTGCTCGGCAGCGGGCGGCTGACCGAGCCCGGCGAGCACTTCGCCACGACGATGGCCCAGCGCCTCGACGCGTGGGCGGACGAACCCGTCTCCCCGCGGGCGCAGAGCCTTTCCCGTGAGCGGGCGGAGCGGCACCTCACGCGATGGCGCGAACGCAACGGATGATCACAGCGCGGGCGGGTCGAAGTCGAAGTCCAGCCGCTGGCCGTTCAACGCCACGATCACATCGGGATGATCACTGCCGAGCGCCCTCTGGTAACGGTCGAAGGTGTCCTCTGCCAGCGCGTCGGCCTGGTCGTCGTCACCGGTCGATCGCAGGTCGATGACGAGGTTCGCCGCCCCCGCCAGGGTCAGCGGATGATCGGATCCGAGCAGCACGCGAAGTCGCTCGAGAGTGTTCTCCCCCAGCCGGCGCGCGGATTCCGCGTCTCCCACCGACGCGAGGTCGCTGGCGAGATTGATGGCGCAGGTAAGGGAGTAGTGGTGATCACGGCCGAGCTTCGCGTCGAAGCCGTCGAGTGCGCTTCGATCCAGTGTCAGGGCCTCTGATGCCTGGTCGTTGACCCGAAGCAGGAGCGCCAGGTTCATGTCACATCCGTATCGGAACGGATGGTCGTCCCCGAAGGTGGCCGGGTAGCGCGCGGCCGCGTCCCGCAACAGGTCCAGAGCATCCTCGATCCGGCCCTGGGTACGGAGAGCGTTCGCCAGGCACAACGCGGCCGCCAGTGTGTCCGGATGGTCGCGACCGAACAAACGTTGCTCGCGCTCGTGGGTCACCTGGGCGATCTCCAGGGCCTCGTCGATCAGTCCGGCTCGGCGCTTGGCTATGGAAAGGTCCTTGGCCGTCTTGAGCGTCCACGGGTGTTCGGCACCGAGTTCGTTGACGCCGAACTCATGGGCGTCCTCGCCGACGTCGCATGCCTCGGAGTACTCGCCGCTCAACCTGAGCACGCGAGCAAGGCCGTTCCATGAGATCACCAGCTCGATCTGGCTCGATCCCGTCTCCGGCCTGCGCAACCGACGGAACACGGCCTCCTGCAGTTCTCTGGCGCGCCCGTAGTCGGCGAGCAGCAGATGGTCGACGGACAGATTGTTCTGGACCCGCAGAGTCCGGCGGTGCTCAGGGCCGAACGCGCTTCTGTGTTGCGAGAACAGCTCCTCGTCGTGCCGTAGGGCTTCCACGAACTCGCCTCTGGCACGGAGATCGGCCCCATGAGCGTTCGCCAACGCCTGTGTCTCTTCATGGTCTGGCCCCAGCAGCTCCCGCATCCGAGCGAGGTTCCACTTGTTCAGCTCATACGCCTCGGGGTAACTGCCAAGAGCCCACAGGATGTTGCCGAGATGGCGCCGCATCGTCATGACGTGGATGTCGTCGTCCCCGCTGTCCGCCCGCCACCGTGCCACGAACCGCTCCGCCAGCGTGCGGGCCACGTGGACGTCTCCGGAGCTGTAGAGGTAGCGGGTGACACCGAGGGCGAAGCGCCGGATACCGGGGTCGAGACACACTTCCACGCGCGCCGGCGTCACATGAACGAGCAGCTCCGAGTACCGCGGCCAGGTGGTGACGTCGTCACTGCTCTGCGGCGCGAAGGCGGCCAGGAGAAGGTGCACCTCGTGCCGGAACGCCGCCCGATCCTCTTCGCTGAGCTCGGCACGCATGAGGGCCTGGACCAGCCGGTGCAGGGTGATCGTCCGGCCTGTCGACTCGATGCGGATCAGTGCGTATCGGCCGAGCATGCGGATCGCCTTGCTCAGCAGGATCGTGTCGCTCAGGATCGGCTGAAGCCTGGACTGGCCGGCGAGGGCAGGCGGCAACTCTCCGAAGACGTCACGCGGAATGGACTCGGGCCCGAAGAAGGCACAACATTTGAGCAGTTCAACGGCCTCCGGGAGCCTGCTCTCCAACTGCGCCACGGAGAGCGACCAGGCGGCGGTCATGGACAGGGGGTAGTCGGCGGGCTTGTTCGCGTCGAGCAGCCGGGCCGCCTGCTTGGCGAGCAGGTCGAGATACGTGTCCACCGACATCCCGGTCTCCGCCTGCAGGGCTCCCGCCTGTTCCAGGGCCAGCGGAAGATCGCCCAACTCCTCGGCCAGGCGGCTCGCCTCGGGCTCGGCGATGGACGCGGCCACCCGCTTCTTGAGGAACTGGACGCTCTCCTCCCGGCTGAAGACGTCGACGGGGACCGTGTCGACCACGCTCTGCCAGGCGAAGTTCCGGGACGTGATGAGCACGTGCCCGGGGCCACGCGGCACCAACTCGTTGATGTCCTCCGGCTCGTCCGCGTTGTCGAAGATCAGCAACCAGCGGGAGTAGGGCTCTCCCCTACGCAGAGCGTCCAGCACGGCCTCGGACGCGTCGACCACGCTTGTCGCCGCGGAGGACGGCAGGCCCAAATGCGGGGCGAGACCGGCCAGAGCCGACCTGATCAACATGAGCTGGTCCGCCGGAATCCACCAGACCACGTCGTACTCGTGCCGGAACCGCCATGCGTACTCGATCGCGACCTGGGTCTTGCCCACGCCGCCGAATCCGTGCAGCGCGTGCGGGAGGACGGCCGTGACCTCGGACGTCACTCCCTGATGCACCTTGTCCAGAAGGTCGTCCCTGCCGGTGAAGTTCTTGTTCCGCTGGGGAATGCGACCCCACACGCGCGGCTGCGGTCCGGGCCCCGAGGGCTGCGGGATCGACACGGGAGACCTCTCGTTTGACGGGCCGATCCGCCCTCGCGCAATAACCAGATAATTCAGAGCGGACTCGCCGGCGATCTTGACCGGGAACACAGGTGCGTCTCGATGTTAGAACTACATGCTGAGCGTGGAAAGATTACGGCGAGCACTACGAGGAGGCACATATGAGTGAGCACGTTTCCCTGGTAGACGAAGAGCTGACCACCGACCTCCTCGATGTCAGCCGGTGGCAGCTGACCGAGTTGGACACCGTGGACGGTTCCGTCCTCAGTGTCGCGCTTCAACGCATCATCGGCGGCGAGGACTTCGCCCCTGTCGCGGGGTTCAGCGCCGAAATATAAATCTTGACGGATCGCCGACTTTATGCGAGATAGGGTGTCATAAGGAGACATTCCCATCAGAGCAGCGGGGCGGCGTGGTGGATGATGCGGACTGGAGACGTTTGGTCAACCAGGTCCGCTCTGGCGACTGCCTGCCCTTCCTCGGTGCGGGAGCGTGCAGCGGGACGATCCCGAACGCACGCGACCTGAGCAGGCGATACGCCGATCAGTACGGTTATCCGTTCGACGACGACATGGATCTCGCGCGGGTCATGCAGTATGCGTTGACCGAAATCAGAGATCCGGTTGATCTGAAAGTCGAACTATGTCGATTTTTCGGCATGTGCGGTTATCCACCGTCGACAGACCTGGCCGAACCTCATTCGCTGCTCGCAAGCCTCCCGATTTCCACGTTCCTCACCACCAATTACGACGACTTTCTTGCCGTGGCCCTTCGTCGCGTGGGCAAACGGCCACAGGTGGAGCTCTCTCGATGGTGGGACATCCTGAATCACCCGGTCGACCCTCCGCTGGAAGCGACCGTGGAGAGCCCGCTCGTCTACCATCTGCACGGCAACTGCCGCAATCCACTGTCGATGGTGCTCACCGAATCCGACTATTTAACCTATATGGTTAATATTGTGGAATTTCCGGCATCTACGGGACGTTCCTTGCTGCCGCCCGTCGTCCTGGAAGCGATGAGCAACAAGCCGCTCCTGTTCATCGGGTACAGCCTCCAGGACTGGACCTTCCGCGTGCTCTTCCACGGACTCGCCAGAACCACGCCCCGGCAGAACCAGCGCCGGCACGTCAGCGTCCAGCTCATGCCCAGGGTCAACGGCGGGGCGAGGGACGCCGAGCAGAAAGCACGCCGCTACCTGGAGCACTATCTCAACGGCTGGAACATCTCGATCTTCCTGGGTAGCGCCTCCGACTTCTGCGCCCAGTTGCGGGCGAGATTGGACGCCGCCTCATGACGCCGTCGCCGTACGTCGGCCTGCGCGCCTTCGGCACCGACGAGAACGCGCTCTTCTTCGGGCGCGAACGTGAGGCGCGTGAGCTTGCCATCATCTGGCAGGCGACGGGGCTGACCATCCTCTACGGAGCGTCGGGAAGCGGCAAGACGTCCCTGTTGCAGGCTGGAGTCCTCCCCCGTATCGAACCCGGGCGGGCGGACCTGCTACCCGTGGCGAGGGTCCGCCCGGAGACCGCCGGCCACGGCAACCCCTACGTCCGCGGCCTGCTCTCGGCCCTCGCGCCGGACAGGCCGGTGGAGGCCCTCGCCGGCATGACCGTCTCTCGCTTCTTCGGCGACCGGCCGGAGCTCAGGGACAGGTACGGCGATCCGATGCCTGTGCTGGTGGCCGTCGACCAGGCGGAAGAGCTGTTCGACGTCCCCGCGCAGCGCGAGGACGAGCGGGACGCGTTCCTCGCCCAGCTGGCCGAGGCCGTGGCCGAACACGACGGGCTTCATCTGCTGCTGGTCCTCCGCGAGGAGCACCTCGCCGGCGTTCTCCCCCACGAACGGCTGCTCGGCCGGGGTTCCCGTGCCCGCTTCCCCCTGCAGCCGCTGGCGCGCACCGCCGCGCTCGACGCCGTCGTGCGACCGCTGGGAGTGACCGACCGGGTTTTCGCACCCGGCGCCGCTGAGCTTCTCGTCGACAGCCTGCGCACCGTGACGTACGCGCGAGATGACGGTCGTGTCTCGCAGATCGAGGGCAAGACGGTCGAACCGGTGCAGCTCCAGGTGGTCTGTTCCGCTCTGTGGGAGTCGCTTGAGCCGGACATCTCCGTGATCACCGTCGAGCATGTACGGCTGCGTGCCGACGTCGACAGGTTCCTGGTCGGGTTCTGCCGACGCGCGCTCGAGCGGGTGGCCGCCGAACATGGCCGTACCCCGGGCGAACTCCAGCACTGGCTGCGGACTTCTTTCGTCACCGACCACGGCACCCGCAACACCGTCTACGAGGGCCTGCACGAGACCGCTGGAATGCCCAACGAGATCGCCGCGGCCCTCGAGGACAGGCACATACTGCGTGGCGAGCACCGGCTCGGGATCCGCTGGTACGAACTGCAACACGACCGGCTGATCAGCGCTGTCCGAACCGCCGCTCCGCCCAGGAACTACCTCGACGACGCTCGTCTGGCACTCGGACGCGGGGAGTTCGAAACGGCGCGGAGGCTGACGGACGAGGCAGTGCGCGCGTCGTCGTTCGACGACGTCCACGTGGAGGGTGAGGCGCAACTGATCCTCGGCGAGGTGGCCGCGGCGAGCGGCGACGTCGAGGGGGCCAAGGATCATTTCGAGAAGGCCGCGGGCATTTCCGCCAGTCTCCAGCAGTACGACGCCGTCGCCGAGGCGCTCACCGCGGACGGACGGCTCTGGCTGGCCCAGGGCGACTACCCGCAGGCGATCGACCGGCTGAAGGCGGTGCTGAGCTGGGTGCCCAATCATTCGGGCGCGCAGTTGGCCCTCGGGCAGGCCCTGTGGCACTCGGGACAGCCTCAGGCCGCGCTCCCCCTGCTCAATGGGGCGGTGGAGCTCGCCCGTTCCCCGTCGGGCGAGGCGCTCGCCCTGCGCGGCCAGATCCTCGCCGACCTGAACCGGTCGGCGGACGCCCTGCGCGACCTGGACCGGGTGCGAGATCATCAGCAGCCGGACATTCTCGCTGCACGTGCGCTGGCCCTCGCGGCCACGGGCCGCCTTGACGCCGCGGAGCAAGAGATACTGGACGCTCTCGCGGCCGGTCCGCCGACCGGACCCGTCCTGTTGCGGGCCGCCCGCGTGTACGCGCTCCTCGGCCGTCCCGAGTCGGCCGTCGAGTTCTCCGCCCGCGCCCTCGACGCCGCTAGTCCGGCGCTTCCACCGTATCTACGGGCGATTGCTCTGAAACTGCGGGCCGCTGCGTGACCGCGGCCGCGTCCCACAGGCTTTCGAACTGCTCGATCCAGTAGGAATACCAGCGCTCGTTCCGCTCGCGGGTCAATTCCAGGTGCATGCGCGCGAACGTGGACTGATTGCGGAAGCCGTGGATCTCCACGATCACCCGGCCGTGTGTCGTCTCCGGATCGATGATCACGAGACTGAACCCCGGATTGTAAGGAAAGAGCCGATAGCCGAAAGAGCCGGCGACCTGCCATCCGCTCATCGCTCCCAGCCTGTCGATCATGCTTTCCAGCGCGCCGGGCAGGTTCTGGATCTGGTAGCGGACCGACTGGTCGAGCTGGCGGGAGGCGATCTTCACCGCTTCGGTCTCACGCGGATCGAGGATGACCACACGCACCGAACCTCCCCTGCGGTTCAGCACGCTCGTACGGAGGATCTCACAGGCGTGCGGCGACAACAGGTTCACGGCGGAAGGGGCGAAGACCCGGATGTCCCGCGCGTTGGCGAAGGCGACGGAAATGGGAACGGAATCGAAGGAAGCCCGATCATGCAGGAAGTCCCCTCCCTGGTCCCGATCCTCCGGCAGGGTGATCCGGTAGACGAGAAGTCCCACCCCGGACAACAACGCCGCCCATTTCAGGCTGAGCGGAACGATGTCGTCGACCACCGACACGACCGCGAAAGAGCCCACAACGAGCGTCACGACGTACGCCTCAATGTGCCGCCGGGCTTTCACATCCGTAATGATCTTACGAAAGAATTTCATATGATCATCTCGCCTTCGCACGCATTACCCGAATCACGGCACGTTTGTTGAAAACACGATCACCAGGATGAGGCGAGAATATCCGGGCTGATCTACGGACGATAGGGCCGGACGATCCGCTCTCCCCGTGCCTGCGGAGGTGAGCACCCGTCAGGACGGAGCACCTAGACTCCGGCTGTGAAGAGCGACGACCTCGAGTCGATGAGCGTGCTCGCCGATCCCGTACGGCGGGACCTGTACCGATTCGTCGCCGCGCAGGGGCGGGACGTCGGGCGCAACGAGGCGGCCGAGGCGGCCGGCATTCAGCGCACGCTCGCCGCCTTCCACCTCGACAAACTGGTCGACGCCGGCCTGCTGGAGGCGGATTTCCGCCGGCTCGGTGAGCGCAGGGGGCCGGGCAGCGGGCGGCCGGCGAAGGTCTATCGAAGAGGCGGGCCGGAGCGGACGGTGAGCCTGCCGCCCCGGGACTATCGGACCCTCGCACTCGTCCTGGCGGAGGTGGTCGACCGGCTCGACGGCGACCAGGAGGGACAGGAGGCGGCCCGCCGCACGGGTGAGCGGCTGGCGGCGGCGAGCGAGCACACGACGCTGACCGACGTCCTGGCCGAGCGCGGATACGAGCCGTACGAGGAGGGCGGCCGGATCAGGCTGCGCAACTGCCCGTTCCACGTTCTGGCCGAGACGCATCCCGTGCTCGTCTGTTCGATGAACCTCGCGATGTGCGAGGGCCTGCTTCGCGGCCTGGGCGAGGACCGGTTCACGGCGGCGCTCGACGCCCGTCCCGGCGAGTGCTGCGTCGCCTTCGTCGCGGAGGACATCACCGGGCACATCCCAGAAGGCCCTTCTAAAAATAATCAAGACTGACATAGAATCCGGTCATGCATCTGGCCCAGCTGAACGTCGCGCATCTCATCGCCCCCATCGACGGTCCTGAGCTGGCGGACTTCGTCGCCGCGCTGGAACCCGTCTACGCCATCGCGGACTCGGCGCCCGGGTTCGTCTGGCGCATGAAGCGGAGCGACGACCCCACCGAGGTCATCGTCCACGAGTACGGCGACGACCTGCTGGTCAACGTGTCCATATGGGAGTCGCGCGAGGCGTTGTGGAACTTCGTCTACCGCAGCCCCCACCTGGAACTGCTGCGCCGCCGTCGCGAATGGTTCCTCCGTACGGCCGTGCCGTACACGCTGATGTGGTGGGTGCCCGAAGGGCACACGCCGACGCTCGGCGAGGCCATGGAGCGGCTGGAGTCGCTCCGGACCCGGGGGCCGGGACCGGAGGCGTTCACGTTCAAGGAGTTCTACGAGCCCGGCGCATCAGAGCCGTCCCTGCCATGACCCGCCCGCCGTGCGCGGCTGACCCGACTCGGGGAGCATGGCCTGCCCGCCGTCCGCGGCTGACCCGACTCGGGGATGACCGGCTTTCAGCCGCCCGGACCGACCTCGTTGTTCGGCGCGCCGTCACCCACCGTCGGCAGGTCGCCTCGCTCGACCGGAGTGCGCGGCGGCTCAGGAGCTTCGGTAACGTCGCCGGTGATCTGCCGCGCACCGGCGACCGCCGCCTTCAGCGTCTCCCGGGTCACCTCGGTCGCCATGCCGTTGAGCCGGATGAAGTGGTCGCCCCGGACGACGATGTACTCGTGGCGATCACCGGCCGTCCGGTACCAGCCCACGTCGTCGCGGTCGCAGGTGACGGGGGCGTCGACGACGTTGTGAACGGGCATGTCCGCGCACACGGCGTCGTCGAAGGCGCCGCGGTCCACCCGCAGTTCCACGGTCCTCCCCTCGGATGAGGAGTAGATCGCGCCGAACCCCTCGTCGTTGATGACACCCAGCGACTGCTCAGCGAGCGTGTAACCCGGCACGTCGACCAGATAGATGAGGTCCGGGGCGACGCCCTGGGCCCGAATCCGCGCGAGATCCGCCTCCGGCAGCGATGCGCCGGAATCACGCCCGGCGAAGGCGACGAGGCCGAACACGACGAGCACGAGGGCGACGACGCCCGCGGCCACAAGCAAGATCGCCCGAAACTGCATTCGGCCATCCTGCCCCACGGCCGGTCCGGGTGCGACAATCGGCGGCATGGCCGCCTTCAAGCGACTCACCGTCGAGGAAGCACGGACACTCAGCCGCGACGAGCTCCTGCCGCGCGTCGAAGCCGAACAACACCACTGGGACCGGCTCATCTCACGCGGCCAGATCCGCGTCGGCGAGGACGAGGACTACAAGACCTTCCTCCTGATCACGCAGGTCGTCATCGACCCCATGGCCGGGGAGGCACCGCAGGACCGGGACTTCTGGACGAAACCCCTCGGCGAACTCGGCGAGCTCTGAGCCGCACACCCCAGCCGGAAAGGGCTCGCGTCCCGGCCGCCCTCACCGATAGCGTTAGCCGACACTTACGCTTGGAGGGTTTCATGAAGTACGTGATGTTCTACGACTCCGGCGACGACGCCGCGTCGAAGGCTCCCGCCCACTTTCCCGCCCACCGCGCCCTGCTCGACGAGTTCCACGCCCGGGGCACGCTCCTGATGGTCGGCCCCTTCGGGGACCCGCAGAACGAAGGCTCGATGGCCGTGTTCACCACCCGCGAAGCGGCCGAGGCGTTCGCCAGGGAGGACCCCTTCGTCCTGAACGGCGTGGTCCGCAACTGGTACGTCCGCGAGTGGAACGAGATCTTCGCGTGACCGGGCCGGACCCCGGCGACCCCCATGGTGCGCCGCGCCGATCGGAACATCCCCGTTAGAGTTGATCCGGGTCGTGACTGGCGCTGAGGTGGGGCACCACCGGGGAGCGGCCCGGCGGACATCGTCAATGCCGTGCGCCTGGGCGAGATCACCTGACGCCTGGAGCAGCCCGTGCCGATGACACCGACCGCCCGTCTCATGGACGGCACCCGCCTCGCCCGCCAGATCCTCGATCACAGTGCGGCCACGGCCAGGGCCGTCACACAACAGACCGGCGAGGCTCCGTGCCTGGCGACCGTACTGGTGGGAGACGACCCCGCTTCCGCGACCTACGTCCGGATGAAGCGTGCCCGATGTGAGAAGGCCGGCATCGCCTCCCGGCACCTTTCCCTGCCCGCGGCGACCACGACGGCGGAGCTCGTCGAGGCCATCACGGCCCTGTCGGAAGACCCCGGGGTGCACGGCATCCTGCTGCAGCACCCGGTGGGCGCCCACATCGACGAACGGGCCGCGTTCGAGGCCATCGCCCCGCACAAGGACGTCGACGGGGTCACGATGCGCTCGTTCGCCGCGATGAGTTTCGGCCTGCCCGGCTTCGTGTCCTGCACACCGGCTGGAATCATGCGCCTGCTGGATCACTACGACGTCGATCTGGCGGGCAGGCACGCCGTGGTCGTCGGCCGCAGCGCGATCCTCGGGAAGCCTGCCGGCATGCTGCTGCTCGCCCGGGACGCGACCGTCACGTACTGCCACTCGCGCACCCGCGATCTGAAATCGATCGTCCGGGAGGCCGACGTCCTGGTCGCCGCGGTGGGCCGCCCGCGCTTCATCCGCGGCGAGGACATCAAGACGGGTGCCGTGGTGATCGACGCCGGCTACAACCCCGGCAACCTCGGCGATGTGGATTTCGACGCCGCCGCGACCCGCGCCGGCCTGATCACCCCGGTGCCCGGTGGTGTCGGTCCCATGACCATCGCCATGCTGCTTTCCCAGACGGCGGAGGCGGCCGCGCTGCAGTCGGGCCTCGCACCCGCCGATCGCCTCCCGGCGTCGTCGGGGTGACGGCCTGACGGCATACGGCTCGAGCGGGCGACGAGCCACTCGCAGCCCGCGCCTTTGCCCTCGTCACACCGTTTCCGTGGCCGTCCTTTCCTGATCATCCTCCCAGGTTCCGGTCACGGATCGGCGCCGACCCCTAACGTGGAGTGAGTGAAACGACACCCCTACGTCGCACGCCCGCGGTCGCGCCTCACCTACCAGTTGACGTACGCGCTACGCCATCCGAAGAAGGTCTGGCCGCATCTGAGGCGCCTGGCCCGGGACGCGAAGCTGCGGAGCACGACACGGGACCACGTCTCGTACTACCGCGAGGTCATGCGGGCCGACATCCGGGATATGACCGCGGACGGCGCTATCGGCAGCCACCGGCGGGCGAGCTGGCTGCGCGTCGGCAGGATGCAGTTCGACTACCTGGTCAAGCACGGGCTCACACCGCAGGATCGGGTCCTGGACATCGGCTGCGGCAACCTGCGGCTCGGCTGGCGCCTCGTCGAGCATCTCGAGACGGGCAACTACTACGGCGTCGACATCTCCCCCGAGATCCTCATGGCCGCCGCGGACACCGTCACGGAGCACGGGCTGCAGGCGAAGCTGCCGCATCTGAGCCTGGTGAAGGACCTCACCTTCGCCTCCCTTCCCGACGCGCACTTCACCGTGATCCACGCGCACAGCGTGTTCTCCCACAACCCGATCGACGTGATCGACGAATGCCTGCGGCACGTGGGACGGATCCTTCACCCGGACGGGTTCTTCGACTTCACCTTCGACCGGACGGAGAAGGCCGAACATCACGTCCTCCGCGAGGACTTCTACTACCGGACGGAGACGCTCATCGGGCTCGCCGAACAGCATGGGCTGAAGGCCGAATTCATGGGTGACTGGGAACGGTCTCGGCACAAGCAGTCCAAGCTGCGCGTCACGCATCCCCGATGATCAGGTGAGCCGGGAGTCCCCGACCTGAGACCGCCCCGGTGGGCGTGGGGCCTCCCTCATGGCCCGAAACGGGCTCGCGAACCGATCGCGATCTGATCAACTTTCTGGTGCGGGACCCTGCGGTCACGGTGCAATGAGACCGTGAGCCGGCGACAAGGCACCTTTTCCCAGACACTTCGGTACGCGAGCGACAACCCAGCGATCACCCTCTCCGCCGTGCTGGCCGGATCCGGGGCGTTCGCCTTGACGATCGTCGGCGCTCTGTCCGCCGACAACCTGACCGTCGTGGCCGCAACAGCGGCCGGCAGCGTTCTACTGATCACCACCCAGTTCCTGTGGGCGTCCCGGAGACGGCGCAAGGCCCTGGAACAGGCGGGTGAGGATCCGGGCGAGCGGCTGCGCCGTCGGGTGGAGAGCGTGAGCGCGGCGTTCACCGAAGCGGTCACCCTCATGGACGACCTCCGGCGAGACGTCGAGGCACAGCAGGCCACCCGTCAGGCGCTCATCACCGAGGCCGAACGCCAGCAGCAACTGCTCGCGGTCAACAGGGGTGAGGCCGAGAGGATCCGCGAAATCCTCATCGGCGAGACCAAGGAGACCCTCCGCGCCGAGCGGAGGCGCGAATGGATGTTCTTCGTGCTCGGATTCGCGGCCTCCGCCGTCGTGTCCGTCCCGATCGGGATCCTGGTCAACCGCATCAGCTGATCGCGGCCTGTGCCGCACGACAGCGTCTGTGCAGGCAGGCCGACCTCCATGCGGCCAGGACGTCTGCTCCCTGGGTGTGCCACACCCAGGCGGCCCGCCGCCTCGCGGCCTAGCCTGAAGCCATGCCGGAAAACCAACTGGGGGATTTCCTCCGCGCGCGCCGGGCGGGCCTGCGGCCGGAGGACGTCGGCATGACGAGCCACGGCGTGCGGAGGGTCGCCGGACTGCGCCGCGAGGAGGTCGCCGTCCTGGCCGGCGTCAACGCGGACTACTACTCCCGCCTGGAGCAGGGCCGCGAACGCCATCCCTCGTCCCAGGTGCTCGACGCGCTCAGCCGTGCCCTGCGCCTCGAGGCCGACGCCCGCGCACACCTGTATGGGCTGGCGGGGACCTCACCGAGCGTCCGGTTCACCCCCACCACGGACCGGGTCAGTACGGCCCTGCGCCAGCTGATGGACGGCTTCACGGCCTCGCCGGTGTTCGTCATCAACCCGTCCTTGGACATCCTGGCGGCCAACGCGCTGGCGGAGGCCCTGCATTCGCCGTTCGAGCAGGCGGACAACCTGGCCCGCATGGTTTTCCTCGATCCGGCGGGCCGGCGGTTCTACTCGCGATGGGCCTGGACGGCGCAGGCCGCGGTGGCGAGCCTGCGGCACGCCTCCGGCCTCGACCCGCACAACCCGCGCCTGCGCGAGCTCGTCCGCACCCTCACCGAGCGCAGCAAGGACTTCAGCGACCTGTGGAACACCCACGCGGTGCGTGGCAAGACCCAGGAGGCCAAGGAGTTCTCACACCCGGACGTCGGCGCCCTGTCTCTCAGCTACCAGGCGTTCGACGTACGGGATGCCCCGGGTCAGCAGCTCATCGTCTACCAGGCCGAAGTCGGCAGCCCCAGCGCCCAGGCGCTCAACCTTCTCGGGTCCATCCACGTCACCTGGGGTCAGGCCGGGTCTCGCCCGGGCCAGTAGACCGGCCCCTCCGCGGGGTGCGGCCCGGCGGGGTTTTCCGCGCGCACCTGACCAGGTCAGGATGCAACGCGAAACGCCCTGACCGAGATCACGCGAGGGCAATGCTCTCGTTCTGCCCGTACCGGTGGCGCGGCAGGGAAGATGACTTCATGAGCTGGAAAACCCACGCTGCGCGGCTCGCCGACCGTGTCACCCATCAGGGTTCACGCTGGTGCGCCGCCATCGCTGATACTCCACGGCATTTCGTGCCCTCTTGGTGGACGTGGAGCGACGACCGCTGGGAGCTCAGCAACAGGCCAGGTGACGAGCGGTGGCTGGAGACCATCTACCAGGACCGGACCCTGGTCACACGCGTCGGCGCACTGCATGCCGACCAGGCCGCCCCAGGCGACCACCCGGAAGGGTGGCCGACATCATCCTCGACTCTCCCTGGCCTGCTGCTGCAGATGTACCGGCACGCTCGCATCGGAGATGGGCACACGATCCTGGACGTCGGCACCGGGTCCGGGTACGGCACCGCCCTGCTCTGTAACCGAGTCGGCGACGACCGAGTCACATCCGTCGACGTCGACCCGTACCTCACCGCAGCCGCCGGTGACCGGCTCGCTAAGACCGGGCTGAAGCCGCGCCTGGCAACGGTCGACGCGACGGGGCCGCTGCCGGACGGGTTCGACCGGATCGTGGCCACCGTTTCGGTCAGACCCATCCCCGCGTCATGGCTGGAGGCGCTCAGGGTCGGCGGTCGGTTCGCAACGACGATCATCGACACGTCGCTCATCCTCACCGGGCGGAAGACCCAGGAGGGCGGTGCCGTCGGCCAGATCGAGCGAGACTGGGCCATGTTCATGCGGACCAGGGACGGAGAGGACTATCCGCCGGGCCTGGCCGACCTCATGGAGACTGCACGGACCGCGGACGGGGACACGGTCGACCGAGCCAGATTCCCCATCCTCGATCTCCTGCAGACGTGGGATGTCCGGTCGATGCTGGAGATCACCGTACCGGGGATCGAACACCACTACTCGGAGGAGCCGGGGAGCCGTACCGCGCTGATGGTCCACGAGGACGGATCATGGGCTCGCGCCGTCTCGACCCACGGCCCGCCCATGGTCCACCAGGGCGGCCCCCGTCGACTATGGGACCTCCTCGACGAGGTGCGACTACTGGCTCCAGCACGGAGCACCTCCCCTGTACGGTGCCGCTGCACGCGTGACCCCCGAGGGGGCGATTCATCTCCAGCGTGGTCAGTGGAGGGCCACAATCACTTGAGAGCGGCCTGCGGGGTGCACTACCGAACAGCTGGGCCCGTCACCGCGCGGCCGAGCTGGGTGCTGTGCGCTTCGCCATGTCGATCTATCCGCTGTCTCATCGCATAACTACACCACTCGCTTGACGACCTCTCGTGCCCAGCCGATGCTGAGCATGCGAGCAATGTCGAGCAATCCCTATCACGAGGAGACGGCAATGCGGCTAACGTTTCTCGGCAAGACCGGCGGATCCAACGAGGGTGGGTGCCCCGCCCTGTACCTCACCGACCGCGGGACCTACGTCGTCCAGGGCGTGAAGGTCGAGGACGCCCAGGCCCTCGCCGATGTCCGGGACCTGGCACCGGACGAGACCCTGGTCGAGATCCCTGCCGACGTCCTACTGCTTCACCGGGAGGCCCAGCCGTGACCGATCTCGTGACAGGTGAGGACTTCCTTCGCCTGTTCACCAGCTTCGAGCACACTGCATTCCGCCTGGAACTCCGCGATCAGTACAACGAGCCCAGCGAGCGGGAGAGGTTCGCGGCGTTCCTCTCCGGCGAGGCCGAGCAACTCGACCGGCTCAACAAGATTCAGCGCGTCCGTTGGTTCGACCTGATGAGGGACGCGACGTCGGCCGGAAAACGGGTCGAGAGGGTCCGCGTCGTGACCGAACCGCACGGCGACTACACGCGATACACGCTGGCACTCACGGCCGGAAACGCATCGGTCGGAGAGGACATCCGGTACCTGCCGCGCCACCACACCAGCGTCAGCGCGCTGCCGTCGTGGGACTACTGGCTCTTCGACTCCCGGCTGGTCGCGCGGCTGTGGTTCGACGATGGGGGAGACAGTCGGCTGTTGGGGGCCGAACTGATCGAAGTTCCGGCTCAGGTCGTGGAGCATTGCGCCTGGCGTGACGCCGCCTGGCACTATGCGATCCCTCACACCGAGTACACCAAGGGCTGATCGTGCCGAACGTCCGCCAGACCCGGGAAGCGCTCGGGACCCGGTTACGTGAACTGCGCCTCGACATCGGCCTGAACGGAAAGCAGTTCGCCGAGTCCCTGCACTGGCTGGCGACCAAGGTCTCCAAGATCGAGCACGGGAAGCAGACACCGACCGAAGACGACATCCGCGCATGGGCAGCAGCGACTGGCACCGAAGATCAGGTGCCATCGCTGCTCGCGCAACTCCGAAGTCTCGAGTTGGCCTACGCCGAATGGCGGCGGCACCTGCGTTCCGGGACGACCGCCCGGCAGCAGCAGATCGCAGCGATCGAGGCTGAGACGACGGTGACCAGGGTCTTCGAGCCGTCCACCGTGCCGGGTCTCCTTCAGACGAGTGAGTACGCGCGGAGCATCATCACCCAGTCGATCCGAGTCCACCAGATCCCTGACGATCTCGACGCCGGCGTGGCCGCGAGGATGGCTCGCCAGGACGTGCTGTATCAGGCGGGTAAGGGTTTCCACTTCATCCTCACCGAGGCCGTTCTCCGAAACCGCCTCTGTCCGGTCGACGCGCTCAAGGGGCAGATCGAACGGCTCATGGTGACCACGTCGCTGGCGAATGTCGTCTTGGGTGTGGTCCCGTTCACGGCCCGGCTACCCAAGGCGCCGGTTCACGGGTTCTTCCTGTACGACGATCGGATTGTGCAGGTCGAGACCTTCGCCGCGCACCTGACGTTGACGCAGCAGGAGGAGATCGAGTTGTACGGCAAGATCTTCAACCTGATGCACGGCGCCGCCGTCTACGGTCGCGAAGCCGTGGCGCTCATGACCCAGGTTCTCCACGACCTGTCCGCTGCTGAGCAATAGCGAGCAATCCCCTTGAGGATGCGAGAGACGCGATCGTAGCGTCGGCTTCGGTGAACGCCGATGCGCGCAACCAACCTGTTCTCTCGCCCAGGAGCCCCCCGCATGGCCGTGCTCTTTGCCCAAGACATCGAGAAGCGCCTTGATGTCGTGACCCCACGCGTCAACGGGGCGGGCCTGTTCCCTCCCGCGCCTCCAACTGAGCAGTACGTGCGCCTCCCGTTCCCAGCGCTGCGTAGGCCCCGACGAGGGGATGTACAGTCATGATCGAGATCGTTCGCGAGGTCCTCCCCGAGGAGCGGGTAGGCCGCGCCGAACAGGTCGCCAGGCACCTGGTCAACGTGCTTGCCACCAAGCACAACATCCCAGCCGACGTGCACGTGCCGGGATGCGACGAAGCCGTGGTGTCCGTCTTCGTGGGCCTCCTCGCACGAACTGACGGCCGCAGCATCTGGTGGTCCGTGCCCAACATCGACGGCAACCGCAAGAGGCCGTTCGTCCGCCTCCGGTACTTCGTGCCGACCGCCGCGGCCGGGCTAGCAGACGACTATGCGACGATTCGCGGCGCCGATCTCGGCGAACTGTTGGCCAGCGGACGCATCACGCACGTGGCGGCCGAACTCGCCGCCCTCTGGTTCGGCGAGGAGGTGGGCGATGTCGCTTCCCCGGTTTGATCAGGAGAACATCGCCCACGCCGAGCACATCCAGGCGATGACCCCGCCTGGGTCATCGTGTACGACCTCTGCAGCCGGACCTTCACCGCCTTTCACGTAGGCGACCCGCGTGAATGCCGAATCGTCTGGGCCGAAACGCCTGCCGACCTGCGGGACGGCAGGCAGAAGGCCGAGGCGGAGGTCTGGCGGACCTCCCATCTCCTTCCTCGCCGCGCCCACCCCAGCGGCACCCGGGGATGTCCGCCAGGCCAACCCCACCGAGACACGACCCACGACGTCGTGATCTGGGACCCGGTCCCGGGGCCGTTTCCAGGCAGCCCTGGGACCGCCAACCCCATCTCCACGAACAAGGGAGCGCCATGGCGTCACCGCACGAACTCCCGACCACGGTGCCCGCCTCCGCGCCGGCCCCCGTGACGTTCCTCGAACTGGACATCACCGGCCGGCTCGAATGCGATCCCTACCAGGCCGAATCCGGTCCCACGATCTTGCGCGGCACCATGAACACGGACGACTGGGAGCGGCTGATCATCTCAGCACCGGCCGCCGGAATCACTGCCGTCCAGATCATCGGCGGTGAGCCGACCATGCACCCGGACTTCGAGCATCTGATTGGGCGCGCGCTCGACCAAGGCCTGCGCGTGCAAGTCCACAGCAACCTCTACCAGGTGCGTGAGAGCCTGTGGGGCCTGCTGTCCGAGCCCGCCGTGTCTTTGTCCACGTCGTACTACTCCGATGACCCGGAACAGCACGAAAAGATCACCGGCCGACGCGGCTCGCACGGCCGCACCCTCGCGAACATCCGCGAGGCCATACAGAGAGGTATCCCGCTCCAGGTCGGCATCGTCGACACGGGCAACGGGCAGCGCGCCCAGGAAGCTCACGACCAGATGACCGCGATCGGCGTTCCCCTAGTCCGCATGGACAGGATGCACGGCGTCGGCCGAGCTACTCACGCCACCGCCACGATCGTCGGCGAATTGTGCGGCCGGTGCGGCCACGCCAAGGCCGCAGTGTCCCTTAACGGCGACGTGTGGATGTGCGCACGGTCGCGGTTCCTCCAGCCTGCCGGGAACGTCAAGGACTCCTCACTCGCAGCGATCTTCGCCGGTACTGTCTGGTGGCAACTCCTCGTGATGGTGCACCGCTCCTCGGCCTCGACCGAGTGCAGGCCGGACCCGGACGGGAACGACTGTCGCCCCGCCGAGATGATCTCCCCACCGCTGCCTCTCGGCCGCCTGTCGTCGGGCCCTTAAACAACGCTTCGTCGAGGAGATCAGCACTGGACGGACCGCCTGGGCGGCCGCCGCCGTGCGCGGTCGTGCACGCGTACCGACGGACGTGCTGCGAGGCCGACTGATCGCGATCCGATCACACCTGTTTCACCCGTCGGCTCCCTGCGATCAAATAAGCCATGGCTCGCCGTCAGCACAGGTACATATGGGTCACCATCATCACCTGCACCGTGATGGCTTCCATCACGGTCGCTTGCTTCTACGGGATGTACAGAGGCGCGATCAATCTGGGCGTTGAAGGGATTCCGGACGTGCCGGGGATCGGATGGGCCGCCTGCTTCGCCTTTGTATGGGGCGTGGCAGCACTGATGGCACGTGAGGACATAGCCCGCGCGAAACTGGCCCTCGCCAGAGCGGAGGAAGATCCCCGCGAACGTCTCCAACGCCGCGTCGCCCGCGTCAATTCACTCTTCACCGAAGCTACGGCGCTCATGGACGACCTGCGGCGCGACCTCGAGGCCCAGCAGGCCACCCGTCAGGCTCTCCTCGAGGAAACCGAACACCAGCAGCACCTACTCGAAGTCAACAAGGACGAAGCAGAGAAGATCCGCAAGCTCTTCGTCGGAGAGACCGAGAAGTCCATCCGCGCCGCACGGCTCCGCGAGTGGATGTTCCTGTTGATCGGCCTGGCCGCGTCCATCCCCATCGGCCTCCTGGTCAACTGGATGAGCTGAGCCGCGCCCCGCACAGGCCACCCACACAGCGGATCACGGTCCTCAAGCGAGGGCGAAACCACGCAGGCCCCAATGGAGGGGGTATTACCGGACGGGCAGGCCGGTGACGGCGCGGCCGATGATGAGACGCTGGATCTCCGACGTCCCCTCGAAGATCGTGAAGATCTTGCTGTCGCGGTGGAAGCGCTCCACCGGGTGCTCACGGGTGTAGCCGGCGCCGCCCAGGATCTGGATGGCCTGCTCGCTCACCCACACCGCCGTCTCGCTGGCGACGAGCTTGCTCATCGAGCCCTCGGCGTGGTCCAGCGGCCGCCCGTGCCTGGCCATCCACGCCGCCCGCCAGGTCATCAGCCGTGCCGCGTCGATCCGGGTGGCCATGTCCGCGAGGAGGAAGGCCACCGCCTGGTTCTCACCGATCTTCCGGCCGAACTGCTCACGCTCCCTGGCGTAGTCGCGGGCGTACTCGAAGGACGCCCGGGCCAATCCGACGGCCATGGCCGCGACGAGCGGCCGGGTCGACTCGAACGTGCGCATCGCGGCCTGCTCGCCGCTCTTGGCGCCGGCGCGGACCCTGGCCAGGCGGGCGTCCAGCTTCTCCTTGCCGCCGAGCAGGCACGAGCCGGGGACGCGCACGTGGTCCAGGACGACCTCGGCGGTGTGCGAGGCGCGGATGCCGTGTTTCTTGAACTTCTGCCCCTGGGACAGGCCGGGCGTGCCCGGCGGGACCACGAACGACGCCTGGCCGCGGGTGCCGAGCGACGGGTCGACCGAGGCGACGACCACGTGCACGTTGGCGATGCCTCCGTTGGTGACCCAGGTCTTGACGCCGTTCAGCTCCCATTCGTCGGCCGCCTCGTCGTAGACCGCGCGGGTGCGGATCGAGCCGATGTCGCTGCCCGCGTCGGGCTCGGACGCGCAGAAGGCGCCCAGCTTGATGTCGTCGACGGAGCCGAACATCTGGGGCAGCCACTCCCCCATCTGCTCGGGCGTGCCGTTCGAGGCGAGGGACGCGGCGGCGAGGCCGGTGCCGACGATGGACAGGCCGATGCCGGCGTCACCCCAGAACAGTTCCTCGAAGGTCGCCGGCAGGCCGAGCCCGGACTCCTCGAACCACTGCGCGGCGAAGAAGTCGAGGGAGTAGAGGCCGATCTTGGCCGCTTCCTGCAGGACCGGCCAGGGAGTCTCCTCCCGCTCGTCCCATTCCGCCCCGGCAGGACGGATGACGTCACGGGCGAACTCGCGCGCCCAGTCACGTACCTCGCGGACGTCGTCACTCAGCTCGGGGTAGAAGCCCGTGGTGTTGTCGGTCATCGAGTCCTGTCCATGGAAAGCCGAAAGCGGGATCAATGGAGAGGAATGCTACTCGCCAGTAACAGGCTCGGATAATTCACCCCCGGGTTAGGGAGTGTCCGACTGGGCGCTACAACCCTCTGCCTGCGTACTGCGGCACCGTGACCATCGGCGGGCGCTCGGCCACCGTGACGTCCCTGACAAGTGGATCGTGGCCGGACAGGCCCCGGCGGAACTGGGTCACCCGCGCCGACGGGACGTGTAAGGAAACGATCTTTCCCTGCCGTTCGAGGCGGGACCACGCGGTGTGCATGATCTGGCCCGCCATCCCGCCGAGCGCCTCGGTCGACTGATGGGAGTGCACCCGCCTGCCCAGGTCGACCTGGGCCAGCGCGTCCAGCCCGGCGAACTCGAGCATGTCGATCAGCAGGGCCAGTTCGACGCCGTACCCGCTCACGAAGGGCACCCGCTCCAGCGCGCTGCGCCGTCCGGCGTACTCACCCGAGAGCGGCTGGACGAAGCCGGCGAGCAACGGCCAGTGCAGGTTGAGCAGCGGCCGCGCGACGAGTTCGGTGACCCGCCCGCCCGCTCCCTGCACCCCCGACAGCGGCCTGTCGTAGCAGCCCTTCACGTACGCCACCGAGGGGTCGGCCAGGAGCGGCCCGAGTAACCCGGTCACGAACGAGGTGCGGAACTCCCGCAGGTCGGCGTCGACGAAGACGATGAGGTCGCCCGTCGTCACCGCGAGCGACTTCCACAGCGCCTCGCCCTTGCCGTCGAGGGGCTCCAGCTCGCACAGGATCTCGTCCTGCGCGAAGACCTTCGCCCCAGCCTGTACGGCCTGGGCCGCGGTGTCGTCGGTCGACCGGGAGTCGATGACGATGAGCTCGTCGACCAGGGGCACCGACTCGACGAGGTCGCGCCGGATCGCGCCGACGATCTCCCCCACCGTCTCCGCCTCGTCGCGCGCCGGGAGCACCACGCTGATCCGCGTGGCCCCCTTCGCCGCCATCAACGTGCTGACGGGCCAGTCGGCGGACGACGTGGTGCGGCTGCGCAGCCAGGATTCGACCTCAGGCAGCACGCATGATCCTCTCGTCGCCCTCTGAGTCCACGGCCATCACCCTACGGTGCGCCGGCCGGACCCCGGAGCCCCGGGGACCGGCCGAGAGGATGGTCAGGACGACGCATGGCGGTCGAGGAAGGCGTAGACGTCCGCCTCGTCGACGCCGGGGAACGAACCGGGCGGCAGCGCGGCCAGGATGTGCGAGTTGGCCAGGACCGAGGGCCAGGCGTACCCCTCCCACCGTTGCGCCAGATCAGCGGGCGGCCGGCGGCAACACTCGCCGTTCGGGCAGTTGGACTTGGTCCTGCTGGTCGTCTCCCTGCCGCGGAACCAGCGCGACTCCCGGTACGGCACGCCGAGCGTGATCGCGAAGTCCTTCTCCTGCGAAGGGTCGACGTGGGCCACACAGAAGTAGGTCCCGGTGGGGGTGTCCGAGTACTGGTAGTACAGCGAGAACCGGTCGGGCGACTGGAACACCTGCCGGCCGGACCACCGCAGGCAGAGCCGCTGGCCCTCGATCGCCCCCTGCTCGTCGGCGGGGAAGACGATCCCGTCGTTCTCGTAGGCCTTGTAGATGATGCCGCCCGCGTCGTTGCGCACGAAGTGGCACACGAGGTCGAGGTGACGGGTGGCGAGGTTGGTGAACCGGTGGGCCGCCATTTCGTAGGAGACCGCGAAGACGTCCCTGAGGTCCTCGACGGACAGCGCCTTGTCCTGCTTGGCCTCCAGCAGGTACGGCACGGCCGCCGTCTCCGGGACGAGGACGGCCGCCGCGAAGTAGTTCGCCTCGACCCGCTGGCGCAGGAAGTCGGCGAAGTCGCGGGGCTTGTGGTGCTGAAGCGCGAAGTGGCCGAGGGTCTGCAGCAGGATCGTCCGGGGCGTGTGCATGCCGAGTTGCTCGCGCTTGAGGTAGATCCGCCGGTTCCTGAGGTCGGTCACCGACCGGGCGGAGCGCGGCAGGTCCTGCGCCTGGTGGACGGTGAACCCGAAGTGCGAGACCAGCGCCTGGACGGTGCTCTCCGACAGCGCGCCCATCCGGTAGCCCACCGCCGCGAGGGCCTCGGCGGCCGCCTGCTCGATGTCCTCGAAGTAGTTGCCCAGCTCCCGCTGCTCGCGGCGCAGGTCGGCGTTGGCCGCCCGCGCCTCCTCCGGAGTGGCCGTGCCCTTCGCCTCACGCGCTTTGAGCTCGTCGAACAGGCCGAGAATGTGCTCCAGCACGTCGTTCGGCACCCGGGCGGAGACCTTGAGCCTGCTCAGCCCGAGGCTCGTGTAGAGCGGGTCGCGCTGGGCCTCCTCCAGGGCGATCTCCAGCTGGGCCCGCCGGTTGGGCGCCTGCCTGCGGAGCAGTTCCTCGACGGGGACGCCCAGCGCGGTGGCCAGGGCCTTCAGCAGCGACAGCTTCGGCTCGCGCTTGCCGTTCTCCAGGAGGGAGAGCTGGCTGGGCGCGCGCCCCACCCGCTCACCGAGCTCGGAGAGTGTGAGCCCACGTTGCCTGCGCAGGTGCTTCAGGCGTTGGCCGAAGGCCAGAAGGTCGAGCTCCTGCGTCAAAGACAGTGGTTCTTCACCCAGCAAGGACGGCATGGCTCGATCCTAAGCGGAATTTCCTCCTTTCTTCCAGCCTCTCGCACACCCCCGCGCTCAGATTGGTCTAGTCCATAGGAGAAGATTGACGATTCTTCCCTACAAAATACCGGCCGGTATTCGAATCTAAGAAAATTTCCCGGTTCTTTCACGACATCTCGCCTTGTTGACCTCCGATGCCGGGAACAAACTCGAAATAAGCACCCAGGTGACGGCACAGCACGCAACGAGGGAGTGACGGACATGACGGACCGCATCGCCGCTGAGGCCGAGCAACTACGCCATGAATGGGAGACCGACCCCCGCTGGAAGGACGTGGAGCGCACCTACACGGCCGAGGACGTGGTCCGGCTCCGCGGCTCCGTGCAGGAGGAGCACACCCTCGCCCGGCTCGGCGCCGACCGGCTCTGGCGCCTGCTCAACTCGGAGGAGTACGTCCACTCCCTCGGCGCGCTGACCGGGAACCAGGCGGTCCAGCAGGTGAAGGCCGGCCTGAAGGCCATCTACCTGTCCGGCTGGCAGGTCGCCGCCGACGCCAACCTCGGCGGGCAGACGTACCCCGACCAGAGCCTCTACCCCGCCAACTCGGTTCCCGCCGTGGTCCGGCGCATCAACAACGCACTCCTGCGCGCCGACCAGATCACCTGGTCGGAGGGCGAGGACGACGCCCCGCACTGGCTGGCGCCCATCGTGGCCGACGCCGAGGCCGGCTTCGGCGGCGTTCTCAACGCGTTCGAGCTGATGAAGGGCATGATCGCCGCCGGTGCGGCGGGCGTGCACTGGGAGGACCAGCTCGCCTCGGAGAAGAAGTGCGGCCACCTGGGCGGCAAGGTGCTGATCCCGACCGGCCAGCACATCAAGACCCTCAACGCGGCCCGCCTCGCGGCCGACGTCTGCGGAGTCTCCACGCTGGTCATCGCGCGGACCGACGCCCAGGCCGCGACGCTGATCACCAGCGACGTCGATCCCCGCGACCGCCTGTTCGCGACCGGCGAGCGCACGGCCGAGGGGTTCTACCGGGTCCGCAACGGCGTGGACGCCTGCATCGCCCGCGGCCTGGCCTACGCGCCCTACTCCGACCTGCTGTGGATGGAGACCTCCACGCCGGATCTCGACGTGGCACGCGAGTTCGCCGAGGCGATCAAGGCGCAGCACCCGGACCAGATGCTCGCCTACAACTGCTCGCCGTCGTTCAACTGGAAGAAGCACCTCGACGACTCCACGATCGCCAAGTTCCAGCGCGAGCTCGGCCACATGGGGTACAAGTTCCAGTTCATCACCCTCGCCGGCTTCCACTCGCTGAACTACTCGATGTTCGACCTCGCCCGCGGCTATGCCGAGGACGGCATGACCGCATACGTCGGGCTTCAGGAGGCCGAGTTCGCCGCCGAGGGGCGCGGCTACACCGCCACCCGCCACCAGCGCGAGGTCGGCACCGGATACTTCGACCTGGTCAGCACGGCCATCGCGCCGGACTCCTCGACCACCGCCCTCAAGGGCTCCACCGAGGAGGAGCAGTTCGCCGAGGCCCACTGATCACTGATCGATCGGGCACAGTGATCAATGAGGCTCACTGACCCCGGCGACGGCACTGCCGGTCGGAAACCCAGGCCCCGTCACGGAGCCGCAGGTCACCCCTCGGGATCTGACGGCCACCGGCGGGGCCTGATCCTTGAGCGAACGCGCCCGCCGGGGGCCGGCCCCGCGTGACGCGCGTCAGGCCCGGGTGGCCCGCGCGTACCACCGGCCGTCGACCGAGTCGAGCCGGAGTGGCCGGCCGAAGCAGTCCGACAGGGCGGGACCGGTGAGGACCTCCCCCACCGGGCCCGCCGCGAGCACGCGGGTGTCCTTCATCAGCAACGCGTGGGTGGTGGTGGCGGGCACCTCCTCCAGGTGATGCGTGACCAGCACGGTCGTCAGCCCGTCACGCGTGCTCGCGAGATCCTCCAGCGCCTCGATCAGGTCCTCCCGCGCGGGCAGGTCGAGTCCCGCGAACGGCTCGTCGAGAAGCAGGATCGCCGGATCCGCCATCAGCGCCCTGGCCACCCGGATCCGCGCCTTCTCCCCCTGTGAGCAGACCAGAAAGGGGCGGTCGGCAAGCTCCTTGCAGCCGAGATCGGCGAGCATCCGGTGGGCCCGCTCCCGCTCGGCGTCGCCGTACCGGTCCCACAGCGGCGCGCTCGTCCCGGTGTGCCCCGTGAGGACGACCGTCAGCGCCGTCGCGGCCTCCTCCTCGAGCAGTGCCTCGTCGACCAGCCGCTGACTTGCCGCCACCAGCCCGATGTCCCGCCGCAGTTCCCGCAGGTCGGTCCGGCCGAGCCGCCGCCCCAGGACCGTGGCGCTGCCCGAGCTCGGGTGCCGTACGGCCGCGGCCACCGAGAGCATCGTCGTCTTGCCCGCGCCGTTGGGTCCGAGGAGGACCCAGTGCTGCCCGTGATCCACCCTCCAGTTCACCTCGGACACCAGGGTGCGGCCGACCACGCGGACGGTCATGTCGTTCAGTTCGAGCGCTGCCTGCATGCGCCCAAGGATGCACCACGCCCGCGACCGGTCAGCCTGCCGGGGGGACGAGACTCGGGCTCGGGGACGGACTCGGCTCCGGGCTGGGCACGGGCGAGGGGCTCGGCTGGGGCGAGACGCCGCTGTCGTCGGGCGACGGCTGGGGGCCGGCGGGAGACGGCGGCGCCGGCGTCGGGGGTTGCGACGGTTGCGACGGCACGCAGTCCTTCGGCCGGCCCGCCCGGACGAAGCACGGGTCCACCGGCGGGAGCGGCGGCAACGGCGCCTCCACCCGCACGATGGGAGGGGACGCCGTCGCGGTGACGGTCGTACGGATGATCGGGCTGAGGCCGGTCGCCGACGGACTCGGAGGCGGCGGCGTCTGCTGGGGAATCGACACGCCCTCGTCTCCCGGCATCACCACTGGGGCGGGGGGTGGCGGCTCGGTGCCCCCTCTGAGGCGCGCCACCCCGGACCCGGTCGCCACCACGGTCATCGCGGCGATCGTGACCGTCGCCAGGGCCGCGAACCCCGCGTGGGTGACGTGGCCGCCCGCCCTGCGGCGCGACGTCCTGCCGGCCGGCCGCTCGGCCGTGTCCTCCTCGTCGTCCTCCGGGTACGGCACCGGCTGCCAGATCTCCGCCATGATGCGGCCGACGGCGTCGCGGACGTCCCCCGGCATGGCGATCCCACCCACCGCGAGCAGCGCCGACAGCAGTTCCCCGGCGTCGGGGCGCTCGGCGGGCTCCTTGCGCAGCGACGCGGAGACGCTGTCCCACAGCAGCCTCGGCACACCCGCGATGCGCGGTTCCTCCACCAGGATCCGCCGGCTGACGACGTCGAGCTCCCCTGTGCCGAACGGATGGAGGCCGGTGGCGGCGAAGGCGACGAGACAGCCCCACGAGAAGACGTCCGATGCCGGGATGGCGGGGCCGCCGGTCAGCCGCTCGGGGGCGACCCAGCCGGGGCTGCCCATGATCTGGCCGGCCTGGGTGTGGGCGGTGGCGGCGTCCACGTCGCGGGCGATTCCGAAGTCGATGACGTAGGGGCCGCGCGGAGACAGCAGCACGTTCGCCGGCTTGAGGTCACGGTGGACCAGCCCCGCCTCATGGGTGGCGAGCAGGGCGGCCGCCGCACCGAGCGCCACGCCGTAGGCGAGATCGGGGGTGAGCGGACCGCCGTCGACGACCACCTGGGAGAGCGAGGGCCCTGGGATGTACTCGGTGACGAGGTAGGGCCGGCCGTTGTCGAAGCCGTCCTCGATCGCGGTGGCGGTGTGGAAGGGCACCACGCGCCGGGAGAACTCGGCCTCCTCGGCGAACCTCGCGCGGAGCGTGGGATCGGACAGGTGCATCGAGTGCGGGGTCTTCACCGCCGCCAGGCCGCCCTCGGGCCGCTCGGCCAGGTAGACCACGCCCATGCCGCCACTGCCGAGACGGCCGAGAAGCAGGTACCGTCCGATGATCACCGGATCGCCCACCGTCAGCGGCCGCACGCCCCGGGGCATGCCGTTCTGGGGGCCGTTTCCGCCACGCGCCATCCGGAAGCTGCCTCTCTCACGGAAGTACCGCACAGCACACTGTGCTCTCTTGGAACGCGCCAGGGGCGGTACTGACCGGAAGCGGCATGCGAGGTAAGGCCAATGACACCTTTAGGTAAGGGGAATTCGGGAAACCGCAGGTCACAAGCGTCCCATTGGTTACAAATACCTACATCAGGCGGCTTCCTGCCCGGATCGCGCGGACCGCGCCTCGACCGCTCCGATGAAACGGGAGATGTGCTGGAAGACCAGGCGCGCCTCGGGGACGACGTCGGCGAGGATCGCGAAGACGTGGGGCATGCGGTTCCACTCTTCGTAGGTGACCGGGACGCCGTTCTCCCGTGCGCTGAGCGCGACCCGGCGGCCGTCGTCGCGCAGGATCTCCGTGGAACCCGTCACGATCATGAGCGGGGGGATGCCGGTGTAGTCGCCGAACACGGGAGAGACCAGGGGGTCGCGGCAGTCGAGGCCGTCGGTCCAGCGTCTGGCCAGCCAGTCCACGCGGCCCGCGGGCAGCAGGGGGTCGGCCCAGCAGTTGACCCGCCGGCGCACGTCGCTGAGGTCGGTCCAGGGCGACATGCAGATCGCGGCGGCGGGCAGCGGGCGCCCCTGGTCACGCAGGGAGAGCAGGGTGGCGAGGGCCAGATGGCCGCCGGCCGAGTCGCCGGCGAACAGGATGTCCCCGGGGGCGTGCCCCCGGTCGAGCAGCGACTGGTAGGCCTCGAGGGCGTCGGTCAGAGAGTGGGCGAGCGTGTGGATGGGTCCCTGCCGGTAGTCGATCGCCAGCACCGGCCGCTTGGCGACCGCCGACAGCCTCCAGGTGATCGGGCGGTGCGTGGCGGCGGAGCAGATGAAATAGGCGCCGCCGTGAAAGTACAGAAGCACCTTGCTCTCGTCGACGTCGTCCCCACCCCGGACCCATTCGCCCGCGCAGGACTCGAATCGCTCCTGCCGTATCGTGACGTGCTTGGGGAGGATCCCGGGAACCCGCTCACCGAGACAGATCAACCGGCTGGCGACTGCCATGCCGGTCGTGTTGCGGAGGAGGATGGTGGAGATCGGTTTCATCGTGCCGCGCAGTACCCCGTTGAGCGCCGCCGCCTGCCAGCTGACCGGATATTCCGGATTAATGTCCGCGTCGATCTCATCCGCCATGCAAACCTCCCAAAAGGGACATACCCGGCTAGGCAATCGTTCTACCGGTTGGTACGTTTCTCCTGCCTTACAGAGTGGTTACAGAGCGGTAACGTTCACAGTCCGAGGATCCCCCCGATATGAGCGAATATGCCGGAGTCCCCCTGACGAGGAAGCTCGGAATCAAGCCGGGCATCTCGTCCGGCTCATCGGAACCCCGCCCGATCCTCCGGACCTGGGCATAGAGGGCGCCGACGGCCCCGGGCCGTACGACGTGACCCTGCTGTTCTGCCGCGACGAGGCGGCGCTGGCCCGGTGGTTCCCGGGGGCCCTGGACACGCTCGCCCGCGACGGCGGGCTCTGGGTGTGCTGGCCGAAGAAGTCGAGCGGGGTCGCGACCGACCTGTCCGACGACAGGGTCAGGGCCTACGGCCTCGGCCAGGGACTGGTCGACAACAAGGTCTGCGCCGTCGACGCCGTCTGGTCGGGGCTGCGTTTCGTCTATCGCCTGGCCGACCGTTGACTTAGGATCATCGCGTTCCCCCGGCCTTGGAGGTGCCCGCTCTTCACCCTCTATGTGCGGCTGATCGGCTACGGCTTCCGCAGGCACGCGACCTACTGGGCCGCCGCGGCGGCCGGCGCGTTCACCAACACCGTCTTCGGCGTCCTGCGCGCGTACGTCCTGATCGCCCTCTGGCAGGCGCGGCCCGGCCTCGGCGGATACGAGGTCGTCGACGCGGTCACCTTCTGCTTCCTCACCCAGGCCTACATCGGGCCGATGCAGGTCTTCGGCGGAGGGCTGGACCTCCCCCAGCGGATCCGCACCGGGGACGTCGCCCTCGATCTCGTGCGTCCAGCGTCGCTTCAGCTCTGGTGTCTTTCCGAGGACCTCGGGCGGGCCGCCTACCTCTTCGTCGCCCGCAGCGTCCCGCCCGCTCTGGTCGGCGCCCTGCTGTTCGGCATCGTGCTCCCCGCGGGCCCGGCCACCTGGGCCGCGTTCATGGTCAGCTTCGTCCTCGGCGTCGTCGTCAGCTTCGGCTGGCGCTACCTGGTCGCGCTCGCCACCTGCTGGGTGATCGACGACCGCGGGCTCTCCGTCCTGTCGACGATCCTGACCACGTTCTTCAGCGGCCTCATGCTGCCACTGGTGATCTTCCCCGGCTGGCTGGGCACGCTCGCGCGGTCGCTGCCCTGGGCGGCCATGGTCCAGGTGCCCGCCGACGTGTACCTCGGGAAGACCTCGGTCGCCGGCGCCCTCGCCTTCCAGACGTTCTGGGCCGCCGCCCTGCTCGGCGCGGGCGCCCTGGCCACGGCCGCCGCCCGCCGCAAGGTGGTGATCCAGGGTGGTTAGGACGTACCTGCTGCTGGTGTGGGCCTGGACCCGCGCCGCCGCCCAGTACCCCGTGTCCTTCGCGCTCATGACCGTCGGGGGCTTCGTCATCAGCGGCCTCGACGTCGCCGTGATCTGGGTGATCTTCACCAACACCACCAGCCTCGGGGGCTTCGACCTCGGCGAGGTCATGTTCCTGTACGGCACGGCCGGCCTTTCCTTCGCCCTCGCCGACCTGCTGTTCAGCAACGTCGACCGGATCAGCCAGCACATCAGGGCCGGCACGTTCGACGTCATGCTCATCCGGCCGGTGAGCCCGTTCGTGCAGGTCGCGACCGAGCGGTTCGTGCCGCACCGGATCGGCCGGGTGATCCAGGCCGCCGCGGTCCTCGCCATCGCGCTGAACCGCGTCGACGTCCCCCTGGAACGCGGCTGGATGATCCCCGTCATGGTCGCGTCCGGCACGGTGATCTTCACGGCGCTCTGGGCGCTGGGCGGCGCGGCCCAGTTCCTGCTCACCGACGCCCCCGAGGTGGCGAACGCCTTCACCTACGGAGGCGCGACCCTCACGCATTACCCCCTCAGCGTCTACGGGGGCGAACTCGTCCGCGGCGTCACCTACGTGCTGCCGCTGGCGTTCGTGAACTGGCAGCCGGGGCTCTACGTGCTCGGCCGGGACGACCCGTTCGGCCTGCCGTACTGGCTGCGTTTCCTCTCTCCGGCCGCCGCCGCCGCGATCGCGCTCGCCGCGTTCCTCGCGTGGCGCGCCGGCGTCCGCCGCTACCGATCGACGGGGAGCTAGATGATCGAGGTCGACCGCCTAGGGCGGACGTTCAAGGTGCGAGGGACGGTCGTGCACGCCGTGCGGGACCTGTCCTTCGCCGTGGAGGCCGGGGAGTTCGTCGGCTGCCTGGGCCCGAACGGGGCGGGGAAGTCAACGACGATCAAGATGCTCACGGGCATCCTCGCGCCCACCTCCGGCAGGCTGCGGGTGGCCGGGCTGGACCCCTCACGCCGCCGTATGGCTCTCGCGCGCATGATCGGCGTGGTGTTCGGCCAGCGGACGACGTTGTGGTGGGACCTGCCGCTCAAGGACAGCTTCGAACTGGTCCGGCTCCTTTACAAAGTAGATCGCCGGGTGTTCCGCAGGAGGCTGGACGAGTTGTGCTCGCTCCTCGAACTCGGGGACTTCCTCGCCACTCCGGTGCGCCAGCTCAGCCTCGGGCAGCGGATGCGGGGCGACATCGCCGCGGCGCTGCTCCACGACCCGCCGATCCTGGTCCTCGACGAGCCGACCATCGGGCTGGACGTGGTCAGCAAGGCCGGGGTGCGCGACTTCCTGCGGCGGCTCAACGCCGAGCACGGCACGACGATCCTGCTCACCACCCACGACCTGGGCGACATCGAGCAACTGTGCCGCAGAGTGATGCTCATCGACCACGGGCGGCTGGCCTTCGACGGGACCGTCGCCGGACTCCGGGCCGTCGTGCCGGGCGAGGCCTCGATCGAGGAGGCCGTCACCCACCTCTACCTCAGTAGCCGACGTTCTCCTCGTACTCATCCTCATCGTCCCGCACCGGACCCGCCCAGCGTGACGGCATGAGAACGGGGACGAACAGGGCCACGCCGAGCATGCCCAGAATGCCGGTGGACAGCAGGGCCAGCATGCCCCGGCCGGCCTCCGCGACCTCCGCCTGGACGGAGGAGCCCGTCGGGGCGAGCCCGGTGGCCCGGGTGACGTCGAGGACGTAGACCACGGTCCAGGCCAGCAAAACGAGGGAGGGGACGAACGCGGCCAGCGGCGAGACCCTGGTGACGAGCACGAGGGCGACCAGGAGGCCGACCAGCGCCATCACTCCGATGGCGGTCAGCATGCGCCAGTCCCTGGACGGATCGAGGTTCAGGGCCGCGCCCCGGATCACCTCCTGAGACGCCCACCCGGCGCCGAGGAGAACGGCCGCGGTCACGACGACACCCAGCAGCAACCCGAAGAAGTGCCGCAATGCACACCACCTAGTCAGAGGTTCGCGGCAACCATAGCGACAAAGCGCAATAAAGAGCACCCCACTTGAGGAGTTAGGTCAGACTGGTTCCAACCGGAGTCCTCCGAAGGAACCGGGCCCTTCGCCGGGTCAGGCCACTCCCGTTAGCATCCTCGTGACGCGAGGAGATCGACATGCTTCCCGAGCACGGCAGGACCGCGCAGGACCTGCTCGCCGAACTGTCCGGACTGAAGGCCGCCGATCTTCCGGTCCGCGGCGGCAAGGTGACGGCGTACGTCTACGACACGGGACGGCCGGAGGTCCACGAGACCGCCCACCGCGCATACGCCGAGATGCTCGAGGTCAACATGCTCGACCCGACGGCGTTCCCCAGCATGGTGGCGATCGAGAAGCAGGTCGTCGGCGCGGTCGCCGAACTCCTCGGACGGCCGGGCGCCCCCGGGATCTTCACGAGCGGCGGCACCGAGTCGATCATGCTGGCGGTGAAGGCCGCCCGCGACCACGGCCCGGGCGGCGGGGAGATCGTCCTGCCGGTCACCGCCCATCCCGCGTTCCACAAGGCGGCCCACTACCTCGGCCTGGACGTGGTGCCCGTACCGGTGGACCCGGTCACCTTCACGGTCTCCCCCGCGGCGGTCGAGGCGGCCCTCACCGCCAGGACCGTGCTGGTGGTGGCGTCGGCGCCGTCCTACCCCCAGGGCGTGATCGACCCGGTCGAGGAGGTCGCCGCCCTGGCCTCGGCGAAGGGGGTGCTGTGCCACGTGGACGCCTGTGTGGGCGGCTGGCTGCTCCCCTGGCTCCGGGAGGCGGGAGCCGCCGTGCCGCCGTTCGACCTGAGCGTCCCCGGCGTGACGTCGATCTCGTGCGACCTGCACAAGTTCGGCTACGCGCCCAAGGGCGCCTCGGTGCTGCTGTTCCGGGACGCCGCGCTGCGGAGGAAGGCGTACTTCGCCTCTGCGGCGTGGCCGGGGTACACGATCATCAACGCGACCGTGCAGAGCTCCCGGTCGGCCGGTCCGCTCGGCGGCGCGTGGGGGACGCTTCAGGCCCTCGGGGCCGAGGGCTATCGGGAGCTGGGCCGTACGACCCTGGAGGCGACCCGCCGGCTCGTCAAGGGCGTGGCGGCGATCCCGGGCCTGCGCGTGCTGGGCGAGCCGGAGTCGTCGCTGGTCGCGATCGCGGGCTCGGACGAGGTCGACGTCTTCGTGGTCGCCGACGAGGCCAGGCGACTCGGCTGGTTCCTGCAACCGCAACTGTCGTACGCGGGGATCCCCGCCAATCTCCACATCACCGTCACCGGGGTCACCCTCGCCGGCGTGGACGCCCTGCTCGAGGTGATCGCCGCCGCGGCCGGGGCCGCGCGGGCAAGGGGCCCGGCCGTGGTCCCCGACGGTCTTCCCGAGCTGATCGCCGGGCTCGACCTCGACGCCCTCGACGATGCGACGTTCGCCGAGCTCGCCGCGTCCGTCGGCGTCGACCTGCGGGGGTCGGGTTCCGGCGACGCCGCGCAGCCGGAGATGGCCGTGGTGAACGCGGTCCTCGACGCGCTGCCTGCCGCGACCCGCGAGGCGGTCCTGGTCCGCTTCCTGTCGGTCATGTACTCCTGACGCACCGCCGGGAGGCGTCCTGACGCACCGCCGGCGAGCGGGCCTGCCTCACGCGTCCCTGAGCCGCTCCACCGCGGCGAGTGCGGCGCGGGCGCCGGCGGCGTCGTGGACGCGGAAGACCCGTGCTCCCTGCACGGCCGAGACCGCGAGGGTCGCCAGCGTCCCCTCGTGCCGCCGCTCGACGGGCAACCCGCCGAGGGCCTCCCCGACGAAGTCCTTGTTGGACACGGCCACCAGCACCGGCCAGCCCGTTGCGACCAGTTCTCCCAGCCGCCGGGAGACCTCGAGCGAGTGCCAGGTGTTCTTGCCGAAGTCGTGGGCCGGGTCGATGAGCACCGCGTCCCGGCGGACTCCCACGGAGACCGCCCGCTCGGCCAGGGCCGTGGTGTAGCCGATGACGTCGGCCACCACGTCGGCGTAGCCGATCCGGTGCGGCCGGGTCCGCGGCTCCACCCGCCCCGCGTGGGCGCACACCAGCCCGACGCCGTACGCGCCCGCGACCTCGGCCAGCCCGGGGTCCACCCCGCCCCAGGTGTCGTTCAACAGGTCGGCGCCGGCGTCCGCGACCACCTTGGCCACCTCGGACCGCCAGGTGTCGACGCTGATGATCACGTCGGGATGGCGGGCTCGGACGGCCGCGACCACACCGGCGACCCGGTCGATCTCCTCCGCCGGGCCGACCACGTCGCCGGGGCCGGCCTTCACCCCGCCGATGTCGACGATGTCGGCCCCCTCGTCGATCAGCCGCGTGGCCGCGTCCACAGCGGCCGTGAAGCCGAACGTCGCGCCCTTGTCATAGAAGGAATCGGGCGTCCGGTTGACGACGGCCATGACGGCGAAGTCGCCCGGCCCGAACGTGCGGCCCCGAAGACGCAGAGCAGAGGGATTAGACATCGTGGCCACACTACTCGGCGCCGACCGCGAGCCCGATGGTGGAACGGTCCAACACTGCGCCCGCCGATCAGGCGGCCGAACCGCCCTCGGCCATGGTCAGGAAGTCCTGCGCCACCGCGGTCAGCCGCTTGCGGACGTGGACCACGGCGATGATCTTCTTGAGCTGGGGATCGAGGGATCGGACCACCAGCCCCGTCCGGGCCGCCTGGTCCGCCATGCCGCGGTACCACAACAGGGACGCCTTGCCGTCCCGGACCGCGCGCAGCCAGCCGCCGCGCTCGTCCGACTCCACCGCGGGGATGGGGCGGACGCCGTAGGTCGCGAAGATGTGGTCGAACTCCCGCCGCCGGGGGCTTCCCGGCGCCGGCAGGACCAGCCGAAGTCCGTTCAACCGGGTCAGCGGGACCGGGTCGGGCAGGTCGGCGCCGGGCGGCGAGATCAGCACGATCTCCTGGCGTTCGACCGGATGGCTGACGAGGTCGGTCGGCACCGGGAGATCGGTCAGGCCGAGATCGGCGCGCTGCTCGCGCACGGCGCTCACCACGGCGTCGCGCCCCTCGCATCGCACGATGTGCACCCGGACGTCCGGATGCTCGGCCACGTACGCGGGGAGCAGGCGACCGGCGAGGCCGGGCTCCAGGCTGGGGGTCGAGGCGACCCGGAGTTCCGAGCCCGACGACGGGGTGTTCGTCGCCAGCGCCTCGATCTCATGGACGGCGTCGAGCGCCTCACGCGCGAGCTTGACGACGCGGCGGCCCTGCGCCGTCACCACCACACCCCTGCCCGAGCGCGCGAAGAGCGTCATTCCGAGCTCCCGCTCGAGGTCCCGAATCGCCCGGGAAAGAGCGGGCTGCGCGATGTAAAGCGATCTTGCGGCATCGGTCATGGTGCGGTGCTCCGCGGTGGCGACCACATAACGGAGCTGCTGCAGATTCATACGAAAAACGCTAGGGCAGACGAGCCCGGCGATTCCGGAACATCGCAGAGATCACCTCGGACGATTACGCATTGTGCCCGGTTACCGCTACATCCGTGACGGGTGAGAAAACAGTGACATTTGGCGTACATTCACCGCACTTGGGCGGGGTGTCGGCGGACAGCCCGGCCGAAGACCCAGGCGTCGTCGGCTTCTTGCTGAAACACAGGAAACGGCTTCTTTTCGATAACTATCGAGAGGAATGAAGAATAACGCCGGACTTGTCCGAATTTATGGCTACAATCCCGTGCCAAGCTTTTACGGGAGGGGAGCCAGTGGTGAGTCAGGCCTCACGGGGGACGGCTGACAAGACCGGAGGCGAGCAGGGACCACGTCCCACCGGCGGAGGACCGCGCTTCGTCCGCCCGGTGACGACCGGATCCCTGATCGGGTGGACGGCTCTGTCCGCGGTGATCCCCGGGGCGGCGCATCTGAGAGCGGGCAAGCGGAAGACGGGGTTCGTCCTGCTCGCCGTCTTCGGCGCCGCGCTCGCCGGCCTCGTGGTCTTCGGCCTGCAGCTCACCCAGAACGCGGGCGTCGTGGTCAGGAACAGCACCCTCAACGCCATCATGGTCGGCGCGGCGGTGTGCGCGCTCGCCTGGTTCGCGCTGATCCTGTTCTCGTTCATGGCGCTTCGTCCCAGTCGTCTTCCCCGGGGCGGCCAGGTCGTGGCGGGCATCATGGTCGGCGTCCTGTGCATCGCGGTGATGGCCCCGTTCGGCTTCACCGCCAGCACGGTCAAGACCGCGAACGACCTTCTCGACGCCGTCACCGCGCCCGATGTCGGCTCATCAGGCGTGACCGCCTCGCCCGTCCGGGCCGAGGACCCGTGGAACGGGCGCAAGCGGGTGAACTTCCTGCTGCTCGGCGGTGACGCGGCGGGCAACAGGATCGGCGTAAGGACCGACTCCATGACCGTGGCGAGCGTCGACATCGCCAGCGGCAACACCGTTTTGATCAGCCTCCCGCGCAACCTGCAGTACGTGCGCTTCCCCCCGTCGAGCCCGCTGCACAAGCAGTTCCCCAACGGGTTCGACGCCGAGGGCCAGGGCCTGCTCAACTCGGTCTGGTACTACGCGGACAACAACCCCCAGATCATGGGCGGGAAGAACCGCGGCGCCCAGGCGCTGCGCGACGCGATCGGCTACACGCTCGGACTGCACATCGACTACTACGCGATCGTCGACATGTTCGGCTTCGCGGCGCTGATCGACGCCGTCGGCGGCCTGAAGATCCGGGTCGAGCGCGACATCAAGTGGGGCGGGCACTACGGCACGGCGGGCACGATCAAGGCGGGCTACCGGCAGCTCGACGGCGAGCAGGTGCTCTGGTACGGCCGGTCCCGCGTTGACAGCGACGACTACTCCCGGATGGCCCGCCAGCGCTGCGTGATCGGGGCGATGGCGCAGCAGATCACTCCGGCCACCTTCCTCGCCAACTTCACCAAGATCGCCGCGGCCGCGCGGCACATGTTCCGCACCGACATCCCGCGCGACCTGCTGGAGCACCTGGTCCCCCTCGGCCTGAAGGTGAAGGCCGCCAAGATCACCAGCCTCCAGTTCGTCCCCCCGCTGATCTACACCGGCGATCCGGACTGGAAGAAGATCCGCACCCTCACCACTCAGGCGATCAAGGATTCGATGGCGGACACGGAGACCGTCGCCGCCGACGCGACCTCGGGCGCGACCCCCGACCCGACCAAGACGAAGGACAAGCCCAAGGCGCACTCGACGCCCACGTCCAACAAGGACGCGGCCAAGAGCCTCGACGACTTGTGCGGCTTCTAGGCCGGTCACCAGGCGGCCCGCTCCGGTCTGGCGGGCCGCTCCGATCTGGCGGGCCGCTCCGGTCAGGCGCCTCCCGGCCCGCGGTTCCAGGCAGCCGGCTTGCAGGCCGATGAGCGGGCGTCCCGCCCCGGCGGGGCACCATGACAGGGGCGGACGCGATCGGGGAGGTGTGATGGCGGCACCGGTGTGGGTCGTGTCGGGGCCGCCCGGCTCGGGCAAGTCGACGGTCTGCTCGATCCTCCTGCGCCTCCTCCGTCCCGTGCCCGCGCTGCTGGACAAGGACACCGTCTACGGCGGATTCGTCGCGGCCACACTCGCGGCCGGCGGCCGGCCGCAGGGCGAGCGCGAAGGCGCGTGGTACGACGAGCACATCAAGCGGCATGAGTACGCCGGGCTGACCGCGACCGCTCGGGAGATCCGATCGCACGACTGCCCGGTCATGCTCAGCGGGCCCTTCACCGCCCAGGTCCACGACTCCGCCCGATGGCGCGAATGGGCGGCGGAACTCGGCGGCCCCGACATTCATCTCCTCTGGATCAGGTCCGACGGTGCCACCCTGCGCGAGCGCCTGGAAAGGCGGGGCTCGCCCAGGGACGCGGGCAAGCTCGAGCGGTTCGCGGAATACCTGAGGGCGATCCGGGTGGACGAACCGCCCGCCGTGCCGTACATCGAGGTCGACAACCGGCTCGGCGCACCGCCCCTCGAGGACCGGCTTCGCGCCCTGACGCCCTGACGCGGCGCCGGTCCGCGTTCAGATGCGCCGCGGCCGGCGCAGGCGTGACGAACGGCGAGCCCCACTGCCCCGAACCTTCTCCCGGTGACCGGCGTCAAATGGTCCAGGAATCATGGAGGGGGCAAGATGAGGGAATTCCTGCGGCCGCTGGCCGTCACGGGGGCGGCCGCCGCGTTGATCGCGGCCTGCTCGTCGGCGCCTGTGTCTGGAACGGTCCACCGCCCGGCGGACACCGGCGGCGCCGCCGAGACGCCGCAGCCGCCGGCGAAGGGCGCGGCCTATGTACGGCACGGCGAGGACGGCACGAAGCAGATCGTCTGGGATCGGCCGGACGGGAAGCCGCGGGTGGAGACCCTCGCGGACGGCCGGCCCCTCACGCAGGTGGCGGTGTCGCCGGACGGCAGCAGGGCGGCCTGGATCCTCGACGGGGAGCTGCATGTCACCCACTACTTCGGCGCGGGCCGCGATGTCGAGGACCGGGTCGTCGCCTCGGACGCGGGCATCGCACCCTGCGAGACGCCCGTCTTCTCGCCGGACTCGGCGACGGTCGCCTATTCGGTCAGGTCGGACTCGGGCGAGCCCGCCGTCGCGACCGTGGCCGTCGACGGGACGGGAGGACGGGTCGTCGGACCGAGCGAGGGGATCTGTCACCTCGCGTGGTCCGGCGATGGCCGCTTCCTGGCCGGCTACGCGGGGACGACGGAGGGGGTCTACCTGCTCGACACCACGACGGGGGCCGCGCACAGGGCCGCTGGAATCGAGCTCGCCAAGCACGTCCAGAGCCTGTCACCCGACGGCGGCCGGGTCGTCGTCCACCGGATCGGCCCCGAGGACCCGGGCGGCGACGGCGCCTGGCCGCCCGGGTTCCCCCCGACGATCGTCGACACCAGGACAGGGAAGAAGGTCGCCATCCCGGTCGGCGGCACGCTGATCGGGGCCATGTATCTCCACGACGGCCGTCTCGCGGTCCGTGTCAAGGGATCGGCGCACAACACCATCGTCATCGTGGGGACGGACGGCGCGGTCGAGCGGCGGACCGGTGAGCCCGTGAGGTTCAAGGACGACAGTCTCGTCACCGTCCTCGGCTGACCCGCCGCCGGCCCGGGGAGCGTCCGGTGAATCGACCGCCCGTCCACGCGCGGCAGGCGGTCGCTTCACCGGACACGTCCTAGCGCGAGTAGTGCTCGACGACGAGCTGCTCGTCGACGGGAAGCACGATGTTCTCGCGGACGGGGCGTTCGACCAGCGTGAACCGCAACTCCTTGTGGTCCACCGAGAGGTAAGGCGCGATGCGGTCGTCGGCGTAGACGCCCTCCGAGGCGGCGACGAACGGCTGCATCGCGCGGGACCGGGCCCGGACGGCCACGACCTGACCCGGCTTGACGAGGTAGCTCGGGATGTCGACCTTGCGGCCGTCGACCGTGATGTGGCCGTGGTTGATGTACTGCCGGGCGGCGTAGATGGACGGGGCGAGCCCGGCGCGCAGCACGAGCGAGGCGAGCCTGGTCTCGAGGATGACCAGCAGCTCCTCCCCGGACCGGCCCGGCCGGCGCACCGCCAGGTCCCAGTAGCGGCGCAGCTGCTTCTCCGAGACGTCGTAGTACCAGCGCAGCTTCTGCTTCTCCAGCAGCCGCATCCCGTAGTCGCCGGTGGTGCGCCGGTTGGTCTTGCGGCCGTGTTCTCCAGGCGGGTACGGCCGGGCCTCGAAGTACTTGACCGCCTTGCGGGTCAACGGAACGCCCGCCCGGCGCGACAACCGCACCTTCGGCCCTGTGTAACGCATGTACTCGCCTTCCCAAGTTAGGTAATCCTTACTAAGGTAAGACTAACCTAATCGTCTCACGGCACTCGAGGAGAGTCATGCAGCACCCCGTCGCGGCGGCCCCGATCCCCGAGCGGGTCAGGACCCTCGCCGCCATGGCCGCTCCGACCCACGTGTCCATCGCGGAGGCCGGCCTCCCCGCCTGCCCGGCCCGCGGGGGCGTCGACGCGCAGGGCAGGCCCGTGCTGCTGCTCAAACCCGGCGAGGCCCTGTACGGCTCCGCCTCGGAGACCGTGGTGACCGTCGATCTCATGGCCACGCGTGTCGTGGCGGGCGGGGAGAAGGCGCGCGGCCTGCTGAAGGTGCGGGGATGGACCCAGTCCGTACCTGACGACGAACTCCGCGAAACCGCGATCGCGATCGCCGAGGCCTGCCCGGACGAGGACCTGTTCGCGGCGCTGGAGGACGGCCCTCCCCGGCTCGTGCGCGTCGACGTGGCCCACGTCGTCTACCTGACCGGACAGGAGTCCGGACTGCTCGACGCCGACGACTACCTGGACGCCCGGCCCGACCCCTTCCTGCACGCCGCCGAGCGGATGATCAGGCACATCAACGAGGCCCACCGGGACCAACTGGCCCTGGCGACCGCCGTTCTGATGGGAGAGCCCGCGGCCGACGCCTGGCTCTGGGAGCTCGACCGTTACGGCGCCACGATCAAGTCGGCCGCACCCGGGGCGGAGTCATCCGGAGCGGGTGAGGACCGGTTCATCCGCCTCCCCTGGCCGATTCCCGCGGCCAGCCCGCAGGCCCTCGAGTACGCCCTGCGCTGCCTGCTGTTCCCGCGTCCGCACGATCACGCGCGGGGCCGCTGAGACGGTCCGCCGCTCACCGCGGAGGGCGGTCAGCAGCCCGCGAAGGAGGCGGGCCGGCCGCTCGCCGCGTCGACCGCGTCGGCGGAGAGCACATGGTCGAGAACCATGAGCGCGCACCCCGTCAGCCCCGCGCCGGGGCCGAGCGTGCTGCGCTCGATCCTGAGGCTGCGGGTCGCGAGCTGGGTCGAGCGCTGGTAGATGACCTCGCGGACGCCCGACACCAGCGGCTGGAACATCTCCGCGATGTCGCCCCCGAGCACCACGACGGACGGATTGAGCAGGTTCACCGCGCCGGAGATCACCTCGCCCAGCCAGCGCCCGGCCTGCCGTACGACCGCCATGGTCTCCGCGTCGCCCGCGCGCACCAGCGCGGTCACATCGGCCATGGTGGACACCTCGCGGCCCTTGGCACGCAGGTCACGCAGGATGGCCGTGCCGCTGGCGACCGAGTCGACGCAGTCGAGGTTGCCGCACCGGCACAACACTCCCCCGCCGTCCCTGACCGGGATGTGGCCGATCTCACCGGCCGCGCCCAGGGCACCGCGCAGGATGCTTCCGCCGGAGATGACGCCGGCCCCGATCCGGGTGGAGATCTTCACGAAGAGCAGGTCGTCGAGCTCGGAGGCGTAGACGACGCGGTGCTCCCCCATCGCGATGACGTTCACGTCGTTGTCGACGAGCACGGGGACAGGGAACCGCTCGGCGATGATCGGCGGAATGACCACCCCGGTCCAGCTCGCCATCACCCGGGCGCTTTCCGTGCGCCCGGCGGCGAACTCCACGGTCGCGGGCACGCCGAGACCGACTCCCACGACCGGCGCCTGCCCGTCGAGCAGCTTCTCCCACGTGTCCATGAGCAGGGGCAGCACGACCTCCGGCCCCTCCTCGACGTCGATGTCGAGATCGGTGCGCACCAGCACGTCACCGGCGAGGTCGCACACCGCGATCTGGGTACGACTGGCACCCAGTGAGGCCACCGGGACCACGCCGCCCGCCGCGTCGAAGCGCAGCCGCACCGGCGGCCTGCCTCCGGTCGACGGCCCCTCCGCGTCCTCCACGATCAGGCCGCGGCCCAGGAGCTCGGACACCCGCAACGCGACGGCGGGCCGCGACAGTCCCGTCACCCGCCCGATGTCGGCACGCGTGAGGGCCTCTCCGCTCCTGATGAGCTGGAGGACTTCTCCGGTGGTTGCAAGTCGTGACATCTACGGAAGTCAAGCACAGCGACTCACCTAAGTGCAATGACTTATTCATCTTTAGTTACAAAAGTCGGCTTGAAAGAGCACATATCTCCCGCTAATGTCCCGAACATGCCCGTTCAACCCTCTGCCGACAGGCAAGCCGTCGATCTGATCATCTTCGGCGGCACCGGGGACCTGTCCATGCGGAAGCTCCTCCCGGCGCTCTACCACTGCGACCGCGACGGGCGGCTCGCCGAGGAGACCCGGATCATCGCCATGTCGCGCGGCGGGCTGGACGACGCCGACTTCCGCGGCAAGGTGGACGCGGAGGTGCGCCCCGCACTGGGCTCAGCCGAGGGCTGGGACCGGTTCGTCGACCGGCTCCACCACGTCTCCGTCGACGTCGGCGGGCCCGCGGAGAAGGCCGGCTGGGACGCCCTGACCGCCATGCTCGCGGGCCGCGAGGACCGCGACCGCGTCTTCTACCTGGCCAGTCCGCCCATGACGTTCGGCCCCTTCTGCCGCAGCGCCTACGAGGCGGGGCTGGTGACGCCGCTTTCGCGGGTCGTACTGGAAAAGCCCCTCGGACGCGACCTGGCAAGCGCCCAGGCCATCAACGACGAGGTCGGTGCCATCTTCGACGAGCGGCAGATCTTCCGCATCGACCACTACCTGGGCAAGGAGACGGTCCAGAACCTGCTCGTGCTCCGGTTCGCCAACGCGTTCCTCGAGCCGATCTGGAACTCGCTGTGGATCGACCACGTCCAGATCACGGCGGCGGAGACCGTCGGCACACCGGGCCGCCGCGGTTACTACGACCACGCGGGCGCGCTACGCGACATGGTCCAGAACCACCTGCTCCAGCTGCTCTGCCTGGTCGCCATGGAACCGCCGTCGAAGAACGACCGGGAGGCCGTCCGCGACGAGAAGGTCAAGGTGCTCCAGTCGCTGCGGCCCATCGTCGGCTCGGAGGTCGACCGGTTCACCGTCCGGGGCCAGTACACCTCGGGCCGCCTCGGGGACGAGACCGTCCCCGGTTACCTGGACGAGCCCGACAGCACCCGGCCCACCGCCGCGTCGCACCGGGTGGAGACCTTCGCGGCCGTCCGCGCGGAAGTGAAGAACTGGCGCTGGGCGGGCGTGCCCTTCTACCTGCGCACCGGCAAGCGGCTGCCGGCCCGGCGGTCGGAGATCGTCGTCCAGTTCAAGGACGTGCCGCACGCGATCTTCACGGGAGCGGCGCCGAACCGCCTCGTCCTGCGGCTGCAGCCCGACGAGGGCATCCACCTGCGGCTGATGGCCAAGGAGCCGGGGGCGGGCGAGGTGACGCTCCGCCCGGTGCCGCTCAGCCTCAGCTTCGCCGACACCTTCACGGCCCGCGTGCCGGACGCGTACGAGCGGCTTCTCACCGACGTGCTCGCCGGCAACCCCACCCTGTTCATGCGGCGCGACGAGGTCGAGGCCGCCTGGCGCTGGATCGACCCGATCATCGCGCACTGGGAGGGATCGGGGATGACGCCGGAGCCCTACCCGGCCGGCACCACCGGCCCGGCCGGCGCCCACGAACTGCTTGCCCGCAGCGACCGCACGTGGCACGAGGAGGCATTCGAGTGACGAACCGCGTGATCGACCAGGTCACCGACCGGATCCGCGAGCGGAGCGCAGACAGCCGCGCCGCCTACCTGGAGCGCGTCGGACGCGCGGCGGACGAGCTGCGCGAGCGCGGACCCGCCCGCGGCCGACTCGGCTGCGCCAACCTCGCGCACGGGTTCGCCGGCGCCCCGGAGGACGACAAGCGCGACCTGCGCGGTACGGCCAAGCCCGGCGTGGCCATCGTCACGTCGTACAACGACATGTTGTCCGCGCACCAGCCGTACGAGACCTACCCGCCGGAGCTGAAGCGGGCGGTGCGGGCCGCGGGCGGCGTCGCGCAGGTCGCAGGCGGCGTCCCGGCCATGTGCGACGGCATCACCCAGGGCCGGGCCGGCATGGAGCTGTCCCTGTACAGCCGCGACGTCATCGCCATGGCGACCGCGATCGCGCTGTCGCACGACATGTTCGACGCCACGCTGCTCCTCGGGGTCTGCGACAAGATCGTGCCGGGTCTGCTCATCGGCGCCCTGCACTTCGGCCACCTTCCCGCGATCTTCGTTCCCGCCGGACCGATGACCTCGGGCCTGCCGAACAAGGTCAAGGCGAGGGCCAGGCAGCGGTTCGCCGAAGGCCTGATCGACCGGGCCGAGATGCTGGACGCCGAGGCGAAGTCGTACCACTCGCCGGGCACCTGCACGTTCTACGGCACCGCGAACTCCAACCAGCTGCTCATGGAGGTCATGGGCCTCCACCTGCCGGGCGCGACCTTCGTCAACCCGCACACCGAGCTGCGGCACGCGCTCACCGAGGCGGCGGGCCGCCGCGCGGTCGAGATCACCGCGCACGGAGACGAGTACACGCCGGTCGGCGAGATCGTCGACGAGCGTGCCATCGTCAACGCGGTGGTCGCGCTGCTCGCCTCCGGCGGGTCGACCAACCACACGATGCACCTGGTGGCCATGGCGGCCGCGGCGGGCATCGACCTGACCTGGGACGACATGGCCGACCTGTCCCGAGTGGTGCCGCTGCTCACGCGCATGTACCCGAACGGTCAGGCCGACGTGAACCACTTCCAGGCCGCGGGCGGCATGCCGGTGCTCATCGGGGACCTGCTCGACGGCGGCTTCCTCCACGAGGACGTCCTCACCGTCGCGGGACGCGGGCTCGGACACTACCGCTCCGCCCCCGAGCTCAAGGAGGGCTCGCTCGTCTGGGAGGAGCGCGCCGAGGGCAGCACCGACCACGACGTGCTGCGGCCGGCCGCCGAGCCGTTCTCGGCCGACGGCGGCATCCACATGGTGTCGGGCAACCTCGGCCGCGCGGTGAGCAAGGTGTCGGCGGTCAAGCCGGAGCACCTCGTCATCGAGGCGCCGGCGCGGGTGTTCGACGACCAGCGCGACCTGCTGGCCGCCTTCGAGTCGGGCGACCTCGACGGGCAGGACTTCGTCGCCGTCGTCCGCTACCAGGGCCCGCGCGCGAACGGGATGCCGGAGCTGCACAAGCTCACGCCCCCGCTGGCCGTCCTGCTCGACCGCGGCCAGAAGGTGGCCATCGTCACCGACGGCCGCATGTCGGGCGCCTCGGGCAAGGTGCCCGCGGCGATCCACCTGTCGCCCGAGGCCGCCGACGGCGGGCCCATCTCGCTGATCCGCGACGGCGACCTCATTCGGCTCGACTCGGCCGCCGGGACCCTGAGCGTCCAGGCGGACCTGTCGGACCGCACGCCCGAGGGCGCGCCGCTGAGCGACGCGGAGTGGGCGGGCACCGGCAGGGAGCTCTTCTCGTCCTTCCGCCGCATGGTCGGCCCGCCCGACCGTGGGGCGAGCGTGTTCGCGGGAGGTGCCCGGTGACGTTGCCGTGGCTGGTCGCAGACGTCGGGGGGACGAACGCGCGATTCGGCCTGGTGAACCGCCGAGGCGGGCCGCCCGAGCACGTCGCCGTACTGAACGTCGCCGAATATCGGGGACTCTCCGATGCCGTAGCCGCCTATATCGCAGACCATGCGGGCGGAGTTCGGCCGGGGGCCGCGTGCCTGGCGATCGCCGGTCCGGTCGAGGACGACCGCTATCGGCTGACGAACGCGGGATGGTCGGGCTCCGTCGAGGACCTGCGCATCCCGCACGTCGACCTGCTCAACGACTTCGAGGCGCTCGCGGTCTCCCTCCCCCATCTCGCGGGCGACGATCTCGTGTCGCTCGGCGGGCCCCCTCCCGCCGCCGGAGACACCAAGGCGGTGCTGGGGCCCGGCACCGGTCTCGGAGTGAGCGGCCTGGTTCCGGTGCGCGGCGGCTGGGTGCCGGTTCCCGGTGAAGGGGGCCACGTATCGGTCCCCGCCGTCACCGACCTCGAGATGGAGATCGTGCGGGCGCTGCGGGCGGACGGCCTGCCGTACGTGGACGCCGAGCACCTGCTGTCCGGCACGGGACTGCCCCGGCTCCACCGGGGCCTGGCACTCGTGCGCGGAGTGACGCCGACGGCGGCCACCGCCGCGGAGGTGGTCGGTTCCGACGACCCGCTCTGCGTCGAGACGGTCGACGTCTTCCTCGCCCTCCTCGGCGGTTTCGCCGGGAACGTCGCCCTGATGCTGGGCGCGCGCGGCGGGGTCTACCTCGGGGGCGGCGTGCTGCCGCGGATCGCGGAGCGCGCCCGCCGGAGCGACTTCCGGGCACGGTTCGAGACGACCGCGCCCGCCCTGACCGACTACATCACCGCGATCGCGACCTCGCTGATCGTCGCCGAGCAGCCCGCGCTGGTGGGAGCCGCCGCATGGCTCGCCCAGCGGTCGTCTACCGTGGAGCTGATATGAGCCTTCTCGATCTCGCCCCCGTCGTCCCGGTCGTCGTGGTGGACGACCCCGAGACCGCCGTTCCCCTCGCCAGGGCCCTCGTCTCCGGCGGCCTGCCGGTCATCGAGATCACCCTGCGCACGGCCACCGCGCTCGAGTCCATCCGGCGGATCGCCGCCGAGGTGCCTGACGCCGTGGTCGGAGCGGGCACGGTCAGGTCGGCCGCCGACGTCGACGCCGCGGTCGCGGCGGGCTCGCGGTTCCTGGTCTCCCCCGGCACGACCCCCGGGCTGCTCGACGCCCTGCTCGCGTCGGGTGTGCCGTTCCTTCCCGGCGTGGCCACCGCCTCCGAGGCGATGACGCTGGCCGAACGGGGGATCGGCGAGATGAAGTTCTTCCCCGCCGAGGCGGCGGGCGGCGTGCCGTACCTGAAGTCGCTGGGCGGGCCGCTGCCCGACGTGCGGTTCTGCCCCACGGGAGGGATCACCCTGTCGAGCGCGCCCTCCTACCTGGCCCTGCCGAACGTCGGCACCGTCGGCGGAAGCTGGCTCACACCGGCCGACGCCCTGGCCGCCGGCGACTACGGCCGCATCGAGAAGCTCGCGGCCGAGGCGGCGGCGCTGCGCCCCTGAAAGACCTCGTCAGCCGAGCCTTTCTCCCTCGGCGGAGCTGACCGGCCATGCTCGTGTCCGCGACCCGGAACCACGTCCATGGTGCTGGCCCGTGACTTCCGACCGGTGGTCACGGGCCTTCGCCGTCCACGCCCGCGACCGTGCACGCACGGGCGCCGGCCAGCGCGCCCAGCCGTACGCACTCCTCCAGTGGGCGACCGGTCAGCCGCCCGTGGAGAAACCCGGAGACGAACGCGTCTCCGGCGCCAACGGTGTCCACGACCGGGCCCGGCGGCGGCTCCGCCGGGAAGTGCCTGACGCCCGCACCGTCCGACAGGACGTGACAGCCGTCGGCGCCGTCCGTGCAGACCACCACGCGTGCACGGCCGCGGGCGGCGATGTCGCGCATGACCGCCTCGCGGCGTTCCCCGAGCGCCGTCGCGGACATGAAGACGAGGTCGGAGGAGTAGGCGAAGTCGCGGTGGTAGTCGTTCTCGCCGTCCCAGTCGTGCAGGTCGGTCGACGTCGTCGTCCCGGCGGGGATGTCGGCGTAGACGTGCCGGGAGAAGTCGACGATCGACAGGTGCACGTGCCGCGCGGCGCGCAGCGCCGGAAGGTAGAGGTCCGGGGGCAGCCGCCGGCCGTCGACGGGACGAGGGTCGTGCAGCGACAGCCGGCGGCCGCCCGGGTCGACGAGCACGATGCTGCGCCGCGTACCCGCCGCGGAGGGCGCCCAGGCGAAGTCGACGCCGCGCGCGTCGAGATGACGGCGGATCAGCGCGCCCTGTGCGTCCTCGCCGATGAGGTCGACGAGTGCCACGCGCAGTCCCAGGGCGTGGCAGCCCAGTGCGACGCCTGATCCGGTGTTGCCTATCCGGTCGACGACGGGCGGGACCGGGTAGGTGTCGGCGTACGGCAACGGCAGTTCCGGGACCCGGACGGTCGTGTCCACCCCTGTGCCGCCGACGACGAGCACGTCCAGTGCATGATCACCACGGGTGTACTTCGAGGTCATCGGGCCTCCCGGCGAATCCGCGCATGATCACGATGTGAGTTGTGCGAGGTCAGGTGACACGCAGCCGAACCTGTGCATGATCACCCCCAGTGGTCGCGGTTGACCAGGGGGCCGGAGCTGGTGGAGCCGCGGACCACGAGTTCGGGCTGATACACCAGCTCGACCTGCTTGGCCGGCGTGCCGCCGATCTCGTCGAGCAACGTCTGTACCGCGGCCGTCGCCATCGCGCCGATCGGTTTGCGGACGGTGGTGAGCGGCGGGTCGGTGAAGGCCATCAGCGGCGAGTCGTCGAACCCGACGATCGACACGTCGCCCGGCACCGACAGTCCCCGCTCCCTCGCGGCCCGGATCGCGCCGAGCGCCATGAGGTCGCTGGCGCAGAAGATCCCGGTGCAGCCGCGTTCGATCAGGGCGGCGGCCGCGGCCTGTCCTCCCTCCACGGAGAACAGCGAGTGCTGGATCAGGTCGCCGACCTCCGTCACCCCGAGCAGGTTCGCCATGGCCTGGCGGAAGCCCTCGATCTTGCGGATCACCGGGACGAAGCGCCCCTGGCCGAGGGCGAGGCCGATGCGCTCGTGCCCGAGGTCGACCAGATGTTGCACGGCGAGGCGTGCGGCCAGCCGGTCGTCAGGCGAGATGAACGGCGCGGCGATGGCCTCGTTGTATCCGTCGACGAGCACGATCGGCAGACCGCGGTCGGTGAGCCGGGTGTAGCGGTCCATCCGCGCCGTCGTGTCGGCGTGCAGACCGGACGCGAACACGATGCCGGAGACGCCCCGGTCGAGGAGCATGTCGGTGAACTCGTCCTCGGTCGCGCCGCCGGGCTCCTGGGTGCACAGGATCGGCGTGTACCCGTGCTGGGTCAGCGCCTTCTCCACCGCCTGGGCGAACGCCGGGAAGATCGGGTTGCCGAGCTCCGGGATGACCAGGCCGATGAGCCCGTTGCTGCGCGCGCGTAACCGTTGCGGGCGCTCGTACCCCATCAGGTCGAGCGCGGTGAGCACGGCCTGGCGGGTGGCGGTGGAGACCCCCGCCTTCCCGTTGAGCACGCGGCTCACCGTCGCTTCGCTGACCCCTGCCTGAGCCGCGATGTCGGCGAGCCGCGTGGTACTCATGGGCATTACTTTAGACATCGTCCGCGCGCCGGACGGCGTCCCCGAGATCGCCGGACCACCAGGTGACCGAGTCCGGCGCCAGCCTGACGACGTTGCCCGAGACGGCCGGGGCCGAGCTCGCCAGGAGCAGCTCGCCCGGGCCCGCCGCCAGCTCCACCCACTCGCCGGTCAGGTTGGCGACGCAGGTGAAGTCCTCGCCGCGGGAGAACACGAGCGTGCCGGCCGGACTGTCCCGCCAGGTCATCGCGCCGTCTCCGAGCGAGGGGTGCTCGCGCCTCATCGCGAGCGCGGTGCGGTAGAGGCTCAGCATGGACGCGCCGTCGCGCGTCTGCGACTCCACGCTGAGGTCCCGCCAGTGGGCGGGCATCGGCAGCCAGCTCTCCACCGCGCCGGGAGGGGCGAACCCGTGCTGCGGCTCCCCCGAGGCCGTCCACGGGAGCGGCACGCGGCAGCCGTCCCGCCCGCTGTCGGGGTCGCGCAGCCGCTGCGGATCACGCAGATAACGCTCGGGCAGGTCGAGCACCTCCGGCAGGCCGAGCTCCTCCCCCTGGTAGATGTAGGCCGAGCCGGGCAGTGCGAGCATGAGCAGCGCCGCCGCCCGCGCCCTGCGCAGTCCGCGCTCGCCCCCGCCGTATCGGGTGACGTGCCGCTTGACGTCGTGGTTGGACAACACCCAGGTGGACGGCGCCCCGACGAGGGCGGCGGTCAGGAGCGACTCCTCGATGACCGCGCGGAAGGCGGCGGCGTTCCACGGCGTCTTCAGGAAGTGGAAGTTGAAGGCCTGGTGCAGTTCGTCGGGCCGGACGTATCGGGCCAGCCTCTCGGGCGAGGGCGCCCACGCCTCGGCCACGCCGATGCGCTCGCCTTCGTAGGAGTCGAGGATCCGCCGCCAGGCGCGGTGAATCTCGTGCACGCCCTCCTGGTCGAAGAACGGCACCTCCGCGACGCCGATCATCTCCACGTGTCCCGGGCGTCCCACGTCGGGCAGACCCGGCGCCTTCACCATGCCGTGCGCCACGTCGATCCGGAAGCCGTCCACGCCGAGGTCGAGCCAGAAGCGGAGCACGTCGGCGAACTCGGCGTGCACCTCCGGGTCGTCCCAGTTGAGGTCGGGCTGCTCGGGGGCGAACAGGTGGAGGTACCACTGCCCGTCCTCGATCCGCGTCCACGCGGGGCCGCCGAAGACGGACTCCCAGTCGTTGGGCGGCAGCTCCCCGGCCTCACCCCTGCCGTCCCTGAAGACGTACCGGTCGCGCTCGGGGCCGCCGCGGGCGCCCGCGAGGGCGGCGGCGAACCACGCGTGCCGGTCGGAGGTGTGGTTGGGGACGACGTCCACGATGATCCGCAGCCCCAGGTCGTGGGCGTCCTCGATCAGGGCGCGCGCGTCGGCCAGCGACCCGAAGATGGGGTCGACGTCCCGGTAGTCGGCGACGTCGTAGCCGAAGTCGGCCATGGGCGAGGTGTAGAACGGCGTCAGCCAGACGGCGTCGACGCCCAGCCCGGCGAGGTACGGCAACCTGCTGCGCACTCCCGGCAGGTCGCCGACGCCGTCGCCGTTGCCGTCCGCGAAACTGCGGACGTACACCTGGTAGATCACCGCGTCGCGCCACCAGCGGGTGGCCACCGCGGACGGCGGGACGGCGAGCTCGGTCATTGGGATCCCCCGGTTCTCAATATGGTCATGCCTTCGTCGCGCCGGCGGTCAGGCCGGTGACGAGATGGCGCTGGACAAGAAGGAAAACGGCCGCCGCCGGGATGGCGATCAGCACGGAGGCGGCGGTGAGCAGGCCCCACTCCGCCTTGTGCTGCCCGACGAACTGGCTGAGCCCGACGGCGAGGGTGTATCTCTCGTCGCCGGTCATGAACGCGGTCGCGTAGGCGACCTCCGCCCATGCGGTGAGGAAGGAGTAGAAGGCGGCGACCGCGAGCCCCGGCTTGGCCAGCGGCACGATCAGGCGCCAGAAGGTGCCGAACGGCGTGAGCCCGTCGACCCGTCCCGCCTCGTCGATCGTCACGGGAACGGTGTCGAAGTAGCCCTTCATCATCCAGGCGCAGAACGGCACGGTGGACGTCAGGTACGCGACGACCAGCCCGGGGAACTGGTTGATGAGGCCGAGGCCGGCCATCAGGTTGTAGATCGGCACGATGAGGATGGCCACGGGGAACATCTGCGTGATCAGCAGCATCCACATCACGGAGCGGAACCCGGGAAAGCGGAACCGGCTGACGGCGTATCCCGTGGTGGCGGACAGCAGGACGCCGAGCACGGCCGTCGCGAGCGACACGATGACCGAGTTGGCCGCCCAGGTGAGGAACTTCGTCTGGCCGAGGACCTGGGTGTAGTTGGCGAGCGTCGGCTGCTCGAAGATGCCGACCGACGCCGTCTCGATGACCTGCCGCGGCTTGAGCGACGTCAGGACCAGCCAGGCGACGGGGAAGACGGAGACGACGCTCGCCGCGATGAGAGTGAGGTGCAACGCCACGGACTTCGCCGGTGAGCGCGAGTCCCTGGTCTTGACGGCGACGCGACTCACCAGGCTTCTCCTTGTCGTTTGAGGGCGCGCCGGTACACGGCGGCCAGCACGACGAGCAGGGCGAGGATCACCATGCCCCACGCCGCCGAGCCGGAGTAGTCGCGGATGCCCTCGAACGCCTGGCGGTAGGCGTACGTCACGAGGATCTCCGTGGCGCCGCCCGGCCCTCCCTTGGTCAGCAGGAAGATGACCGGGAACTGATTGAACGTCCAGATCGTGCCCAGCAGCACGACGGTGCTCGACACGGGGCGCAGCCCGGGCAGGGTGATGTGCCGGAACCGCTGCCACGGCGTCGCGCCGTCGACCTCGGCGGCCTCGTGGAGCTCGCGCGGGATGGCCTGCAGGCCGCCCAGCAGCGCGAGCATCATGAACGGCACGCCGAGCCACACGTTGCAGGCGATCACCGACACCTTGGCCCAGAACGGGTCGTCGAGCCAGCTGATCCCGCCGAGGCCGGCGGCCCTGAGCATGGCGTTGACCACGCCGAACTCGCCGTTCAGCAGGTAGCGCCAGATGAACGCCGACACGAAGGCGGGGACGGCCCAGGGCAGCACGAGCAGCACGCGGTACAGGGACCGCAGCCGCATCGGCCGGTTGAGCAACATCGCCATGCCCAGGCCGATGCCCACATGGAGCGCCACGCACACGATCGTCCACACGACGGTCCAGGTCAGACGGGAGACGAACGTGCCGGACGTCAGGATGTCCGCGTAGTTGGCCAGCCCGACGAACTCGTAGGTCGACGGGATGACGTTCATCCCGATCGTGCGGCCCATGTTGGCCTCGGTCGCGTCCGTGAGCGAGAGGTAGACGCCGCGGACCAGCGGATAACCGACGAGCACCAGCGTCACGACGGCGACCGGCGCGGTCATCGCCCACGCGTACCAATGACGGGACAGGAAGCGCCGCGCCCCTGAGTGGGGCGCGGCCCTTCGCCGCCCGACGACGTCAGTCGTCATGTGTCACTGGCTCCAGCCCTTGAGGATGCCCTGGTAGGCCGTGGCGACGTCCTTCAGCATCGGCTCGGTCGCGGTCTGGCCGCCGGCCAGCTTCTGGTAGCCCTCGACGAGCGGCTGGAACAGCGAGGCCGCCTCGGGGATCCACGGACGCTCGACGGCGGACTCCATCGGCTTCTGCCACTGAGCGATCTTGGGGTTGGCCGTGGCCTCCGGCGCGGAGTACGCGGGGGTGCGGGTGGGCAGCAGCCCGAGCTTGCCCGCGATGGCGGCCTGGCTCTCGGTGGCGGCCATGAATTGGATGAACAGGTACGACGCGGCCAGGTTCTTGGATCCCGCGTAGACCGTGTAGTCGTGACCGCCCACGGGCGAACCCGCCTTCACCGTTCCGGCCGGGACGGGGGCGACGCCGAAGTTGTCCGGGTCGTCCTTGAAGACCTTGCCGCCGAGGTTGTCGGCGTTCGACCACGGCCCGTTGAAGATCATCGCGACCTTGCCTTCCTTGAAGGCGGTCTCGGCGTTGGTGTAGCTGTCCTGGAGAGCGGGCTTGGCGGTCGCGCCGGACGCGATCAGGTCCTCGACGATCTTCACGCCCGCGGTCGTCTGCGGCGAGGAGATGGTGATCTTCTTGTTCGGCACGTCGACGAAGTCACCGCCCTCGCCGTAGATGAACGGCAGCAGGAAGTACGCGTCGACGTTCAGCGCGAGGCCGTCGGCGCCGGCCTTGGACTTGACGTCGAGCGCGACCTTCTTCAGGTCGGCCATCGTCGCCGGAGGGGCGTCGTAGCCCGCCTTCTTCAGCAGCTCCTTGTTGTAGAGGAGTCCGAGGGTGTCGGTGACCTGCGGGACGCCGTACGTCTTGCCGCCGTACTTGCCGCTGGCCGCCGGGGACGGGAGGAACTCCTCCGGACTCACCAGCGCGGGCGTGCCGTCGAGCGGCGCGAGGTAGCCCAGGGAGGCGAACTCGGCGACCCAGCCGACGTCGGTGCGGAGCACGTCGGGGGCGCCGGCACCGGACTGGGCGGCGGTCTTGAACTTGTCCCGCGCCTCGGCGAACGGCACGTTCACGTAGTTGACCTTGATCTTCGGGTACTTGGCCTCGAAGTTCTTGATGAGCTCCTGGAACGCGGGGGCCTCCGTTGTGGCGTCGGAGGTGTCCCACCAGGTGACCTCGCCGGACACGTCGGCCGGGGCGACGCTTTGCTGGGGGGTGCCGGTGCCGGTGCCACCGCAGGCGGAGGCCGCCAGGGCGAGTGACGCGACTACCGCCACGGCGGAGATGACTCGCCGCATGATGTCGTACTCCTCGGGCTCAGGGGGATTTGCCCGGAACGTAACAGGGTCGGCACACCCCTGAAAGGCCTTGCTGAAACTTTCAGCAAAGTTGTTACATTTCGCCGCGGGCCGGCGGTCGCCCCAGGTCATTAACAAGCCCTGACAAACGGCCTTAACGACGGGAAACGTATCAGTAACGCCAGGTTTCACAGTGATGCTGGATTTCTCACAACATGTATGGACACAAGACGTCAGACGCGATGTACTACCTCATCAATCACACTGATGGCTGGGGATCCGGGCTCGTGTGCCCGGGAGGAACGAGCTTTCATGAGCACCGTCGTCCTCGACAACGTGACCAAGGTCTACCCGGGTGGGCATCTCGCGGTCGACCGCATGAACCTCCGGGCCGCCGAAGGTGAGCTGCTCGTCCTGCTGGGGCCGTCGGGCTGCGGGAAGTCGACGCTGCTGCGCATGATCGCGGGACTCGAGGAGATCACCAAGGGCGACCTGTGGCTGGGCGGCAAGCTCGCCAACCACCTCGCGCCACGCGACCGCGACGTGGCGATGGTCTTCCAGAACGGCGCCCTCTACCCGCACCGCACCGTGCGCGGCAACATCGCGTTCCCGCTCGAGATCGCCAAGGAGGACCCGGCGACGGTGAAGGAGCGGGTGGTCGAGTTGTCCCGCGCCCTGCACATCGACGAGACCCTGGACCGGCGGCCGGCGACCCTGTCAGGCGGGCAGCGCCAGCGCGTCGCGATGGGCCGGGCGATCGTGCGCCGGCCGTCCCTGTTCCTCATGGACGAGCCCCTGTCGAACCTGGACGCGGGCATGCGGACGGAACTGCGGATGGAGATCTCCTCACTGGTCCGCTCGCTCGGCGTGACGACGATCTACGTGACACACGACCAGGTCGAGGCGCTGACGCTGGCCGATCACATCGCCATCATGAACAGGGGCGTGCTGCAGGACATCGGCACTCCCGGGCAGGTGTACAACGATCCCGCCACGGCGTTCACCGCGGCGTTCCTGAGCTCCCAGCAGCTCAACCTGCTGGCCGCCAACGTGCGCACGCCGCAGAACCAGTACATCCTCCTCGACTTCGGCCCGCACCAGATCACGATGCAGTGGACCGATCCACGGGCGTACGCGGTGTCGAGGCACGCGGGGACGCAGATCATCGTCGGCATCCGGCCGGACGCGCTCGTGGCCGTGCCCGAGCACACCGAGGGCCCGACCTTCTTCGGGCGAGTCCGCACCCTGGAGTACCACGGTCACGAATGGCTGGCCTACCTGGAGGCGGGCATCCCCTCGGTCGTCGTGCCCGAGCCTCCCGACAGGCGGCACGCGAGCGGCGGCGGCCAGCAGGGCGCCAGATCACGATCGGTCATGCGCCGCCTCCTCGGCAACGACGCGCAGGACGACCAGCGGGAAGCGCCTCCCGTGAGCACCGGCAGCGGCACCCACCGCCGCGCCGACCTGATCGTCCGCCTCGGCAGCCGGCCCGTGTGGAGAGCCGGAGAACTCGGGCGAGTGGCCGTCGACGTCTCCCGGCTCATGCTGTTCACCCAGGGCGGCGACCGCATCGATCCCCCGCGCCGCTGACCCCGCGGCCCGCCCCTGTCGTCCTACTGCGGTCCTACTGCCGTCCTAGACCGTACGGCTGACGCCCGAACGGGCGAGCACGGCGACGATGCCGGCGAGACGAGCGATCTTGTCGAGCTCCGCCCGGTGGAAGGCCGGCCCCTGCGAGCGGGCCACCACGAGATGGGCGTCGTCCATGGGCACGCACGCCAGGTGCAGGGACCCCTCACTCACGGCGGACGGCCGAAGCGGCGTCAGCTCGGACACCGGCACCACCTCCGGAGCCTGCCAGCTGCCGTGCACGACCTTGCCGTTCCCCGAGTCGACGGCCACCGCCCAGTCGGCGCTGACGACGTCGGGAACCGCGTCGACCAGCGTGACGACGGCCCGGTCGGGCTCGCCGGCGACATGGCCGAGCAGGTCGTAGTCCGGGCTCGTACCCGGCGCCTCCCGGGTCGGCCAGACCGCCTCCACCCGGGTGCCCGGCACCACGCCGATCCGCTCGCGCAGTTCGCCGGGCTCGAACACCCCCGACCAGGAAACGGTGAAGTCGTCGACGGCCCTGCCGGCCTGCCGTTCGAGGACGGTCACCTGCAGGATGTCGGCCCCCATCACGCCGAACGCCCGGGCCACCTGACCGAGGACCCCCGGCCGGTCGGGGAGCGAGACCCGTAGCCGCAGCAACATCCGCGTCACCTCCTTGTGCGACAACAACAGTGTCCGACCCAGGTTTCAGGTGCATTACGGCAATGGGTCATGCCATTGCCTCCCGATTCCCGCCGCCACCCGTACCGCCGTAGGCCACGGGGTGGAAGACCTCCCCACCTCAGGCGGGACCATTGAGAACTTTGACCAACTTTGGCAATGGCTTGAGGATGTCGCGAAATACCGCGCGATGACCATGAGTAACCTCGGGGGATGCCCCTCCCCTGGCCGCGTTCGCGATCTCTGCGCGCACGGCTGACCTTCATCGCCACCGCTGCCGCCGCCCTAGTCCTCATCCCCGTCTCCATCGCGGCGGACGTGGGCGTCCGGCATGCCGTCGCCGCGCACATCTGGAACGACAGCCTCGACGCGGCGAGCAGGATCGCCGCCGAGATCCGCGACGGGCGGACGCCCGCGGACATCACCACGGCGGAGGGCGGCATCGACCTGATCGCGGTGACCGGCGCGAACGGGGCCGTGATCACCACCAGCGCCGCGGCCAAGGGGCTCCAGGCCTTCACGTCGATCCGGCCGTCCGTCGACACCCGGGTCGCCCAGACCACCACGTGCGAGCTCCCCAACCGCGACTGCGTTTACCTGACCGCCGTACGGGTCTCGGACACCGACGACTCCCTGATCGTCTACGCGGGGCGCTCGGCGCCCGCGATCTTGGACAGCCGATTCCCGGAACTGGAGCTGCTCCTGCTGGTCGTCGTCCTCGGCGGCGGCGCGGGGCTGATGGCGTGGTGCGTCTCCGGCCGCGCGTTACGCCCGGTCGAGGCCATCAGCTCGGAGTTCGAGGAGGTCTCGGCCGACAACCCGGGATCCCGCGTGCCCGAGCCGCCGGGCGACGACGAGATCGCGCGCCTCGCCCGCACGGCGAACGACGCGCTCGCCCGGCTCGACAAGTCGATCCGGCAACAGCGGCAACTCGCCGCCGACGCCTCTCACGAACTGCGCACGCCCATCGCCGGGATCCGGGCCCAGCTGGAGGACGCGCGGTTGCACCCGCAGGACACCGCCGTGGCCATCGACGCGGCGCTTCGCGACACGGGCAGGCTGGAGGCGATCGTCTCCGACCTGCTCCTGCTCACCAGCATCGGGACCGCCCCGCACACCGCACGCGAGCGTGTGGATCTCGGACGGCTGGTCTCCGGCGAGGTGAAGCGCAGGTCGGGGCGCCTGCCCATCCGGCTACAGCTCGAGCCGGACGTGATCGTGAGCGCGCTGCCCGCCCAGATCGCCCGCGTCGTGACGAACCTGCTCGACAACGCCGAACGGCATGCGGCCACCGGCATCAGCGTGGACGTGCGCGCCGACGACGAACGCGTGATGTTGTCGGTGGTCAACGACGGCGATCCCATCCCCGAGGAGGACCGGGAACGGATCTTCGAACGTTTCTACCGCAGGGACACCGCGCGGAGCAGGCGGGACGGCGGGACGGGGCTCGGCCTGGCCATCGCGCGCGAGATCGCCGAGGCCCACCACGGCACCATCACCGTCGAGGACGTCGCCCAGGGAGTCAGGTTCGTCGTCCGCCTCCCGCGGGCTCCGCAGGAACCGCCCGCCGACGACGCGCCTCCTCCGGCCCGCTGAGATCGTCCGGCGGCACCCCGGAACCCCTCAGGCGGGAAGCAGCGCGGGCAACACGTCTTCGAGCTCACGGGTCCAGTACCGCCAGTCGTGAGTGCCGGCGCCGTAGAAGTCCGTGGTGACGGCCACGCCGGCGGCCTTCGCCGCGGTGACGAAACGCCGGTTCCGCTCGAGGATGGACCGCTCCCCCTCGTCCACGGACTGACCCGGACTGTCGAACGGGCCGGGCCCGCCGTCACCGCACGCGAGGTAGACGCGCACCTTCCCGAGGCGCCCGGCCAGATCCGCCGGGTTGTGCGCCTTCCAGACCTCCGGCCGCTCGCGGGCGTCCCCCCACAGATCCCGCGGGTCCACGCCGTATTCGCGCATGAGCCCCTCGAGCCCTCCGGGGTCGTATCGGGTGTCGATCACCCCGGAGAAGGACGCCGCCGCCTCGAACACGCCCGGATGCCTGGCCGCGTACGCGAGCGCGCCGAACCCGCCCATGGATGCGCCCGCGATCGCACGGCGGTCACCCGTGCGGTACCGCGCCTCCACGAGCGGCACCACCTCTTTCATGTGGAACGTCTCCCAGGCCGGTCCGTCGAGCCAGTCCGAGTACCAGCTCATCGCGCCGCCCTCGGGGACCACCACGACGGCTTTCAGGCCGGCCGTAACCCGCTCGGCGTCGCCGTACGCCAGCCAGGCGTCTCCTCTGCTGACGCAGCAGCCGTGCAGCAGGTACAGAACCGGCCATCCGGTGGACCCCTGAGTCCAGCCCTCGGGCTTGAGCACCCACACCGAGCCCTCCCGGCCGAGCGCGGGCGACCGGATCGACAGGCGGTCGATCCTGCTGCTCAGCACCTCGACGGCGGTGACCCGCGCTCCCCGCGTCCCGGTCGCGCCCCCGCCCTCCGGCGTCGTGCCCGGCGCAACCGAGCACCCCGCCAGGGCGGCCAACACGACCAGACCAGCGAAGATCCGGCGCATTCCCGCACCTCCCCTCGCCGTGATCGCCCGCTCGGACGTCATCCAAAGTTAAACATGCGGCCTATACCTGTTCAGCTGACTCACGCCCAACCAGCCCTCCCACTGGCTAGGTTTCGGGGCACCCCCAATCTGGGGGAACTGTCGTCGCATGCAGAAGGAGTCACTCGTGCGAGTGCTGGCTGTTGTCCCCGCCCGTGGTGGTTCGGTGGGCGTCCCGCTGAAGAACCTGGAGAAGGTGGGAGGCACACCACTGGTCGCGCGAGCGGTCGCCGCGTGTGTGCAGGCCGAGCTCATCGACGAGGTCGTCGTCAGCACCGACCACGACCGCATCGCCGAAGTGGCCGAGAACGCCGGGGCGCGCGTGGTCCGCCGCCCGGCCGAGATCAGCGGGTCGACCGCCTCCAGCGAGTCGGCCGTACTGCACGCCCTGTCGGAGGGCGTCGACGAGGACCCGGAGATCGTGCTCCTGGTGCAGTGCACCAGCGCCTTCATCGACCCGGCGGACCTCGACGCGGCCATCGCGAAGGTCGTCGCGGGCGAGGCGGACTCGGTGTTCTCCGGCACCGAGACCTACGAGTTCGTCTGGACCGGCGACGGCCACGGCGTCAACCACGACCCCGCGATCCGTCCCCGCCGCCAGGACCGCGAGGCCCAGTTCCGCGAGACCGGCGCGTTCTACGTCATGCGCACCGCGGGCCTGCGTGAGCACGGCCACCGCTTCTTCGGCCGGATCGCCGTGCAGCAGGTCCCCGCGGAGCACGCGGTCGAGGTGGACACCCCCGAGGACCTGAAGATCGTCCGGGCCCTCGCCCCCGTCGTGGACAGGCCGCTGCCGATCGACGTCGACGCCGTGGTGACCGACTTCGACGGCGTGCACACCGACGACCGCGCGTTCGTCGACTCCGAGGGCCGCGAGCTCGTCGCCGTCAGCCGCGCCGACGGCATGGGCGTCTCGCTCCTCAAGCGGGCCGGCGTCAAGGTGCTGGTGCTTTCGTCCGAGCAGAACCCCGTGGTCGCCGCCCGCGCCGCCAAGCTCGGCGTACCGGTCGTCCAGGGCCTGACCACCAAGCACGAGGCGCTCAGCGAGTGGATCGCGGCCGAGGGCATCGACCCCGAGCGGGTCGCCTACATCGGCAACGACGTCAACGACCTCGCCGCGATGTCCCTCGTCGGCTGGCCGGTCACGGTTCCCGACGCCCACCCCCGCGCCCGTGCCGCCGCGCGCGTCGTGTTGTCGACCCCCGGTGGGGCCGGAGCCGTCCGCGAGCTGTCGGACCGCGTGCTCGCCGCCCGGCCCGAGGGCGACGCCGCCGCCCCTGCCGCCAGGCCGACCGTCACCGTCTCCTCGGTCGCGTCGCGGCCCCAGCCCGCGCCGGTCCAGATCGGCGACGCGCTGGTCGGCGCCGGCCAGCCGGTCTACATGATCGCCGAGATCGGAATCAACCACAACGGCGACGTCGACATCGCCCGCAGGCTGATCGACGTCGCGGCCGACGCCGGCTGCCAGGCCGTCAAGTTCCAGAAGCGGACTCCCGAGATCTGCGTGCCGATGGAGCAGCGCAGCCAGATCCGGCAGACTCCGTGGGGCGAGATGACCTACATGGAGTACAAGATCCGGACCGAGTTCGGCTACGACGAGTACTCGCAGATCGCCAAGCACTCCGAGGAGCGCGGGCTCGCCTGGTTCGCCTCCCCCTGGGACGTGCCCTCGGTCGAGTTCCTCGAGGCGATGGACGTTCCCACGCACAAGGTCGCGTCCGCGTCGATCACCGACCACGAGCTGCTCCGGGCGCTCGCGAGCACCGGCAAGCCGATCATCCTGTCGACCGGCATGTCGACGCTCGAGGAGATCGACAAGGCGGTGGAGATCCTCGGGACCTCCAAGCTCGTGATGATGCACGCCACCTCGACCTACCCGCTGCCTCCTGAGGAGGCCAACCTCCGCACGATCGTCACCCTCCAGGAGAGGTACGGCGTGCCGGTCGGTTACTCGGGTCACGAGCGCGGCCTGCAGATCTCGCTCGCGGCGGTCACGCTCGGCGCGGTCACCGTCGAGCGGCACATCACGCTCGACCGGACCATGTGGGGTTCGGACCACGCCGCCTCCCTCGAGCCGAGCGGCCTGGAGCACCTGGTCCGGGACATCCGCATCATCGAGAGCGCGCTCGGCGACGGCGTCAAGCGCGTCTTCCCGGGCGAGGAGGCCCCTCGCGCCCGCCTGCGCCGCACCACCGCGTGATCACGGAGGGCTGGTGATCACACTTTCGGTCGTCGTGCCGGTCCGTGACGGGGAACCTTACCTCGCCGACGCACTGACCTCCCTGGTCCGCAACGTGTCGAGCACGTTCAGGACCGAGGTCATCGTCGTCGACGACGGGTCGGCCGACGCCACCCCGGAGGTCATCGAGGACTTCCGGGGCGACCTGCCGGGGCTGGCGGTCATCAGGAACCCGGCTCCTGTCGGCCTCGCCGACGCCAGGAACCGGGGGCTGCAGCTCGCCACCGGCAGGTATGTGACGTTCCTTGACGGCGACGACTGGCTCGCGCCGGGCTACCTGGCCCAGCTGGTGTCGGCCATCGAGGGATTCGGCTGCGACTTCGTCCGGGTGGACCACATCCGGGCGGAGGGCCGCAAGCGGGAGATCTTCCGCGCGCCGGAGGCCCGCAGGAACGTCGTCCTCGACCCGCGGGAGTCCATCCTGCCCGCGGGCGCCAAGACGCTGGTCGACTATCCCTTCGCGTGGGCCGGCATCTACCGCCGCGAGTTGGGCGAGCTGCTCACCTTCCCGAGCGGCCTGCACACGGCCGAGGACCGTCCGTGGATCTGGCGGCTGCACCAGCGGACGCGGTCGTTCGCGATGGTGTCGCTCGCGGGGGTGTTCTACCGCCGGGGGTTGCCCGGCTCCCTCACCCAGGTGGGCGACGACCGGCAACTGCACTTCTTCGATGCTTTCGAGCAGGTCTTCGCTGAGGTCGAGGACAGGTTCCGGCCGAAGGCGATCCGGACGTTCTGCGCGTTGCTCGTCAACCATCTCGAGGCGGGGCAACGGTTCACCCCGGAGACGGCGGCCCGCTTCTCGGCCCGGGCCACGGAGGTGCTCGCCACCCTCCCGGAGAACCTCCTCGCCGAGGCCATCGCGACAAACGAGCCCGAGCGGCAGGCTACGCTGCTGCGCCTGAAGGAGGGCTCATGAACCAGGTGTTCCACGCCTCGCGGTTCTTCGGGGCGATGACCATCGCGGCCGCGATCGACGCGGGCGCGTTCGGCACCGCGGACCGGCGGGTGCTGCTCGTCACCAACAACGCGGACATCCCCGAGGTCGCCCAGTCTCTGGACGAGACGCCTGGTTTCGCCGCGCTGCGGGACAGGTTCGACGAGATACGTTCGTGGAACGAGATCATCGCGCCGCTGCACCCGTCCGAGTGGAAGGCCCGCGCGGTCGAGGCTCCTCTGTTCGCGCGGCTGCTGGAATCCCACCTGGGCGTCGACAGCGTGGACGAGCTGGTCCTGGAGTCGGTCATCGTCTCGCCGGCCCGCACGCTGCCCGGGTTGTTCAAGGACTGCCGGCTGACGGTCTACTCCGACGGCCTGATGGCCCACAGCCCGACCAGGGACCCGCTTCCTGCGGAGATCTCCGCGAGGATCGCCAGGCTCGTCCACCTCGACCTGGTTCCCGGGCTGACTCCGCTGCTGCTCACCGAGCACGGCGTGCCGTCCCAGGCGCTGCCGGTCGAGGCCTTCCGGCAGGTCGTCGCCCAGGTCGCGGCGGCGGAGCCCGACGAACTCCAGGGCGACGCGGTCGTGCTCGGGCAGTATCTGGCGGCCCTCGGCATCGTCACCCCGCAGGAGGAGGCCGAACTGCACGCCTCCATGTTGCGGGCACTGGTCGCCAGGGGACACGAGCGGATCGTGTTCAAACCGCACCCGGCCGCGGGGCGGCGGCAGAGCATGCAGCTCAAGCGGATCGCGGCGGACGTCGGCGCGCACCTGGTCCTCGCGGGTGAGCACACCCCCGCCGAGGTCCTGTTCGCCAGGGTTCGCCCGGCGCTCGTCGTCAGCTGCTTCTCCACGGCGCTGATGACGGCGCGGAAGTTCTTCGGCCTGCCCGTGGCGTCGACGGGCACCGATCTGCTGCTGGAGCGGCTCAAGCCGTTCGAGAACAGCAACAGGATCCCGGTCACCATCGTCGACGCGAGTGTTCCCAGGCTGGCGGCGGACGGGTCCCTGTCCGAGCCTCCGCCCGTCGACCTCGGCGGACTGGTCGGCGCGGTCGCGTACTGCATGCAGAGTGACCGTCACCCGGAGCTGCGCGAGACCGCGCGGGCGTACGTCGAGGCGAACGGGCATGCGCGGTACTTCAAGAAGCGCAGGCTGGAGGTGCTGGACCTGCTGCCGGAGCCTGAGCCCGTCCCCGAACGCGAGCCGGAGCCTGAGCCCGCGGCGGCGCCGGCGCCTGCGTCACGGCTGCGCCGCCTCATCGGGCGGTAGACCCCGGAAGGCGCTGAAAGAATCCCGGAAAGCAACCCTGGAGAACAAAAAATGCCCGCCGCTGCCCATGCGGCGGGCATTCGCGTTCTTCAGTCCGTCAGAACGCCTTGAGGTAGCGGCGCATCCGGCGCTTGGCGCGATAGCCGTACTTGAGCACCTTGGGCGGGACCTCGAGACGGAGCCGGGCCCGGCGGCGGGCCGTGGCGTGTTCGGGCCCGTCGAGGACGGAGCGGGCCGCGACGAGGGCGCCCGCCTGGGCCGCCGCCACGAGCCCCGACACCCGGTCGACCCAGTCGCTGGCCGAGGCGTCGTGGAAGTAGTTGGCCTGGCACCACGCTTCCGTCGGCATGCGGAAGTCGGCCTTGGCCAGTTCCTCCATCGTGCCGAGGCAGCCGCTGCCCTCGAAGACGAGGTTGATCATCTCCGCGCTGACCCCGAAGTCGGACAGCACGAGCAGCGGCACCCGCTGGGCGATCGCCTCGAGCGCGGCCGTCGAGCTGACGGTGACGAAGCCCGCGGCGTGGGTGAGGTGCTCGTGCATCGGGCCCGCGGCGAAGCGCACGGCATCCTCGCGCACCCGGCCCTCCGCCGCCATCGCCGTCCAGAGCCGCTCGTAGTGATGGCGCTCGTTGTGCGTCTGACGCTCCGAGTCGCGGGCCCGCAACTTCACCACGACGTCGAGGTCGGGCCGGTTCGCGGCGAGTTCGGCGAGGGCGAGCAGCACCTGCTCGCGCTCCTCGCGGCGCCGCGGCACCTTGGCCTGGGTCGCGAAGATCACGCGATCGCGGGCCCCCTGCGGTGCGGGGGCGCCGAGGTCGAGGTACGGCAGGCGCGCCAGCGCGACTCCGCCGCCTCCGCCGAGCTCACGGCCGATCGCGGAGAACTCGGCGACCTCGCGGCCGCTGTGGACGACGAACAGGTCGCAGCCGCTGCGGAACAGCCAGGCCTTCTCCGTGGCGGGGACCGAGATGCCGGGCAGTCCCGACACGAACACCGGCCGGGGCCGCAGGTCGGCGAGGATCTCCGCGGCGAGGACGTCGACGACGGGGCCGGTGCAGGCGAGCAGGATGACGTCGGGGCGGAACCGTTCGGCGGTCTTGCGCAACTGCCTGGACGACATGACCGCGGGGAGCCGGTCATGTCCGGCGCCGGCGATTCTGGTGCCGCTCACGGCGGCGGCGATCTGGCTCTCCGAGGGGGCGATGGGCGTCCGGACGACCGCCATTTCCGTCGGCCATGACGCCGGGAGCGTGTCGAGCAGGCCCGCGGCCCACTTCAGATAGGAATCAGCGTCGGCGACGGCGAGCACGCGGGTCAAGAAGCAACCTTTCCGGGGTCCGGGGTCGTCCCCGGATGAACACTGCCGGGGTCCGTGGTCGCCCCCGGATGAACACTGCCGGGGTTCGAGATCGCCCCCGGATGAACACTGCCGGCGCCGGGGGTCGCCCCGGTCCGGCCTGCGCCGGAGCCCGGCTCGGCTTCCGGCGAGGTGTGGTGGGCGAACTGCTGCAGGTGAGTGCGCAGCGAGGGTCCGGCCGAGGCGGTCCACCAGTCGTCGGGGACCTCGACGGTCTCGACGGGGACGCCGCGGGCGGCGAGCAGCACGCGCAAGGAGGTCACCGCGGTGGAGGGCATGCTCAGCACGCGCTGGTCGGGGCGGAGGTCCCGCAAAGTCATCTCAACGGGGATGCCGACGTCGTTGATGGTGAGACCGGGGATTTCGCTGACCCGCTCGAGGTCACGGGGGTCCTCACGCCGGTGCGGGTAGTAGGCCACCGGCTCTCCGAGGCCCTCCAGCCAGTTCAGGTAACGGTCCCGGTGGACCAGGCCGTTCCTGACGAGGGAGGTGCCGAGCACGATCGTGCGCTCCTGCGGCGGACGCTCGCTGGGTTGGGACCGCAACCAGGCGAAGTCGTGCATGACGAGCCGGGTGCCGGTCTTCCGCACGCCTGCGGCGAGGTCCTCGGGCACGGGTAACGCGGTGAAGACGGTGAGCCTGCGGCCGCGGAGGCGGAAGCCGGCGGTCGCGCCGAGCACCGACCGGCCGAAGCCCGGCTTGCCCCTGGCCCGCAGGAGCGGACGGCGGGAGCTGAGCAACTGCAGCAGATGAATGGTGGCGAGGCCGTCGTCGACCAGGATCGTGCGGCCGGGGATCGAGGTGACGAGCGCGAACTGGACCCGCCCGGAGAAGGCGTCGCCCACCGCCCAGGTGCGGCCCGGGCGCGGCATGCGCCCTGACGGCTCCTCGAAGGAGAGCCCTGCGGGGAGGCGCAGGCCGTTGAGAGCCTTACGGGTGAGCCTCAGCGCGGGCAGCCCGGCGCGCGGCACGACCCGGGTCTCAGCCCCGAGGAGCCCCGCGTGGTGGGCTTCCACCACGCACAGGAGCTGCAGTGGGGACTCCACCCACGCGACGGCCGACCCTTGTTCATCGACGTGGTTGCGACCCTCGATATCCACGCCCCGTAATGACCCATTCACGACCTGTCCAGAATAGCCAGCTAAGGCTACAGCGGCAGGAACATGCGGTGAACACAGGTTGAAAGGATCTTCGTTCCTCGCAGGCCATACCCGGTGGGCATGACTCGCCGCCGCCCCTCCCTCGTCGCGCCGCATTCCGAATAATACGGTTTGTCCGTATATGCGAACCTTGTGTACTCATTCGATTACAGGCCGTGTGTTTTTCCTGGTGAGCGGTTGGCAATGTTCTACGCCGTGCCCCTATCGAAGAGATCCAGAGGATGGTGGCCCTGGCTCGCCGGTGCACTCGTCTTGTGCACGGCGTTCTCCAGCGCGGCGCACGGCGAACCAGCACCGGCCCAGAGGCCGAACATCGTCTTCATTCTGACCGATGACCTGAACACCACCGATCTGCAGAGATTTCCCAACATCTGGAATCTGCTCGCCCGGCAGGGGGCGTCGTTCTCGCACTTCTTCGTCACCAACCCGTGGTGCTGCCCGTCGCGGTCCTCGATTCTCCGCTCGCAATACGTGCACAGCCACGGAGTGGTGAGCAACCGGCCGCCGACGGGCGGCTTTCCCAGGTTCCGGCCGATGGAGGAATCCACGCTCGGCACCTGGATGCACGACGCGGGATATCGCACCGGCCTGATGGGCAAGTACCTCAACCAATATCCGATGGGCGCCGCCTGGTCGTACGTCCCGCCCGGCTGGGACCAGTGGGCGGTGCCGGTCACCCGTCTCTACCAGGAGTACGGCTACGCCCTCAACGAGAACGGGACGATCTTCCAGTACGGCAACACCGCCGAGGACTACCTGGAAGACGTGATCAGCGCGAAGGCGGACAGGTTCGTCTCGCAGCGCGGCACTGATCCCTTCTTCCTGTACCTCGCGCCGGTCGCCCCCCACCTGCCGGCCAACCACTCGCCCAGGCACGAGTTCGCATTCGCCGGCGAACCCGCGCCCCGGACGCTCTCGTTCGACCAGCAGGATCTGTCGGCCGAGCCGATGTGGCTGCAGCAGCGGCCGCCGCTCACCGCCAGGGCCGTGCGCCGGATCGACACCATCTACCAGAACCGCGCACGCGCCATGCTCGGTGTGGACGACATGGTCGGCAGGCTCGTCTCGTCGCTCCAGCAGTCGGGACAGCTCGACAACACCTACATCTTCTTCGCCTCGGACAACGGCTTCCATCTCGGCCAGCATCGGCTGGAGCCCGGCAAGACGACGCCGTTCGAGGAGGACATCCGGATCCCCATGATCGTCAGGGGTCCGGGCATCGCTCCCGGCAGCACGATCGACCAGATCTCGTCGACCGTCGACCTCTCCCCCACGTTCGCCGAGTTGGGGCGCGCCTCCACCCCGGGGTTCACGGAGGGCCGTTCGCTCGTCCCGCTGCTGCAGGGCCGCAAGGTCCCGTGGCGCGACGCCGCGCTGATCGAGTTCGTGCACGCGGCCTACTCGCCGCTGTGCCCGCCCACCTACAACGCGCTGCGGACCGCGCAGTACGCCTACGTGGAGTACGAGACCGGGGAGCGACAGCTCTACGACCTGTACGCCGACCCGAACGAGATGCACAACATCGCGGCGACCGCCGATCCGCAACTGGTCGCCACCCTGTCGGCACGACTGGCCGCGCTGCACGCGTGCAGCGGGGCGAGCTGCCGCATAGCCGACTCCACTCTTCCGTCCGAGGTACGCCTGGCGAGGGCGCCCCCCGCGAGGGGCGGGGGCGCCCCGCCCTTCGCTTGACCGGCCGCGAGAGCATCCGCGCGACCAGTCCGTGACCGTCCGCGACCAGTCCGTCTGAACACGGCATCAGCGGCCATCGCCCGCGCGGGCGGTGGCCGCTCACCGTCTGTGCACCCGCTCATGGTCTCCGCGGTCGCATGGGCTCGCCTCCGTGACCGCATCACCCGACGACCACCCCGGTCGCATCGCCCGGCCCCGCGGGCGGGCACCCCGCCCCGCGACCTCCCCCGTCGGACGGCACAGCCCGCCTCAGGGGTGACTACGCGTGCCCAGAGGGACACCGTACGCCTTCTCTCATGGTTTTCGCCCAGATGAGACTGGGAGCGCTCCCACTCCCCATTATGCCTGGATATACGCATTTGAGATGATCAACTTCGGCTCGGTGTAACGGTTATGTTTCGGCATATTGACGCTGACGTCGCTGATGGACGACTCTTCGTGGGAGCGCTCCCATAGTGCTGTGGTCGGGGATCGGCCATGGGATGCCACCTCCCACGAGATTCGGGATACCACCTGAGAGGGGTCCGGAATGATTGACAGATCGCGCCGCGGCAGGATGCTCGCGGTCGCAACGGCCACGGCCCTCGCCCTCAGCGTCACGGCGGCGTGCGGCGGTGACGCCGACGAGGCGCCGTCGGGCGGTTCCTCGGCTGCGGCGCCGGTCACCATCAAGGTCCAGACGTTCGGCGGCGGCAAGAACTTCGGGTACAAGGAGGCGATCGACAAGTGGAACGCCTCCCACACCGACATCAAGATCCAGGAAGAGCACCTCACCGACCAGTTCGAGCAGGTCTACTGGCCGCAGATGATCCAGTGGCTGCAGTCCGGCTCAGGAGCAGGTGACGTCGTCGGCATCGACGAGGGCGGCATGGGCCTGGCCAAGGCGCACCCCGAGTGGTGGGCCGACCTCGGCGAGTACGGCCTGTCGAGCCGCCAGGGCGACTTCGCCCCGTGGAAGTGGGACGGCGGGCTCACGGCGGACGGCAAGCTCTTCGGCCTGGGCACCGACCTCGGCGGCATGAGCCTGTGTTACCGGCGCGACCTGTTCGAGAAGGCGGGCCTGCCCGCCGACCGCGACGAGGTCGGCAAGCTCTGGCCCACCTGGGACGACTTCATCAAGGTCGGCCAGGAGTTCCAGTCGAAGGTGAAGGACACCAAGTTCGTCGACGGCACCAACACGCTCTACAACGTGGTCCTGGTGCAGGAGGCCGCCAAGAACGGGGGCGTGTCCTACTTCGACAAGAGCAACAACCTCATCGTCGACAAGAACCCCGCGATCAAGACCGCCTACGACTTCGCAGTGAAGATCAGCCAGGACGGCCTGACGGCCAAGCTTCGCAACTTCACCCCCGAGTGGAACACCGGCATGAAGAAGTCGCAGTTCGCGACGCTCGGCTGCCCCTCGTGGATGCTCGGCGCGGTCAGCGGTGACGACGGCGCGGGACCGGAGTTCTCCGGCAAGTGGGACGTCGCGGCGGTGCCGGGCGGCGGCGGCAACTGGGGCGGCTCCTGGCTCGCGGTGCCCAAGCAGTCGAAACACCCGAAGGAGGCGGCCGCGGTCGCCGACTACCTGACGGGCAAGGAAGGCGAGATCAGCGTGTTCACCTACAGCGGGAACATGCCGAGCAATACGCAGGCCCAGCAGGACCCGGCCGTTCAGGGCGCCAAGAACGAGTACTTCAACGACGCCCCGGTCGGCGACATCTTCGCCAAGTCGGCGTCCGCGCTCCAGCCCGTCTTCCTCGGAGTCAAGCACGCTCAGGTGAAGAACGCGGTGGAGTCGGTCATCTCGGCGCTGGACGACGGCTCGGTGCCGTACGACCAGGCGTGGCAGAAGCTGCTCGACGACGCGGTCAAGGCAGCGGGCTGATCCACCCGCCCGTCAAATGAGCACCGGCCCGCCCCGGAGGCACACCGCAGGGCGGGCCGGTCGCCTGCTTCCGCTGAAAGGTGACCCATGAGCCTGCACGTCGACTCGGGACCGTCCACTCGGGCGCCGGTCCCGCCTTCGAGAAGGCACGGGCGACCGCGGCCGGGGCGGACCTTCCTGTCCTGGCTGGATCTGAAGGCCGCTCCGTACCTCCTCATCTCGCCGTACTATCTGCTGTTCCTCCTGTTCGGGATCTTCCCGCTCGGCTTCACCCTGTGGTACTCGCTCTACGACTACGACCTCGCGGGGACGGTGGAGTGGACCGGGCTGGGGAACTACACCGCGCTCCTGGCCGACTCGGCGTTCTGGAACGCGGTCGTCAACACGCTCGGGATGTTCGTCATCGCGACCGTCCCGCAGATCCTCCTGGCGCTGCTCCTCGCCAACGCGCTGAACAAGCGGATCAGGGGCCGGTTGTTCGTCCGGCTGGGCGTCCTGCTCCCCCTGGTCACCTCGGTCGTCGCGGTGGCCGTGGTGTTCACCCAGCTGTACGGACGCGACTGGGGACTTTTCAACTGGATCCTGGGATCAGTGGGCGTCGATCCGGTCGACTGGAAGGCCGAGCGGCTGCCGTCCTGGCTGGCGATCTCCACCATGATCGACTGGCGGTGGACCGGCTACAACGCGATCATCTTCCTGGCCGCGATGCAGACGATCCCGAAGGACCTCTATGAGGCCGCCGCCATCGACGGCGCCTCACGCCGCCGGCAGTTCTGGCAGATCACCATCCCGATGTTGCGGCCGACCATGATCTTCGTGGTGCTGAACTCCACGATCGGCGGCCTGACGCTGTTCGCGGAGCCCACCACCTTCTACGGAGGCAACGTCCACGGCGGCAGCAACAGCCAGTTCCAGACCGTGTCGATGTTCATCGTCGAACAGGGCTTCCGGGAGTTCGACTACGGCTACGCGGCGGGTGCGGCGTGGCTGCTCTTCCTCATGATCCTCATTGGATCTCTCATCAACTTCCTGCTCATCCGCCGGATCGGGGGTAGAAAGTGACCACGCTCTCAGCGCCGGCCGAGACTCGGAAGCCCCGGGTGAAGCGGACCGGCGGCTCCGACCTCTGGAAGGCCACGCCGCTCACGAGGATCGTGCTGATCGTCACGATCGTCATCTCGGCCTTCCCGCTGTACTGGATGGTCGTCATCGCCTCGCGGTCCAACCGAGAGGCCACCGACATCCCGCCGCCCTTCCTGCCCGGCGGCAACCTCGGCCAGAACATCCAGCGGGTGCTCACCAACGAGGACGCCCACTACCTGGCCGGCCTGACCAACTCGGTGATCATCGCGTCGACCGTGACGATCTCCGTGGTGCTGATCTCCACCTTCGCGGGCTTCGCCTTCGCCCGGCTGCGCTTCAAGGGCGGCCGGATCCTCCTGCTGCTCGTGCTGGTGACGATGATGGTCCCGCTGCAGCAGATGGGCATGGTCCCGCTCTACCGGATGATGGTCAGCCTCGAATGGATCGGCACGCTCAAGGCCGTGATCCTGCCGTACCTGCTGAACGGCTTCGGCGTCTTCCTCATGACGCAGTACACCGAGCAGGCGGTGCCGAACGAACTGGTCGAGGCCGCCCGCGTCGACGGCGCGTCGACCCTGCGGATCTGGTGGAACGTCATCCTGCCCGCCGTACGGCCGGGCATGGCGGTGCTGGGGATCAACACGTTCATGCTGACGTGGAACGACTTCCTGTGGCCGCTGATCGTGCTGACTCCGGACAACCCGACGGTCCAGGTCGCCATCAACTCCCTCAACGCCAAGTACGGCACGGACTACGTCCTCATCTTCAGCGGGACCGCGATGTCCGTCCTCCCCCTCATCGTCGTTTTCGTCGTGTTCGGCCGACAGATCATCGGCGGACTCATGGAAGGTGCAGTCAAAGCGTGACCACGCAAGGTACACGAGCAGAAGCCGAGGCGGCAGGGCTGACGTTCCCCACCGGGTTCGTCTGGGGCGCCGCGACCTCGGCCTACCAGATCGAGGGCTCGGTCACCGCCGACGGGCGCGGGCCCTCCGTCTGGGACACCTTCTGCCGCCGGCCGGGCAGCATCGTGGGAGGCCAGAACGCCGACATCGCGATCGACCACTACAACCGCCACCAGGAGGACGTCGCGCTGATGGCCGGCCTCGGCCTCACGGCGTACCGCTTCTCCGTCTCGTGGCCGCGCGTCCAGCCGGACGGCGCGGGCGCGATCAACGCCAGGGGCCTCGACTTCTACAAGCGACTGGTCGACGAACTGCTCGGCCGCGGCATCGACCCCTGGCTCACGCTCTACCACTGGGACCTCCCCCAGGCCCTCGAGGACGCGGGAGGCTGGCCCGCGCGTGACACGTCGAAGCGCTTCGCCGACTACGCGGCCGCCGTGCACGCCGCGTTGAGCGACCGGGTTCGGAACTGGAGCACAGTCAACGAGCCCTGGTGCGCGGCCTTCCTGGGTTACGCCTCGGGCGAGCACGCCCCCGGGCGCCGCGACCCGGCGGCCGCGATCCGGGCCGCGCACCACCTGAACCTCGCGCACGGCCTGGCCACGCGGGCGATGCGGGCCCAGAACCCGGCCTCGCGGATCGGCGGATGCGTGAACCTCTACGCGATCTCCCCGGCCACCGGGAGCGAGGCCGACCTGGACGCGGCCCGCCGCATCGACGGCCTGCAGAACCGGTTCTTCCTCGACGCGCTGCTGAAGGGCGCCTACCCGGAGGACGTGCTGGCCGACGTCGCCCACCTGACCGATGGCGGGTTCGTCGAGGACGGCGACCTGGCCACGATCTCCGCGCCGCTGGACATGCTGCTGATCAACTACTACAGCCGGTTCACCGTGTCCGGGGCGCCCGGAGGCGCGACGTCGGCCGCCGCGGCTCCGACCGACTCGGGCTCCCCGTGGGTGGGCAGCGAGCACGTGGGGTTCGTGAACGGGGGCCGCCCCGTCACCGGCATGGGCTGGGAGATCGACGACGCCGGGCTGTACGAGATCCTCACCCGGGTGCACGAGGAGTATCCGGCGATCCCGATGGTGATCTCGGAGAACGGCGCCGCCTTCGACGACGTGGTCGTCGACGGCTCGGTCCACGACCCCGAGCGGACGGCCTACATCGAGGCGCACCTGCGGGTCTGCCACGCCGCGATCGAGGCGGGGCTGCCACTCCAGGGATACTTCGCGTGGTCGCTGATGGACAACTTCGAGTGGGCGTGGGGGTACGGCAAGCGGTTCGGGCTCGTGCACGTGGACTACGAGACCCAGGTCAGGACGCCCAAGTCCAGCGCGTTGTGGTATGCCGACACCATCAGGCGCGGTGGTCTGCCGAGTCCGGCAGAATAAACGCGTTCGCGATCAGCGGTACGTGCAGATGAGGGGGCGCCGGAGATGAACGGGGACCGTCGCGTGGGAGGGCGCCCAACCCTGGAGGCCGTCGCCGCTCGCGCCGGCGTGGGCAGGGGCACCGTCTCGCGGGTCGTCAACGGCTCGTCGAAGGTGAGCGACAAGGCCAGGGACGCCGTCCTGCTCGCGATCGAAGAGCTCGGGTACGTGCCCAACCGCGCGGCCCGCACCCTCGTGACCAACCGGACCGACACCATCGCCCTCGTGGTGTCGGAGTCGGAGCAGCGCGTCTTCGACGAGCCCTACTTCGCGGGGCTGATCCGCGGGATCGGATCGGCCCTGTCGGAGACCGGGCTGCAGCTGATCCTCACGATGGCGCAGAACCGGCAGGAGCACGACCGGCTGGAGGGCTACCTGACCGGGCAGCACGTCGACGGCGTCCTGCTGACGTCGGTTCACGGGGCCGATCCGTTACCTGGCCGGCTGGAGGAGCTGGGCGTGCCGACCGTACTCGGCGGCCGCCCGGTGGGGCTGAACCCGTACAGCTACGTCGACATGGACAACCGGGCCGGTGCCAGGCAGGCGGTGAAGTACCTGGTCTCCAACGGGAGGACCGACATCGCCACCATCGCCGGCCCCCAGGACATGGGCGTGGGCGTGGACAGGCTGGCCGGCTACCGTGACGCGCTGCTCGCCACCGGCATGCCGGAACTGGTCTCCTACGGCGACTTCTCCGAGGAGAGCGGCGAGGCGGCGATGCGGGAACTGCTGGAGCGGCATCCCGGTCTCGACGCCGTCTTCACCGCCTCGGATCCGATGGCCGCCGGGGCGCTGCGGGTGTTGCGCGAGCGCGGCAGGTCGGTCCCGGGAGACGTGGCGATCATCGGATTCGAGGACTCGAAGGTCGCTCTGCACACCGATCCGCCGCTCACGAGCGTGCACCAGCCGACGGAGGCCATGGGCAGGCAGATGGTGAAGCTGCTGATCGCCCGGATCAACGGAGAGGCCCTGGAGCAGCCCGTCGTCATCCTCGACACGCACCTGGTGCTCCGCGCCTCCGCCTGAGCAGCCCCGGCCCGGCGCTCACGACGGGTCGACCAGGGACTCCATCGCTCACACTCCCCCGACGACCAGGGACTCCATCCCCAGGAGGAACGTCTCCAGGTCGCGGGGGGCGACATGCCGGGAGTCCGCCGTGACCATGACGCTGAGCCGGTCGGGCTCCCCGGTCACGTGGACGCAGAACCTGCAGTTGAGCTCGTCGAGCCCGCTCTGGGGGACGATCTCCGTGCGCGGGAGGGCCGCGCTGATCTCGGCGCCGCCCGGCACCTCCCCCACCGGTGTGACGGCCTCCACCGGCCGCTGGTCGTTGAAGCAGCAGAGCGGATCGGCCCCGGCCAGCCGCCGGTTCAGCTCGGCCTGGTCGTAGTACGCGTGCCGGTAGGCGCGCAGTGCCGCCGCCCGCGCGGCCACCATGAGCTCGTGGAAACCGGCGCGCCCGCCCTCTCCGCGCTCGTGCCCGGGCGGGAGCGCGAACAGGCCGAGCTGCGCGAGCGAGGTCACCACGTCCTGGTCCTTCCGGCGGAACCGGTTGTTGACCAGCGGGGTCATCGCGGCGGACGGCCGTCCCGCGATGCGCGCGGCCTCCACGCAGGCGGCGGCGAGCAGCACGGTCGAGGTGCTCACGCCGTACCGTGCGGAAAGGACCTGGCCGGCCCGGTCGAGCGCCGGCGAGACCATCGTGAGCCGCTGGTAGCGAGGGGCGGCGGACGGCTCCCGCCGCGTCGGCTCGAACACGGGTCCCCCGAGCTCGGCCATGCCGCGTTCCCAGAACGCGACCGAGCGCGCACCGCGGGCGGCGTCGTGGCCCTCCTGCCTGCCGACGAGATCCCGCAGTTGCTCGGACCTGCCGGGCAGCGTGCCTCTGAGCAGGGCCACGCGCAGATCGCGCGCGACGACGTCGCCCGCGTAGCCGTCCGCTGCCGTGTGGCAGAACGCGAGGATCACCTGCTCCACGACGCCGTCGCGGGTGACCAGACCCGCGCGGACCGGCCAGTCCTCCGCCGGGTCGAACCTCTTCTCCGCCACGGTCCGCGCGTCGAGATCCGCGCCCATCCGGGCCTCGATGCCGCCGCCGACCCCCACGACCTGGTACGGCTCGCCGTCCGCGCCGACCCTGACCCGGGTGCGCAGCGAGTCGTGCCGTTCCACGACCATGGCCAGCGCGCGGGCGACCCGCTCCGGGCCGGGTGATCTCGCGCCGCGGGGCACGGTGACCGTCCGCGTGAAGTTGAAGTAGCGGTCGCCGGGAGCGCCGACGAGCCGCATCGCCTCCCAGATGGACCGCTGTCCCCAGGCGAGGGGACCCGTCCACTCGCGATCGGCCGCGCGGAACGCCACCTGGATCATCGCGCCCCCCGGCCGGCGTCCCGCCCGCGAAAGCGCTCTCGCGCCCGGATGGTATGAGTAGGCCGCACAGATGCCGAGTCGTCGTGAGCCATTCGTCCGATAACTCCCCGTCAGGCGATGATTCGTGATCGACGTCCATCCGCCGCGTATCTCGCGCGTATCTCACCGGCCGGCCGCGCCGCGTCCCCTGCCGCGCGACATCCCATGACCGATGAGGAAACACCGAGGTGGTACGGCCCGGCGGGCCCGTGGACGCCGGCCGGATGGGCGGTTCATGCGCGATCAGGCTAAGGATTATGACTGGTTGGCGTCAAGATATTCAGCTTATTCTCCTGACATATACGACTTTGCGGATCGCCATTTTCGAAAATGCCTCCAATACTCTTCCGCCGGTCGCGCCATTGACGATTGCGGGTGAATTCTGTACGCTCCTGGGAGCGCTCCCATCAGATGGTCCCGAGGCCCAAGGGGGCGGCCTCGACGAGGAGAGACATGGACGGCCTGCGGTTCCCTGACGGTTTCGTGTGGGGGGCGGCCACCTCGGCCTACCAGGTGGAGGGGGCGACCACGGAGGACGGGCGGGGCAGATCCGTCTGGGACACCTTCGCCGCCGTCCCCGGAAACGTCGAGTTCGGCGAGACCGGCGATCCCGGCGCCGGCCACTACCACCGCTACGTCGAGGACCTCGACCTGATGGCCGACCTCGGGCTGCACAGCTACCGCTTCTCGATCGCCTGGCCGCGGATCCAGCCGTCAGGATCGGGCGCGCCCGACCAGAGGGGCCTCGACTTCTACCGCCGTCTGATCGAGGGCCTGGCCGAGCGCGGCATCCGCCCGATGGCCACGCTGTTCCACTGGGACCTGCCCCAGGACCTCCAGGACCGGGGCGGCTGGGAGAACAGGGACACCGCGTCGCGGTTCGCCGACTACGCCTCGATCGTCTTCGAGGCCCTCGAGATCGGCGACTGGCTGACGATCAACGAACCGAAGACGGTGGTCGAGAGCGGCTACCGATACGGGGTGCACGCGCCGGGCATCAAGGACGACGCGCGCGCCTACGTCGCCTGCCACCACCTGCTGCTCGCCCACGGCATGGCCACCCGGGCCCTGCGCGCCCTGCGCCCGGACGCGCGGATCGGCCCCGCCCTGAACCTGCACCCCACCTACCCCGCGGACGACACCGCCGAGGCACGGGAGGCCGCCCGGCACCGCGACGGCCTGGAGAACCGCCTCTACCTCGACCCGATCTTCAAGGGCCGCTACCCGGAGGACACCCTGGACTGGCTGGCCGCGCGCGGGCCGATCAGGGACCACATCCTCGACGGCGACCTCGCGATCATCAGCACGCCCGTCGACCTGCTCGGCGTGCAGTACTACACGCCCGTCTTCGTGGACGGCGCGGGAGAGCGGGTGTTCCTGCATTCCAGGGCGCAGGCCGAGTGGCTGGAGATCTACCCGGAGGGCTTCCACGACATCCTCGTGCGGCTGAGGGACGACATCCCCGGCGTGCCCCTGGTCGTCACCGAGAACGGGATGCCGGCCCTCGGCCAGCCCGGCCCCGGCGGGCGGGTCCGCGACGACGACCGCATCGCCTTCCTGCGCGACCATCTCGCCGCCATGCACCGCGCGATCGAGGAGGGGGCCCGCGTCGAGGGCTACCACGTCTGGTCGCTGCTCGACAACTTCGAGTGGGCCGAGGGATACGGCCAGCGCTTCGGCATCGTGTACGTCGACTACCCGACCCTGCGCAGGCATCCCAAGGACAGCGCGCTCTGGTACCGCGACGTCATCAAGAACGGCGAGCTGCGCTGACCCGGGCGGGGCGCCCCTCCGCTCCCCCCGATTCTGGATCAAGCCTTCCGAACTGGGATGATTGCCAGCATACGATTACGTGACCAGGTTGATGTTGACGTGGCGTCAGCGAGAGGACTCCCCGTGCCCGAGTACACCATCATCGGCGGCGGCTACGAAGCGGTGATCAGCGAAAGGGGCGGGGCGGTCCGCGTCCTGCGCCACCAGGGCCGCGACCTCGTGACGAGCTGGCCCGCCGAGGGGCCGATCCCCTACTTCAGCGGGACCGTCCTCGCCCCCTGGCCTAACCGGGTCGTCGGGAGCGTCTACACCTTCGAAGGCGTCCGCCACGATCTGCCCATCACCGAGCCCGCCCGCGGGCACGCCCTGCACGGCCTGGTCAGCGACCAGCTCTGGACCCGCGCCGAGGATCCCGACGTGGACGGCGACCACGGCCTCGTCCGGCTGACGCACACGATCGAGCCGACCGACGGCTACCCGTTCAGGATCGCGCTCGAGGTCCGCCACGCCGTGTCCGGCCGGGGCCTCACGACGACGCTGACCGCCCGCAACACGGGTGAGGAGGCCGCCCCCTACGGCTGCGGACCGCACCCGTGGCTGCTCGCCGGACCCCGGGTTCAGGAGTACGAGCTGGACCTGCCCGCCGGCCAGGTCCTGCTCACCGACGAGGTGCTCGCCCCCCGCGCCCTGGAGGACGTGGCCGCGACGCCGTACGACTTCAGGACGCCCCGCGTGGTGGAGGACACCGCGATCGACCACGCCTTCACCGGCCTCACCGAGGGGCGGGTACGCCTGCGCGGGCCCGACGGCGGGGTGGACGTCTCCTGGGACCCGGCCGCGATGCCCTGGGTCCAGATCTGCACCGGCTCGGCGCTCGACCACCACGGGCTGGCGATCGAGCCGATGACCTGCCCGCCCGACGCGTTCAACTCGGGCACCGACCTGATCGTGCTGAAGCCGGGAGACACCCACGAGGCGAGCTGGACCATCGCCGCCTCGGGCCCGCAGGGGTAGGGCCGGTGGACAGCCGGACCAAGCGGCGGTTGTCGGACGCCCAGCTCGACGCGACCCTCCGGGGCGCGCTGGGCGCGGGCGTCCTGTCGGCGGAGGAGCTGGAGGACGGCTTCGCCAACGCCGTGTACCGGCTCGGCCTCGAGGACGGCCGCCGGGTCGTACTCAAGGTCGGCCCTCCCCCCGGCCTGCGGCTGCTGACCTACGAACGGCACCTGCTGCGCACCGAGGCCATGGTGTACCGGCTGGCCGAGCCGGCGGGGCTCCCGCTGCCTTCCCTGCTGCACGCGGCGTTCGACGATCCCGCCCTCGGCGGGGACTACCTCGTCCTGTCGGCTCTCGACGGCGTGCCGTGGAACCAGGCCGCGCTCGGTCCCGGCGAGGACGCCTCGCTCAGGCACGAACTCGGCCGCCACCTGGCCCGTCTGCACACGATCCCCGGCACCGGTGTCTTCGGCTATCCCTTCGCCGGGCTCACCGGGGACGGCTGGCGGGAGGCGTTCCTCGTCATCGTCGGCGCGCTGCTCGACGACGCGGTCCACTACGGGACCCCGCTGCCTGCGCCGGTCGCGGAGATCTCCGCGCTGGTCGGCGCCGCCGCGCACACCCTGGACGAAGTCGTCACGCCCTCGCTCGTCCACTTCGACATCTGGCCGGGCAACGTGTTCCTGACCGGAGAGGGCCCGGGCAGGCGGATCCAGGCGCTGATCGACCACGAGCGGGCCTTCTGGGGCGACCCGCTGGCCGACTTCATCACGCCGACCATCTTCGGCGAGATCAGGGAGGACGACCCGCTGGTCGCCGGCTACCGCGAGGCCGGCGGGGCGATCCTGCTGACCCCGGCCGCACGGGTGCGCGCCGACCTCTACCGCACGTACCTGTACCTGATCCTCCTCGTGGAGAACGGTCCCCGGCAGTATCCCGAGGAGGCCTACGCACGGCTTCGCGACCTCGCCACCTCTTCCCTCGGGCGGAGCCTGGACGCGCTGCGCGTCCTGTAGCCCCGGGGCTCACCGGGAACCCCGACGACTGGAGCCGGGCCCGGGTGCCGTGCGACAATTTCATGGGGTGATGAATTATGCGGACGACATGTGCGATCGCAGGCGGGGGCCCGGCGGGGGCCGTACTCGCCCTCCTCCTGGCCCGAGCGGGCGTCGACGTCACACTGCTCGAAAAGCACGGCGACTTCCTCCGCGACTTCCGCGGGGACACCATCCACCCGTCGACCCTCCAGATCCTCGACGAGCTCGGTCTCGCCGAGAAGTTCCACCGGCTCCCCCATCGCAAGGTGCACTCCCTGTCGATGGTCACCGACGACGGCGCCGTGCCCATGGCGGACCTGAGCCGGCTGCCCGGCAGGTACAAGTACATCGCCTTCGTGCCGCAGTGGGACTTCCTCAACCTCATCACGGCGGAGGCTTCCAAGCACCCGAACTTCCACCTGCTGATGGACTCCACGGTCACCGACCTCATCCGGGGGGACGGCGCGATCCGCGGGCTCCGCTACCGCGACGAGGCGGGCCGGGAGCACGAGATCCACGCGACGCTGACCGTGGGCGCGGACGGGCGGGGCTCCGACGTCCGCCGGGCCGCGGGCCTGGCCCCCCGGGAGTTCGGCGCGCCGATGGACGTCGTCTGGTTCCGCCTGCCGCGGGAGGAGGGCGACCCCGGCGAGCCCTTCCTGCGCGCGTCGGCGGGCCATCTCATGGTGTCGATCAACCGGGGGACGTACTGGCAGCTCGCCTATGTGATCCCGAAGGGCGGCTTCGACGAGCTGAAGTCCGAGGGCGTCGAGTCCCTGCGCGCCACCGTCGCGCGGCTCCTGCCGTACCTCGCCGGGCGGGTGGCGGGGCTCGGCGGCTTCGACGAGGTGAGCGTCCTGCGGGTGGCGCTGAACCGGCTGCGCCGGTGGCATCTGCCCGGGCTGCTGTTCATCGGCGACGCGGCCCACGCCATGTCCCCGGTCTTCGGCGTGGGGATCAACCTCGCCGTCCAGGACGCCGTGGCCACGGCCAACATCGTGGGTCCGGCCCTGCTCCGCGGGGAGGCGCCGCGGGCGCTGCTGGCCAGGGTGGAGCGCCGCAGGAGGATCCCCACCGTGATCACCCAGGCCGCCCAGCGGACGGTGCAGAACCGCCTCATCGGCCCCACGCTGGCCGCCAGGCCCGTCTCCATGCCCCGCGGCCTGTCCCGTCTGCCGGTCCTCGGCGGGCTCGCCCGCCGCTTCATCGGCCTCGGCGTCCTTCCCGAGCACGTACGGCTGTCGCCAACGAGCGGCCAAAAGTGATCTCAATGGGCGGACGCCGAACAGGTCGCAGCCCACCGGGTGGCATAACCTAGTGTGTCGTGAGCGCTAATCACCTCGATACGTGGCGTGACCTGCCCGTGGCCCAGCAGCCGGACTGGCCCGACCGCGGCGAGCTCGTGCGGGTCGTCGACGAGCTCAAGGGCCTGCCGCCCCTGGTCTTCGCGGGCGAGTGCGACCAGCTGAAGCAGAGCCTCGCGGCCGTCGCCAGGGGCGAGGCCTTCGTGCTCCAGGGCGGCGACTGCGCGGAGACCTTCGCGGGCGCGACGGCGGAGAACGTCCGCAACAAGCTGAAGACGCTGCTGCAGATGGCGATCGTGCTCACCTATGCCGGCCGCGTCCCCGTGGTCAAGATCGGCCGGGTCGCCGGCCAGTTCGCCAAGCCCCGCTCCAAGGACACCGAGACCCGCGACGGCGTGGAGTTGCCCGCCTACCGCGGTGACATGGTCAACGGGTTCGACTTCACCCCCGAGGCGCGCCGCCCCGACCCCGCCCGCCTGCTGCGGGCCTACCACTCATCGGCGGTCACGCTGAACCTCGCCCGGGCCTTCACCAAGGGCGGCTACGCCGACCTGCGGCAGGTGCACGCCTGGAACCAGGACTTCGTCGCCGAGTCGCCGGCGGGCCGCCGTTACGAGAAGCTGGCCAGGGAGATCGACCAGGCGCTCGCCTTCATGCGCGCCTGCGGGGCCGAGCCCGAGGAGTTCCACACCGTCGAGTTCTACTCCTCGCACGAGGCGCTGATCCTCGACTACGACCGGGCGCTCACGCGGATCGACTCCCGGACCGGCCAGCCGTACGACGTGTCGGCCCACATGGTCTGGATCGGCGAGCGCACGCGGCAGCTCGACGGCGCGCACGTGGAGTTCTTCAGCAAGATCCGCAATCCCATCGGCGTGAAGCTCGGCCCGACCACGACGCCCGAAGAGGCGATCGCGCTGATCGACAAGCTCAACCCGGACAACGAGCCGGGCCGGCTGACGTTCATCAGCCGCATGGGCGCTGGCCGGGTCCGCGACGCGCTTCCGACGCTCGTCGAGAAGGTGCGGGCGAGCGGCGCCACGGTGGCGTGGATCTGCGACCCCATGCACGGCAACACCTTCGAGGCGCCGAGCGGGCACAAGACCCGCCGGGTCGACGACGTGCTCGACGAGGTGGCGGGCTTCTTCGAGGTCCATCACGCCCTGGGGACGCACCCGGGCGGGGTCCACATCGAGTTCACCGGCGACGACGTCACCGAGTGCGTCGGCGGCGGGCACGAGATCGCGGAAGAGGATCTCGCGCTGCGCTACGAGACGGCGTGTGATCCACGCCTCAACCGCGGTCAGTCCCTGGATCTGGCGTTCCGGGTGGCCGAGCTCTACCGTTCCACCTGACGCGCAGAACGCCGCGCTACCCCCCCACGCGACGCCCGCGAGCCCTGAAAGAGACGAAGATGACGGATCCCCGGCCCGCCCCCGAGGGCGTGGACCCGAACACCCCCAACGTCGCCCGGATGTACGACTACTTCCTGGGCGGGAAGAACAACTTCGCCGCGGACAGGGCGGCCGCCGAGAGCATCCTGGCGACGTTCCCCGACACCCGGTCGTCGGCCATCGAGGGCCGTGCCTTCCTGGCCAGGGCCGTGCGGACGCTCGTGGACGCCGGCGTCCGCCAGATCGTCGACATCGGCTCCGGCCTGCCCACGCAGGGCAACGTGCACGAGATCGCGCACGTGACGGCGCCGGACACGCGGGTGACCTACGTCGACTACGACCCGGTGGTGTGCTCGCACGCCCGGGCCCTGCTCGGCGGCGACCCACACGTGTCCGTCGTGCGGGCGGACTTCCGTGAGCCGGACGACCTGATCCGCCGGCTCGAGGGGCTGGTCGACTTCGACCGGCCGGTCGCCTTCCTGATGTTCGCCATACTCCATTTCATCCCCGACTCGGCGAAGCCGTACGAGGTGGTGGGGCGGCTGCGCGATCTGAGCGCCCCGGGGAGCTACCTGGCGATCTCCCATGCGCGCGACGCGCGCCCCGAGCTCACGCCCGAGGCCCTGGAGATCTACAACCGGGCGACGGCGTCGCTCGCGCTGCGGACGCACGAGGAGATCACCCGGTTCTTCGAGGGATACGAGCTGCTGGAGCCGGGGCTCGTCTACCCGGAGGACTGGCGACCCGACCCCGACGAGCCCCGGCTCGAGCAGGCGCCCTCGGCCGGTTTCAGCGCCGTCGGCCGCAAACCCTGAACCCCCCGGCGCGGGGCGGGCCGCCCGTCCCGCGTCAGTTCTGCTGGCCGGCCTCCGCCGCGATCTCGGCGCGGATGGCGTCCATGTCGAGCGCGCGCAGCTGGGTGATCAGGTCCGTCAGTGCGGGCGCGGGGAGCGCGCCGGGCTGCGAGAACACCACGATGCCGTCCCGGATGGCCATGATCGTGGGGATCGCCGTGATCTCGAATCCCTGGGACAGCGCCGGCTGAGCCTCGGTGTCGATCTTGCCGAACGTGATGTCGCCGTGCTCCTGGGACGCCTTCTCGAAAATCGGCGCGAACGTGCGGCAGGGGCCGCACCACGACGCCCAGAAGTCCAGCAGGACGATGCCGCTGTCGGCGATTTCGTTGAAGTTCTGCTCGGTCACCTCAATGGTCGCCACGGGGCGACTCCTTTCATCCGTTCCGTCACTTGCACAACCACACCTGCGATCTCAGCATTCCACCGCACGGCACCGGGTATCAGCACACGGGACCTCCTTCTCGAAAAGGAGTAACCGCATGACCACTGAAGTCGTGAGACCCGTTCCCGAACAACGGCGGCTGGGCACGGTCCTGGCCGCCTGGTTGTCGAGCACCGACCACAAGGTCATCGGGCACCTCTATCTGATCACCACGTTCGGCTTCTTCCTGGTCGGCGGCCTCATGGCGATGGTGATCAGGGCCGAGCTGCTCGAGCCGGGCCTGCAGTTCGTCAGCCTGCAGCGCTACAACGAGATGTTCACCCTCCACGGCACGATCATGCTGCTGCTGTTCGCCACGCCACTGTTCGCCGGGTTCGCCAACGAGATCATGCCGCTCCAGATCGGCGCGCCCGACGTGGCGTTCCCCCGGCTCAACATGGTCAGCTACTGGATGTTCCTGTTCGGCGGTCTCATGGTGCTCGGCAGCTTCGTGGTGGGGGGCGCGCCCGCCTTCGGCTGGACGGCCTACTCCCCCCTGTCCGGGCGGGAGTTCAGCCCCTCACCGGGCGGCGACCTGTGGATCATGGGCCTGGCGCTGTCCGGCCTCGGCACGATCCTCGGGTCCGTCAACTTCATCACCACGATCATCACGATGCGGGCGCCGGGCATGCACATGTTCCGGATGCCGATCTTCACGTGGAACGTTCTGTTCACGTCGATCCTGGTGCTGCTGGCCTTCCCCGTGCTGGCGGCGGCGCTGCTGGTGCTGGAGGCTGACCGAAAGCTCGGTGCGCGCGTCTTCGACGCCGAGACCGGCGGGGCGATGATCTGGCAGCACCTGTTCTGGTTCTTCGGGCATCCCGAGGTCTACATCATCGCGGTGCCGTTCTTCGGCATCATCACCGAGATCATCCCGGTGTTCAGCCGCAAGCCGCTGTTCGGCTACATCGGCATGGTCGGCGCGACGATCGCCATCACCGCGCTGTCGGCGACCGTGTGGGCGCACCACATGTTCGCCACCGGCCAGGTGCTCCTGCCGTTCTTCTCGGTCATGACGTTCCTGATCGCGGTGCCGACCGGGGTGAAGTTCTTCAACTGGACCGGCACGATGTGGCGAGGCCACCTCAGCTTCGAGACTCCCATGTTGTGGGCGGTCGGGTTCCTCGTCACGTTCCTGCTCGGCGGACTCACCGGCGTGATCCTCGCGTCGCCGCCGCTCGACTTCCACGTGACCGACAGCTACTTCGTCGTCGCGCACTTCCATTACGTGGTGTTCGGCACCGTGGTGTTCGCGATGTTCGGCGGGTTCTACTTCTGGTGGCCCAAGTTCACCGGCACGATGCTGAACGAGACCCTCGGGAAGATCCACTTCTGGATGCTCTTCATCGGGTTCCACCTGACGTTCCTGATTCAGCACTGGATCGGCGTGATCGGGATGCCGCGGCGCTACGGCGACTACTCCGCCGCCGATGGCTTCACGGAATTCAACGTGATCTCCAGCGCGGGGGCGTTCCTGCTGGGCGCCTCGACGCTGCCGTTCATGTACAACGTCTGGCGCACGTGGAGGCGCGGCGAGCGGGTCACCGTCAACGACCCCTGGGGCTCTGGCAATTCGCTGGAGTGGGTCACCACGTGCCCGCCGCCGCGCCACAACTTCACTCATCTCCCGCCGATCAGGTCGGAACGGCCGGCCTTCGACCTGCGCTATCCGAAAACCGGGGGGATGCCGGGAGAGCCCCCCGCCGGGAAGCGCGACGCGATCGACCCGGCGGGGGGCTAGCAGACCTGCCTCAGCCCAGGTCGAGCCCGAACAGAAGCGGATCGTGGTCCGACGAGCGGAACGCGCCCGGCGAGTACAGCGACGGCGGGTTGAACTCGGTGTTGTAGTCCATGAACCGGCCTTCGTCGGCGTTGATGTGCCAGATCGTCGCCCCGGTCACCCGCTTGAGCAGCTGCTTGCCGACCATCACGTGGTCCAGCTCGCCCGACAGGCTGTCGAAGACGTAGCTGTAGCGGTCCTGCTTGTCGATGAACTTCTTGCTCAGGCTCGTGAGCTTCCCGGCCTCCAGCGTGTGGATCGGGTCCTCCTCGCCGTAGGCGTTGAGGTCGCCGGCCACGACGGGGTTGGGCAGGTGGAAGGTGTCGATCAACCCGAGCACGGCCTGCGCCTGGCGGACGCGCTCGGCGTTGAAGCAGCTCTGGCCGTCGCCCTGGTCGAGGTCGGCTCCGGTCGCGCCGTCGCAGCCCTTCGACTTGAAGTGGTTGACGATCATGGTGAAGATCCGGCCGTCGTCGTCGTCCCTGGTGCGCTGGAACATCTGGATCAGCGGCGGGCGGCGGAACACCGGGTCGGTGGAGGACTGCGGGGCTCCCACGGGCTTCACCACGGCAGGCTTGTAGATCAGGGCCACCTGGATCTCGTCGGTTCCGGGAACCGGGGAGGTGATGCCCTTGTACGTGCCCGCGCCGACCTCGGCGTTGAGCGCGTCCACCAGGGCGTTCAGCGCGGTGGCGCCGTTGTTCTCGACCTCCATGAGGCCGGCCACGTCCGGGTCCAGGCCCTTCAGCGTCGCGACCAGCTTGGCGAGCTGGCGCTGCCGCTCCTCGTCGGTGTTGGCGCCGCGCTTGTTCAGCGTCGTGAACCAGTTGAGCGTGTTGAGGCTCGCCACCTGGACGTCGCCGCCCACCTTGGCCGGCTTGGCCGGACGGGGGTTGTCGGCGGCGAAGACCACCGGCGTGGTCGGCTCCACCCGGTAGAGGTCGAAGCCGTAGGTCAGGATGCCGGTCAGCCCGGTGGTCCCGTCACCCACGCGTACCGTGTTCAGGCCGTTCGTGTGGTATGGCAGGACCGGGGGGTTCTGCACGTTGGACGCGTCGTCCAGCAGGATCCGGCGGGCCTGGTTGGCGGCGGGGTCGACGTTGTCGCGGTCGGTCGGCTGGAAGAGCCGGCCGTTCGCGGACAGGGTGACCTCACCGAAGCGGCCCAGGTTGTAGACCTCGGAGACGGTGAGCTCCTGGGGGAAGGTGACGAGCACGCCTTCCAGCGATTCGAGGGTCCTGTCGGAGGCGAGCGGCAGCCTCACCGTGGCGGTCTTGACCTTCCCGGTGCCGCAGACGTCCACGGCGGAGACCGGGGACAGCTCCGTGAGGCCGTTGAACTCGACGACGGTGCCGGTGACCCGCACCCGGTCACCGATGGCGGCGGGCCTCGGGGTGAACACGAACACCGCGTCGGAGGTGGCCGGGTTCGCGTCCGGCGTCGGGTCCTGGACGTAGAAGCCGCTCAGCTGGTTCGTGCCCTGGAAGTCCGCGGTCACCACACCCTCGATGCGGACCGCCTGGCCGACGAGGGGCGAGGCGTCGCCCGCGCCCTGGACGTCGGCGATCTGGTGGGTCACCGGCACGGCGCACGAGGAGGGAGCCGTGGGGGTCGGGGTGGGAGTCGGGGTCGGCGTGTCCGACGGAGTGGGGGTCGGCGTCGGAGTGTCCGAGGGGGTTGGGCTCGGAGTGGTCCCCCCGCACGGCGCGGCGGCCGTCGCGCTGTTGCGCGGCGCGGGGGCGCCGGCGTCGAAGTCCGCGGCGTTGCTGTCGGTGTCGGCGCAGCCGCCGTCCTTGCGGATCGCGGCGGTGGTGTTGGTCAGCGCCGGCGCTGCGGCGCCCTCGAAGTAGTTGGCCGAGCCGTAGCCGACGAGGTCGGCGATGTCGGCGGCCTGCTCGGGGGTGCACGGGATGGAGCCGCCGTTGCAGGCCAGGCCCGTGGCGGACCGGACCAGCGCGACCTTTCCCGCCGTGCCGCTCAGGGCGAGGTTCCCCGTGGTGTCAGGGGCCGGGAGCGCTCCACTCGGAGTGGTGCCCGCCCCGAGCTGGACGAGGTGGTAGCGCCCCGGAGCCAGGGAGCCCGCGAGGTCCACCTTGTTGGAGGAGAAGGGGCCGGTGCCGGTGGCGCTGGCGTACTGGACCGACCAGCCGTCCAGGGAGACCGTCGCGGCGCTGCGGTTGAACAGCTCGACGTAGTCGTTGGTCAGCGGGGCGCCGGTGTTGCCTCCTCCGCCGTACACCTGGCTGATCACCACGGTGCCGGGCTCCGCCGATGCCGGGGTCAACGACAGTGTGGTGACGCCGGCCACCACGACGCCGACGGCCACGAATGCGGCGGCGGCACGCACGGCCTTTCTCGGCGTGGACCTGAGACGACCACGGACATGGTCATAAGCACGGGATAAAGGGAGCATGACCCGGACTTTATGAGGATATGACCGGGTCAGTCGGTCCTATAGGTGACTACAGAATGAAATCGTATGAACTTGCCAATCAGTGAAGTCTCAGGCCGTACGGGTCCTGCCGTTGCGTTCCGTTCCGATTTCCGACGTGATCTTCCGACGGCACCCGGCAAACGGAAAGGCGCACGCGACCGGGAAAAATCCCCGGCGGAAATCGTCGTCCGGGACTAGGAAACGCTCCCTGCGAGCATCTCCCCCGTGGAACGGCCGTGCAGCATCCCCGGCAGCACGACCACGACCGGGCAGTTCGCCCGGAGCAGGCAGGCGGCCACGACGGGATTGATCACCGGGTACCGCTCCGCGTCGGCGTCGTCGGCTCCGAGCACCAGCAGGTCGGCGTCGGCGGCCGCCTCCAGCAGGACCCGTGCGGGCGGCCCCTCCACGACGGCCGACTCCACATGGTCCTCGCCGAGCTCGTCCACGGCCCGCATGGCCAGTTCGGCCGCGGCACGACGCTCGTCGTCACGCGAACTCCGGCCGGCCAGCGGCGCGTAGGGGGCGTGCAGCCCGCCGGACCACTCCCAGGCGTACACCGCCTCGACGTCGGCGCCGCGCAGGCGGCCCTCCGCCGCCGCCCAGCGCAGTGCGGCCGACGAGGCCGCCGAGCCGTTGATACCAACCACGATCTTCGCCTGATGCACTGTCCCGCCTCGCTCTCCCCCCGAAGTATCTCCTACCAGGATTAATCAGGTGTTGCTGGCGCGAAACGTCAGAAAGACAAAATCGTCGACGGAAAGAGCTCCGGGGTCGGGTCAGGGTTCCCCCTGATGGCGAGTCATGAGAACGGCCAATACCCTGGCGGCGATCCTGTCATGTCCGGAAATCCACGCGGGGAGGGCCGACGGTGCCGACGAGTCCGATCGACGACTACGTGGCCGGGCTCCGCCGACTTCTCCACGGCCCGGTCCGGGCCAGGCGGGACCTGCTCGCCGAGGCGCGGGACGGGCTGCTCGACGCGGCCGAGGCGTACGAGGCCGAGGGACACACCAGAGCCGAGGCCGAGCGCCTGGCGATCGAGGACTTCGGACATCCGGCGGAGATCGCCCCGGGCTACCAGGAGGAACTGGCGGTGGGCCAGGCCCGCAGGACCGCCGCGCTGCTGTTCGTGAGCGTGCCGCTCACCACGCTGATGTGGAGCGTGATCTGGCGGTTCTATCCGCTGCCGGCCTCGGCTGCCACTCCGCCCGAGTGGTTCTGGACGGTCAGCAGGCTTCTCGACTACATACAGCTCGCGACCGGGGTCGCGGGAGGCTTCGCCCTGGTCGCCTTCGGCCGGGGGTTGCGGGTGGTGCGGCGGCCCCTGCCCCTCGCTCGCGCACTCGGCCTGCTCGTGCTGCTCCAGATCCCGGTGAGGATCGTGATGGGCATCGCCCTCGTGCGGGGCGCCGACGGCCCCCCGGGGTTCGAGGACTTCACGCCGGGCGTGGCCGTCTCCGTCATCACCTATGTGCTGGGCGCGTGGCAGCTGCTCAGCGCGGCCCTCTGCCTCCTTCACAGCCGCGTCCCCCACAGCCCCGTTCACCGCGACGGGTCGAGCACGCTCCCGATGGCCGTCGTGAACGACTTCCACGCCGACCGCTCCCCCGCGAGCGCCGCGCGGCCCGAGTCCGTCAGGCGGTAGGTGCGCCGCTTGCGCCCGCCGGCCACGGCCCACTCCCCCGCCAGGTAGCCGGCCCGCTCCAGCCTGCGCAGCGCCGGATAGACCGTCCCCGTCGGAACGTCGAGCGCGCCGTCGCTGCGCTCGCGCAGCGCCTCGATGATGGCGTATCCGTGCAGGGGCTCGCGCTCCACCACGGAGAGCAGCAGGGCGTCCATGTGCCCTCGCAGCGTGTCGGGGTTCACGGCCGCAGCTTATCCCGGTTCCACATGTAGCGAGTCTACATGTAGCCTGTCTATATGTAGACGGTCTATTTATTGAGGAGCCCCCCGTGGACGTCGTCGACCTCGCGCGGACGCAGTTCGCCGTGACCGGCAGCCTGCACTTCCTGTTCGTCGTGCTGACCCTCGGCCTCGCCCCGCTCGTGGCGATCATGCATACGCGCTACGCGGTCACCGGCGATCCCCTCCACGAGCGGATGACCCGCTTCTGGGGGCAGATCTATGTGATCAACTACGCGCTCGGCATCTTCACCGGGCTGGTCATGGAGTTCCAGTTCGGGCTGAGCTGGAGCGGCCTGTCGCGATACGCGGGCGACGTCTTCGGCGCGCCGCTCGCCATCGAGACGCTCGTGGCCTTCTTCCTCGAGTCCACGTTCCTCGGCTTGTGGATCTTCGGCTGGCATCGGCTGCCCCGGGCACTTCACGTGACCTGCATCTGGCTGGTGACGCTGACCGCCTATGCATCGGCCTTCTGGATCATGGTGGCGAACTCGTTCCTCCAGCACCCCGTCGGCTCCGTCGAACAGGGCGGCCGCCTGGTGCTGCGCGACTTCGGAGCGCTGCTCACCAATCCGAACCTCGTCTTCGCACTCCCCCATGTGATCAGCGCCGGTCTGTGGACCGGCGGGTTCGTCCTCATGGGAGCCAGCGCCTACCACCTGTTCCGGCGCACGGCCGAGCGTGAGTTCTTCACCCGGTCGCTCCGGATCGGCGTGGTCACCGCGACCATCGGCTCCGCGCTCACCGTCGGGTTCGGATACGCCCAGTTCGGCGTGATCGAGGCCACCCAGCCCGGCAAGTTCGACGCCGCCCCGGAGTCCGCGCTCGGTCTCATGATCGGGATCGGGCAACTTCTCCAGTTCGGGGTGATGTTCGTCCTGTTGCCCCTGCTGATCAGGAACCTGCTCGCCCGGTGGCGGTGGCTGCATCCGCTCCTGATGCTCATCACGCCTCTGCCGTTCGTCGCGGCGATCGCCGGATGGCTCGTGCGCGAGATGGGCCGCCAGCCGTGGCTGGTGTACGGAAAGCTCTCCGTCGCCGACGCCATGACGCCGGGACTCTCCAAGGCCGCGATCACCGGGTCGTTCATCGGCTTCGCCGGCGTGCTCGGACTGCTCGCCCTCATCGACTACCTGCTGATCGCCCGTGCCGTACGCCGTGGTCCCGGTCAGGTGTCCCTCGGCATGCCGGACCGGCCGGCCGACCCCGTTCCCCAGCCCGCCCACTCGCTCTGAGGACCACGACCATGGAGATCATCTGGTTCGGCGCCCTCGCCGTCCTCTTACTCGGCTACTTCGCCCTGGAGGGCTTCGACATCGGACTCGGCATTCTGCTGCCCGTACTCGGCAGGTCTCAGGGCGACCGGGACCGGCTCGTCGGGGCCATGGCGCCGTTCGTGCTCGCGGGCGAGGTCTGGCTCGTCGCGCTGGTCGGCGTCCTGTTCGGCGCCTTCTCCACCCTGGAAGGCGAGGTGCTCAGCGGCCTCTATCCCCTGGTGGTCGCGCTCCTCCTGACGTGGATCACACGCGACGCCGGCCTGTGGTTCCGCCGTCGCGCCGACGGCGCCGCCTGGCGGAGGGTGTGGGACGGCGCCATCAGCCTCGGCTCGGCCGGGCTGGCCCTCACCTGGGGCATGTCGCTGGTGGCGCTGGCGCGCGGGCTCTCGGCTCCCCTGCTCACCCTGGAGGGCGTCGGCGGCGGGATCGTGGTCGCGCTGGCGTTCTGCCTCCACGGCTGGACCTTCGCGGCGTGGCGGCTGCCCGGCGACCCCGTGGTCCGCGGCGCGCGGCGCACCGGGCGAGGCCTGGCGCTGACGGCTCTCGCTGCCGCGATCCCCGCCGGGCTCACCGTCGCCGTCGTGGCCTCCGCTCTCATCGAGCACGCCGCCCCGCCCGAGACACTGACCACCATGGGTGCGATCGTGTTGCCGTGCGTCCCGATCCTCATCGGCGCGCAGGCGTGGGTGTGGCGCACCTTCAGCAGGGGCCCACTGCCCACGTTCTTCTGACCGCCTGCTGACCACGTCCGATTGGGCCCGCGTTGCACAAGGATCTTCTGCGGCTCGCACGATCCGAACCGACCGTGCGGCCGCACCTCGCCGCCTGCCTGGCCGCGGCCGTGGCGGCGGGCCTCCTCGTCCTCGTGCAGGCGGAACTGCTGGCGGGCGTGCTCTCCGGCCGGTTCACCACGGCCGTCCTGATTCCGCTCGCACTCGTCGTCGCGGCGCGCGGACTGCTCGGCTGGGCACGCGGCGTCTTCGCCGGCCGCACGGCCGTCGCGGTGAAGTCGCAGCTGCGCCGGCGGCTGCTGTCACGTTTCCAGGAGCAGGACGCGGGATCCGCGCGGTCCGGCGAACTCGTCACGCTCGCCGGGCGCGGCCTCGACGCGCTGGACGCCTACCTCACCGGCTACCTGCCCGCCGTGGCCGTTGCCGGCGTCATCCCGATCGCGGTCGTCGTACGGCTCTTCGCCGCCGACCTCGGGACCGCCGTCATCGTTCTGCTCACCCTGCCGCTCATCCCGATCTTCGGGGCACTGGTCGGCTGGACCACCCGGGCGGTGACGCGGCAGCAACTGGAGGCCCTCACCCGGCTGGGCGGCCACTTCCTCGACGTCGTCCGCGGCCTTCCGACCCTGCGGGCCTTCGGCCGCGCCCGTCACCAGGCCTCGGTGATCGAGCAGGTCGCCGCGGCCCATCGGACCGCGACGATGCGGACGCTGCGGGTCGCGTTCCTGTCGTCGCTCGTGCTGGAACTCGTGGCCTCGCTGTCCCTCGCCCTGGTCGCCGTCCCCGTCGGCCTGCGCCTGCTGTCGGGCTCGCTCGACCTGCACACGGCGTTGCTGGTGCTCCTCCTGGCCCCCGAGGCCTACCTCCCCCTCCGGGCGATGGGCACCACCTTCCATGCCGCCATGGAAGGAGTCGCCGCCGCCGACCAGGCCTTCTCCCTCATCACCCCCACCCCTGGACGTGACCCTGGGCGTGATCATGCACAGATTCGCGTGCACGCCCCTGACCAGCCCACTCCTCCCCGTGATCATGCACAGATTCGGATTCAAGCCGCTGACCTGCGAATATCCGGCCGTGATCATGCACCGCCGGCGATCCGGCTCGAAGGTGTCACCGTCCGGTACCCCGGCCGCGGCGAGGACGCGCTCGACGACGTCACGCTGGAGATCGCGCCGGGCGAGAAGGTGGCCGTCATCGGCCCCAGCGGCGCGGGCAAGAGCACGCTGCTCCACGTCCTGCTCGGGTTCGTCACCCCGTCCCGTGGCCGGGTCCTGATCGACGGCGCCGACCTCGCCGGTCTGGACCTCGAGGAGTGGCGACGACGGCTCGCCTTCGTGCCCCAGCGCCCCCATCTGTTCGCCGCGACCGTCGCGGACAACATCTCCCTGGGAGCGGACGTGTCGCCGGACGAGGTCCGTACGGCTGCCGCCGCCGCGCAGGCGGCCGAGTTCGTGGAGGCCCTGCCGTACGGCTACGAGACGGAACTCGGCGAGCGCGGGGCGAACCTGTCGGCGGGCCAGCGTCAGCGGGTGGCGCTCGCCCGGGCGTTCTGCCGGCCGTCGGCGGAGGTGCTCCTGCTCGACGAGCCGACGGCGCGCCTTGACGGCCGGAGCGAGGCCGCGGTCGTCGCGGCCACGCGCACGCTCGCCGAGGGCAGGACCGCGATCATCGTCGCCCACCGCCCCGCCATGATCGAACTGGCCGACCGCGTCATCCGCCTGGGTGACCACGCCGAGAGGGGGGCCGCATGACCGGCACGCCGCTCCGGCTTCTCACGCCCGGGATGCCGCGCAGGCTCGTGCTCGCGACGCTCGCCGGGGCGGCCGCCGACCTCGCCGGAATCGCACTGATCGCGGCGGCCGCCTGGATGATCACGAGGGCGGCCGAGCAGCCTCCCCTCGCCGCACTGTCCGTCGCCATCGTGGCGGTGCGGGCCTTCGCCACCACCCGCGGGCTCTTCCGGTACGGCGAGCGTCTCGCCGGGCACGACGTCGCCCTCCGCGCCCAGGCGGGCACGCGCGAACGCCTGTACCAGGCGCTCGTCCCCGCAGGACCGCTGCCGCGCCGCGGCGCCGACCTGCTCAGCCGGATGGTCGACGACACCGACGCCGTGCAGGATCTGCTCGTCCGCTGCCTGCTGCCCGCCGTCGCCGCGCTGCTCGCCGGGACCGCCGCCGTGGTCCTCGCCGCGTTCGTCCTGCCCGCCGCGGCGCTCCTGCTCGCCGCCGGCCTGCTGGTGGCGGGCGTGGCCCTGCCGGCCGCCACGGCCGTGGCCGCCCGGAGGCGGTCGGCGCGGATCGCCCCGGCCAGGGCCGAACTCGCGGCGCGCGTGGCCGACCTCGTCCACGGCGCGGCCGACCTCGCGGCGTACGGCGCCCGCGACCGGGCCCTGTCGGCCGGAATGGAGGCGGACGCACGCCTCGCGCTGCTCGAGCGCGGCCGGTCACGGGTCGACGCCGCGGCGCTGGGGCTGGGCGTGCTCGTTCAGGGGCTGACGGTGGTGGCCGTCGTGCTCGCGGCCAGCTCAGCCGACCTGGACGGCGTCGCGACCGCCGTGCTCGCCCTGACCGCGCTGGTCTCCTTCGAGCCCGTGCTGCCGCTCGGCGCGGCGGGCGAACGCCTCGCCGGCGTGCTGGCCGCCCTGCGGAGGCTGCGGGAGATCGGCGCGACGCCAGCGGCGGTGACCGAGCCCGGAACTCCCCTGCCGTTGCCGGACGAGCCGCCGGCCCTTGAGATCGAGGATCTGGTGGTCCGCCATGGGGACCGGGCGCCCGCGCTCAACGGCGTCAGCCTGAGCATCGCGCCCGGCGACAGGGTCGCGATCGTCGGGCCGAGCGGCGCGGGGAAGAGCACCCTGCTGGCCGCGCTCATGCGGACCGTGGACATCGAGTCCGGAAACATCATGCTCAACGGGGTGGACATCCGGCGGTTCGCCTCCGACGACGTCCGCACCCGGATGACCGGGCTCATCCAGGACCCCTACGTCTTCCAGGCCACCCTGCGCGACAACCTCCGGCTCGCCGGCCCCGACGCCTCCGACGACGACCTCGCCCGTGCCGTACGGCAGGCCCGCCTGGACGACTGGACGGGCCGCACCGGATGGGACACGACGCTCGGGGAGGACGGGCGGACGGTGTCCGGCGGGCAACTCCAGCGTCTCGCCCTGGCCCGCGCCCTGCTGTACGACCCTCAGGTGCTCCTGCTTGACGAGCCCGCTGAGGCCGTCGACGAGGAGACGGCGGACGCCCTGCTCGCCGACCTGCTCGACGCCACGCGGGGCCGTACGACGCTGCTGGTCACCCACCGGCTGCGCGGGCTGGAGCAGGTGGACGAGATCGTCGTGCTGGAGGACGGGCGGGTCGTGCAGCGCGGCCCGCACCACGCCCTGGTCTCCGTGCCCGGCTACTACCGGGACCTGTGGGAGTCCGAGGCGCTCACCCGCCGCTGACACGGCTCCCACACTCCGGTGGCTCGAACGGCGCTCGAAACGGCGACGGGCCGACGGCCGCTGAGGGCCGCCGGCCGGGGACGGTCGCGAGGACGCTTCCTGGGGCCTGCCGGGGGTGTTCCGGGGAGTTCCTGGGACGTGCCGGGGACTTCCTGGGACGTGCCGGGGACTTCCTGGGACGTGCCGGTGGTGACGTCAGCTCGTCGCCGACTGCTCCGCGAGCGTGATCGAAACCGTGGACACCTTGCCGTTGCGCGAGTAGGTGATGGTGACCTTGTCGCCGGGACGGGAGCTGCGGATCTCGCCGACGAGCGTCTCCGCGCTGTCGACCACCTTCTCGTTCACCTTGGTGACCAGGTCGCCGTCCTGGAGGCCGGCCTTGGCGGCCGGGCTCCCGGCCGTGATCGAGCTGATCACGGCGCCTTCCGCGTCACCGGTGGCGTCGGCCAGGCTCACCCCGAGGAAGGCGTGGGTCGCCTTGCCCGTCTTGATGAGCTGGTCGGCGACCTGACGGGCGGTGTTGATCGGGATCGCGAAGCCCACGCCGATGTTGCCCGAGCTCTGCCCGGAGGTCGCGATGGCGGTGTTGATGCCGATGACCTGGCCGGCCGCGTTGACGAGGGCGCCGCCCGAGTTGCCCGGGTTGATCGCCGCGTCCGTCTGGACCATGCCGCCGATCGTCGTTCCCGGCTCCTGCTGCCGCTGCTGCCCGAACGGGAAGGGCTGCTGCGGCTCGTCCCCGCCCTCGGTGAGGGTGCGGTCGAGCGCGCTCACGATGCCGGACGTGACCGAGCCCTCCAGGCCCAGCGGGCTGCCGATCGCGAGCACCGCGTCGCCGACCTGGAGCTTGTCGCTGTCGCCGAGCGAGGCCGGCGTCAGGCCGGACACGCCCTGCGCCTGGATCACGGCGAGGTCGGTCGTCGGGTCCGTGCCCTTGACCGTGGCCGAGGCCGTCTTGCCGTCGCTGAACTTGACGGTGACGTCTCCGCCGCCCTGGCCCAGCTCCGCGACCACGTGATTGTTGGTCAGGATCAGGCCGTCGGCCGAGAGGATCACACCCGATCCCTCCCCGCCGCCGTTCTGCGTCGTGATCCTGATCGACACCACCGAAGGCTGGATGGCCTTGGCCACCTCGGCGATGGTGTTGACCGTGGTGTTCGACGCGGGATTCACGAGCGGGCTGGAGATCACGGTCTGGCCGTCGCTCGTGGCGTTGGCGACGAGGGCCCCCGTGACCCCACCGCCGATCGCCACGGCGGCGAGCGCGAGACCGGTGAACACCTTCTGCCTGCCGGTCATGCCGGTCTTCTGCCTCGGCGGCGGCACCGGCCCTCCGTACGGCGCGGTGTCGTACGGCCCCGGGCCGCCGTAGGCGCCGTAGGCGCCGTACTGGCCCTGCTGGGGCGGAGTCCTGCCGAACTGGCTCCAGCCGTGACCGGGGAGTACCTCGGTGTCGTTGCCGCGACCCTGCTCCTCCGAGCTCATCGCCATCCCCCTCATTTGGATCTGCCGGTGATCCGGCTCTCCGCCGGTACAACCACTACGATGGCAAATCCTCGATAAGGTCACGCTAAGCGATCAGCGGTTCCCACCGGCGGATGCCGCACGCGGCTCTTATATCACGACGTCGCGGGCCAGTATTCATCGCGCAGCAGGCGCTTGTACAACTTGCCCGTCGGATGTCTCGGAAGTTCGTCGCGGAAATCCACCGACTTCGGGCACTTGTAGTGGGCCAGCCGCGCCCGGCAGTACTCCATGAGCTCGTCGGCGAGCGCCGGCCCGGCCTCCTCCGGGTCGACCGGCTGGACGACGGCCTTAACCTGCTCGCCCATCTCCTCGTCCGGGACGCCGAAGACGGCGACGTCGGCCACCTTGGGGTGGACGGACAACACGTTCTCGGCCTCCTGGGGATAGACGTTCACCCCACCAGAGATGATCATGTAGGAGCGGCGGTCGGTGAGGTAGAGGAAGCCCTCCTCGTCGACGTATCCGATGTCACCGAGCGTCGTCCAGCCCCTGCCGAGCGGGTCCTGCGCCGAACGGGTCTTGTCCGGGTCTCCGTGATAGACGAACCGGGGGCCGTCGGCGAAGTAGACCGTCCCGTGCTCGCCCGCGGGCAGCTCGGCGCCCTGCTCGTCGCAGATGTGGACGACGCCGAGCAGCGGCCTGCCTACCGTTCCCCGGTGCTTCAGCCAGTCCTGCGAGCCGACGTAGAGGAAGCCGTTGCCCTCGGTGCCCGCGTAGTACTCGTGGATGATCGGGCCCCACCACTCGATCATCTGCTCCTTGACGGGGACGGGGCAGGGGGCGGCGGCGTGGATGGCGCACGTCAGCGAGGACAGGTCGTAGCGCTCCCGGACCTCGGGCGGCAGCTTCAGCATCTTGATGAACATCGTCGGCACCCACTGGGAATGCGTGACGCCGTACCTCTCGATGAGCTGGAGCGCCTCCTCGGGGTCGAACCTCTCCATCACGACGATGGTCGCCCCGGCCCGCTGGAAGTTCATGCAGTACCGCAGGGGGGCCGCGTGATAGAGCGGGGCCGGCGACAGGTAGACGCTGCCGGGGGTGGGGGCGAACAGGAACTGGATCAGCTGCAGGAGCGGCCCCGCAGAGTCGAGCGGCATCTTGCTCAGCGTGGGCTTGACCCCCTTCGGCCGCCCGGTGGTGCCCGACGAGTAGAGCATGTCGACGCCCTGGCACTCGTCCGCGATGGGCGTCACCGGCTGCGCGGCCGTCGCCTCCTCGTAGGACGTGAAGCCGGGCGCCGTGCCGTCGAGCATCAGCCGCACCTCGACGCCGGGCGTATCACCGGTCACGGAGGTGGCGACGGCGGCCAGCTTCGCCGAGGAGATGAACACCCGGGCGCCGCAGTTGTTCAGGACGTAGGCGAGTTCCTCCGACTGGAGGCGGGAGCTGATCGCGGTGTAGTAGAGGCCGGCGCGGTGGGCGGCCCAGGCGATGGTCAGGAAGTGCGGATGGTTCTCCAGCATGAAGGCGACGTGGTCGCCCGGCTGGAGCCCGGTGGCCCGGAACAGTTGGGCCAGGCGGTTGGACTCCTCGTCGAGTTCCCGATACGTGACCACGCGGCCGGAGCCCGCCATGATCACCGCCGGCTTGTCTGGCGTCTCGGCCGCGATGGCTCCCGGATGCATGACAGAACATTACTCGGGCGCTCGCGCCCGGCGAAAGATCTTCCCGGCCGCCTCCGCCCGGCCGGTGCGCGGGCCTTGCGAACGCCTGCGGCCCGAAAGGCCGGCCCGGGAACGCGTACGGCTCGCGCCTCGGGAAACGAGGGCGCGAGCCGTACGTGGTGGGTCAGGCGGCCGCCGTCTGGGCCACCGTCGCCGGGGTGAGGGCCAGGTCGAGGACCTCACGGACGTCGCTCACCGGGTGAACGGTGAGGTCGGCGAGCACGTCGGCCGGGACGTCGTCCAGGTCGGGCTCGTTGCGCGCCGGGATGAGCACGGTCGTGATCCCGGCCCGGTGGGCGGCGAGCAGCTTCTGCTTCACGCCGCCGATCGGGAGGACGCGCCCCGTCAGGGACACCTCCCCGGTCATCGCCACGTCGCCGCGGACCGGACGGCCTGACAGGAGCGAGGCGAGGGCGGTCGTCATGGTGACGCCCGCAGAAGGCCCGTCCTTCGGCACCGCGCCCGCCGGCACGTGGATGTGGACCTGGCGGTCCTTGAGCGACCCGACCGGCAGCTCAAGCTCCACGCCGCGTGAGCGCAGGTAGGACAGCGCGATCTGGGCCGACTCCTTCATCACGTCGCCGAGCTGGCCGGTGAGGGACACACCGGTCGAGCCCGTCTCCGGGTCGGCCAGCGAGGCCTCCACGTAGAGCACGTCGCCGCCCGCCCCCGTGACCGCGAGACCGGTGGCCACGCCCGGCACCGCCGTACGCTGCCTGGCCTCGGGGAGCGAGGACTCGGGCACGTGCCTCGGACGGCCGAGGTAGGGCACCAGGTCGTCGGCCGTGACCGCGACGGGGAGTTCGGCCTGGCCGAGCGAGACGTTGGCCGTGACCTTGCGCAGGATGCGCGCGACCGACCGCTCCAGCGACCGGACGCCCGCCTCGTGGGTGTACTCCCCCGCGAGCCGGCGCAGCGCGCCCTCGTCGATCGTCACGTCGTCGGCCGTGAGGCCCGCCTTCTCCAGCTGGCGCGGGAGCAGGTGGTCACGGGCGATGGCGACCTTCTCGTCCTCGGTGTAGCCGTCGAGCGTGACGATCTCCATGCGGTCGAGCAGCGGCCCGGGGACCTGCTCGAGCACGTTGGCCGTCGCGAGGAACAGCACGTCGCTCAGGTCGAGCTCGACCTCCAGGTAGTGGTCGCGGAACGTGTGGTTCTGCGCCGGGTCGAGCACCTCGAGCAGCGCCGCCGTGGGGTCGCCGCGGTAGTCGGAGCCCACCTTGTCGATCTCGTCGAGCAGCACGACGGGGTTCATCGAGCCCGCCTCGCGGATGGCCCGCACGATCCGGCCGGGCAGCGCGCCCACGTAGGTGCGCCGGTGCCCGCGGACCTCGGCCTCGTCCCGGATGCCGCCTAGCGCGACACGGACGAACTTGCGGCCCATCGCCCGCGCGACCGACTCGCCCAGGGAGGTCTTGCCCACTCCGGGCGGGCCCGCCAGCGCCAGGACGGCGCCGCTGCGACGTCCGCCGACGACCCCGAGCCCCTGGTCGGCCCGGCGCTTGCGGACCGCGAGGTACTCGATGATGCGGTCCTTCACGTCGGCGAGCCCCGTGTGGTCGGCGTCGAGCACCGCGCGTGCGCCGGCGATGTCGTACTCGTCGGTCGTGTGCGTGTTCCACGGGATGTCGAGGACCGTGTCCAGCCAGGTCCGGATCCAGCCCGTCTCCGGCGACTGGTCCGAGGTGCGCTCGAGCTTGTCGACCTCCTTGAGGGCGGCCTCGCGGACCTTCTCGGGCAGCTCGGCCGCCTCGATGCGGGACCGGTAGTCCTGCTCCTCGTCGGCCGGCTCGCCGTTCAGCTCGGCCAGCTCCTTGCGGACCGCGGCCAGCTGCTGGCGCAGCAGGAACTCGCGCTGCTGCTTCTCCATGCCCTCCTGGACGTCCTTGCGGATGGTCTCCGCCACGTCCAGCTCGGCGAGGTGGTCACGCGCCCAGCCGACCAGCTTCTCCAGCCGCTCGGTGGGGTCCGCGGTCTCCAGGAGGAACTGCTTCTGGGGCGTCGTCAGCCACGGCGCGTAGCCCGAGCTGTCGGCCAGCACCGAGGGATCGTCGATCTTGTTGACCGCGTCGACGACCTGCCAGGCTCCGCGCTTCTGCAGGATCGTCGTGGTGAGGGACTTGTACTCCTTGGCGAGCTCGTCGGCCCTCGGCCCGGTGGCGATCGCCTCGATCACCGTCGCCTCGACCCACAACGCCGCTCCGGGGCCCGTAGTCCCGATGCCGACACGCATCCGGTTCACACCGCGGACCACGGCCGCCGGCTCCCCTCCGGGAAGCCGCCCGACCTGCTCCACCACAGCGGACACACCGGCCGCGCCGTAATGGCCGTCCACACGCGGCACCAAGAGCACCTGGCTCTCGCCACCGCTGGCCCGTGCCGCGTCGATGGCCGCCCGGACCTCGGAATCCGACAGGTCGAGGGGGACCACCATGCCGGGCAGGACGACCTCGTCGTCCAGGGGCAGGACGGGAAGTATCTGTGTCATGCGCACTCCCAAGGTTGAGTTATGCCGACTCAACTAACAGGAGCCCGAGTGTGTTCCCACATTTGCGCGTGTTCGCTGCGAGCGATCGTAATTCTGTAATCAGGCTGATCAGAGCCTTGGCTCGTGCACGGAACGAAGGAGCCTCCGCGCGGCGGCCGCGTGAGGAACCTCCCGGCTTCGCCGCGGAACCGGCCCCTGCGGTCGCAGGCGCACTCCGGGAAATGTCGGTGGCGGCCGATAACTTCCCGATCAGGTCGGAGAGGAGTGCGATGTACCGCCAGGGAGACATCCTGATCGTGCCGGTGCCGGAAGAGAGTGTGCCCGCGGCCGCTCGGACGGGCCCGCCGGAGCCGCGTGACGCGCGGGGCCGCCTCGTGCTGGCCCTGGGAGAGGCCACCGGTCACGCCCATGCGATCGCCGGCCCGGGGACGCTGCTGCTCGATCGGGATCCGAGCCGCCCGGGCTTCCTGCACCTGCCGTCCGGCGGGCGCCTGGTCCACGAGGAGCACGCCGCGATCTCGCTGCCGAAGGGGTGGTATCGGGTGGTCCGCCAGCGTGAGTACGTTCCCGGCGCCTTCCGGGTGGTGGCCGACTGATGACCGCCACACTGAGCTCTCCGCCCGGGCCCGGCACCCTGCCGCTGGGCTCGGATCCCGGTTCCTGGCAGGAGACGGCGCTCGCCACGGGCCCCGCCGACCGCGCCGCGGCCGAAGAGGGGGTGCGGCAGGCCTACTGGGACGCCGGCCTGACCATGCCGGAGCGGATCGTCTGGCTCGGCTCCCCCTTACGCGGCGCCGTCGCGGCCCTGCTGCTCGCTGACCCCGCGAGCGCGGAGACGCTCGAGCGGGCGGGTCTCGGCGGGCTCGCCGAGGAGGTGCTGCTCCAGCTTGAGGCACCGGACTCACCGACGGGCCCGGCTGTGGACCCGGTGGCCGGCCGGGCGCCGAGGCCTGATGACGGCCCGGCGGTGAACTCGCCGGCCGACGGGGCGACGGGCGCAGCAGGCGCGTCGGTGCGCACGGCTATCCGCACACTTCCGTGGGAGCGGGCGAGGGCCGCCGTCCACGCCTCGCTCGGCCCGGCAGGCTGGGCCGACGCGTGGGCGGGCAGCGGCGGGCGGCTCTGGCAGCCGGTGAACAGGACGGTCTCCGACATACGGCGCCGGATGGCGGAGATGGGAGGCGAGACCGCGGGCGAGCTTCTGCGTGGGGCGACGCTCGACGCGGTCCTCGGTCAGCACGACGCCGCCTGGTTGTGCGTCTTCGACCCGGCCTCCGGGGTACGGGCGGGCGTCGCCGAGGCACAGCGCGCGGCCCTCGGAGGTCTGGCCGCGGTCGCGCGAACGGCAGGCTGGTGGTGGCCGTTCGAGCGGATCGCACTCATCTGCGAGCGCCCGATGGAGGCGCACCGCGACGAGGCCGGGCGGCTCCATCGGGCCGACGGGCCGGCGATGTCCTTCCCCGACGGGTTCGCGCTCCACGCCTGGCACGGCATGCCGGTGCCCGACGGGTTCGGCGCCACGATGGCCTCGGTCGACGCCGAGCGGATCCGGGCCGAGGAGAACGCCGAGCTGCGCCGGGTGATGCTGGAGCACTACGGCTTCGAGCGTTACCTCAAAGAGTCCAACGCGTCTCCCATGCACCGGGACGAGACGGGCACGTTGTGGCGCCTCGCCCTGCCCGGCGACGAGGATCTCGTGATGGTCCAGGTCGTCAACTCCACGCCGGAGCCCGACGGCAGCCGCCGCACCTACTTCCTCCGGGTGCCGCCGTCGACCTCGCGAGCACGGGAGGGAGTCGCCTGGACCTTCGGGGTGCCCGAGGCCGACTACCGCCCCGAGAAGGAGACCTGACCGGGAGGATCGGCGGGCCGGGCCGGCACACGCTCGAGGATTCCCCCGGCGAAGACGTCGTAGAGGCCCAGCGGCTCCAGGTGCACGTACCCGATGTGGCAGTCGCAGGCCGCCGCCGGGCACGGCCGGGGTCGCAGGGCCTCGCGGAAGGACCCGTCGTAGAGATTGCCGAGTTCGGCGGGGATGAAATGACACCGCCTGACCATGCCGTCGCCGTTCACCGAGATCACCGTCTCACCCGTACGGCACGGCAGGCCGGCGCTCAGATGCGGGCGGCGGCTGTACCCGAAGAGCGGATCGATCGCGGTCCACTCGGCCGCTTCCGCGTCGGTGTAGCGGCGCCCCTCCTCGGCGTTCACCCACAGGTAGGTCGGCTCGGGGAGGTCCGCCCGAAGCCGGCGGGCAGGGGCGAGGTGGTCCGGATGGCCCACGATGCCGACGCTGTGCCGTACGCCTAACCGGTCCAGATCGCGGCATTTGGCGAGAAAGCGGTCGTAAGCGACCTGACTCGGGTGGTACGTACACCACAACGCGAGGCTGCCCAGATCGGCCTCGGCGAGCCAGCCGGTGCGGCAGCTCAGGTTCGTCTGGATCGCCACCGTGCGGACGTGACCGAGGCGGCTGAGCCCGATCATCGCCTCGCGGTACCACGAGCGCACGAGCCCCTCACCCCACGGCGTGAACAACACCGAGATCGGGTGGTCCTGCTCCGCGACCCACGTGGTGAATCGCTTCAGCGCGGCCCGGTCGGCGCGCAGCCGGTCGGGGTCGTCCCGCCGCTTGGCGAACGGGCAGTAGGCGCAGTCGTAGTCGCAACTCGCCAGCGGACCGCGGTAGAGGATCGACAGGTGCCCGTCCGCTGTCATCAACGCTCCTCGTACGCCCGCATCAGTGCTCCTCGCACGCCCGCTCAACGCTCCTTGCACGCCTGCATCAGTGCTCCTCGCACGCCCGCTCAACGCTCCTCGTACGCCTGCATCAGTGCCTCCACCCGGCTGGAGAACAGGGCCGGGCCGATGGCGTCGGAGTAGGCCAGTCCCTCCGCGGTCAGCCGTACCAGGTCGCGGTCGCTCTCCAGCCACCCCAGCGCGGCGTACCGGGACAGTTCCGCGGCGAAGTCGTCCATGACGTCGGCGCCGAAGCGTTCGCGGTAGCCCGCGCGCGCCATTCCGCAAGCCTGCAGCAGGGACTGGATCAGATGACGGCGCCTCCTGTCCTCGTCGTCGAGGCGGAAGCCCACGTTCGCCACCGCGAACTCGCCGGCAGGCAGGCGGACGAACTCATCGATGATCGCCCGCACGTGCCTCGCCGCCACGGCGTACTCGTAGGAGTAGTGCAGGGTCTCCGTGTACGACCGGGCGCCGCAACCCAGACCGACCATCCCGTCGGTCTGGCAGCAGTACTCGGTCGCCCCGCCCGAGCCCGGCAGGCGGAACATCCGCATCGACACCTGCTCGTAGCCCGCCTCGAGCAGATGGTCGCGGCCCACGCGGTAGAGGTCGAGCCGCTGGTCGTCCCACTCGCGGTCCCTGCGGCCCAGGCCGGTGAGCGGCCGCACGTACAGCGGATAGAGGTACAACTCCTCCGGACGCCATGCGAGCGCGGAGTCCAGGGAGTACACCCAGGACCGCGGCGTCTGGCCGTCGATGCCGTAGATCAGGTCGATGTTGAGGACCTCGAAGGCGGCGTCCCTGATCCGGCCGAGTGCCGCCTCGACCTCCGACCGCCGCTGCGGCCGCACGGCGGCCCGGGCCTCGGCGTCGACGAAGCTCTGCACGCCGATGGAGACGCGGGTCGCGCGCCGGCCGGCGAGCACGGCGAGGCGGTCCGCCGTCGCCGTCGCGGGCGACGTCTCCACGGACAGCGGGATCGCGCGAAGGTCGGCTCCGAGAACGTCCTCCGCGAGGTCGAAGAGCCGGTTCAGCTCCGCCGGGCTCAGGTAGGTCGGCGTGCCGCCGCCGACCGCGGCCGTCGCGAAGCGCGGATCCGGCAGGGCCTCCCGCAGGGCGACGGCCTGCCGCTCCAGTGCGTCGAGGTAGGCGCCGACCAGTTCCTCCGGGGCGCCCGTCCGCGTGAACAGGTTGCAGAAGCCGCAGCGCATCTCACAGAAGGGGATGTGCAGGTACAGGAAGAGCGCGTCGGTCCGTTCACCCGACCAGACGTCACGCAGAGCAGGACGTGGCTCTAACGGCCGATAAGCCGTCTTATGCGGATAGGCATAGATATAGCCGTTGTACGGGCTGATTGCGGTGTCGGTCTCTGTCATCCCCTGATCCGATCCCATGCGCGCGCACGCCCCCACTGTGGGCGTGGCCTGGCCGGCGTCCGCTCCAGCACGAACTCGGCGTACGGCACCGTCCAGACCACCTCGTGGCCGATCCGGTGACCGGTGTGGCCGCTCTCCCCGTACGCCGTGCCGTGGTCGGAGCAGATGATCGTGAAGCACGGCCTGTTCCTGGTCATGAGGGCGAACAGGCGGTCGATGCGCCTGTCGACGTACTCCAGGGCGGCCGCGTGGCTCTCCAGCGTGTCGCCGTCCTCCTGCGCGGCGTCCGCCAGGTGGAACCAGTTGGGCTGGTGGAGGGCCGAGACGTTGACGAACAGGAAGACCGGCTCATCCCGGTCGCGCAGCGCCAGTTCGGCCCGGTCGATCTGCCGTTCCAGGGAATGCCGAGAGGTGACGCCGAACTCGGGCGCCCAGTGGCTCTCCGCGAACAGGCCCGGCAGGGCGGATCCGAGCGGGCTCTGCTTGTTGAAGAAGCCGACGCCTCCCACGCAGACGGTGTGGTACCCCGCCTTCGCGAGACCGGTGGGCAGGTCCGGCGCGTCGAACACCCAGGTGCCGTCGCCGGTCGTCTCGCTTCCCGGGAACCTGGCCGCGAACGGCCGCGCGTGCACACCGGGTTCGGCGGGGGTGGGGAGGAAGCCCGCGAACATCGCCGCGTGGGCCGCGTAGGTGAAACTCCCGGGGCTGTGCCGGCGCTCCCATCTCCCCTGCGGCAACACGCGGGCCAGGTTCGGCAGCCTTCCGGCCGCCACGAGCCGGGCGGCCACGTCGTAACGCAACGTGTCCAGCGTCACCAGCAGGATGTCGTGGCTGCCCACGACGGTGTTCATGTCACGCACGACGTGTCTCCCTCGCCTCGGATGTCCCGGGACTGCATGCCCTGCCGCCATCCCCGCGACACCGCCGCGATCTGTGCGGCATAGGTGTCCAGGCCCTCGCCCGGGCCCGCGGGCAGGCCGGTCAGGCCGGGGAGCAGGTCGCCGAAGGCGTTGACCTCCGCGACCGCGGTGGATCGCCAGTCCGCGCCGATCATCAGGTCGACTCCGATCGCCAGGCTTCCCGGGAAGCACGCCGCAGCGCGGGCGCACACGTCGAGCGCGCCCTGCCATCCCACCGTCCCGAGGCGCCGCCGCACCCGGCCGAGATCACCGCGAACGCCTCCGAGGTGCAGGTTCGTCATCGGCGTGCGGCCGACTCTGACGACGACGTGGGTGGGCACCCCCGCGACGACGACGACGCGCAGGTCGAAGGCCCGGCCGTCCATGGACGCCTTGGGAAACCACCGCTCGACGTGCAACCCGTCGGGCGCGAGCGCGTCGACGACCGCCGCCACGTCCGCCTCGTTCTCGTAGGTCCGCACCCGCAGCGAGTTGTACATCGCGGCGCTGCCCTCCCCGCCCGGTCGACCACCACCCGCGTCGTGGTCAGCCTCAGCGTGGCCGTCCGGCAACGCGGCCGACGTCACCGCCCTCACGCGGGCGCCCAGCGCCTGGAAGGCGATCACTCCCGAAGCGGACGATCCGTGGGCGGGCTTGACGAACACGCGGGGCCAGCCGTGGCCGGCCATCAGCTCCCGCAACTCCCGATAGGAGGCGACCGGCCCCTGGAGCGCCGGCGGCACGGGGACGCCGGCCGCACGCAGCCGCTCATGACACACCCGCTTGTCGAACATCACGGCGATCTCGTCGACATCGCCGAGCAGCACCGTGCCCGGTGAGGCCTCGACGGCATCGGCGAGATTCCGCAGCCCGCCGCGGAAGGCCGCGTGCCAGGCCGCGCCGCCCCCTGCCCGTGCCGGATCGCCTAGTCCCCGGAGCAGGGCGTCCACCTCGGCGTCCTCACCGGGAGAGTCGACCCGTACGGCACTGCCCGGCGGGATCGGCGCGCCGCCGGCCAGCACGTCACGCCAGGAGATCACGTGCGGGTCGGGCAGGCCGGCCCGGGCCGCCGCCGCGCGGAAGAGGGCGACCCGCCGGTTGCCCGGGACGCCGACGACGGCGAACCGCGTGTTCGTCGTGGTCACTCGTCGACGGCGACGTAGCGCCACTCGTCTTCCTCGTCCTCCTGCTCGGACAGGTCGACCTGGACTCCCGGCAGCGCGTCCTGGATGCGCTTGATCATCGGGTCCGTCAGGAAGTGATGATGGAGGTCGAGCTCACGCAGATGGGTGAGCGGCTGCCCGCTCAGCAGCGCCTCCGCCCCCAGGTCGGTGAGGGTGCCCATGGACAGGCTCAGCGTCTCGAGCCGGGCGACGACCGGGGCCGAGGCGACGGCGGCGGCGATCTCGTCCTGAATCTCGCTGTCCTGCACGCCCAGGTGCCGCAGCGCCGGGAACCGCTCACCGGACATGATCGCGTCCAGGTCGGCCACCGCGGTGTTGCCGCCGTAGTTCTCGACGCCGAGCCAGAGGTCCAGCTCCTCCAGGGCGGGAAGATCGCACTGCCCGACCGCGCGGACGACGTCGGCGGGCAGGCCGCCGGACTCGAAGCGGAGGATCCGCAGGGCGTCGTGCCGGACGGCGGTGAACTCCAGTTCTGTTCCTCCCCGGACCTCCAGCCGCTCCAGCCGCGGGAAGGCCTTGAGCAGCGGGGTCACGTCCGACTGCTGGATCCAGGAGATCTCGCATTCCTCGGACTGCAGGGCTGCGACGAAGAGGGCGCGCAGGCCGGGGAAACGCCCTGCGTTATCCACCAGGGGCCCGATCGCCACCTCCGAGCCCACCTCGTAGGGGTTCTCCCAGCCGCCCACGACGATCGCCCGGACCGCCGAGGTGTCCACCTGCTCCAGGAAGCGGGCGAACAGCGCCGCGAAGGCTCCCTCCGCCGCGTCGTACGGCTCCGCCGACAGCCGCCAGGCCACCGAGCCGGCCTCGGGCAGTTTCCCGGGGTCGCCTTCGCCGGTGAACTCGGCGACGGGAAGATCGGCGTAGCGATCCCGGTAGCCGCAGACGTGTCTGCGCGGATTCTCGTGCTCGGTCACTGACGTGCTCCTCGCCTGGGGGGACTGGCGGATCATGTCTTACCAGAGACAGGCGACGCTTCGATGGCGTCCGTTCAGTCGACCTACCGATGCCACGCCGGAGGCCACGGACCATGATGGCCCGTATGGAATCAGGCCAGATCAGGCTCAGCTCGGCCCCGGGCCGCTGGGTCCTCGTCACGACGGTCCTCGGGTCCGGCATGGCGATGCTGGACAGCACCGTGGTCAACGTGGCGTTGCCCGCCCTCGCCCGCGATCTCCACACCGGCATGTCGGGACTGCAGTGGACGATCAACGCGTACACGCTGACGCTCGCCGGGCTGATCCTGCTCGGGGGTTCGCTCGGCGACCGCTACGGCAGGCGCAAGATCTTCATGATCGGCGTCGTGTGGTTCGCGTCCGCCTCCGCGCTGTGCGGTCTCGCCCCGAACATCGAGGTCCTCATCCTCGCCCGCGCACTGCAGGGCATCGGCGGGGCGCTGCTCACCCCAGGATCGCTGGCGATCATCCAGGCGAGCTTCGCCCACGACGACCGTCCCCGCGCCGTGGGCGCCTGGTCGGGGCTCGGCGGCGTCGCGTCGGCGATCGGGCCTCTGCTGGGCGGATGGCTGGTGGAGACGGCGGGCTGGCGCTGGGTCTTCCTGCTCAACCTCCCCCTCGCGGTCGTCGTCCTCGCGGTGGCCGCACGGCATGTGCCGGAGACCAGGGACACCTCGGTGCACGGCAGGTTCGACGTGCTCGGGTCCGCACTGGCCGCGCTCGCTCTGGCCGGCGTCACGTACGGCCTGATCCTCGGGGGCGCCGGGGTCTTCCCCCTCGTCGCGGGCCTGGTGCTGGCCGCGTCCTTCGTCGCCGTCGAGATACGGCGCTCCCCCGACGCGCTCGTGCCCGTGGGGATCTTCTCGTCCCGGGTCTTCACCGCGGTCAACGTCGTGACGCTGATCATGTATGCGGCGATGGGCGTCGTGTTCTTCCTGCTCGTCGTCCAACTCCAGGTGTCGGCCGGGTTCTCCCCGATCGCCGCCGGCTCGGCGATGCTCCCGGTGACGATCCTGATGCTGCTGCTGTCGGCCCGGGCGGGAGAGCTCGCCAAACGCATCGGCCCCAGGATCCCCATGACAGGCGGGATCCTCGGCTGCGCGGCCGGCCTCGTCCTCATGAGCAGGATCGGGCCCGGCGCCTCCTACGTCGTCGACGTCCTGCCCGCGGCGGTCGTCTTCGGCCTGGGCCTGAGCACCGCCGTCGCCCCTCTGACGGCGACGGTGCTGGCCACGGCGGAGGAGCGCTACGCGGGGGTGGCGAGCGGGGTCAACAACGCCCTCGCCAGGACCGGCAGCCTGCTCGCCGTCGCCGCCGTCCCGCCTCTCGCGGGCCTCACCGGCGAGGCGTACAACTCGCCGGCCGCGTTCACCCACGGGTTCCACACGGCGATGCTGGTCAGCGCCGCCATGCTCGCCGTGTCGGCTCTCGTCGCCTTCTTCACGATCAGGACCAACGTGCTGGTCGAGGCCCCCGAGCCGGAGCGCAAGGTCCACTGCTCGCTCGACGCGCCGCCCATCGAGGGTGACGTCACCCATGAGGCCTGAACCGTGAGGCTGACAGTGCCGAGTTTAGGCAGCCGACGTGGGCGGTTCATGTGCTGGTGGGCCTCATGTCCAGATAGCCGGAGACGATCCGGCCATGAGTGTTTCACGCACGTCCGCCCTGCTCGCGGTGGCTGTGGCCACTCCCGTGGTGGCGTTCGCCTCCCTTCTGGCTCCCTCCCCCGCCTCCGCCGTCGCCGTACCGGGAACCGCGCCCGGCACGGTTCCCGGAGCGGTCCCCGCGGCGGTTCCCGGAGCGGTTCCTGGGGCGGTTCCCGGAGCGGTTCCTGGGGCGGTTCCTGGGGCGGTTCCCGGAGCGGTTCCCGGAGCGGTTCCTGGGGCGGTTCCTGGGGCGGCGAAGGGCTGCCCGTCGTTCGTCGCCGTGGCCTCGCCGTACGCGACGGTGAACGGGAAGGCGCGCGCGGGGTCGGTCACCCTCTACGGGAGCGCGCGAAACGGTCTCAAGCCGGTGAAGACGCTGCACCAGGGCGCAGACGGCATCGGCGGGGCTCCCGAGGTCAACGACTCGTTCGGATCGGCTGTCGCCAGGGGCGACTTCAACGGGGACGGCTGCGGCGATCTGGCCATCGGAGTCTCCGAGGAGTTCTTCGGGGCCCGGGTCCTCGACGCCGACGGGCACGGCGTGGTCCACATCCTCTTCGGGTCGCCCGGCGGCCTGACCACGGTCAGGTCGGTCGACGTCACCCACCTGGGCCGCAGGCACGGCACCGACAGGTTCGGAGCGGCCCTCGCCGCCGGCGACCTCGACGGGGACGGCGACGACGAACTGATCGTCGGAGCCCCGGGAATGAAGGGCGGCGGTGGCGTCGGCGTCTTCGGCATGAGCCGCCGTTCGCCGTACGGCACGGGCACGCTGATCACTCAGGCCACGAAATGGGTCCACCAGGGCCAGGGACAGACCGACCTGTTCGGAGAGGCGCTGGCGACGGGCGACTTCAACCGGGACGGCAAGGCCGAGATCGCGATCGGGGCGCCGGGCGACGGCGGGGAGAAGGCGTCCTCGGGAGTCGTCACGATCGTCGATCTCCGCAAGCGGCACGCCAAGGCCTACACGCAGAACACCGGCGGCGTACTCGGCGCGGTGGAGAAGTGGGACGACTTCGGCGCCACCCTCGCCACCGGCGACTTCAACGCCGACGGGCGCGACGACCTCGCGATCGGCGTCCCGGGCGAGGACGTGTCGTCCAAGCTCACCCGCGGGATGGACTACGGCGACGGCGCGGTCAACGTCCTGTACGGCTCGGCCGGCGGCCTGACCACCGCCCGCAGCGAGATGTGGACCCAGTCGATCCTGGCCGGAACGCCGCGCTACTACGACCGTTTCGGCGCGTCGCTGGCCACGGGAGACCTCAACGGCGACAAGGACGACGAGCTGATTGTGGGTGCGCCGGGAGAGGGCGCCGTACAGGTGATCGCGGGGACCCGCACCGGAGGTCTCACCCGCAACCACAATCTGCTGCTCACCGGCGACCGGACGGGGGCCTTCGGGTCCGCGGTCCTGGCCGAGGGCGGGAAGCTGCTCGTCGCGTCCCCGGGATCCGGCCGGCTGACCGTGGTGGGCACGAAGGTGAAGAAGGGCTCCTACCCCGGAGCCGTCCCCGGGACCGCCCGCGTGGTGCGCACGGGCGATCCTGACGACCTGTACGGCTACGCGCTGAGCTGAGCGTGGCCCGAGGGGATCGTGAAGCGGGCCGAGGTCTTGGCGGGCGCGCCGCGCCTGGTGATGTAGTCGAGCGTGCGGAACTCGGCCCGCATCTCTTCCGGTGACACCGAGCAGACGATGTAGCCGCGGCGCTGGTCGATGTAGGAGAAGTGCGGGTTCTCCCGCATGGTCTCCGCGATGCCGGCCGCGTCGCGGTACCCGTCACCGTCGCTCGAGATCGACGACGTGACGAGCTCGACGGCCACGTGGGGCGAGTCGGGGTCGGCGAAGTCCGGCTTCAGGGTGGCGGCGTAGTGGGTGTGGGCGTCGCCGGTCAGCACGACGGGGTTGGCCGCGCCGGACGCCTTGATCCCCTCGAGGAGCCGGGTCCGGTCGGCCGCGTAGCCGTCCCAGGTGTCCATGTTGACGTCCACGCCTGGGCCGGTCTTGAAGTCCCGCTGCGCCATGATGATCTGCTGCCCGATCAGGTTCCACCGGGCCTGCGACCTGTTCAGCCCGTCGAGGATCCAGCCGCGCTGGTCCGCGCCGAGGATCGTGCGCCCGGCGTCGAGCCGCTCGTCGCAGCCGGCGCGGTCGCCGTCGTCGCACGCCTGGTCGTCGCGGAACTGGCGGGTGTCGAGCAGGTGGAAGGTCGCCAGTGTGCCCCACGAGATCCGCCTGTTGATCCGGATCGAGCCGCCCTTCTGCAGGGTGCCCCGGCGCAACGGCATGTTCTCGTAGTACGCCCGGAACGCGGCGGCCTTCCGCTGGGCGAACGCGGCGGCGTCGGTGCTCGAGAACGGGCCGGCCCAGTTGTTCTCCACCTCGTGGTCGTCGAAGACGACGAGCCACGGGGCGACCTGGTGGGCGGCCTGGAGGTCGGGGTCGCTCTTGTACTGGGCGAGCCTGAGCCGGTAGTCGCCCAGCGACTGGCACTTCCTGCCCGCGTGGCGGCGGACGATCCCGGTCGGGGCGGTGTACCCGCCGGACTCGTACTCGTAGATGTAGTCCCCGAGGTGCACGACGAGGTCGGGGTCCTGCTCGGAGATCCGCCGGTAGGCCGTGTAGTAGCCGTGCTCCCACTGGGCGCAGGCGGCCATGGCGAACGTCAGCGGCGACAGTCCCGTGGGGGCGGTTCGGGTACGGCCCACTGGGGACACGTGGCCGTCGACGCGGAACCGGTAGAAGTACTCCCGTCCCGGCTCGAGCCCGTTCACCTCGACATGGACGCTGTGCCCCTGCGCGACGCCGGCCGTTGCCGTACCGGATTTGACGATCTTCGAGAAGCGTTCGTCGGCGGCCAGCTGCCAGTCGACGTCGAACGAGCCGCTGGGCATCCCGCCGAGGCCGTCGGGCGCCGTGGGTTCGAGCGCGAGGCGGGTCCACAACACGATGCCGTCGGCGGTGGGGTCGCCGGAGGCGACGCCGAGGGTGAAGGGGTCCCTCTTGAGCGCCCCGCCGTACGGCAGCCGCGACGGGAGGGCGGACCCGGACAGGAGCATGCCGCCCGCCCCGGCGACCGCAGCGGACAGGAACACTCTTCGGGACGCATTCGTCTGCACGACGCCAGTCCAGCCGCCACGGTTAACGCGTGTCCTTTACACCCGTGGCGGGCGGAAAAACCCATGATGAACAGTGCTTTTGACTGCCCAACTTTGCTGAACGGCACCTGAATCGGAGGGCTCGGACGCGTTAATCGCCGTTCATCTCCGCATCAGGACCGGCGCGGGCCGTCACGGAACGGGCTTCAGTTCGCCGTTCAGAGGACGAGCTTGGGATCGCAGTTCACGGGACGAACTTGAGATCGCCTTTCACAGGGCGGGCCTGGGATCGCCGTTTACAGGACGAGCTTGAGATCATCGCGCAGTGTCGCGGCGTCACGGAAGTGCACGCCGGTCATGCCCGCCCGCTCGGCCCCCTCGATGTTCTCGAGCCGGTCGTCGACGAAGACCATGTCGCCGGGAGCGACGCCCATGCTGTCGGCGGTGCGGAGATAGATCTCGAGGTCCGGCTTCACCAGGCCCATGCGGCCGCTGAAGAACCGCGGCCGGATCGGAGCCATGAAGGGCAGCAGGTCGACACCGTCGGCGATGCTCGCGGGGGCGTTGGACAACAACGCCATCGGGACTCCCTGAGCCGCGAGCTCGTCGACGATCGCCAGCGTCTCCTCGTTGGGGTGCGACCAGCTGGCGACGTCGAGCGCGAGGGCCTGGTCGAGTTCGGCGCCGGCGATCGGCCTGCCGTACACGGCCGACCAGTACGCGGTGTCGTCCAGCGTGCCGCGGTCGTACTCGAGGCGGAGCTCCCAGTACCGCTCCTCGAATCCGGGGACGCCCTGGGCGAGCCTTGCGGCGTCCGCGTCGGACTGGGGGAGGCAGATGACGTTGCCGTAATCGAAAAGAACATGTCTCATGATTGAACGAGCATAGAGGATGTTCGTTACGGACGTCAGGCGAGGTAGGGCTTGAGGTACTCGTTCGCCGCGCCACAGCCCAGATAGTTGCGGACCGTGTGGAAGTCGAGCCAGTCGATGTTGCAGGCGACGTCGCGCTCGATTCCCACGAAGAAGGCTTGAAGATCGGGCGGAATCGCCGCGATGTCGTCCTTGTCGGCGATGTTGATCCAGCGCTTCACGCCCGGCGGCCGCGCGCCGCGCCCGTGGACGGGAACCGGCGACAGCCGTTCGAACACGACGTCCCGCATGCCGAGAGGGCTGCCGAGCGTGACGAGCAACTCGGTGGACAGGTCGGAATGTGCCCAGAACGCCTCATAGGCGACCACGCTGCCGAGGGAGTGGGCGATCACGACACGGGGCTGCCGCCTGCGGATCACGTCCGCCACCGTGTCGCGGGCGCGGACACGCGGATCGCCTCCGCCGAGGTAGGTCGCGACCTCGGGGCAGAAGTCCTGCGCGAACTTCACGGCGTTGGGGCCGAGCCTGGCCAGCAACCATTCGGCGAGCCGATGGGCGATGCCCGTCAGCGACTCGCCCGCGGCGCTGCGAATGCGCCCGTCGAGTTGGGCCGCCCAGTCGGCGAACACCAGCTTGGCCGGGGGCTCCATCTGCTTGGGTGGCCGTGGCGGCCCCGAGTGCAGATGGTGGGCGTAGTAGGCGATCTCGGCGAAGTAGTCCTGGACGCCACCAGGCGCCGCGGCGCCGGCCAGCCCCTTGTGCAGGTAGCCGTTCCACTTGAGCCGCATGGTCTCCGCGGCGCGGCCGGGCGAGCCGCCGGACTCCTCGTAATAGTGGTACTTGCCGATGCCGTGGACTCCGACGATCGTCGTCATGGCCGGATAGCCCGCCTCCACTCGGTAGAACCCCTGTACGACCCTCTGCGCGACCCGGCGGCCCGGGCCGGCGTTGTGTGAGAGTGTCGTTGGCCGCGGCCACTCCCCGAGACACTGTGCATGAGGGGGTGGATCGTGACAAGGAGGCGCCTGATTTGCGGCGATAAATCAGTTGATCGGGAATCGGGGGCGATGGCTACGCTTTAAGGGGTACGGAAGTCTCGTCGCTGATGGACGCCACCGTGCGGCGCCCGGAACCGCGGCGACGAGTCACGGCGGCACGTCGCATGAGTAGGCGGCAATTCGTTTTAGAGGAGAGAACACCATGTCAGGCCCGTTGCACATCCGCGACTCGGTCGTCGTACCCGAGGCGGAGCTCGGCTGGCGGTTCTCCCGCTCTTCAGGCCCGGGCGGCCAGGGCGTCAACACGACCGACAGCCGGGTCGAACTCAGCTACAACGTCGTGACCACGACCGCGCTCGGACCCGAGTTGAAGTCCCGGGCCATCGAACGCCTCGGCTCCCGACTCGTCGACGGTGTGATCACCATCGCGGCGTCCGAGTTCCGGTCTCAGCTTCGCAATCGCGAGGCGGCCGAGATGCGGCTGGCTCAGCTGATCCGTGAAGCCATCGCGCCGCCGCCCAGGAAGCGCCGTCCGACCAAGCCTTCACGAGGAGCCGTCGAGAGGCGCCTGACGGCGAAGAAGCAGCGCTCCGATCTCAAACGCACGCGCCGCATCGAGGACTGATACAGCGAGGCCGTCTACCACGCCTGTCGCTTGATCAATTCCTCCTAGGCCGTTTGGTCGCCAACGTCGCCGCCTCCTGGACTGGGCGACGCGGAGCGCTCATGGTGCGAACGACGCCACGCAACGATCTCCTCCGGCGACGCGCGCCCCTCCCTTGGAGAGCCACGCCACACAGCGCCATCCCCCGACCACCCGAGACCCTCCCCCGGCGAACCACGCCACACAGCGCCATCCCCCGATGGCCCGAGATCCTCACCCCGAGAACGACGCCACGCAACGATCTCCTCCGGCGACGCGCGTCCGTCCCCCCGCCAACCCCGCGCCGCAACGCCGTCCCCTGACCACCCGAGACCCTCCCCCGGCGAACCACACCACGCAGCGCCATCCCCTGACGACCCGGGATCCTCGTCTGGCCACTCGAGGTCCTCGTCCTCTCCCTCCAACGGGAAATCCTCGTCCAGGAGCCCCCAGGGCCCGGCACCCTCGTACGGCACAGACGCCAAAGTGGGGTCACAGCGCACGTCCAGCCAACGCAAGACCGCGCTCAGAACCTCTTCCCGCTCCGCGTACGTACAGAGGCGACGCCCCTCTCCGTGCACTCGATATTCGATCGCGTAGATGTCGTCGACGACGGACACCGTTGCGCACCAGGCGGGAGAGGCTCCGTCCGGCCGGATGACGACGAAGGCGTTGTCGGCGGGATGCAGTTCGTCGATCAGTACGGCGATCGCTTCCGGTGAGGGATCATCGATCCGGTAGCCGTCGTCAGTGTCGGCACCGTAACGCTCAGCAGGCATCGCCGTTTCCTTTCTCCTCCGCCTTCACGGGTTACACGATCCCAGAATTCAGTTGGAGCCCCGACCCTTTCGCAGTTATTGGCGCTCAGCATCTTTCGGCAGTCACGATCGGCGGGCGAACAATACGGCAGCATCCTCACCATTGATGGATAAGCCGGGCATCTTCACATGCGCCGCATGTGCTCTGAGCTGGTACGAAACAGGCATAGCCATCCTGGGCTACATGCGGTCGGCGAATTGCACATCGCATCCACATCCAGCCTGTCTGGCCATTCGGGCATTTCTCTCCGGCATGGACCTGTCTTCATCTATTTCCCATTAATGAACCATCCAGACCGGCCGTCATGAGCGGAAATCTGCTGCGAATTTCGCTCGATAGACGTGGTGACGCGACTACGGAGTGTGACATAATTCAAACAGGCTTTCGAATCTGGGGGTGTGTGGTGGCGGGTTCGCGGGTGCGGCGTTCCTCGTCTGGGGCGGGGGGCTTGCCGTGTGGGCCGCAGTGGTGGGCGGAGGTGACCGCCCGGGCGGGGGTGTGGTCGTCGGATGGTTCGTCGGCGTTGAAGCCCCCGCCGTGTGGTGAGGGTGACTTCGCCGGGGACGCGGGCGATGCGGACGGCCCCGTGGGTGCCGGTTCTGGGGGTGTCGGGCCGGAAGATTCGCCTTCGGCCGCCGGGGCGTCTGCGGAGTCGTCTGCGGAGCCGGGTTTCGGTGATGGTGCGGGGGTGTCGTCGTGGGGGTTGGTGGTTGCGGTGGAGGCGGCGGTGTCGGGGTTGGTGGGGGGTGGGGTGCCGGGGTCGGCGGCTGATTGTGCGGCGGAGGTTGAGGTGTTGGTGGGGGCGCGGGATCGGTTGGTCGCGGCGATCGCGGCGCGGGTGGGGGTGGTGCATCGGGGTGGTGAGGCCAAGGCGCGGGGGCATGGGAGTACGCGGTCGTGGTTGCGGGGTGGGTGTGGGCTGGATGGGGGTTCGGCGGGGCGGGTTTTGGGGTTGGCGGTGGAGTTGGCGCGGTTGCCGGTGGTGGCGGCACGGTTCGCTGCGGGGGAGTTGTCGGAGGGGGTGGTGGCGGCGATTTGTGTGGCGGTCAGTGGGTTGAGTGATGCGCAGGTGCGGGTGGCGGAGCCGATTTTGGTGGAGTTGGCGGAGCGGGCGGGCCCGGCGGAGGTGGCGCGGGCGGGCCGGTATTTGCGGGAGATTTTGGATCCGGGGGTGTCGGATCGGGAGTCTGAGGCTGATCAGGGGCGGCGGTTTTTGCGGGTGCGGCCGATGGGGTCGGGTGGGGTGGAGGGGGAGTTTCGGTTGCCGCGGGAGGCGGGGGCGCGGTTGCGGGCGTGGTTGGATGCGTATGCGCGGCCGGGGGTGGTGGGTGATGATCGGCCGTTGCGGGTGCGGAACGCGGATGCGTTGATCGCGTTGCTGGGCAGCAAGGTGACGACCGAGTTGCTGGTGTTGGTCCCGGCCGAGTCGCTGCCCGACGACCACCCCGCCAACCCCGCCAATGCTGCCAACAGCGG
>NZ_BONV01000036.1 GCF_016862895.1 Planotetraspora kaengkrachanensis | reverse complement strand
GCACAGGATGCCTTGACCCGAAAAGTCGTGGCGCCAACAGTAGGCGGCCCGATTCGGCGATTCACGCCGGCGATTTCGCCCGGTCGCCGCGGTGTCGCCGGCAGTTCACTCCGGGTTCCAGCCGCCTCGCACACCGGGTGCCAGCTGCTCCGCCTCCGCTCTCGCCGGTGCCCAGCCGCCCCGGCGGCGCCTCACCACGCGCTCGTCGGCGGGTACCGGGGGCCGTAGGCGAGCGTTAAGCCGTACCAGGAGCGGCGCGAACATAGACTTTGGCGGGTGAGCGACATGCCGCCTGTGGCGAAGAAGGTCCCGGTCGAGCGCACGCACCACGGCGACACGGTCGTGGACGATTACGCCTGGCTGTTCAGCAAGGACGATCCCGACACCATCTCCCATCTCGAGGCTGAGAACGCCTACACCGAGGAGGTGACGGGCCATCTGAAGGATCTCCAGGAGACGGTGTTCCAGGAGATCAAGAGTCGGACCCTGGAGACCGACCTGTCGGTGCCCAGCCGTAAGGGCGCCTGGTGGTACTACTCGCGCACCGAAGAGGGCAAGCAGTACGGCATCCAGTGCCGGGTCGCGGTGGACGGGGACAGCCCGCCCGTGCTGACCGCCGGTGTGCCGCTGCCCGGTGAGCAGGTCCTGCTCGACGGCAACGAACTGGCCGGCGACAGCGCCTTCTTCGCCATCGGGACCAGCGCCATCAGCCCGGACGGCACGAAGCTCGCCTATTCGACCGACTTCACGGGCGACGAGCGCTTCACGCTCAGGTTCAAGGACCTCGAATCCGGCGAGCTGCTCGCCGACGAGATCCCGGGAGTCTTCTACGGCGGCGCCTGGTCGGCCGACGGCTCGACGTTCTTCTACTCGACCATCGACGACGCGTGGCGGCCGTACCGCATCTACCGCCACACGCTGGGCTCCGACGACGACGTCATCGTCTACCAGGAGGACGACGAGCGGTTCTGGGTCGGGATCGGGCTGACGCGGAGCCAGCGCTACCTGATCGTGAGCGCGGGCAGCAAGATCACGAGCGAGGTCCGGGTCCTGGACGCCGACGACCCCACGGGCGAGTTCACCCTCGTCCGCCCCCGGCGTACTGGCGTCGAGTACGGCCTCGACCACGCGGGCGACCATTTCCTCGTCCTGCACAACGAGGGCGCGGTGAACTTCGAACTCGCCACCGCGCCCATCGACGACCCGGGCACGTGGACGCCGCTGATCGAGCACCGGGACGACACCCGGCTCCTCGACGTCGACGCGTTCAAGGACCACATCGTCGTGCACTTCCGGCGGGACGGCCTGTCGGGCATCCGGATCCTGCCGCGTGACGGGCGCGAGCCGTACGAGATCTCCTTCCCTGAGCCGATCTACGACGTGGCGCCGGCGGGGAACGCGGAGTTCGAGACGAGCAGGCTCCGCCTCGGGTACACCTCGATGATCACGCCGACCTCCGTGTACGACTACGACCTCCAGACCAACGAGCTGATCCTGCTCAAGCAGAAGGCCGTCCTCGGTGGTTACGACCCCGCCGACTATGAGCAGTTCCGGGCCTGGGCGACGGCCGACGACGGGACGAAGGTGCCGATCTCCATCGTCGTCAGGAAGGGCACGGACCGCCCGGCCCCGACCCTCCTGTACGGCTACGGCAGCTACGAGACCTCGATCGACCCGTACTTCTCCGTGGCCCGCCTGTCCCTGCTCGACCGGGGGTTCGTCTTCGCCGTCGCACACGTGAGGGGCGGCGGCGAGATGGGCCGTCACTGGTACGAAGACGGCAAGCTGAACAAGAAGAAGAACACCTTCAGCGACTTCGTGGCCTGCGCCCGGCATCTCAAGGCCGAGGGTTTGTCGAGTCGGATCATCGCCCGCGGCGGGTCCGCCGGCGGTCTCCTCATGGGGGCCGTCGCCAACCTCGCGCCGGAGGAGTTCGCCGGCGTCGTCGCCGAGGTGCCGTTCGTCGACGCGCTCAACACGATTCTGGACCCGTCGCTGCCGCTCACGGTCGTCGAGTGGGACGAATGGGGTGACCCGCTGCACGACCCCGAGGTCTACGCGTACATGAAGTCGTACTCGCCGTACGAGAACGTGGACGGCCGGGCGTACCCGCCGATCCTCGCGATCACCAGCCTCAACGACACCCGCGTGCTCTATCACGAGCCCGCCAAGTGGATCGCCCGGCTCAGGGAGTCCGCGCAGGGTGGCCCGTTCCTGCTGAAGACCGAGATGGGCGCGGGACACGGCGGGCGCAGCGGCAGGTACGACGCATGGCGTGAGGAGGCGTTCGCGCTCTCCTGGATCCTCGACCGAGTTGGAGTTACCGAATGACCTACGTGGCGGCAGACGACAGGTACGGCCCCATGCCGTACAACAGGACCGGCAGGAGCGGGCTCAAGCTGCCCGCCGTTTCGCTCGGCCTGTGGCACAACTTCGGCGACGACAAGCCGATCGAGACGCAGCGGGCCATCCTCCGCAGGGCGTTCGACCGCGGAGTGACCCACTTCGACCTGGCCAACAACTACGGCCCGCCGTACGGCTCGGCCGAGATCAACTTTGGGCACATCTATCAGCAGGATTTCGCGAAATATCGAGATGAGCTGGTGCTGTCGACCAAGGCCGGATACGACATGTGGCCCGGGCCGTACGGCGAGTGGGGGTCGCGGAAGTACCTGCTGTCCAGCCTGGACCAGTCGCTCAAGCGGATGGGCGTGGACTACGTCGACATCTTCTACAGTCACCGGTTCGACCCGGAGACCCCGCTCGAGGAGACCATGGGCGCGCTCGACCACGCGGTGCGCTCGGGCAAGGCCCTCTACGCGGGGATCTCGTCCTACTCGCCCGAGCGGACGAAGGAGGCCGCCCAGATCCTCCGCGAGCTGGGGACGCCGCTGCTCATCCACCAGCCGTCCTACTCCATGCTCAACCGGTGGATCGAGGCCGGGCTGCTCGACGTCCTCGAAGAGGAGGGGGTCGGCTGCATCGCCTTCTCCCCCCTCGCCCAGGGCATGCTGACCGACCGCTACCTCGACGGCATCCCCGGGGACTCCCGGGCGGCGCAGGGCAAGTCGCTCAACCCGAACCTGCTCACCGACGAGTCCCTCCGCCACATCCGCACGCTCGACGAGATGGCGAAGCGGCGTGGCCAGTCCCTCGCGCAGATGGCCCTGGCGTGGGCGCTGCGCGACCGGCGGGTCACCACCGTCCTCATCGGCGCCAGCAGCGTCAGGCAGCTCGACGACAACCTCGACGCGGTGAACCGGCTGGACTTCTCCGCCGACGAACTGGCGGCCATCGACAAGGACGCCGTCGAGTCCGGCATCAACCTCTGGGCGGCCTCGAGCGAGGGCTGATCCGTCAGATCGCGTCGTGCCGTTGAAGGTAGGCGAAGGACGCCCAGCCCGGAAGCACCGGCAGCCAGAACGTCAGCAGGCGGAACAGCAGCACCGCCGACGTGGCGACCGTCCCGGGCAGGCCCGCCACCGTGAGGCCGAGGGACAACGACGCCTCGACCGCCCCCAGCCCGCCCGGCGTGGGGGCGGCCGAGCCGATCGCGTTGCCGGCCAGGAAGACGATCGCGACCGTCGTGAAGCTCAGATCGCCGCCGAACGCGCGGACGCACGCCGTCAGGCAGGCCACGAAGGCCACGGTCAGCAGCAGCGTCCCGCTCACGCCCTCCAGGATCTTGCGGGGCGACTGCAGCACGTCGAGCAGTCGCGGGATCACCCCGGAGAACATCGCGCGTACGCGGGTCGTCAACATCCGGCGCAGCGGGCGTACGGCGAGGACGATCAGGAACAGGACCGCCACGCTGAGGAGCGCGATCAGCAGTCCTCGTGACGGGGTGAGGGACGGCGCGGCCTGGGTGCCGGTCACGTATCCGAAGAACAGCAGCAGCACGATGTGCGACGCGAGACCGACGAGCTGCGAGGCGCCCACGCTGGCGACCGCAGGCCCCGGGGCGATCCCCCGCTTCTGCAGATATCGCGTGTTGATCGCCACCCCGCCGACCGCCGCCGGGGCGACCAGCTTCACGAACGAACCGGCGAACTGCGCCAGCACCGTCCGGCCAAGGGGCAGTGGCTCGGGTACGAAACCTCTCAGCATGATCGCCGCAGCGAGGTAACTCGCCGCAGCCGTGACCAGGGCGGCTCCGGTCCAGGCCCAGTTGGCATTGGTCACGACCGAGACCAGGTTGACCTGGCTGAGCTGGGAGAGCAGGAAGTAGACAGCGAGGGCGCCGGCGATGATCGTCACCAGGGTTCGCGGGCGGAACCGCTCGAGGCGGACCTCCTCCACCGCGGCCTGCGGCTTCAGCGCCACGATGTGCTCGCGGATCGCGGGAAGGAGCTCGCGGTCCTTCCTGGCGGCGGTGCGCGTGTCGCGGCTGAGGGCGATGCGCTGCAGCAGCGGCAGCGCGCCGGCGAGGGAGTCGGCGCCGAGCACGGCGGCGGCCGACTTCACCGAGCGCTCGGGTCCCACGCGGGTGGCGAGGTAGGTCAGGAGCTGGGCGACGTCCAGCCGGAGTAGCAGGTCGCCCGCCGCGATCTCACCGCTGCGGGCGTCGACCAGGAACACCTGGCCCGCCGAATCGACGTGGATGCTCTCCCCCGTCAGGTGACGGTGAGCGAGCCGGTGGGCGTGCAGCAGCCGGACCTGACCCCACAGCCGGGCCAGCAGTTCGTCGTCGAAGTCGTCGTCGGACAGCTCCTCCACCGGCCGGCTGTCGATGTGCTCGTAGGCCAGCATCGCCGCCTCGGTGCCGATCTCGCTGGTGCCGAGCAGACGGGGCAGGCTCGCCCCCGCCGCCTGGGCGGCGTAGGCCATCAGAGCCTCGCGCTCCAGCTCCGCGCGGAGGGACCGGATGGCCCGCCGCCGCGTCTCGGTGTTGAGCCGGATCCGCCGCCACAGGCGGTAGACGATCCCGGCGACCTGGCGGTCCCGGTCGAGGACGGTGACGTCCAGGCGGCGCTGGTCGGCGAGGCCGATGAGGTAGCGGCGGCTGCCCGAGCTGTCGTCCTCGACCCTCCGGGCGCTGACCGGTGAGAAGCCGAGCCGTCTGAGGGCCGCGAGCACCGCGCTTCCCGGGGGCCGGGTGTTCGCGCTGCCGATGCCGTACAACGTTCCGAAACCGACGGCCATGCCGACGAGGTAGGTGAGGATCACGCCGAGCGCGGTGACCTTGGTGGCGGTGAAGAGCGCGAGCACGTCGAGGGCGAGCGCCGTCCACATGAGGGCACGCCACTGGGGCCTGCGCGACATCCGCACGGCCGTCGCGTAGGCGATGGCCGGGGTCAGGACGCTGTTGAGCGGCTCGACGTCCCTGCTGCCCGTGAGCAGTTGCACGAGCTCGGCCGGGCCCGCCCTGACGAGCCACTCGTCCAGCGTGTAGGCGATCAGCAGGGCCAGGATGGCGGCGATGAGTCCCTGCGCGATGCGCATGCCGTCCCGGTGGAAGACCCGCTCGACGGCGAACGCGACGGGGACGACCAGCACGGCGACCCCGCCGAGCAGCCCGGAGACCGCGGAAAGCAGCGCCGGCGCCCTGCCGGTTCCGGCCTGGACGTCGGTCTCCAGGCCGTTGAGCGTGCGCTGCAGGGCGAGGGCCATCAGCACGACGGCCGCCAGAGCCAGCAGGGTCAGCAGGAAACGCAGGGCGTCCGAGGGGCGGCGGATCCGCTGCGGCAGCAACGGTTCGACGACGAGGACCACTCCCTGCTGTGGAGTGTCCACCGCCGTATCCTGCTCCTTGATACCTCTCACCACCAGCGATTCTGTGCGATCTTCGAGCTCGGTGTCCACAATTGACGGCATGCGTCTCTCGCTCGCCTCGGACAGTCTCGACGGAGTGGCGACCCGCCTGGTCGCCGAGGTACAGCGGAGAGGGCATTCAGTGACACTCTATGGAGCCCTGGCCCCTGGTGGCCGTGCTGATTGGGCCTGGTGTTGCTCGGCCGCCGCGAAAGACGTCGCATCAGGACGATCCGACCTCGCCATCGTGTGCTGCTGGACGGGGACGGGCGCCTCGATCGCCGCGAACAAGGTCGACGGAGTGCGCGCGGCGCTCTGCGTCGACGCCGCCACCGCGGACGGCGCACGCCGATGGAACGACGCGAACGTCCTGGCCCTCAGCCTGCGCCTCACCTCCGACCGGCTCCTCCAGGAGATCCTCGACGCCTGGTTCGCGGGCGCCCCGAGCACGGACGACGAGGACGTCGCCAACATCGCCCACCTCTCGGATCTGGAGTCGTAGCCGGAACGTAAGGTTGCGGCCATGGAGTTGCGGATTCTGGGTGCATGCCCGCTTGACTGCCCCGACACGTGCTCGTGGGAGGTCACCGTGAGGGACGGCCAGGCCGTCGGCCTCCGGGGCAACCGTGACCATCCGTACACTCGCGGGGCGTTGTGCGTGAAGGTCAACAGGTACCTCGAGCACACCCGCGCCGACGACCGCATTCTGCACCCCATGCGCCGCGTCGGGCCGAAGGGGTCCGGCCGGTTCGAACGGATCACCTGGGACGAGGCGCTGACCATCGTGTCCGACCGCCTTACGGAGATCGTCCGTGAGCACGGCGGCGAGGCGATCTGGCCGTACCAGGGCACGGGGACCCTCGGCTACATCCAGGGCTCGGAGGGCCTGGCCGGGTGGCGGTTCTGGAACGCCCTCGGCGCCTCGCGGCATGACCTGAACATCTGCTCGACCGCCGGCAACGACGGCCTGCGCCTCACCAACGGAACGCCGGCCGGCATGGACCCGGAGACCTTCGCCCTGTCCCGGCTGATCCTGCTGTGGGGCACCAACACCCTCACCAGCGGGCACCACCTGTGGAAGTTCATCCAGGACGCCCGCGCGAACGGCGCGTACGTGGTCGCCATCGACCCGATCAGGACGCGGACGGCCGACCAGGCCGACGCCCACCTCGCGATCCGGCCGGGAACGGACGCCGCGCTCGCCCTGGGGCTGCTCAACGTCGTCCTTGAGGAGGGCGCCGAGGACACCGCCTACCTGGAGGAGCACACCCTCGGCTGGGAGGAGTTCAAGGCCGAGATCCTGCAGTATCCCCCGGCTCGCGTCGCCGAGATCACCGGCGTCCCTGAGGAGGACATCCGGGCCCTCGGCGTACGGCTCGCGCACACCCGGCCCACGGGCATCCGGGCGACGATGGGCCTGCAGCGGCACGAGGGCGGCGGCGCCGCGTTGCGGCTCATCGCCTGCATCCCCGGGGTGACCGGAGACTGGCGCCACCCCGGGGGCGGCGTCGCGTACTCGACCACCGCGCACGTTCCGCTGGAGGTGGACTCGGGCGAGCATCTGCTGCGCGGGCCCGTCCGGACGCTGACCATGACGCGGCTGGCCGGGCAGCTCGACGAGTCGGTCAAGTGCCTGTGGGTCTACGGCGCCAACCCCCTCGGCTCCTCTCCGGACCAGAACCGCATCCGCGCGGCCATGCGCAGGGAGGACCTGTTCACGGTGGTCATGGAGCAGTTCCCGACGGACACCGTCGACTACGCGGACATCGTGCTGCCTGCCACCATGCAGACCGAGCACATGGACCTCCACCAGGGTTACGGCCACATGTACCTCATGTGGAACGAGCAGGCCGTGGAGCCCGCCGGCGAATCCCTCTCGACGACCGAGACCTTCCGGCGGCTGGCACGCCACATGGGCCTGACCGAGCCGTCGCTCCACGAATCCGACCTGGAGATCGCCGAAGGGCTGCTCCGCGGCACGCCCGGGATCACGCTCGACCTGCTGCGCAAGGAGGGCTGGGCCAGGCTCGACGTCGCCGACCCCTTCGTCCCCTTCACCGACGGCTTCCCCACGCCCTCGGGCAGGCTGGAGTTCGCCTCCGACCGTGCCGCCGCGGCCGGACTGCCCAGGGTCGCGGGCTACGTCCCCTCCCGCACGGCCCGTACGGCACCGGCCGACCGCGAGTATCCGCTCACGATGATCACTCCCGCGTCGCACACCTCCCTGAACACGACCTTCGGCAACAACCCCGAGCTGCTCCGGCGGTCGAAGGGGCCCCGGGTCATGGTCAGCGCCGCCGACGCCGAGGCCCGGGGCCTGGTCGACGGCGCGCCCGCCCGGGTGTTCAACCGCAACGGGGAGTTCACCGCCTACGTCGAGATCAGCGACCGGGTCCGGCCGGGCGTGGTCGCCGCCCCCAAGGGCCACTGGCCCAAGCTCAGTCCCGGGGGCGCCAACACGAACGCCACGGTGGACGAGCGCGACGCCGACATGGGCCGGGGGGCCGTCTTTCACGACAACCTCGTGGACATAGCGCCCCTGTGATCAATCTCTGTGATCAACCGCTGTGCTTCGCCAGGAACGCCATGATCGCGTCGAGCACCATCGTCCCCTGAGCGGTCCCGAAAAGCGCGGAGGCGTGAGCGAACTCGCCCTTGGCGACGACGAGCGAGCGGTCCGGTGACTTGACGGCGGCATCGGCGGCCGCCTGCAGGGTGACCGGGGTGGCTCCCGAGTCGTTCTCGGCGGTGATCTGCAACAGCGGCACCGTGAGCGGCTCCGTCTCCTCCGGGATCACCGTGCCCGCGAGGTTCACGACTCCCTCGGGCGGCTCCTTGAGTTCGGTGGCGGCGACGATCGACTCCGACCCGCCGATGGAACCGCCGACCAGGAAGATCCGCTCGGCGCCGTCCTTCGTGAGCCGCTCGGCCATCTTCACGATCACGGGGCTGACCGGTGCCGAGAGGCCGCGCTCGTAAAGGAGGACGCGGTATCCGGCGGACGCGAGCCGTTCCGCGAGCGGCCGCCACGTGCAGGCGGCGCCACCCCGTTCGTACGACACGACCACGCCGACGGGCCCGCCTCCCATGATCAGCCCGCCGTACGTGACGCCGCCGCCTTCGTAGGTGAACAGGCGGCCGTCGGCCGGTCCGTAGCAACCCTGCAGGTTCGGCCCGGTGAGGCTGGCCGACGGCGTGGCGGCCGCTGCCGGGGTCCCGGGGACGCCGGGCGGGCTCGAGGCGCCCACGGTCCCGCCGACCGTGCCCCCGCAGCCGGTCAGCAAGAACAGCAGGGCGATCAGGGCGCGCTTCCCCGGCATCCGCGACTCCCTACATCTATGTAAGAACTGACATAGTGAAGGGAATCGAAACGTGCGTCAATGGGCTGGAGGCCACCATGAGCTCCACGATCCCCACTCTCGGGTTCGCGATCCTCTCCGTGCTGGCCAGGGCCGACAGCACGGGTTACGAGATCGCCGGCCGGATGCGCAATCCGGTCGCCCGGTTCTGGACGGCCAGCCACAGCCAGATCCACGCCGACCTGAGGCGCCTGCTCGACTCGGGCCTGGTCGGCTACACCACCGCGCCCGGGCCGGGCCCCCAGGAGAAGAAGATCTATTCGATCACCGCCGAGGGCCTCGACGCCCTGCGGGAATGGGTGACGGAGCCGCCGCGCCCCCAGCCCGAACGGGACGAGTTGGTGTTGAAGACCTACGCAGCCTGGCTGGCCGACCCCGCCGCGCTGATCGCGATGTTCCGTACGGCGCTACGCGAGCACGAGGGGAGGCTGGCCGAGTACGAGGCGGCGTGGGCGTCCGTCGAGGAGGAGGCGCCGGCCTTCGGCACCTCCCGGTTCGGGAACATGGCCGCGCTTCGCTGTGGCCTCACCTACGAACGGCACCGCGCCGACTGGTGCCGCTGGATGATCGATCAGTTGAGCAGCAGCTTGAAACCCTCGTGAGTCGGCTCGTACCCGAGGGAGGAGTAGAAGCGGTGCGCGTCGGTGCGGGCCTTGTCCGAGGTGAGCTGGATCAGCGTGCACCCACGCTCCGTGGCCCGCTGCGCGGCCCAGTCCATCATCTTCCTGCCGATGCCCCGGCTGCGGTGCCGTGAGGCGACCCTGACCCCCTCGACCTGGGCGCGCTCGGCGCCACGCCGCGACAGCCCGGGGATGAAGGTCATCTGCATCGTGCCCACGATCTCCCCGTCCGACTCGACGACGATCAGCTCGTTGCGGGGGTCGGCGTCGATGGCGGCGAAGGCGGCGTCGTAGTCGAGCCCGGGCGCCGTGTCGCGGCTCGCCGAGATCGGATCGTCGACCAGCAGCGCCACGATCACCGGAACGTCCTCACGACGGGCCGTACGGAAAGAAAGGGACATACCGGAGACCCTAGCGGGGCCGGTTCAGGGGGCCGTCAGGGACTTCCCCGATGCTGACGGGCCTGCGGGAACGCACGATGGAGAGCATGAAGGAACTCAGCAGAAGCGACGAGATGTCGCTGGCAGGAGCCGCCCTGCGCGGCGCCCCCTGGAAGCCCGCCGCGGTCTCCGGCGGCGCCGTCGCGGCCACGAGCCTCATCATGGGCGTGATCCTCCCGGGATCCCCCGACCTCAGCTGGGCTCTCTGCGTGGGCATCACGATGTTCGCCCTGGTGGCGAGCATCGGCGCGATAGCCCAGCCGCACACGGGCGACCGGGTGACCCAGCAGGCCCGGGTGTGGGCGCTGCGCCACCCCTGGCGGTTCTCCCTCTACCCCGGCCTCGCCGCCGCCGCGCTGATGTACCCGGTACAGCTGGTCTTCGACGGCGAGGGCATCTTCGGCGCCGCCTGGGACGCCTTGTGCGGAGGCGCGTTCGTCTTCCTCATCACGGGCGTGCTCGCGCTCGCGATGCGCAGCCGCGCCAAGGCGACGAGGTGACCTTTCACTCGTCGGCGGTGCGGTCCCACCACATCGTGAAGATGGGCCGCCGGGGGACGGGCCAGACCCCGAGCTCGGTGGCCACCTTGATCACCTCACCTGCCCTGCCGGGGTCGAGGCACAACCTCCGGCAGGCGCTCGCCGCCATCTCCTCAGGCGACGTGAACGGGTCGTCCGGGGACGGGTACCGCTCGGCGGCGACCTCGAATCCCAGTGCCTCGGCGATGGAGACGGCGTCGGCGGCGGTCGGCGCCGCCGGCCTCGCCAGACCGTGGAAGTGCTCCCAGAGCGGGTTCAGCCAGCTCGTGGGATGGATCTCCGGCAACTCGACCACGACCCGCCTGCGGGCGTGACGGTCCAGGGCGACGAAGAACTCCGCCAGGTCGGGCACGTTGAACACCACGTGCGCGCACACCACGACGTCGGCCACGGGCGTGCGCTCCGCGACGTCCGGCCACCGTCCCTCGACCGTCTGAACCGCCGTTCCCCTGGCCTGCCTGCCGAGTTCGGCCAGCATCCCCGCGTTCTCGTCGACGGCGACGAGCAGAGCGGGTTCAAGCGGCAGGCTCGCCGCCCCCGTCCCGGCCCCCACGTCGAGCACGGTGCCGCCGCGCGGCAGCGCCTCACGTGCCCGTTCGTAGGTCGGCCCCTTCGGATCGGTCAGTAGCGAACCCGTCCTGCGGGCGAAGCGCTCCACCTGATGCGTCCAGGGATTCGTCGGCGCCTTCGCCAGGATCTCGTCCGGAATCGCCCAGGACTCCAGGTCCGTCCGCCATTTCGCCGTCAGATCATCAAGGCCCATCCCGCAAAGCTACGGCGAGCGGTCCCTTCTCACCAGCCCCATCCAGTGCCGGATGTGTCGGGTAAAAGATGCATGTAGGTGGTTACTGGCGGGTAGCATTCAGATAGAGTTACCGACCAGTACGTAACCCCCGGGTCTGGTCCTAGGAGTGCACAGATGGGTCACTACAAGAGCAACCTCCGCGACCTGGAGTTCAACCTCTTCGAGGTCTTCGGCCGCAAGGAGATCCTGGGCACCGGTCCGTTCGCCGACGTCGACGAGGACACGGCGCGCACCGTGCTCGACGAGGTGAACCGGCTCGCGACGGGACCGCTCGCGGAGTCGTTCGAGGACGCGGACAGACATCCCCCGGTCTTCGACCCCGCGACGCACAGCGTGACCATGCCGGAGAGCTTCAAGAAGTCCTACCAGGCCTGGGTCGACGCCGAGTGGTGGCGGCTGGAGCTGCAGCCGGAGCTGGGCGGCACGGTCGCGCCGCGCAGCCTGGTGTGGTCCATGGCGGAGCTGGTGCTGGGCGCCAACCCGGCCATCTGGATGTTCGCCTGCGGCCCGGCCTTCTCCCACCAGCTCCACGAACTGGGCACCCCCGACCAGAAGCGGTTCGCCCGGCTGGCCGTCGACCGCAACTGGGGGGCCACCATGGTCCTCACCGAACCGGACGCGGGTTCCGACGTGGGCGCCGGCCGTACCAAGGCGGTCGAGCAGCCCGACGGGACCTGGCACATCGAGGGCGTCAAGCGCTTCATCACCAGCGCCGAGCACGACATGGCCGAGAACATCTTCCACCTCGTGCTGGCCCGCCCCGAGGGTGCAGGCGCGGGCACCAAGGGCCTGTCGATGTTCCTCGTCCCCAAGTACCTCGTCGACCTCGAGACCGGCGAACTGGGCGAGCGCAACGGGGTCTACGTCACCAACGTCGAGAAGAAGATGGGCCTCAAGGTCTCGACCACCTGCGAGCTCACTCTCGGCGAGCGGCACCCGGCCGTCGGCTACCTCGTGGGCGGCGTCCACGAGGGCATCAAGCAGATGTTCATGATCATCGAGCATGCCCGCATGATGGTCGGGGCGAAGGCCATCGCGACGCTCTCCACCGGTTACCTGAACGCGCTCGACTACGCGCGCAACCGGGTCCAGGGCTCCGACATCACCCGCTCGGCCGACAAGTCCGCCCCCCGCGTCACCATCACCCATCACCCCGACGTGCGCCGCGAGCTCATGCTGCAGAAGTCGTACGCCGAGGCCATGCGGGCGCTGGTCATCTACACGGCGACCTTCCAGGACACGATCCAGATCGCGGAGTCCGAGGGCCGCAGGGACGCCGCCGCCGAGGCGATGAACGACCTGCTGCTCCCGCTCGTGAAGGGCGTCGGCTCCGAGAGGTCGTACGAGCTGCTCGCCCGGTCCCTGCAGACCCTCGGCGGCTCGGGCTTCCTGCAGGACTACCCGATCGAGCAGTACATCCGCGACTCCAAGATCGACTCCCTGTACGAGGGGACGACCGCGATCCAGGGGCTCGACCTCTTCTTCAGGAAGATCCTCAGGAACCAGGGGTCGGCGCTGGGCTCGCTCCTCGGCGAGATCAAGGCCTTCGCCGCCTCGGACGCGGGCAACGGCCGCCTCAAGGTCGAGCGCGCGCTTCTGGACGAGGCCGCCGACGAGGTGAAGGCCATGGCGGACACCATGGCCGGCTGGGCGATCTCCTCGATCGAGAACCCGAACGAGGTCCGCAAGGTGGGGCTCAACACCACCCGGTTCCTGATGGCGCTCGGCGACCTGGTGCTCGGCTGGCTGCTGCTCCGCCAGGCCGGGGTGGCACTCAATGCGCTCACGGAGTCGGACGAGGACCGGGCGTTCTACACCGGCAAGGTCGGGGCGGCCACGTTCTTCGCCCAGACCGTCCTGCCCCGCCTGGCCGCGGAGCGGCGGGTGCTCGCCGCGACCGGCGACGAGTTGATGGAGCTTCCCGAAGAGGCTTTCTAAGGCTTCCTGCGTGGTGGCGGCCGCCCGGATCTCCTCGCCGGAGATCCGGGCGGCTTTCGCGTACTTGGATCTCGCGCGGCCGGGTATTACCGATTGCGCACAGCCTCTTTACCTCGCCACTACGAACGTCCCGGAGGTCACGCGATGGGCATCGGGGTCAGCATCTTCTTCATCACGCTGGGCGCGATCCTGAAGTTCGCCATCGAGCCTGACGTCCTCGGCGACACCGTGCACATCGACGTCATCGGCGTCATCTTCATGATCGTCGGCGGTGTGGGTCTGCTGTTGAGCATCGTGTTCGCCACCCGGCGCGGCCAGACCTCCGACAACCACCTGATGGAGCACGAGAACAAGCCGGAGGCCTGACGCCGTCCGGGAGCAGGGCGCGTCACATCGGCCGGGAAGCCGCGCGTGGGCGACGGCTAGAACGCGTACTGGACCGCCGCGCGCGAGGCCACGATGGGCGCGATGAACTCGGCGATCACGGCCCGGTGCGTCGGGTGGTCGCGGTAGACGAGATAGTCCTCGGGCGAGTCGAAGTCGGCGACCACGGCGAAGTCGAAGTTGCCCTCGTTGATTCCGGCGTCCGCGCCGACCACGTAGTCCCGCAGCTGGCCGATGACGGCCGGCAGCTCCCGCAGGCGCGTGGCCACCTCGGCCTTCTGGTCCTCGGTGGCGTCCTCGGTCCAGGTGAACATGACGACGTGCCGGAACATGGTCTCCCCTTGTGCTGTGGCGTTGCCGCCACCTTCTCACAGCCCTCATCGTGCCGGACGCGGCGACCGGCCTTGCGGTCGCCGCGCCCGATCACGTACGGCTCAGCCCCACGCGAGCATCTTCAGCGGGTCCTCGAGCATCGCGCCGATGTCCCGCAGAATGTACGACCCGACCTCACCGTCGATCAGCCGGTGGTCGAACGAGAGCGCGAGCGTGGTCACCTTGCGTACGGCGAGCTGCCCGTCGACCACCCACGGCATGTCCCTGATCTGGCCGAGGGCCAGGATCGCGGCCTCACCGGGATTGAGGATCGGCGTACCCGCGTCGATCCCGAACACGCCGACGTTCGTGATCGTGATCGTTCCGCCGGTCAGCTCGGCCGGGGTGGCCTTGCCGGAGCGGGCCCGCTCGGTCAGGTCGTTCAGAGCCACCGCCAGCTCGGGCAGCGACAGGGCCTGGGCGTCCTTGATGTTCGGGACGATCAGCCCACGATCGGTCGCGGCCGCGATGCCCAGGTTCACGTAGTGCCTGACGACGATCTCCTCGTCGGTCCACGTGGAGTTGGCCATCGGGTGCCGCCGTACCGCGGTCAGCACCGCCCTGGCGACCAGCAGCAGCGGGGAGACCTTGACCTCGGCGAAGTCGGGCAGCTGGCGCAGCCGCCTGACCGCCTCCATCGTCTCGGTCACGTCCACCTGAAGGAACTCGGTGACGTGCGGCGCGGTGAACGCGCTCGCCACCATTGCCTGAGCGGTGGCCTTCCTGACGCCCCTGACCGGGATGCGCTCCTCCCGGCCCTGCGCCGCCTGCCTGATCGGCGCCGTAAGCCCGACCGCCGGCACCGTCGCGCCGATGGCGGCCTGCACGTCGTCGCGGGTGATCGAGCCCTGGGGGCCCGTCCCCTCGACGGTCGTCAGATCGACGCCCAGGTCCTTGGCCAGCTTCCGTACGGGCGGCTTCGCCAGAACGGCGACCCGTCCGACGGCCTGGGGGACGGGTGCCGCAGCCGGGGCAGGAACCGGGACGACCGGGGCCGCCGGGGGGGCCGCGGCCTCCGCGGTGGCCGACTTGCGGGGACGGCGCTTGGTGGAGCTGGCCATGACCCCGTAGCCGACGAGGACCGGCTTGCGCTCCTGCTTGGGCGCCGGGCTGCCGTGGACGCCCGGTTCGACCGCGCCCTCGGCGGGCGGGTTCGGCACGAGGTCCTCCGGGCTGCCCCCGGCCTCCTCCTCCGTCTGCACGGAGATGATCGGCGCGCCCACGTCGACCGTCTGGCCCTCTTCCGCCATCAGAGCGGAGACCGTGCCCTCGAACGGGCAGGGCAGCTCGACGACGGCCTTGGCCGTCTCGATCTCGACGATCGTCTGGTTGATCTTGACGTGCTCGCCCGCGGCGACGTGCCACTTGACGATCTCGGCCTCGGTCAGGCCCTCGCCCACGTCGGGGAGCTTGAACTCACGAAGCATGAGACTCCTCCCTCTCAGTAGGTGAACGCGCGGTCGACGGCGTCCAGCACCCGGTCGAGGTCCGGCAGGTAGTACTCCTCCAGCCGGGACGGCGGGTACGGAGTGGAGAAGCCTCCGACGCGCAGCACGGGCGACTCGAGGTGGTAGAAACACTGCTCGGTGATCCGCGCCGCGAGTTCGGCGCCGAACCCGGTGAACACCGGCGCCTCGTGCACGACCACGCAGCGGCCCGTACGCGTGACGGACTCGGCCACCACGCCCATGTCCAGCGGGTTGAGGGAGCGCAGGTCGACGACCTCGATGTCGCGACCGTCCTCCTCGGCCGCCGCAGCGGCCTCCAGGCAGGTCTTCACCATCGGCCCGTACGCGAGAAGCGTGAGGTCCGCACCGGGCCGGGTGATCCTGGCCCGGTCGAGGGGCAGGCCGGGCGCGGCCAGGTCGACCTCGGCCTTGTCCCAGTAGCGCCGCTTGGGCTCGAAGAAGATGATCGGGTCGTCGGACCGGATGGCTTCCTGGATCATGCTGTAGCCGTCGGCCGGGTTGGAGCACGCGACGACGCGCAGCCCCGCGGTGTGCGTGAAGTAGGCCTCGGGGGACTCCGAGTGGTGCTCCACGGCGCCGATGCCGCCGCCGCAGGGGATGCGGACGACGACGGGCAGCTTGAGCGCGCCGAGCGATCTGAGCGGCATCTTGGCCAGCTGCGTGATGATCTGGTCGGCGGCGGGGAACACGAACCCGTCGAACTGGATCTCGCAGACGGGCCGGTAGCCGCGAAGGGCCAGTCCGATGGCCGTGCCGATGATGCCCGACTCGGCGAGAGGCGTGTCGATCACGCGGTCCTCGCCGAAGTCCTTGTGCAGGCCGTCGGTCACCCGGAACACGCCGCCGAGCCTGCCGACGTCCTCACCCATCACGAGGACCTTGGGGTCGTCCTCCATCGAACGACGCAGTCCCTCGTTGAGCGCCTTGGCGAGAGTCAGTGTGGTCATCGCTCGAATCCCGCCAGGTAGGTGAGGTACTGGTCGCGCTCCTCATCGAGAAGGGCGTGCGGAGCCGCGTAGACGTGCTTGAACAGCGCCTCGGGCTCGGGGTCGGGCAGCTCCAGGCACCTGCGCCTGACGTCCTTGCCCAGCGCGTCGGCCTCCGCGTCGATCTTGTCGAAGTACTCCTGGTCGGCGATCTGGTTCTTGAACAGATAGGCCTTGAGGCGCTCGATCGGGTCCTTGAGCTTCCAGGCCTCCAGCTCGTCGGCGACCCGGTAGCGGGTGGGGTCGTCGGAGGTGGTGTGCGCGCCCATGCGATAGGTGAACGCCTCGATCAGCGTGGGCCCCTGCCCCTCGCGCGCGTTCTGCAGGGCCTTGCGGGTGACCGCGAGGCAGGCGAACACGTCGTTGCCGTCGACCCGCACGCCGGGGAACCCGAAGCCGGACGCCCTCTTGTAGAGCGGGATCCGCGTCTGCTTCTCCAGCGGCTCGGAGATCGCCCACTGGTTGTTCTGGCAGAAGAACACGACGGGGGCGTTGAAGACCGAGGCCCAGATGAACGACTCGTTCACGTCACCCTGGGACGTCGCGCCGTCGCCGAAGTAGACGATCGTCGCCGCTTCCCCGCCGTCGCGCTGCATCCCCATGGCGTACCCGACGGCGTGCAGCGTCTGGGAGCCGATGACGATCGTGTAGAGGTGGAAGTTGTGCTCCGCGGGGTCCCAGCCGCCGTGGTTCACACCCCGGAACAGGCCGAGGAGGCGGACCGGGTCGACGTCGCGGCACCAGGCCACGCCGTGCTCCCGGTAGGTCGGGAAGGCCATGTCGGCGTCGGTGAGCGCACGACCTGAGCCGATCTGCGCGGCCTCCTGCCCGAGGAGGGACGCCCAGATGCCCAGCTCACCCTGTCGCTGGAGCGCGACCGCCTCGAGGTCGATGCGGCGGACCAGGACCAGGTCGCGGTAGAGGGAGCGGACCTCTTCGTCGGTCAGCTCGATGTCGTAGTCGGGGTGCTCGACACGCTCCCCTTCGGGGGTGAGCAGTTGGACGAGCTCCGGAGGTGCGTCAACACCACGAGGGGCGTCGGATGTCACGTGCCACTCCTGTGCGTCGTGGGCCGTTCGTGGGCGGGGTCGCCACCGCGGTCGGGCCGGATCTTCTGGCATACGGCCGCTGGGGTGGTAGGCCGCACGCGTCTGCGGACATGGTGGCAGAGTCGGTACCCGCTTGCGCAAGACCCGCCATCACCGTCCACACCCTCCCCGATTCCCGCAGTGCCGGAGCCCAACACTCCCACTACTCCATCCGTGGCCGGACACCCGGTCCGGGGCCGCGGGCCGGTCGCTAGGCTTGTCGCGAAGCGACCCCACCACCCAGCAGGAGGAACAACGTGGCGCGCGTCATCGTCGACGTCATGCTCAAGCCGGAGATCCTCGACCCGCAGGGGCAGGCGATCGCCAGAGCGCTGCCCCGTCTGGGTTTCTCGGGAGTCTCCGACGTACGGCAGGGCAAGCGGTTCGAGGTCGAAATCGAAGGCCCGGCGGATGAAGCGGCTCTTTCGGACGTCCGGAAGATGGCCGAAACACTGCTCGCCAACACGGTGATCGAGGACTTCACGGTCCACATCGAGAGCTGAAGTGGGATATTTCACACTACGAAAATTAGGACAAAGTCCGTTATAGAGCACATCGTGCGAGCGTAAAGCCCTTCTTGGTAGAACCATAAATAACACGCACGTGATTTTGCGGTTAGCCCTGATTCACCGGGGAAGCCTACCTTGGTGACCTTCGACACCGGGGAGGGGTCCGGTGGATATTGAGTTTTCGCTAGCCATGCCGCGGGATGCCATAGGCATCCCCATGGTCCGTCGTGTGCTGGGGGACGCTCTCCGCTCGCTGGGCGTGACCGAGGACTGCGTGTCCGACATCCTGCTGGCGACCTCCGAAGCCTGCACCAACGCGGTGCGGCACGGAGGTCCCGCGAATCGTTACGAGGTGATGGCCACCATCGGCCACGGCCGTTGCGAACTGCGCGTCGTCGATTGCGGACTGGGGTTGGAGACGATCCCCAAGCAGTACCCCCCGAGCGATGCCGAGAACGGGCGGGGCATTCTGATCATGCGGGCCGTGGTGGACGAGATCTCCTTCGACATCACGCCTGGCCAGGGCACCGTCGTCCGGCTCCGCAAGGAGCTCGACTGGGACGAGGACGCCATCGCCCACCACCTCACGCTCGCCGGGCAGCTCGCCGGCGTCTGATCGGCCGGTTCCGAGCGCTCTGCCGAGCGGCCGATTTGGGTCCTTCGATAACCTGAGGTGTACCGCCACCGGCCGCCATCATCCGAGTAGATGGCGACTCGAGCGTGCCTGTGCCCAGTTACGGCTTGGAGGGACCACTGTCATGAGCGCTGCCCGGGTGGGCGTCGTCACCTTCCCCGGAACACTCGACGACCAGGATGCCGCGAGAGCCGTACGGCTGGCGGGCGCCGAGGCGGTGCCCCTGTGGCACGCGGAGCGTGATCTCAAGGGCGTCGACGCGGTCTTCCTTCCCGGCGGGTTCTCCTACGGCGACTACCTGCGTTGCGGGGCGATCTCACGGTTCGCCCCGCTCATGGAGGAGATCGTCCCCGCGGCCCGTGCGGGCCTGCCCGTGCTGGGCACGTGCAACGGCTTCCAGATCCTCTGCGAGGCACACCTGCTGCCGGGCGCGCTGACCCGCAACCAGGGGCTCCACTACGTCTGCCGCGACCAGCGCATCCGGGTCGAGAACGCCGACACGGCCTGGACGGCCGAGTTCGAGCGCGGCCAGGAGATCGTCCTGCCGGTCAAGCACGGTGAGGGCCGGTACGTGGCCGACGCCGAGACGATCGAGGCACTGGAGAGCGAGGGCCGGGTCGTGTTCCGCTACGCGGGCGGCAACCCGAACGGCTCGCTCAACGACATCGCCGGGATCACCAGCGAGGCCGGCAACGTCGTGGGGCTGATGCCCCATCCCGAGCACGCCGTCGAAGAGCTCACCGGCGCGCCCAGCGTCGACGGGCGAGGCTTCTTCACCTCCATCCTCAAGAATCTGGTGAACGCATGACCGTCGACAGCGTCAAGCTCGCCTTCGAGACCCCCGACGAGCGGCAGCCGTACGTCGAGCTGGGCATGAAGGACGACGAGTACCAGCGGGTCCGCGAGATCCTCGGCCGCCGCCCGACCAGCTCGGAGCTGGCGATCTACTCGGTCATGTGGAGCGAGCACTGCTCCTACAAGTCGTCCAAGGTCCATCTGCGGCAGTTCGGGACCAAGGCGCCCAAGTCGGAAGCCCTGCTCGTCGGCATGGGGGAGAACGCCGGAGTCGTCGACATCGGCGACGGCTGGGCGGCCACCTTCAAGATCGAGTCGCACAACCACCCGTCGTACGTCGAGCCGCACCAGGGCGCGGCCACGGGCGTCGGCGGCATCGTCCGCGACATCATGTCGATGGGCGCCCGCCCGATCGCGGTCATGGACGCGCTGCGGTTCGGCGGCGCCACCCAGCCGGACACCCGGCGCGTACTGCCCGGCGTCGTCGAGGGCATCAGCCACTACGGCAACTGCCTGGGCCTGCCGAACATCGGCGGCGAGGTCGCGTTCGACCCCTGCTACATCGGCAACCCGCTGGTCAACGCGCTGTGCGTCGGCCTGCTCCGCAAGGACCAGATCAAGCTGGCCACCGCCCCCGGGCCGGGCAACAAGGTCGTGCTCTTCGGGGCGCGGACCGGCGCCGACGGCATCGGCGGGGCCTCGGTGCTCGCGTCGGCGACCTTCGAGGACGAGTCGCAGGCCAAGCGGCCCGCCGTCCAGGTCGGCGACCCGTTCATGGAGAAGCTGCTCATCGAGTGCTGCCTGGAGCTCTACCAGGCCGACGTGGTGGTCGGCATCCAGGACCTCGGCGCGGCCGGCGTCTCCTGCGCCACGACCGAGCTCGCGGCCAAGGGCACGGGCGGCATGCACGTCGATCTCAACCTCGTCCCGCTGCGCGACCCGTCGCTGCGGCCCGAGGAGATCCTGATGAGCGAGTCGCAGGAGCGGATGATGGCCGTCGTCACGCCCGGCGACATCCCGGCCTTCATGGCGATCTGCGAGAAGTGGGACGTCCCCGCGACCGTGATCGGCGAGGTGACCGACACCGGCAGGCTCGTCATGACGTGGGACGGCGAGACGATCGTCGACATCCCGCCGGGCACGGCGGCCGACGACGGCCCGGTGTACGAGCGGCCCTTCCACGAGCCCGCCGGCCAGGCCGCCCTCAACGCCGACGGCCCCGAGCACCTGCCGCGGCCCTCGGATCTCCGCGAGACCCTCCTCACCCTGCTCGGGTCCCCGAACCTGGCCTCTAAGGAGTGGGTGACCTCCCAGTACGACCGGTACGTCCGGGGCAACACCGTCCTGGCCCAGCCGGCGGACGCCGGCATGGTGCGGATCTCCGAGGTCATGCCGGGCGCCGAGGAGACCACCCGGGGCATCGCGCTGTCGACGGACGGCAACGGCCGCTACGCCAAGCTCGACCCGTACGCGGGCGCCCAGCTCGCGCTCGCCGAGGCCTACCGGAACGTGGCCGTGACCGGCGCCACGCCGCTGGCGGTGACCAACTGCCTCAACTTCGGCTCGCCCGAGGACCCCGAGGTCATGTGGCAGTTCGCGGAGGCCACGCGTGGTCTCGCGGACGCGTGCCAGATCCTGGGCGTCCCCGTGACCGGCGGCAACGTGTCGTTCTACAACCAGACCGGCTCCGACGCGATCCACCCCACGCCGGTCGTCGGCGTGCTCGGCGTGATCGACGACGTCGCCAAGCGGGTCAGGTCGGGCTTCACGGTCCCGGGGCTGCGGATCGCGCTGCTGGGCGAGACCCACGAGGAGTTCGGCGGGTCGGAGTGGGCGCACGTCGTCCACGGCCACCTCGGGGGCCTCCCCCCGCAGGCGGATCTGATCGCCGAGCGCGGGCTCGCGGCCGTGCTGGCGGCCGCGGCGGCCGAGGGCCTGATCGAGGGCTCCCACGACCTTTCCGACGGCGGCCTGGCGATCGCCCTGGCGGAGTCGTGCATCGCCCAGGGAGTGGGCGCCTCGGTGAGCCTGCCGATCGAGGACGCCTTCGTCGGCCTGTTCAGCGAGACGGCCGCGCGGGCGCTGGTGTGCGTCCGGCCACTGGCGTTCGAGGCTCTGGCGGAGATCTGCGGACGCTACGACGTGCCCTGCTACGGACTGGGCACCACGGGTGGAACCTCGCTGATCGTCGAGGACGTCTTCGACGTTCCCGTCGCCGATCTCCGCGAGGCTCACGAGGGTGCGCTTCCGGCGATCTTCGGCTGACCTGCCGTACAGACCGCACGCAAAGGGCCCTTCCGGAAATCTCCGGAAGGGCCCTTCGTCATGTGATCACTAGAGGCCGACGGCGACGCAGGTCGCGGTGGCCTTCTTGGTCGGGTCGCTCTCGGACGTCGCGGTCAGCTTGACGGTGGCCAGGTGGCTGGCGCCCGGCCCCCGCAGGGCGTCGACCTTGACGGACTCGTGCTTGCCGAACTCGACGGTGGCCAGCGCGTTGGGGGTACTGGCGGTCCAGCCCTTGCCCTGGACCTCCGCCTTCAGCCGGTAGACGTCACTGCCGAGGTAGGCGCTGACGTCCTCGGGGTGCTGTCCCGGCACGGCCGCCTTCTTGCCGGTGTTGAACAGCGGGAAGCTGCAGGACGACACGCCCTTCTGGGACGTGGGCACGCCCACGCTGGGCAGGAGCTTGACGCCGTGCTTCTGCGGGCCGGCGCCATCCAGCGAGCGGATCGCGACGGTGTAGGAGAGGATGCCCTTCTTGTCGCGCTTCACATCGGTGATGTAGAAGTGCAGCCGGTTGACCTCGTCGGTGTACTCGTACTCGCTGCCGGAGTTCGTGCCCGCGTGGAAGAGGGCGTCGGCCAGCTGGCGGTAGTCGCCGATGGTGATCGGCACCTCGGTGCCGTCCGGGAGGACGTAGTCGGTCATCCCGATGTCCTGCGGGTTTGCGTCGACCACCCACTCGAAGGGGGCGCTGTCGGTGTCCTTGGTCTTGGCCAGGAGCACGCCCGAGTCGGAGGTGAAGGAGTCGGTGCCCATCCGGTCGACGACCTCGACCGTGTAGTTGTTGTAGTTGCCGCCGTCGCACAGCGGGTCGGTCTGGGTGGAGCACGAGCCGGTCGACTTGTCTCCGCCGTCCAGCACGATGTTGACGCCCGACAGCGCGCTCTTGCCGGGCTGCACCTCGCGGGCGGTCACGTTCGCGACGACCATGCCGGACTGGGCGAGCGCGTCACGCGACAGGCGCAGGACGTTCTGCTCGTCCACCATGTTCAGCTTGATCTTGTTGCGGAGCATGTGCTGGGCGCCCATCGACGCTCCCGCCGTGGGCGGGATCAGCCAGCGGCTGTGCGGGCCGCCCGGACCGTTGAAGCTGCCGCGGCTGAGCATCTCCCAGATGCCGGTGTAGGCGCGGCGGGCCGGAATGCCGTACGGGTTGTTGTAGTTGTCGCCGACGCCCATGATGTGGCTGAACTCGTGGGCGTAGGTCCCCATGCCCGAGCTCTCCGCCTGGACCGAGTCGACGCCGAAGCGGGCGTTGGGCCAGAACGTCGAGCCGGCGGCCCAGGAGGTCCAGTCGACGTAGCGGGTGGTCGACCAGTTGGGCAGGGCCGGGTCCGGCGGGCCGAACTCGTCGGTGACGTCCTCCTTGGTGGGGAACTTCATCATCCCGAACTCCTGCCAGGTGGACGACTCGTCCTGGCCGGCGGTCACGTAGAAGACGAAGTCGTACTGGGAGGCCACGTCCTGGCCCACGCTGTTGACCCAGGCGGTGTTGCCGTCCGTACGCAGGTTCCTGTTGCAGGTGTCACCGGCCGGGCAGGCGTTGCGCTGGTATTCCAGGCCGTACTCGTAGGACTTGCCCGGCATGGTGTACGGCCCGAACCCCGTGAGGTCCACGCCGTAGCGGCCTCCGGAGTCCTCCATCCAGTACTCGTGGAGGGTGTGGCCCTTGTTGAGCTTGCCGGGGGTGTTGAGGAAGTCCTGGTAGAACTTCGCGACCTGGTCCCGGGGGATGTCGTGGGCCTCGGCGCTGGGGTTGCCGAAGACCGACGAACCCTGGGGCTGGGTCACCTCGAACGGCTGGTTGGAGTAGTCGAGCAGCACCAGCGCGCCCTTGAAGGTGCGCGTGGACCCCGTGACCGTCGGGTCGGCCCAGTCGGTGCCCGGGACCTTCTTGTAGTCCGCCCACGTCATGTGGTCGGGGTTCTTCCAGTTCTGCGGGTCGATGGGCTTGACCGTGGGAGCCGACGAGCTGAGCGTGCGCAGGGACTGCGACGCGTCCGGCTCGTCACGTTGCCAGGGCTGGGTCTGCGGCCACTGGTTCAGCCGCCAGGGGTACTCGGGATCGTCGGCGGGGGCTGCGGATGCGGGGGTAGCCGCCAAGACGGCCGGCGCCACCACGGCGGCCGCCAGCAGGACCTTGAGCAGCTTGGGGAGGGCATTCACGATTCGGACGGTATATACGGCCTTGACCGAAATCATCGTTCAGTTGTAGAGAAGATCGAATGACGGTTTTCCGACAACCGTAGAAAAGTCCAGATAGGAGGCCGGTGGCGGATCTTCAGCGCATCGTCGACAATCTCGCCGCGCGCCTGCGCAGGCCGCTGTTACTCGAGGACGGCAGGCAGCGCGTGGTCGCCTACTCCGAGCAGGACGGGCAGCTCGACGACATCCGCCGGGACTCCATTCTGCGCCGCCACACCACGCCCGAGGTCCGCGCCTTCCTCCACTCCGCCGGGATCCACGACACGGCGGGGCCGCTGCGCACCCCGGGCGCCGCCGACCTGGGGTTGCTCCCCCGGGTGTGCGTCCCCGTGCGGCACGACGGCAGGCTGCTCGGATTCCTCTGGTTCATCGACGTGGCCCCCGCCATGACGGAGGCCGAGGTCGACGTCGCGGCCGCGGCCGCACCCGCGCTGGCGCTCGCGCTCTTCCACGAGAGCCTGGCGTCCGCGCTGACCTCGCATCGAGAACTCGAGGCCATCACCGGGGTCCTGCTCGGCGAGGACGGCGCCGCCCGGGCGCTGATCGAGGCCGGAGCCTTCCCCCAGACCGCGCCCGTCACGGTGGCGGTCGCCAAACCCACGGCGGCGGAGACCGACGAGGCGCTGCGGCTGACGCTCGAACGCGGACTGCTCGCACTGCGGCGCCGGCTGGCCGGTCACCAGCCCCTGCATCTCGTGCGCTACGACCACGCCGTGCTGCTGATCGCGGGCACGGCGACGTTCTCCGAGGAGATGCACGCCGCCATGGACACGCCGGTCCTGGTCGGCATCGGCCGGTCGCGCCCGTCCCTCACCGGGGCGGCCGAGTCGTACACGGAGGCCCTGCACGCGGCGGAGGTCGCGGCCAAGGTGCCCGAACTCGGGCGGTCGGTGGAATGGGCCAGACTCGGCGTCTACCGGATGCTCACCCGCGTTCCCCCCGACGACCTGCACCCCGGACTGGAGCGGCTGCTCGGCGACGACCAGCACCTGCCCCTGCTGGAAACGCTGGAGATCTACCTCGACCTCGCGGGCAGCGCGCTGGAGGCCTCACGCCGGCTGCGGCTGCACCGCACCTCGCTCTACTACCGGCTGCAGCGCGTCGAGGCGCTGGCGGAGACCGACCTGACGGACGGCGGAGAGCGGCTGAGCCTGCACCTCAGCCTGAAGCTGGCCAGACTCTCCGGGCGCTACCGCCCGCGGGCGCAGACGTTCCCATGACGTCGGCGCATGGGGATAATCAGGCGGCAGGTGAGCGACCGTGGAGGACACCCTTGCGGCCCGATGACACGCCCCCCGCGGCGCGCGAGTCCTACCTCCCGTCTGCGACGCAGCCGATCAGGGCCGTGGTCTGGGTGCTCCACCTGGTCCTCCCGCTGCTGGGCCTGTGGCTGCTTCTGGCCCAGCCCGCGCTCGACGTCGAATGGCACGACAACCCCAGCCATTTCGCGCTCATCCTGGTCGTGGCGGGTGTCAACGTGGTCCTCGGCGGCCTGGTCGCCCGCGCGTCGGCGCGGCGCGGGGACGCGCGGTTGCTGCTCGTCTCCCTGGTCTTCCTCAGCAGCGCGGGCTTCTTCCTCCTTCACGGGCTGACCACACCGGGGATCTTCGTCGACCTCACGCTCGGCTTCGAACTGGCCCAGCCCGTCGGCCTCACGATCGCGTCCGCCTTCGCCTTCGCTTCCGCCCTGCCCCTGGGAGCGGGCGCAGCGAGAGCGGTCCTGCGTGCCCGCGGCGCCCTGTGGGCGGGCCTGGCGGCCGTGCTGACGGCCTTCGGCGTCGCGTGCCTGGCACCCGGTCTCACGCCGCTGAGCGGGCCGCTGCCGCCGCACGGGGCGGGGCTGGGGCCCTTCTCCCTCGTCGGCGTCGGGCTCTACGCGGCGGCGGCGGTCATGATGTTCCGGTTGCACCGCCGCCGGCCCGCGGCGGTCCTGATCAGCCTCATCACGGCGTACGCCCTGCTGGCCGAGGCGATGGTCGCAGGCATGTCCCACCGCCTGTGGCACCTGTCGTGGTGGATGTGGCACCTGCTGCTCACCTTCGCCTTCCTCTTCGTCGCCTACAGCGCCTACCTCCAGTTCCGCCGCGAGGGCGCGGCAGGCGGCCTGTTCGACGCGGTGGCGCTGTCGGCTACCGCCCGCCGCGTGCAGGCGCAGTACGAGGAGGCCCTGGAGGAGCTCGTCGGGCACCTGCGCCGCAGAACCGAGTCGGGCGTACCCGTCGCCACCCGGCTCGCGGGACGGTTCCGGCTGACCGAGGGACAGGCGGCCGTGCTCGACCGGGCCGGGGCCGCCCTGGCCGCGGAGCGCGACCTGTCGGAACGGCTCGGCGCGCTGGCCGACGTGGGACGCCAGACCCGGGTCGGGCGTCCGGAGTCCGAACTGCTCACCCATGTCCTGGACCGGGTGCGGCGGGCCTACGGCGACGTCCGGCTGAGTCTCATGCGGGACGGCCGCCTCATCCCCTACGGGGACGGCCCTCCCGAGCCCTCACACGTAGCCCCGGCCCTCGCGGAGGGGCGGATGGTCCTCCACGACGGGCGGGCCGTCCATCCGGTGACCGTCAAGGGCAGGCTCGCCGGAGCCCTGTCCGTCCCCGCGGGGACGACGGCCCAGGACGAGGCACTGGCGGCCGCCCTGGCCGGCCAGGTGTCCATCTCCCTGGAGAACGCGCGGCTCTACCGCGAGTCGAACACCCTGTTCCGGCAGTACATGTCGCCCGACGTCGCGGAGTCGCTCCTCGCCGATCCCGGCCAGGCCGCGCTCGGCGGCAGCCTCGTCGAGGTGACGGCTCTGTTCGCCGACCTGCGCGGGTTCACGTCGTTCTCCGAGCGCGTCTCCCCCGGCGAGATCGTCGAGATGCTCAACCGCTACCACTCGGCCGCGGTGCCGTGCGTTCTCGGCAACGGCGGCACGATCGTGCAGTTCGTCGGCGACGCGCTGCTCGCCCTGTTCAACGCGCCCGCACGTCAGGAGGACCACGCGGCGAAGGCCGTACGAGCCGCCCTGGAGATGCAGGAAGCGGCCGCCGCGGTGTCACGGCGGGTGGTGTCCGAGCAGGCGGCCGGGCGCATCCCGGCGGTGGAGTGGCCGACGTTCCGCGTCGGGGTGAACACGGGCACGGCCCTGGTCGGCAACATCGGCAGCCCGGAGTTCCGCGGGTTCAACGCGATGGGCGACGCGGTCAACGTCGCGGCCAGGCTCCAGGCGCTGGCCGAGCCGGGAACCGTGGTGATCGGTCAGGCCACCCGCGACCTGATCGGACCGGCCCGCGTCGTTCCGCTCGGCGACCTGTCGCTGAAGGGGAAGGCCAGGACCGTCCGCGCCTACCGTCTCGTCGCACTCGAGGGGAGCAACGGGTGATCAGTCCGGAGCCGGGAGAGTTCCTCGACCTGCTGACCGCCGAGGAGATCGACGACCTGCGCACGGCAGGACGGCCCCGCCGCTGGGAGCGCGGGGCAACCGTGATGAACGAGGGCGAGACGGCCGACTGGGTGCTCGTGCTCACCTCCGGCCGGGTCAAGGTGTCGTCGCACACCGAGGGCGGCACCGAGGTCGTCCTGGCCCTGCGCGGCCCGGGGGCGCTCCTGGGCGACATGTCGGCGCTCGACGGTCATCCGCGGTCGGGGACGGTGACGGCCCTGGAGCCCGTCGAGGGGATCGTGCTCCGCGACTTCCCCGACTTCCTGCGCCGGCACGGGCGCGTGGCCGTGCTGCTCATGCGGCTCATCGTCGGCCGGCTGCGTGACGCCGACCGCAAGCGGGTCGAGTACGGCGCGTACGACACGACCGTGCGGGTGGCGACGCGGCTCGTCGAGCTCGCCGAACGGTACGGCGAGCCGGAGGGCGGAGGCGTCCGGGTGGCCCTGCCGCTCTCGCAGGACGAACTGGCCGCCTGGACAGGCGCCTCCCGGGAGGCGGTCAGCAAGGCCCTTCGCACGCTCAGGGACCGGGGACTGATCGAGACCGGCCGCCTCCGGGTGGTCGTCCACGACCTGGAGGAGCTTCGCAGGCACGCCCGTTAGACCGCCGCCGCATGATGGACGGCGGGCTCGACGGGGCCCCCGGTGATCAGCAAGGGCAGAATCGACGACATGGCCGTCGTCCCCCCGCAGCCGGGCTCTCCCGAGTACGCCCACGCCCTGCGTTACGCCTGGCGGGTCTGCTCGGTCACCGGCCTCGGCCTCGTGCTCATCGGCGTGAGTTCCAGCACCCTCAACGTCGCCCTTCCCGAGGTCGTCAGGAACTTCGACGCCGGGCCGGTCGCGTCGAGCTGGATCCTGCTGGCGAATCTGCTGGCCAGCACGTCGACCCTGGTGCTTTTCGGCAGGATGGCCGACCTGCTGGGCAGGCGGGAGGTCTACCTCCTCGGGTTCGCCCTCTACACGGGTGCGTCCCTGCTCGCCGGGTTCGCCCCAGACGTGGCGTTGCTCATCGCCATGCGCGCCGTCCAGGGGCTGGGCGCGGCGATGATCCTCGCCAACGGCACGGTCATCGTCACCGACGCCTTCCCGCCCGACCGGCTGAGCCAGGGGATGGGCGTCTACATCGGGACGTTGTCGGTGGCCCAGCTCATGGGTCCGACCCTGGGCGGCCTGATCGCCGACACGCTGGGCTGGCGCTGGATCTTCTGGGTGAACGTGCCGCCCGGGCTGGCCGCGCTCGCCTGGGGCGTGATCACGCTCAGGAAGGTCGCCCGGGGCCGCAGGGAGCCGGTCGACGTGCTCGGGAACCTGATCGTGTTCACCGCGCTCTCGGCGGCGCTGATCTCGATCAGCCAGGGCGCACTGCTGCCCGGCCTGCTCGCGGCGGCGCTCGTTCCCCTGCTGGTGCTCGTCGAGCGGCGCGCCCCCAACCCCGTGCTCGACCTGACGCTGCTGGGCGGGCGGATGCTCGCCTTCGCGAACCTCGCCTCGCTCTGCAACGCCCTGGCGCGGGCGTCGCTGATCCTGCTGGCCGGTCTGTACTTCCAGGCCGCGCGCGGCGTGGACGCCCTGACCGCAGGGCTCGCCGTGCTGCCCGTCCCGATCGGGATGACCCTGGCCTCGCCCGTCGCCGGCGCGCTCGGCCGCAGAACGAACCCCGCCGTCCTCGCGATCGGCGGAGCCGCGGCCTCCGCCGCCGGCCTCCTCGTCCTGGCCCTGTCCGCCGGCGCGGACTCGCCGTACTGGGTGATCGGGATCGGCCTGTTCGTCGCCGGGTGCGGCAGCGGCACGTTCCTGACGGGCAACACCACCCAGGTGATGGGCGCCCTGCCTCCCGGAAGCCTCGGAGTCGTGAACGGCTTCCGACTCATGATCATGAACGTGGGCGTCGTGCTCAGCGTGGCCACGACGCTCAGCGTGCTGACCGCCTCGGTCCCTCCGGAGTTGCGGCGGCAGGTGTACGCGGGGACCCTCTCCCGGGTCTCCCCCGTGGCCCTCCAGCAGCTCATGGCCGGGTTCCAGCGGACCTACCTGGTGCTGCTCGGGGTGGCCGTGCTCGGCGTCCTGTGCGCGGCCGTCGCCTCGATGCCCGAGAGCAGGAGATCGACCCCGAACGCGTAGTAGTGCTCGATGTCCGGCTCGGCCTCGAAGGTCCTGCCGAACGCCACCATGCAGGGGAACCGGTCCTGAGGCAGGGACTCCAGCGCCAGCCGCTTCTGCCTGCGCCACTCCACGGCCTCGCCCGCGGTCAGGGTCCGCGGGCCGCCCGGCTCGTCGCCCACCAGCGCCAGGACGCCGTGGAGAAGGTGGGACGAGATCAGGAAGCCCTCCTCGAGAGTGAAGCCCGCCTGGCCGAGGAGGGACAGGGCGGTCTCGGTGGCGCGGGTGAAGCTGCTCACCTGTTCCTTGTGGATCAACGGGAACACCCCGACCATCGACGGATGCCGCCGCAGGACGCGGACCAGCGCCTCGACCATCGCCCTCAGCCGGACGTTCCACGGCGACGCGGGATCGGATTCGGGCGTCAGCTCCGCGAGCACGTGGTCGGCCACCGCGTGGAGCAGTAGCTCCTTGTTCTTGAAATGCCAGTAGGGCGCCATCGGGGAGACGCCCAGCTCCTGCGCGAGACGCCTGATCGTGACGGCCTCCAGGCCCTCGAGGTCGGCAAGCTCGATCGCCTTGTCGATCACGGTCTGTCGGGTCAGCTTCTCCGGTGCCATCGGCCGTTCCGTCCTTCTTCCCTCGCGGCGCTTGACAACTATACGCCGTACAAGGTCTCCTATGCACCGTACATGTACGCCGTACAAGTACTACGTACAAGAGGGGATTCCGATGACGGGACGATGGTGGGCGCTGGTCGCGGTGGCGCTCGCGACGTTCATGACGTATCTGGACAACAACGTGGTCAACGTGGCGTTGCCGACCATCCAGCGCGACCTCGGGCTGACGATGTCTGGGCTGGAATGGATCGTGAGCGCCTACATCCTGGTGTTCGCGGGCCTGCTGCTCGTGGGCGGACGGCTGGCCGACGTGGTGGGTCTTCGCACGATGTTCTTCACCGGGCTCGCGGTCTTCACGCTGGCCTCCGTGGCGGCCGGGCTCGCCGGCGGGCAGGAGGCGCTGATCGCGGCGAGAGCCGTACAGGGTGTGGGGGCCGCACTGCTCGCCCCGACCTCTCTGGCCCTCCTGCCGGCGATCTTCCCCGATCCGCGTGAGCGCGGCATGGCCGTCGGCATCTGGAGCGCCGTGGGCGCGCTCGCGCTCGCCGTGGGCCCGCTCACCGGGGGGTTCCTGAGCGAGAACGCCCACTGGGGGTGGATCTTCCTCATCAACGCCCCCATCGGCCTCGCCACGGCGGCCATCGGGCTCCGGTCCATCCGGGTGCCGCGCGGCGCGACGGCGCGCACCGGGCTCGACCTGCCCGGGCTCGCCGCCTCCGCGCTCGCCCTGTTCGCCCTGACCTACGCGCTGATCGAAGGGGCGTCGCGCGGGTGGACGTCGGCGCCCATCCTGGGTTCCTTCGCGGTGGCCACAGTCGCCGCCGTCGCCTTCCTGATCGTCGAGTCCCGTACGGCCCGGCCGATGATCGACCTCACCCTGTTCCGTGAGCGGATCTTCAGCGGGGGCCTGCTCTCCATGGGCATGTGGTCGTTCGGCGTGTTCGGCATCTACTTCTTCACCGCGCTCTACCTCCAGAGCGCGCTGGGCTTCACCCCGATCCAGGCCGGCGCGGGCTTCGTGCCGATGGCCCTGCTCATGGCGGTGATCGCGACGGTCTCCCCCCGGCTGGCCGACCGCTTCGGCAACGCCGGCACCGTCGCCGCCGGCCTCGCGCTGATGGCCGCGGCGATCGGCGGCCTGTCCAGCGTGGGAGCGGGCGACGGCTACCTCGACCTGCTCCCCTGGTTCCTGCTCTACGGAGCCGGCGCCGGGCTGCTCGTCCCGCTGACCAACGTGGTGCTCAGCACGATGCCCACCGCCAGGGCGGGCGTCGCCTCCGGTGTGCTCAACGTCTCACGCGAGGTGTTCGGGCTACTCGGGATCACGATCCTCGGCGCCATCCTCAGCGCACGCGAGAACGTCGCGACCGGAGCCCCGCTGGAGCGGTTCCTGGACGCCTACCAGTTCACCCTGGTGATCGCCGCCGCCATCGTCCTCGTGGGCGTACCGGTCAGCCTGTTCGCGCTGCGGCGCAGCCGTACGGCGGGGCCGGCGGGTAACGGGAGCGACGACGAGCCCGCCGCCCTGGAAACGGTCGCCTGAGCCGTGCACGACAATGGGCGGATGCCACGCAGACTGGACCCCGCCCAGGTCAGGCAGGCGCTCGACGCCCAGCTCGCCGATCTCGGGCGGACGCCCTTCGAAGGTCCCGACGACGCCGTCGCCGACACGTGCGTGCGGGTGGTCCTCGGGGCCTACGAAGCGGGACTCACGCCGCTCAAGGAGGCCGCCCGCTTCGCCGTACGGCACCTGCTTGAGCGGCTCGCGGCCCTGGCGCCGGGGCGGACGGTCGAGGTCCGGGTGCCGCCCTACGCGGCGGTCCAGTGCGTGGCGGGGCCCAGGCACACGCGCGGAACCCCGCCGAACGTCATCGAGACCGACCCGGCCACCTGGCTGGAACTCGCCACCGGCGGGCTCTCGTGGTCCGACGCCGTCGCGGCCGGGCGGGTCTCGGCCAGTGGATCACGGGCCGACCTGTCGGAGCATCTCCCCCTGATGTGATCCCGTCCGATCACACGGCGTTCTCCGGCTGGGTGCCGCCCAGCTTCTCCTCCACGCACCGCTGGGCCGCCTCCTGGCTCGGATAGAGCGAGGGGTCGAAGCACTCGCCGAGGTTCTTGCTCTGGTACCAGTTGTAGATCAGGGCTCCGGCGATCAGGCCCAGCAGCAGCGTGAGCGCGCTCAGGCAGAGCCCGATGATCGCCCTGCGCTTGTTCGACTGCTTGGCGATCGCGACGATGCCGACGATGATCCCGGCGATCGCGACGAGCGCCCCGATGCCGCAGACGAGCAGCAGCACGAGGCTGACGATTCCGAGGACGAGCGCCGCGGTCCCCAGCCCGCCGCGGGGTCCCTGGGCCTGCCACGGGCCGCCGCCACCGGGAGGAGGCCACCCTCCGCCGCCGGGGGGCCATCCGCCACCGCCGGGCGGCGGGCCCTGAGGCGGCTCTCCCGGCCCGTGGCCGCCGGGCGGCGGGGTCTGTCCAGGGCCGTAGCCCCCGGGCGGCGGGGTCTGTCCAGGGCCGTAGCCCCCGGGCGGCGGGTTCTGCCAGGGCCCGCCGCCACCGGGAGCCTCCCAGGACGGCCCTCCTGGTGATCCGGGGCCCTCCGGCGGCGTCTGGCCGCGCGGCGCCGCCCCTTCGGGGTGCCGGGCCGCACCGGGATCGCTTCGGGGAGTCTCCGGGGAGCTCGCGGGCTGGTCGGGCTCGTCCAGTGTCGCCACAGTAGCTTTCTCCCGTACCTCAATATCTGGGCATGCCGGAACGCCTAGGTTCTCCTGAAAACACGGGGCCGACCAGGGGCGACACGCCCAAGCGAAGTCGACCGTTTCTCCTCGACTCGACCACCCGCGTGTCCGAGCAGCATCGGGTCCGACCTAGACTCAAGTACGTGTTGAAGGGCGACGGCCGTCTCGGCCATGACCTCGACCCCAGGGATCGTGCACCTCAGGACGCCTGTGGCGTATTCGGAGTGTGGGCCCCCGGGGAGGACGTCTCCAAACTCACCTACTACGGCTTGTACGCGCTGCAGCACCGGGGACAGGAGTCCGCGGGCATCGCCGTGAGCGAAGGCAGCCGCATTCTCGTCTACAAGGACATGGGCCTGGTGGCCCAGGTCTTCGACGAGTCGATCCTCGGGACCCTCCGCGGTCACCTGGCCATCGGGCACTGCCGCTACTCCACGACCGGGTCGAGCGTGTGGGAGAACGCGCAGCCCACGCTGAGCTCCTCCGAGGGCGGCGGCCTCGCGCTGGCCCACAACGGCAACCTGATCAACACCGCCGACCTGTCCACGCGTCTTCCCGCGGGCTCGATCAAGGCCACGACCGACACCGAGGTGCTGACCGCGCTGCTTGCGCAGGACGGCTCCCGGCCGGTCGAGGACGTCGCCGCCGAGCTGTTCCCCGAGGTCAAGGGCGCCTACTCGCTCGTGTGGATGAACGAGACCACGCTGTTCGCCGCCCGCGACCCCCAGGGCATCCGTCCCCTGGTGCTCGGCCGGCTGGCGGGCGTGTCCGGCCCCTCAGGACCTGCGGCTCAGGAGAAGACCGGCTGGGTGGTCGCCTCGGAGACGGCGGCGCTGGACATCGTCGGCGCCTCGTTCGTCCGCGAGATCGAGCCCGGCGAGCTGCTGACGATCGACGAGCGCGGCGTCCGGTCGCGCAGGTTCGCCACCCCGGAGCCCAAGGGCTGCCTGTTCGAGTACGTCTACCTCGCGCGGCCCGACACCACGATCGCCGGGCGCGGCGTACAGGCGACGCGGGTCGAGGTGGGCCGCGTCCTGGCGCAGGAGCACCCCGTCGACGCCGACCTCGTGATCCCGACGCCCGAGTCCGGCACGCCGGCCGCCATCGGATACGCCGAGCAGAGCGGCATCCCCTACGGCCAGGGCCTGGTGAAGAACTCCTACGTCGGCCGGACGTTCATCCAGCCGTCGCAGACCATCCGGCAGCTCGGCATCCGCCTGAAGCTGAACCCGCTCCGCGAGGTCATCGAGGGCAAGCGGCTGGTCGTCGTCGACGACTCGATCGTCCGCGGCAACACCCAGCGGGCGATCGTCAAGATGCTCCGCGAGGCGGGCGCCGTCGAGGTTCACGTACGGATCTCCTCGCCCCCGGTGGCCTGGCCGTGCTTCTACGGGATCGACTTCGCCACCCGGGCGGAGCTGATCGCCGGCTCGCTCTCGGTGGAGGAGATCCGCACCTCGCTGGGGGCCGACTCCCTCGGCTACATCTCACTCGAAGGGCTCACGCGGGCGACCACGATCCCCGCCGACCGGCTCTGCCGTGCCTGTTTCAACGGTGTCTACCCGATCGCGATCGACCAGGACAGGGTCGGCAAGTACGTCCTGGAGGCTCAGCGATGACGAGTTACGCAGCCGCCGGCGTCGACATCGACGCGGGCGACCGCGCCGTCGAGCTGATGAAGTCGCGAGTGGCCCGGTCGCACCGACCCGAGGTCGTCCACGACGTCAGCGGCTTCGCCGGGCTCTTCGACGCCTCGGCGTTCCTCCGCTACCGCCGCCCGCTCCTGGCCACCTCGACGGACGGCGTGGGAACCAAGGTCATGCTGGCCCAGCGCCTCGGCAAGCACGACACCATCGGCATCGACCTCGTGGGCATGGTCGTCGACGACCTCGTCGTCTGCGGGGCCGAGCCGCTGTTCATGACCGACTACATCGCCTGCGGCAAGGTCGTCCCCGAGCGCATCGCCGACATCGTCGGCGGCGTGGCCGAGGGGTGCCGCCTCGCGGGTTGCGCCCTGGTCGGCGGCGAGACCGCCGAGCACCCGGGCGCGATGGGGCCGGACGAATACGATCTGGCCGGCGCGGGAACCGGGGTCGTCGAGGCGTCCGAACTGCTGGGGCCCGACCGAGTGAAGCCGGGCGACGTGGTGCTCGCACTTGCATCGAGCGGAATCCACTCGAACGGATACTCCCTGGTCAGGCACGTCATCGCAAGCGCCGGGCTGAGTCTCGAGCAGGAGATCCCCGAGCTGTCGCGGACGCTGGGCGAGGAGTTGTTGGAGCCCACCCGCATCTACGCGCTCGACTGCCTGGCCCTCATCCGTGAGGCCGAGGTGCACGCGTTCGCCCACATCACCGGTGGAGGCCTGACGGCCAACCTGGCCCGCTCGCTTCCTTCGACGGTCGACGCGCTGCTGAACCGCGGCTCCTGGACTCCTCCGGCGATCTTCGACGTCCTGGCGGGCCACGGCTCCGTGCCGCAGGCCGAGATGGACAAGACGTTCAACCTCGGCGTGGGGATGTGCGCGATCGTGCCGGCCGCCGAGGTCGACAGGGCGACGGCGCTGCTCTCCGAGCGCGGAGTACCGGCCTGGGTGCTCGGTGAGATCGTCGAAGGCACCGGCGAGGCCCGGTTCGCCTGATCGCGAGCCTTGATCGCGAACCTGACCATGACCGGCATGGCGAAATCACGTCCTGGGCACGTGGCCCGGGGCGCTGCGCCTCACTCCGGACAGGACGAAGGCACCCGGCGGGAAGAGTCTCCCGCCGGGTGTCTCACCTGGCATTCAGAGCGGGATCAACGGCGACCGGAGCGGCCGCTGTCGTCGTCGTCCTCGTCGTCGACGTCCGCATAATCGGCATAGCGATCAGCCAGCTCGTCGTAAGGGTCATGCTCGTCACTGCGGCCGGAATCGTCCTCATCCACGACTCCGAGCTCCGCGCGCAGGCGCTCAAGATCCGTGCCGCCGCTGTTGTACTTCAGCTGGCGGGCGACCTTGACCTGCTTGGCCTTGGCTCGGCCGCGCCCCATTGGCTCGACCCCCTCATGCGGGGTCGTGCCCGACCCCTCGTCGCTAACGCACCGCGCACCGACGCCACCTGACTTCAGGCGCCAGTCTCTCGTTCGCCTATTACCGTACCTGTTTTGCGCGCTGCTCGGTACGTCGTACGGACGTCACCGGTCAGCGCCGGAGCCAAATACCCCTCAGACGTCCTATTTCGGACATTCTGCGCTCCGCCAGCCTATCCGCTGCCGCGCTCGGAGGGACGCCTTCCTCCTCAGCCAACTTAAAGATCTTCGATGTGGTGTCGAAGATCCGCGCCGCCCTGGCACGCGCCCGGGCCATGTTGAAGCCCTCGATCTCGTCGGCGACCTGGATGACCCCTCCGGAGTTCACCACGTAGTCGGGGGCGTAGGCGATGCCTCGCTCGGCGAGCTGCTTGTCCACGCCGGGATGGGCGAGCTGGTTGTTCGCCCCGCCGCACACGATCTTGGCGTTGAGCCGGGTCACGGCGTCGTCGTCCAGGGCGCCGCCCAGGGCGCAGGGGGCGTAGACGTCGATGTCGGCGGAGGAGAGAGCGACGGCGTCATCGACGACGTGGACCGACGGGTGGCGGCGCCGTACACGATCTACAGCGCTGTCGTTCACGTCACAGATCACGACTTCGGCGCCCTCTTCGATCAGGTGGTCCACCAGCCGGTGTCCCACCTTACCGACGCCCTCGACGCCGACCCGCCTGCCCTTCAGGGACGGCGTGCCGTACACGTGCTCCGCTGCCGCGCGCATGCCCTGGAAGACGCCGAAAGCGGTGAGGATCGAGGAGTCGCCCGCGCCGCCGTGCTCTTCTGTCCGCCCGGTGACGTAGGAGGTCTCCCTGGCGACGACGTCCATGTCCTCGCTGTAGGTGCCCACGTCACAGGCGGTGTAGTAGCGGCCCCCGAGCGACTCGATGAACCGCCCGTAGGCCCGCAGCAGCGCCTCGCTCTTGTCCTGCGAAGGATCGCCGATGATCACGGCCTTGGCGCCGCCGAGGTCGAGCCCGGCGAGGGAGTTCTTGTACGCCATGGCGCGTGAGAGATTGAGCACATCGGCCAGGGCGGCCTGCTCATTGCCGTAGGGATAGAACCGGGTACCCCCCAGTCCCGGCCCGAGAGCGGTGCTGTAGATCGCGATGATCGCGTGCAGACCGCTGCGTTCGTCTGAGCAGAACACGACCTGCTCATGCTTGCCTGAATGGACGACCGGGCTGGGGTCCTTGTGAGAAAGCCCGAAGACGTCAGTCACGGTGGTGACTCCTGATCGCCTATGCTCGCCGCCCCGTTGCGGCGATTTCTTCCCAGCTTAGCGACGCCATTGCAAAGTGATCATGGAAAATCAGGACAGTGCGCCACATCTCCGCGTCGACGTGGCACGATTCTGGTGTGCTCCCCTACGCCGCCTACCTCCGTGTGTACGAACCGTTGACGGCCTTCGCCCCACGAGACCAGGAGACGTGGACCAGTTACGCCGAGTCCCGGGACCGGCCGCGCCGGGCTCACGCGCTGGAAATCGAGCACAGGGAATCCGTCCGCAGGCTCATGTACGTGCCGCCGATGCCGGCTCCCGAGCAGGAGAGCGCCAACGCCTACCTCCGCCGACTGGGCGACACCCTCTACGTCTGCCCATGGCAGAGCAGGCTGCGGTCCTGGCTGGCGTTCACCACGTTCCGGGGCAGCATGTCGATCAAGTTGTCGGACCGGTTCGTCCCCCAGACCGTCGCCGAGCGGACGGCGGACGCCTTCGACCGGTTCAAGCGGTATGAGCACTCGCTGAGAACCCACATCCGGTCGAGCACCTGGCACGTCCCCACCTCGTGGTTCGTGCCGTTCAACCCGGCCGAGCGCTGGCTGGTCCTCGGCGCGGAGCAGGGCGAGGCCGCGGAGCCGGGCGTGCAGACGACGACGGCGCCGCCGCGGAACATGCTCTACGTGACGTCGATGGCCCAGGCCAGGCGCAGGGTCGCCCGGGCGCTTGTAGTGATCCGCAGGCACGTCGGCCATGTCACCACGCTCGGCGAGGTGGAGGAGATCGGCCGGTGGCTCGAGGAGTTCCACCCGCACTCGCTCGTGGAACTCGACTACGGCGGCCTCGTCCATCTCATGGACGACGAGACCCTGCAGAACGACCAGTCCGTGGCCGAGGTGGCGACGGCCCTCGGGGGTTTGGACAACGGTCAGGAAGAACTTGCCTTAGCGATGTATCAGCGGGTGATAGTCCGCTGGAGATCAGTTCAAGCCCTTCAATTCGCAAACTGACGGTAAAGACAGGTCTGTGACCTGCCAAATCAGGTCACGGAACCTTCGATCTCACATCTACGAACTGAGTAGTTTGCCGTTTTCACTGCGATACCACGAAACGTGTCGCTAGAATCACCGAGCGTGACAACAACACGTGGTCGAGACGTAGCGCCCAGAGGGCTCGCCAATCGCACTACGTACCTGTATGGTCACATCGGGTGATGCCGCAAATGATCCTGAAAACCGCACCTTATGGATCTTTGGGGGACATCCGTGACAAGCGCACAAATGTCGCAGGATCGCTGTCGCCGGTCCACACGGAGGAGAGGCCGCACAAATGTCAGCTCGTACACCCGAGGCCGAGCCATTGCTCACCCCGGCGGAGGTCGCAACCATGTTCCGCGTCGACCCCAAGACCGTCACCCGGTGGGCGAAGGCGGGCAAGTTGACATCCATCCGCACGCTCGGCGGACACCGGCGCTACCGGGAGACCGAGGTCCGGGCGTTGCTCGCGGGGATACCGCAGCAGCGTTCCGAGTAGGCCACCCGAGCACCGAAGCAGGGGGGAAGAAAGGACGCGCTCGCGTCACAGATGTGAGCGCGTCGACCACACGCCCGTGGCCGCCATGGGTCACGGGAAGGTGTGGGTGGGCGCCGCCCGCCCGGCGCCTCCCCGACATTCAGCCCGCCGATCACCGGTCGGGCCGCCCTGGGTCTTCGAGCAGGTGCTCCGCATCCCGGTCGTGACGTGCCGCCACCTCGAGCAGTCCGACCAGGTGATCCATGAGGAGTCGTTCCAGCTCGGGCCGGTCGATGTCCCGATGCTCGAGCCAGTCGAGCCCCGCCGTCTCCACTGAAGCTATCCATGATCTGAGGGTGATCCGGAGCACGGGGCCGGGCACGCCCGCGTGAAGCCGGTTCATGACGAGCCGGAAGAGGCGTTGCCGTACCCCGTCGACGATCTCGCCGATCTCCCCCGCCCGGTTCGCCGGGCCACCTCTGAGCAGCGCCGCGAAGCCCGCCGCGTGCTCTTCCACGAAGTCGAAGTATCGCGCCAGGCCGCGCGACAACTCATCGAGTGGGCTCCCGCCGTCCTGCGGCCTGAGCCTGGCCTCGAGTTCCGCCGCCGCGCTGCGAAGCGCCGCCACATAGAGCTCCTGCTTGCCGCCGAAGTAGTGGTAGACGAGTGCTCGAGAGGCCCCCGCCGCCGCGGCGACGTCGTCTATCGAGACATCCTCGGCGTCATGCCTGCTGAACAGTTCGAGCGCGGCCGCGATCAGTTCCTCGCGCCTGCGGTCGACGCTGAGCCGGCGCCGCGCTGGGCGCGCTCCGGGCACCCGCTCTGGGTCGTCTCCGGCCTGGGATGTGACACCCACAGATCGCACACTATCGGGTCATCTCGGCACCACGACGCTAGTTGATCAAGATGCGATGTGGAAGGATCCATAAATTCCTCCGCTGAACGTTCGCGCTGGCCACAGGTGTGGCGAGGACGAGAGAGCGCTCTTTCGGACATGCGAACAGACCGGAAAGAAGCAATACAACTGTGAGCGGCCCGTACCCTACGGGCAACTCGATCGTTTGTTGTGTCAGGTGCACGTCCACGCATCGTGGGGAGAACCATGTCAGGACCGTCCATGCAGACCACTGCCCGGAACGACGTCGCGGGTTCGCTGCCCGACGGTGGCCTGGACGCCGGGTTCAGCCCGCGGCCACGGCCGACGATCCGTAACGTGGCCGAGCGTGCCGGCGTCTCGAAGTCGCTGGTTTCCCTCGTGCTCAGAGGTTCGTCACACGTCAGCGAGCATCGCCGGGAGGCGGTCCTGCAGGCCGCCAGAGAGCTCGGGTACCGGCCCAACGCCGTGGCCCGCAGCCTGGTCGAGGGCCGCACCCATCTGGTGGGCGCCCTCGTGGCCGATCTCCACAACCCCTTCTACGCCGAGTTCCTCGACGGTCTCCAGGAGAGCCTGCACGGGGACGGCCTCCGGCTGCTGATCGGCAGCGGACGCTGGGATCCCGCATTCGAGGACGAGGCCGTGGAGGCCTTTCTCGAACTCCGCGTGGACGGTCTCGTGCTGCTCGGCGTCGCCCCCTCGAGTTCGACGCTCGCCGAGGCCTCCGCGTACACACCCACGGTCGTCGTCGGCGAACGCGACGTCTCACTCAGCGGCGTCGACATCGTCGTGGACGACGACCAGTTAGGCGCCCGCCTCGCGATCGACCACCTGGTAGAACTCGGCCACAAACGCATCGCCCACATCGAGGGCACTCCGTCCTCGGCCGCGCGGTACCGCTGCGAGGGTTACCTGGTGGCCATGCGCCGCCACGCGCTCGCGCCGTACATCATGGTCGAGCACGGGGACTTCACCGAGGAGGGCGGACGCCGCGCCGCGCTGGCGCTGCTGGCACGCGACCCGCGCCCGACCGCCATATTCGCGGCCAACGACATCGTGGCCATGGGCGTTCTGACCGCGGCGAGCGAGCTCGGCCTGCGCGTCCCCGAGGACCTGTCCGTCGTCGGCTACGACAACACCCACCTCGCGGCGGTCAACCACATCTCGCTGACCAGCGTCGACCAGCCCCGCAGGGCCATGGGCCGTTCGGCGGCCGCTCTGCTCAGCGACCGCATCACCGAGCCGGGGAAGGCGGCCCGCCTCCGCCAGGTGACCCCTCAGCTGATCGTGCGCCGCAGCACCTGCCCCGTTCCAAGCGAGTCCCAAAGCTAGGTCAACCGCCGACGTGTCGAATCGCGGACGGTGTTGACTCCGACTGTGACGCCGACCCCCGGCGGGTCGCAGACATCGGGGGGACCCGCCAGGTCGGCGACCATTTCCACGATCATCGGGGGGATTCATGCGTGATCCGGAGTTGGTCTCCTGCGCCCAGCGGGCGGCGGGTGAGCTCGAGCGGGCGTGGGCCTACTGGCGCGAGACGCGCGGGCTGCACGGCGAGGACATCGCCGAGTCCGTGGCGAGCTACGTCGCCCATTCGATCGACCATCCATGGGGCCGGCCGCGAGTGGTGCTGGGACTCGACGCGGAAGATGCCCGCGAGTTGGCCGCCCTCCTGCACAAGCAAGAGGTACCGGAGCCTGCTTGGGAAGCTCGTTTCACGGCATAACGGACTGATTACGCCCCTTCTACGCGTAGGTTGGGGGTCGACAGACCTCCGTGAAGGGATCTTGCCGTGACCACTCGACTGCTCGCCGCCGCAGCTCTCGCCCTGGCCGGCCTGGGAGCCGCCTCCTGCGGCGGCGCGGCGAGCACGGGCGCGGCCGGTTCGCAGACGACCACCACGAAGCCTGTGAGCGCGACGTCCCAGGTGACGGGGGTACCCCAGAAGAACGCCGGTCCGGCCGCGGTCCCGACCTCCAAGGCTCCGCTCAGCAAGAAGAAACCGCCGCTCCCCCTCGCCGGAAGGGTCATCGTGATCGACCCCGGCCACAACGGGGGCAACTTCAAGCATCCTGAGATCATCAACAAGCAGGTCAACGTCCTCACCCAGTGGAAGGCCTGCGACACCACCGGGACGTCGACCAACGACGGGTACTCCGAGGCCGCGTTCACCTGGGACGTCTCCAACCGGCTGGCCAAGATCCTCAAGGCCGAGGGCGCCACGGTGAAGCTCACCCGCAAGAACAACACCGGTGCCGGCCCGTGCATCACGCAGCGGGCCGCGATCGGCAACCAGGCGAAGGCCGACGCCGCGATCTCCATCCACGGGGACGGCGCCCCGGCGAGCGCGCACGGCTTCCACGTGATCATGCCGCAGAAGATCCACGGCCCGGTCGACCCGGTCGTGGGCGCCTCCGCGAAGCTCGGCGTCGCGGTCAGGAACGCGTTCCACTCCGGGACGGGCCTGCCGTACTCGACCTACATCGGCAAGAACGCGCTCGACTACCGCAAGGACCTCGGCGGCCTCAACCTTTCGACCGTTCCCAAGGTCTTCATCGAGTGCGGGAACATGCGCAACGCGAGCGAGGCGGCCAAGTTCAAGAGCGCCCAGTTCCGCCAGCGCATCGCCGAGTCCCTCGCCAAAGGCCTCCGGTCCTACCTCACCTGATCCCCTCGCCGCGCCCTCCCCTCCCTCGCCGCGCCCCCCTCGCCGCGCCCCCCTCGCCGTGATCATGCACAAATTCGGCTGCACACGCCCTGACCTGCCACTCTCCCGTGCGTGATCATGCACGAGTTCGGTCGCGCACCCTCTGACCTGGTGCTTTGTCCGCCGTGATCATGCAGGGAGCGGTGCGAAGTCAATTCGGCCCGTTTGGCATGATTCGGCGTATGGATTACCTGCTTCCCCGCCCCAAACTGGCCGAAAAGGCGCCGGGATCGTTCGAACTCGCGCCGGGTGCCGGGATCTCCGGCCCCGCCCATCTCGTCGACTCCGTACGGACGGCCCTGGCCGTACTGGACCTGCGACCGGCCGAGACGGCGGCGGTGCGGGTGGAGCAGGACCCCGAACTGGGGGACGAGGCCTATCGCATCACCATCACGGCGGAATCGGTGCGGATCGCCGCGAGCGGACCTGCCGGCGCGTTCTACGCGGCGCAGACGCTGAGGCAGCTTCTGCCCGCCGACGCGTTCCGGTCTGCGCCGCTGCCCGGCGCCGTGTGGACGCTCCCCGCAGGCCGCATCGAGGATGCCCCCGGGTTCTCGTGGCGGGGCACCCACATGGACGTGTCCCGGCATTTCCTCCCCAAGCGGGACGTGCTGCGGATGATCGACCTGCTGGCGCTCCACAAGCTCAACCGGCTCCATCTCCACCTGGTCGACGACCAGGGGTGGCGGGTCGAGAGCCGGGCGTACCCGCTGCTGCACGAGGTCGGATCCCACCGTGCACAGACGACGACCAGCCCCTTCGGTGACGAGCCCACCTTCGACGGGCTTCCGCATGGTGGGTACTACACGCTGACCGACCTGGCGGAGATCTCCGCCTACGCGCGCGCACGGGCGGTCACGATCGTCCCCGAGATCGACGTGCCGGGCCATGCTTCGGCGATCCTGGCCGCCTACCCGTCCCTGGGCGCCAAGCCCGGCGAGCCGTACGACGTCCTCGATCGCTGGGGTGTCTCGCCCGCGATCCTGTCGCCCCTGCCCGCGACCGTGGAGTTCCTGGCCACGGTGATCGACGAGATCATCGGCGCGCTGGGCTCGGTGCCGTACTTCCACATCGGCGGCGACGAGTGCGTGCTCGACGACTGGGAGGCCTCCCCCGAGATCCGCGCGTACCAGGCGGAACTCGGTCTGGAAACGCCCGGCGACCTGCACGCCTGGTTCCTGAGGCGGCTCGCGGACGTGCTGGCCGAGCGCGGCAGCCGCGCCGTCGTGTGGGACGAGGCGTTCGTCAGCGGCATGTTGCGGCAGGACACGATCGTCATGCCGTGGCGCGGCCAGGGCGTCGGCCGCCGCGCGGCGAGCGCGGGACACGACGTGGTCGCGACGCCCGTCTTCCCGATGTACTTCGACTACGCCGAGGCCGCCTCCGAGGAGGAGCCCGTGGCGATCGGCGACACGATCACCGTCGAGGACGTCGCAGAGTTCGCCCCGGCACCGAGCGAGTGGACGCCGGAGGAGCGTGACCGGGTGATCGGCGCCCAGTTCCAGTTGTGGAGTGAGCGCATCCCCGACAGCCGCACGCTCGACTATCGCGCGTGGCCCCGCGGTTGCGCGGCCGCCGAGATCACCTGGACGGGCGGCCCTGCCGTACGCGCGGAGTTCCTGCCGCGTCTCGACGCCCATCTCGTACGGCTGGACGCCTTCGGGGTGGAGTACCGGCCTCTCGCCGGCCCGCGTCCGTGGCAGCGAGGCGGCACGGGCTGGCGTCGGCACCGGCCGGGGGTCGTGCTCGTGCACGAGGTGATGAGCCACCTCGACGAGATGACGTTCTCGGCCGAGTCGACCCGTCCCAGCATGTGACCCCTGCGTGCATGATCACGCTCTGAGTTTCCGCAGGCCGGGCGGTATTTCCACGAACCTGTGCATGATCACGATGAGGGTCGGCCCAGGTGGCGGGGCGTTCACGCGAACCTGTGCATGATCACGGCCAAGGTGCGTGCGGTGATCACTACCAAGGGTGCGGTGATCACCATCAAGAGGTGCTGATCACCGCCACAGTGCGGTGATCATGGGTGGAAGTGGCGGAGGCGGAGGCTGTTGGTGACGACGAACGCGCTCGACAGGGCCATGGCGGCGCCGGCGATCATCGGGTTGAGCCACCCGGCCGCCGCCATCGGGAGCGCCGCCACGTTGTAGGCGAAGGCCCAGAAGAGGTTGCCTTTGATGGTCCTGAGCGTCCGGCGGGACAGGCGGATGGCGTCCGCGGCCACCCGGAGGTCGCCTCGCACGAGGGTCACGTCGGCGGCCTCGATCGCCGCGTCGGCCCCCGTGCCCATGGCCAGGCCCAGGTCCGCCTGGGCCAGGGCCGCCGCGTCGTTGACCCCGTCGCCGACCATGGCCACGACGCGGCCCTCGGCCTGGAGGCGCTTGACCACGTCGACCTTGTCGGCGGGCAGCACCTCGGCGATCACCCGGTCGACGCCGACGGCCCGCGCCACGGCGTCGGCGGCGGCGCGGTTGTCCCCGGTCAGCAGGATCGGGTCGAGCCCGAGATCCCGCAGATCTCGTACGGCTCTCGCCGAAGTCTCCTTGATCGTGTCGGACACGACGAGGACGCCCCGGGCCGCCCCGTCCCAGCCGACGACAACGGCCGTTCCTCCCGCGGCCTCGGCCGCCGCCACCGCGTTCTCTACCGCGGGCGGCAGGTGCCAGGCCTCCGCGAGCAGTGCCCGGCGGCCCGCCAGCACCTCGCGACCCTCCACGACGCCCCGGACGCCGAGCCCGGGGATGTTCTCGAACGCGTGGACCTCGGGGAGACGATCACCCACCTCGCGGGCGGCGTCGGCGACGGCCCGGGCGACCGGATGCTCGGACGCGTGCTCGACGGCTCCCGCCATCCTCAGCACGTCCGCGGCCGGCTCTTCCCCGGCGGGGACGACGGAGGTGAGGGACATGCGGCCGGTGGTCACCGTCCCGGTCTTGTCGAGAACCACCGTGTCGATCTTCCGTGCCCGTTCGAGCACCTCGGGTCCCCTGATCAGGATGCCGAGCCGCGCACCACGCCCCGTGCCGACGAGCAGGGCCGTCGGCGTCGCCAGGCCCAGCGCGCACGGGCAGGCGATGATCAGCACGGCGACGGCCGCGGTGAAGGCGTGCACCGCCCCGGCACCCGCGGCGAGCCACGACACGAGCGTGGCGGTCGCCAGCACGATCACGACGGGCACGAAGACGCCGGAGACCCGGTCGGCGAGGCGCTGGACCGCGGCCTTGCCCGACTGGGCCTCGGCGACGAGAGCCGCGATGCGCGCGAGCTGGGTGTCCGCGCCGATCCGCGTGGCACGGACGACGAGCCGCCCGCTCTCGTTCAGCGTGGCGCCGGAGACCGTGTCGCCCGGTCCGACCTCGGCGGGCACCGACTCTCCGGTCAGCATCCCGGCGTCCACTGCCGACACCCCGGCGACGACGACGCCGTCTGTGGCGATCTTCTCGCCTGGCCGTACCACGAACTCGTCGCCGACCCGCAGCGTCTCGACGGGGACGCGGACCTCGGCCTCCTGCCGGATCACCGTGACGTCCTTGGCGCCGAGCTCCATCAGCTCGCGCAGCGCGCTTCCCGCACGGCGCCTGGCCCTCGCCTCGAACTGGCGCCCGGCCAGGATGAACACCGTCACTCCCGCCGCCACCTCGAGATAGGTGTGGCCTCCCGACGGCCCGGCGAGCAGTGCCCACGCCGACCAGGCGTACGCGGCGAGGGTGCCCAGGGAGATCAGGGTGTCCATCGTCGCGGCCCCGTGCCGGAGGTTGACCCAGGCGGCCCGGTGGAACGGCAGGCCGCCGTACGCGACGACGGGTGTGGCGAGCATCAGGGAGAACCACTCCCATCCGGGGAACCGGAACGCCGGGACCATGCCCACCGCGATGACCGGGACGGCCAGCAGGAGGGACAGGATCAGGCGCTCCTCCAGCGCGTCGGGCGGCGCGGCGGACTCCGGCTCGGGCAGCGCGGCGGAGTAGCCCGCCTTCTCGATCTGGGCGATCAGCTCGCGATGGTCGAGATCGTCCGGGAAGACCACGCTGGCCTTCTCGGTGGCGTAGTTGACCGCCGCGCTCACGCCGTCGAGCCTGTTGAGCTTGCGCTCGATCCGGCCGGCGCAGGAGGCGCAGGTCATCCCGCCGATCTCGAGCTCGATCCGCGCTGTCATGTCTCCTCCGGACCCGGGCCGCGTGAGACGGCTCAGGCGACGATCTCGTAACCGGCCTCCTGTACGGCCAGCCGCACGGCCTCGTCGGTGACTTCCTCACCGGCGACGTCGAGCCGTCCGCTCGCCAGGTCGACCTCCACGCCGGTGACTCCGGCGAGCTCGCCGACCTCCTCCTTGACGGAGCTGACGCAGTGGCCGCAGGTCATGCCCTGGACGGTGTAGGTCTTCACGCTCATGTCCATCCTCCCGGTGCTGATACCCCCCAAGGGTATGCCAACACTCAGGCTGAGGAGCCGATGACCTGGCCGATCGACGTGTGTCCCTGACGCCGGACTCGGCGGGCGAGCTCGCGGTTGATCCTCGACGCCCACAGCGGGCCCTCGTAGATCATGCCCGTGTAGCCCTGGACGAGGCCGGCCCCCGCGCACAGCCGGTCCCAGACGTCGTCGGCGTTCTCGACGCCGCCCACGGACACGATCGTCAGCCGGCCGCCCACCTTCTTGTGCAGCCGCCTCAGCACCTCGAGTGACCGCTCCTTGAGCGGCCGGCCGGAGAGGCCGCCCGTCTCGTTGCTGGCCACCCCGGCCCGGCTGATCGTCGTGTTGGTCGCGATGATTCCGGCGAGGCCGAGATCCACGGCGAGTTCCGCGACCGCGTCGACGTCCTCGTCGGCGAGGTCGGGGGCGATCTTCACCAGTAGCGGGGTGCGTCCCGCCACCTCCTTGACCGCGGTCAGGAGTGGCCGGAGCAACTCGACCGCCTGCAGGTCGCGCAGGCCGGGCGTGTTCGGCGAGCTCACGTTGACCACGAGGTAGTCCGCGAGAGGCGCGAGCAGCCGTGCGCCGGTCACGTAGTCCTGTACGGCCTCCGCCTCCGGCACCACCTTGGTCTTGCCGATGTTGACCCCGACCACGGCGGGGATCACCCGGGGCCTGCGCAGCCGCGCCGCGGCCGCCGCCGCGCCCTCGTTGTTGAAGCCCATCCGGTTGATGATCGCCCGGCTGTCCACGAGCCTGAAGAGCCGGGGCCGGGGGTTGCCGGGCTGCGGCCGGGCGGTGATCGTGCCCACTTCGATGTGGCCGAAGCCGAAGGCGGCGAGCGCCTCGACGCACCGGGCGTCCTTGTCGAACCCCGCGGCGAGCCCGAGCGGCCCGGGGAAGCGGAGGCCGAAGGCCTCGATCTTGAGGGAGTCGTCGCGTGGGGCGAGGAGTGCATGGAGCACGCGCTTCAGCACGGGAAGCGTGGAAAGGACGCGGAGCAGCCTCATCGTCAGATGGTGGACCGCCTCCGCGTCGAAGCGGCTCAGGACCTGCGTGAACACGAATCGATACATCGCGGCCAGACTATCGTCCGCGTCAGTTGAGCCCGGGGTTCACCTCCAGGCTCATGGGTGTCGTGTCCTCCGGCAGGCTCCTGATGGTCAGCTCCCGATCGAACTCCAGGAGCCGGAGCAGCCGCAGTACCAGCGAGGACGGGCGGACGACGGTCACCGTCCCGCCGCACCCGCCCGCCCGCTGGTTGATCCAGAGCAGCGTCCTGCAGCCCGCGCAGTCGATGAAGCCGACGTCCGACAGCTCGAGGTCGATGTGCCCGGGGCGGTACGTCCGGAGGGCCTCGGAGACGCACAACCGCAGTTCCCCTGCCCCCTCCGCGTCGAGATCGCCCCGGACCGTCATCGAGATTCCACCCTCAAACGACGTGATCTGGATTCGCAACATCACGCGGGCCCTGTTCCCCCAGCAGTTCGGCCGCCAGGTCGGAGACCCTCCGCCTGCTGTCCCTCGCCTGCTTGCGCAGGCCGGTGAACGCCTGAGTGGCGGTCAGGTCGTGCTTGCCCATGAGGTAGCCGATGGCGCGCTCGATGACCACGCGGTAGTCGAGCGCGTACTGCAGCTGATCGGCGAGCACCGCCTTCTCGTCCGCCTCGATCGAGGCGACCAGGACCTGCTCGATCACATGCGCGTACGCGTGGAGCGCCTGGACGTCGGAGTCCTCCCAGTCGTGCGGAGTGTCCTGATAGACGTTCAGCGTGCCGACGGGCACCCCGCCCAGCCTTATGGGCACGCCCGCCACCGCGCGCACCTCGGGGTGCAGCAGTTCGGGCAGATCGGGCCAGCGCGGGTCGCTCCGCACATCGACGGTGGTCACCTCGGTGTCCCCGGCGTAGGCGGCGACGCAGGGCCCCTGGCCCGTCATCGCCTGGGCGTGCTCCAGGCTGCGGCCGCGCTCGTCGGTCGCGAAGAGGTACCGGAGCGTGCGGTCCTCCTCGGCGAACATCAGTCCGGCGCCCGAATATCCGAAGATCCGATCGACGACCTGCACGATGCGCTCGAGGTGCTGCACGATCCCGGTCGCCGTCGTGTTCTTCTGCAGACGGCGCAGACTGGCGACGAGCGCCTCCGGATCGATATGGGTCATTCCATTTCCTCTCGTGAACCTCACCTCAGCGCCGGCGCGGTCGCGGAGAGTTGGCGACTCGGCCATCACATCTGCCCAGACGGGGAGGAATCAGTCCTGCTTTCGGCGAGAACCCGCAGGACGATCACCATGAGCTCGCCGAGGCAGGAGCCGGTCTGCTCCGCCGCGGGGCCCCACTCGCGCCCGATCCTGGCGTAGAAGTCGAGGACGCCGATGAGTTCCGCGTCCTCGACGAGCGGCACGGACATGACGGCCCGTACCGGCATGGCGTGCGCCGCCACATGGGGGAATCCCAGTGGGGTCGCCGCATGGAGATCGTTGATCGCGATGAGGTCGCCGCGGACCGCGCTCGCTATGGCCGGACCGTCCCCGACGGACTCCTGGGCGGATTCCAGCGCGATGCCGTCGTCGTCCGAAGCACCGATCGCCCGCAGGCGATCCTGCCCGTCGAGCAGCATGAGAGCGGCTCCGTCGACCCCGAAGAGGTCGGCCATGCCGACAAGAACGTTCTCGAGAACCACAGGCGCCTGTGCCATGACATGCCTTCTCCATGGAGAAACGGCCGCGGACACAGGGCGGATTGCCGACAAGCCTAGTGGGCCGCCGACGGCGCAGGCGAGGCGAACCCGACTTTGTTTCACCCTACGACGACGACCGCCCCGGAGCGCGGGTGCGCTCCGGGGCGGTCGTGATGCCGAGCCGGACCTGTCGGGTGCCGGGTCCGTGGAGTCTTCCGGCGAAGGCCGCGGAAGGGGGTCGGCCCGTCTGCCGGGGTGGCCTGGCTAGTGCTTGGCCTTCTTGCCCTCCGGCGTCACGGCGTACCACTCGCCGCCGAAGTCCTTCATGTCCTGGCCCTTGACGTCGCCGGCCTTCTCGTCCTTGGCGTAGTAGTACAGCGGGTGGTCGTTGTAGGTGACCTGGGTCATGCCGTCGTCGCGCTTGATCGTCTTGAGGAGCTCAGGCTTGACGCTCGTACCGGCCGTGGGTGCGCCGAGGGTGAGGGCCGGCGGCCATGCGGTCGCGCAGGCGCCGGTGCACATCGACGTGCCGGCCTTGTCCTTCGTGAAGAGGTAGAGCGTACGACCCTCGAGGCCCACGAGGACCTTGCCGAGCTTCGTGTCCGCCACCTCGATCTTCGCGGGGCCCGTGGGCGCCATCATGATCGGCGAGGTGGGGGATGCGGAGTAGCCCGGCGACATCTCGCCCTCGGTCGGCGACGCCGGCGAGGTCGGCGACGCGTTGTACTCGTCCGCGGCGACAGGGCTGGAGGAGTTGTCCGAGCTCCCGCATCCGGACGCCAGCAGGCCGGCCATGACCGCGCCGGCGCACAGCAGTTTCTTCATCTTGGGTCTCCAGGGAAATAGGCGGGCACCGCGTCCAAGGAGACACGCGGCGACGATAGAGCGTCGCGCCGACACGGACCGTGGCGACATGACTTTGCCCGGTCTTGGCCCGCGCCTGGCCCAATCACCGTTCAGGCCGGGAAGGGAGGCGGAACAGGAGAACATCAGCTGACGCGAATCCGGGCTGGGAGGACGTCATGCGCATGGCCGAACTTCCGTCGGGCGAAGAGGTCGCCGCCATGGGCCAGGGCACCTGGCACATGGGCGAGAACCGCTCATCTCGGGAGGAGGAGATCCGGGCGCTCCAGGTCGGACTTGACCTGGGCCTGACGCTGATCGACACCGCGGAGATGTACGCCCAGGGCGAGGCGGAACGGCTCACCGGAGAGGCGATCACCGGGCGCCGCGACGAGGTGTTCCTGGTCACCAAGGTGCTGCCGCACCACGCCACCCTCGAGGGCACGGTGGCGGCCTGTGAGCAGAGCCTCCGGCGCCTGGGCACCGACCGGATCGACCTCTACCTGCTGCACTGGCGGGGACGCGTCCCGCTGGAGGAGACGCTGTCCGCCTTCGACCGGCTCACCGCGTCCGGGCGCGTCCGTCACTGGGGCGTGAGCAACTTCGACGCCGGCGACATGGCGGACCTCGTGGCTCTGGCGGGCGGCCAGGCCGTACAGGCCGATCAGATCCTCTACAACCTGTGCAGGCGCGGATGCGAGTTCGACCTCGCGCCCTGGTGCCATGACCGCGGCATCCCGATCATGGCCTACTCGCCGGTCGAGCAGGGCCGGCTGCTGGGACATCCGGCGATCCGCGGAGTGGCGGAGCGGCACGACGCCACCCCGGCTCAGGTGGCGCTCGCGTGGACGCTCAGGGACGACGGGGTCATCGCCATCCCCAAGGCGTCGAACGCCTCCCACGTGCAGGAGAACCACGCCGCACTCGAGATCCGCCTGGCCGAGGAGGACCTGCTGGTGCTGGACACGGCGTTCCCGCCGCCGCGTGCGGGACGGCCTCTGGAGATGTTGTGACACCCGACACGGACCCCCGAGGGACCACCCCTGCCCGTTGTCGCCACATCGGCAGTGCCATGCTGAGTTGTCCGGCGCCGGTCCGGTGACCGGGCACGACACACGAAGGAGCACTCCGCATGGCCGACAGTGCGGCGCGACCCGCGAGCCCGTCCACCGTCAAGCAGCGCCTCGGCCGTACGGGAGTGTGGCTGGCCTCGTTCACCTCGGAGTCCGCGGAGACCGTCCGCCGGACGGCCGCGGAGATCGAGGACCTCGGCTACGGCGCGCTGTGGTTCGGCGAGACCCCGGCGAGCAGGGAGGCGCTGACCCAGGCGGCGCTGCTGCTCTCGGCCACGCGGCGACTCCAGGTCGCCACCGGCATCGCCAACATCTACGCGCGTGACGCGGTGGCGACGGCCAACGGGGCGAACACGCTCGCGGAGGCGTGGGGAGACCGGTTCCTCCTCGGCCTGGGCGTGAGCCACGCGCCGCTGGTGACGACGCGGGGCCACGACTACGGCCGACCGGTGGCCACCATGCGCGACTACCTCGACGCCATGGACTCCGCCTCGTTCGGTGTGCCCTCCGCTCCGGCCGCGCCGAGAGTCCTCGCGGCTCTGCGGCGCAAGATGCTCGAACTCGCGGGCACCAGGGCGCAGGGTGCGCACCCGTACTTCACCACCCCCGAGCACACCGCGATGGCACGCGACGTCCTCGGTCCTGAGCCTGTCCTCGCTCCCGAGCAGGCCGTCGTGGTGACCGGCGACGTCGAACGCGGCCGGGCCGTCGCACGCAAGTACGCCGCGGTCTATCTCTCCATGCCCAACTACCTCAACAACCTGCGGGAGCTCGGCTTCTCCGATCGCGACTTCGAGGGGGGCGGCAGTGACGCGCTCATCGACGCCATCGTGCCCTCAGGGGATCCGGAGACCATCGGCGAGCGCGTCCGCGCACATCACCAGGCAGGAGCCGACCACGTCTGCGTCCAACCACTCGCCGGCACACTCGCGGAGCAACTCGAGCACCTGCGCCTGCTCGCCCCCGTCCTCGTCGGCTGACGCGGTGAGCTCGGCACGGCCGGAGGCGGCACCACACGACCAGGACGGCGAGGCGGCGGATCTCATCCCGCCGGACCCGACGGGACTCGAGGCGTGGATCCGCCAGGTCCTGGGGCTGGCGGGCCCCCGCGTCTCGTCGTTCGTCCCGCTGTTGCCCGACGCCCCCGGGCCGTCCGCGGAGGCGGAACCCCCGCCGTCGCCGCAAGCACGTTAGGCCGGTCGGCCCACAGCACTGACGGCGGGAGCCCCGCTCAGGCCGTCCGGCCGCGCACCTGCTCCTCGAGCCGCGCAAGGCTCTCGTCGAGTGACTTCTCCACGAGGGCGGCGGGCGGCGTGTGCCCCCTGCCGAAGAACGACAGGTGGACCGTCGCCTCACTTCCCCGCTCGTCGATTCCGGCCACCTGCAGCCACCCTGCGTAACGGTCGTCGTCACGGGTGCCCCATTCGAGCCGGAGCTGGTCGCGGTCCTCCCGGAGCAGCGCACGGGCGTCGTGTCCGGTCCGGTCCTCGTGGACGGTCACGGCGGGCAGCTCCTCCGGGTGGACGTGCAGGTCGCCAGGAAGCCACTCGTCGAGCCGGTCGAGGTCGCACGCCCGCTCGAAGACCTGCTCTGCGGAGGCCGGCATCCTGCGCGACCGCTCGAATTCGCTCATCGGTTCGCCCTCCTCACTCTGGCGCGTACCGCGCCCTTACCCTCCGAGGGCCGCTCCATCCGGCGACGGGCATCAAGGCTTGGCTCAGATGAGCACCCGCCGATGGCACACATGTGTTCGATTCACGGACGCCGTGGACGCCCGGGGCGGCCTCATCGGCCTCTCCCTGGCGTGGGCGCAGGCCAGGGCGCCTGCTCCAGAGTGGACGAGTAGCAGCTGATCTCCGTGTTCACGGGCCGGGGACACGGCACCAGTTCCGAGAGGCCGCCTGCCATGACGCCGACGCCCGGCGGCACGCCCAGGACGTACTCCGCGTGGCAATCGACCTCACAGCTCATTTCGGCGTTCAGCATGCCGCCGTCCCGCCAGGACTCCTCGAAACGACGCCCCGCCTCTCCCCAGGTGAGCGTGCGCTTGACGGACAGCCGCCCGGGCGTTCCCGGCACCAGTCTGACCTCGACGTTCCCGGTCGTCCGGACGACGATCAGCGGTGCGGCGATCTCGTAGGCGTAGGTGGTGATCTCGGTCGTCGGTCCGACCGGACCCCACGCCGAGGGCGCGCGGAAGATGTCGCCGTCAGGCTGAACGCGGATGTCGGCCAGCACCGCGACGGCCATCGCGACCACGACCACGGCGGTGAACGCGCCACCCACGGCGATCCAGGCGGCCCTGACCTTGCTTCGCATCTGCACGCGCCTTTCAGACCTTCAGGAATCGCAGTACGGCCAGGACCCGGCGATGGTCCTTGTCGGCGCTGGGCAGGTCGAGCTTGGTGAAGATGTTGTTGATGTGCTTGCCGACGGCGCTCTCGGACACGACCAGGGCCTCGGCGATCCCGGCGTTCGACCTGCCCTCCGCGATGAGCGCCAGCACCTCGTGCTCGCGGGGCGTCAGCCGTTCCAGCGGGTCGCTGTTCCTGCGCAGGAGAAGCTGGGCGACCACCTCGGGGTCGAGAGCCGTGCCTCCACCCGCCACCCTCCGCAGCGCGTCGAAGAACTCGGTGACGTCGGCCACCCGGTCCTTGAGCAGGTATCCGATGCCGCTGGTCGCCGTGGACAGCAGCCGGCTCGCGTAGCGTTCCTCGACCCACTGGGACAGGACGACGATCGCCAGCTCCGGCCGCTGGCGGCGCAGGACCAGCGCCGCGCGCAGGCCCTCGTCGGTGTGCGACGGCGGCATGCGGACGTCGGTGACGACCAGTTCGGGCTCGTGGTCGTCGACCGCGCGCAGCAGGGCCTCGGCGTCGCCGACCGCCGCGACCACGTCCATCCCCCCGGCGGCGAGCAACCGGACGAGTCCCTCCCTGAGCAGTACGGAGTCCTCCGCCAGGACTATGCGCACGGAAGCTCCGCCTCGATTCTCGTGGGACCGCCGCGGGGACTGTCGATGCGCAGCGTGCCGTCGACCGAGCCGATCCTCTGCATCAGGCCGCGCAGTCCCGTTCCTCCCCTGGCGCCCGGCTCCGCCCCTCCACGGCCGTCGTCGGCGACCGTGAGGTGCAGGCGATCGCCCGCGCGCCGTACGACGATCTCCGCGCTGCTCGCTCCGGCGTGCTTGGAGATGTTGGTCAGGGCCTCGGACACGACGAAGAACGCCACCGCTTCCACTGTGGGCGAGGCGCGTTCCGCCACGTCGACGCGCAGCCGCACGGGGAAGGACGCCCGGGCGGCCAGACCGGACAGCGCGGCGTCGAGGCCTTCCTCGCTGAGCACGGCCGGGTGGAGGCCACGGACGACGTCGCGTAACTCCTTCAGCACGAGCTTGGAGTCCTCGTGCGCCTGAGCGATCACCTCCCTGACCGGGTCGGGAAGATCGGTGAGGGTGGCCCGGGCCATGCCCAGGTTCATGGCCATCCCGAGAAGCCGTTGCTGGGTGCCGTCGTGCAGGTCGCGCTCGATCCGGCGCCGCTCGGCGTCCGCCGCCTCGACCACCTCGGCGCGGCTCTCCTGGAGGCTTTCCACTCGCTCGGCGAGCTGCTCGTTGAGACTCGGCCCGAGCAGGGCCTCCGCCGCGACGACGTCGAGCGAGGTGACCCCCTGCACGACCCAGGGGACGGCCACGAACACCGCGAACGCGAGCAGGGCGAGCATCGACCCCGTCCAGCCGCCGCCCACCAGCCACAGACGCACGGCGAGCACGGCGGCGACCAGGCACGCCGACCAGGCCATGATCACCGCGACGAACCCGGCCACACTGATCATCGGAGCGACGACGTGGTAGGCGATCTGCCGCCACACGGCTCTCGACCGCATGTCGCGGAACATTTTCCGGATCGGATCGCGCCCGACGGCGGCGCTCGGCACGGGGGCGATCTCCACGCCCAGGTACGCGGCGAAACGCCTCCGCTGCAGCCGCGTGAAGATCGCCACCGCCCAGAAGAGCAGCGGCAGGGCCACCAGCGGCGCCACAACGGTCCAGGAGAGCACCACCGACACGACGGCCAGTCCTCCGATCACCCCGAGGGCGGCGAGCGCGATCGGAAGACCCGTCGCCACATGGACGGTGCGAAGCCACGTCGGCGCGGACCAGTGGACGCGGACCCTGTCCCAAGGAGTGCTCAGGTCGGTGGCGGTCATGATGCCAACGGTAGAGATCCGCCCCGCCCGGCGACATGGGCCGGTCATCCCGATTCATGGTGGGGTAAACCCCACCCTAGGCCCGTGCAACGTTTTCCGGGGACGAGACGTCCCTGATGTCATGGACGACACCTTCGACGACTTCGTCCGGGCGCGGGCAGGCGCGCTGTTCCGGTACGGCTTCGTCCTCACCGGCGACCCGGACGACGCCGCCGACCTGGTGCAGGAGGCGTTGTTGCGCCTGGGAGACACCTGGGACCGGGTGATCAGGAAGGACGATCCCGAAGGGTACGTCCGGACGATCATGGTGCGACAACACATCAGCTGGTGGCGACGCCGTCGGCGGGAACATCTGATGGCGGAGACCCCCGACGTCGGCTACACCGACCGGCGGTTCGACGGCGACGCCGGCCTGTGGGCCGAGCTCGAGGGACTCCCCCGCAGGCAGCGCGCCGTGCTGGTCCTGCGCTACTACGAGGACCTTCCGGACACGGAGATCGCGCGGATCCTCGGGGTCTCACCCGGAACGGTCCGCAGCCAGGCTTCGCGTGCCCTCGACAAGCTCCGCGTCCAGCGGCAGCCCGCGCTGATGGAGGAAGTGTGAGAACCGAACAGGACCTGAGGGCGGTTCTCCGGCGGGCCGCCGACCAGGCGGCCCCGCCCGCCGGCCTGGTCGGCGCCCTGCGGCGCGCCCGCAGGCGAAGGCGAACCCGCCGCCGCTACCAGGCCGCGCTGGCGTTCGCGGGGGTCGTCATCGTGGCGGCCGGCGGATCTGTCGTCTTCCGCGGGGGCGCGGACGACTCCCCGGCCACGAACACGAGGACGAACACGAAGGAGGTGGCGCCCACAACCATGCCGGACCCGAACGTGCATGCCTCCGATCGACCGGCCGTCAAGAAGTCCCGGCCGGCGAGGGTGGTGTGGCCGCAGGCCGTGTCGACGATCCCCGCCGAGGCGGGGGACGGCGCGCGTTACTCGGCTCTCGCCGCGCTGAGCCCGACGGAGGTGCTCCTGCGCGCCGACAAGAAGTCGGAGAAGACCACGCGCATCGACGTCTACGACACGCGGACGGGAGTCAGCCGCGTCCTGACGCAGGTGCCCGTGATCGGGAACGACTATCGACCGATCCGATTCGAGGTGGGTGCGGAGTACATCGGCTGGTACGCCATGACGCCGGACGACACGAGCAAGGGGGCGGACCTCTGGATCGCGCTACGTGCGGGCGGCCCGGCGATCAAGGTCGCCGAGACGACGGACGACATGCCGGCCTCGATCAGCGGGCCGACGGACGAATGGCCGGCCTCGATCAGCGTGACCGCGGACTCCCTCGTCTGGTCGCTCTTCAACGGCGGGATCTACCGCGTTCCGATCACCGGGGGCTCCCCCGAGAAGATCGCCGGTAGCGACGGCCTGTGGTTGACATCGTGGCCGTGGGCCGCGGATCTGCCGCCGTACCAGGCCAATCCGGATCCGGACCACAACCAGACCAGGCTCGTCAACCTGGAGACAGGCGAGAAGCGCGACTTCGTCATCCCACCGGGCGTGGTCGGCCTGCGCTGCTCGACCTCCTGGTGCTCCGGCATTTTGGGGCGCGACATGATCGTCATGCGTCCGGACGGCTCGGGGCTCAGCCGCGTTCCGCGGTTCGCGTCGTTCGAGGCGCGGCCCGCCGGCTCCCACTTCGTCGAGGTGGAGGGGACCATCTACGACCTGGCCACGGGAACGACCGCGACCATCGGACGGGCGAAGCAGGGCAAGGACGTCGCCTACGAGCGGGGGCCGACGTCGTCGCCCACAACGCTGTTCTCCTGGGAGGACGGGCACGGCGGGCTGGAGGTGCTCAACATGCTCGCCGTGGACCGCTGAGCACGGAGGCCGCGGCGCGACGGGCGGTGGAAAGCGGAGGGGCCCGCACCGGGACGGGTGCGGGCCCCTCGCTCAGGTGAACTTCCTCAGAAGATCACTTGTGGTGGGCGATCGAGGCCACCGCACCCGTGGTGGGGTTGAGGATCACGGTGTCCGCCTTCGGCCGGCCGAAGTCGAACATGCCCTTCAGCGAACCGGCGCGCCCGTCGTAGGACGAGTCGCCGATCTTGCCGAGGTTCCAGTTGTCCTCGATGAACTTCAGGACCGAGGTCTGGTCGGTGAGGGTGTGGTCGACGTGGTTGACCTTGGCGTAGGGCGAGATCACGAGCAGCGGCGTCCGCGGGCCGTAGCCGCAACGGTCGTCGTAGCCACCGGCGATCTTGGCCTTGCCGCAGAGCGCGGCGCTGTCCTGCGCCGGGTCGGCGGAGCCGTTGACGATCGGGGCGGCCTTGTGGTCGTACCAGCCGTCGGAGTCGTCGTAGGCGATGACGATCGCCGTCGAGTCCCAGAACTTCGACTTCTGGATCTTGTTGATCGTGTTGACCAGGAAGGTCTGCTCGTCCAGCGGGTCGGAGTTGCCCGGGTGACCGTCCTGGTACGCGCCGGCCTTGAGGAAGCTGACCGCCGGCAGGTTGCCCGCGTCGAGGGCGGCGTCGAAGTCGGTCAGGTCGTAGTTGTGGTTGGCCTGGTCGGTGTGACCGATGGCCGGGACCGACGACGGCGGCAGGTGCTTGGGGTTCGCCGTCGACTGGTAGTACTGGAACGGCGAGTGGTGCGGGCTGTAGTCGACGACCGCGTTGCCGCCGACGTTCTTGTGCGTCGCGCCGCACACCACGTAGTTGCCGGAGGCATCGGTCGGCTTGAAGCCGCCCTGGAACCAGCCCCACGTCACGTGGTTGCGGTTGAGCAGGTCACCGACGTTCGGGCCCGTCGCCATCGCGAGGTTGTTCGTCGAGGTGTGGTTGTTGTCCGAGCAGTCGTCGAACGCGGGGTCGGGGTCGTTGATGACCGTGCCGGCGCCGGTGCCGTTGGGCGACGACACCACGCTCGGGTCGCTGACCGCCGTGTGCTTCACCGGGTCGACCGGGTAGACGCCGCTCGTGTTACCGGAGATGAGGTTCAGCGCACCGGGGGTCGACGGGCCGAAGTTGGTGTTGTAGGAGTTGTCGCTCATCGCGTAGTGCTGAGCGTAGTTCCACATACCCGTGACGGTGTTGCCGTCGTAGTAGTCCATGACCAGGCCGGGCGCGCCGTAGATGACCGGCTGGCCGGTGCACGTGTTGTGCTCGGTGTGCTGGACGAACTGGTCCATCTTGCCGCCGTCGTAGGCGAGCTGCTCGTGGCCGTACCCGTGGTCCTGGCTGCACGTGAGGGCCTGCTCGTGGGTCAGGCGCTTCGGGTTGTACAGGTTCGGGTTCTTGGTCAGCAGCTTGCTGGTCAGGCCGTCGACGGACGGGGTGCCCTTGGCGGCCTTGAACGGCGTGCCGTCGGTGTTGGCCGCGCTCGGGTAGGTGCCGAAGTAGTGGTCGAACGACACGTTCTCGTCGAACAGCACCACGACGTGCTTGATGGGCGTCGTGGTCTTGGCGTCGTTCTTGTACAGCGCGACCGCGGTCTTCGGCTTGGGCGCCACCGTTCCGGTGGCGGCGGAGCCGGGGGTGATGGTCGTGACGACCAGTGCCCCGGCGGCCACCACGCCGGCCGCTACGGCGGACCAGCGCAGCGTCGTCTTCCTGTTTGGGCGAATGCCCACAATGCCTCCTACTGACGATGCCGGGCCAGGTTCGGCCCGGATGGCACCCGAGGCACAACGCCCCCATGGTGCCCAGGAAATGTCATCGGAGGCGGTCGACGCTTATCCCGCAGAAAAGTGACATCCATCTAAACACCACCTGAAAACCGTCAAACCTCTATAAAACCTCCAAATGACCTGGAAGCATCCTGTACGCCGGGGAGGGCGAAGAAATAGCCCCCGCCGAACGGCGAGATGTAGTCGACGAGCGGCTCGTCCTCCAGGCGTTTCTGGGTGGCCTCGAACTGACGCCGCAGGTCCTGCTGGTAGCAGGTGAAGATCAGGCCCACGTCGAGGTCGCCGACGGAGTCCATGCCCTTGTCGTAGTTGAAGCCCCGCCGCAGGATCCGGCCGGCGTCGGTCTCGGCCGTCCGCGGGTTGGCCCGCCGGATGTGGCTCGTGAGTGGGATGACGGTGCCCTCAGGGTCCAGGTGGTACTGCGGGACGTCCTGTTCCCGCGCGCCGTCCAACGGGGCGCCGGTGTCCTTGGACCTGCCGAACATCTCCTCCTGCTCGTCGATCCCGACGCGGTCCCAGAACTCCACGAGCATCCGGATGAGCCGGACGACGAAGTAGCTGCCGCCGGCCGTCCACGCGGGTTCCGGCGCCTTGCCGTTCACCCAGACGAGTCCGTCCATCTCGGCGGCGTTCTTGGTCGCGGGGTTGGCGATGCCGTCCTTGAAGCCCAGGAGGTTGCGCTGCGTGCCGGTCGGCCTGGGCGGGCTGGTGAAGCCGTTCATGCGCCAGCGGACCTGCATGGCGCCGCGCGTGTGGCGGGCGATGTCACGCAGCGCGTGCAGCACCGTGTCGTCGTCGTCCGCCTCGAGCTGCAGGACCAGGTCGCCGTGGCACCAGGCGGGGTCGAGGTCGTCGTTGGGGAACATCGGCATCGTCGTCAGCCCGGCCGGCTTGAGCGCGGCCAGGCCGTACCGGTCGTCGAACAACGACGCGCCGACGCCCAGCGTCACCATCAGATCCCCGCCCGGCACGTCCGGACCGAGGATGCCGGAGTCGGCCGGCGGCGCGGTGATGCCCACCTGCGGAGTGGCTCCCCCGGTGGTGAGCAGGCGCGCCCGGTCGGTCATGGTGTGGAACAGGTCGGCGAGCTCCCCGCGTCCCTCCGTGACCACGTCGAAGGCGGCGACGATCGTCCGCCGCCTTGGGGCGCTGAGGACTGCGGCCTGGTGGAGGCCGTGGAACGGAGGGATCGGCGGCGCACCGGCCGCCGAAGCCGGAGAGGAGTCCGCCGACGCCCTGTCCACGGTCGCTCCGGCCACGGTGCCGGCGATCCCGGTCGCGAGAGCGCCGCGAAGGAAGGTTCTGCGGTCGTAGCCGCTCATGAGGTCCGCCTCGGATAGCAGATGGTGGCGATGGGGGCCAGGCGCTCGAGCAGTTCGCCCACCGCGCCGTCGATGGACTCACGGGCCGACGGGTCGAGGCTCGCGACGGGCGTCCACGAGTCGCCGTGCTTTTGTGCGTCGAGCAGCCTCTGGACCCGGTCGAGCTGCGCGTCCATCTGCTTCAGCCCGGTGTAGCGCGACTGGAGCAGCGGCCGCAGCAGGTCGACGGCCTCGCGGGTGCCCTCGAGGTTCGCCGACGCGGTGGCCAGCGACGTGCCGCTGCCCTGGTCGGCCTTCTCGGTGAGCTCGAACTGGAGGGTGTTCTCCATGATCTCGTGCGCGCGCAGCGGGAGGTCGCCGGGCTCCATGTCCTCGTTGGGGAGGTCGGCCTTGAGCCCCTTGACGTCCTTGAGCAGTTGGTCGGCGGGCTTGCGCAAGGAGGACATGGACTCGCCGTGCCACAGGCCGTACTCCACCCGGTGGAAGCCGGCGAAGCCGGGATCGTGCACGCCCTTCGGCAGGCCGACGGGAAGGCCGTCGATCGCGTCGCCGAAGTCGCCGAAGGTGTCGTAGGCCGCGCCCAGCTTCTCGTAGGCGAGGTGGGCGGGCAGCCATGCCCTCTTCGCGGCCTTGGGGTCACCACGGTCGACCGCGGAGGTCAGCGTCCTGGTCTTGGCGAGCAGCGTCTTCACGCCCCCGGCGACGTACTCCTGGTACTGCTTCGTCGGACCGTACAGATCGTTGTAGGTGACCGGGACGGCGGCGGGACCGGAGGCGTCCGTTCCGCCGATGCGGACGGACGGGCCGACGAGCGGGTCGCCGTCCTCAGGCTGGCACCTGATCGCGTAGGTGCCCTGGCCGAGCATGATCGGCAGAGATCTCGTGACGCCGGGCGCGAGTCCTTCGATCTCGCCGTAGACGGCGCCGCCCGGCACGTCGATGACGTAGGCGTCCGCGGCCACGGTGCCGGTGTTGGTCATCGTCAACGTCTGCCGGCCCGCGGCGGGATGCGTCCATCCCTGGCCACAGTGGCTCGTCGAGATCTGAATGGGGGAGCCGGCCGCCGGCGTGGAGGGGGCGGCCGCTTTGACACCGGAATCGGAACATCCGGCCACAAGGAAGAGCGACGATGCGATCACCGCGCTCGCCCGCCTGACGTGCACTGATCTCACCTTACGTATCACCTGAAAAGGGCAAAAATAGGCTAGTCACGCGAACTACCGCAGAAGTCGTAATGAGGTTTATAAGGCGCCTTGTTCACGAACTTCTCATCTGTCGTTCCTTTTCCTCACAGCAGGTCAGCAGGTAACGCGGAGCTTGAACCGCCACGCGGCCGCCCCACGCGTACGATTCGTCCGTGAACGGGCCAGCGGACCTCGCCGACACCCGGCCGCCGCATCCCCTCCGCCGTCACCAGCTCGCCGCTCTCGACCGGCTGGCCGAGGCCTTCGAGACGGGCCGGCGCCGGGCATGGGTCGTCCTTCCCCCGGGAACGGGCAAGACGCTCGTGGGCCTGGAGGCGGCCCGTCGGCTCGGGCGGCCGATCGTGGCCTTCGGCCCGAACACCGCCATCCAGGGGCAGTGGATGGCCGAGTGGTCGCGTTTCACTCCCTCTCCCGTTCGCGCGACGGACGACCGGGACATGCCCACGCCCGTCACCGTGCTGACCTACCAGGCCCTCGCCACGTTCGACCCGGACGCCGAGGTCGACGAGGACGGGCACGGGCGGCGGCGTCACCTCGACAGGCTGCGCCCGCGGGGCCGCATGCTGGTGGAGGCGTTACGCGGCACCGGACCGGTGACGCTGCTGCTCGACGAGTGCCACCACCTCCTCGACACCTGGGGCGAGCTGGTCGCCGAGCTCCTCGACCGGCTTCCCGAGGCGACGGTGATCGGTCTCACCGCCACACCGCCGGACCGCCTGACCGCCGCCGAGGCGGAACTCGTGCGGAAGCTGTTCGGCCCACCCGTCGTCGGCCCCTCCATACCCGCGGTCGTCCGCGAAGGGCATCTCGCACCGTTCGCCGAGCTGGCCTGGCTGGTCACCCCGACCGCCGCGGAGTCGCAGTGGCTGGCCGCCGAGGCGGAGCGGTTCGCCGAACTGACGACCGACCTGCTCGATCCGGCGTTCACCGACAGTCCGTTCCTCGGCTGGCTGGACGAGCGGATCGTGCGCCGCGACCTCAACGGCACGATCCTGCCCTGGCACCGTTTCGAACGGGACCGGCCGGAGATCGCGGCCGCCGGGCTCCGCTTCCACTTCGGCGGGCTGCTCGCCCGCCCCGAAGGTGCCCGGATCCGCGAGGAACACCGCCATCCGCCGACCGCGGACGACTGGGTCGTCCTGCTCGGCGACTACGTGACACGGTGCCTGCGGCGCAGTTCGAGCAGGGCCGACGCCGACGCGCTCGCGGCGATCCGCGCCGCTCTCCCGTCCGTCGGCTACCAGCTCGGCGGCAACGGGATCCGCGGCGGCCGCTCCCCCGTCGACCGGGTGCTCGCCCGCAGCGAGGCGAAGACCCAGGGCGTCCGGGAGATCCTCGCCGCCGAACACGCGAGTCTCGGGGAACGGCTGCGCGCGGTCGTCCTGTGCGACTACGAACGCGCCACCGCCACACCGCCGGCCCGGCTGGCGGGCGTCCTCGACGAACAGGCGGGATCGGCCAGGCTCGTGCTGGAGGAGCTCGTGGCCGACGAGCGCACCGCCGTCCTCGACCCCGTGCTCCTGACCGGGAGCACGGTCGCCGCCGCCGCGCCGACCGCCCGCGCGCTCGTGGAGTTCTGCACGGCTCACGCTCCCGGCGTACGGCTCGACCCCATCGAGGCCGACGTGACGGGTGCGGTCGAGGTGAGCGGATCCTGGACCGGCCGCCAGTGGGTCGGGCTGGTCACCCGGTTCTTCGCCCAGGGCGGCAGCCGTACCCTCATCGGGACACGCGCGCTGCTCGGCGAAGGCTGGGACGCCCGCGGGGTGAACACGCTCGTCGACCTCACCGAGGCCACGACCGCCACCGCCGTCGTGCAGACACGCGGCCGGGCCCTGCGGATCGACCCGGAGTGGCCCGAGAAGGTCGCCAACATCTGGTCGGTCGTCTGCGTCGCGGACGGGCATCCCAAGGGCGCGGCCGACTGGACGCGTTTCGTCCACAAGCACGACGGCTACTTCGGCATCACCGACGCGGGCGAGATCATGGCCGGAGTCGCCCACGTGCATCCCGAGCTCTCGCCCCACGCACCGCCGGAATCCGCCGGGTTCCCCCGCCTCAACGCGGTGATGCTCCAGCGGGGCGCGGACCGCGACCGGACCCGCCGGACGTGGCGGGTGGGCACGCCCTACGCCGACCGGCTCGTCCACACCCTGCGTGTGACGCGTCGGGAAGGACGGCGGCTCGCGAGCGATGGCGGCACGGCCGTCGCCGTCCCCGACCTCGTACCCGCCGCACACGGGCTCTCGTTGCGGCCGGGCGTCCCCCGTCCGGGCAGGCCGCGGCCGGTGACGGGCGTCGCCGCCGCACTGCTGGGCGCCCTCACCCTCCCGCAGGTGTCGCCGTTCCTGACCGTCCTGACCCTGGCGGCGGGAGGCCTGGCGGTCCACGGGCTCGTGTCGGCCGCCGGCGCGGGACGCCTGCTCTCCCGCGCCGCGGACGCCGACGTGGACCTGCGCGCGATCGCCTGCGCCACCGCCGACGCGCTGCGCGAGACGGGGGTCACGCCGCTCGGCGCGGAGGCGGTGACCGTGGAGGTCGACGAGACGGGCAGGTACCGCGTCGACCTGGAGGGAGTGCCCCCGGCCGCCTCCAGCGCCTTCGTGGTCGCGCTGGACGAGGTCCTGTCGCCTCCGGCCGATCCGCGCTACCTCGTCCCCCGATACATCGTGAGCCCTCCGCCGCGCACGTTCCTGTCCGCCACCTGGCGTGGCGCACGCTGGCTGGCCGGTCGCCCCGCGCCGAACGCGGTGGTGCACCACGCGGTCCCGAGCATGCTCGCGGGCAGCAGGAAGTCCGCCGACCTGTTCGCCGAGGCCTGGTCACGGTGGGTCAGCGCCGGCCGGGCGCGCTACGCCCGTACGCCGGAGGGCGCGGGCATCCTCGCCGCGCAGGACGGACGGTCGCCGCTCGACGTGACCACGACCCTCCGCGTCACGTGGGCGTGAGGAAGAGATTCGCCGATGTCCGTCCGCGAGCCCGAATCGATGAAACGGTGAGACGACCACACGATCCGGGCCTCGCGAGAGGATGCGCCACCGCATGGACTGGAAACTCGAAGTCGTCCCCATCCCCGTGTCGGACATCGACCGGGCGAAGAGCTTCTACGGCGAGCAGGTCGGCTTCGCCGTCGACCACGACACCCAGGCCGGGCCTGGAACACGTTTCGTCCAGCTGACCCCGCCCGGTTCCGCGTGCTCGATCGTCCTGGGCGCGAGCTCGGGCATGCCGCCGGGTTCTGTGCAGGGGGTTCAGATCGTCGTTCCCGACATCGAGGCGGCCCGGGCCCACCTGACCGAGCGCGGCGTCGTGGTCAGCCCGGTGCAGCACTTCGGGCCGGACGGCGCCCTCGCCGACGGGCCCGGCGGCCGGTGGAACTCCTTCGTGTTCTTCAGCGACCCGGACGGCAACGGCTGGGTTCTGCAGGAACGCCCCGCCGACGACCAGGCCGTCTGACGGGCCTGCCCGTGCACCTTGTTGCTTTTATGATGCAAGTAAGTTAGCTTGCATGATGAAAGTCATGCGCAGGAGGTTCGCGATGAGGTACACCACATTCGGCCGCGGCACGGGCCTGCGCGTCTCGACGTACGGACTGGGGACCGGCAACTTCGGCACCGGCTGGGGCACCGGGGCCGGGCGAGACGACGCGAAGGCGATCTTCGAGAAGTTCGCCGAGGCGGGCGGCACGTTGATCGACACGGCGGACGGCTACCAGCTCGGCGAGTCGGAGAGGCTGCTGGGCGAGTTCCTCGCCGCAGACCGGGAGAGCTTCGTCCTCGCCTCGAAGTACACCTCGGGCACGGGCACCTCAGGCGGCGTCTCCCTCACGGGCAACAGCCGCAAGAACATGTTCCGGTCGGTGGAGGCCAGCCTCCGGCGGCTGGGGACCGACTACCTCGACCTCTACTGGGTGCACTTCCCCGACTCGGTGACGCCGATCGAGGAGATCCTGCGCGGGCTCGACGACCTGGTCCGCACCGGGAAGATCCTGCACTTCGGCCTTTCGAACTTCCCCGCCTGGCGGGTGTCCCACGCCGCGGCGATCGCCGACCTGCGCGGATGGGCCCCGGTCGCCGGAATCCAGGTGGAATACAGCCTGGTCGAGCGGACCCCGGAGCGTGAACTGCTGCCCATGGCCGACGCGCTCGGGCTGGGGGTCGCGCAGTGGTCTCCGCTCGGCGGCGGCCTCCTGACCGGCAAGTACCGCGTGAGCGCGGAGGGCCGGCTGAGCGACTGGGGCCGGCTCGTCCACAGCGAGGACAGCACTCAGAAGACCGCCGTCATCGACGCCGTCCTGGCGATCGCGGAGGAGACCGGCGCCTCGCCCTCACAGGTGTCGGTGGCCTGGCTGCTCGAACGTGGCCGCCGCTCCACCACCGCGTACGTGCCGATCATCGGACCGCGGAGCGTGAAGCAGCTCGAGGACTACCTCGGCGCACTGGAGGTCGGCCTGTCCGAGGCGCAGTACTCCCTGCTCGACCGGGTCAGCGCCGTTCCCGCGGGCGTTCCGCACGAGGTCAACGAGGGCATGCTCGACGTCATGCTCGGCGGCGACCGCGGCCGGTTCGACCGGCCCGCCGTGCCGGTAGCGTGATCTGATGCAGCGCACCAGCTTCTCGGGGGCCGAGTGCCCCATGGCCGCGAGCCTGGACCAGGTCGGCGACTGGTGGAGCATGCTCATCCTGCGTGACGCCTTCGACGGCTACAGCCGCTTCGACGAGTTCGAGCGCAGCCTGGGCATCGCGCCCAACATGCTGACCCGCCGACTCAAGGCACTTGTGGCGGCCGGCGTCCTGTCCCGCAGGCCGTACCAGCAGCGTCCCGTTCGGTACGAGTACGTGCTCACCGAGCGCGGGCGGCGATTCCTGCCGGTACTGCTCGCGCTGAGCACCTGGGGCGACGAACTGCGGGCCGACGGCGAACGGCCGGTGATCGTGGTCGACTCCGAGACCGGGCGCGAGATCGATCCGGTCCTGGTCGACCGGAAGACCGGTGAGCCCATCACGGCGTCCGGGGTGCGGTTCGCCGCGGGTCCGGGTGCCGGTGAAGGAATGCGCGGGCGATACGCGGGCGTCCCCGGCCGCGTGGCCGCCCTCGCCGGACGCGCGAGCGAACCAGCCGAGTCATGACCCCCCTTGGGGTGATCATGACCCCCTTGGGGTGATCATGCACAGACTCGGTGAGGTGTCCCGCGACCAGCGGGAACATAGTTTGTGATCATGCACAGATTCTGCGAAGACCCACCCGAACTGGTTCTTCACCATCCGTGATCATGCAGGCAAGGGCCTTATGCATGATCGCGAACCGCATCACACCTGATCAGGCCGTACGTCTCCGAATCCGTGCATGATCACGCCAAGGGTTCGGGCACGTCAGACCATGCGCGGCCGAACCCGTGCATGATCACGCCGGGGGGTGGGTCAGGGGGTCAGGACGGCGAGGCCGGAATACCGGGGCCGATCCTCTCCTGTGCGGGTGACCTGGAAGGCCATGGTGTCGCTGCCCTGCGGAGTGAGCGCGAGCGTGCCCGGGTAGCACCCGCTGGGGCCGGTGACCTTGCCGAGCCGCATGGTGAGGGTGACGGCCGTCTCACGGATCCGGCTCAACCGCCCCGAGCACTGAAGGTTCTCCCCCCACCTCATGGAGCCGGACTCGGCCGAGTCCGCGGCCAGGACGAGTTCCACGGAGAAGACCAGGTCTCTCGTGGAGTACTCGGCGCTTCCGGTCCAGCGGCCCACGTACGAGAACGCTCCCGGCGGCGAAGGGGTGGCGGTCGGCGTGGCGGGCGCAGTGGAGGAGGACACAGGCACTGAGGACGGGGACGGCGAGGCGATCGTGCCCGCGGGGACGTGACCGGTCCACCACAACGCCGCCCCGACGACACCGGCAACGAGTACGGCGGCCACCGTCACGAGGGCGGGCTTTCGCAGGAACCACCCTGAGACGGGGCCTGGACGGGTGTGCTCGATTCCGTCCCGGTCGGGCACGGAGACGACCTCCTCGGCGCCCGGTGCCGCCTGGGGGTCGGTGACGGCGTCCGCGGAGACGCTCTCCTCCGCCTCGTTCGCCGAGGAGGTCGGGCGGGTGTCGCCGGCCAGGAGCGCTCCCGCCTCGAGCACGGTGCCGGGTGTCGCGCCGGGGAGGCCGAACTCGTCAGGGCCGATGAGGTGACGCAGCACCTGGTCAGCGGTCGGCCGCTCGGCGGGGTCCGCCGCGAGGCAGGTGACGACGATGTCGCGTAACCGGCCGCTGAGAGGCCCGAGGTCGGCCGTGCCGAACAGGATCCTGCCGAGGATCGCCTCGAAGGATTCCGCGCCGTAGGCGTGCCGCCCGCTCGCGGTGTAGGCGACGGTGAGAGCCCAGGCGAACATGTCGGCCGCCGGACTCACCTTTTCTCCCCTGAGCTGCTCGGGAGAGATGTACGCGGGCGTGCCGACCGGAGTGATCGTCGCGGTCTCCGTCGCGTCCAGAATCCGGGAGACGCCGAAGTCGATCACGCGCGGGCCGTCGGGGCCGAGCAGGACGTTGCCCGGCTTGAAGTCCCGGTGCACCACGCCGGCCCGATGGATGGCCGCGAGCGCGGTGGCCATGGCCACGGCGATCCGATCGAGCGATCCTCCGGTGCGGGGGCCGGAGGTCGTGATGTCCTCGCGGAGGGAGGGCCCGTCGATGTACTCGCTGACGATGTAGGGGCGCTCTCCGTCGAGGTCGGCGTCGAGCACCTGCGCCGTGCAGAAGGGTGCGACCCTCCGCACCGCATCCACCTCGGCGATGAACCGTCGCCTGGCCTTCTCGTCGTCCAACTCCTGGTGCATGCGCTTCACCGCGACGTGGCCGCCGCCGGGAGCGGTGCCGAGGAACACCACTCCCTGGCCCCCCTGGCCGATGCGCCCTGCCAGACGATAGACACCGAGGCGCCGGGGGTCGTCGGCACGCAGAGGGGCGGGCGGTGACATGTGCCATGCCTACCACGACATTGATCGGAATCGCTCAGTGCGAGCCCTCAGAGCACGTCTTCGATGCGGATCGGCAGTCGTCGCTGTCGGCGGCCTGTGGCGTGGAACACGGCGTTGGCGATGGCGGCGGCCACACCCACCATGGCCACCTCGCCGAGTCCCTTGACGCCGACCGGGTTGAGCATCGGGTCGGGCTCGTCGACGAAACCGACCTCGATCTCGCCGATGTCGGCGTTGACCGGGATCGGGTACTCCTCCAGGGTCGCGTTGGCGAACCCGCCGAATCGGGGGTCGACCTCGCTCTCCTCCCGCAACGACGCCCCGATCCCCCAGACCACGGCGCCACGCAGCTGGCTTGCGGCGGTCACCGGGCTGGCGACCCTGCCGCAGTCGGCCACGCTGACCACGCGCGGCACCCGGATGCGCCGCGTGGTCGGCTCGATCCGCACCTCGACGAAGTGCGCGATGAAACTGAACGCGACGAAGCCGGGGTAGACGGGCCCCGCGAAGGAGACCAGTCCCGCGCGTGAGTGCTCGATGATCTCGGGTGGCTGGCCGGGCGCGATGGTGGTCGCCTCCACCTCGACGCTCGTCTGTCCTGTCGCGGCGACCGCCGCCCCCAGGTCGACGGGATCGCTGTCCGCCACGTTGAGGTGTTTGCGCAGCTCACGAAGTGCGGCGTGGACGGCCTGCAACGCCGTGGCCGTGCCCCACGAGCCGGCGGTGAGATGTTGCGGCGCGACCCGGGTGTCGCCGACGTACACGGTCACGTCGCCGACCTCGATGGACAGGTCCTCGGAGATCAGCAGGGTGATCGCGGTGCGGATGCCCTGGCCCATCTCGTGGCCGTCCACCCCGACGGTGACCTTTCCTTCCGAGGTGGCGGTCACGCGGGCGACGGCCGGTGCGAGCGACGCGGGGTAGACGCCGGCCGCGACCCCCCAGCCGATCCGCGATCCGTCCGCCGCACGCATCGAGCGGGGCTCGTGCGTACGGCCGGCCCAGCCGAACATGTCGGCTCCGCGCCGCAGGCACTCGGCGAGGTGGCGGGACGAGAACGGCTGCCCGGTGACCGGGTCGACGTCGGTGTCGTTGGCCAGGCGCAGAGAGACGGGATCCTGCCCCACGGCGTAGGCGAGCTCGTCGACGGCCGACTCGAACGCGAAAGCGGCGGGGTGCTCGAACGGCGCGCGCATGAAGCCGGGGGTCTGCACGTCGGTGCGGACCAGCCGCTGACGGCCGCGGAAATCGCCGATCCCGTAGAGACGGCTGGTGATCTCCGTCGACATGCTGGGGAACAGGTCGTGCCGGGAGGTCTGCTGGTCGACCTCGTGGACCGCGGCCAGCATGCGGCCGGTCTCGTCGGCGCCGAGCCGTACCCGGTGGCGGCTCGCCGGGCGGAAGCTGGCCTGGTGGAACGTCTGCGTCCGGGGCATGACGAACTTGATCGGCCGGCCGAGCCTGCGCGCGGCCAGCGCGAGCGGTCCCACATGGGGCTGAAGGGAGTTCTTCTGGCCGAACCCGCCTCCCGTGTAGGGGGCGATGACCTCGATCTTCGCGAGATCCATGCCGAGCTGTCTCGCCAGGCCGCCGCGCAGGGCGCCCGCGTTCTGGGTCCCCTCGTGCACCACCAGCGTGTCGCCGCGCCACTCCACGACGCCGCCGATCAGCTCCATCGGCACCTGGTGCTGCCGGGGAAGGTCGAAGGACGCCTCGATCCGCACCGGGCTTTTCACGAAGGCGGCGTCGGCGTCGCCCACGACGATGTCGGCGAGGAACGGAAGCGGGATGGCCTCCTCCTGCACGAGGGTCTCCGCGCCTTCGTCGTCGAGGTCGGTCGCGATCGGCTCGGGCTCGTAGTCGGCCCGGACCAGGTTCGCCGCCTCTGTCGCGGCGACGAGCGTGTCGGCCACGACCAGCGCGATGGGCTGGCCGCGATAGGCGATGCGGTCGTCGGTCAGCGGTTGCAGACTCTGGAAGCCGTAGCCCCCGCCCATGAGGAAGCCGGGCGAACCCAGCTCGGCCGGGTCGATGCGGGTCACCACCGTCAGCACGCCGGGGACGGCCTCCGCGGCGGCGGTGTCGACGTTCACGACACGGCCCTTGCCGATGGTGGAGACGGCGAACACGGCGTGGGCGAGGTCCGGGGACGTCCGGTCCGCGCCGTAGCGCGCCGCGCCGGTCACCTTTTCGCGGGCGTCCACCCGCCGGGTCGGAGTGCTCATCGGCCTGCTCGCTCTCCGGCGATCCGCAGCGCGTCGCCCACCGCGCGGATGCCAAGCTCGATCTTGAACGCGTTGCCGGTCCCCGGGCGCGCCCCGGCGAACGCCTGTTCGCCGGCCCGGCGGGCGGTCGCCTCGGTCAGCCGCTCGCCGATCAGGACCGCCTCGGCGGCCGGGGAGCGCCACGGCCGGGTGGCGACCCCGCCCAGAGCGATGCGGCAGTCCTCGACCACCCCGCGGTCGTCGAAGGCCACCCCCGCCGCGACCGAGACGAGCGCGAAGGCGTACGACTCCCGGTCGCGGATCTTGTGATACGTGGAGCCCCGGCCGGAGGGAGTGACCGGGACGCGGATGCGGACGATGAGCTCGTCGCCGGCGAGGGTGTGCTCCCTCTGCGGATCGTCGCCCGGCTCGACGTGGAGGTCCCCGACCGCCACCGTGCGCACACCACGGGGACCGATGACGTCGATCTCGGCGTCGAACGCCAGCAGGGCGACCGCCCAGTCGCCCGGATAGGTGGCGACGCAGGCGTCCCCTGCCCCGAACAGGGCGTGCCCCCGGTCCAGGCCGCCGATCGCCGAGCAGCCGCTGCCCGGCTCCCGTTTGTTGCAGGGGAACGCGGGCCCGCCGCGGAAGTAGCCGCATCGGGTGCGCTGAAGCAGGTTGCCCCCGACCGTGGCCATGTTGCGCAGTTGTTGTGAGGCGGCCTTGGCGAGCGACTCGGCCAGCACGGGGAAGTCGCGCCGCACCACCGGGTCGTCGGCGACGTCGGCCATCCTGGCGCCGGCGCCGAAGGAGAACTCGTCAGGGCGGGTCGTGTCGATTGCGGCGAGCTCGGCGAGTCGGTGGACGTCGACGACCGCCGGGGGCGCCTCGATGTCGAGCTTCATCAGGTCGTAGAGCGTGGTGCCGCCGGCGAGGATCTTCGTGCCCGGTTCGGACGCGGCGAGGGCGGAGACCGCCTCGGCGAGGGTGGCGGGCACCGCGTAGCTGAAGGGCCTCATCGGTCAGCCCTCGCTCACCGGGGAGTTCAGGCGGCGGGCCGTCTCACGGACGGCGGCCAGGATCCCGGCGTACGCGCCGCAGCGGCACAGGTTGCCGCTGAGGTACTCGCGGATCTCGTCGTCGCTGCCGGCATGGCCCTCGGCGATGCAGGCGAGCCCGGACATCACCTGACCGGGCGTGCAGTACCCGCACTGCAGCGCGTCGTTGTCGATGAACGCCTCCTGGAGCGGGTGCAGCGTCCCGTCGGCGTCGGCCACCCCTTCGATCGTCGTCACGGCCTGGCCGTTCACCTGCACGGCCGGCGTCAGGCAGGACACGATCCTGCGGCCGTTCAGATGGACGGTGCACGCTCCGCACTGCCCGTGGTCGCAGCCCTTCTTGGTCCCGGTCAGCCCCAGCCGTTCCCGCAGGACGTCGAGCAGCGACTCACGCGGGTCCAGCTCCACCCGTACGGGCCGGCCGTTGGCCGTGAACGTCGTCTCGGTACGGCAGGCGGACGCGATCGTCGATTCAGCACTCCCCATGGTGCCCAACGCTAGGCAGACGCCTTCATCGGCCGCATTCGCAGGATTGCCGCCGGACCCTCGAACAATTGCGGTCATCGTGGCTCCCTCCTTCAGTGGTCGGGCAGGTGGACCTGGTGGTTCCGCTCCTGGACGTCGCGCCGATAGGCGGAGGGCGAGGTCCCCATCTCCCGGGCGAAGGCCGCGGACAGGTGTGAGGGGCTGCTGAAGCCGCAGAGCTGGGCGATCTCACTGATCGAGCCGGTTCCGCGTTCCAGATGGCGGCACGCCGCCTGGATACGCAGCCGGGTCAGGTAGCGATGCGGCGTCTCGCCCGTCGCCGCCTTGAAGACCCGGACGAAGTGGAAGGTGCTCAGCCAGACCTGGCTCGCGATGTCGGTGAGGGTCAGCGACTGGTTCAGGCCGTCCCGCATGATCTCGATGGCCCTGCGCACCCGGGTGTCCTCTCGGCGGGAAAGCCGCGGCACGGGCATCCCGCCGTGCCGGGCAAGCAGGTGGACGGCGAGGAAGTGGGCGGCGGATTCGGCGTAGAGATCGTCCATGCCCCTGGCCGCCGCGGTGTCCAGGGCCAGCATGATCTGCTCGACGACGGGATCGGAGAGCGCCAGCGCGTCCGGCCGGCTCAACGGGCTCTCCTCGGTGCCCCACAACTCCCGCACGGCCCGAGTCAGCAGGCGGGCGGGCAGATGAAGGTGGAGCGTCCGCGGGGCGGACTCAGACCGCCATCGCAACCGGGTCGGCACGCCCGGTGGGGTGAGCCCGATCTGGCCGGGGACGTATCTGGCCGTACGCCGGCCGCCCTCTCCGAAGGACTCGATCGTGGACTCGCCCGCCGTGACGAGGACGAGGTGCTGGTCGTCGGTGGGAGGGAGATAGACGTCGTCGGCGACGGGGTGGTCGTCGAAGCGGCGCAGCAGAACCGACCTCCAGCCGGTCTCGTACCAGCTGCAGAAGGTTCGTTCCGTGAAGGCGCTCTGGTCGAGGTCGAGCGACTTGAACGGGTGGGTCTCGTCCACGACGCCGGTCAGCCGAGGCGCGCGTCGGCGCTCTCGTGGTCGGTCACGTCGGTCACGATCGGCGGCCAGATTCTGGTCATCACAATCTCACCGTTTCGGGCGCTCCGGTTATCTGCCTCTCTGTATTCAACCTGCTCCGATCCATCCACTTGACAGCGGGTCGGAGCTCCAGCAAATCCGGGACCTGTCACATCCCGGAACAGTTGATGATCGAGTTTCCTCAGGTCGCGGGCGCCGACGGCGCGATCGCCGCCTCCACGACCGCCTTGAGCACCTGCAGCGGGGCGACCGTCTCCGCGTCCAGGCCGAAGGCCGCGGCGAGCAGTTCCGGCCGCCGCCACTCGACCAGCACCTCAGGTCCCGCCTCACGCACCAGGACCCGCACGGGCATGTCGTAGGCGGCCGCCGGGGCGCTCAGCATGATCGCGGTTCCGCCGCGGGGGTTGCCGAAGATCAGCACGACGGTCGGCGGCATCTGGAGCCCCACCGACGCCGCGTTGGCGGCATGATCGACGCGCCCGTAGATCGTCGCACCGCGGCCGCCTATCTCCCGCTCCAGCCGTCGCACCGTCTCGGCGTGGCCGTACGGGCTGACCCGCGTCTCCAGATCACTCATCGTCCTGCCCATCCGTCCGTGGCCGCCGGATGAGGTGGGCGACCGCTCCCCGCGAGTATTCCCCTCCCCATCGCCTGAAGTCGCAGGTCGTCGTGCCATGAACAGGTGTGTCGGCCGGGTTCGCCGCGCGCCCGGCCGATCCGCCCGTCCCGGGGTGCGAGATCACCTGACGACGGCCATCGCTGCCAGCACTTGGCGCGTTCTCACTGTTTCCGGGTGCTCATCCCCCATCCACAATTGCTGGAGTTCCAGAACGTGCTGGTAGATCCGCTTCGCCTCGTCCGTGCGTCCCTGAGCGGCCAGACCGTCGGCGAGGTGGGACCGGGCCGTGATCGCACGAGCGTCCCCCGCCCCGATGATCTGTTCCATTTCCGCCAGGAGGTCACGCAGCAACTTCTCCGATTCGCCGAACCTTCCCTGCCCGGCGAGCGCCCGCGCCAGTGTCGTTTCGGTGGACATGGTCAGCGGATGCCGTGCACCCAGAACGCGTCGCTCCACTTCCAGCAGCTCACGACACATCTCCTCTGATTGCTCATGCTCGCCCCGTTCACCGGTCCACCGGGCGAGATCCGCCCACGCGTCGAGCGTCCTCGGATGTTCGGCCCCGATCACTCGTCGCCCGGCGTCGAGGACCCGCCGGCAGATCTCCGCGGCCTCTTCCGCACGCCCCTGCATGCCGATCGACCAGGCGAGGTCCACGCTGGTCGTCAGCGTCTCCCGATGTTCGGCGCCCAGCGTCCGTCCCATGTCCGTGATGAGGTCGCGGTACATCTGCTCGGCTTCGCCGAAGCGACCCTGGGCCAGGATGGCGCCCACCAGATGATCCCTGGTGAGGAGCGTTTCGACGTTTTCGTCCCCGAGCACCCGACGCCTTCCGGTGAGCACCGAGCCAAAGAGGTCTTCGGCCTCGCGGTGCCGCCCCCGGCCGTCGAGCGCCCCGGCCAGATCATTCAGGGCGGCGAGCCTGTCGGGATGATCGTCCCCCAACCGCCCGGCCGCCCTCAGGTTGGCGCGCGCCAGCGCCTCCCTGTCGTACGCCGCCCGTCCCCCGTTCAGCCACAACGACGTCAATGCCTCGCGGCCGACAGTGAGCAGCGCGGAGAGATCGGCGGTGTCAAGGTGCCGGGCGATCCAGGTCACCAGAGCCGCTACGTGCGGGATCAGCCGTTCCCAGGACGGCCAGTCCTCCGGCTGCTCCTTGTCGAGTTCCTCCGCTGCGACCCGCAGGAGCCGCACCGGGGCCGCCATGATCGAAGCTCCGTCCGGACCATCTGGGTCAGGGGGCGCGAGCAACCGCGCCCTGCAGGTGTCGGCGACCACGGGATGTACGGTGACCTCGGACTGTGCCGCCGACGACGAACCGCCGACGTCGAGCAGGCCGACCTCGGCCAGACCACGAAGGGCGGGCACGGTCCGTCTGCTCTCTTCTCCGACCGTCGTCCGCATGATCGATGTCGGGATGGCGGTCGAGGGGGCGAAGCAGGACAGCACGTAGAGCAGTCCGCGGGCCTCCACGAGCCCCTGGCCCGCAAGCGCGTCCAGGGACAACTCCCAGGTCCGGGAGACCGTCGCCCGTGCCTCCGTGCGGACGGAGTCCAACTCGGCGATCGCCTCCGGCCCCTCGCCGCCGTCCAGCGCCTGCCTGTAGTCGTCGAAGTCACGCCAGCGAGCGAAGGGGGAGGCAAGGTAGGTGCCCGCCAGATGCAGCGCGAGAGGCAATGCGCCGAGTCGCCGCGCCAGGGCCCTGGCCCCGCTCCCGTCGGAGTCCGCTACCTGCGGTGCAAGCGCACGTAGCACGGACGCCGCGGCGACGTCGTCGAGGACCTTCAAAGGTCTCAGGTGGACGGCGTTGCCCCACATACCCGGCTCACCGTTGCGCGTCGTCACAACGGTGAGGACGCGCCTGCTCGGACGGATCCATCCCGTGCCGTCCGCGGGAGTGGACACGCCATCAGCGGAAAGCAGCTCCGGCGCGTCCGCGTTGTCGAAGATCAGCAGCCCTCGCCGCACCGTCGACGGACCATCGAGGAACGTCCAGAATCGGTCGGCGGCGGTGGGAGCGGCGTCTCGTACCTCCCGCGCGACCCACTCGGGTGCTCCGAGCTGCCGAAGGATCTCGAGACTCCCGCCCCGCAGTGACAGGGAGTCCGCGGCGTTCACCCACCACACCGGCCGGCCCAGCCTGCGTGCCTCGGCCGCCAGCCACAACGCGATCGTCGACTTGCCCACACCGCCCATTCCGGCGAGCACCCACACGCCAGGGGGTCCGCCCCTTCTGCGCCCCAGAGCGCGCCGCAACTCCGCGAGAAGGTCGTCACGCCCCACGACCTCGACGGGAAGGCGGCCAAGAGGCGCCACGACGGGAAGGGACCCGCTCGTCACCGTCCCCGTCGGCTCCGGGTCGCTCCGGGGAACGGCGGCGGAACGAGCGTCCCGCCGATCCATGATCGCGACACGGAGCTGCCAGATTCCCACGCCGAGTGCCACCACTCCGACCACGGCGGCGACCGCGTTCAGCGGATCCATGACCTCGACCATAGATCTCCGGGCCGCGGCCGTCCTCCCGGGATTTCAGGAGGAGGCGCCCGGTTCTAGCTGCGCAGGTAGGACGCGCCGTTGAGGTCGATGATGGTGCCGCTGGCCCACTCGGCCGCGGGTGAGGCCAGGTACACGACGGCGGCGGCGATCTCCTCGGGCATCGCCACGCGCCCGAACGGGCTCTGCGCCCGGATGGCGTCGCCGCGAGGCGCCTTGAGGTGCTCGTTGGTCATGTCGGTCTCGACGAAGCCGGGCGCCACGGTTCCCACGGTGATGCCGTGCGGAGCCAGCGCGATCGCGAGCGACTGGCCCATGGCGTTCATGCCGGCCTTGCTCGCGCCGTAGGCGGGGCTGTCGGGCTCACCGCGGAAGGCGCCGCGCGAGGAGACGTTGACGATCCTGCCGCCCCGGGACATGTGCCGTACGGCGCACCAGGCGACGTTGGCCGCACCGAGGAGGTTGGTGGCGAGGGTGTCGTGCCAGGCGGCCTGCCACTCCTCGTAGGAGACCTCGGTCACGGGGTGGGCGAGGAAGACGCCCGCGTTGTTGACCACGACGTCGAGCCCGCCCAGCGCGCCGGCGGCCTCGTCGACCATGCGGCGGACGGCGGCGGGGTCGGCGACGTCGGCCTGGACGACCACGTGGCCCTCGCCCGGCAGCCCGGCGCGCAGGTCCTCCGCGAGATCAGGAGAGGACCGATGGTGGATGGCGACCCGATCGCCGGCGGCTGCGAACGCCGTCGCGACCGCCCGTCCGATGCCTCGCGACGCCCCGGTGACCAGCACTGCTCGTCCATTCACGTCCGGGAGACTAACAGGTGCAAATGCCTCGTTGACGCCTGGCCGCCTTCCCCTCAGCGGGGGTGGGGCGCGAAACTCAGTAGCCATGAGCCTCGACATTTCACGCATTCGTGCTCTCTACCCCGCCCTTTCTGACGGATATGCCTGGTTGGACGCGGCGGCGGGCACCCAGGTGCCCCAGCCGGTCATCGACGCCGTCAGCGGCGCGTACGTCCGCGGCATCGGCAACACGCACGGGGCGTTTCCCGCCAGCGCCAGGTCCGACCAGATCGTCTCCGAGGCTCGTCAGGCCGTCGCCGACCTCGTGGGCGGCGACCCCGGGGGCGTGGTCTTCGGCCCGAACATGACCACACTCACCTACCGGTTCGCCTACGCCCTGGCGAAGGGCTGGGGACCGGACGACGAGATCGTGGTCTCTCAGCTCGATCACGACGCGAACGTCCGCCCGTGGGTGCAGGCGGCGGCCCAGGCCGGCGCGCGGGTCCGCTGGGCGTCGGTCGAGGTGCCGAACGGGGAACTGCCCGCCGACCAGTACGACGAGCTCGTGAACGAGCGCACGCGGCTGGTGGCCGTGACGGCGGCGAGCAACGTGCTCGGGACCAGGCCGGACGTCCGGCGCATCACCGACCGGGCGCACGCGGTGGGCGCCCTGGCCTACGTCGACGGCGTCCACGCCACCCCGCACACCCCGATCGACATGGTCGAGCTCGGCGCGGACTTCTACGCGACCAGCGCGTACAAGTGGTCGGGGCCGCACATCGGAACCGTCGTCGCACGTCCTGAGCTGCTGGAGCGGCTGTCGCCCGACAAGCTCGCCTCCTCACCGGACGAGGTGCCCGACCGGTTCGAGACGGGAACGGCGCCGTTCGCGGACCTGGCCGGAGTCGCCGCCGCCGTCGACCACCTCGCCGGCCTGGACCCCGACGCGACGGGCGACCGGCGCCGGCGGCTGCTCACCTCGATGGCGGCGGTCGAGGCCCACGAGCAGGCCGAGTTCGCCCACCTGCTCAAGGGGCTGTCGTCCCTGCCTCACGTGAACCTCGTCGGATCGCCCGCCCGCCGTACGGCCACCGCCTACTTCACCGTGGCCGGGCACACGCCGCGGCAGGTGGCCGAACACCTGGCGGCGCGCAAGGTCAACGTGTGGGACGGCCACTGCTACGCGTGGGAGCTGACCCGGGCGCTCGGCATCCGCGACTCGGGCTCCGCCGTACGTGCCGGGCTCGTCCACTACAACGACCGGTCGGACGTCGACCGCCTGCTCGACGGCATCGAGGAGTTGTCTCCGGGCCGTTCCTGACGACGGTCGCCGTCACCGCGGCCCGCCCCTCGGCGGGCCGCCGTCCTCGCGTCAGTGGTCCGCGCCGGAAGCGAGCCCGGCCGGCTTGACGGCCCGGTAGGACGGGTGATGAGGTTCTCGCCAGCGTCGCGGTGCACCCGGTGAAGAGACCGCCGAGGGCATGGAGGCGCCGGACCATGGGAAGCCCATGGAGACACCCATCGAGACACCCATCGAGCCGGACGACCGCGTCAAAGCGTTCGGCAATCAGCTGGTCGGCGTGCACCTCTGGCTTCGTGAGGAGCTCGCCCGGCTTCGCGAGGACGTCGACTCCCGCCGCGAAGGCCGTACCGAACGGCCTCGGGAGCTGCGGGCTCACTGCCTGACCTTCTGCTCGGCACTGAGCCGGCACCACGAGGGCGAGGACGAGGGAGCGTTCTCCCTCCTCGCAGAGCGGTTTCCAGACCTGCGGCCCGTCCTCGACGAACTGCGGCACGACCATCAGATGGTGGCCGGCATCCTGCGCAGACTGGAGGAACTGGCCGGCGACGCCGACGCGGGCGATCCCGCCGGCGCCGAACGCGTGCGAGCCGAACTGGACGGCCTGTCCGCACTCCTGGAGTCGCATTTCGTCTACGAGGAGAAACGGATCGTCGAGGCGCTCAACGGTCTCGAGGTCCCGGCCTGGCGCGGCTCACCTCCGGCCTTCCTGATCACCTCGCCGGAGGAGGGGCGGGACGGTTGACGGCGCGCAGCCCCTCCTCGGGGTCGTCACTTCCTGGAGGCGAGCACGCAGAACTCGTTGCCTTCCGGATCGGCGAGCACCACCCAGGACGAGGCGCCCTGACCCACGTCGGCGTGGGTGGCGCCGAGCGCCAGGAGGCGGCTCACCTCGGCCTCCTGGTCGTCCGGACGGAAGTCGATGTGGAGCCGGCTCTTCGCCTTCTTCTCGTCGCCGACGGGGACGAAGATGATGCCGGGCAGGATGTCGGGAGCCATCCGGATCTCGAACTCCTCCTCGGCGTCGTTGACGACGGTCCAGCCGAGCGCCTCGGTCCACCACTGCCCGAGCCGTACCGGATCGGCCGAGTCGATCACCACTTGTTCCCATAAGAGAGTCACCACGGCAACCTACCCGCCGGAGCATTCGTAAGCCTTCTCCGAGGCCGGACCTCATCGGCGACGCAATCGCATGGGCGAATGCCATCCGGATCGGGGAACCGCGGATTGCCTCAATCACCTCGATGGCATTACGGTGATGACCGTGACTGCCGGGTCGGCCATGGGCCAAGAGCGAGTGGGGCACCCGGCCGAGGCGTGAAGGCCGGGCGGGCGCGAGGCCCGCCGAATTTTTCCGCCCGCCGCATCCCCACATTCAGTGTGACGTTTCCACGTGCTCGTCTCCGCTGGTCAGTGCCGATCTCCCGTTCATGACCCGGCCGGGAAAGCCGTGTTCTTCCGCCATTCTCGAAACAGGGTCACGGCCATCTCCTCTGAATTCCGTCCGGCATGTCGAACGATTCTTCGCCATGCCGCGAATCGCGCGTCCCCATATCTCTGGAGTAGGAAGAAACAGTGCCGAACGATTTCAACCGACAGATCATCGAGGAGTTCCGCGCCAACGAAGGGCGGGTCGGCGGTCCTTTCGAAGGAGCCCGACTGCTCCTGCTGACCACGACCGGAGCGCGATCGGGCGCTCCGCACACGGTCCCGGTGGGCTACCTTCCGGACGGCGGCGAACGGGTGCTGATCATCGCCTCGGCCGGCGGCGGCCCAGAGCATCCGGACTGGTTCCGCAACCTGGTCGCGAATCCCCGCGTCCAGGTCGAGGACGGAGCCTTCACATACGAGGCGGAGGCCGCCGAACTGGAGGGCGACGAGCGGGACCGCGCCTTCGCCCGCGCCGCGGAGGCCGACCCCGGGTGGGCGGACTACCAGGCCAAGACGTCACGGTTGATCCCCGTGGTCGCCCTGCGCGCGGTCACCGGAGGGCCGCCACGAGCGGCGTCCTTGGGCGCCGCCCTGAAGATGATCCACAACGCGTTCCGGCGGGAGCTCGCCCTGGTCCGCACGGAGATCGCGGAATCGGGTCCAGGTCTCGGCGCGCAGCTCCGGGTGAACTGCCTGACCGTCTGCCACGGACTGCATCAGCATCACACCCATGAGGACGGCGGCATGTTCCCGGCCTTCGAGAAGGCCCGTCCGGAGCTGGCCCCGGTCCTCGACCGGCTGCGCGGGGAACACGAGAAGATCGCGGCCCTGGTCGGCGAGTTGCAGGAGGTCGTCTCCTCCGATGAAGCGGATCCCATCGCGGTGCTCCCGCAGGTCGAACGGCTCATCGACGAGCTCGAACGGCACCTGACCTACGAGGAGGAGCAGCTCATCCCGATCCTCGACGCACCGGCCGCGGGCGATGAGGCGTTCTAGCGCTGGAGGAGTGGATGCGGAGCTCGTCGCCCTCAGGTGGGCGAAAACCACCGGCAGCACGGACCGTGGGCGACGACCAGCCGCCGATCCCGGCCCTCGATGTTCCCACTTCCGATGACGCGATTCCCGTTGAAACACCCGCTGCCAAAGCGGGCAAATATAGCGTTTAACACAATAGCTGACATATCATTATCTGCGATGACTCGGCATTACCCGGCGGCTTACACTGTTCATGTTCCGGCCTTTCATTTTCGGATGACCTAAATCGGGTTATTTGTTCGGGAGGAATGGTTGAAAATCATAGGTCGCCATTCCGAGGTCTCCCAGGGGGACATCCGACGACTCACTGACATACTGCTGGAACGCATCCCCAAGGATCTGGTGGGAATCCCGTTGATCCGCATCCTCGCCGGGGGATACAGCGGCTCACTCGTCGCCCTCATCTGGTTCGGGAAGCTGGATCCGATCGTCATGAAAGCCGGGCCGGCGGAAGAGATCGAGGCGGAGCACGCCCACCGTCTCAGTTTCGCCGGCACGGCCCCTTCTCCGCCTGCTCCCGAAATCAACGGCGTTCACGGCCCCATCGAGATCGAACTGGACAACCGTACAGATCGATGGTCCTGCATCGCCTACAGCTATATCGGCGGCCGATCGTTCGAGGAAATCGAACACTACAGCGATTTCGAGCAGTTCCTTCGAACGTACGTATGGAACGAGAATCGCGACCAGGCCCCACCTGAACCGACCATCAGAGAATGCCTTCGCACAGTGGCTCGCATACTGGTGGAGAAGAGATCAGAGGAAAAGCCGGGGATGGCGCAACCCCTGGTGGAATACCTTCCCTATCTGGCCTGGGACCAGGGCATTCAGGCAACCCTCAACACGGCGGCCGCCTTCTGCCCCGATCTTCCAGATCTGGTCGGATTCCGGGCATGGTGGGAGTCGACAACGGAGAACATCCGGGTCGCGCCGGTCCCGGACCGTCGCTTCCTGCACGGAGACGCACGATTCGCGAACTTCCTCATCGACTCCGTCCACGCCGAGGTTCATCTCATCGACTTCGGCAACGCCAAGGAAGGTCACGTATTCGAAGATCTGGCTCGATTCGAGATCGATCTCTTGTTCCGCACGACCGGCACGGCGGACGACAACGGCGATCTGGACCGAAGTCAACTCGCCCTGGCCGTCGGCTATCTCCTTCGAGACGAGTTGGCCGCGGGGCCCGTCCACGCCGACGACAACCGGCAACTGCGATGCATGAACATGTGGCGGCAGGTGGTCTATCAGGAGTTCCCCGCCATGACGAAACACGGTGCGCCGACCATGTACCGATGGTTTCTCCTCGCCGAGTGCCTGAGGCGGACCCGTTGGGTGGCGAACTCCACGGCCAAGGACGCCGGTGTGGACACCGCCTCTCTCGTGTACACGATCTGTGCCCTGAGGCAGCATCTGAGCCAGAACGAGCTGACCTCTTCCTGGATATCCACGGCACCCCAGACGCTGGCCGCCGCCCTGCACTGCCGGGCGGCATACGTGCCCACGCGCGGCTCGGAGCGCCCTGTGAACACCAAGCGGAACGAGGCGAAGAAGGCGGCTCTGCGGGAGTCCGCGGTGAAGGCGTCCACAGTCCGCCTCCTGGCGGAAACCGGCCAGTCGTATCTCTCTCCTCGAGGGATGTTCAACTCAGAGATACGCGATGTGCTCTCCGCCGGCGGGAGCCTCCAGGTCGTGATCAGCAACCCCGCCCTACCGGACTACTACGGCATGTCGGAGAGCTACGAAGCCCGGCCGGGTAACGCGTACGGAATCCATTCGGACCTGAAGCGGAAATCCGAGGAGAGCCTGGACGGCTATCGGATGCTGCACGGCGAGTTCAATTCGCTCGTAGAGTTGCGCCTCGCCAGATTCGGGCTCGGGGCGACCATACTGCTGTCGGAGGGCGGGCTCTTCTATGAGCCGTACTTCCGAGCGAGAAGGGATCGCAGGCAGCAGGTGCTGTTCGATTCGTTCGAGCTCCAGTTCGATATCAGCGGACTCCACGCGAAAACGCTGCTGGAGGAGACATTCGAATTCTACTGGAGGAACTCGGACGATCTTGAGAGCCTGCTGACACGATCGGCGGACTACGACGCGCTCAAGAATTCGTTTCTCCACTTGTGGAATCGCAGCCGAAATGAACATGAATAATCATTCGGTCGCACTCGTCTCCGAGCACGACACGTGGATAAGCGTTGATCCCGTCATAGGCTGCCCCGCGAACTGCGCATACTGCTATCTCGGCCCTTTGGACCTGCGCAACACCCGCCCGAGCCCGCGCGCCTCCCCCTCCGAAACGGCATCGGCGCTGCTCGGTTATCTCTTCGGCAGACGCGCGGAGTTGATCGACCCCACGACCGACGGAACACCGGTCTGCTTGGGCAACTACACCGACATGCTGATGACTCCCAGGAACCGTGAGGCTACGGTCGAATACCTGGAGCAGATAGTCGGGATTCTGCCCTCCATGCGCCCGGTAATACTCATCACGAAATCTTCGGTTCCATCGGATCTCGTCGAGGCTCTCGACGCCCTGGAATGGCCGATCCTCTGGTTCTTCAGCCAATCATTCGCCAGAGACGCGAGAATTCCTCTCGAAGCGGGCCCTGTCGCGTCCTTTGCGACCACGCTGGCGAACGCGCGCATGATATCCGGAACTCGGAATCAAAGGGCGATCCACTTCTGGCGACCATTCGTCACTGAACTGTCGAACGGCGTGCATGATGAAGAGCTGACAGTCAACCGGCTCAAGGAGTCGGGGATGAGTTGCTCGGTGGTGGTCGGGCCCAAGCTGGGCCCCGGCGTTCCCGTCGACGATCCGCGCATCGTCACCCATATTCCATCCGGCATGAAGGCCGCGGGAAATTCAGACGAGGTGTTCGACCACGCCGGATGGCGCCGGTTGGCCAAGATAAGTAGAAACGTTCAGTATCCCTTGTATCGGCACACATCATGTGCCATCGCACTCAACCTCGGAATAAAGGAATATCTGGGCACGTGGAGACCGGCGATGTCCCCGAGTCGCTGCCTTCCCTGTTCTTGCCCCCGAACACAACGGTCGAGATGCGCACCGACAACAGAAGACCAGAATGGTTCGCATTGGCGTGCGCGCATTAGCAGCTTCCTTGGCCTGTCAGATGAACTCGTTACGCGCGACCCGCAAACGGGGTATCTTCACGTGGGCGCCGACGTGTCAGAGTTCGACTACAACACGATCCTGCATGCCACGAAGGGTCTCCAAGAGGTGATCTTTCACTCAATCGTCGCCCAGAAAGCCTGGCCAGGGCCCTGGTGAAGGGATTCCGGTACTTATGAAGATCGACCTTGACGGGGTCAATGCGCCCGTCTCGCTGCCTGACGAGCTCCGCCACCGTATTCTGCGGCTCCGCCACATCACAGGCTTCGTGACGACTTTCGGCGAGGAGCAGGATCCGCGAGTCAAGGTGTTCGCCCGCCTCTGGCACGTGCAACGGGTCACGTCTCTGGCGCGCCAACTGGCGACGGATTCGGATTCTGTCGACCTCGACCGCATCATCGGCCTGGCGTGGATGCATGATCTCAATCGGTGGCCTTTCGCCCACAACATCGAACGCGGCAGCTTCGACCAGGCGGCGAACGTCGCAGACTACTTCGAAGGTCTGGGCCTGCCGGGGCGGGACATCTCCGATCTCGGGGGCATCCACAGGAAAGATCTCTTGTCTCTCTCCCCGGAAGCTCGGGTCGTCCTCTTCGCCGACGCCCTCACCGGAATCGTCGAGGACCTGCTGTTCGCCGTCACCGGGCTCAACGTCCACCCCCGGCTGATCCCGGACGACATCGACGCCCTTCTGGGATACGCGCTGAAAAAGGATCCCCTGCTGTCCGAGTGCCGCGCGCTCACCGAGCAGTTCCACGATGCGCGGTTCCCCGACGTCGAGCTGTACTGCGCGGGGTTCAACTCACTGTTCCAGGAACTGGTCCAAAGATTCCTCTCCCATCATCACGTGTACGACATCGAGCAGGACTATCCAGGCGTCTTCGATATCGCCCGCATGGTGAAGGAGACCTTCACACGGCCGGTGATCTTTCCGATCAACAACGAGCGCGTCTGTCGTTCCTCATGGCTTCGCCACAAGGTCCTTCCCTGGTATTTCCAAATGAAGGGGGGCAGTCGTGCGCGCCTTCTGGAGATGGACGAAACGCAATTCGTCGACGAAGTGACGTCGGCGCCCCACTCGCCCTTCACCCGCACCGAGTTCGTCCCCGACATCGACGTCGTCCAACGCGAACTGCCCCATCTCGCTTTCGTGAACGCCGGACCAGGCACCCGTCAGCGCTGACGTGCGATTGCGCCCGTCCGCCGCTGTGAATCGTCAGGCCTGCCAAGACTCAGGACGTCGCCATCGGTTCGAGCGGCGAGACAACGGAACCCGGGCCGGCGATCCGGCTACCACCGGACGGTGTCTCCGCCGGTGGGGCGACACACCCCACCTCGATCACCGCTCCGCAGGGCTCATGCCGTAGAACGGTGCGGTGAAACTCAGCGAAGAACTGCTGGACCTGCTGCGCAGGCCGAGCATCTGCTACCTCGCCACATCGATGGCCGACGGTTCACCGCAGCTGACCCAGACATGGGTCGACACCGACGGCGAGCACGTGCTCATCAACAGCGTGCAGACTCACGTCAAGACACGGAACATCGAGCGGGACCCGCGAGTCGCCCTGACCGTCTCCGACCCCGACGACCCCTCACGCTATGTCCAGGTACGCGGCCGGGTCCTCGAGGTCACCACGGACGGCGCGGCTGAGCACATCGACGCGCTCGCCAAGAAGTACCTCGGCACGCCCTACCCCTGGTACGGAGGCCGCGACCAGGTCCGGGTGATCTTCGTGATCGAACCGGAGAGAGTAGTCGGCATGCGCTGATTCGGATGAGACATCCGCGTACGGCATGATCTCCACCATGATCCCGGCCCCTGCCGTCCCGACCGACGGCCTGTGCCCCTCCTGCTCGGCCCCCCTCGCCGCCGATCCGCGGTTCAGCTCCTGGTGTGCCGCCTGCGACTGGAACGTCGATCCCATGGCGGAGACCTCATCCACAGCCGGTTCCCGGCGAGGTCTCGGGGCCCGGTGGCGTGAGGCACGACGTACGGCCGATCGGTCGGTGGTCGAGCGCCTGTACGCGGACGTCTCCGCCGGAACGGGCATGCGGCCCGGTCGCGGCGGGGCGTGGTTCGCGGCGATGGGCCTCGCCGGGGCGGTCCATCTCACCACGGTCGCACTGGTGGCGGGCTCCGTCTGGCTGCTGATCACCGGAACGATCATGACCCGCATCGTGGGTGTGATCGGGCTCGCCGTCGCCTATCTCGTCCGGCCGCGCCTGGGCAGGTTCGAGAGTGACGAATGGGCGTTGACCCGCACCGAGGCACCCCACCTATACGCGCTCGCGGACCGGGTCGCCGCGGAACTCGGGGTGCGTCCCGTCGACCTGATCCGGGTCACTCCGGAGTTCAACGCCTCCTTCGGCCGGGCCGGACTGCGCAGACGCAGCGTCCTCACCATCGGCCTGGCCCTGTGGGAGTTGCTGACTCCCCAGGCGCGCATCGCACTGCTCGGGCACGAGTTCGGTCACGCCGTCAACGGCGACGCCCGGCGCGGTCTGTGGCTCAGGTCGGCTTCCGGGGCACTGACCCAGTGGTACGTACTCACCCGGCCCAGTTCGGCCTCGCGTGGATCCTTCCTTTCCAACCCCATCGCCGACGTCGTCTTCACCGTGCTGCTGATCGTTCCCCACCTGATCGCGGCATTGGCCCTGTCGCTGCTGCACCGTTTCACCCTGCGTGACGGCCAGCGCGCGGAGTACCAGGCGGACGAGCTCTCCGCTCGCGTCGCCTCGCCGGCGGCGGCCCGATCCGCGCTGGACACCACGATGCTCGGGCAGAGCGTGGAGACGTCGCTCCAGCGCCAGGCGGCCGCCCGCCGGAACAGACGCGCCGGCTCGACAGAGGGGGACGACCTCGCACTGTGGCAGGAGTTGCGGGAGTACATCGCCTCGATCCCGGAGACCGAACGGGTGCGGCGCTTCCGTCTGTCGGCTCTGCACATGACCTCCGTGGACACGACTCACCCGCCCACGCATCTGCGGGCCCAACTGGTCGCGACGCGTGAGGCCCGGCCGGCGGCGGTCACCGTGACGGAGCAGGAGATGGCCGTCGTGGAGGGCGAACTGACCAAGGTCCGCGCCCGCGCCGCCCGCGCGATCCTCACCGCCGGCTAGACCTGCCCCCGCTCTCTCTCCCGGAAGCTGATCGAAAACCCCCTTGGCGCGGGAGCCGGGAGGCCACAGACTGGGGTCACGGACGGCGGCGGAGGCGGCATGACGGCAGCGCCCATCGATCCATCACCGGCGGGCATGCCCGAGCGGCGGCCCGAGCTGGACGCGATCCGCGCACTGGTCGTGGTCGGCCTGGTGTTCTTCCATTCGGGGCTGGTCTTCGACACGCGCGACGACTTCTACGTGAAGAACGCCGAGACGACCGACGCCACCACGATCGTGGCCGGTTTCGCCGTGGTGTGGGCGATGCCGATGTTGTTCCTCATCGCCGGGCTGGGGTCGTGGCATTCGCTGCGGAGGCGCGGCGCGGGCGGATTCGCCGTCGAGCGGCTGCTCCGGCTCGGCGTCCCCCTCGTCTTCGCGACTCTGACGCTGCTTCCGATCGCTCCCTGGATCCGGCTGCGGACCGATCCCGCCTACCACGAGTCCTACCTGGAGTTCCTGCCACGGTTCCTGGACGTCCACCTCGATCTGTCCGCGTTCCCCTTCATCCTGCAGGGCGAGCATTTCGAGTCCGGGCACCTGTGGTTCGTGGTGATGCTGCTGGTCTACGCGCTTGTGCTGGCCGCACTGGTCAGCCGGCTCCCCCGCGACCTCGGCCGCAGGATCCGCGAAAGCCTCGCCGCGGCGGTCCGGCGCCGCGGCGCCGTGGTGTTCCTCCCGGCCGTTCCGATCGCGCTGATCACCGCGCTGCACGGCATGGAGGAGGCGTTCGCCGGCTGGAGCCGCTGGGCGTACCTGCTGTTCTTCCTGTTCGGCTTCGTGCTCGCCTCGGACGAGAGGTTCCGTACGGCGATGCGGCGCGACGCGATCACGGCGTCGGTCTGCGCCCTCGTGCTGCTCGCGGTCGGCATGCCGGGCTTCCTGATCGTGGCCGGCACCCCCGGCGCGGACCCCTTCACCGACATGACCGCGCCCGCGCTCGGCGTCCGCGTCCTGTACGGCGCGGCGGGCTGGTGCTGCCTGGTCGCCATCCTCGGCCTGCTCGACCGCCGCCGGACGGCGCGTAAGGCCCGCCCTGACACCGTGCCGGGTTCCGGGCCGGGTGCGGGGATGCGGTTGTACGGCTACCTGGCCGCCGCCGTGTTGCCGCTGTACATCCTGCACCAGCCGATCGTCGTCGCCGTCGCGTACGGCGTCGTCCAATGGGACGCGCCGATCGCGGTGAAGTACCTGTCGATCGTCGGAGCCTCGCTCGTCCTGACCGTCATCGCGTACGACCTGCTGGTGCGGCGCACGCGGCCGACCCGGTTCCTGTTCGGCATGCGCGGCCTGCCTGCCCGGGAAAAGGTTCGAACGCGGTCCGGACCGGCGATTCAGAGGGGCGAGCTCTGATTCGCCGACCGGACCGCGTTCGAAGTCCCGGTGCCCCCGTTCCTCTCCCCACCGGACGCCGGCGCCGGCGTCCGGTGGGGCCCCTGTCAGAGGAGTGCGATCACCTGGCTGTTACGGCTTGACCGGCTTCTCGTCAGTCCACTCAGCCTTGGTGATCGCGTTGTAGTTGACGACGGTGCCAGGCTTCGCCCCGGCCCACTGGCCGCCGGACTTGACGGCCACGATCTGGTCGGTCAGCAGAAGGCCGGTCTGCGGGTCGATGATGAGCTGCCGCTCGTACTGACCGTTGGGCCAGCTCTCCGCCCTGCCGATGCCCTGACCCTTGCGGCCGAGGGCGTCGGTCACCTCGCCGAGGGACCGGACGTCGTCCAGCCCGGCGAGCACCTCGTAGGCCGCGGCGCGCACGGCCGGCTTCACGGGCATGTCGCTCAGCACGCCGGCGGTCACCTGGAAGAGCCAGGCGTCCTTCTCCTGTGGCACGTCGGCCTCGGTGCTGTTGCCGGTGTACCCCTTCAGCAGGCGTGCCTTCAGCGCGGCCGCGGTCGTGGGCAGCTTCTGGAGCTCGGCGAACGACACGTTCTTCCCGGCCAGGTCGGCGACCTTGTCACCGACGTTGATCGGGTTGCCGAAGGGCTTGCCGCCCTTCGCGTCGATCAGCAGCTTGGCGGTGCCGCCATTCTTGGGCATCTTCACCGTCCACTTGGTCGGCGAGCCGTCCTGCTTCCAGGCGGCCTCCGAGCCGGGGGCGGCCTTGGTGCCCAGGTTCTGTGAGACCCACCAGCTGTCGACCTTCGGCGAACGGGCGATCCACGTCTCGCTCTTGCCAAGGCTGTTCACCATGTACTGGACCTTGGTGCCCACAGTGGTCGCGTTGCCGCCCGTGCTCTCGATGTGCCAGTACGCACCAGTGCCCGCCTTGGCCTTCAGCGACGACTCGGCCGCGACCAGGAGGACCTGCTTCGCGGAGAGCTTGACGGCGGGCGACTGCGTGCCACCCTGCGTGCCGCCCTGGGCGACGGCCGGCGCGCTCGGCGCCGAGGTCGTGCCACCGGTCGCGGTGACCCCGACCGCGACGGCGGTCGCCGCGGCGACGCCGGCCAGGCCGAGACCCCACACGGGCTTGGCGATCTTACGGGCGCGGGCCGGCTTGGCCTGCCTGAACTGCGCCATGGCGTAGTTCAGTTCGCCGGCCCTGGTGCTCTCGTCCACCGGGGTGTCGAGATGAGCCGGGCGCGCCTTCCGCAGCTGCTCCATCGGGTTCATGACCACTCCTCACTGAGATTGCGCACTCGGGACTGGGAACGGGCCACCGGGGCCGTCTTCATCGCCTGGACCAGCCGCTTGCGGGCGCGGTGCAGGCGTACGCGGAAGGCCGCCGGTGAACAGCCGATGACACGTGCGGCGTCGCGGGGCGAGAGCCCCTGCCAGGCCACGAGAATCAGGAGCTCTCGCTCCTCCTGGGTCAGGGAGGCCAGCGCGTTGACGACGGCCAACCGCTCGGCCACCCACTCGGCGTGGTCCTCTTCGGTCCAGGCCCGCAGTTCGGCGGCGAGCGACTCACGCCTGATCTCGGCGCGGATGTTGTCGCGCAGCACGTTGCGGGCGACGCCGAGCAGCCACGGCAGCGCGGGGTCGGGCACGTCGTCGAATCGCCTCCAGGCGATCGCGAACGTCTCGCTCACCACCTCGTCAGCGACCTGCCGGCCCGCCTGGCTGACCACGTAGGCCCATACTCGCTGGCGGCACTCGTCATACATGGTGGTGAACCGGTGAGAATCGTCCGTCACCGCCTGCCCCCTTCGTCCCGGTGTTTGATCCGACAGGAGGAAGTGGTCCGAGACCCCCAAGTGTTACAAACGACTCCAAAAACATTTTTCGGCCCGACCGCCGGCTCTCACATGCCTCACCGGGCGACCGCCGCACTTCACTGGCGTACGCCGATCACGTCCGCGGGCCGCTGCCGGAGGACGAACCTGGCCGGGATCGCGGTGGCGGCCAGCGCCAGGACGGCCGCGACGGCGACCACCGCGAGATAGGCGAGCGGTGGAACGTACGGCACCGCCGACCCCGTCATGCCCGAGCTGAACGCCGACAGCGTGACCAGCGAGATCCCGGTCCCGAGGGCGACGGCGACGACGAGCGCCGTCAGGGTCTCCAGCCTGAGCATCCTCAGCACCTGGCGCCGGGTGGTGCCGACCAGCCGGAGCAGCGCCAGCTCACGCGACCGGTCCGAGGTCGACATCGCCAGGGTGTTGACCACGGCGATCGCGGTGAACGCGATGATCAGGCCCATGGCCACGTAGTTCACCGCGGCATTCGGCGCGCTCGCGTCCACCGCCTCGGCGCGGTCGAGCACGGCGGCCCCGGGAACCACCGCGGTGATCGCGGCCCGCGTGAGGGTGGGAGCGGAGACGAGCAGGGTGCCGAGCGGGTCGTCCACGTGCGGGGCGACCAGCGCGTGGGAGAGCGTGAGGTCGCCGTATCCCAGCCCGCGGGCGTAGATCGCCACGACGGTCAGCACCGCGGGCGTGCCGTCGCCCAGGGTGAGCCGGACCCGCCCGCCGACCTCGGCGCCGATGCGCGCGGCCGCGGTCTCGCTCACCGCGACACCGTCCTTGCCGAGATCACGGAGCGAACCCGCCGTCACCCCCAGGTCGACGGTCCGGTCCAGCCCCTCAGGGGTGACCGCCTGCGCGCCGTACTTGTCCAGGCCGACCCGCACCGACGTGCGCAGCACCTCGGTGACCGCCTCGACTCCGGGCGTCTCACGCAGGGTCCGCGCGGCGGTGCCGGGCAGGTGGGGACCGAGGACGTAGTCGGCGCGGCCTCCCGCGGCGGCCTCCCGCTGGGCGGCGTGCCCCATCGTGGTCTGGACGAACAAAATCGTGCAGGTCATCGCCACCATCAGGCTGAGCGGCGCGATGACGGACGCCAGCCGCCTGGACCCGGTACGGAGGTTCGCCGCGGCCAGATGGCCGCCGGCCCTGGACGCACGCAACGGCGTCCCGAGCAGGGCTGTCGCGGCACGGGCGACGACCGGGCCGAGAAGCGCCACGGCGGTCGTCCAGACCAGCGCGGTGAGCATGGTCACCGGACTCGACGCGGCCTCCACCGACAGGGCAGACAACACGATGGTCAGCGCCACGCCGCCGCCCACGCAGACCAGACCGGCGACCGTCCGTCCCCAGGGCGTCCGGGACCCCGACAAGGCCGCCTCACCGAGCGCCTCCACCGGCCGGATCCGGGCGGCCCGGCGGGCCGAGAGCCTGACCGCCGCCCACGCGGCGAGCACGGTGGCGAGCAGCGCCGCCAGTGCAGGGAACGGGCCGACCACGAGCCGCAGATGCTCGGGCATGGCGCCCAGCGCGACAAATCTGTCACGTAGCCAGAAACCCAGCCCGACGCCCGCGACGGATCCGGCCGCCCCCGCGGCCGCGGCGACGAGGAGGGCCTCTCCGCCGAGCATCCGGCGCACCTGGCGCGGAGTGGCCGCCACAGCCCGAAGCAGGGCGATCTCCCTCTCGCGCTGCTGGATCGACAGGGCGAACGTGCCCACCACGACGAGGACCGCGACCAGCAGCGACGTGCCGCCCAGGGCTCCGCCGAGGCTGATCAGCCGCACCCGCGCCTGCTCGGCGTCGGGGAACTCGACGGCGCCTCGGTCGTCTCCGGTGTGGGCGAAGGCCCTGGCGGTCTCGAGCACGGCCGCCGCGTTCGGCATCACCGCGGAGACCTCCCCTCGCGGGAAGACGCCGATGGCGCTGACCTGGCCGGGCCGTCCGGCGAGGCGCCGCGCCTCGGCGGTGCTGAAGAAGAGCGTGCTCTGGCTGGGCAGGGACTGCGCGGTGACGCCGGTCACCCGGTAGGTCCGCATGCCGGCGGCGGTCACCGCGTCCAGCCGCGCGCCCACGGCGAGGCCGGAACGGGCGTCGACGACGACCTCGTCGTCGGTCGCCGGGGCGCGCCCCTCGCGCAGTGTGAACGGCGTGAGCCCCGCCGACTCCCACCCGTGCCCACTCGCGGACCCCTTCTCCAGGTACACCGGGAAGGTCACCTCGCTGATCACCTTGGCGACGCCGGCGACCTCGCCCAGCTGCGCGGCGAGCGAGGCGGGCAGCCAGGCGTGCTCGGCCAGCGGCTTGGCCTTGGTCTTCGTCTTGTCGGCGGACTTGCGGATCGTCTGCCGGACGAACTGGTCGCCCGCCACGATCACCGGTGTGCCCGCGTAGCGCTCGGGGGCGGCGCCGCCGCGCAATCCCGTCTCCAGCAACATCCCGTTGGCGCATACGAGCATGGCGGCGCAGAGCAGGGCGACGAACGAGCCCGCGAACCCGGCCTTCCTGTGCCGCAGGGTCCTGAAGGCGAACCTGATCATCAGTTCCACGCTCCCAGCCGGGTCATCCGCTCGGCGACCTTGTCGGAGGTCGGATCCGCCATCTCGTCCACGATCCGGCCGTCGGCCAGGAACAGGACCGTGTCCGCGTACGACGCCGCCACCGGGTCGTGCGTCACCATGACGACCGTCTGGCCCATGCCGCTGACGACCTCGCGCAGCAGCGCGAGCACGTCACGGGCGGTCATCGTGTCGAGCGCGCCGGTCGGCTCGTCGCCGAACACCACCTCCGGCCGGGTGACCAGCGCTCTGGCGATCGCCACGCGCTGCTGCTGCCCGCCCGAGAGCTGCGCCGGGCGGTGACCGGTACGGCCGCCGAGGCCCACCCGCTTCACGACCTCCTCCAGCCAGGCCCGGTCCACCCCGGCCCCGGCCAGCCGCAGGGGAAGGGTGATGTTCTCGGCCACGGTCAGGGACGAGACCAGGTTGAACGCCTGAAACACGAATCCGACGCGACGCCTGCGCAGCTCGGTCAGCCGCGTCTCGTTCATGCCCGCGAGCTCGGTGCCGCCGAGCCGTACCGATCCGGAGGTGGGCGTGTCGAGCCCGGCGGCGCAGTGCAGGAGCGTGCTCTTGCCCGAGCCGGACGGCCCCATCACCGCCGTGAAGCTGCCTTCAGGGAAGCCCGCCGACACCTCTCTCAGGGCGGCGACTGCACCCTGTCCCTTGCCGTACACCTTGCTCACCGTGTCCAAGGACACCACGTCTGTCATGGCTTCCACCCTGCTGACCTGTGGAAGGACGATCCAGGTACGTGATCACCGGTACACCATGACGTCATCATGAATCGGACGCTGATAGACATTCCTCTGTGATTCATGTGCTTCTGGCGGAGGATCAGCACATCATCAGGGGCGCCCTGGTCGCGTTGCTCAGTCTCGAACCCGACCTGGAGGTCGTGGAATCGGTCGAATCAGGCGACGCCGTCGTCCCCGCGGCCCTGGTGCACCGTCCCGACGTCGCGGTGCTCGACATCGACATGCCCGGCACGCTCGACGGCCTGGCCGCCGCGGCCGAGCTCCGCGCCAAGCTGCCCGGCTGCCGGGTGCTCATGCTGACCGGGTACGGCAAGCCGGGGCATCTGCGCAGGGCGCTCAGCGCACAGGTCGACGGGTTCCTGCTCAAGACCGCGGCTCCCGAGCGCCTGGTGGAGGCGATCCGTGAGGTGGCGGCGGGCCGGCGGGTGCTCGACCCGTCACTGGCTCTCACCGCGTGGGATCTGGCCGACAACCCGCTCACCTCACGTGAGGTGGACGTGCTCCGCCTGGTGGCCGGGGGCGCGGAGGCGACCGAGATCGCGGGGCGGCTGTTCCTCAGCGCCGGGACGGTGCGCAACTACCTCACGACGATCGTCGGCAAGCTCAACGCCCGCAACCGCACCGACGCGGTCCGCATCGCGGCCGAGGCCGGCTGGATCTAGCCCCGCCCGCCCACGGCCACGGGACCGGTCACATCCGAGGGCGACAGGGGCGCCCAGGCTTCGAGCTCGAACCAGCCGTCGTCCGCTCCGGCCGTGAGCGTTCCCCCCTGGGCCGCGAGGCGGACGGTCAGGTTGCCGATGCCGGACGAGCCCCGCCTGCGGGCGGCCGGGCGCGCCCCGTCGTTGCGGACCCGAAGCCGGATCCCTCCGTCCGCCGCCACGGCCGAGATCCGGCACCGGCCGGCGACGCTGTGCCTGAGCACGTTCGTCACCGCCTCCCGCAGCACCACGGCGAGCACGTACTCCACTTCGGCGGGCAGGTCGTCCGCCACGAGGTCGAGCTCTGTCTCGATGCCCGCGGCGGACAACACGGAGCGGGCCGACCGGGCCTCCTCGTCGAGGGACAGCCCCTGCGTCTCGCCTGACACCGCCCGCATGTCGGCTTCGGCCCGTTCCGCCATGACCAGGACGTCCTCCAGCTCGGCTCGGGCGCGCGGCGGGTCCAGGCGACGGGCCAGTTCACATTTGAGCAGGATCGCGGCGAGGTTGTGCCCGAGGAGGTCGTGCAGGTCGCGGGCGGCGCGCAGACGTTCCTCGACGACCGCGGCGCGAGCGAGCTCCTGCCGTGCGATCTGCAGCTCCCTCACCTGCCGGGCCAGCCGGATCAGCCCGTAGACGACGAGCCCGGTCACCAGCGTGCTCACGGCGTAGTTGAGCGTCGCCGCGGGCGGCAGGCCGAGCCGTACCGCGATCACCGCGACGCTCGCCGTCACGCAGGCGACCAGCGGCCAGGCCGCCGCCCACGGGAGGGCGAGCAGGAGCGGACCGGCGAGGAACCCGCCCACGCCGAGCCACGCGCGGCCGAACGCGAGGATCGGGAGGTAGGTGAGCAGCGCCATCAGCGCCAGCGCCGCCATGTGACGCCCCTGGACCGATCTGAGCTGCATGACGACGATGACCGTGAGGCAGACGGCGGCGGGCAGGAGTCCGGCGCCGTGAATCAGGAGCAGCGCCTTGACCGAGAAGCCGACGAGGACGGCGGCCAGCAGGGCGACGGTGAGCGCATAGGCTCCCCGTTCCTCGGCGGCCTCCACCGGCAGCCGGATCTCGGGTACCACGGCCTCGACGACCAGCCGGCCCTCGGGCGTGAGCCCCGTGGACAGGGTGCCGCCCGCCGCGGCGATCCGGTCGGGAAGGTCGCCGAATCCCTCGTCCTCAGCGGTACGGGCGTCGTCGCTGACGACCCGGAGCCGTACGGTCCCCCCGGAGGACAGGACCTCGATCACGCACGTGCGCGCCGTGGCCCGCCTGAGGATCTCGGTCACCGCCTCGCGCAGCACGGTGGCGAGCAACGCCCCCGCCGGGCCCGCCGGCTCGACGTCACCCGCTCGCACGTCCGCCGTCACCCCCGCGGCGGTCAGCATCACGCGGGCGGTGGTGAGTTCCGGCTTCAGCGACGTCGCACGGTAGCTCGCGGCGGCGGTTCTGGCGTCGGCGAGGAAGACGCGCGCGGCGTCGGTGACCTCGCCCAGCGTGCGCGCAGCGAGCTCCGGGTCGGCGAGCGCCAGCCGCACCCCCTTGGTGATCTCCGCGAGCCCGTTGCCGAGGCCCCGGCTGAGCTCGGCGGAGATGCGCAACCGCTCCTCGGCGACCGCGGCCATCGCCAGGGCCAACCGCGCGGCGTGCACCTCGTCGACCCGCTCGGTGAGCCTGGTCAGACCGTAGATCACCAGGCTGATCGCCATCATGCTGATCGCCGAATCCACGGGCCCGAACAGCGCGGCGCCGGCCGCGACCGGAACGGCGAGCGGCCACCACGGGGTGAGGAGCAGCGACCCGCCGAGGAAGCCGACGATCCCGACGGAGGTGCCGAAGCCGAACGTCGCCGTGTAGACGGCCACGGCCTGTACGGCGAGCAGGACCCGCCCTCGCCACCTGCGAAGGCCGGGGAACACATAGACGAGCTGGAGCCCGAACACCACGATCGCCAGGGGTGAGCCGGCGAGGGCGTAGATGCTCGCGAATCCGGCCAGCACGACGGTGACGATGCCCCGCGCCACCGCGGGCTGCCGATCTCCCCGAATTCGCATACCGGGACGAAATCCTAGTGCGCGGGTCGGTTCGGAAACCGTCTCCCGGCACGGGGAGAGCCCGCGGCAGGCCACGGGACCGCCCGGGCACGTCGCACGACTCGCTAGCCTGAGGCGCGATGAACCGTTTGACGACGTCGAGGGGCGAGCTGGAGCTCACCCGCTTCCCCGAGGATCCCCGCGACCCGCTGCGCGCGTGGGACGCCGCCGACGAGTACCTGCTGCGGCACCTCGACGGAATCGACGGCGAGCCCGCCGACCTGTCCGGCACCGTGGTCGTGCTGGGCGACCGGTGGGGAGCCCTCGTCACCGCGCTCGCCGACCACCGCCCGACGCAGGTCACCGACTCCTTCCTCACCCAGGAGGCGACCCGGGCCAACCTGGCGCGGGGCGGCGTCGGAGCGGACGCCGTACGGCTGCTGACGACCCAGGACGCTCCCCCGGACCGGATCGACGTGCTGCTGATCCGGGTGCCCAAGAGCCTCGCGCTCCTGGAGGACCAACTGCACCGCCTCGCACCCCACGTGCACGCGGGCACCCTCGTCGTCGGCGCGGGAATGGTCACCGAGATCCACACCTCGACGCTGCGGTTGTTCGAGCGGATCCTCGGGCCGACCACGACGTCGTTGGCGGTGAAGAAGGCCCGGCTCATCTTCTGCTCCCCCGATCCGCCGCTCGCGGGGGACGCCGGCCCGTGGCCGCGCACCTACGCGCTGCCCGACGGGATCGGGCCGGCGTCGGGACTGACCGTCGTCAACCACGCGGGCATCTTCTGCGCCGACCGCCTCGACGTCGGCACCCGCTTCCTCCTGCGGAACCTCCCGCATCGCGTCGGCCCCGAGCGCGTCGTGGACCTCGGCTGCGGCAACGGAGTGGTCGGCATGGCGGCGGCGCTGGACAACCGGGAGGCCGAGGTGGTCTTCGTCGACGAGTCCTACCAGGCGCTGGCGTCGGCGGAGGCGACGTGCCGGGCGAACCTCGACGGCCGGGTTGAGTTCGTGGCGGGCGACGGCCTGGCGGGCATGCCGGCCGGGTCGGTGGACCTGGTGCTGAACAATCCGCCGTTCCATTCGCATCGGGCGACGACCGACGCGACGGCCTGGCGCATGTTCAACGGCTCACGGGCCGCTCTGCGCCGGGGCGGGGAGCTGTGGGTGGTCGGAAACCGGCACCTCGGCTACCACGCGAAGCTGCGCCGGCTCTTCGGCAACTGCGAGGTCGCGGCGAGCGACCCGAAGTTCGTCGTGCTGCGGGCCGTCAAGCGCTGAGGCCACACTTCGACCGCGACCGGATGATCACACACCCGGGAATGCGGCAGGAAATCCGCCTATTACGAAATTCTCCCATTCGACTCGTGGCGGTTATCATTCCGGGACGCTTGTGATCGGACGTCAGGCACACACCTCGCCGGGCATGGCATCGGCAGGGTCCAGCGGTTTACGGAGAGACCACGTTGATGAGCAAGATCCGATCGCGCTGGATCCTGGCACTGTCGGCCGTTGTCGTCCTGCTCGTCACGGCCGGCGCCGGTTGGACCGCCCGCGCGGTCACGAGCGACGACTCGTCGGCTGTCGCGCTGCCGCCGGCGCCCGAGAACTCCGTCACGATCGTCACCATCGGATTCGACGACGGCACCGCCGATCAGATGCAGACGCTGCCGCTGCTTCGCGCGCAAGGCTTCCCGGCCACCTACTACATCAACAGCGGAAAAGTCGGCCAGAAGGATTTCATGACGTGGGGGCAGGTCGCCGAGCTCGCGGCGGCCGGCCACGAGGTCGGCGGGCACACCCTGAGTCATGCCAAGCTCGCGGGCCTGAGTCGGACGAAGCTGCGCCAGGAGATCTGCGACGATCGCGTCGCCCTCTTCGAGAAGGGCTACGCTCCGGTCTCGTTCGCCTACCCGTACGGCTCCTACGACGACGACGCCGCCGCGACCGCCGCCGCGTGCGGATACAACAGCGCGCGGCGCACAGGCGGTGTGGATGACAAAAGGACGTTCGCCGAGACCGTTCCGCCGACGGCGCCCTTCGTGGTGAGGGCGCACAGCACGAACTACCCCCCGAAGGAGGTGCTGGCTCAGATCAAGGCCGGCATCACGGCCGCGCAGAGCCACGGCGGGGGCTGGTACAACATCTACCTCCATCACATCTGCGAGACCTGCCCCACATATTCGATGCCGCCTTCGGACTTCGCCGACCTGCTGACGTGGCTGCGCGAACGCGTGGACGACGGGTCGATCATCATCCGTACGGCGGGGCAGGTCATCGGTGGTCCGGTGCACCCCCCGATCAGCGCGGCCGAACTGGAGACCGCCGGCCCTCGTTAGTGGACGGCCCGGGGGACGCCTCGTCCGCCTCCCTCCGGGATTCCCCGCTCCACAGATGCGGAGGAACCTCCTTTATGGTGGTCCGCACAATTGCGCATCGATCAATGGAGATCACGATGACCGACCGAGCGGATCAGACGATCAAGGTCCTGCGCTCCGAGCTCGACGAGCTCGCCGCGCTGGTGAGCGGCTTCGGACCCGACGACCTCGCCCGTCAGTCCGGTGCCGCCGAATGGGACATATCCCAGGTGCTGAGCCACCTGGGCAGCGGCGCGGAGATCAGCCTCGCCGCTCTCGAGGGAGCGCTGCGGGGAACCGGCTCGCCGGACTTCGAGTTCATCAAGGGCGTATGGGCACGATGGGACGCGATGTCGCGCACCCAGCGGGCCGAAGAGGTCATCAGCGCGAACGAGGCGCTGGTCGGCCGCTTCGAGGGCCTCGACTCGAAGGCTCGGGAAGACCTCCACGTCGAGCTCTGGTTCCCGTCCGAGCCCCGTGACGTCGCAGAGTTCGCCGCCATGCGGGTCAGCGAGTTCACCCACCACATGTGGGACGTCAAGGTGGCGTTCGACCCGGCGGCGACGCTGACCGCGGAGGCTCTCGACCTGCTGATCGCCGGTGGTGACGCCTTCGTCGGGTTCCTGGGCAAGCCGGAGGGCCTCGGCGGCCGCCACGCGACCGTCGCCGTGCACACCACCTCTCCGGAGCGCGCGTTCGGGCTCGACATCCGGGAGGCCGTGGCCATCGTCGACGTCCCGTCCGAGCCGGACGCCGTCCTCACCGCCCCCGCGGAGTGGTGGCTGCGCCTGGTCTCCGGCCGCCACGCCCCGGAGCACACTCCGGCCGCCGTGGAGATCACCGGAGACGCGGTGACGCTGGACGATCTGCGCAGGGTCTTCCCCGGATTCTGAACCCCGTCCAGAGCCCCGTTCGTGCACGGGTGGCCCGGCGGATCACGATCCGCGGACGCGGCGGGAGATCAGCCGGGCCAGCACGAGCGCGTGGCTGACGTCGACCGCCTTGGTCGCCGTCAGCAGCGTCAGCGTCCCACGCTTGCCGAGCTCGATGAGGTGGGCCAGCGCGGCGGCCCGCACCGGCTCATCGAGCTCGTCGCGGTACCTGACGACGAATTCCTCGAACCGGTCGGGATCGTGTCCGAACCAGGTGCGCAGCTCCGCGGACGGCCCGATCTCCCGGCACCAGTCGTCCAGAGCGGCCGCGTCCTTGGCGAGCCCGCGCGGCCACAGCCGGTCCACCAGCACACGCGCTCCGTCGTCCGGGGCCGGCCCGTCGTACACCCGCGCCACCCGCACCCCCGGGGCCACCTTCACCCGGTCGTCTTCCGGCATAGCCCCACCCTCCGGCTCGTCGCAGTCTCATCATGGACGGCTCACAGGCCGTACCCCTCCAGGATGTTGAGCCAGACCTCGCTCACGGTCGGGAACGACGGCACGGCGTGCCACAACACGTCGAGCGGGACCTCGGCGGTCACGGCGATGGTGGCCGAGTGGAGGAGGTCGACGACGGCGGGGGCGACGAAGGTGACGCCGAGGAGCACCCGGCGGTCCTCGTCGACGACCACCTTCGCCCTTCCTGTGTAGTTCTCGGCCATGAGATAGGCCCCCTCGACCGCACTCATGTCGTACTCCACGACGCGCACGGGGAAACCGTCGGCCCGGGCCTGGGACTCCGTGCGCCCGACCACGCAGACCTCGGGGTCGGTGAAGATGACCTGGGGTGCGCCGCGGTAGTCGGCGGTGTCACGCATCGCCGGCAGGTTGTCGGACAGGCCCGCGACCCTGGCGGCGATCACCTGGCCGCAGATCCTGGCCTGGTACTTGCCCATGTGCGTGAGCAGATTGAGGCCGTTGACGTCGCCGACCGCGTAGAGCCACCCCTCGGACACCCCCGTCGCCCGCATGCTCGGGTCCACCTCGATCGGTCTGCCGGGCGCGAGCCCGATCGTCTCCAGGCCGATGTCCGCGGCCACCCGGCGGCCGGTGGCGACGAGGATCTCGTCGGCCTCGATCACCGACCCGTCGTCGACGTGGACGGTCACCGGATCGTCCGGGGTCGGGCGCTCGACACGCGTGGCCGACCGGCCGAAGCGCACGTCGATGCCCGTCTCCTGGAAGGACTTCGCCAGCAGGTCGCCCGCGAAGGGCTCGGTCCGGGCGAGCAGGCGATCGCCTCGCACGAGCATGGTCGTGTCCTGGGCGCCGAGGGCGTGCAGCGCCTGCGACATCTCGCAGGCGACCACGCCGCCGCCGATCACGACCAGTCGTTTCGGCACCCGCTGGACGCCGGTCGCCTCCCGGTTCGTCCACGGGCGCGCCTCCCGGAGCCCGGGCACGTCGGGGATCAGGGGGTCGCTGCCGGTCGCCACGATGACGGCCTGCCTGGCCCGCAGCGTCCGCACGCCGCCGTCCCGCTTCGTCACCTCCACGCTCATCGGTCCGGCCAGGCGGCCACGGCCACGGACGAACGTCGCGGGGATGTTCTCTATCCAGTTCACCTGGCCGCCGTCGTCGTAGCCGGAGACGGTCTCGTCGCGGCGGGCCAGCACCGCGGAGGCGTCTATCGGGCCGCGCAACCCCAGTCCCGGCATTCGGCCCACCTCTGCCGCCAGCCCCATCGGCCGCAGCAGCGCCTTGCTCGGGATGCACGCGTAATAGGCGCACTCGCCGCCGGCCAGGCGTTCCTCGACGACGGCCGCCGTCAGACCACCTCGTACGGCACGTGCGGCGGCGGTCTCGCCGACCGGTCCCGCACCTATCACGATCACGTCGTAGACGTCGTCCGCCATGGAACCTGCACCCCCCGATGTCGCAGGTCACACCGCCGAGTCACGGACATCTCGGGTCAGTCTTTCATCCACAGGGGCGACGGAACGGAAAGCAATGGACAGCTGCGCATCACGGATCAATTCGGGCGCGCCGCCGAGTGATGCCGCGATTCGGGTATGGGCACGTTTCCGCAAAATTCCACGGGCGGATCAGTGATCACGGGTGCCGGGGGAAGCCGCCGGACGCGGTTTCGCCGGCCGGCCCGCCGGCACACGTGAGCGTGCGCGGATGGTACTCATTTCCCCATGACCGATCCGGACGGCAAGCGCGACGTCAACCTGTTCTCGTACGGCACACTGCAGGATCCCGCCGTGCAGAAGGCCAATTTCGGCCGTCTGCTCGAGGGGCGGCCCGATGCCCTGCCGGGGTACAGGAGCTCCATCGTCCAGATCACCGATCCCGAGGTCCTCGCGGTCAGCGGAGCCGCATGGCACCCGATCGTGACGCCCACCGGCGACCCGGCCGACCAGGTCCAGGGCACCGTGTTCATGATCACCGAGTCCGAGCTGGCCGCGGCCGACGAATACGAGGTGTCGGACTACATCCGGATCGGGGTGACCCTGGCCTCCGGCACGCACGCGTGGGTGTACGTGGAGGCGGACCAGAACGACGAGTGACCCCTCACCTCAGGCGCGAGTGAACCGGGCGCCCCAGTTGTGGATCTGCTCGAGTAGTTCGGGCGGATCGAGGACGCGGAAATCGGCGCCGATGACGCCCAGTGCCATGGTCGGCCAGTCCAGGGAGTCGGCGGTCATGCGCACCCGGCAGCGCTCGGCGTCGATCTCCTCGACCGTGCTCCATCTGCCGATCCGTTCGCGCACGGTCGCGGCCGGCGCGTCGACGAGGACCTCCACCCGGTACGAGCGGGGCAGGTTGTCCAGTCCGGCCCGGACGAACTCGGCGGCGTCGGCGGCGGGCAGGTCCCGGGGCCGGAACCGGGAACCGGTGCCGTGCGGCGAGGTGAGCCGGTCGACCCGGAAGCTGCGCCAGTCGTGGCGCGTGAGGTCGTAGGCGACCAGGTACCAGCGGCGGCCGAGACAGACCAGCCGATGCGGCTCGGTGTGACGATCGGTGCGCCGGCCGTCGGCGGCGGTGTAGGAGAAACGGAGCTGTTCGCCATCCCGGCAGGCCAGCGCCACCGCGGTGAGCACGCCCGGCTCGATGCCCGCCCTGGCCGAGCCGTCCCAGCCGGCGGGCACGGTCATCGTACGCAGCGCATCGACTCGGCGTCTCAGCCGAGCCGGCATCACCTGCACCACCTTGGCCAGCACCCGCACCGAGGACTCGGCGATGCCCTCCACCGCGCCCTGCGCGGCGGCCTGCAGCCCCACGGCCAGGGCGACCGCCTCCTCGTCGTCGATCACCAGCGGCGGCAGTGCCGCGCCCGCGGCGAGCTCGTAACCGCCGTCGACGCCGCGGTGCGCCTCGACGGGGTAGCCCAGCTCGCGCAGCCGGTCGATGTCCCTTCGCAGGGTGCGGACCGAGACTCCCAGCCGCTCGGCCAGTTCGGTGCCCGGCCAGTATCGGTGGGTCTGCAGCAGGGACAGCAGCCGCAACGTCCGGGTGCTCGTGTTCGCCATGTTTTGATTCTTCCCGCAATTCAGGTCAGAAAGTGACCGCTATGCGGCCTAGCGTTGGTCCTGACCGACGAACAACAACGGAAGGCGGAGACTGTGGGCGACACCACGACCGTCGACGAGCCGACCACCCGCGACATCACCGGCGAGCGCGCCGACCTGCTGGCGATGCTGGCCAAGCACCGGCACTTCCTGCGCTTCACCACCCGCGACCTCACCGACGAGCAGGCCGGGCGGCGGACCACCTCCAGCGAGCTGTGCCTGGGCGGGCTGATCAAGCACGTCGCGGCGGTCGAACGGAACTGGGTGGACTTCATCCTGGACGGCCCGTCGGCGATGGGCGACTTCACCGCCATGACCGAGGCCGACTGGACCAGAAGGGCCGACGAGTTCCGGCTGCTACCCGGCGAGACCCTGGCCGGTGTGCTGGCCGCCTACGCCGAGGTCGCTCACCGGACCGACGAGCTGGTCGCCACCCTGCCCGAACTGGACGCCGCCCAGCCGCTGCCGAAGGCCCCGTGGTTCGAGCCCGGCGCGCGGTGGTCGGCCCGCCGGGTGCTGCTCCACATCATCGCCGAGACCGCCCAGCACGCCGGTCACGCCGACATCATCCGCGAATCCCTTGACGGCGCCAAAAGCATGGGCTGACAACCGTGCCGCGCGGTCCCGGCCGGGTGGGGGTCAGACGCCGTCTGAGGCGTGTGCGGACAACCGGCCGGCTATGCCGTCCAGGAGGAAGCCCAGCCCGAGGGTGAACTGCTCCTCGGGGGTGGGGCCGAAGGGCTGCGCGAGCCAGCCGGTCAGGTGCGGAAGACCTCCGTCCGCGGCGGCCAGGTCGTGGAGGGTCGCGAGAGCGGCGAACAGTTTCGCGTGGTCGTCCAGGCCGTAGCGCCGTTCGATGCGGGCCTCCTCGGCCTCCTGCAGCCCGCTGCCGGTGATGTGCCGGTCGATGAGCGCCGCGTAGGTCATCGCCGCCGCGACGGTCGCGCCCTGCCGGACGAGCACGGCGAGCATGAACTCCAGCCGGCGCATCATGTGCGGGCCCGCCGGGGGCCGGGTGTGGACCAGCCGGGCGAACCAGGGGTGCCTGCCGATCATCCGTCTGCTGTCCATGGCCAGAGTGCGCAGATCCTCGAGCCAGTCCGGACCCGGCCGGGCCGGCAGCGGTATCTCCGCGGCGGCCGCGTCGAGCATCAGGTCGACGAGGCCGTCCTTGTTGTGCACGTACCGGTACAGCGCCATCGGCGTGTAGTCCCCCAGCCGCGCGGCCACCGCCTTCATCGTCATCGCGTCCAGCCCGGACTCGTCGGCGACGGCGATCGCCGCCGTCACGATCTCGTCCCGGCCCAGGGCGCGCTGTCGCGGCGGGGGCGGGGGTTGCGTCCAGATCAAGTCGATCTCACCGGAGGTGGTCTTCCTCATGGCACGAGTATACGTTATATATGAATTGTATATCACGTAAACTTTGCAGGGAGGATTCCCCCATGGCCGCAGAACTCCAGGACGTCCGGCTGGGCATCGTGCGCGGCATCAGCTACGGCCTGTTCGGCAAGCCCGACGAGTTCGTCCCCGCGGCGCGCTCGCTGGGGGCGCGCCTGGTGCGCGCGTACGTGTACTGGAGCCAGGTCGAGCCGGAGCCCGGCCGCTACACCTGGGACACCGTCGACGCGCTGCTCGGGCAGTTCGACGGCGACGAGGAGGTCTGGATCACGGTGTGCTCCAGCTCTCCGTGGGGGACCCGGCTGCCGACCGACTTCCTGCCGCCGTCTCCCGCGCACGACCTGAGCGCGTACGGCGAGTTCGTCCGCCGGCTGGTACGGCACTGCGGGGGTCGCGTCCACTACTGGCAGTGCGACAACGAGCCGAGCAACACCGACCTGCTGTGGGCAGGCACCTCCGCCGAGTACGTCGCGCAGCTCAAGGTCATGTACGCCGCGGTCAAGGACGCCGACCCCGAGGCCGCCGTCGTCCTCGGCGGCTGCGGATACGACGTGTTCAGCAGCGAGGAGTCGGACGCCCCCCGCCAGTTCTTCGATCACGTGGTGTCCGCTGGACATGACGCCTTCGACCTGTTCGACGTGCACCTGTACGGCGACGCCGCCGAGGTCCCGCGGAGCCTCGGCGTCGCCCGGGAGCTGATGCGCGCCCACGGCTACCTGAAGCCGATCGTGGTCGGCGAATACGCCGCGCCGGTGCCGTTCGAGTTCCCCGAGGTCGGGGCGGTGATGTACGAGACGCTCGCCCAGGCGTTCGCCGAGCCCCCGGCGACGCAGAGCACCGCGGAGCTCGGCGAGCGGGCGGGCCGGGACACTCCCGAACGGCGTGCCATGACTGCGCTCTACGAGCGGATGTCGGAGCTGCCGCCGAAGTTGCAGATGTTCATGGCCGGCTGCCCCGCGGACCTGGAGGCCAGGCGACACCGGATCAACTGCCGCCAGCTCGTCATGTGCAACCTGCTTGCGCTGGCCGAGGGCGTCGGCCGCACCGTGTACTGGAACCTCGCACCGGAGGTTCCCGGACCGGTCGACCCCCGCCAGGTGATGCACCTGATGTTCGGAAAGCTCGCCCTGCTCGACTACGAGGGCGTCACGCTCAGCGTCCGGCATCCGGCGGCGGACACCTTCGCCCTGCTGGCCGAACAGCTCGACGGGGTGCGGAGCGTCACGCGCGTGGAGGTCGCCGACCGGCCCACCCTGTACGCGTTCGAGGTCGACCGCGCCGGCCGCGAACCGCTGCTCGTGCTCTGGGACCACCGGGACATGTTCGACGGGGAGGACGCGCCCCCGGTGGCCGTGACCTGGCCCTGGCCCGCCACGTCGGCGACCGCGACCGACGCGCTCGGCGGCGTCCCGTCCGTCCAGCTCCACGACGGGCGCATCGAGCTGGAGGTGTCGATCACACCGATCTTCGTCACCGTCTGACCGCGGTCACGGGTGACCGGCCCGCTCGGCGGCTCCAGGAATGCGTTGGTGAGTAGATCTGTTGGCAGCCATAAAGGTTGTCAGATAGATTAAATTCTCTCCCACGCAAACTTGAGGATCTTCAATGCCCGACTACGGCCACGAGTTGCTGCTCGGCACGTTCATCACCCCCTCCGCGCACGACCCGGCTCAGGCCGTCCGGCTGGCCGAGCTCACGGAGGCCGCCGGCCTGGACGTCGCGACGTTTCAGGACCACCCCTACAACGCCGACTTCCTCGACACCTACACACTGCTGACCTGGGTGGCGGCCAAGACGCGGCGCATCCACGTGTCGGCGAACGTCATGAACCTCCCCCTACGGCCGCCCGCGGTGCTCGCCCGCGCGACGGCGAGCCTCGACCTCCTGTCGGAGGGCCGATTCGAGCTGGGTCTCGGCGCGGGCGCCTTCCCCGACTCCGTCCAGGGCATGGGTGGGCGCCGGATGACGCCGGGCCAGGGCGTCGAGGCCCTCGACGAGGCGATCGACATCATCCGCGGGGTCTGGAACGACCGCGAGCCCGGCCTCCTGCACCATGAGGGGACGCACTACTCGGTCCCGGGCATGCGGCGCGGCCCACGGCCGGCCCACGACATCGGCGTGTGGCTGGGCGCGTACAAGCCGCGGATGTTGCGCCTCACCGGACGCAAGGCGGACGGCTGGCTGCCGACGCTCGAATACATCCAGACCCCCGGCATCGTGGAGTCGAACAAGATCATCGATGAGGCCGCCCTCGCTGCCGGCCGCGACCCGAGCGAGATCCGGCGGCTGCTCAACATCTTCGGGGTGGGCTCGTCCCCGGCCGGGCCGGGGCTGCAGGGGCCGCCGGAACAGTGGGTGGAGGAGCTGCTCCCCCTGGTGCTCGAACACGGCTTCTCCGCCTTCTTCATCGGCAGGGACGATCCGGACCTCATCCGCATGTTCGGCGAGGAGGTCGGGCCCGCCCTGCGCGAGGCGGTCGCGCGCGAACGCGCGGCGTCCGGCACGAGCACCGGGCCGAGGCGGTCGGCGGTCGCGCTCGGCAGCCGGCACGCGACCATCGACTACGACGCCCTTCCTGAATCGCTCGCGAAGAAGGTCGTCGAGCCGGGCGACCGGGCCTACGACGGCGTCCGCCACACCTACATCCGCACCGGATCGCCGGCCCTGGTCATCCAGGCCGAGAACGCCGGCGACGTCGCGGCGGCCCTCGGCTACGCGCGCGGCCAGAACGTGGAGATCTCGGTCCGCAGCGGCGGGCACGGCATCAGCGGACGGTCGACCAACGACGGAGGCGTCGTCATCGACCTGTCGAAGATGAACTCCGTCGAGGTGCTCGATCGGGCCGCCAGGCGCATCCGCGTCGAACCGGGCGCCCGCTGGGGGCACGTCGCCCGCACGCTCGCGCCGTACGGCCTCGCGATGAGCTCGGGGGACTACGGCGACGTCGGCGTCGGCGGTCTCGCGACGGCCGGGGGGCTCGGCTACCTGGCACGCAAGCACGGCCTCACCATCGACCACGTCACGGCGGCCGAGATCGTCGTGGCCGACGGACGCCTCCTGCGCGTCGACGCCGACCACCACCCCGATCTGTTCTGGGCGATCCGCGGCGCGGGCGGCAACTTCGGCATCGTGACGGCGTTCGAGTTCGAGGCGTACGAGGTCGAGAACGTGGCCATCGCGACGCTGATCGTCGACGCGTCCGACACGGCGGACTTCCTCGTCGAATGGGGACGGCTGGTCGAGGCCGCCCCGCGTGAGATCACGAGCTTCCTGTCGCTGTTCCCCGAACGTCGCGGCGGCCCGGTGACCGCACGGATCACCCTCGTGTACGCGGGCGACGACGTCGAGGACGCGCAGAACGCGCTGACGCCCTTCCTCGGCGTGGGTCCCGTCCTCGACCAGCAGGCACAGCTCGCGCCGTACTACATGATCGTCGCTCCCCCGGAGAACGAGCACCACGGCCAGGGCCTGGAGGAGACCAGAAGCGGGCTTCTCGAGCACATCACGAGGGAGAGCGCGGAGGCCGTCGAAAAGCTGATCAAGTCGGGCGACGTCATGATCATGCAGTTCCGCTCGATGGGCGGCGCGGTGAGCGACGTACCGGCGGACGCCATGGCGTGGTCGCACCGGACGCAGAACTTCTCCGTCATCGCCGCTTCCGCCCCCACCTACGTCGGTCGTCTCGACGAGAACTGGGCCACGCTGTACCCGTACCTCGACGGCATGTACCTCAGCTTCGAGACCGGCACCGGCCCCGGCCGCCTGCTCGACGCCTTCCCCGAACCGGTCCTGACCCGCCTGCGCGCGCTGAAGGCCGAATGGGATCCCGACGACGTCTTCGACCGCAACTTCAACATCACGCCCGCTCTCGAACCGTCTCCGTCGGACGAGGACGTCTAGCCGGGCGCGAGCACTTCCCCGTCGATGAACGCGGCGAAGGCCGGTGCGAAGTACCGACGTGAAGGCGGCCACATCTCCAGAAAGACGGGAATGGCGAAGTCGGCCCGGATGACGTTCAGCCACGCATCCCAGACATCGGAGTCGAGCAGGCCCCTGAGATGTTTGACGTAGTTCTCCTCGTGCACCTCGATCTTTATGAGCACGTACAGTCGCCGCTTGTTCTCGGCCTCGGATGTGCACGGATAGCCGCGGGTGGTCAGATGCCACGCGAGCATTTCCGGGTCGTCGTAGAAGAACGTGAAACGGAAGTCGGTGTGGGATTTCACCAGGGACTGGTAGGCGCCCTGGTCGAGGGACAGGCCGAGCGCCTTGGACTGGCGGCCGACCTCCCGGGCCTGCAGGCCGTTGAGAACGAGGGCGACCACGACCAGGGGCACGGAGACGATCTGGAGCCAGTCCGCCAGGGGCACGCCATCACCAGCCACAGAAATTGACATTCCAAAGGCACGGTCGACGACGATTTTAGTTCCGTCGCACTCTCCGAAGAAGTGCGTCACGCCACCTGATCGAATCCTGTCCGCCATTCTTTTCCGCCGGCGCCGAGAATCGGCGCCCGGCCGTCCCCGATGGTTCTCCGAAGTCAGGGGGTTTCCGGCCGCCAGATCCAGTTCCGCCGGATGTACAGCTGCCGGAGCCCCGCTCTGAGCATGTTGTTCAGCGACGGGTTGCTCTGGCCGTCCGCAGGCCGTCCGGCCTCCGCGACGAGCCAGCGGCAGCCCGCGTTCGCGGCCTCCTTGGCGCGAGCGGCCAGCAGGGCCGACTGCGCACCCCGATCGCGATGGCTCGGCAGGGTCGAACCGGTGTTCAGCGAACCGACCTCGCCGTTGACGAAGAGGTTGGCGCCGGCGACCAGGCGATCGCCGTCCCAGACCCCGAACGGGCGGAAGTCCGGGTGCCCGACACTGGCCACCAGCATGTCGGCGATGCCCTCCTCCGGCATGCCGAACCCGCGCAGGACGACCGAGGCCCACTCCTCCGCGTCGCCGGGGCCGACCGGCCCGACCCGCATCGCGGTCTCCCCGGAGGTGAAGTCGCCGACGGGGCACCACAACTTCACGATCTCCGACCCCGGCCGCAGGTCGTGCCCGGCGCGGATGTCCTCCCAGTCGGGCGGCAGCGCGGCGGGAGCGATCTGGATCACCGCACCCGTGCTTCCCTCGGCCCGGTAGAAGTCGATCACACGGTCGATGAGATCGCGGGTGACGGGCTCGCCGAAGCCGAACCCGAGGGCCTTGCTCCAGTAGCCGGTCGGATCGCGGCGCATCGACAGGGCGACGCCGCCGCCGATGCGGGTGGTCGTCACCCCGAACGCCGACCGCGTGGACGGCGGCATGGTCGACTCGTACTGGTACATGAACTCCGCCTCGGCGCCTTCGGCGAGAGCGGTCGGCTCTGTCAACGACATGATCTTCCTTGCGGTGATGGCCTCGGTACGTCACCGATGGCGTACGTCCGGGACGGGTCCTTACGCACCGCAAGATGCAGCGGCCATGCGGAAAGTTCGATTCCCGGCGAATCCACTGTGGTCACGGCCGCCCGAGGGCCCTCCGGATCGGTGCGGCGGGGAGCCCGTCATCGGACCGGATGGAACAGCCGGACCCTCCGCACCCGTCCCTCTTCGAGGAAGTTGACCCACACCACTCCGGGCGGGCAGTGGAAGGGATCATCGGGCGGGTTGATCAGGTCGTCCTCCCAGATGACCACCTCGCGGCCGGCCACGACGTTCGCCAGGCGATGCCGTACGCCGTCGCCGAGGTCGCGTTCCATCGCCCGCACCATGTAGTCGAATCCCCTGGTGCGTTTGCCCTGGGGCCAGATCACCTCGACCGCCGGCGACCACAGCTCGGCGAGCGCCTCGGCGAACGAGCCGTGATGCGCGGCCCGCAGCGCCTCCTCCGCCTCCTTGCGGCGAGCCTCGGTCAGCGCGGCGGCGTCATCATGGGCCAGGCCCGCCGTGGCCAGCAGGGCCTCGGACAGCTTGGACCGCGCCTGGTTGAGCCGGCTGCGCACCGTCCCGACCGGCACCGCGCACACCTCCGCGATGTGCTCGTAGGCCGTGATCCCGGTGAAATAGCGCAACATCGTCACCAGGCGGAGAGCGGGCGACAGTTGGTCGACGGCGTGCCACACCCAGTCCCGCATGGCGTACCGCTCCAGAACCTCCGCAGGATCGAGCTCGGCGCTCGGCGGCGCGAGCGCCTGAAGATCTCCGACAGGCACGGCCGTCCTGGTCCGGACCTGCATCCGGCAGGCGTTGCGGACCACCGCACGCAACCACGGCGCCATGGCGGCGGGATCGCGGACGTCGCCGATCCGGCGTACCGCGATCAGGGCGGCCTCCTGGACGGCGTCCTCGGCGTCCGGGCCGTACCCCAGGATGCTCAGCGCGACCGCGCGCATGTCCGCCTGGTGCCGGGCCAGCAGCAGCCCGAGGGCTCGGACGTCGCCGGATTGCGCCTCTCGGACCAGATCGGCGTCGTCGGGAACGGCGTTCCTCATGCCGCCAAGGCTACAAAACCCCTTTTACCTGCGATTACTGGGCGGACACCGCCATCCGGCCCGACTGTGCGGCGGCCTCCGGAGGGCGCGAACCGCCCCTATCACGAACGCTGTCACGAACGCTGTCACGAACCCGGGGGCTGCCCGGTCATAGCTGGTGACGCACGAACCGGCCGTTCACGCCGATGGCCCGGACTGACCGAGGGAGTGACGATGATCGCGACAGTACCCGCCGGGTGGGCGGCCCGGCAGCGCAGGTTCGCCGCCGACGCGGCCCACGAGCTGCTCACCCCGCTCGCCGGACTCAGGGCTCAGCTGGAGGAGGCCCGCCTGCATCCCGACGAGACGGACCTGCCGCGGCTCCTGGACGCCGCGCTGGGTGACATCGGGCGGCTCGAAGCGATCACGAAGGACCTCCTCCTGCTCGCGCAGGTCGCGGAGGGCACCTGCCTTCACCAACGTCCCGTGGACCTCACCGACACCGTCCGGGCACAGGCCGTCAGGCAGGCGGGCGGCCCCTGCATCCGGTTGCGGACCGTGCCCGCGGTCACCGTTGACGCGGCTCCCACGCACCTGGGGAGGCTGGTGACCAACCTGCTCGACAACGCCCGCAGGCACGCGAGGCGGTCGATCCAGGTCCAGGTGGACCGCGACGACGCCCTCGCCGAGCTCAGCGTCGCCGACGACGGGCCCGGCATTCCGGTCGAGGACCGCGAACGGGTCTTCGAGCGCTTCGCGCGGCTCGACGCCGCGCGGTGCCGCCACCGGGGCGGCGCCGGCCTCGGCCTGGCCATCGCCCGCGACATCGCCCATGCCCACGCAGGCACCCTGCACGTGGAGGAGGCCCCCGGCGGAGGCGCACGGTTCGTGCTCCGGCTCCCCCTCGCGGGTCGTACCGTCCGTCCGTGATGATCCACGCCTCGGCGCTCCCGCAACGCCGGTGCGGGGGCGGCCACCCCCCGGTTCGTACGCTGGAGGTGACGGGAACAGGGGGAGGGCAGTCGCGATCATGCCAGCAGTGGATCCGACGGCGGCGGATGAGCTCGACAAGGCCGCCACGGAGTTCCTCGGCCTCCGTCCTCGCCTCTTCGCCATCGCGTACCGCATGCTCGGGAGTTCCACCGAGGCCGAGGACGTCGTCCAGGAGACCTGGGTCCGGTGGCAGGCCACCGACCGCACGACGGTGATCGACCCGGCGGCGTTCCTGGCCACGACGACGACGCGGCTCGCGATCAACGTCGCCCGGTCCGCGCGGAAGCGCCGCGAGGCGTACGTGGGTCCCTGGCTTCCCGAGCCGGTGGACACCGGTGCGGGGTCCGACCTCGAAGCACGGGCCGAGCGGGGCGAGGAACTCGAGCTCGCGGTGCTGCTCCTGCTGGAGAGGCTGTCGCCAACGGAGCGAGCCGCGTACGTCCTCCGGGAGTCGTTCGACTATCCGTACGGCCAGATCGCGGCCATCCTCAAGGTGAGCGAGGCGAACACCCGGCAGCTCGTCAGCCGCGCGCGCAAGCGCATCGCCGCGGGGCGCCGCGCGCCGGTCAGCTCGGCCGCGCACCGGCGGCTTCTGACGGCGTTCCTCGCCGCCGCCCAGACAGGTGACCTCGCCGTGCTGGAGGCGCTCTTCGCCTCGGACGTCGTCAATTACTCGGACGGCGGCGGCACCGTGCGCAACGTCTCGCGGATCCCCGTGTTCGGCCGCACCCGTGTCGCGAAGTTCATGCGGGCGTTCGCCCCGCGGTTCTGGCCGGACAAGACGATCGAGCCGATCGAGGCGAACGGGCATCCGGGGGCGCTGATCTGGCAGGGGGACACCCTCGTGGCCTTCGTGACCGTGAACGCCTCAGAGGAGGGGATCCATCAGCTTCTGTGGGTGATGAACCCGGCCAAGCTCGCCCGTATCTCAGCGGCGCACGCCGGATGATCGGTGCGTCACGGCGTCGGCGGACAGGCACGGGCGCTCCTCATGCGGGAGTACCTGCGCCGGGCGGCTCTGTGAGCGCGGCACTGCGGCGCGCATGACGCCTGGCTGGCTGGGAGCACGAATACCTCAGGTTGTACGATCTTGGACACGACGACGTCGACCACATCGAGATCACCGAGCCCGAGGCCGCCGCGTTCATCGAGTCGGTGACGGAGCGGCTCACCCGGGCCGCCGAGTCCGCGTAAGCGAGAACGGGCGAGCAGATGAACGACGAGGGCCGCGACGGGCCTGCGGAGTACAGATCCACGACCGGCACGTTCATCCGGTACTTCGCCGTGGCGGACGACGCCGGTGCCGTACTCGGCTACGTCTGGGCCGCACACGGAGACGACGCCGCGGCGTGGGAGCCGCGGCCCTCCGCCGGTCCCGAGGCGTCCGACGCCGGCCGGCTGTGGTCGAGGAGGTTGCGCGAGTTCAAGGCGCGCGGCATCGCTCCTATCGCCGCCCTCGGCGAGATGTTCCAGGAGCCGGGACACATCGGGACCGGTCATGCCGTCGCCGGGTCGCTGACCGAGGCCGGCGACCTTCCCTCCCTCAAGGCACTGGCCAGGGAGGACTGGGACTTCGCGTACCGCTCCAGCACCGGCAACCCCGTCCAGTACGTCCACGTGGTCGACGCCGACGACAAGGTGCTCGGCATGGTCTGGGCGAACGACGAGGACGAGGCCGCCGGGTGGCTGACGCGGACCGCCATGGGCGACGCGGCCACCGCACAGGGGGCGATCTGGGCCGCGCGGCTTCGGGACGCCTGGCGGCGCCGCCTCGCGCCCACCGCCGTCCTCGACGAGGCCGAGCGGGAGACGGAGGCGGGCGGTGCGGTGACCGTGAGGTCGCGCAAGACGCGGCCGGCCCTGGCCGAACTGCGGCACTGGGCGACCCTCAGAAGCGATCCACGAGGGCTCGTGCGGTTCACCGAAGACCTTCCGTTCAACCCGATGCCCCGCTAGCCGTACGACGGCACGGTCGGGTGCCGCCGGCAGAAGGTCAGCGCTGGATGGACTTGGTCTCGAGGAACTCCTCGAGGCCGTGACGGCCGAACTCGCGGCCGTTGCCGGACTGCCTGTACCCGCCGAACGGCGCGAGCGGATTCCACTCGGCCCCGTTGACGTCGACCTGCCCGGTGCGCAGCCGCCGGGCGATCGCGAGCGCACGGTCCTCGCCGCCGAACACGCCGCCGGTGAGCCCGTACATGGTTCCGTTGGCGATCTCGACGGCGTGGTCGTCGCCGATGTACGGAATGATCGTCAGGACGGGCCCGAAGATCTCCTCCTGCGCGATCACGGAGTCCGGTGCGACGTCGGCGAAGATCGTCGGCCGGACGTAGGCGCCCTCGGGCAGGCCCTCGGGCCTTCCCGGCCCGCCGAACACGAGCCTCGCTCCGTCGGCCACGCCCCGCTCGATGTAACCGTTGACCCGGTCGCGCTGTGCCTGCGAGGCCATCGGGCCGATGCGGGTGGCCTCGTCGGCCGGATCGCCCACGGTGTACTCGGCGGCCGCGGCCACCGCCAGTTCGACCACCTCGTCCTGGAGCGACGCGGGCACGAGCATCCGCGGCCACGCGCCGCAGACCTGGCCGCCGTTGGCGAACGCGATGCCCAGGCCGTGCCGTACGGCATGGGCGAGGTCGGCGTCGTCGAGGATCACATTGGCGGACTTGCCGCCGAGTTCGAGCGCCACCCGCTTGACGGTGCCGGCGGCGACGGCGGCGACCCGCCTGCCCGCCCGGGTCGAGCCGGTGAACGACACCATGTCGACCCCGCGGTGCGCCGCGATCGCCTCGCCGACCACCGGGCCCGTGCCGTGGACGACGTTGAACACCCCCGCGGGCACCCCCGCCTCGGCGGCGACCTCCGCGAGGATCCCCGCCGTGAGCGGCGCCATCTCGGACGGCTTGAGGACCACGGTGTCACCCGCGACCAGGGCGGGCGCGACCTTCGACACGACCTGCTGGAGGGGGAAGTTCCACGGCGTGATGGCGCCGACGACGCCGATCGGCTCCCGGACCACCAGCGAGTTCCCGATCTCCTCCGTCCAGGCGAAGTCGGCGGCCAGCGCCGCGAACGACGCGGCCACCTTGACCGGGAAGGCCGCCTGCGCGAACCGGGACAGGGAGATGGGTGCGCCCATCTCGCGGGTGATCGTGGTGGCGATCTCCTCGGCTCGCCTTTCCAGTCCCTCGGCGATGCGGCCGACGATCGCGGCACGCTCGGCCGGGTCCGTGGCGGCCCAGCCGGGGAAGGCCGCCGTCGCGGCGGTGACGGCACGGTCGACGTCGGCGGCGGTTCCCGACGGCACCTGGGCCACGACCTCACCGGTCGCCGGGTTGACGACGTCGATCAGGTCAGCTGTTCCGGCGACGGCTTCGCCGCCGATCCAATGGGTTGGCGCACTCGGCGCTTTCGTACTCATGCGACCACCGTCGCGGTCGCGGGTGACGGGAGGAATGTCCTCCCGATACCCGGATCCGGGCCCCCTCCTTCGGGCGCTCATCCCAGGATCGGCGGTACATGGATGCGCCGCCCCGGTCCCGTCATGCTCGGCATCGCGAGGGAAGCATCCCCGACCGTGCATGCGTTGAACGTGGCACCCGCCCGACGGAGACCTCGGAGAGGAGGACAGAGCCGTGGACAGAGCCGTGGACCGGGCCAGACTCGCCGACTTCCTGCGCTCGCGCAGGCAGGCGTTGCAACCGGAGGACGTGGGGCTCCCCCGCGGCCGCCGGCGGCGTACCGACGGCCTGCGCCGCGAGGAGGTCGCCGTGCTGTCCGACATGTCGGTCGACTACTACAGCAGGCTGGAGCAGCGACGCGGGCCTCATCCGTCGGAGCAGATGCTCGCCGCGCTCGCCCGCGGCCTGCGCCTGTCCCTCGAGGAACGCGATCACCTGTTCCGCCTCGCCGGCTACGCCACCCCTCGGCGAGCCCCTCGAACGGATCACATCGAGCCGGGCATGATGCGCATCTTCGACGGGCTCGAGGACGCCGCGGCCCAGGTCGTGAACCACGTCGGGGAGACGCTGACGCAGACGCGGCTGTCGAAGGCGCTGATCGGCGACGAGAGCGTGCACACCGGGCCCGCGCGCAGCCTGCACTATCGGTGGTTCACCGATCCGGCGACGCGGTCGATCTATCCCGAGGACGACCATCCGATCCACAGCAGGCTGATCGCGGCGAACCTGCACCGCGTCCACACGCGCGACGGCGAGGACTCCCGCGCCGCCGGGATCGTCGACGCCCTGCTCGCGCGGAGCCCCGAATTCGCCGCGCTCTGGCGCGAGCACCCGGTCACCGGCTCCTACTGCCCGCCCAAACGAGTGCTGCATCCGCAGCTCGGCCTGCTCGAGTTGCACTGCCAGACGCTGCTCGACCCGGAGCAGTCCCAGATGCTGGTCGTCTACACCGCGACACCGGGAAGCGAGAGCCACGAGAAGCTCCAGTTGCTGTCCGTGATCGGAGCGGGACTGGAGTGAGGACGGGCAGGCCCAGGGAAAACCCGGGTGCGGGATGCCGTTAGGCTGCGGGGCATGCGTGATCACGGCGAGGATCCGCGCCCCGCTCGCGGCGCGGTCCGAGAGGTCTACGACGTGAGGCGGGCGGCCGCCCTGGAGTACTCCCCGGACCTGGACGGCCTGGCCGACCCCGGCGAGATCGTGTGGGCCTGGGTGCCGTACGAGGAGGACTCCTCCCGAGGCAAGGACCGGCCCCTGCTGCTCGTCGGCCGTCACGGCCGCCGGGTGCTGGGCATGATGCTGACCAGCCGCGAACCCGACCGGGGCTACGAGGACGAGTCACTGGAGCTCGGCTCGGGCTCCTGGGATCGCGACGGCCGCGTCTCCTATCTGCGGCTGGACCGGATCTTCGACCTCGACGAGGACGACATCCGCCGTGAGGGCGCCGTCCTCGACGGCGAGCGGTTCGCCCGGGTCGCCGCGGTCCTGCACCACCGCTTCGGCTGGGGTTTCGCGTAACTGCCGCTCAGCCCGGCCGGGCGGTCGCGCCCGCACCCCGGCCGGCCGTCCACCCGACTCGTTGAGGCCTTCGAGCCGGGTTCCCGCCACCACTACGATGACCGCGTGGCACTGCGAGATTCCCCGTCCCTGTCGCCTGAGCAGCAGCTACACGATTCCGGCGATACCGGTGCCCGCGATCTCGGCGTACGCGCGCGGCTGCTACCGGCGATGCCGGGAAACGTCCTGTGGGGCTGGCTCGGCCCGTTAGTGGTGACCGCCTTCGGCGCCTACCTGCGCTTCTTCAGGCTGGGAGAGCCCAAGGCGGTCGTCTTCGACGAGACCTTCTACGCCAAGGACGCGTACAGTCTCATCCGGTTCGGCGTCGAGCAGTCGACGCTGGGCACGGTCGACGATCCCATCGCCGACACCCGGCTGCTGGCCGGCAACACCGACGTCTTCGTGCACTGTCCGCCCCAGCCGCTCTCGGACTGCGCCGCGTACGTCGCGCACCCGCCCCTGGGCAAGTGGATGATCGGGCTGGGTGAGCTCGTCTTCGGGATGACCCCCTTCGGCTGGCGCGTCATGGCCGCGCTGGTGGGGTCGCTCTCCCTCCTCATCATGGCCCGTACGGCCCGCCGCATGACGCGTTCGACCCTCCTGGGCTGCCTCGCGGGATTCCTGCTCGCACTGGACGCCCTGGAGTTCACCTCGAGCAGGTTCGCCCTGCTCGACGTGTTCCTGATGTTCTGGGTCCTGGCCGGGTTCGCCTGTCTCGTCGTCGACCGCGACAGATATCGGGAGCGGATCACGGACTGGTACGAATCCGGCCGATCACCGGCGACGGGCCCGCCACCGGGTGTCCGGTGGTGGCGCCTGGGAGCGGGCCTGTGCCTCGGCGCGGCCTGCGCCGTCAAATGGAGCGGCGTCTTCTTCCTCATCGCTTTCGCGATCCTGTCGCTGGTCTGGGACGCCGGCGCCAGGAAGACGGCCGGGATCCGCCGGCCGTACGCCGGGACGTCCACGAGAGGCCTCCCGGGCGCCGCCGTCATGCTGGGCGTGCTCCCCGGCCTCGTCTACCTGCTTTCCTGGACGGGCTGGTTCGCCTCGAGCAGAGGCTACGGGCGCAACTGGGATCAGGCCACGTCGGCCGGTCCCGCATACTTCGTCGTCGACTCTCTCCGGTCGTGGTGGAACTACCAGACGAGCGTGCTGGGGTTCCACACCGGCCTGACGGCCCACCACCCGTACATGTCGGAACCGTGGAGCTGGCCCCTGCTGCTGCGACCGGTCCCGTACTTCTACGAGTCGGCTCCTGGGTGCGGTTCGGCGAACTGCGCCCAGGCGGTGCTGGGCACGGGAACGCCGCTCATCTGGTACGGAGCGATCGCCGCGCTCCTCGTCATGATCGGGTGGTACGTCACGTCACGCGACTGGCGGGCCGGCGCGGTTCTGCTCGCCTACGCGGTGGGCTGGCTGCCGTGGTTCTACTACGCGGTGTCCGACCGCCGGACCATGTTCCTGTTCTACGCGCTGCCGATGGTTCCCTTCATGGTTCTCGCGATCGTTCTCGCGACCGGGCTCGTCCTCGGCACCCGGACGGTTTCGCCGCTGCGACGGACGCTGGGTGCGGCGGCCGTGGGCGCGTTCGCGCTGCTGGTGCTGGTGGACTTCTGGTGGCTCGCGCCGGTGCTCACGGGCGAGAACGTCCCCTATGACCTCTGGCACGCCCGCATGCTCTTCTCCTCGTGGATCTGACGGGACGCCCTCGACGCCGAAGGTTCACACGCCCGTAAACTCCCGCGCATTTCTGTCTTGACTCAAGAATGTCAAGATCTTAACGTGATCCTTGATCAAGGTGCGCAGCACCTCTCGGGGGCCATGGCCATGTCAATCTCCCAGGCGGTACGAGGAGGTTCGATGCGACAGGTGTCACCCGAGGAATCGACCGACGACTCATCGACAGGGGGAAAACGGAGCCGGCGCCGATTCGGATGGCCGTCGTTCGCCGCGCGCGCCCTTGTGGCCGCCGTCGCGATGGTCGTGGCCTTCCCCGGAGTCGCGTTCGCGGATCCGCCGACCGCCCTCGACTGGTCGGCTCCGTGGCCCGACCGCATCTACGAGCCCGGTTTCGACTACGACGGCGACGGCTGCTACCCCACCCCGGCCATCGGGCGCGACGGCACGATCGCTCCCGGACTGGCTCTGGGCGGCGCGGAGAACGGCCACTGCCGCGACTCGTGGGACCTCGACAACACCAACGCCTATTCACGCGTCAAGTGCAACAACGGATGGTGCGCGTACATGTACGCGCTCTATTTCGAGAAGGACCAGGCGGCTCTCGGACCCGGCAGCGCCGGGCACCGGCACGACTGGGAACACGTCGTCGTATGGGTGCAGGGCGAATGGGGCATGTACGTGTCCGCGTCGGCCCACGGCAAATACTCGACCCGCGCGAGAAACGACATCCCCTGGGACGAGACGGGGAAGCACCCGCTGATCGTCTACCACAAGGACGGCATCAGCACGCACTGCTTCCGTTTCGCGAACTTCGGGGAGCAGCCGGAGAACCACAAGGGGTGGTGGCAGTGGCCGCCGCTGATCGGCTGGGACGGCTACCCGCCCGGCTTCCGTGACCGCCTGGTCAACGCCGATTTCGGCAGCGCCCAGTTCGGCCTCAGGGACGGCTGGTTCGAAGGCGAGCTCGCGAAGGCCAAGCCCGTCGGCATCCCGTTCGACCCCTACGCCTGACCGTGGACCTCCCGCGGGGAGCTACGCCGCCCGGAGCGTGAGCACGGTGATCTCGCTCGGCGCGAAGACCCTGAACGGTGGTCCCCAGAAACCCGTCCCCCGGCTCGTGTAGAGCTGGGTCCGCTCGCCGTGCCTGCTCAGGCCTTGCACGGTGGGCTGGTCGACCCGTACGAGGTAGTGGAAGGGCCAGATCTGGCCACCGTGGGTGTGCCCGGAGATCTGCAGGTCGACGCCGTGGGCGACCGCGGCGTCGACCTGCTTCGGCTGGTGGGCGAGCAGCAGCACGGGCAGGTCAGGGTCGGCGTCCGACAGCGCGGCGGCGTGGTCCGCATGGTGACCAGGACGGCCGGAGGACGCCGCGGTCGCGTCGTCGACGCCTGCGACGACGAGCCGGGAGCCTGCCCGCTCCACCACGATGTGCCGGTTGTGCAGGGGCTCCCAGCCGAGTTCCCGCATGTGGTCGAGCCAGCCCTGGGCCTCGCCGAGGTACTCGTGGTTGCCGGTCACATACGTCCTGGCGAGCCGCGCACGGACGTCGCCGAGAGGCGCTGCCTGCTCCAGCCGTTCTGACACGGTGCCGTCGGCGATGTCTCCCGTATGGCACACGATGTCGGCGTCGAGTTCGTTGACGGCCGCGACGACGCCGGCCGACCAGCGCGCCCGGTTGATCGGCCCGTAGTGCGTGTCGGTCAGCAGGACGACCCGGACGCCGTCCAGACCCGCGCCCAGGCGGGGCATCACGACGTCCACCCGCCTGACGCGCGGCACGCGCATCGCCTCGGCGTAGCCCCAGAGCAGCAGCAGGAGCGACACCCCGACGGTGGCGGCGGCGACGATCCGGGAGCGGGCCGGGTCGGCGACGTCGGCGAGCACGAGCGCGACCCGCAGCACGTTCCCGAGCACCGCCCAGACGAACACCACCCAGATCGCGCCCAGGATCGTGTCGCCTGCGCGTGCCGCCCAGTCCCGGTGGCGGCGGCCGTGCCCGAGGTACATGAGCGCCGGGAACGCGGCGAGGGCGCCGGCGAACACGACCGTGCCCACGACGACGACGGCGGCCGGCCATCGCGCACCCGCGACGACCAACGTCCACCACGGGACGCCGAACAGCAGCAGCAGAACGGCCACGATCGTCAGCACGGCCGCCAACGGCCGCACCGATCGCCTTCTGGGCGCCGCCTGCGCCGCTTCGCTGACTGACACGGCTGGACTCCTCGGTCGCGGGTCCGTGCATCATGACACTTCCGGCGCACGATCGACCACAGGCCCGCGTGGGTGCGACCATCGCCTCATGACGATCTCCGAGGAGTACGTCGATTTCGCCGCGCGGGAGGCGCACGGAGTGTCGCCCGCGTACGAGCGCCTGGCGCTGGCGGTCTCCCGCGACCACGGCCTGCTCGCGCTGCTCGCCACGGTGCCGCCGGCCAAGCGGCAGCCCAACCTGCTGTTCGGCGTCGTACGGTTCCTCGGCGGCCCGGTCGGGGACCCGGCCGCGTTCGCCGACTACGCGGTGGCGAACTGGCCGGCGGTCGAGGCGCTGTTGCGCACCCGGGCGACGCAGACGAACGAGGCCGGGCGGTGCGCCGTCCTGCTGCCGGTGCTCGCCGCGCTGCCGCAGCCGCTCGCGCTGCTCGAGGTCGGCGCGTCCGCGGGCCTGTGCCTGTTCCCCGACCGGTACGCCTACCGGTACGGCGAGCACGTGGTCGGGTCCGGCGAACCGGTCCTCGATTGCGCGGCGAGCGGGATGAGGCCGCCTGCCGTCCTGCCGGAGGTGGTGTGGCGCGCCGGCCTCGATCTGAACCCGCTCGACGTGACCGACCCCGCCGACGTCGCGTGGCTCGACGCCCTCATCTGGCCGGAGCACACGCACCGGCGCGCCCGGCTGCGGGCCGCCGCGGCCGTCGCCGCCGCCGACCCGCCGCTCCTCGTGCGCGGCGACGTGGTGGACGACCTCCCGGCGCTGGCCGCACAGGCACCGGCAGGCGCGACGCTGGTGGTGTTCCACAGCTCCGTGATGTTCTACGTGCCGACTCCGCGCAGGCGGGCGTTCGCCGAGGTGGTGCGCGGACTGCCCGGTCACTGGGTCGCCAACGAGAGCCCGGGCGTTCTCCCCTACGAGACGCTGCCGACGCCGCCCGGCGTCGCGCTGCACAACGTCCTCGCACTGGACGGGACGCCGCTGGCCTGGACCCGCCCGCACGGGCAGGAGATCATCTGGTTCGCCGAGGCTTTTCTGCGTCCCAGGGTCACCGAGCCTCCGCATGTGATCGACTAACGGGCGTGGAAGCCGTTCTCACCGCTATCACCGCGGTCGCCGGAACTCTGCTGGGCTCTCTTCTCACATTCGTCTTCCAGCGGAAGACGAACGACAGGGCCGAGCGCTTCACCCTGGCCACGCGGTTGCGTGAGGAGAGAATGGCCGTATACAGCGGTTTCGCCGGCGCCGCGCTCGAGTATCGCGGTGCGCAGTACAGCCGCGGCATGTTGCGCGGGCGTGAAGGCCAGGAGGCCGAGTACATAGAGGCGAGGGCGGAGTCGTCCCGGCTCCGGGCCTCGATGTGGCACGCCCTCTATCGGGTCCGGCTGATCGCCGACGACCCCGAAGCGATCAGGCTCGCCGAGACCGCGATGGATCTCGCGACGGACATGCACCACGCGGAGAACCGGGATGCCCTCACGGCCAGGTCCGAGGAGGTCCGCGAGGCCATCGAGGCCTTCGTGTCCCGTTCGTCGGACCAGCTCCGGCTGACGGCCGCCAAGCCCCGGAGCCGTTGACTCCGGAAGTCGGCGAGCACTCGGATTAGCAATGAATTCGCATCGCGTACAGCGGCCATTCACGGCGCGGACATCGGGTACTCGACGCGGAGTGACCGAGGCCACTTTTAGTGAGAAAGAATTCACACAGCCGAAACAATGGGCCTGACCAGCGCGATCATCATTTGACTCCGATATTGTCGCCCTGTCATTCTTCACCCTTGTTTGTTCACCAATAGGCGCCGTACATCTATGGAAACCCGTACGGCTCCGGCGATCATCGGGGAAACGAAGATGGCGATCGAGCAGGTGCCCATGGCCGACATCCGCGACATGTACATGGCGCACATCCTGATGCGCAGGGAGTTCGGCCTGGCACCCGCCGTGGTCCGCGCGGTCGACGAGGGCGACGTGAGCCGGGCGGACCTGGTAGCCGACCACATCGAGCTCATCTCCGACCTCGTCCACAGCCATCACGCGGCCGAGGACGCGCTGCTGTGGCCGAAGCTCCTGGATCGCGGGTCCGAGGAGGTCGCCGACATCGTGCACCTCATGGAGGGGCATCACGAGGCCATCGACGCGGCGTACCAGGAGGTCCGCAGGGAGGTCGGCCTCTGGCGCGCCACAGCGGGCGTCGTCCACCGTGACGCGCTCGCCGACGCACTCGAAAAGCTGAACGTGGTGCTCGTGGAGCACACCGCCCTGGAGGAGCAGCACATCCTCCCGCTGGCGGAGAAGTACATCACCGCCGCGGAATGGCAGGAGCTCGGCACCCACGCGATGGCCGGCGTGCCGAAGAAGAAGCTGCCCCTGGCCTTCGGCATGGCGATGTACGAGGGCGACCCCGAGGTCATCAAGGAGGTCCTCAGCTTCGCGCCGTTGATGGCGCGCCTGACGATGCCGTTCGTCGGCCCCCGGGTTTACGCCTCCTACGCCCGGCGCCTGTACGGCACCGCCACCCCGCCCCGCAGCGCCGCCTGACCGGCGGACGGCCCGGAGCCCTACGTCCGGTCGAGCCAGATCACGATCCCGGTCCGGTCGTTGAGCACGGCCGCGACGCCCGCCCTGATGGCGGCCGCGCAGCGCTCCGCGGTGAACGAACCGGGATCGTAGGTCGAGGACATGCCGAGCCCCTCCCCGCGGAACGACGCACCGGACCAGTCGACGGCCGTGACGTTGTGGGTGGGCTCGGCCAGCTCCGCGCCCACGACGAGGAACTGCTGCGACAGGTGGTTCGCGGTGACCAGGGCGAGCGGGTCGATGAGGTCGTTGCCCGCGCTGACGACGAGGTCCGGACCCATCGCGAGGGCCTTGGTGATGCTGGGGACGAGGTCGGACGGACCGTTGGCGACCACGGTTCTGAGGTCGACGTCCTCTTGCTCGGCCCAGTCCTTGACCGCCGTCACGAGGGCCTTGGTCGGGCCGTCGTCACCCGCGGTGAGCAGCACCACGCGGTAGCCCTCCGACGGGCGTACCCGGGTCCAGGAGCCGGGCCGCGGCGTGACGGTCGACTCCGGTACGGGCGTGGCCGAGGGATCGATGAACCCCGCGTCGAGATTGCCGACGGCGCTGGGCTTGGGGTGCGGCTGCGACCAGTCGTCGCCGGATCCGCATCCGGTGACCAGAGTCGCGGCCGCGGCCAGCGCGGCCACGGCCAGGAACGGGGGGCGCAAAGTGATCGTCCTCCGAGTGGTTGCGGATGATGCACGTCCATCCTGCTATCCCAGGTCAGGCCGCCTACAAGCCGCGGGCCCCGTTCTGGAGTTTGTTTTTCCGCAGTTCGCCGATGGTGCGGCTGTCGTTAACCCGACCCGTGCAACGTGCACTCGCAACTGAAGGAGTCACATTGTCTCGACTTGTCCGCCGCGTCGTCATCGGGATCACCGCGGCGGTGATCACCTTGCTGAGCGCCGCGCCGGCGTTCGCCCACGGGTTCACGTCGACCGTTTACGTCAACGTCGCCGGGGGCGACGCGGGTCACGTACGGACGACGCTGGAGCTCGAGTACGACCTGCTCGTCGTGTCCGCCGCCGACTACGAGAAGGACGATCCGCTCTTCCAGGCGGGAACCGCCGCTTTCGACGCCCAGGACACCCAGGCACAGGCGGCGGCGCTCAACGCGCACACGCAGTCGGCCGTCAAGTACGTCACCGATCGCTTCTCCGTCGCCTCGGGCGGCAGGGCCTGCACGTCGGCGCAGGTCGGCGACTTCACGATGACCGCCCAGGAGGGCGTGCCGTACGCCCGGCTGCTGATCGACTGGGCCTGTCCCGCGCAGGGCGACGACCACGAGGTGCGCAGTGGGCTGTTCCCCGACGCGGAGACCTACGTCAAGGGCACCAAGACGATCCTGACCTACGAGCTCGACGGACGCTCGGGCAGCGCCGCGCTCGATGCTGCGCACCCGTCCTTCTCGACCGCTCAGGCGTGGTACGAGCGGTTCTGGGAGTTCTTCCGCCTGGGCGCCGAGCATCTGCTGACCGGGATCGACCACATCCTGTTCCTGCTGGCGCTCATCGCCGGGTCACGGCGCCTGCGCGAGATCGTGCTCGCGGCCACGAGTTTCACCCTGGCGCACTCCGTCACGTTCATGCTCGCCGCCCTCGGCCTGGTCGACGTGCCCGCCGCGGTCGTGGAGCCCGTCATCGCGCTGTCGATCGCCGCGGTCGCCGGCTGGCATCTGTGGCAGATCTGGCGCCGGGGCGACCACGCCACCGAGATCGCCACGCTGGGCCGCAGTCACTTCAGTCTGGACCGTGCGGGCTGGACCCGCCTCGCGGTCGTGTTCTGCTTCGGCCTCGTGCACGGCCTGGGCTTCGCGGGCGCGCTGGGGATCGACGAGGCGTGGTCGTGGACCCTGCTGTGGTCCCTGCTGGTGTTCAACGTCGGCATCGAGGTCGTGCAGCTGACGATCATCGCTCTCGTCTTCCCCCTGCTGGCCGTGTTGCGCCGCCGTTCGCCGAGGGCGGGCCTGTGGGCCACCGGCGTGATAGCCGCCGGCGTCTCCGTGATGGGACTGATCTGGTTCGTGCAACGGGTGCTCGGCTTGTGACCTGTGAGGTCACAGGTTCCTGGGAGGTTCACTTCACCCGGTAGATCTAATTAACGGTCGGTTTACCCAGCAGCGAGAAGTTGATGGGCGTTTCTCTCCACACCCATCGGCAAAAGGAACATCACCGATGACATCGAGCAACTCCGCGCAGGCCCCCGGGTCCGTGCGGCGCCGCGTGGCCGCTGGGGCCGCTGCGGCATTCCTGGGCCTGGCCGTCGCCTCGGTCAGCGGCATGGCGACCCCCGCCAGCGCTGCCGACTCGGCCACCCTCACCGGCATCGTCCTCGGCGTTGGCGCCAACGAGGCGCAGCGCACCGTGACCTGGTACTCCTCGGCCGACACCGCGCAGAAGGTGCAGCTCGCCCCGACCGCGCAGGTCGTGAACGGCGAGTTCCCGGCTGACGCCGCCACCTTCGACGCCACCGGCGCGGCGAACATCGCCACCAGCGGCGGCTTCAACCGTCACGCGACGATCAGCAACCTGAAGGAGGACACGGCGTACTCCTACCGTGTCGGCTCCGAGGGCAACTGGTCCCCGGCGTACTCCTTCAAGACGCAGGACTTCGAGGGCAACTACGACTTCCTGTTCTTCGGCGACCCGCAGATCGGCTCGTCCGGCGACGCGGTGAAGGACGGGGCCGGCTTCGCGGACACCCTGGACGTCGCGCTGGCGGCCAACCCGAACGCTGAGCTGCTGGTCTCCGGCGGCGACCAGGTCGAGACGGCCAACACCGAGTCCCAGTGGAACGCCTTCCTCACCTCCGACAAGCTCCGCCAGTACCCGTGGGCCGCCACCATCGGCAACCACGACGTCGGCGGCAAGGCCTACGAGCAGCACTTCACCACCCCGAACACGGACCGCACGGCCCCGTATTACGACAACGGGAACCCGGCGGGAACCAAGTCGGGCGGTGACTACTGGTACATCTACAAGGATGTGCTGTTCATCGACCTCAACAGCAACAGCTACAACTCCGCGAACGGCGGCGGCGACGCGGCGCACATCGGCTTCGTCACCGACGTCATCAACAAGCACGGCAACGAGGCCAAGTGGAAGGTACTCACCTACCACCACGCGATCTACTCGCCCGCCGACCACGCCAAGGACGGCGACAACAAGGTCCGGCGTGTCGACTTCCCGACCACCTTCTCGAAGCTGGGCGTGGACCTGGTCCTGCAGGGCCACGACCACAGCTACTCCCGTAGCTACCTGATCAAGAACGGTGAGAAGGCGAACCCGGACGAGCAGCCCGGTGCCGCCGACGTGTACGCCGGCCCCGGCGGTGTCCTCTACGTGACGGGCAACTCGGCCTCGGGCTCGAAGTACTACGACATCACCAAGCCGGACAGCAGCGGCACGAGTGGCGCCGGCAACGGTGCCGACCCGCTGGACCCGAACCGCTACTGGTACAACTCGGTCCAGAACCAGGAGCACGTCCGCACCTACGTCAAGGTGCAGGTGCGCAACGACAAGCTCGTCGTCGAGAACGTCCGGAGCGGCACCTGTGCGGCCCCGAACGCGGCGGTCGAGAAGGGCCTCTCGTGCACCAACACCGCTGAGGGCCAGCCCGTCGGCTCGCTCGTCGACAAGGTCACCGTCCACCCGTACAACGGTGACGGTCAGGCCCTGCAGGTGAACGTGCCGAACGTCGCTCCGGGTGAGTTCGGCTGGACGATCGACGGCTACAACGGCCTGGTCGACCTCGGCACCGCCAAGGAGACCAACGGCGACCACTTCGAGGCGTCGGGCAAGATCAACCCGATCCTCGTGTCGGACAGCCGCCGCTCGCTCGCTCCGTGGTCGATCGCGGCCAACGTCAGCGACTTCAAGGACGCCGACAAGACGTTCTCCGGCGCCAACCTCGGTTGGACGCCGTACGTCCTCGACGGCGGCGCGGGTGCCACGGCCGCCAAGCCGGTCGCCTCGGGCTACGTGGACCAGGGCCAGGGTCTGTCGATCTCGCGCGCCCTCGGTTCGGCCGAGCAGGGTCACGCCCGCGGCACGGCCAAGCTGGGCGCCGACCTGGACCTGAAGATCCCGGACAGCGTCACCAAGGGTGGCTACCGCGCCACTCTGACGATCACTGCCCTGAGCAGCTGATCGCATCCGTTTCACCTGGCGGGGCAGGCGCCTTCGGGTGGCCTGCCCCGCCTCCCCCTTTCCAGGAGAACCCGCATGAAAGCGCCCGCACCGCGCCGGACGGCCACCGTCGGCACCCTCGTCCGCACCGCCGCCCTGGCCGTGCTCACGGCCATCGCGATCGCCGGTGTGAGTGCCGGTGTGAGTGCCGGTCCCGCCATGGCCGACGACGGCGACGTCACCTGGACGGTCAGGACGGCCTCGAACGGGTTCGGCGCCGACCGCTCCAGCTTCAGCTATGACGTCAACCCCGGCGGCCAGATCAAGGACGCCATGGTCGTCGCCAACCGCAGCAAGACCCCGCTCACGCTCACCGTCTACGCCGCGGACGGCTTCACGACCGACACGGGCCAGCTCGACCTGCTCACCAAGGACAAGAAGTCGGTCGGCATCGGCGTCTGGGTCCACGCCGGCCGCGACAGCGTCACGGTCCAGCCCGGCAAGACCGCCCAGGTCCCCTTCACGGTCTCCGTTCCGGACAACGCCACGCCCGGCGACTACGTGGGCGGCGTCCTCACCTCTTTGACGCAGGCCGACCAGGCCGAGGGCATCAACGTGGACCGGCGCCTCGGCATCCGGGTCAAGCTGCGGGTGAGCGGCGAGCTCAAGCCGAACCTCTCCGTCGAGGACTTCGACGTCGACTACTCCGGCACGTTCAACCCGTTCGGCACAGGTGACGCCACGATCACCTACACGATCCACAACACCGGCAACGCCATGTTGTCGACCCAGCAGGCGGTGTCGGTCTCAGGACCGTTCGGATGGCTGCGAACCGACGCGAGCAAGCTCGCCTCCCCGCCGGAACTGCTCCCGGGTGAGAGCTGGAAGGTGAAGGTGCCCGTCCACGGCGTGACGCCCGCCGTCGACCTGGCCGCGACCGTGACTCTCACGCCCCTGATCACCGACGCGTCGGGCTCCACCAGCGCTCTCAAGCCGACCCAGACCACGGCGCACGGCTGGGCCGTCCCGTGGACGCTGTCGCTGCTGGTCATCGTGGTGATCGCCGCCATCGTCTGGGCGATCTTCCGCACGCGCCGCAACCGCGTACGGCGCAAGCTGCGTGAGGACGAGCGCGTCCGCGAGGCGGTCGAGCAGGCGCTCCGCGACCAGGAGGCGCAGGCGCGCTGACCGCCCGCGGGCTCTTATGTACCAGGGCCTGTATCGAAATGAATCTCACCCCATGAATGATCTTCGTTCATGGGGCGGGGAGATCTCACTGATGAACAGTGGGCGATGATGGAGTCGTTGCTGCCGAAAGGGACGAAGGCGGGGCGGCCGCCTGTCTGGCCCCGGCGGCAGTTGATCGACGGCATACGGTTCCGGGTCGCAACGGGCGTCCCGTGGCGGGACGTGCCCGCCGAGTACGGGCCGTGGGGCCGTATCTACGACCTGTTCCGCCGATGGCAGCGGAACGGTACCCGGCACAGGATCTTCAGCCAGCTCCAGTCCCTGGCCGAGCTCCTTGATCATGGACTGGGACGTTCGCGCGGCGGGTTCACCACCAAGTTGCACCTGGCCGTCGAGCAAGGACAGAAGCCCATGGCGATCGTGGTAACGGCCGGGCAGCGCGGCGACTCGCCGCAGTTCGAACCCGTGCTGAGAAAGGTCCGCGTGGCCCGTATCAGGGCGGGTCGGCCGCGCGTCCGTCCCGATCGGGTGCGTGCCGACAAGGCGTACGGCTCCCGGAAGAACCGTGCCTACCTGCGCCGACGTGGGATCCGGTGCACGATCCCGGAGAAGAAGGACCAGGTCCGCAACCGTAAGAAGCTCGGCTCCCGCGGGGGTCGGCCGCCGACGTTCGACAAGGCCGACTACCGCGAGAGGCACGCGGTCGAATGCGGGATCAATCGCCTCAAGCGCCACCGGCCGTGGCCACGAGATACGACAAACTCGCCGTCCGCTACGAAGCAACCGTGCTGGTCGCGGCCATCAATGAGTGGCTGTCACCAAACTGCCGCACCAGCCTTCACTTAACCCTTTGCCGAGGAACCGATAGGCCAGCTAAGTTGTCGCAGCCGTCCATGTTGATCCGGACCGGCGCTGTCGACGAGGAGGTGTGGAGCACATGCGCAGGAGTGCCCAGCAGTTGAGCCCGCGTACTGACCTTTGCCACCTCCTCACGACGGAGACACCTTGTCGCTCCGCATCACCCCACTGACCGACCCCGCTCACGGGGCGCACAGCCGACGCCTTGCATGGCTGGCGTCCGACGCCGATTCCATCCCCGTCGGGACGGCCTTTCTGCGCCTGTTCGATGGCGGACAACAGCACCTGGCCGAACTGACCCTCCACGTCCATCCCGTGGAGCGCCGCAAGGGCGTCGGCTCCCGGCTCCTCGGCACCGCCGTGGCCGCCGCCCGGGACAACGCCCGACGCTGCGTCATGGCGCAGGCCCAGGCCGGATCGCCCGGCGACCAATTCCTGCCGGCCCGCGGCTTCCGCAAGGTCCTCACCCTGAGGTACGCCCGCTTGCCACTGGCCGACGTGGACACCATCGCCATCGCCGAGATCATCGAGCGTCCACATCCCGGCTACCGGCTGGCATCATGGCAGGGAACCGTCCCCGACGCCCTCGCCCAGACGTTTGCCGCCTCACGCCGCGCCATGGACGACATGCCCATGGAAGACACCGACTACGGCACCGTGGCCTGGGACGTGGACCGGGTCCGGGCTGCGGCGAAGGCCGTCGAAGAGCGCGGCGACCAGTTGCACACGGTCGTCGCCATCGACACCTGCGACGACTCGATCGCCGGATTCACCGAACTCGTCGTCCCCGGCAATGGCACGGGTGATGGCCAGCACTACGGCACCGGCGTACTGCCCGAGCACCGCGGGCACGGCCTCGGCCGATGGATGAAGGCAGAGTCGATCCGGCAAGCCCACGGGCGCTATCCAGACCTCGGCGGCCTCCTGACCGACACCGCCGACAGCAACACGCACATGAGACACATCAGCGACAGCCTCGGCTACGTGCCCACGCACACGACCCTGCAGTATCAGCTCGACCTGTAGAGACGAGCGGACGGGCCGGACCTGGGCATCACCTCGTCCGGCCCGTCGGCACTTTCACAACAGGCCCTAGACGAACTCCGGCAGCCGGCGGGCGACCTCGTCAGGGGACGGCATGCGGGCGATCTCCTCGGCGATCGCCCGGGCCGCCTCACGGTGGCCCGAGCGGCCGTGGCGCGGCAACAGCACCCCCGCGTGCGCGGCGACGGCGTTCGCGCTCAGCTCTTCGGGGAGCAGGCGCAGCCCCGCGCCCGCGGCGCTGACGGCGTCGGCGTTGGCGAACTGGTCCGCTCCCTGGGGGAGGATCAGCTGCGGGACTCCGGCGGCGAGCGCGCCGAGGGTGGTGCCGCTGCCACCGTGATGCACGACCACGTCGACGTGCGGCAACAGCTCCGCCTGCGGCACCCAGCTCCGCACGGTGACGTCGGCCGGCATGTCTCCCAACTGCTCCGGGCGCACCCGGCCCGCGGCGACCACCACGCGCGCGTCCAGCATCGCCAGCCCCTCGATGGCCGTGGTGAGCAACTCCGTGGTGCCGAACGCGGTGCCGAGCGTCAGATAGATCAGCGGCCGTGAATCGTGCCGGCCGACCCGGGCGGGCAGGGCGGCGGGCGGCGAGTACGGGACGGGCCGCAGCACGATGCGGTCCGCGGTGGCGAGGAAGTCCTCGTCCTGCAAGGACGGCGGGCAGATGTCGATGTGCGGCCGCCCGGGAGCCTCGGCGATCTTCATGGGCGGTTCCAGCCCGATTCCTTCGGGGAACATGCGGCCGAAGCCATGCCAGACACTGGGAATGCCGGCACGGTGCGCGGCGATCGCCGCCCCCGGCAGTCCCCATTCATGGACCACGAGGTCGGGTCGCAGCCGCGCCAGTTCCGGTTCGAGATCCTCGGCGTAGATCTCATAGAACGAGTCCGCGGGTCGGAACGGGCGCAGTCCGTTCGCGGCCAGCGGCGCGTGCACGTCCTCACCGGCCGCGAAATGCACCTCGTGCCCGGCGTCCCGCGCGGCGATCGCGAGCGGGATCAGCGGGTAGGTGTGACCGACCGACGCAAGGCTCGCGAACAGCACACGCATGCCAGGAATCTACGCAGACCGACCTGGCTTCGATGACCTGTTCGCTCACGGCGATGGCGACTCGACCACCTCCGCCGCTCTCAGGGCGTGGCCACGTCGCGGGTGATCCCGTCGGCGATGGCCCCCAGCTTGTCGGGGTTGGCGATGTTGTGGATGGCCGTGATGCGGCCGTCGGCGTCGAAGTCGAAGGTGACGGCGGCGATCACGCGGTCGGGACCGCTGAACACCATGCCCGGGCCGCCGTTGATCTCGACCAGCCGGGCGTTCATGTCGGCCGGCTCGACGCCCTGGTAGGTGACCGTGCCGATGGCCGCGAACCAGGCGGCCACCACCCGCGCTCCCACGACCGGCTTGAGGGCCTGGCGGACCTTGCCGCCGCCGTCGGTCCACAGGGTGACCTCCGGGGAGACCAGCTCCATGAGGGCGTTGATGTCGCCCCCGGTCGCGGCGGCGAGGAACCGTTCTGTGACCTCTCGCTGCCGCGACCGGTCCGCCGTGAAGCGCGGACGCCGGGCCCGCACATGCTCGCGGGCACGGTGCGCGGCCTGGCGCACCGCGACCTCGGAGCGCTCCACCGCCTCGGCGATCTCGGCGTGGCTGAAGTCGAAGACCTCCTTCAGCACGAACACCGCACGCTCGAGCGGGCTCAGGGTCTCCAGCACCACCAGCATTGCCGTCGACACGGAATCGGCGCCGGTGACCGCCTCGGCGGTGTCGCCGCTGGTGAGGATCGGCTCCGGGAGCCACGGGCCCACATAGGTCTCCCGCTGATACCGGGCCGAGCGCAACCGTTCCAGCGCCAGATTCGACGCGATCCGCGCCAGATACGCCTTCGGGTCGGCGACCTGCGAACGATCGGCGGCCGACCATTTGATCCAGGCGTCCTGGACCACGTCCTCGGCGTCGGCCACGGTCCCGAGGATGCGGTAGGCCACCGAGAACAGCAGGTTGCGGTGCCGGTCGAACACCTGCTGGTCGTGGTCGGCGGACGGGTGGGTCATCGTGTCCCCCGGATGCGGGTGAAGCGACCACCGCGGGGCCAGAACGCCCCTGAGGCGGGCATCCTCTTCATACGGGCATAGGTCGGCCAAGGCGATGCGGTCACCGTCTCCTTATAGCGGACCGCCATGCGCCCGGCCAGATAGACCCGTCGCGGGCTGTCGTCGGGGTGGGTGAACTGAACGACGGCGTCGTTTCTGCCCAGACTCACCGGCGTGTGGTAGTAGCCGAAACGGAACGGCTTGGGCCGCCTGCCGTCCAGGACGCGGCAGATCGACACGGCGGCGTGCACGCCGGTCGGCATCCCACCCTGGCAGGTCCCGTGCATGACGCCGTAGCCCTGAAGGATCGCGGCCGCGTCGCCCACGGCGTACACGTCGGGGTGCGAGACCGACCGCAGCGAGGCGTCGGTGACGATGCGACCACGCTCGTCGACGGTCAGGCCCGCGGCGGCCGCCAGCGGCGACACGCGTGTGCCGCTCGTCCACAGGACCACGTCGGCGGCGACGCTCTCCCCGCCCGCCAACTCCACCACGCCGGGCAGCACCTTCACCACCTCGACCCCGCTGCGCACCCGCACGCCCAGGCGCTCGAGCGCCGACTGGAGGTACGCCCTGGCCTTCGGGTGCATGGCCGCACCGGGCTCACCCCGGCCGAGCAGCACGACGTCGAGCTCCGGGTGCCGCTCGGCGATCTCCGCGGCCGACTCGATGCCGGTGAGCCCGCTGCCCCCGACCACCACCGTCCCGCTGCCGAGCCGCGCCAGCCGGTCGGCCAGCACCTCGGCGTCCTGGGCGCCGTCCAGGGTGTGCGCGTGGTCCTCGACACCCGGCACCGCCGCGGTGTCGGCCACGCTGCCCAGGCCGTACACCAGCGTGTCGTAGTGGAGGACCCGGTCGTCGTCGATCCGCACGGTCTTCGCGTCCGCGTCGACGGCGGTCACCCATCCGCGGACGAACTGCGCGCCCGTGCCCCGCAGCAGCTCCGGGATGTTCATCTCGGCGACCCGCTGCCCGGTCGCCGTCATGGGCAGCCGCAACCGCTCGGTGAACCGCTCCTGGGGGTTCACCAGGGTCACCCGCACGCCCTCGCGCCGCCCGACCCGGGCCGCGAGCTGGATCGCCGCGGCCATGCCGGCGTAGCCCGCCCCGAGAACCAGAACGTGGTGCGTCGCCGCCGTGCCGGACCCGTGCCGTGTGGTCATCGTCGTGCCTTCCTTCTCATCGAGCTGACGACCACGTGATGGATGCGGCCCATCCGTTCGTGACTCGACATCGATGTGACGCGCAACACACTCGGGTCCGCGCTCTCAGGCCCTTGGTGTCCGCGCGGAGGCGTGCGAGGGTCGAACACATGGAGACGGCCGACGACAGGGAAGCCTTGCTGATCATGGAAGAGGTGCTGGCCATCGTCCGGTCGGTTCCGCACGACACGACCTGGACGAGCTATGAGGACTGGGACGCCGCGGTGTCCGACATCCGCGACCACGTCGAGCGACTCCGGCTGGGCGATCTGAGCAGGTGGCCCGACCTTCGCTTCCTGTTCGCCCCCACCGGGCGACTGCAGGAACTGGCCATCGGCAACGGCTGGTCCGGGCGGTACCTGTCGCTGGCCGAGCGGTTCGACGCGCTCTCCCCCGCCTGACCACCCCACCGCGCGGGCCGGCCCGCGCGGCCGTGGCGTCGGCGCAAAAGGCGACCAGAGATACCAAAGCGATGCAGGAACGGTCCATCGGTAACCATTGCGATCATTACGATCGAATCGCTGGACACATCCCCCACCTCAGGAGCCTCCTGTGCGTGTTCGTTCCCTGCTGCTGGCCGCCACGTTGGGCGTCGGCGCGGTCGTCATCTCCCAGCCGGCTTACGCGGCGGGCCCGGCCATCCAGATCACCAAGATCTACTACAACTCGTACGGCCGCACCTCGGACACCCCTGTCACGAACACCAAGCTCAACGGCGAGTACGTACAGATCAAGAACACGACGAAGAAGGCGGTCAGCCTGAAGGGCTGGACCCTCCGCGACAAGCAGAGCACCACCTCGGGCCACATCTTCAAGTTCGGCACGTTCACCCTCGGCGCCGGCAAGACGGTCACCGTCCGGACCGGCAAGGGCAAGAACACCTCGGCCAACCGGTACTGGGGCAGGAGCAGCAGCCAGGGGACCTTCGCCTACATCTGGAACAACACCTCGGACACCGCCTACCTGCGGAACGCGTCCGGAACGTTGAAGGACTCCTGCTCCTACAAGTCGAAGTCGACGGTCTACTCCAAGGCCTGCTGAGCCCGGCCGGACCATGAGGACGCCGCTCACCTGCAGGAGCGGCGTCCGTCTATGCGCCGTCTGCCCGGACGGGGATGAACAGCGCCTCGAACGGCGGGTCGCCGACGCCGGTCGTGACGTGCCCCGTTCCCGTGGTGTCGGAGGCGAGCACCAGGTCACCGGGACCGAAGCGCCGCCGGCTGCCGTCGCTCACCGTGACCTCGATCGTCCCGCGCAGCATCACCACCCACTGCTCACGAGGCGCCGGGTGCGCACTGCTGTCGAAGACGGCGCTGCGCAGGTACTGCACGCCGCCGCTCGACGGCAGCCCGGCGACCGCCATGGCGGGCACGCCTTCGGCGACATTCCGCTGCTCGAGCGCGATCTCGCCGTCCTCGAAGGCCGACCCGCCGTCCCCGGCCCGGGCGATCCTGGTGAATCGCATCAGTTCACTCCGATGAACTGGTGGTCGGTGCCGATCCGGCCGTCGCCGTCCAAGGCCAGGACGTCCAGGCCGCCGCCGACCGCCTCCCCCGTACGGGCAGACACCATCGACCACCGGAGCGCGAGCACATTGGAGAGAAGAAGCACAGGCTCTCCGGCGGCCTCGAAGACGTGCTCGCCCGGCGCGACGAACATCTCATAGGCCCGGGTCACCCTGGCGTCCAACGCGTCGTGGCCGCGGACTTCCAGCGGCGGCACGGGAAACGCGAGAGCCGAGGCGGCGTCACGGATCGTCTCGGGGGGTTCGACCAGCACCTGGATCCCGTCGGGTGCCCACAGCTCGCGAATCAGCGCTCTACGCGTCTCCGGATCGGGCTCGTTCCACTGGGCGACATATCGGTGACCCCATTGCTTCACATCGAGTGGATTGCTCATGCGCAGCAGTGTGGAGTCCGGCCCGCAGGATTGCGATTCCCTGCGGGGAATCGCCAAGGTCCCCCAGCCTCACACCGTCCCGTGTCCGACGGCGAACACTTCGTAGTGGTCGACGGTCAGCTCACGGTCGACCAGGAAGCGGTCGTCCTGGGGATAGAAGACTGCGCGCTCGGGGTCGGGGCCGGCGAAGGCCCTGACCGACTCCCAGGAGTCCCACATCGAGGTCAGCAGGAACTCCACCCGGTCGCCGTCGTCGCGGCGGGTGAAGGTGACGCCCCGGTTGCCCGGCGTCGAGGTGTAGCCCGGATGGCCGGTCTCCATCAGGTAGGCCGCGTAGGCGTCGGCGTCGTCGGCCCGCGTCCATCCGCGCCAGGTCCTCATGATCACGGCTACCTCCCCGTCATGTCGACACCAGCTATGAACGTATACCGGTGTCGGTTCACAGTGCAACCGGCGGCACGCGAAAATCACGCCGAGGGACGGACCAGCCCGGACTCGTAGGCCAGCACGACGGCCTGCACCCGGTCCCGCACCTGGAGCTTGGCGAACACATGCGCCAGGTGGGTCTTGACGGTGGTCTCCGCCAGGCACAACCGGGCCCCGATCTCGGTGTTCGTCGCCCCCGTCGCCAGCTCGCGTAGCACGTCGAGCTCACGGCCGGTGAGGCCGCGGAGCTGCTCCGGTACGCCTGCCGACGGCGGTGGGGTGCGTACGAACGACTCGATCAGGCGCTGGGTGACCCGCGGGGAGAGCATCGCGTCCCCGGACATCGCACTGCGCACGGCGGCGGCCAGGTCCTCCGGGGAGATGTCCTTGAGCAGGAATCCGGTGGCTCCGGCGCGCAACGCCGCGTAGACGTACTCGTCGGCGTCGAAGGTGGTGAGCACGACGATGCGGGGCGGCGCCTCGGCGGTCATCAGCTCCTCCGTGGCGGACAGCCCGTCCTGACGGGGCATCCGGATGTCCATCAGCACCAGGTCCGGCCGCAGGGTTCGGGCCATGTAGACGGCCTCGATCCCGTCCCCCGCCTCCCCCACGACGTCGATGTCCGGCTGCTTCTCCAGGATGGAGCGGAAACCGGCACGCACCAGCACCTGATCGTCGACCACCAGCACCCGGATCACCGCACACGCTCCACGGGCGGGAAGGCGGCGTGCACGACGAATCCTGATCCGCGTGGTTCCGCCAGCAGCCGCCCGCCGTACATCGTGACCCGCTCCTTCATGCCGATCAGCCCGTGGCCGCCCCCGAGCCGGGATCCCCTGTCGTCACGATGGCGTGGTCCCGTGTCGGACACCTCGACCTCCAGGTGCGGGTCGGCGGTGACGCGTACGCGCACACGTGTGCGGCCCGCGTGCCGCAGCGAGTTGGTCAGCGCCTCCTGGACGACCCGGTAGACCGCCAGCTCTCGCCCGGGATCGGCTTCGACCTGCCCAGGGACGTGCAGGTCCACCGTCAGGCCGGCCTTGCGCATCGACTCGGCGAGTTCGGGCAGGTCCGCCAGGCCGGGTGAGGGATGCCCGGACGGAGGGAGATCGTCGCCCAGCCGCAGCAGGCTGAGCGTCCGGCGCAACTCCCCGATGACCTGCCGCCCGGTCGCCTCGACCGCGAGAAGCGACTCGCGGGCCGCGGTCGCCGACTCGTCGAGCTCCATCCGCGCCGCGCCCGTCTGCACGACCATGACGGTCACGCCGTGCGCGAGCACGTCGTGCATCTCACGCGCGATCCGGGTCCGCTCCTCCAGGAGGACGTGACGGCTGTGCTCGTCGCGCTGCTCGGCAAGTTGGCGCAGTGCTTCCTTGAGGTCGTGACGCTGCTGGAGGAGCCGGTTGATCAGGTATCCCGCGATGAAAGTCGGCCACAGGATCATCAGCGGGAAGAGGATGTCCTCCCACCCTCCGAAGCTCCGCATGTGGATCGGGTACAGCGCGAAGGCGGCCACCGGCAGCGGCAGTACCAGCAGTGACCGTCGCATGTCGCTCCAGCGTGCCGCCGAGTACGTCGCGGTCGCCATCGGCAGCACCGTGCCCCAGAAGGTGGAGGTGTGGGGAACGCACAGGCTCGTGAGGATGTCCGACCCGAACACGACGACCGCGACAGGGACGGGCCAGACCCGGCGTGCGGCCAGGGGGACGGTCCTCAGCAGGGAGACGACCACATTGAGCCACATCGGCCCGCCGAAGTAGCCGTCGTTGTTCGGTATGACGAGCTGAGCGATCGCCGCGGCCGCGGCGACCACCGCGAGGAAGAGGTCGAAGGCCCACTGGCGCCGCGACAACGCACTGTGCATGGGCGAACTGTAGTGCGGGGCCGGCTGCCGGCGGATCATGCCCCCGATGGCGGTGGCCTCCTCCGCGCGTATGAGAGGGAAGGTCCGTCGCGGCTGAGGCCCCGGCGGCCGGCGGCGACCTAGTGTGGCCGCACCATTCCCGAACTATCGGAGCAAGTTCATGAAACTCCTCAAGCCCCTACCCCCGTACCGGCCCGGCGAGGGTGCGGGTCAGGCGCCGTCGCTCCGGATCACCGCGCTGGCGCTGTTCGGATCGTGGCTGTGCGTCGCGATCACGGAGTCGGTTTTCGGCAACCTCGACGAGACCACCTCCATCGCGGCCATCGCCGAGGGCAGCGGCCGGCTCACCGCCGGTGGTCTGATCCAGCTCGGCGCCGCGGCCCTGCTCGGGCTCGCCCTCGCCGGCTTGGGGCCCGTCATGCGAGGCAGCGTCGCGGGGCGGATCGGGTGGGCCCTGCTGGTGCCCGCGGTCCCGTGCTCCGGCGCATTCGCAATGTTCCACCTGATTCTGGTCGAGACCGGGGCCTCCGGTCTGAACCAGACGGCGATGGAGCAATTCGTCGTGGAGCGCTTCCAGGGCCCAGGGTTGTGGGCCGTGCCGGTGACCTACTACGTGTTCCTGGGGATGCTCTCCCTGCTGCTGGTGCTGATCGCGCTGGTGCGCCGTGGCGTGACCTCGTTCATCGCGCCCGTTCTCTTCGCGGCCGGCCTCGTCGGAGACAACGTCGTCACAGGCGGCGTCCCCGAGGTCGCGAGCGTCTGCGTGATGGCCCTCGGCGCCGCTGTCGCGGCGTACGGCCTCTGGCGGGTCGGCGGCATGAAGCCCGCGATGCCCGGAGTGCCCGAGACCGCCGGTTCCGGGGTCGCCGCGGCGTGATCCGGGGAACCGGATGGTGTGAAGCCCTTCGCGGATGATCCGGCACGGGGGCGCCCCGCTTCGGGACCAGGAGATCTCACCAGGGCAGGCCGCGATCCTCGCCCCCCACGGCCTCGACCAGACGTAGCAGCACCGTCCCGCCCAGGGCGACGGCGACCACCCATGTGTAGATCGGGGCGGCCGACACCTCGCCCGCCCTGAGGGACATGATCGTGTGGTCGGGGTCGTAGACGATGTCGATCCGTTCACCGATCTCGAGGGTGCCTCCGCGATACACCTGACGGCTGTCGTCGGCACAGCTGAGCCGCATCTCGGAGCTGCTGTCCTCGATGGCTCCCCATGGCTCCCGGCTCGTCACGGAGCAACTGGTCTCCACACCACGTGCGGCCAGAATCCATACGGAGAGGCCGCCGAACGCGGCGATGTACGCCACGGCCATCGTGACGCAGGACGCGTAGGCGATCAGGCGGAAGTCGCTGAACTCTGTGACGAACATCCAGACGCCGATCGCCACCAGGCCGACCACGACCAGGACGACCATACCCACGGCTCCCGGCCACAGACCCCACGCGTAGCCGGTCGCGAGCGCCAAGATGATCATCAGGAGCGGTAGTCCGACCGCTGCCGCCAATCCAAGAAGCAGCGTCTGTACGGCTCGCCGCCTGTCCACGGCATCCCCCCGGCGTAGGTCCACACCGTCCACATTGGACGACAGAACCACGATTGCCCAGCGGCGGGCGACGCGTGATCAGGGAGCGATCGGCGCCGCCCGCGCCGGGAGCGGGGTCACCAGGCGACGACGCCCTGGGCGGCCGGCTGAATCGTGCCGACCTGGAGCGATTTGAAGGTGAGGCCGGACTGCTCCGGGTTCGGGAAGCCCTCCAGGGTCGCGACCACGAGCGGCCCGCCCTTCGTGAGGCCGACCTTCACTGTGTTGCCGGTCGGGCAATCAGGGGCCGCCTTGTCGCAGATCGTCCACTTCATACCGGCGAACGCTCCCCCGCCCGAAACCAGGTCGGCCGGCACCGACTTGCCCGGCTCGGCGACGTTCTTCGCCGGCACGGTCACCGCCTCGTCGGCTGCGTTCACGAGCGCGATCACCGGCCAGCCGCCCACGTTGCAGGTGCGGCTGGACGTGTTCATCAGGTGGACGAGCGCCATCCGGCTGTCGCCCTCACGTCGTTGCGGCTGTTCGGTGAGGGTCACCTTGAGGTCGGTCGCCTCGCAGGCCGGCGCGGCCGCCGGGGTCCCTTCCTCGGCTGGGGCGGGCGACCCGGCGGACGGCGTGGCAGGCGGTGTGGCGATCGGAGTTTCGCTCGCACTCGGCACGGCGTCGGCCGGGGTCGACGCGACCGGTGAGGTCTCCGACGGGGAACTCGCCGCCACGGGACCGACCGGCGCCGAATTCCCGCAGGCCGAGACGCCGGCGAGGATCATCGCCCCCGGTACGGCGAGCAGCAGCGCGCCCGCCTTGGCGCGGTTGACGGTCCAGCGGGTCGTACGACGTCGCGACACTGCGAAATTCCGATCTCTGGGTTGGTGAATCACGATGGCCGAGCGCCCGGTCTCCATCGCACACGGGCTCAGTGAACAGGGTCCGGGCACGGCACGGCTCGGGCGCCGGAACCGGTTCAGCACGCCGGGCGAGAATGTAGCGCAGCGGTTCGCGCGAACCGCCCCCAGGTCACCATGCGGGGAAGTTCAGGGACGGACCGGGCGATCAGGAGACGAGGGTCCGGCAGTGCTTCCAGGCGAGTTCGAGTACGGCCGCGCCTGCCGCCTGCATCGGCTCGTCGTGGACGTACCGGCTCACCGAGTCGTCATCGAACGGGATGCCCTGCGCGCCGATGACGCGTCCCTCTTCGTTCGACGTGGCGATGTCGCCGAAGACGGCGTCGAAGGTGTCCGCCTCGATCACCGTGACCGCCAGGATGTCCGTGGCGAAGGTGAGGGGGTCCACTCCGATGCCCAGGACGAGGGACCGCAGCCGGTCGTCCTCGCGGGCGTCGGTCAACTGCCGGTAGAGAGGCCAGGTCTCGTAGTCGAAGGCGTCGCCGTACACCTCCGAACGCCGGAGGAACTCCTCGGCGTACTCGCGGACCACGCACTTCCACAGGTCGAAGTCGGCGGTCTCCGCGTGGGAGCCCTCCTCGGCCGGTTGGAAGATCCCGACGGGCATGACCTGGTAGAGCCCTCCTCCGTGCGCGACCCGCGCGGGGTCACGCCAGTGGAGCACGAACGTCATGGTCCCGGCATGGCTGTCGCGCCGTAACGTCAGCATGGACACCGCGGGGAGCGCGACCCGGGCGCGCAGGCTCGTGGGATCGGGGACGAGTCCCCGGAAGGGCAGTTCGGCCTCACCCAGAAGCCGGGCCGACGCGAACTCGTGGGCGACGGTCTCGCCGACGTCGACTCCGTCGAAATAGTGGCCGCGGGTGAAGCTCATCTCCGGCCAGGCCACGTCGAGCAGGCGATAGCACGTACGGTTCTCGAACAGCCGGGGCCTGTCCAGTGCCTCCATCGCCTCGGCGTACGACGAGATGCCCGGTGGAAGCACGGCCAGCGCCTCCGCTTCGCGACCGGTCACGGCCGCGGGTGAAGGCCCGTCGTCCCACCGCAGGCCGATCCTGTGCAGCTCGATGGGCTGGGCCGGCGTCCATGCCGGTCTGGTCAGCAGCTGCGTGGATCCGACCTTGGGCACGTCCGGATAGAGCCGGTCGGCGGCTCGTGCCAGTTCGTGACGGTGCTCGTTGAGGTGACGACGCACGTCGCGCCAGGCGGATGGCGATCTGTGCGATTGCGTGCTCACGTGCGTGCTCCCCCGGGGAGAAAAGGAGTGTGACTGCCGTCAGAAACCCTACGACGCGTGGCCGGGCCCGGCCGGCACGCGACGCAGGGTTCGGCGAGGCCCCGGGTCAGGAGCCGACGTAGGCCGCGAGGTGCTCGCCGGTGATGGTGGAGCGGGCGGCCACGAGGTCGGCGGGTGTGCCCTCGAAGACGATCCGGCCACCGTCGTGACCGGCGCCGGGGCCGAGGTCGATGATCCAGTCTGCGTGCGCCATGACCGCCTGGTGGTGCTCGATGACGATGACCGACTTGCCGGAGTCGACGAGCCGGTCGAGCAGGCCGAGCAGGTGCTCGACGTCGGCGAGGTGGAGGCCGGTGGTCGGCTCGTCGAGGACGTAGACGCCGCCGTTGCCGGCCATGTTGGTGGCCAGCTTGAGCCGCTGCCGCTCGCCGCCGGACAGGGTGGTGAGCGGCTGGCCGAGGCTGAGGTAGCCGAGTCCGACGTCGGCGAGCCGCTTGAGGATGGCGTGCGCGGCCGGCGTGCGCGCCTCTCCGGCGCCGAAGAACTCCTCCGCCTCGGTGACCGACATCGCGAGCACCTCGCTGATGTCGCGGCCGGCGAGGTGGTAGTTCAGCACCGACGCCTGGAACCGCTTCCCCTCGCACTCCTCGCAGGTGGTGGCGACACCGGCCATCATCGCCAGGTCGGTGTAGATGACGCCGGCGCCGTTGCAGGTGGGGCAGGCGCCCTCGGAGTTCGCGCTGAACAGCGCCGGCTTCACGCCGTTGGTCTTCGCGAACGCCTTGCGGATCGGGTCGAGCAGTCCGGTGTAGGTCGCCGGGTTGCTCCGCCGCGAGCCCTTGATCCCTCCCTGGTCGATCGCCACCACTCCGTCCCGGCCGGAGACCGAGCCGTGGATGAGCGAGCTCTTGCCCGACCCGGCCACACCGGTCACCACCACCAGCACGCCGAGCGGGATGTCGACGTCGACGTCGCGCAGGTTGTGCGCACTGGCGCCGCGGACCTCCAGCACCCCCGACGGTTTCCGCGCCGAGTCCTTGAGTGCGGCCCTGTCGTCGAGGTGCCTGCCGGTGACGGTGCCGCTGGCCCGCAGCCCGTCGACGGTGCCCTCGAACATCACCTCGCCGCCGGCCGTGCCCGCGCCCGGGCCCAGATCGACGACATGGTCGGCGATCGCGATCGCCTCCGGCTTGTGCTCCACGACCAGCACGGTGTTGCCCTTGTCGCGCAGGCTCAGCAGCAGGCCGTTCATCCGCTGGATGTCGTGCGGGTGCAGCCCGATCGTCGGCTCGTCGAAGACGTAGGTGACGTCGGTCAGCGACGACCCGAGGTGGCGGATCATCTTGGTGCGCTGCGACTCGCCGCCCGACAGCGTGCCCGACGGCCGGTCGAGCGAGAGGTAGCCGAGCCCGATCTCCACGAACGAGTCGAGGGTGTGATGCAGCTTCGCGAGAAGCGGCGCCACCGAAGGCTCGTCGAGGCCTCGGACCCACTCGGCCAGCTCGCTGATCTGCATCGCGCACGCGTCGGCGATGTTGATCCCGCCGATCCGCGACGACCGGGCCACCTCGCTGAGCCGGGTGCCGCCGCAGTCGGGGCAGGTGTTGAACGTCACCGCCCGCTCGACGAAGGCGCGGATGTGCGGCTGCATCGCCTCCTTGTCCTTGGACAACATCGACTTCTGCAGCTTCGGGATCAGGCCCTCGTAGGTGATGTTGATACCCTCGACCTTGATCTTGGTCGGCTCCTTGTGGAGCAGGGCCTGGAGCTCCTTCTTGTCGAACTCGCGGATCGGCTTGTCCGGGTCGAAGAAGCCGGAGCCTCTGAAGATCCGGCCGTACCAGCCGTCCATGCTGTAGCCGGGAATCGTGAGCGCGCCCTCATTGAGCGACAGGTTCTCGTCGTACAGCTGGGACAGGTCGATGTCGGAGACCCTGCCCATGCCTTCGCAGCGCGGGCACATGCCGCCGGTGACGCTGAATTCGCGCCGCTCCTTGATGGTCTCCCCGCCACGCTCGAGCGTGACCGCACCCGCCCCGCTGATCGAGGCGACGTTGAAGGAGAACGCCTGGGGCGAGCCGATGTGCGGGCGCCCCAACCGGCTGAAGAGGATGCGCAACATCGCGTTGGCGTCGGTGACGGTGCCGACCGTGGAACGGGGGTTGGCGCCCATCCGCTCCTGGTCGACGATGATCGCGGTCGTCAGCCCGTCCAGCACGTCGACCTCGGGCCGGGACAACGTCGGCATGAAGCCCTGCACGAACGCACTGTAGGTCTCGTTGATCATCCGCTGGGACTCCGCGGCGATCGTGCCGAACACCAGAGAGCTCTTGCCCGAGCCCGAGACGCCGGTGAACACCGTCAGCCTGCGCTTGGGAAGCTCGACGCTGACGTCCTTGAGGTTGTTCTCGCGCGCGCCGTGCACGCGGATCAGGTCGTGGCTGTCGGCGACGTGCGGCGCAGACGACTGCGAGTCCGTCCTCGAGGCCATGCTCATCGTGTCTCCATCTGTCGGACGGGGCCGCGTTCGCGGCCTCCGTCGGCGTCGTGCGGGGGCAATGTGGCAGTGCGTTCCGTGCGGGTCATGGCGGTGATCGCCGGACGGCTCAGCCCAGCTGGTTGATCCGGATCAGGTTGCCGGCGGGATCGCGGAAGGCGCAGTCGCGGATCCCGTACGGCTGGTCGGTCGGCTCCTGGACGACCTCGGCGCCACCGCCCTGCAGTCGATCGAAGACGCCGTCGAGGTCGGGGGTGGCCAGGGTGACGATGGCATAGGTGCCCTTGGCCATCATCTCGGCGATGACGCGGCGCTCGTCTTCGGTGATGCCGGGGTCGGCGCCCGGCGGGTAGAGGACGATGGACGTGCCGGACCCGCCGGCGGGGCCCACCGTGATCCAGCGCATCTTGCCGCGTCCGACGTCGGCGCGGACCTCGAAGCCGAGGACGTCGCGGTAGAAGGCCAGGGACGCTTCCGGGTCGTCGTGCGGAAGGAACGTGTTGTGAATGGTGATGTCCATGGCCGTCAGGCTAGTTGGGCCCGTGTGACCTGCGCTTCTCGATTCCTGACCGGTCTCGTCACCTGCTTGGCCACGCAGGCGGGCATCCCGTCCGTCGTGTGCGCCTCCTGGTCCCGGTAGACGCTGGGCGGCATGCCGACCAGTTCAGTGAAGCGGGTGCTGAAGGTGCCCAGTGACGAGCAGCCGACCGCGAAGCAGACCTCGGTGACGCTGAGGTCACCGCGGCGCAGCAGCGCCATCGCCCGCTCGATGCGCCGCGTCATCAGATAGGTGTACGGCGACTCGCCGTACGCGAGCTTGAACTGCCGGCTCAGGTGCCCGGCCGACATGTTCACGCCACGGGCGAGCGCCTCGACGTCCAGCGGCTGCACATACTCCCGATCGATCCGGTCACGGACGCGCCGCAGCAGCGCAAGATCGCGCAGGTGATGCTCCGTGGCGGGTCTGCTGGTCATATGCGAATGGTACGTCGCGCCTGACTTGTCCAGCTCCGCCACAAGAAAACGGCCACCACCACCCGCGATATGTGAACGTTCTTTCGAGCATCGGCGAAAGGGGCCCGGCCGTCGTTTCCCGACGCGTCGAGTTGAAGACTGGAGACAGGCCGAGCCGCGTTTCCTCGAAGCCCGCCTCGCCGCACCCACGCGCCGGGCGTGACCAGATCCCGAGAAGGAGGCGGCCATGAGCGACACCACTCACGACCCCGCCACCCAGGACATAGCCATCCAGGACACCGACCCCGCCCACCAGCGGTTACGCGCGGACGTGCGCGATCTCTGCCGAGGTTTCCGCGACGAGTACTGGCGCGACCGTGATCGCGAACGCGCCTACCCCGAGGAGTTCGTGAGCGCCCTCACCCGAGCCGGCTATCTGTCCGTCCTCATTCCGGCGCAGTACGGCGGGCTGGGGATGGGTGTCACGGAGGGAGGCATCATCCTGCAGGAGATCAATCGCTCCGGTGGGCATTCCGCCGCCTGCCACGCCCAGATGTACACCATGGCGCCGCTGCTGCGGCACGGCACCGAGGCGCAGCGGCGCCGCTACCTGCCGGAGATCGCGACCGGCGGACTGCGGCTGCAGGCCTTCTCCATCACCGAGCCGGAAGCGGGCTCCAACACCACCCGGATCCGCACCGCGGCGGTGCGCGACGGCGACGACTACGTGGTGACCGGCCACAAGAACTGGACGAGCCGCATCACCCAGTCCGACCTGCTGATGCTGCTGGCCCGCACCCGCCCGCTGCCGGACGACCCGGCCGAACGAGCCGAGGGCATCAGCCTGTTCCTCATCGACCTGCGCCGGATCCGCGCCGAGCAGCCCGGCACGCTGGTCGTCGAGCCGGTGCGCACCATGTTCAACTACGCCACCAACCAGGTCTGGTACAAGGACATGCGCATCCCCGCGGACAGCTTGATCGGCGAGGAGGGCAGCGGTTTCCGCTACGTCATCGACGGCTGGAACGCCGAACGCATCCTGCTGGCGTCCGAGGCCGTCGGCGACGGCTACTGGTTCCTGGACCGGGCGATCGGCTACGTGAGGGAGCGCGACGTCTTCGGCCACCCCGTCGGCGCCGACCAGGGCGTGCAGTTCCCCCTGGCCCGCGCCTACACCCAGGTTGTCGCCGCCGACCAGATGCGCACCCGCGCGGCGGCCCTGTTCGACTCCGGGCGCAGGTGCGGCGCCGAGGCCAACACGGCCAAGTTCCTGGCCAGCGAGGCCAGCTGGCAGGCCGCCAACATCTGCCTGGACGCCCACGGCGGCAACGGGTTCGTGGACACCTGGGACGTCGAGCGTAAATTCCGCGAAACCCGCATGTACCAGGTCGCTCCCGTCAACAACAACCTGATCCTGGCGTTCCTGGGCCAGCACGTCCTCGGGCTGCCCCGGTCGTACTGACGGATCCTGCGCGACCACCTCTGAACCGATTTCGTCAACCCGAGGTTGACGATCTGGGTATCGTCAACTTATGGTTGACGCATGGAGAACACACCTCGCCTGGACGACCTCATCGCAGTGATCAAGACCCGGCACCCGGAGGGCGACGCCTTACGGCAACTGACCGACGCCGTGGTGCTCGGCGAGCACCTCGGCGAGCTTGCCGACCACCTGATCGGCCACTTCGTGGACCAGGCCCGGCACTCGGGCGCCTCCTGGACGGAGATCGGCCACAGCATGGGCGTCACGAAACAGGCCGCGCAGAAGCGGTTCGTGGCCAAGGAACGCGACGGCACGATGGAGGACCACCTCAAGACGTTCGCCCGTTTCGACGACGCGGCCCGCCGCGCGGTCGTCGGCTCCCAAGAGGCGGCCCGGCAGGCGCGGCACGACCGCATCGGCCCGGAGCACCTCCTCCTCGCGCTGCTGAACGAGTCGCAGTCGCCGGCGGCCCGGATCGTCGAAACGCTGAGCGGAGCGTCCGACGCCGTACGCGAGTCGCTCGCCGGAACGTTCGGGCCTGCCGGGGAGTCCGCCCTGCAGGGCCACATCGCGTTCGCCGCGCAGAGCGTCAAGGCTCTGGAGCTCGCGGGACGCGAGTCTCTGCGCCTCGGCCACGAGCACGTCGGCGCGGAGCACCTCCTGCTCGGCGTCCTGTCCATCAGCGAGAGCCCGGCCGTGGCCGTCCTCGAACAGGCGGGCGTCACGAAGGAACGCGCCGAGGCGGAGATCGCGCGGCTCCAACCGTAGGGGCGACCCGGAGCGGGCCGATCGCGAGCCCGCTCCCCGTCGATCAGTTCCGCGGGCTGTAGCGCAGACTCATGGTGTCGGTGTGTCCCGACCATCTCAGGGTGAGATGCCAGCAGCCGCTGCGGGGAAGGTCGATGCCCGAAGGGCCGGGGCCACCGAGAACCGTGCGCTCGACCACCGTTCCCGAGCCGGCGAGCCGAGCTTCGATGCGGAGCGGGTCACCGGGGTCGAGAGGAACCCGCGAGACCCAGAGGATCTTGTTGCTGCGATCGGGCAGCGGCGGCGCCGTCAACGGGTAGCCGAAGATGATCGCGGCGATGTCGCCGCGATCGCCCAGCACGTACGGCATGCGGGGCTCCGGGTCGGTGAAGCCGGTCCGTGCCCACTTCGGGAGCACCCTGCTGGGCAGGTCGGCGGCGCAGGACGCGACAGGCGACGCGGTCACCGGAGCCGGGCCGGCGGTCACGGGCCCGGTCTGATCGGAGCCGACGGCGACGCTGATCAGGGCCCCGCCCGCCAGCACGCCCAGGACGGCGCCCGCGGCCATGAGCGGAGCGAAACGACTCCAGCCGCCCCGGCGCCCGCGGGCCGTCGTCCAGTTCGGCGGCTGAGGGTCCGGCACGGCAGCCGTACGAGCCTGAAACGCGCTCCGAACCCGCGCCTGGAGATCTTCCTTCATCACTGGACACCTTCCAGACGCGCGCCGAGCGCGGCGAGGGCACGGGAGATCGTGGACGACACGGTGCCGCGGCTCACCCCGAGCGTGACGGCGATCTGCGGATCGTCGAGATCGAGGTAGAAGCGGAGCACCAGGACCTCCCGCTGCCGCCGCGACAGGTCCTTCATCGCGGCGAAGACCGCGGCGTGCTCCTCCTGGAGCAGGACCGCGGTCTCCGCCGATGTCTCCTGGATCGGCTGCTCGATCCCGACCAGTGAGGCGAGCCGACGCCGGCGCAGCGCCGACCGGCATCCGTTGACGACCGAGGTGCGCAGGTACGCCGGCGGGCTGTCCGGCGGCCCCTGGCGCTGCCAGCGGCGGTGCAGACCCATGAAGGCGTCCTGCACCACCTCCTCGGCCAGTCCCTCGTCGCCGGTCAGCAGCACCGCGACCCGGACGAGGGGTCCGGCATGGGCTTGGAACAACAGCGTGAGCTGATCCGCGAGGACCGGTGGTGGTCCGGCGCTCGCCGACCGGTCGCCATGCGGCGAAGACAGGTGATCCGTCGTCGGCACTCCCTGAGCCGCCTTCCTGAAAAAGTCCCTAGGTTCTATCCAGTAAGACGTCCGAGAGGCCGATCTGCTGAAGCCCAGCGAAGAATCGTGCGGAATTCCACCGCCGAGATCGCCACGGCTTCGCCGGCGGTCAGCGCAGGAGTGCGATGACGTCGGCGAACGTCTTCATGTGCGGCT
>NZ_BONV01000035.1 GCF_016862895.1 Planotetraspora kaengkrachanensis | reverse complement strand
ACTGACACACGACGGCAAGCTGCGTTTCTGGCTTCCCACGACGGCCAGTGGCTAGAAGCGATTTCGCTTCGGGCTCCGAGCGGTCATTCGCCCCGCACTTACGCGGGTGTGGATCCATCGTCAGACCCGGTCACCATTCCGTCCCGGCTGACAACTGCCCGCACGTCCCTCACCAAGGCGGCCGCGTCGGCCACAGTCTGCTCGATCTGCTGCGTTGACTCGCCAACGTGCCCCAGCAGCCTCTGCGCCCGGGCGGCGAAGTCCTGCGGGGCCATGGGCAGCCGGCCGGCCGAGGCCACCATGCCCTTCTCGTTGATCAGCCACCGGCCTGCGTGACCGTGCAATGCCTGGCAGGCGACACCCACGGCACGAAACAGGCAGCCGGCCGCATAAGCCGGGTCGACGCCGGCCGCGCCGTACCGGGCCAGTCCCACGGAGAAGTCCGCCTCCCAGAGCCCGTCCACGAGCGCGGCGCCCAGCGCCGCAGGGTACGCCTGAGTACTTTCCCGCAGGTCGGTGAGCTCCCCGCTGGGATCGGCCAGCACCCGGCACAGCGCCACCTCACCGGCATAGGCGTGGGAGTAGAACCCGAGCGGATGTCCGGCCTGAACTCCGTCGTAGCGACCTTCCCGGCAGCCGTCCCAGACCCGATGGACCCGGTCCAGATCGCGGTAGATCCAGTCGACTCGCCAGTCGCCGATGGTCAGCCAGCCACCGCCGTCGACCCATGGTCCCCAGCCACCGGGCTCGGTGACGCCGGCCTGTTCGCCGGTCTCCCGCACGGCGAGTGCTCGCAGCGCCGCCACGTCCAGATCGCCCCGGTAATACAGCCCAAGATCGATGTCTGAATCCGGGCGATGCGTGCCACGGGCCCGACTGCCACCGAGCACGACCGCGACCACCCCGGGGATCTCAACCAGCCGCTGTGCAAGCTCCCCCAGTGCCACACCATCCACAAGCACTCATGATCACACAGGGTATTGACCTAGGTGACGACCGGGAGATTCGAGCCCCTGGCGCTCGCAAGATCCTCGAGACCGAGCCACTGCGAGCGCGCATTCAAGACTTCATGCGCCACGGGCATAATGTGCGCTTCCAGCCTGCACCCTCGTCGACGCAGCCTCCGTCGCTCCCGACAAGCCCTTTTACGGGCACAAGCTGTCTCGCGAGGAAGCTCTCTCACACCCGATGTTGAAGGACTACTGGGAGACGGTCGATCACCTCCTTGAGGCGGAGCAAATGCTCCATGGCCATATCTACGGTCAGCCGAACTGAGGCAAGAGCTCAGCGCTGGACCAGCAGACTGCTTCGGGCTGATCCCTCGGAGCCGGAGTGCCAAGGGCGCAACTCGCGGCAAAATGATGCGTCTTGTGTCAGTGGTTCGATCTGGAACGGATACGGCATGGCATCCATCGACGGAGCACGCTCTATAAAACAGTGGCGGCGCTATCTCGCCGAGTACAGCGCCGAAGTGTTACGTGCCTCCTCTGACGACGACCTGCGCGAGGTCTCCGATCTGCAGCGGGCCGCATGCTGGTTGGGCTTCGACGGCGCCGACGAGGGCCGGCTCGCCACGCTCGAGCAGCATCTTGGCACTCGCCTGCCGCCCAGTTATCGGTCGTTCCTCACCGTGTCGGACGGGTGGCTGAACATCGGTCCGTTCATGTGGGCGATGCGCCCCTCTCGTGACGTCGGCTGGCTGCGTGATGCCGATGCCGGACTGTGGGAGATTCTGCGGGAGCACGGTACGGATGAGGAGATCGTCCTCGCGGACCGCGCGTTGCTGATCTCCGGGGATGGTGACGCCCAGTACTGGCTGCTCGACCCCGGCGATGTGTCCCCTGACGGCGAGTGGGCGGCCTACGTGTGGGCCAGCTGGTACCCCGGTTTTGGGGACCGGCATGAGTCGTTCGCCGTGCTGGTCGACGCCGAACGTGCGTCCTTTGAAAAGCTCAGTGGCCGCGAGGGTCGTGCGGTACATCCGGACGGTGCGGATGAGCTGATCGCCGTGGGCCGCGCGAGTGCCCTGCGAGGCGACGTCCACGCCGCCGCGGACGCTTTCGCGCGTGCCACCGTCAAAGGCTCGGGAGCGGGTGCGTACCTCGCCGTCATCCTGAACGCGTTCCTTGATCTGAACTACACGCACCACGAGATCCGCAACGACATCCTCGGCCACCCGCACGTGATCGAGGCGGTCGGTCTCGAACAGGTGCGTGCCGAGGCCGTACCGCTGTTTCTATATGGGCTGATTCGCAGCGGATCCTCAGTTGCCCCGTATCGCCGGCTCCTCACCGGAATCCTGACCGACGAGGAGATCGAGCGCATCGACGCGTTCATCCCACCGCAACTGCCCGAGCCACCCGATTTCCAGACGGCGCTGCACCAAGCCCGCACGCTCGCACGAGATGGTGCGACCGACCGGGCTTGGGCCGTCCTGGAAGCCGCCCTACCCCAGTGGCATTCCGACTCCCCGTACCGCATTGCCCCAGTCGTGCTGCTCACCGACCCGGCACTGCGCGAACTGGTCACGCCCGAACGAGCCCGAACCATCGTCACCGCACCGCGCGGCAACGAAGACTCCTGAGGACTCTCGCTCGGCACGGTGTCTGGCCGCGCGACCTGAGTGGACTCCGCAGGAGTCTCGTGAGCTTGTGCACGCGTGATCACCGGATGCGGACAGGTTGACCGCACGGTCATTACGCAACAAGAGGTTGCGGATCGCAAGCACGGACCACTAGATTCATTCGCAACCGATGGTTGCATATTGGAGGCCCGTGGTGGAGTTCGGAAAGTTGGAGCGCGAGATCCGCATCGACGCCCCACCGGAGATCGTGTTCGATGTGGTGAGTCGTCCCGAGCACATCAAGATGTGGTGGTCCGATGACGCGTCGTTCGACCGCGCGCCAGGCGCGGTCGGCGAACTGGTGTGGGGCGCCCACGCCGGGGTTGAACCGATCACGGTGGTCGACGTGGATCCGCCCCGCAGGTTCGCGTTCCACTGGATCGCTCCTGATGGCCGGCTGCCCGACGCAGGCAACTCTCTCCTGGTCACCTTCGAGCTCGAGCCCTCCGGTGACGGCACGATTCTGCGCCTGACTGAGAGCGGCTGGCGGGAGAAGGGCTGGGAGGCCGCCGTGCTCGAGGAGACCTTCCACGACCACGAACGCGGCTGGGACATGTTCCTGCCCAGGCTGCAGAGTTACGCCCCTTCCGTGGTGCCGCGATGACCATCGCCGTCGACGACGAACTCTGGTCGGCCATCGGCGACCCGATCAGGCGTCGCCTGCTCGACCTGCTGCTCGCGGAAGGAGTCGGTACGCCGACCAGCCTGAGCGATCGTCTCCCGATCTCGCGCCAAGCGGTCACCAAGCACCTGGGCGTCCTCGATCGCGCAGGTCTCGTGCACGCGACACCGATGGGCCGCGAGCGGCGCTACGAAGTCGACGAGGCGCAGCTCGCCCGCGCCGTCCGGCAACTGAACGAAGTCGGCAGGACCTGGGATGCGCGGCTGAACCGCATCAAGCGCATCGCAGAACAGATCCAGCGCCAGAAACACGACTGACCGGCAGACCGCCGGAAGAGATCTCCAACGACCTCCTCGACCGATGTCCTTTGGAGGACACATATGAGTGGATTGCTGCTTGGCGACAAGAACGCTGTGATCTATGGAGGCGGGGGCGCCATCGGCGGCGCAATCGCCCGGGTATTCGCCCGGGAGGGCGCGAGGGTCTTCATCGCCGGGCGGACGCAGGCGAAGCTCGACGCCGTGGCGCGTGATATCGCCGCGATGGGCGGAACAGTCGAGACCGCACAGGTCGACGTCTTCGATCAGCAGGCGGTCGAAAAGCACGCCGATGCCGTCGCCGAGACGGCCGGCGGCATCGACATCGCCCTCAACGCCGTGAGTGTCATGCACGACCAGGGGACTTCGCTGGCGGACCTCTCGCTGGAGGAGTTCATGCGGCCGATCGATGGCTTTCTGCGGACGCTGTTCATCACGAGCAAGGCCGTGGCACGGCACATGGGTCGCGAGCGTCCCGGCGTCATCCTGACCTTGTCCGAGCCGGGTTCCAAACTGGCTGTGGGCGGCATCCTGGGGCACAGCGTGAGCGCGGCCGGAAAGGAGGCCTTCTCGCGGGTTCTGGCCGCGGAGCTGGCACCCGGCAACATCCGGGTGATCTGCATCCGTCCACACGCTGTCGTGGATGCGCCGGCGGCGGGTTCCTACACCAAGGACCTCTTCAAGCAGACTGCGGCAGCGGCCGGGCAGTCGGTCCAGGAAATGCTCGAAGGCGGGGGGATGGTGCAGGGGACGCTTCTGAAGAGGCTGCCTACGCTCTCTGAAATCGCAGAGACGGCCGCGTTTCTGGCTTCAGATCGAGCTGGAGCCATGACCGGGGCAATCGCCAATCTGTCCGCCGGCGCACTCGTCGACTGAGGCCGCCATGTCCGATCAGGCCGAGAAGGCCAAGCTGCTTCGTTCCCTGCACATCCCGGGCGCTCCGCTGGTGCTGCCGAACGCCTGGGACGTGGGCAGCGCCCGCGCCGTCGTCGACGCGGGCTTCCCGGTGGTCGCGACCGCGAGCAACGCGATCGCCGCCGCTCTGGGCTACGACGACGGTGAGGGCGCCCCGAGCGAGGAGATGATGTTCGTCGCCCAACGCATCGCGGCCTCCGTCGACGTTCCGGTCACCGTCGACGCCGAGGCCGGCTACGGGATGGCTCCGGAGGAACTGGTCGAAGTGCTGATCGGGATCGGAGCCGTCGGCTGCAACATCGAGGACAGTGATCACGCCGACGGCGGCCTGATCGACGTCGGCGTCCGCGCCACCTACATCGCGCGGATGCGCGCGGCCGCCGGCCGTATCGGGGTGCCGCTGGTCATCAATGCCCGGATCGACTCCTTCTTCCCCACCTCGCCTCTGGCCGAGAATCAGAAGCGCGCCGACGCGATCAGCAGGGCTGAGGCGTACTGGTCGGCCGGCGCTGATTGTGTGTTCCCTCCCGGAGCCGGGCCGGACGACCTCCGGGTCATCGTCGCCGAGGTCGGCGCGCCGGTGAACGCCGGCCTTCCACTAGGACGCGGGTCGCTGGACGAGCTCCGTGCAATCGGTGTGGCCCGGGTCTCCGTGGGACCCCAGTTGTACCGCAGCGCACTCGACCACCTGCACACCGATCTCCAGCCCCTCCTCGAGGTCAGGGGGTGACGATGTCGAAGTCGGGGTCGGGGGCGTCCAGGAGGTCCATCAAGGTGGTGAGCGCCCGGCGGTCTCCGGTGGCCTGGACGCCGCCGAGGTCTCCGGAGGCGAGCAGGGCGAGCAGTTGGGGTTCGGCCAGGGTCACCGTGAGATCGGCAGGGGTCGCCTCGCGTGACCGGGTCTGGGTGAGGACCCCGTTGGCCAGGCTGGTCCTGATCCCCTCTTCGAGGTCGGTGAAGTTCCAGTCGATGGTCAGGCGGGTGTCCCAGGCGCGGGGACCGTTGACGCGGATGGCAAGGGAGTCGAAGATCTGCTCGGCGCTCAGAGCGCGGGCGAGGTCGGGGCCGGCGCTGTCGATGGGGTTCCGCGGCTTGTCGCCGCGCAGTTCCGCGGCGCCTTGCAGGTAGAAGTTCCGCCACGTGCCGTTCTCACTGCCCCGGCCGAGTCCGTCGTAGACCTTCGCCAGAAGTTCCCTGGCGGCGTTGTCGGTCGGGTCGGCGAACACGACGTAGTTGAGGATCTGGGCGGCCCACCGCCACTCCCCCGCCCGATAGGCCTCCTCGGCCTTGGACAGGATGTTCGGTGCTCCGCCCATGAGCTCCACGTGCCTGCGGGCCGACTCTTGCGGGGGAAGCTCCCACAGATGGGCCGGGTTTCCGTCGAACCAGCCCATATAGCGCTGGTAGACGGCCTTGACATTGTGGGACACCGAGCCGTAGTAGCCGCGAGCGTGCCATGCCCGGTCGAGTGCCGGCGGAAGCTCGATCATCTCGGCGATCTCCAGGCCGGTGTGGCCCTGGTTGAGCAGTCGCAGCGTCTGGTCGTGCAGGTAGGCGTACAGGTCGCGCTGTTGGGACAGGAACACGGTGAGCTCCCGCGTGCCCCACGTCGGCCAGTGGTGCGAGGCGAAGAGCACATCGGAGTCTGCGGCGAACATCTCGATCGCCTCGGTGAGGTAGCGGGACCAGGCCCGCGGATCCCGGACGAGCGCGCCGCGCAGGGTCAACACGTTGTGCAGATTGTGGGTGGCGTTCTCGGCCATGCACAGGGCCCGGCGGCCGGGGAAGAAGAAGTTCATCTCGGCCGGTGCCTCGGTGCCGGGAGTGAGCTGGAAGACGATGCGAACGCCGTCGATCACCTCATCCTGCCCGGTACGGGTGACATGGAGCGTCGGCTCGATCAGCGAGATCGTTCCGGTGGACGTGGTCTGGCCGAGCCCCGCGCCGATCTGGCCGGTGGCGCTCTTGGGCAGCGCGGCCCCGTACATGTAGATCGCCCGCCGGTTCATCGCGGTCCCGGCGTACACGTTCTCGGAGACGGCGTGCTCGAAGAACCCGGCGGGAGCGATGACCGGAACGTCCCCTCCGTCGGGCACCACTCCCCTGACGCCGCCGAAGTGGTCGGCGTGGGAGTGGCTGAAGACGACCGCGGTCACCGGCCGGTCTCCCCGATGCCGCCGGTAGAGCTCGGCCGCGGCCGCCGCACACTCGGTGGACAACAGCGGATCGATGACGATGACGCCCCGCTCCCCCTCGACGAAGGAGACGTTGGACAGGTCGAACCCCCGGACCTGATAGATCCCCTCGGCAACCTGGTAGAGGCCGTGCTTGGCGGTGAGCTGGGACTGCCGCCACAGACTCGGGTGCGCCGTGTCGGGGCACGGCCCGGTCAGGAACGCGTAGGCGCCGAAATCCCACACGATCCGGCCCCGGGCATCCCTGATCGTGTCCTGCGACGTCGTCCCGACGAACCCCCGGTCCGCGGCCTCGAAATCGGCCCGGTCCTCCAGCGGCGGCATGACAGTCACGGCATCCCCTCGAAAACCATCCGAACCGTCCATGGGTGTCAGCGTCCATCTTCGGCGCGAAACATCCTGCGGAACCCGGCCGTCAGACTCGTGTCGGACCAAAACGCGGTCAGTCTGTCGTCCGCCTGGCTGCGGGTGAGGATCGAGAGCCTCGATGAGGGCCGCGGTCGTGCCTCACGCCGGTGGTCGCCTTCCCTCCATCAGCGGCAGCCGAAGAACGAACCGGGCGCCGTGGGCGGAGTCCTCGATACGCAGGGTCCCCCGGTGGGCGTGGGCGATGTCGCGGGAGATCGCCAGGCCGAGTCCGCTGCCGGCCGCATCGCGGCGGCGTCCGTCTTCCAGGCGGACGAACCGCTCGAAGACCTGCTCACGGTAGGCCGGTTCGATGCCGGCTCCGTCATCGGTCACCGCCACGACCGCCAGGCCGTCGCCGGACGTGACGCATACGATCACGCCCGACTCCGCGTGGCGTCGCGCGTTGCTCATCAGATTGCTCAGCAGCCGGCTCAGCTGGGTCCGTGACCCGTGTACCCGGACGTCCCCGGTCACCCGAACATCCACCGGCACAGGGTGGGAGGTCGTCCGCGCCTCCTCCGCCACCAGCGCGCCCAGGTCGATCACCTCATGGGGCGCCGACTCGCCGCCGCGCAGCCGGGCGAGCAGCAACAGGTCGTCGATGATCGCCTCGAGCCGGTCGGTGGTCGACAGGGCTCGCTGAATCGTGTCGCGTGGATTGACGTGATCGGGGTAGAGCAGAGCCTCCTCCAGCTGAACCCGCAGGCCGGCGATCGGGTTGCGGAGCTCGTGGGACGTGGTGGAGGCCAGTTGGTACTGCCGTTGAACCGGGCGCAGTGACCGGCCCGTCACCCGCCACGTCAGCCATCCCGCCAGGACGGTCATGATGAACGCGGCCGCCGCGATGACGTACTCGAGGTCGTGCGTCGCCAGAATCGACGGCTCCACCGCGCCCGCGTACACGACGGGGGAATCGGCATTGGGTGAGATCCTGTCGGCCGTCAGCAGGACACACCGCTTGCCTTGAGGGCACTCGGTCCACCGTCGCAAACGGTCGCCGGGCTCCGGCCTGAATCTGCTGAGGCGCGCCCGCCCCGTCTGAGGGCTCGAACTCGTGATCCTGCCCCGGGCGTCCACCACTTGGACCAGGTCTACGTCGTCGGAAACGGGAATGGGGCGCGGCACATGGTCGCTCCGCACCTGCGCGCTCCACTGGAGGGCGGTCCTTTCCACGCTGAGGAACGCCTCGTCTCGAACCCTGTAGCGGACCGCCAGGTCCATGCCGGCGCCGAACACCACAACGATCATGAGGACGAGCAGCGTCACCACCGTCGCGTAACGCACTTGAATGACACACAGCGACGGCACCGCGTCATCGTCTCCCCGCGCGCCCGACCGGCTCTTCCGAGCAGCCGACGGCCACACACCATGGGCGATCTCGGCTGGGTGTCTCATCACGGCTGTGTCTTTCACGCTGATCACTGATCCACACGGACAATGGGCGGCTCAGCAGCGGCCGGTCCGCGAGTTCCTCCTCGCGTAGCCGCCGCCTCCTTTCCTGGAACATCGCCTGCCGCCCGTACAGCCCCGGCGATCCGTCCAGTACGACTGACGTGACCGAACTGGGGATGACGACCGGCCGCCGGCACCTGGCCGTACAGGCCTGACCAAAATTGGACGATATCGTCCACTTAACTTGGAGTTACCCACATTTGTCAAACCGACATATGGGGCAGCCCCGGATGTGCCGTGCCGCCGCACCAGGTCCGGACGACATGGGCGACGAGCTCTGATGGAGGATGGCGCGGCCCGCCTGTCTTGCGATCACATCGGCGATCAGGGTGATCACAGTTGCCGGGGTCGCGCCCGATCCGCGCCGTTCAGGTCGTCGCAGACGGGAAGATTTGACAGAATTCACACATAATCACAAAATGGACGAAATCGTCCATTGGAGACAGCGGCCTGGCGCGAGCACACCAGGTGGGAGCCGGCCACGATCTGATCGGCCGGAGAACGCGCCATCACTGCGGCGCGTGACGGCTGAGTGCCGGTCGATCATCCGCCAGTCGCGTCATCGGTATCCGGGCAGCGCGCCGGGTAGCGGATGGGAGCGCGAATATGAGAAGGGCCTTCGGTCACGAACCCGAGGCCGCATGTCTCGATGCCGGCTCCCACGGAGCGGGCCGTCCCGCCGGAGCATGCGCGTCCTGCCGCATTCTCCGCCTGGCGGCCCTTCGGCCGTTCGTCATCGCCGGGGCGTTCTGCATCGTGGTTCCAGTGGCATGGACCAGGTGGCGTGCGCGGGCCGGGGTCCTTGAACGGCTCGACCATGCGGACAAGCGCGCCGAACGAGCGCTCGACAGGCAACGGCAGTTCGCCGTGGACGCCGCACACGAACTACGCACACCTCTCGCCGGGCTGCGCCTGCAACTGGAAGACGCCCAGATGCATCCGGACGACACCGACCTGCGAAATCTCCTCGATCACGCTCTCCATGACCTGGGCCGGGTGCAGAACATCATCACCGACCTGCTCCTGCTGGCCGGGCTGGAGACGGGCGCCCAGACCACGATGGAAGAGATCGACCTCACGGCTCTGGTCCGGGAGGCGGTCGCCCACCGCCAGGGCGTGCAGGAGGTGCGGTTTCACCTCGATCCCGCGCTGAAGATCCGCGGCGTGCCATCGCACATCACTCGCCTGCTCGCCAATCTGCTCGACAACGCCCAGCGTCACGCCGCACGGACGATATGGATCGACCTGCGCCGCAAGGGCGACAGCGCCGAACTGACCATCGCCGACGACGGAGCCGGCATCGCCCCGACCGACCGCGAGCGGATCTTCCACCGTTTCGTCCGCCTGGACTCGGCCCGCAGCCGTGACTGCGGAGGCACCGGCCTCGGCCTGGCCATCGCCCGCGACATCGCCTCCGCCCACAACGGCAGCCTCCACGTCGAGGACTCCGCCTCCGGTGGTGCGTGCTTCGTCCTCCGGATGCCCCTGACCACGAACCGCTGATCAACGCCGCGAGGGACATTCGGCGACCCGGCTCCTTCATGGTCCTGCAACTGCCGTACATGAGGGACGCGACCACTCAACGGGCCGGCGGGAGTCACACGGAAAACGTCACCCCGGTCAGTTCCTCTGAGATCGTCCACAGCCGGCGCTGGGCGGCCATGTCGTAGGACCGCGCGCTCGACTCCACCACTTTCGGGTGTCCCCTGCTCTCCTGGAATCCGTCCGGACCCAAATACTGGCCGCCCTGAACGGTCGGGTCGGTCGCGGCGCGCAGCGAGGGCAGCGCCCCCATCTCGGCAGGCTGGATCAGCAACGGCCGGACAAGCGCGAACAGTGCCCGGAAGTACAGGGGCTGGCGCGCCACCGATGTCCTGGACCCACCGGTGTCGGATCCCCCGGGATGAGCCGCGACGGCGACGGTCTCCCCCGTTCCGGACAACCTGCGCTGGAGTTCGTAGGTGAACATCAGATTGGCCAACTTGGAGTTTCCGTACGCGGCGACCCGGCTGTACTCACGGGTGTTCCAGTTGATGTCATCGAAGTCGATCGGTCCGCCCTGCCGGTGCCCCGCACTGCTGACGGTGACCACGCGAGAGCCGGGAATTCGCAGCATCCTGTCGAGCAGCAGTCCGGTGAGAGCGAAGTGGCCGAGATGGTTCGTGCCGAACTGCATCTCGAAGCCGTCCGCCGTGGTCTTTCGCGGGGCGTACATGATGCCGGCGTTGTTGATCAGAAGGTCGATGCGATCACGGGTGGCCCGCAGTTCGTCGGCGGCCGCGCGGACTGAAGCCAGCGAAGCGAGGTCGAGATGTTGCACCGTGACGTCTGCACCGGGGGTGACCGCGATCTCGGCTGCGGCCCGTTTGCCCCTGTCCATGTCCCGTACGGCGAGGACCACGGACGCTCCTCGCGCGGCGAGCACCTTGGCGGTTTCGAAACCGATGCCGGTGTTGCCTCCGGTGACCACGGCGACGCGACCCCGCTGATCGGGCACGTCGGCGAGGGTCCACCGCTGTCGGGGCATGGTTCCTCCAGATATAATCGGGGCGCTCGTTCCGGTTAGGAACATACCGGAACGCACGCCCCGGTTGTCAAGGAGACCCGTTGTGACTGAGAAATCCCGGCCGCTGCGCGCGGACGCCGCCCGCAACCGCGCTCGCGTGTTGCAGGTCGCCTACGAGACGTTCGCCGAAGAGGGCGCGGGCGTCCCGATCGACGAGATCGCCCGCCGCGCGGGAGTGGGTGCGGGCACGGTGTACCGGCACTTCCCCACCAAGGAATCGCTGTTCCAGGCGATCGTGGCCGACCGGTTGCGGCAGGTCGTCGAGCGGGCACGCGAACAGGCGACAACCGACCCGGGAGAAGGGCTGTACGCGTTCCTTTTCCAGATGGCCGAACAGGGCGCGACCGACCTGGGGCTAACGGAGGCCTTCGCGGGAATCGGCTTCGACCTGGCGGCGGCCCTGCCCGACGCCGAGAAGGAGTTCACGGGGGTGATGACCGAGATCCTCGCCCAGGCCCAGCGTGCGGGGACCGTGCGGCCCGACCTGGATGTGGCCGACATCAAGACTCTGATCGTCGGCCTGCAGGCGATGCGGCGCTTCCGCGGCGACAGCGAGTTGATGCGCCGCGTCTACCCGGTGATCCGGGCCGGCCTGGCCGCGCCGGACTCGGCCGACGCGTCCCCCGCAAGCGGCACGGCACAAACCTCTTGATTAAGGCGCGAGCGGCATGACCTGGCTCAACGAGACGATCCGCGGTCGGCACATCAGTCTGACCACCTTCCGCGGGAACGGCCGGCCCGTCCCCACCCCGGTCGGGTTCGTCGTCGACGGCGACGAGTTGTTCGTGCTGACGGCACGGGACAGCGGCAAGATCAAACGACTCCGTAACAACACGTCCGTCGTGGTCTCACCGTGCGACGGCAGGGGGCGCATCGCCGAGGGCGCACCGAGCACGAGGGGCACGGCCCGGCTTCTGGACGAGACGGAGACGGCCCGAGTACGAAGACTCATGTCGCGCAGGTACCCCGCGGCTCGGTTGGTGTTCTGGTGGAACCGGTTCCGCGGTGACCGTGACCGTTGGGTCGGAATCGAGGTGACGCCATGAGCATTCAGCCGTGGGCTGGACCGAACCCACATCAACTATCATCACAAAGGCATCCTTTGTGATCACTGCCAGAGCTCAGGCGCAGGACTTCGATCCGGCCAGGGCCGCTCACGGCGGCTTCGGGCTCACGGTGACCGATTGGCTCTGCCGAAGTCGTAGTAGTCCGAGCCCAGAGATCTGTTTTGCCTGCCGTGTGCCGTCGGCAGCTTGATCGGCACCCATGCACTGACACGCCCTGCCGGCAGGCCGGAGCAAGGAGGGAACACGGTGTCCAGGCGCATGAGCACTCCGTCGGCGGCGCAGATCCGTTGGATCAACGCTGCCGCGATCTACGAGGCCATGCGTGCGCGGGAGTCCTGCACTGCCGGGGATCTCATGACGGCCACCGGTCTGTCCCGCCCGACCGTCCACACGACGTGCGACTGGCTCATCGCCCAGAATCTCGTGGCCGAGGTGGTCTCCGATCTCGTCCAGGACGCGCAGCCGGGCCGCCCCGCCCGCCGCTACCGGATCAACCCCCGCGCCGGGTTCGTCCTCGCGCTCGACATCCGGGAGAGCCGGGTCACGGGGGCCGTCGCCGACCTGACCGGCGGGATCTGCAGCGAACTGTGCCGCGACATCGCCGCCGACCCGAGCCTGCGATCACAGGCGGCCGTCCACGGGCCGTCGATCGCCCACGAACTCGTCGAACTCGCCGGTATCGATGCCGGCTCGGTGTGGCAGGTCTGCGTGAGCATCCCCGCGCCCGTCCAGTCTCGTGAGTACGCCCCTTCGACCGCCGCCCAGTATCGGGCGGACACCCGGGACGTGATCACTGAGCTCGAGCAAACCCTCCCGTGGCCGGTGGTCGCCGAGAACGACGCCAACCTGGCGATGATCGGCGAACAGTGGCAGGGCGCCGCACACCACCACGACAACGCCGTGCTTCTCGACGTGTGCGAGCACGGCTTCGGGGCCGGGCTCATCGTCAACGGCCGCCTCGTGCGGGGCAGCAGCGGCCTGGCCGGCGAGATGACGTCCGTCGACCTGCTGTCCGGAATGGGTCCCGCCGGAGGGGTGGCGCGCAAGGTGGCCCAGCTTGGAGCCGAGGCGGTCCGCGACGCCTCCGGTACGGGTCCGTCCCCGGCGCAGACGGGGGCGCTCTTCGACCTCGCGCACGGCGATCCCGAGCAGGTGACGGACGAGATGGTGTTCGCCGCACTCGACGTCGGCGACCCCGCCGCACGGAGAATCGCCGACCAGGTGGGCGCGATCGTGGCACGTCCCATCGCGATGCTGGCCACACTGCTCGACCCGGAACTGGTCGTCATCTGCGGACTGTCGGCCGAGGCCGCCGACCGGCTCATGCCACCGATCGAAGAGCAGACGCTGGAGCTCTACCGCAGGCTCGCCGCCCCGCCGCCGCGGCTCGCGCTGTCGGCCCTCGGCGGCAGGGCCACCGTCATCGGCGGAGTGCGCCGCGCGCTCAACGAGGTAGAGGGCCGGCTCTTCGGGTCACCTCACAGCGACCGCTGGCCGGCCACGGCCCTTCGCGCCGCCGACGCTCAGTAGTCGCCGGGTCCACCCTCCACTTCAGGACGCCCCCGCGGGCGGGCCTTCGATTCCTTCCGTACGCACCTGATCCACGGGCGCGGGATGTCCCTTCCGGTCCCGGCTTACGGGCGGACTCCCATGACGCGGACGCCGTCCGCGGGCAATGCCGGCCAGGCCGCCGTGATCTGCCCTGGCCATTCGCCATTCCGACCGTTGACGCCCCGATCTACGTGGGGCTATGGTATCGAAAAACCTTTAATAAATACCCCTTCGTAACATTGCGGTAACACCCCTTCAGTACTTCACAACACGACCGAGGCAGTCGGCATCGGGACCCACGAACAGACGCGGACCCTCCGCGGCGTCGAGGACGCCGCATACGAGACGCCCGCTCATGGGCGACCCCTCGCCCCCGGCGCTCACACCGGGGACGCCTCGCCATACCAAGAAAGACTCCAGTGAGACAGAACAAGCCGAACATCGCCGTTGCCGCCCCGCCTCTCACGGCGCCGGCCTCCCACAGTCGAGGCCCCACCGGACGGATCGCCTGGCCCAAGCGCTCGGGGCGACCAGGCTGAACAGGTCCCAGTTCGGCCTGATGGACCGGCACCGGATCGGGGCTCGCCGCTGCATGGGCCCGGATCCTCGACGCCGGCCACAAGATCAGGCAAAAAAACAGACATTAATGATGTAAACGTGACAATTGACACCCAAGCTTCTTGAATAGGAAGCTTGAACGCGGCCGAGCTCCAGCCACCGTAATCGGCGGCGGGTCCCCCCTGGCCGTGCTCCCGTCTCACCGGTCCCGCCGGTCCGTGACCTGGTCGGCGGCCTGTCGGCCCGATGGTCCATGGCCACGTGGTTCGCGGACCAGCCGGTGGCGGCGCGGCTGGAGATCCCACGCCAGGCCGGAGTCCGCGCCCGGCGGTCGACGAACTTGTCCATCCCTCATATCAGCCATCGCTGATCGATCATCCTGACCCGCGTCGCCTGGGAGGGCGGAGCGGTCCCTTCCGGAATTAGTGAGGAACAACCGTGCTCACACGCAAGCCCTACGTCTTCGCCGTCGCAGGCGCTCTGATGTTCGCCGCCGCGGCCTGCGGCAGCAGCGACGACTCGTCCGCCAGCGGGTCCTCCGGCGGAGGCTCGGGCTCGATCACTTACTGGGCGTCCAACCAGGGCACGAGCCTGGAGAGCGACAAGCAGATCCTCCAGCCGGAGCTCGACCGGTTCACCAAGGAGACGGGCATCAAGGTGAACCTCGAGGTCGTGCCCTGGTCCGACCTGCTCAACCGCATTCTGGCCGCGGCCACCTCCGGCAAGGGCCCCGACGTCGTCAACATCGGCAACACCTGGTCGGCCTCGCTGCAGGCGACCGGCGCGTTCGTCCCGCTCGACGACACCCAGCTGAACGCCCTCGGCGGCAAGGCACGTTTCCTCGGCCCGAGCCTCGCGGCGACGGGCGCCCCCGGACAGCCCCCCGTGGGCGCGCCCCTGTACAGCACGGCCTACGCCCTCTACTACAACAAGCACATGTTCAAGGACGCCGGCATCGCCGACCCGCCGAAGACCTGGGACGAGCTGGTCGCCGACGGCAAGAAGCTCACCAAGGACGGCAAGTGGGGCCTGGCCGTCGAGGGCGCCAGCGTCAGCGAGAACGCCCACATGATCTTCACGCTCGGTCAGCAGCACGGTGGTGACCTGTTCGACGGCTCGGGCAAGGCGCAGTTCGACTCGCCGGCGAACGTGGCCGCCGTCAAGCAGTACCTGAACTTCATCGCCTCGGACAAGATCACCAACCCGAGCGACGCCGCGTACTCCAACGGCACCGAGGCACTTCAGGACTTCATCGGCGGCAAGGCCGCGATGGTGATGTGGCAGTCGGCCAGCGGCACGCTGAAGACGGGCGGCATGACCCCCGACGACTACGGCGTCGCGCCGATCCCGCTGCCCGACCCCTCCTCGGGCGGCAGGCAGATCGACAGCATGGTCGGCGGCATCAACATCTCCGTCTTCGACAGCGCCGCCAACAAGGACGGCGCGCTGAAGTTCGTGAAGTTCATGACCAGCAAGCAGACGCAGCAGGACCTCAACAAGGCCTACGGCTCGCTGCCGACGGTCACCGACGCCTACGACGACCCGGCGTTCCAGACGCCGGAGATCAAGACGTACCAGCAGATCCTCGCCAACACGGCCGCGCCGCTGCCCCAGGTCACGAATGAGAGCCAGTTCGAGACGCTGGTCGGCAACGCGATGAACCAGCTGTTCGCGGACGCGGCCAGCGGCAAGCCGATCACCGACGAGACCGTGAAGGCCAAGCTCACCGAGGCCAACCAGCAGATGACGAACTGAGCCGACGTGCTCCGGGGTGCCGGGCGGTGGATGTCCACCGCCCGGCACCCGTGCCTGACCACGTAAGAGTGAAGATCGAAAGGACGTCCATGGTCGTGTCCGCCACGTCCCGGCCCGGCGGGGGGCGGGGATCAGGAGACCCGGGGGGGCCTCCGCCACCATCCGGTGCCGGAAGGGGCCGGGCCACCGCCCGGCTGTCGGTGAGGCTACGCCGTGTAGGCCTGCCGTACCTGCTGATCCTCCCCGCCCTCGTGCTGGAACTGCTCGTCCATCTGATCCCGATGGTCATCGGGATCGGCATGAGCTTCATCAAGCTCACCCAGTTCTACATTCGGAACTGGTCGGCGGCCCCCTCAGCGGGGTGGTCGAACTACCACTTGGCGGTGGACTTCAACGGCCCGGTCGGCCGCGCGCTGCTCCACTCGTTCTTCGTGACGATCACGTTCACCGTGGTGACGGTCGCGCTGTCCTGGTTCCTCGGGATGGCCGGAGCCGTGCTGATGCAGGGCGAATTCCGTGGGCGTGGCTTCCTGCGCGCGTTGTTCCTCGTGCCGTACGCCCTCCCCGTCTACGCCGGCGTGATCACCTGGAGCTTCCTGCTGCAGCGCGAATCGGGGCTCATCAACCACGTGCTGGTGGACCAGCTGCACCTGTTCAGCGACAAGCCCTTCTGGCTCATCGGGCAGAACAGCTTCTTCTCCATCATCGTGGTGTCGCTGTGGCGCTGGTGGCCGTTCGCCTTCCTGGTGCTGATGGCGGGCCTGCAGAACATTCCCCAGGACCTGTACGAGGCGTCGGCGATCGACGGCGCGGGATGGACGCGTCAGCTGCGCAAGATCACGCTTCCGATGTTGCGCCCGGTCAACCAGGTCCTGGTCCTCGTCCTGTTCCTGTGGACCTTCAACGACTTCAACACGCCGTACGTGCTGTTCGGGAAGACGGCGCCGCAAGAGGCCGACCTGATCTCGATCCACATCTACCAGAGCTCGTTCGTCACCTGGAATTTCGGCACCGGCTCGGCCATGTCCGTGCTGCTTCTGCTGTTCCTGCTGCTGGTCACGGCGGTCTACCTGCTCATCACCTCGCGGAGGAGGAGCGATGCGTGACCCCAGATGGCTGAAGTGGGTGCGCATCATCGGGCTCGGCCTGCTCGGCCTGTTCACGGTGCTGCCCATCTACGTCATGATCACGTCGTCGATCAAGCCGCTGAAGGACGTCCAGGGGGACTTCCACTGGATCCCCACGACGATCACCTTCAGCGCCTTCCGCGACATGTGGTCGACGGTGCCTCTCGCGCACTACTTCGTCAACAGCCTCATCGTGTCGACCATCGCGTCGGTGATCTCGGTGGTGGTCGCGATCTTCGCCGCCTACGCCGTCAGCCGCTTCAAGTTCGCCGGGCGCAGGGTCTTCTCGATCACGGTCCTGTCGACCCAGATGTTCCCCGGCATCCTGTTCCTGCTGCCGCTCTTCTTGATCTACGTGAACCTCGGCAGCGCGATCGGCGTGGACCTGTACGCGAGCCGCACCGGGCTGATCATCACGTATCTGACGTTCTCACTGCCGTTCTCGATCTGGATGCTGGTCGGCTACTTCGACTCCATCCCCGTCGCGCTCGACGAGGCGGCCAAGGTCGACGGAAGCGGGCCGGTCGGCGCGCTGATCCGCGTCGTGATCCCCGCGGCGACCCCCGGCATCATCGCCGTCCTCATCTACGCGTTCATGAGCGCGTGGGGTGAGGTGCTGTTCGCCTCGGTCATGACCGACGAGTCGAGCCGGACGCTCGCCGTCGGCCTGCAGGGATACGCCACGCAGAACAACGTCTACTGGAACCAGATCATGGCGGCCTCGCTGGTCGTCAGCATCCCGGTGGTGGCCGGGTTCCTGCTGCTCCAGCGTTATCTCGTGCAGGGGCTCACCGCCGGCGCGGTCAAGTGACCCGTCCCGATCCGCACGACCCGATCCATCACCGCACTTACGGCACAACCAGGGAGAACAACACCATGAAGTCGCACGGGGGCGACGGCCCGGACCTCGCTGCCTTCGGAGGGGACTTCGTCTGGGGCGTGGCCACCTCGGCCTACCAGATCGAGGGCGCCGTCGACGAGGACGGCCGACTTCCGTCCATCTGGGACACCTTCAGCCGCGTGCCCGGCGCGACCGACGGAGGCGACACCGGTGACGTGGCCTGCGATCACTACCACCGGTGGCAGGAGGACGTCGGCCTGATCAAGCAGCTCGGCGTGGACGCCTACCGGCTGTCGATCGCCTGGCCTCGGGTCGTGCCCACGGGCTCGGGAGCCGTCAACGCCAAGGGACTGGCCTTCTACGACCGGCTCGTCGACGCGCTGCTCGAGGAGAACATCCGGCCGTTCGTGACTCTCTACCATTGGGACCTGCCGCAGGCGCTCCAGGACGAGGGCGGCTGGCCACGGCGGGACACGGCCTACCGCTTCGCCGACTACGCCGGCGCCGTGGCGGAGGCGCTCGGCGACCGCGTCGCCGACTGGACCACGCTGAACGAGCCGCTGTGCAGCTCGTGGATCGGTCACCTCGAGGGCGCGATGGCGCCCGGCCTGAAGGACCTTGAGGCCGCCGTGCGCACGTCGTACCACCTGCACCTGGGCCACGGGCTGGCCACGCAGGCCATCCGAGCCGTCGCCAAGAGGTCGCCCTCCGTCGGCATCGTCAACAACCTCAGCCCGATCGAGCCCGCCACGGACGGCGACGCGGACCGCGCCGCCGCCCTGCGCATGGACGGGCACGTCAACCGGTGGTGGCTCGACCCCATCCTGGGCCGGGGCTACCCCGAGGACATGGTCCGGGTGTACGGCGTCGACCTGCCCATCCAGGACGGCGACCTGGAGACGATCGCCCAGCCCCTCGACTACCTGGGGCTGAACTACTACTTCCGGCAGATCGTGACCGACGACCCCGATGGGCCCGCGCCGTACGCGCGGCAGGTGCCGGTGCCGGGCGCGACGACCACCGCCATGGGCTGGGAGGTGAACGCGGACGGGCTGGAGCAGCTGCTGCTCCGCCTGACCCGCGAGTACGGCGCCGAGCGGATCTACGTCACCGAGAACGGCTCGGCCTGGGACGACGAGGTCACCGCCGACGGGACAGTCGAGGACCCCCAGCGGGCCGCCTACCTCGAGGACCACCTCGCCGCCTGTGCCCGGGCCGTCCGTCAGGGCGCACCCCTGGCCGGGTACTTCGCCTGGTCGCTCATGGACAACTTCGAGTGGGCCTACGGCTACGCGAAGCGGTTCGGCCTGATCCACGTCGACTACGAGACCCAGGTCAGGACCATCAAGGCCAGCGGTCACCGCTACGCCGAACTGATCCGCGCCGGCAAGGACCCGCACGTGGGCTGAGCCCCCGTCAGGTCGTTCCGTGGTCCGTCAGATCAGGCATGCTCTGACGGGCCACGGGAACAGTGGCCGGCGCCGGCGTTCGACCCGGCATTGAGCGACCAGGAGCAGTTCCATGGACAGATACCTTCTGCCGGAACAATCGGCGGAGTTGTACGTGCTTGATGTGAACACGGGTGACCGGAGGCTGGTGTACCGGTCGTCGGACCTGCTGTTCGAGGCACCCAACTGGAGCAGCGACGGGCGATGGCTCGTCGTCAACGCCGACGGGCTCCTGTTCCGTCTTCCCGCATCCGGCGGAACCGAGCTGGAACAGATCGACCTCGGCGGTGTGCCGCCGATCAACAACGACCACGTTCTCAGCCCGGACGCCGCGACTGTTTATGTGTCGGCCGAGGACGGTCATATCTACGCGGTGCCCATGGCGGGAGGCCACCCCCGGCGCGTGACGAACGACCACGGACCGGATTTCGCCCACTACCTGCACGGGGTCTCTCCGGACGGCACGTCATTGGCGTACATCGGGTTGCGACGTCGCGACGACCGGCCGCCCGTCACCAACGTGTACGTCATCCCCGTCGCCGGCGGAGCCGATCAGCAGTTGACGGACGACGGCTTCCCCGACGACGGATCGGAGTTCGGACCCGACGGCCGGTGGATCTACTTCAATTCGGAACGTGCGGCCTCCGTTCCCGGCCACGCACAGTTGTTCCGCATCACAACGGATGGATCGACGACGGAGCAGCTCACCGGCGACGAGCGGGTGAACTGGTTTCCACATCCGTCTCCGGACGGCACGCGGATCGCCTACATCAGCTTTCCGCCCGGCACGCTCGGCCATCCGGCGAACGTCGATGTGATCGTCCGGATGCTCGATCGCGACGGTGTCCACGATCTCGTCCACCTGTTCGGCGGCCAGGGGACGATGAACGTGCCGAGCTGGGATCCGACCGGCGACTCGATCGCCTACGTTGCCTATCCCCTGGGCGGCGACACCGGAGACGAGGACTGACCGTCGACGTGCGGGCCCTTCCGGCTGCCGACGGCCGGTTCGCGCTCATCGGCACGAGCGGATGTGTCGCCGGGCGACACATCCGCTGATCGGCCGCTCACTTCCCGGTCGGCTCCAGCACGAAGACGGGGATCTCACGGTCGGTCTTCTGCTGGTAGTCGGCGTAGGGCGGATACGCCGCGACCGCCCGCTCCCACCAGGCCGCCTTCTCCTCGCCCGTCACCTCACGGGCCGTCATCTCCTGACGCTGGGGCCCGTCCTGGAGCTCCACCGTGGGGTGCTGCGTGAGGTTGTAGTACCAGACGGGGTGCTTGGGCGCTCCGCCCTGCGAGGCCACCACGGCGTACCGGCCCTCGTGCTCGACGCGCATCAGCGGAGTCTTGCGGATCTTGCCGCTCCTGGCGCCCAGACTGGTGAGGATGATCACCGGCATGCCGGTGTCCAGGAGGGTCGTGCCCCGGGTACCGCCCGAACTCTCGTACAGCTCGACCTGGTCCCGTACCCACTGCGCCGAACTCGGTTCGTACTCTCCTTCAAGAGCCATGACATCCGTCCTATCTCGCGTACAAGTACTGTCACGTTCGTGGTCCGACGGTGCCGCCGAACCTCGCATTCAACACCAGCCGGCCATGCTTTCATCCGGAGCACGCACCCCGGACGCCATGACGTGTCTTCCCTGTTCACGAGTCATCGAGTAGGCGCAGGGCCGACTCCAGGAGCGGTTTGTCGATCATCTGCCCGCCGACCCGGACGGCTCCGCCCTCGCCGGCCTTCTCCAGCAATCGGCGGGCCCAGGCGAGTTCGGCCTCCGTGGGGGTGAACGCCTGGTTGACCGGCTCTATCTGGCGTGGGTGGAGGCAGAGTTTGCCCCCGAAACCCAGCCTGCGTGCCCGGTGGGCGTCCGCGGCCGCATGGGCCGGGTCGTCCAGGTCGGTGGTCACCCCGTCGATCGGCGCCGCGATCCCCCGGGCACGCGACACCACCACCAGACGGGATCGGGCGTAAACGAACTCGTCGTCGGTCGCACCGATGTCGAGGCCGAAGTCGACGTTGCCGAAGGCGAGCCGGACCACGTTCGGATGGGCGGCGACGAGTGACGCGTTCTCCAGCCCGGCGGCGGTCTCCACCAGTGCGACCACCGGGCTCCGAATCCCGTCCAGCGCATCCGGGGTCTCGGCCTTGGGCACCATCACGCCCAGCAGGCCGGGCCGGCCGGCGATCGCGGCGAGGTCGTCGTCGTGCCACGGGGTGCCCGCCCCGTTGACCCGCACGTATGCCAGGTGCCGGATCAGCGCGTCCGCGACGGCCGCACGAGCGGCGGGCTTGTTCTCCGGCGCGACGCCGTCTTCGAGGTCGAGGACGCCGACGTCCGCACCGCTCGCGGCCGCCTTGGCGAACCGGTCCGGGCGGTCGCCGGGCGTGAACAGCCAGGACCGTTCTCTCATGGTCGTTCCATCGTTAGCAGCACCTGCCAGGAGCGCTCAGTCGCGAGCGAGGCCGAGCAGCAGGCCGTCGGCGGACACCGCGGGGCTGCTGGTCAGGAACAGCGGCGTACCCGCCTCGGGCGCGCGGACCTCGGCGAACACCTCTCCCCATACGTCGCTCATGGTTCCGAGCAGCCCGCCCGCCGGCACGGCCTCCCCCACCGTCACCGCGGGCTGCCACCAGCCGGCCTGGTCGGTGCGCAGCCAGTGCCAGCCCTCGTGCCGGCGGGCGTCGCGCACCGGCCACGGATCGCCGTCCAGCACGCCGATGGACCTGGCGATGTTGGTCAGCCCGGCCAGGTGCCTGTCGACGGCAGCCCGGTCGAGCAGGCCGTTCTGACCGGATTCCGCGATGACCGCCGGGATGCCGGCGTCCGCCGCGGCCGCGGCCGTGCTGCCCGCCACCGTCCGCTCCACCGCGACCTGCCGGACGATGTGCCCCGCGCCGTAGGCCAGGGCGAGGTCGAGCGAGACCTCCTCAACCGGCGAGGCCTCGAACATGGTGAACGGCTCGAGCGCCTCGGGCAGGTCGCCGGCGTGCATGTCGACCAGGTAGTCGGAGCCGAGGACGAACGTGGTGAAGACGTGGTGGGCGAGCACCTCGGTGAAGGTGCCATGGGGGTCGCCGGGGAAGCTCCGGTTCAGGTTCTTGCCGTCCGCCGGGACGACGAACGGCGTCCTGGCCCAGAACCCCGGCACGTTCAGCAACGGGACGGCGACGATCCGCCCGGAGACGGCGCTCACGTCGAGATCCCGCACGAATTCGCGGACGGCCGCGATCGAGGCGTACTCGGCGCCGTGCACGCCGGCCAGCACCGTGAGCCGCGGCCCGTCGCCGCGACCCTCGATGTCGAAGTACGGAATGTCGAGCCCGTCGAGTCCGGGCAGGCTCAGCAGCCGGCGAGTGATCATCGCTTCACCTCGAGATCCGGCAGGGCCTCGGCGATGAAGTCGCGCATCGTCCGCTGGAACAGCTCCGCCTCCTCGAACTGCGGCGAGTGCCCGGACTTCTCGAAGATCACAAGCTCGGACTTGGGGATGAGCGAGGCGATCGTCTCCGACGACGACACCTGGGTCACCCAGTCGTGGCGGCCCACGGTGACGAGAGTGGGGCAGGTGACGGACGGAAGCTTCGGCTTGACGTCATAGATCGGCGCGTTCTGCTGGAAGCACCAGTTGTGCGCCTCGTGACGGTAGATGCCGGCCTCGACTCGAGCCGACGCCGTCACCGGGTCGTACTCGAAGTCGTACAACGGGATCAGCTCGGCCCAGCGGGCCTTCAGATCCTCGTCGTCGTGGATCCGGCCGGTCCAGTACCGCTCGTAGTTCTCCCAATCGAGCTCCACCCGGGTCTGCCTGCGTGCGTTCTCGTGGGCGAGCTTCAAGTTGTTCCAGTCCGGCGAGGTGTCGCGCAGGATCATCGCGCGCACCCGGTCCGGATACGCGATCGCGTACTCCATGGCGATGAACCCGCCGTAGGAGCCACCTGCGATCACGATCTGGTCCGCCCCCGCCCACTCGCGCAGGGCGTCGACGTCCGCGGCCCACTGCGCGTGCGAGTACGGCGGGACGCCCTCGCTCAGCCCGCAACCCCGGGCGTCGAACACGATCACGCGGAACAGGTCGGAGAGCGGGCCGAAGGTCGACTTCGGCTCTGCCAGCGAGCCGATGCCTCCGCCGCCGTGGTGTGCGATCAGCACCGGGGCGCCCTCCTCGCCGAGGACCTCGACGTTAAGGCGCGCTCCGTTGATGTCTACGAACATGGTCACTCCTCACTGTTTGGCGCCCGGTCAGGCGGCCGCCGAATCGATCCAGGCGTTGACGACCTGGTCGAGCACGCCGAGCGGGATCGCGGCGTTGCCGAGCACGGTCCCGTGGAAGGCGCGGATGTCGAAGCGGGATCCGAGCCGCTCCTCCGCCAGGGTGCGCAGGCGGCGGATCTCACGTCGGCCGATCATGTACGCCAGGGCCTGGCCGGGCCAGGAGATGTAGCGGTCGATCTCGTTGCGGACGTTGGCGCGCGTGGTCGCGGTGTTGTCCCACATGAACCGCATGGCCTGCTGCCGCGACCAGCCCATGTGGTGCATGCCGGTGTCGACCACCAGCCGGCACGCCCGCAACGCGTCGAACGAGAGCATGCCCAGCCGGGCGAGGTCGGAGGTGTACAGGCCCATCTCGTCGGCCAGCCGTTCGCTGTACAGGCCCCAGCCCTCGACGTACCCGCACACCTCGGCGTCCAGGAAGCGCCGGTACGCCGGCAGATCCGTCAGCGTCTGCGCGGAGGCGATCTGCAGATGGTGGCCCGGTGTGCTCTCGTGGAAGGCCAGCGCCTCGTATTCGTAGGCGAACCGCTCCTCCGGGGCGACCGTGAGCACGCAGTGGGCACCGGGACGGGACCCGTCGCCGGCCGGCGGGCGGTAGTGCGCGAGCGCGGCGTTGCCGGCTTCGATCGGGTTGATCTCCTCGATGACGCAGTCGGCGATGTCGTACGTGGGGAACCAGTCGTCGCGGGCCTCCTCGGCGCGGCGCAGCGCGTCGGCGACCGTGTCGACGATCTGCGAACTGGCGCTGAAGCGCAGTGAACGGTCGTCCCGCAACCGGGAGAGGATCTCCTCCACGTCGGTCGTGCCCAGCGCCCGGCCGCCCAGCTCGGCCCACTCCTGCCGCAGCTCGGTGAGGCAGTCCAGACCTATCTGGTGGATCTCCTCCGGGCTGAGGTCGGTGGTGGTGTGCCGGCGCACCGCGTTGCGGTAGCCGTCCTCACCGCCGGGGACGAAGCGGATGCCCACCTGGTCGTCGGGCCGGGCCACCGGCAGCAGCTCATCCTCGATGCCGGCGAGCAGCCGCCGCATGGCCGGCCGTACGGACTCCTCGACGATCGAGGCCGCGCGGGCCCTGACCCGTTCGTGGTCGACGCCGTCGGGCAGGCGCGGGCTGAGCAGGGTGTCGTCGGCCAGGCTCAGCGCGAGGTGCCCGTTGAGCTGGTCCATGGCCTGGCCGACGCCGACGCGGGTCGGGATCCGCCCGTCCGCCTTGGCCTCCCGGTAGCGGTCGAGGACGGCGTCGAGGAACGCGGGCAGGGCGGCCAGTCGCTGGAGGTACTGCTCGACCGCCGGGGCGTCGGTGATGGACGCGGCCGGGACCGACATGAACATCATCGCCTGCGGCGCCGAGTAGCCGTCCGCGGACGCCGTCGTCTCCCACAGCGCGTGCTCGAGATCGGACCGCACGCCCCAGGCGAGCCGGCCGAGTACCGCGTGGTTGACACGGTCGGCCGCGTTGAGGCCGTCCGGGTCGATCTCCTGCAACCGCCGTTCGATGTCCGCGACCTTCGCGGCGTCGGCGGCGGCGCCCGCACGGCTGGGGTCGGGCACCAGGCCGTCGAAGCCCGAGACGCCGAGCATCGTGGCGCTGAACGGGTCTGCCGTGTGCTTCACCTCGAAGAACTCCGCGCTGAGCTTCGCGAGCCTGTCGTTCGGCTCGCCGCTCACCTGGACGGGGGGCTGGTCGTCGGTGGCCACTGGGTCCTCTTTTCTACCGGCCGGGTTCCTGATCGATTCCTAGGGGGCTGATGCGGGAGGGCGCGGTTCCGGCCCGCCCGCGGCTACGCCCAGATCCGCTGGAGCGCTCGGAGGATGTTGCCGCCCAGCACGGCGGCGATCTCGCTGTCGGAGAACCCTTCTCGCACCAGCCATCCGGCGATGTTGGCGAAGTTCTCCGTCGGGTTCTCCAGCCCGTCCACGTACTCCACCTTCGGGAAGGACGGGCCCGCGGGGGCCGCGGCGCCCACCTTCAGCAGGTGCCCGAAGACGGTGTGCAGGCCGACGTGGTCGCCGTACAGGGTGTCGGGCCCGAACGCGACGTGGTCGATGCCGACCAGATCGAGGCAGTACCGGAAGTGGTCCATCACCGACAGGATGGTGTGCCGGGGATGCGCCTCGGACAACGTCGTGTGGGGTGCCGCCGACATCCCGATGACGCCGCCCGTCTCCGCCACGGCCCGAAGGACGTCGTCCGGCTTCATCCGGGGCGTGTTCCAGACCGCACGGGCTCCGGCGTGCGTCATGAAGACCGGGCGCTCGCTGACCGCGCAGACGTCCAGGCCGGTCCGGTCGGAGGAATGCGAGATGTCGACGGCGAGGCCCAGTTGGTTCATCCTGGCGACCGCGCGTCTGCCGAAGTCGGTCAGGCCGCCGTCGGTGGTCTCGTTCAGGCCGCTGCCGAGCGCGTTCGCGTCGGAGTAGGCGATGCCGATCTGCCGCAGACCGAGCCCGTAGAGCACGTCGAGCCGGTCGATCTCGTTCTCGATCGGCGTGGCCGCCTCCAGACCGAACAGCAACCCCACCTTGCCGGACCGGTGGGCGTGTTCGATGTCGTCCATCGTCCGGATCACGATGACGTCGCTCTGGTGGGCGATGTCGGCCTGGCGCATGCCGAGGTCGGTGATGATGTCGAGCCAACGCCATGGCGCGTTGCCGGTGACGCAGGCCGTGCCGTCCATCATGTTGTCGAACACGACGGTCATGCCCGACGCGAGGAGCCCGGCGAACGCCGTGTGCTGCCGTCCCGTGCGGTTGTACTCCGGCGTCTGGCGCATGTCCGCGGGGAACCGTACGGGATGGTCGTGCAGGCTGATCACGATGGTGTCGCGCAGCAGCCGGCCGGCCCGTTCCCGCTCCTGCTCGCTCAGCCCGCCGCTGTACGGCGGAACGCGGCCGAACTCGGGGGCCAGGTCGAAGTCGGGGAGATCGGCACCCGGCCTGAGATAGCCGTACGACCGGTACATCAGGCCGATCCGTTCCGGATGACGGGAGCCAGCCGGTGCGGGCCGTCGGCGAGCAGGCGCCACAGGTGCTCCCAGGCGCGCATGCCCTCACGCAGCCGGGAGATCCGCATGAACTCGTTCGGCGCGTGCAGGTTCTCGTCCGCCGTGGAGAAGGAGAAGAACAGCGTCTTCGCGCCGAGCGCCTCCTCGAACAGCGCGGTGGCGGGCAGCGTCCCCGCGATGACGGCCAGCAGCACGTCCTGGCCGGGGTAGACGTGCGCGAGCGCCTCGGTGGCGGCGCGGATCGCGGGATGGTCCTCGGGGATCGTGTACGCGGGGACCCCGGCCTCCTCGGGCCGGACGGTGACGCGGACGCCGGGGACCTTCTGGGCGAGCACGTGGTCGGTGATCGCCTGGAGCACCCGTTCCGGTCGCTGGCCGGGGACGAGACGGCAGGAGATGTGCCCGGTCGCGATGTGCGGGATGACCGTGTACTTGCCTCCGGCCCTGACGCCGTTGATCTCCAGTGTCGGACGTTCCCACAGCCGTTCCAGGGTGCTGTAGCCCGCTTCGCCGAAGACCTCGTCCAGGCCGAGGCTGTTCCGGTAGCCGTCCTCGTCGAAGGGCACCGCCGCGATGGCGGCGCGGCGCTCGTCGGTCAGTTCGGGGATGCCGTCGTAGAAGCCGTCGACCGCGACCCGGCCGTCGGCGGCGTGCAGGCCGGCCAGGATTTCCGCCAGTGCGTGGACGGGGTTGGCGACGGTGCCGCCGAACCGGCCGGAGTGCAGGTCGGCGTCGGCCCCGGTGACCTCGACGTCCAGGGTCACCAGGCCTTTGGACGCGATCGACAGTGAGGGCTCACTGGGACGCCACATGGCTCCGTCCGCGGAGATCACCAGATCGGCCGCGAGCTCGTCGGCATGCGCGCGCACGTACTCCGGCAGGTGGGGGCTGCCGATCTCCTCCTCGCCCTCGAAGAGGAACTTGATGTTCAGCGGCAGCGCGCCCTCCTGCTCGATGAACGCCTGCGCCACCTTGAGCACGATGAACACCGGGCCCTTGTCGTCGGTGACACCGCGCCCGCGGATCACGTCGCCGTCGGTGACGAGCTCGAACGGCGGGGTCCGCCACTCGGCGAGGTCGCCCGTCGGCTGCACGTCGTAGTGGCCGTACACGAGGATGGTCGGAGCATCCGGTGCCCCCAGCCAGTCGGCCCGCACCGCGGGGTGACCCTGGGTCTCGACGACGCGCCCGCCGGCGAACGACAACTGCGCGGCGAGCCATTCGGCCGCGGCACGCATGGTTTCGTGAGTGGCGTCCCGGCTCACGCTCGGGACCGCGACGTAGGCGGCCAGTTCGTCGACGTACTCGGCGTCGGTCGCATCAAAAGAGAGCATGTCCACCATCAATCGAGATTGTCTGACCGGTTATCCAGGACGATTCCTCGGACACGAAGAACCGCACGCCGTGGGCGATGTCCTCTGGCCTGCCGAGCTTGCGTACGGCGATGCCCTCGACGAGCGCGGCCTGGCCCTGCTCGCCGTAGCTCTCCCACTGCTTGATCGTCGTGGGGTTGGACAGGACGAACCCCGGCGCGACGCAGTTCACCGTGATGCCGAACGGGCCGAGCTCGTGGGCCATCTGGCGGGTGAAGCCGATCTGCCCGGCCTTGGAGCTGGCGTAGGCCTGGATGCCGGTGAGGCTGACGCTGCGGCCCGCGCCGGAGGAGATGTTGACGATGCGGCCCCAGCCGCGCCGTTTCATGCCCGGCGCGACCGCCCGGGTGCACAGGAAGGTGCTGGTCAGGTTGGCTGCGACGACGGCGGCCCAGGCGTCATCGGTGATCTCTTCGATCGGGTGGTGCACCTGGCCGACGACCCCGCCGGCGTTGTTCACCAGGATGTCGACGTCGCCGATCTCGGCGAAGAAGGCGTTGACCGCGGACGAGTCGGTGAGGTCCGCGATGTCCTTGTCGACACCGTGCACCCGCACGCCTTCGGCCTCCAGGGCGGCGGCGATGGCCGACCCGATCCCGTGGGCCGTTCCGGTGACGACGGCGACCCTGTCCTTTTCCTCGCTCACTTGATCCATCCCTTCTCGAGCAGTTCGCGGACCTCGGCCACGCCGGCATCCCACACGGCCCGCATGTCGTCGTCACCGCGCTGGTAGGCCCCGCCCAGACTGCCGTCGGGGGCGAGTTCCTTCATCTCCCGCGCCGTCAGGTTCTCCACCAGCGCCCTGGGCAGCACGGGGGCGGCGCCGTCGGGGATCTCGACTCCGGCGACCCTGGTCCAGGGGAAGTTCTCCAGCCAGGAGCCGTGGAACTGGTCGTCGTCGAAGCGGCTCGCGGCCTCGGCCGTCCGCGGCGCGTTGTACCAGCTGTGGAACACGACCTGCACCCGGTCGGCCCGGGGCTGGGAGATCCATTCGCGGATGAGTCCGGCCACGGGTGCGTTGCCTCCGTGGCCGTTGACCACCGCGATCCGCCGGAAACCCTGGGAGGCGAGGCAGTCGAGCAGGTCGCGAACCACCTCGATGTAGGTGGAGATGCGCAGGCTCATGGTGCCCGGGTACTCGGTGAAGTACGGCGCCATGCCGAACGGCAGGACCGGCAGGACCGGCACACCGAGCGGCTCGGCCGCCTCCACCGACACCCGTTCGGCCAGCAGCGCGTCCGTCCCGAGCGACAGGTACCCGTGCTGCTCGGTCGAGCCGACGGGTAGCACGATGCGGTCGTCGCGCCGGAGGTAGTCGGCGATCTGCATCCAGTTGCTGTCGAAGACCCGCACCGGTCCTCACGCTCCGTTCTGGTCGTCCCGTGAAACGCCCGCACATCCGGCTTGCGAAGTGAAAGCCGAGTCGATCTCCTGACTAGTCATCTGTAAGGGGATCTGGGTCCCATACTAACCATTCGCCCCACCTTCATCACCAATCACCCCTCAAATGCTTATCTGATCATCTGGGCTGCGCACGCCCGAACGACCACCGCCGTCACGGGAATGCCGGTGTGTTCACCCTCATACCGGGTAGTTCGCAGGATTTGCGCTCTCCGCACGTCCAGCCGGGTAGCCTTCCCGCCATGTCCTCTCGCCGCCGTGCCACCGCGCCCAACGCCTCGAAATCTCCGTTGCGCGACCTGACCGACGTGCCGCCCCAGTCACCGCCCGTACCGCTCGACGAAGTGGACCGGCAGATACTCGTGCTGCTCAGCGAGGACTCCAGGCGCTCGCAACGTGCGCTGGCCCGCGAGCTGGGCATGTCCGCCCCCTCGGTGAAGGAGCGCATCGCGCGACTGGAGCGCCTGGGCGTCATCCGCGGCTACGGCGTGCGTCTCGACTGGAGCGCCGCCGGCTTCCCGATGACGGTCTACCTGACCATCACGGCGGTACAGGGCTACCAGCAGAAGGAACTCGTCGAGAAGCTCGCGCTCATACCGGAGCTCGAAAGGCTCGACATCGTCACCGGCGCCATCGACCTGCTCGCCACGCTCCGGGTGCGCGACCACCTGCATCTGCGGCACCTCCTCATGGAGCGCATCTGGCAGATCGAAGGCGTGCAACGCACCGAGACGTCGCTGAGCCTCGTGGAGATCGGGCCGAAGGACCTGGTCGGAGAGTTGTTGTCGAAGCCGGCCGACGGCCCGGCCTGACGGGGCCGGACACACCGGCGGTCATCCGCCGGGCTTCGGCCCGTGCGCGGGCCCGAAGCCTCGCCGGTACACCATCACCGTCCGGTTGAAGGTGATGACGACGGTCCCGTGCTGGTCGGTGCCGGTGGTCCGCACGGTGACGATCCCGACCTCCGGCCTGGATCGCGACTCCCGCACCGCCAGCACCTCCGACGAGGAGTAGACCGTGTCCCCCTCGAACAGCGGGTTCGGCAGTCGAACCTCGTCCCAGCCCAGGTTGGCCATCACGTTGTAGGACACGTCGTTGACCGACTGCCCGGTCACGAGCGCGATCGTGAAGGCGGAGTTGACCAGTGGCCGGCCGAACTCCGTCTGCGCGGCGTAGTGCGCATCGAAGTGCAGGCGGGCGGTGTTCTGGGTGAGCAGGGTGAACCAGACGTTGTCCGCCTGTGTGACGGTGCGCCCAAGCCCATGCCGGTACACGTCACCCACCTCGAAATCCTCGAAGTAGCGGCCCTGCCATCCCTCGCGGAGGGTCATGTCAGCTCTCCTCCTCCGACGGCGCCCCGCGCAGCCGCGCGATACGGCCGGCGTCGTAACCGAGCACCTTGGTGAAGACGTGGTCGGCGTCCTCGTCGCGCCGAGGAGCTCGGCGATGGCGGCCTTCTCCGGAACCCACTCTCAGCGGGCTCGCCACCTGCCGCACGGTCCCGAAATAGGGGTGCTCGGTCTCGACCACCATGCCGCGGGCGACCGTGTGCGGATCGCGCAGGGCCTGTGCCACGGAGTTCACCGGCCCGCACGGCACTCCCGCTTCCCGGAGGAGCCCCAGCCAGTGCTCGCTCGTGTTCGTGGCGAACACGGTCTCGAGTTCCGCGAGCAACGTCTCGGAGTTCTCCCTCCGGGCGGCGAAGTCCCGGTACCGGGGGTCGTCCGGCCACTCGGGATGACCGACGACCTCGGCGAGCCTGCGGAAGAACTTCTCCTTGGGACAGGCGACGACCAGCCAGCCGTCTCCGGTGGGGAACGCCTGGAAGGGAACCAGGGACGGATGGGCCGAGTGGTGCGTCCGCCTGGGTTCGAAATCACCGTTGAGCTGCCATGCGGCCGGATATGTCAGCATCGAGATGGCCGTGTCGAAGAGGCTGACGTCGCAGTCGGCGCCGATCCCGTCGCGACGTGCCGCGTGTAGTGCGGCCAGAATCGACGCCGCCGCCACCAGACCACCCGAATAGTCGACCAGGGAAAGGCCGGACTTGGTCGGCGGTCCCCCGGGCTCACCGGTGATGTCCATCCAGCCGGCCATGCCCTGAAGCACGTAGTCGTAGCCGGGCTCCGCGCTTCGCGGCCCCGTCATACCGAAGCCGCTGAGCGAGCTGCAGACGATGGCGGGGTTGAGATGCTTCAGGTCGTCGTAACGGATGCGCAGCTTGGCGGGGACGTCACCGCGCAGGTTGGAGTGCACCACGTCGCTGACCTTCACCAGGTCCTCGAAGACGGCGCGACCCTCCGGCGTGGAGATGTCGAGGCTGAGGCTGCGTTTGTTGCGGTTGAACGTCTCGAAGAACAGGCTGTCCTCACCGTGCTGCTCGGGGACGACGTACCGGCCGATGTCTCCACCGGTCGAGGGGTCCTCGATCTTGATGACCTCGGCCCCCAGGTCCGCCAGGTGCACGCTGCCGAACGGCCCCGCCCCGTATTGCTCGATCGCGATGATGCGGACATCCGCCAGCGGCATCACGGCAGAACCCCCTCTCCGCGCGCCGTCGCGAGCGCCGCGACCCGCGCCATCTCGTTTCCCACGATCATGAGTCCCTCATCCACTCCCATGCCGGGTTTGGCCAGCACCTGTCCCGCGGCGCAGGCCATGGCGACGTTGGCGCTGACCTGCGCCGACCGGTCCGTCTCGTTGCAGGTCCCGCCGCAGTACGCGACGAGTCCGCGATCACGGACCAGCAGCAGCGCCTCGATGGTGTTGTTGATGCCGCCGAGGTCCGGCGTCTTGACGTGGATCACGTCGGCGGCCTCCTTGTCGACGAACATCTCGATGTCCTCGAGGGTGTTGCACCACTCGTCGACCGCGACCTTCACCTGTGCGCCCCTCCGGCGCAGGGCGGCCCGCAGGAGGACATACGTCTCGATCTGCTCGTCCCTGCCGCCGGCGTCGATGGGGTGCTCGACCACGAGCTCGTACGGCGCGGCGACGTCCCCGAGCCGGGCCAGATAGGCGGCGACCGCCTCGACGTCCCCGTCGAAGGCCAGGCCCACGGTGCCGTAGGTGTCGAAGTGCAGCCGGGGCGTGTACGCGCCGTCGGGACGCAACTCCCCGATTCTGGACACCAGCCACCGCAGGTAGTCCTCCAGGAGTTCCCCCTGGCGGCCCAGCTTGGTGTCGACGTTGTTGATCAGAGCGTGCGGAAGGACGTCCACCTGTTTGAGGATCATCTTCTCCGCGTTGGCGTATCGGTCGTCGCCGGTCTGGGCGAACATCGGCACCGGCCGGAGTTCCACGCCCGTCGCGTATTCGTCGCGCACGACCTCGGCCATGGTCAGCCTGCGGCTCTGCGCGACCGCGTCGAGCACCGCCTGCGTCACGCCGTACCTGACGGCCGTGTGGAGCGGTCCAGTAGCCGTACGCAGGGTGTCGACGCGCCCGGCCAGCTCGCGGAACGAGTCGAGCTCCGCGCCCACGAGCAGGGGGACGAGGTGCTCCTCGACGTCCCGGCGGGCGGCCGCCGCATCGAACAGCGGGTCGCGGCCACCGGCGCCGCTGTACTGCACCGCGGCGCAGTCGCCGTGTGCCACCGAGCCGTCCTCCAGCAGCAGGAGCACCGACAGCGCCTCGCCGGCCTGCCGGATCGCGGAGAACCCCGGGGTGATCGGGTCTCCCCGGTAGGCGAAGCCGTCGTGCTCGGCGCCGGCTCTGATGGCCGCCTGATCGTCGGCGAAGAATCCGGTGCGGATCGGTCGCGTGAGAACTTTCGCGATCCTCATTCGACCAGCCCCCGGCACAGCAGTACGACCGTGATGAAGCTCTGGTAGATCCGCAGCGGGTCGTCGCCGGTGATGACCGCCGACAGGGCTCCGGTCCGTTCGACCCCGGCGATCCTGGCGGCCAGCTCGCAGTAGTCGCTGCTGCGGAAGGAGATGCCGAGGGTGACGGGCAGGTCGATGGACGGCGGCGCCGCGCCCGGCAGGTCGGCGACGGCGGCCCGTGCCCGCTCGCGGATGAGGTCCCGCGCCGCCTCCGGGTGCAGCGCCTCGGCGGAGAAGCGGGTGATGGACTTCTTGACCACCGCGGTCTTGATGCCCGGGCAGAACCGCTCGGTCTCCTCGGCCGTCGTGACGTCGCCGGTCACCAGCACCATCGGTACGCCGTACGCGCGGGCGACGAGCGCGTTGATGCCGGCCTCACCTGCGACGACCCCGTTCACGGTCACCTCGGCGAACGCCGAGGGGAAGTAGGTGTGCGACAGGACCGAGCCTTCGCTTCCCATCGACCCGTGGTAGGACACCAGGAAGACGGCGTCGAAGCTCTCGTCGAGGCCCTGCATCATGTACATCGGCTTGTACCGTCCGGACAGATAACTCGCGCGCCCGGCGAGCTCGTCCGGTTTCAGGTTGGCCATCTTCGAGTGCGCGTCGTTCACCAGGAACTCGGTGGCCCCGGCCTCCGACGCGCCCTCGATCGCTGCGTTGATCTCACCGGTCAGCAGACCGGTGTAGTAGGGGTACTGCGATCCGCCGATGACGCACTGATCCCAGTCGACGACTCCGGCGGTCCCTTCCATGTCGGAAGAGATGAAGATCTTCAAAGCACGCTCCTCGGGTGGAACTCCGGCTCTGTCGAGGTCTCGGTCATCACCGCGTAGACCGAGCCCTCCTGCCCCGCCGCGGCGCCGTGCCGGCCGTCCGGCGTCAGCGCGATGCAGCGCAACTCGGCGCGGAACTCGTCCGGCAGGCCGGCCGCCTCGGCCAGCATGGCCAGGCACGCCTCGGTGGGCTCCAGGCCGTGCGCCAGATCCGCGACGATGCCGCGGGCGCCCAGGACACGCATGCTCAGCTCGCCTCGGCCGGTGCAGGCGGCGCCGCCGTACCGGAGGTCGGCGTAGTTCCCAGCCCCCGGGAGGGCGGAGTCCCCCACCCTTCCCGGATATTTCCAGGGATAGCCGCTGGTGGACACGCCCACCACCAGTTCGCCGGAGGAGTCCAGGGCGAGGATGTTGATGGTCCCCCATGGTCCTTCGTGCGGGGCGAACCGGTTGACCAGGTCGAGCGCGGTCCTGCGGTAGAGGTCGTCACCGGCCTGCGCGGCCGTGCGCTCGCCTTCGACGGACTCGTCCGAGGGCTGCAACGCGTACAGGAACAGCTTCCTGGACTCCTCGGTCAGCAGGTCTGCCCGGGTGAACCCGTTCTCCTCGGCGAACAGCTCGGCCCCGGCGCCGACGAGCAGGCTGTGCTGCGGCAGCCGTTCGAGTACGGCACGGGCGATGGAGATCGGGTTGGGGAAGCCCTTCACCGCGCCGACGCCGCCGAAGGCCCGGGTCGAGCCGACCATCAGGGACGCGTCGAGCTCCACCACCCCTTGGGCGTTCGGCAGCCCTCCGGTGCCGACGTAGTGGTCGTCCAGGTTGTCCTCGCACCGCCGCAGTCCGGCCTCGACCGCGTCCAGCGCGGAGCCGCCGCGGGCGAGGATCTCCATGGCGGCGGGCAGACCGTTCTCGCTCCGCTCGCTGCCGATGACGATGGGACTGGTCACGCGACGGCTCCTTCGGCCCGCTGGGACATGTGGACGCACGCGGCCCACCTGGCGGGATCGCGTGGATCGGCCAGAAGCGGCGGCTCGGCCGCGCACGCGGCCACGACGGACGGGCAGCGGTCGGCGAAACGGCACGGGTGGGTGCCGCCGCTCGCCGAGGACCGCGCGACCTCCTGCCTGACGGCGTCGAGACCGGCGGCAGTCTCCTCCTCCTCCGCCTCCGCTTCGGCCTGGCTCTCCGCGTCGGCGAGCCGGGGGACGGAGCCGATGAGCAGCCTGGTGTACGGATGGACCGGGTCGTCGAACAGGGTGTCGGTGTTCCCGGTCTCGACGATGCGGCCGCGGTACATCACGGCGGTCCGGTCGCTGATCTGCCGCACGACCGCCATGTTGTGCGAGACGAAGACGACCGACAGGTGGAGCGTCTCCTTGAGGTCGGCGAGCAGGTTGATGATGTTGGCCTGGACCGACACGTCGAGGGCGGACACCGGTTCGTCGGCGACCAGCACGGTGGGTTCCAGCGCCAGCGCCCGCGCGATGCCGACGCGCTGCCGCTGCCCGCCGGAGAACTGCCGCGGGCGCTGTTCGAGGGCGCGCTCGGGCAGACCGACCAGGTGCATCAGTTCCCTGCTACGCTCCCCCACCCTGTCGCGCGGGACCAGCTTGTGGAAGCGGAGCAGCTCGGACAACATCTGCCCGACCGTCATGCGCGGGTTCAGCGAACTGTAGGGATCCTGGAAGACCATCTGGATGGCGCGCTGCTGAGCCCGCGTCCGCTTCTCCGGCAGGATCTCGCCGTCGTAGCGGATCGTGCCCGCGGTTGGGCGGTAGAGGCCGACGACAGTGCGGGCGAGGGTCGACTTGCCGCAGCCGGACTCTCCGACCAGGCCGAGGGTCTCCCCTCTGTGCAGCACCAGGTCCACGCCGTCGACGGCGGGGTTCACCACCGGCTTCTTGCCGAAGAGCCGGTCGGTCACCGACACGCTGGGCGTGAAGTGCCGGACCAGTCCCTCGACCGAAAGGATTTCGTTTCCCGCCGTCACTGCTGGCTCACCGCTTCTTCCGACACCATCGAGGTCCACCGATCCGCCGTGTCGATGCGCCGGCAGGCGCTCACCCTCCCCGGTCCCGCGGCCACCGGCTCCGGTTCCCACTCCCGGCAGGCGTCCTCGGCGAACGGGCACCGGGGGGCGAAGGAGCACCCCGTCACCCCCTCGCTGAGGTCCGGGGGCCGCCCGTCGATCGTCAGCAGCCTGGCGACCCGCCGATCCGGGTCGGGCACCGAGCGGAGCAGGGAGAACGTGTACGGATGCCGGGGACCGGTGACCAGGTCCAGCAGGTCGCCGGACTCGACGACCTTGCCGGCGTACATCACGTACAGCCGCGAGCAGGTCTGGCTGACCACGGCGAGATCGTGGCTGACCAGCAGCAGACCGACGTTCTCCTCCTGCTTGAGCCGGCGCAGGACGCCGAGGACCTGGGCCTGGATCGTCACGTCGAGGGCCGTGGTGGGCTCGTCGGCGAGGATGAGCCGTGGCTTGGTCGACAACGCGATCGCGATGCAGATCCGCTGGCGCATGCCACCCGACAACTGGTGCGGATACAGCTGGTAGCGGCGCTCGGGATCGGCGATCCCGACCTCTCGCATCAGGTCGACGGCGATCGCCCGCGCCTCGCCGCGCGACTTGCCCAGCTTGCGCAGCGGCGCCTCGGCGATCTGGTCGCCCACGCGCATCACGGGGTTGAGCGCCGTCAGGGAGTCCTGGAAGATCATGCTCATCGTGTCGGTCAGCCGATGCTTCAGGCTCTTGGCCGGCAACCCGGTGACGTCCTCGCCGTCGATGAGGATGGTGCCGGAGACGACCTTCGCCGGGCGGGGAAGCAGGCCGAGCAGCGCGCGGAGCGTGAGGCTCTTACCCGAGCCGGACTCCCCCACGAGCCCGACGGACTCGGCGGTGCCCACCGAGAAGGACACTCCGCGGACCGCGTGCAGCCGTGCGTGCGGCATGGGGATCTCGACGTGCAGGTCGCGCACTTCGAGCAAGGGAGGGGTCATTGGTTCGCCTTCTCCACGATGCCGTCCGCGATGAGCGCGAGCGCGAGGCCGGTGATGATGATGGCCAGACCCGGGATCGTGGACATGTACCACTTGTCCAATATGAACTGCTGACCCTCCTGAATCATCGTCCCCCAGTCAGGGGTGGGCGGCGGCACGCCGAGGCCGAGGAATCCCAGGGTCACGATCGCCAGCAGGGTGAGCACGATGTCGCTCATCGAGAAGACGACCGCCTGCAGGACGACGTTGGGCAGGAGATGCCGCAGCAGGATCCGCCACGTCGGCAGTCCGCTGGCCCGCGCCGCCATGGCGTACTCCTGCTCCTTGGCGACCAGCACCTGACCGCGCACGATGCGGCAGTACGCCACCCAGCCGACCAGGGTGATCGCCGTGTAGATGCTCGTCGTCCCCGGTCCCATGGCGAAGACCAGCGCGATGACCAGCACCAGGAACGGGAAGGCGATCACTATGTCGACGATCCGGCCGATGACGGCGTCGATCCAGCCGCCGAACCATCCCGCGATCAGACCGATCAGACTGCCGAGGATGAGCGGCGAGATGACCGCCAGCACGCCGACCCGCAGGTCGACACGGGCGCCGTAGAGCAATCGGGCCAGCACGTCGCGCCCGAGTTCGTCGGTGCCGAGGAGGTGGCCCTTGGCGCCGGGTGCGAGAAAGGCGTTCGCGAGGTCCTGCTTGAGCGGATCCTGGCTCGTCAGCAGTGGAGCGCACAGCGCGCAGGCGACGATGAGGCCGAACAGGATCAGGCCCGCCACGAGCGGTGCGTTCCACCGCCCGCGCCTGCGGCGGCGGTTGCCGGAGGCCGGCAGGGCGGGGGCGATGGTCGTTGCCGCGCTCATGCGAGCTTGACCCTCGGATCGAGGGCCGCATGCGTCACGTCGGTCAGCAGGTTCACGACCACGACCATGATCGCGAAGACCAGAGTGATTCCCTGCACGGTGGGAAAGTCCCTTCCCAGGATGGAATTGATCATCTGCTGCCCGATTCCGGGAAGCGAGAAGACGCGTTCGACCACCAGCGTCGATCCGGTGAGGTAGGCGATGTTCACGCCCAGGACCGTGACGGACGAGACGGCGGCGTTGCGCAGCGCGTGCCCGAGCACCACCCGTGCGGTGCTGATGCCCTTGCTGTGCGCCGTCACGATGTAGTCGCTGCCCAGCACATCGACCATGCTGGCCCGCAGGCTGCGGATCAGGATGGGCGACAGGGTCAGTGCGATCGTGATGCCGGGCAGCACGATGCCGCGCAGATGGTCGACCACGCCGGTGCCGTAGCCGGCGACCGGGAACCAGCCGAGTTTCAGCCCGAAGACCAAGATCAGCATGATGCCGAGCCAGAAGGCCGGCATGCCCAGTCCCACGACCGGGACCGCCCGGATGATGTTGTCGACGACTCCGTTGCGCCGCGCCGCGGCCAGAACGGCCAGCGGCACGGCGATCAGCAGAGTGAAGACGGTGCCCGAGATCAGCAGCCAGATCGTCACCGGCAGGCTGACCGTGATCAGGTCCACGACCGAGCTGCTGTACACGTAGGAGTACCCGAGGTTGCCCTGCAGCAGGTGGCCGAGGAACGTCAGATACTGACTCGGCAGCGAATCCTCGAGACCCATCTGCTCGCGCAGTTCCTTGACCGCCTGCGGGGTGGCGTGGACCCCGAGCAGTGTCGCCGCCGGGTCTCCCGGTATCAGCCGGATCAGAAAGAAGACGATGAACGAGATCCCGATGAGCACCGGGATCAGCGACACCACTCGCTTCAGGATGTAGACGAGATACCTCATCGTTTCTCTCGCTCCAAGTGCTCAGTCGGCTTCTGCCCTGCTCAGAGCGAGACGTCTTCCATGTGGTAGGTGCCGGTGGGCAGGACCTTGAAGCCCTGGACGTTGGCGGCGCGCGAGTACGGGAACGGCGTGTAGAACAGGAACGCCAGCCACGCGGACTCGGCGGCCTTCGCCTGAAGCTCGCTGTACAGGGCCTGGCGCTTGGTCGAGTCGAATTCCTTCTCCGCCCGGTGCACCAGGTCGATGATCTCCGGATCGTTGAAGCCGGTGTCGAAGGAGTGCCCGCCGGTCGTGGGGTCGAGCGCGAACTGGGCGAGCTCGTCGGGGTCGGCCAGGTCCATCGTCCAGTACGAGTGCGCGATCTCGTAGTCCAGCTTGTTGGTCAGGTCGTGCTGCGCGCTCGGGTCCACGTTCTGGATGTTCATCGTGATCCCGAGTTCCTTCAGCGACGCCTGCATGACCTGCGCGATCGCCGCGTCCACCGCGTCGCCGGACATCGCCAGCCACGTGGTGGTGAAGCCGTTCGGCACGCTCGACTGGGCCATCTCCTCCTTGGCCTTGGCCATGTCGTACTGGATGCCCGGGGTGTTCTTGTCGTAGTACGGCGTGGACGGCATCATGAACGAGTTCGCCGGGGTGCCGTTGCCGAACAGGATGCTCTTGATCAGCGATTCCCGGTCGACGGCGTAGGAGATCGCCCGGCGCACGTGCACGTCGTCGTACGGCTTCTTCTGCTGGTTCATCATGATGTAGTCCGTCCTGGTGGACGGGAACACGTCGACCTTCAGGTTGGGCGTGCTCTTGACCTGAGCGAGGCTGGAGAACGGCGGAGCCTCGTTGATGTGTGCCTGCCCGCCCTGCAACTGGATCGCGCGGGCGTTGCTGTCCGCGACCACCTTCCAGGTGACCGAGTCCAGGTACGGCTTGCCCGCCTGCCAGTAGGACGGGTGCTTCTTCAGCGTGAGGGAGCTGCCCTTCTGCCAGGTGCCCCACATGAACGGGCCGGTGGCGATCGGGGCGGCGTAGAACTCGTCCTTCGTCTTGCCGGCGTAGTCCTTGGGGATGATTCCGTTGTTCGGGCAGCTCAGGTCGGCGAGAAGCGGCGCCCAGGGGTACTTGGTGGTCACCACGACGGTGTAGTCGTCCGGCGTGGTCACCTCCTTGATCGCGGAGTTGATGAACTCCCAGCCGCCCTTGGTCTTGCTCGACTCGTCGATGGAGAACTTCACATCGGCGGAGGTCATCGGCTGGCCGTTGTGGAACTTCACGTCCTTCCTAAGCTTCAGCGTGCAGGACAGGTTGTCCGGCGACATCTCGTAGCTCTCGGCGAGCCAGGGCTTCACCCCCTGGCCGTCGTCCGTCATGGCCACCAGCGGCTCGTACATCTGGACGTAGATCCAGATGGAGCCGTTGCTGAAGACCGTCGTCTTGTCCATGTTCACCGCGTCGTGGTCACGGACGATGACCAGGTCGCCTCCCTTCTTCTTCCCCCCGGAGGCGGGGGTGGAGGCGGTGTCGGTGGACGACCCGCAGGCCGCGAGCAGCGGCGCGGCCGAGAACGCTCCGATGCCGAGCGCGCCCAGCTGCAGCAGCCGGCGCCTGCTGATGGCAGGGACACGGAGGCCCTCGGGAATATCGTCGAACATGCCAGCTCCTTCGTGATTTTGCGATGGGCGGAGCGGTCGCCAAAGTCGGTCTGGGGACATGAGGGATGTAGCGGGTCCGCGGTCGGGCACGCCTGGACCTGTCCACCGTGAAACATGGGAGCACGGGAACGTTTAGGACATATTACGCACGAACCACCTGTCATACGTAAGGCCTTACGAGCAACTTTCGCATCAGTCGCCACGGGGATGGGCCGGATAGATCTCCAAAGTGCTTTGGTAAGGTCCGGCGGCAGGACGTTCTCGGACCAACCGAGATGAACTCCCCATGAGTGGATTTCCCCATGCAGCTGACCATCATCGGAGCCGGCGCGATCGGCGGGACGATCGGCGCCCACCTCATCAGGGCCGGGCACGACGTGCTGTTCTGCGACGCGGACCCCGCGCACGTCGAGGCGATCAACCGCGACGGGCTGTCCATCGAAGGCCCGGTCGAGAACTTCACGGTGACCGCGCATGCCGTCACCCCCGACGACCTGCCCGACCGCCTGGATCGTGTCGCGATCGCCGTCAAGAGCCACCACACCGAGCAGGCCGCCGAACTGCTACGCGGCCGGCTCGCCCCGGACGGCTACCTGGTCAGCTTCCAGAACGGCCTGACCGCTGACATGTTGTCCGCCGTGGTCGGCGTGGAGCGGCTGATCGTGAGCTTCGTGAACTTCGGCGCGGACGTCCTCGGTCCCGGCCGCATCATGCAGGGCAACGTCGGCACGTTCCGGGTCGGCGAGCTGTCCGGCGAGATCACCCCGCGGCTGCGCGAACTGGTCGACGCCCTCCCGTACGCCGAGGCCACCGGCAACATCATGGGGTTCCTGTGGGGCAAGGAGGCCTACGGCGCCATGCTCTACGCAGGCGCCGTCTCCGACCTGTCCATCGCGGACTCCCTGGAAGACCCGCGGTGGCGGCCGCTCATGCTCGCCGTCGCCAGGGAGGTGCTCGCGCAGGCTCCGGTGGAGCCCGAGGGTTTCGACGGTTTCGAGCCGGCCGACCTGGAGGGCTCCCTCGCCCGGCTGGTCGCCTTCAACCGCGGCAGCGCCAAGTCGCACAGCGGCATCTACCGGGACCTGATGGTCCGCAAGCGGAAGACGGAGGTCGACGACCTGCTCCGTGATCTCGCCGGCCCGCTGACCACCTACGCCGGCCAGATCATCAAGGCGATCGAGCGGGGTGAGCGGACGTGCGAGGTGGCCAACCTGGATCTCCTCGCCGCCTACGAGCGCGCGGAGCGGCTCGGCCGTCCCCTGAACGCCGTGGTCGAGCTGTTCCACGCGCCCGCGCGCGCCGCGGGCGGGCCGCTGCACGGCGTCCAGATCGCGGTCAAGGACCTGATCGACATCGCGGGGCACCCGCGCGGCAACGGCAACCCGGAAGCGATGCGCGGGCGGCCCGCCCCCGCGGACGCCCCCGTCGTCGCGTCGCTGCGCGCGGCCGGCGCCGACGTCTTCGCCGCCACGTCGTTACTCGAGTACGCCGCGGGCGCCGTCCACCCCGGCGTGCCGGAGGCGATGAACCCCTTCAATCCCCGGCGGACCGCCGGCGGATCCAGCGGCGGTTCCGCGGCCCTCGTCGGCGTCGGCGCCTGCGCGGTGGCCCTCGGCACGGACACCGGGGGGTCGATCCGCATCCCGGCGCACTACTGCGCCACCGTCGGGTTCAAACCGAGCCACGGCGCGCTGCCACTCGACGGCGTGCAGGCGCTCTCCCCCACCCTCGACCATGTGGGCCTGCTCGCCCGCGACATCGCGACCACGGTCGCGGTCTTCTCCGCGCTGACGGGAGACACGCCAGCGGAACTCACGAAAACCACGCTCCGCGTCGGCGTCCTGCGCGGGCAGCTCGAACGTGCCGAGTTCGAACCCGACGTGGCGGCAGCCGTACGCGACGCGATCGAGAGTCTGCGTAACGCCGGCTGCACGATCGTGGAGGTCGACGGCTCGGCCTTCGACGAACTGGAGAAGACCTTCTCCGACATCCTGCTGTTCGAAGCCTGGCAGGTCCACGGTGACCGGGTGACGACGTCTCCCGGCCACTACGGCCCGGAGACCTTGCGGCTGCTTCGTTCCGGATCAGCGGTGAGCGAGGACGACTACCGCGCGGCCATGGCCGCGCGCGAGCGGTTGCTGCCCGCCGCCGCGGAGGTCTACACGGGCGTCGACGTCCTGCTGACCCCCGCCGCGCCATTCGTCGCGCCCGTCACGACGCCTCCGGTCGACACTCCGCAGGGCGCCGCGGAAGGTCTGTTCACCGCCGTGCACAACCTCACGGGTGCCCCCGCGCTCGTGTTGCCCTGCGGCTGGAGCGCCGACGGCCTGCCGATAGGTCTCCAGTTGTCGTCCCCGCTGGGCACCGACATGGACCTGCTCGCCGTGGCCGCTCACGTGGAGTCGACGCTCGCCGTCGACGCCCGCACCCCCGCCCTGCACTGATCAACCCTCAACGGAGGCGATTTCCCGATGCGCGCCGCGCTCTACATGTCCGCGGGCAACGTCGTCGTCGACGACGTGCCCGACGCCGCCGTGTCCGAACCGACCGACGCCGTCGTCCGGGTTCTGCGTGCCGCCGTCTGCGGGTCGGACCTGTGGTCCTACCGCGGCGTCATCACCCGTGCCGAACGATCCCGGATGGGACACGAATTCATCGGCATCGTGGAGGAGGTCGGCGACGACGTTCGCACCTTCCGCCCCGGCGATCTGGTCGTCGCGCCCTTCAAGTGGTCCGACAACACCTGCCCTGCCTGCCTGGACGGAATCCAGACCTCATGCGAGAACGGCGGCACCTTCGGCGCGCCGGGCACCGACGGCGGCCAGGGAGAGGCCGTGCGGGTTCCGTGGGCCGACGGAACCCTGGTGGCGGTGCCCGGAGGCCTGGGCGGCGTCGACGAGTCGCTGTACCCCGCGCTCCTGGCCGCCTCGGATGTGATGGGCACCGGCCTGCACGGAGCCGTCATGGCAGGTGTCACCGAGGGGTCGACGGTCGCCGTCATCGGCGACGGCGCCGTCGGGCTGTGCGCCGTGCTCGGCGCGAAGGCCGTCCTCGGTGCCGACCGGATCTTCCTGATGAGCAGGCACTCGGACCGCGCCGCCATCGGCAAGTCCTTCGGAGCGACCGACATCATCGCCGAGCGAGGCGATGAGGGGATCGCCGCGGTGCGCGAGCAGACCGGCGGCCTCGGGGTGCGGCATGTGATCGAGGCGGTCGGCACTCCGGAGTCGTGGGCCATGGCGATCGGCATGGCCAGGGACGGCGGCTCGATCGGCGCGGTCGGCGTGCCGCACACGGCGCCGACGCTGCCGCTCTTCCAGCCCCTCATCCACAACCTCAGCCTGAGCCTCGCCATCGCCCCCGTACGCCGCCATCTCCCCGACCTGATCTCGCGGATCACAGCGGGAACCCTCGACCCCGGCGTGGTGTTCGACAACGTCCTTCCCCTGGAGGACGTCGCACAGGGCTATACCGCGATGGCCTCCAGGACATCGATCAAGACCATGCTCGTCCCGGCCACCTGACACCGTCGAGGCACGGAACCCGATCCACGGAGAGCGACGCCGTGCACCGCGTGGCCGAGACGCCGGAATGCCGTGCCCGCCATCAGCGACGGCCGAGGGCGCGCAACTGCTGCGGGGTCAGCGAAGAGACATTCTGGTCGATGGGAGTGTCGGTGTACTGGTGGATGATCCATTTCTTCCAGTCGGCCGGCGGTGCGACACGCTCCGTAGCCGGGCCGTAGGCGGCCACCCACAGGGGATAGCCCGCCAGGCCGTGGCCGTAGGTGTCGGCGAAGTCCCGACCGCTGTAGAAGATGGGGGCGACACCGGTCTCGGCCTTCACATGGGCCAGCCACGTCTTGGCCCAGGCGTTGACGTGGGCGACGGACTCGCCGTCGGTGGTCTCCAGGTCCAGCACCAACAGGTCTCCGCGCTTGGCGGGCTGCTCGTTGACCACGGACAGGAAGTGGTCCGCCTCGGCGACGGGATCGTCGCCCGGGTGGCCGTAGTGATAGGCGCCGCGCACGATGCCCTTGCCGGCCAACTCCCGCCACTGCCGGACGAAGGAGGGGTCGCGGAAGTTCAGGCCCTCGGTCGCCTTGACGATGCCGAACTTGGCCGGGCTGGCGCTCCAGTCGTAGTTCGACTCGTAGCCGGAGACGTCCTGGCCGTAGGTGAGCGAGGTGGCGTGCGCAGAGCCGGTCAGAGCGACGACGGGCGTGATCATAGACACGGCCACGCTCATACCGGCGACGACGGAGCGGACACGCCTGCCGGCGAGGTTCAGCCGGATCTTGAGCGAAAGCACGGGCGAGAGGATCCGATGGGTGGGCATGAAAGATTGACTCCTTGCTTTCATGGCGCCTACCAGGCTGGGCTGGTCGACGGATTCGGGCAGGAAGTGCTCTGCGGGCCGGCCGGCAAAAGACGCGCGGCCCGGGCGACGAACGGCGCCGGCTGGGACAACGAAAGCCCGTAGCGGCGTATACCGTATACACAAAGGTACACAGAGCGTCATATATCTGCAAATCAGGCAAAACCGGGCGAGTGGCAGGCGTCATCGCCCGGCAGGCCGAGTCCGGGACATCGCCGATGGCTCAGGCGGAGCGCAGTGCGTCGGTCGGGGCGAGGCGGGCGGCTCGCGTGGCCGGGTAGAGGCCCGCGAGCGCGCCGATCAGTACGGCTGCTCCGAGGCCGGCGGCGATGCCCGTGGGCGGGATGAGCGGGTGCCAGTGGTGGTTGATCGCGGTGATGTAGGTCGCGGCCGAGCCGAGGATCGTCCCGGTGAGGCCGCCGAGCGTGGCCAGGAGCAGCGATTCGAGCAGGAACTGGGTGGCGATGTGCGGGCGGGTGGCGCCGAGGGCGCGGCGCAGGCCGATCTCGGTACGGCGTTCCAGCACGGAGATGACCATGACGTTCGCGATGCCGATGCCGCCGACGAGCAAGGCGACCGTGCCCAGGCCGAGGAGGAGGGACGTGGTGGAGTCGGCGACGAGCAAGCGCGATTCGAGCGCGTCGGACGGGCGGGTGACCGCGACTTCCTGGGGGAACTGGGGGTTGACGGCACGGGCCAGCAGGCCTGCGGTTTTCGTGACGTGTTCGGTGGCCGCGCGTAGGTAGAGGAGGGTGGGGTGGCCGGTGTAGCCGAGTGAGGCGGCGATGCCGGTGCCGATGAGCGCGGACCGGTCGATCTCGGGGGCGAGCTCGACGGGCTGCAGGATGCCCGCGACGGTGAACCATCGGCCGCCGAGCCAGACGCGGGTGGCCGGATCCAGGTGGGCGATGCCCAGCGTCTCGGCGGCCCCGTGGCCGAGCACCACGACCGGGTAGCCGCTGGTGGCCGGGGTGAGGAACCTCCCAGCTGCGAGGTGGCCGTCCAGGGTGGACAGCAGCGTCGTTTCGGTGACCCGGACCTCCATCCCGCCCGACTGCCCGGCGGGGATGCGATCGTTGCGGTAGACGCCGGTGTCGTGGAGTTGGGCGGTGGCGGTGACGTGTTCGACGCCGTCGGTGCGGGCGATGCTCGTGCGCGCGGTCGGTGGTAGTGGTTCCTCGTTGCCGCCGAGTTCGGCCACGGTCAGTAGGTTGGTGCCGAGACGGTCGATCCGGTCGAGTAGTTCGGATTGGCTGGAGCGGGTGATGCCCAGTACTGCCACGATCGCGGCGATGCCGATGGCGATGCCGAGCGTCGACAGCGCGGTCCGCGTCCTGCGGCTGCGCAGCCCGACCGTGGCCAGCGGCACCAGGTCACCGGCGCGCAGCCGGGAGACGGGCGTGGTCATGACTCACCGCCGATCCGGCCGTCGTGGATCTGGACGCGACGGGTGCAGGCGGCTGCGACATGCGGATCGTGGGTGATCACGAGCAAGGTGACGCCGTCGGCGTTGAGATCGCGGAGCAGGGTGAGGATCTGGTCGCCGTTGGCCGAGTCGAGGTTGCCGGTGGGTTCGTCGGCCAGCACGAGGGCGGGACGACCGACCAGGGCGCGGGCGATGGCGACCCGCTGGCGTTCGCCGCCGGACAGCAGGCGGGTCAGATGGCCGACCCGGTGGGACAGGCCGACGCGCTCCAGCGCGTCCATGGCGGCGGTACGGCGGCGGCGCGGCGGCAGGCCGCGGTAGAGCAGGCCGCCGGCGACGTTGTCGAGGGCCGTGAGATGGTCGAGCAGGAAGAACTGCTGGAAGACGACGCCGATCGTGTGGGCGCGCAGCCCCGACAGCCGCCGGTCCGACAGTGTCTCGATGCGCTCCCCGGCCAGGTGGACCGACCCCGCGGTAGGACGGTCGAGCCCGGCGGCAAGGTTGAGCAGCGTGGTCTTTCCCGATCCGGACGGGCCGAGGACCGCGACCATCTCCCCGGCCCGTACGGTCAGGTCCACCCCGCGCAGCGACTCGACGGGAGGCGTCCCCGGATAGGTCTTCACCGCGCCCTCGAAGGACAGCACCACATCGTTCATGGGGCGGTTCATGAGATCGTTCATGAGATCGTTCATGGGGCGGTTCATGAGACGGGCACCTCCACCTTGGCGCCCTCCTCGATGCCGGTCACCTCGACGGTTCCCGACTGGTCGTCGTAGAGCCCGGGCACGACCTGGACGAGCCTGCGGGCGGTGCCGTCCAGCACCGCGACCTGGTAACCGCCGTTGGAACCGGCCAGCAGGGCGGTGACCGGGACGGTCAGCACGTCCTGTCGCCGCTGGCTGATCACGTCGACGTTGACCGGAGCCTGGTCGAGTTGGGCGAGTTCTCTGCCCGGCTTGACCAGGCTGATCGTCAGCGGGATGGTGGCCGGGCCCTCACTACCCGGCGGCCCCTGCTGCTGCTGGGGCGGCGCGGTCGCCACTTTCCCGATGGAACGGATCCGCCCGTCATAGGTGTGTGAAGATCCGTAAAGGGAGACGCTGACCCGGTCTCCCACATGCACCTGCGACCGCCGATCGGTCGTCAGGGAGACCCGGACGACCTTCGTCGTGGAGCTCACCACGAGCACCTGAGCGCCCGGCCCGGCCAGAGCGCCCGCGGGGCTGTGGATCTGCGTGACCCGCACAGCCCCCGGCAGGAATATCACGTCGCCGGGCTCCAGTCGTCCCGTCCGGGACGCGTAGGACAGGCCGCGCGCCTTCTGCCAGCGCCGCACGGCCGCCGCGGTGGAGGCGGAGAAATGCCGGTCCACGGTCCCCGGTTCCATGCCCAGCGCGGCCAGGTTGCGTTCGAGTTGCTTGACGTCGGCGCCGTCGGTCATGCCCAGTGCGAAAGCCCGGTAGGCGGGCGTCCGGCCATACAGCAGGACCGTGGACGCCGCCCCGACGGCGAACAGGCGGCCGCCGCGCTTGATCACCGCACCCGGTGCGGGAACCGAGGTGATCACTCCGGGCGGGAGTTGGCTGACGATCGTGAACGACCCGTCGTAGCCGAGGGTCCCCCCGAGCGGCATCCGGGCGACGATGTCACCCCGGCCGACCGTCACCGACGTGACGGCCACTGGCGATCCGCTCACCTTGGGAGCGGCAGGATCCTGACGGGTGATCGCCCAGGCACCGGTCCCGGCCGCCGCGACCGCGGCGACGACAACGAGCACGCGCGTGGTCCTCATGAGCTGAGGATCCTGCCGGACCAGAACTGCTCGCACGCGACCATGGCGGTCCTGATGCGGTTCGATTTGCCCTCGGCCTGCAGCGGCGTCCCGGACAGCGGGAAGCTCCCGTCGGCCTTGGGATCGGGCCACTCCGGAAGTCCGTGCTGGCGAAGGCATTTCGCCAAGTTCCGCAGGGCGGGCACGTCCTTCGGACCCGGGTCCCCCACTCGGGGCGGCCTGCTCTTCCTGGGTGGGGATGCGTCCGACATCTGGTTGAGGAGCGACTTGCACTCGGGGAAGCCCTCCAGCGAGCGGAACACGGTCTTCACATCGCCGTTTCCACCGGGAAGGTTGAAGACGATGTCGTCGCCTTCGGCGTTCACGACCGGGTCGGGGAAGTTCGGGTGGCCGTGGGTCCGGGCGCACTGGGCCATTTGCCTTCCGATCGTCATCAAGCGCTGGACGTTGTTCTGACTGGGCGAGGGGGACGGACTGTCGGCGCCGCCGGCGGCCGAGCACCCGGTGATGCACACCAGGGCCAGGGCCGTACAGGCAAGGATGCGTTTCATGCTCCCAAGGCTGGACGCGCCGCCCGGGCCGCCGCGTCTGCCGTCCGGCGGACCCGGATGTATATCTCACGACAGATCCGCTTTTCATTACGGCGCGGATACCCTGCCGCCATGCGCACGTTCCTGGGCGACTGCGCCATGGTCATCGTGCTGGCCGTGACCAGTGCGCTGCTGGGCGCCGACCCCTTCTTCAACACGCCGGCCCAGCGCAAGATGATCAGCGTCTACGGGTCGGTGGACGACTGGCGACTGCAGATTCTCTGCTGGTGGCTGGCGGCCCTGCTCGCGGTCGCGGCGGTCTTCGCCCGGCACCGGTGGCCGCTGGCGGCGATGCTGCTAGCCACAGCGTGCGCGGCCTCGCACCTTCTCGGCTGGCCGGCGATGATGCTGGTCTCGCCGAGTCCCAAAGCGATGCTTGGCAGCGATCTGCTGCCCCTCGACCTGGTCGTTCTGGTCGTTCTGTACGCGCTGGCGAGTGCCGCCGGCACTCGCAGGCTGTCGCTGGCGGTGCTCGTCACCCTCGAAGCCGGGCTGGTCGGCATCGGCCTGGTCGGCCCTCTCATTGACACCCCAATACTCACCATCCTGGCGAAGACCAACCCGGCGAAGAGCCCTGTCGACAAACTCGCTCTGGCGGACCCGCTGGCGGACGTGCTGTGGCAGGCGCTGTCGTATGCGGTAGTTCCAGCGCTGCTGCTGGGCATCGCCTGGGCCGCGGGTGACAACGCCCGGACCCGCCGTTTCCACCTGGCCGTCCTGCAGGCACGGGCGGCCGACCTGGAACGCGAACAGGAGCAGCGGACGGCCCTGGCCGTCGCGACCGAACGCGGACGGATCACACGCGAACTCCATGACGTCGTCGCGCACGGCCTTTCCGTGATGGTCGTCCAGGCCCAAGGGGCGCAGGCGGCTCTGCACCGGCATCCGGAACGCAGCGAGGTCGCGCTGGCCAATGTGATCACTACGGGACGGGCCTCGCTGGCCGAGATGCGCCGCCTGCTCGGCCTGGTACGCGCCGACCCGTCGCTCGCTCCCCAGCCCAGCCTGGCCGCGCTCCCCGACCTGATCGAGCGCGTCCGGTCCAGCGGAACCCCGGTCACGTTCGCGATCATCGGCGAGCCCGCCACGCTGCCCGCGGGCATCGAGTTGTCCGCCTACCGGATCGTCCAGGAGGCGCTCACGAACGCCTTGAAGCACGCCCCGCCGGGCAGCCGCTGCAGCGTGGACCTGTCCTTCAATCCCGACACCCTGCACATCCGGGTCGCCGATACCGGCGCGGGTGGGGGGACACCGGTCTTCGGCAACGGGCTGCGCGGCATCGCGGAACGGGTGGCCGCACTGGGCGGGACGTTCCGGGCGGGACCGGCCGACCACGGCGGCTTCGAGGTCACCACGGTCCTGCCGGTGGCGGCCGCATGATCCGGGTCGTGATCGCCGACGACCAGGCCCTGGTCCGCACCGGCTTCCGCATGATCCTCGACGAGACCGACGACATCCGGGTGGCCGGTGAGGCCGCCGACGGCCTCGCGGTGCTGTCGGTCGCCGCCGAAGAGGCGCCTGACGTCGTCCTCATGGACGTCCGGATGCCCGGGATCGACGGCATCGAGGCGACCCGCCGCCTGCGCTCCGCGGAGTCCGGCCCGCATGTGATCATCCTGACCACCTTCGACCTGGACGAATACGTCTACGCGGGCCTGCACGCGGGTGCCGCGGGGTTCCTGCTGAAAGACACCCTCGCGGCCGACCTGGTCGCCGCGATCCGCACGGTCGCCGCGGGTCAGAACGTCGCCGCGCCCACGGTCACCAGCCGCCTGGTGAAGCACTTCGTCGACACGGCACCGCGCCCGGCGGACGGCTCAGGCCTGGCCCTCCTGACGTCCCGCGAACGCGACGTTCTTTCACTCATCGCCCAGGGCATGTCCAACCTGGAGATCGCCGACCATCTCGTCATCGGTGAAGGCACGGTCAAGACCCACGTCAGCCGCATCCTCGCCAAGCTCCAACTCCGCGACCGCATCCATGCCGTCATCTACGCCTACGAAAGCGGCCTCGCCAACTAGGGCCTGTACGGAGTTCGGATCTTCAGGGGGTGTTCACGAGGAGGGCCGGCCTGGGACGTGGCAGCCTCGAGGGCACTCGCTTCGCTTCGTGCTCTACGCCGTCGCCTCGACGGCCGAGCCCGCCGCGGCCTGCTCCCGCGTGACGCGGTGGCGTCGGGTCGGCAGCCCGAGCGTCGGGTTGGCGACGCTCCAGGCGGCGCCCTTGCAGATCAGCTCCTTGTAGAGGGCGGCGAGCCGTCCGGTCAGGACCGCCCGTACGGCGCGATCGTCGGCGGTGACGTACTGGATCAAGCCCTCCTTGCGGCCCAGAGAGATGCACTGGTTGAAGTAGCGGATCGGCACGTTCGGGAGCTTCCCGCCGGTCAGGCGCGCCGCGATCGCGTCGGCGGCCTGCCACGCGGTCGGACTTCCCGAGGCGCACGACATCCGCAGCGGCTTGTCCCCGGGGCCCATCACCATGGCCGCGTCGCCGACGGCGTACACGTCCGGGTGCGAGACCGAGCGCATGGTCCCGTCAACCACGATCTGGCCGATATCGGTGACCTCCAGGGCGGTCGCCTTCGCGATCGGGTGGACCGCGAAGCCGGTGGTCCACACGGCGACCGCGGCCGGGATGGCCTTGCCGTCGGCGGTGGCGACGCGGTCGGCTTCGACCGCGGTGACGGCGGCGTGCTCATGCGCGGTGATCCCGAGCCTGCCGAAGACCTTCCGCAGGTGCTCGCGGCCCTTGGGCGAGAGCCAGTCGCCGAGGCCGCCGCGGGCCGCGAGGGCGACGTCGAGGTCCGGGCGGGCCTCGGCGATCTCGGTCGCGGCCTCCAGGCCGGTGAGGCCGCCGCCGACGACGACCACGGTCTGCCCGGCGTCGAGGCGGGCCAGGCGCTCGCGCAGCCGGAGTGCTCCGGGGCGGCCGGCGATCTCATAGGCGTGCTCGGCGGTCCCGGGGACGCCTTGGGCGTTCCAGCCGCTGCCGAGGGCGTAGACGAGCGTGTCGTAGGCGAGTTCTTCGGCGCCGTTCGCGTCGACGACGGCGACGGTCTTGCGGTCGACGTCGACGCCGGTGACTTTCGCGAGCCTCAGTTCGACGCCGGTGCCCGCGAACATCTCACTGAATGGCCGGGGCTTGAGGTCCTGGCCGGTCGCCAGCTGGTGCATGCGGACGCGTTCGACGAAGTCGGGCTCGGCGTTGACGAGGGTGATGGCGACGTCCTCGCGGCGGAGCCGCTTGGCGAGGCGGCCGGCGGCGATGGCTCCGGTGTATCCGGCTCCGAGGACGACGATGCGGTGCTGCATTCCCTTGCTCCTGTCTTGCGCGGGTTTGCCACATGAACCGGGCGGCCCGCCGTTTCCTGACAGGAACGCGATGTGAAGCACCTCACATAGCGATCAGAAGGCGTTGAACAGGGGCTTCCCGTGGTCGGCGGCCGCCCAGTGCGCGGTCGCGCGTTCGAGCTTGTCGGGGTTGACCTGGTTATGGCACGCGGCGATGCCCTCGGCCGTGACCTCCAGGCACATGACGCCGATGACCCGGCCGTCCACGACGGCCACGACGGCGGGGTCGCCGTTGGCGGTCCAGGCGTAGACCTCGGGCGTGCCGCCGGCCAGGGCGCGCTTGGCCTCGCCGGGTTTGAACAGGCCCCTCAGGAACTTCGCGACCGCGACGGCGCCCGCGACCGCCTTGGCGCGGGCCGGGACCTTCCCGCCACCGTCACCGATCGAGATGGCGTCCTCGGTGAGCAGGCGCACGAGCGGTTCGATCTGGCCGCTGGTGGCGGCCGCCAGGAATTCCTCGACGATCCGCCGGGTGGAGGCCTCGTCGATCTCGGTGCGGGCCTTGCCGTCCGCGACGTGCTTCTTGGCGCGGTGGAAGATCTGCTGGCTGGTGGCCTCGGTGATGTCGAGGATCTCGGCGATCTCCCGGTGCGGGTAGTCGAAGGCCTCCCGCAGCACGTACACCGCCCGCTCGTTGGGCGAGAGGCGCTCCATGAGGGTGAGGACCGCGTACGAGACCGATTCGCGCTGCTCGGCGGTCTCGGCCGGGCCGAGCATCGGGTCCCCGGCGAGAAGCGGCTCGGGAAGCCATTGGCCCACATAGGTCTCTCGGCGCGCCCGCGCGGAGGTGAGCTGGTTGAGGCACAGGTTGGTGAGGACCTTCGTCAGCCAGGCCTCGGGGACCTCGATGCGGTCGATGTCGGCGGCCTGCCAGCGCAGGAACGTCTCCTGCACGGCGTCCTCGGCCTCCCCGGCGGAGCCGAGGAGGCGGTAGGCGATGGCCTCCAGCCGCGGCCTGGAGGCCTCGAACCGGTCGACGTCGTTCGCGGTCAAGGGCATGACGCGATCCTAGATCGCGCGGCGCGAGTCCGCCGCCGCCGCGATGGCGCCTCGCCCAAAACCGGTCTACAAGGTGCTGGACAGGCTCACCAGCACGCAAGAGCGGGGCCCCACGACACGTGCGAAACGCCCGTCGGAAGAGTGAATGGCCGCTGCCCACGATCGTCAGCCCGAGGTCGGAGGTTCTACGTCCAGCACCGCCTTGCCCGCGATACGCCGCTCCAGCAACGCTTCGGCGGCCTCGGTTACGCGTTCCCAGGGGCCGCGCCAGCCGACTTCCGGAGAGAGCCGCCCAGCCGCCACGAATCCGAGCAAGGTGGCCAGGTCGGGGCCGACCTCGTGGACGTCGCCGAACGAACTGATCGTCTTGACCGGTCCGACGGAGAAGAGCGAGTTCGGCACGAAGACCGCCGGCTCGCCGGACGCCCAGCCGATGCTCTGCACGTCGCCACCCGGTGCGAGAAGCGCCCAGGCGGCGGCCAGTTGTGCTCCGCCCACGGTGTCGAGGATGAGGTCGACCGGCCGGTCGACGCCCTCCAGGCCGATCACCACCTCGTGGGCGCCTGCCAATGCCGCCAACTGGACCGCGTACCGGCCGACGCCGCCGGCCGCTCCAGTGATCAGTACCCGCCGGCCGAGGATGGGGCGGGAACGCAGTGTGCGCAGCGCCGTGATGCCGGCCATCGGCAAGGCGGCAGCGTCGGCCAGGTCTACCTCGGCGGGCACTTCGGCCGCCGCGGTGACGTCCACCGTCATCCGCTGTGCCCATGCTCCGGCGCCGAACGCCGCGACTCTGGCGCCCGCCGCCGGCCCGGTGCCGTCCGCCGCGGCACGTACGACGACACCTGCCGCGTCGTAGCCGTGCACGGTGCCAGCGGGGCGCTGACCGGCGAACAGTATCTCGCCGCGGTTGAGCGAGATGTGCCGGACATCAAGCACCAGTTGGCCGGGCGCGGGCCGGGGTTCGGCAGCCGTTCCCAAACGCTGGGAACCGGGCGCATCGGGGTCGACGACGAGCGCACGCATGTCCATCGAAGGGCTCCTCAGGGGACCGGCGTCATCCGGACCGATGGTCCGGTGGCTGGGCGGCGGCGAGGTCATCCGGCCGCCTCACCGCCGGCGCCATTCGTCCGCGAGCAACCGGTAGGAACGAACCCGGTCCTCGTGGTCATGAGTGATTTGCTCGCCGAACTGCAGGCGGCCACCGGCGTCGCGTACCTGTTCATCTCCCACAACCTCGCCGTGGTGCGGCAGATCGCCCACCGGGTGGCCGTCATGCGGGCCGGCCGGATCGTCGAGATCGGCACGCCCGGCGAGCTCTTCGACCGCCCGAACCACCCCTACACACGGGAACTGCTCACGGCCATTCCCGGCGGGCGGCATGCCTGACGGCGCGCGACCGGCCCGCCGCGCACGCTCAGGCGGCGATGGGCGAGTAGGCGCCGGCGTCTCCCTTGCGGACCACGCTGGTGTCGCCGTTGATGCCGATCGGGATGTCGCCGGCGAGCGTGATCCGGTGCAGCAGGCGGGGCAGGTCGTCGTAGTCCGCGACGGCGTAGTGCTGCGTGGCCCGGTTGTCCCAGATGGCGATGTCACCGGCCCGCCAGGTCCACCTGACCGTGTTCTCCAGCCGCGTGATGTGCCGCTGCAGCAGGGCGAACAGATCCTGGAAATCGGCGCTGCTCAGACCCTCGAATGACCTGACGAAGTGGCCGAGGAGCAGGGACGGCTCGCCGGTCTCCGGGTGGATACGGACGACGGGGTGCTCGGTCTCGAACTCACTGCTCCGGAACGCCTCGCGATACTCCTGCTCCTTGACGTCGATCCCGCCGATCTGCGGGCGCTGCGCCGCGTAGTCGTACAGGTTGGAGTGCACCGCGCGCAACTGTCCCACCAGCGCCTGCAGACCGGGGTGCAGCCGCCGGTACGCCTCGACCGTGTTGGCCCACACCGTGGTCCCGCCGTAGTGCGGGAGCGTGACGGCGCGCAGCACACTGATCGCGGGGATCCGGTCGACGAAGGTCACGTCCGTGTGCCAGCTGTTGGCCTTGCCCTGCTCGGAGTCGATCGGGAGCACGGCCTCCCCGTCTCCGGTCACCGTCGGGTGCGGCTTGGTGACGGTTCCGAGCAGCCTGGTGAACGCGAGCTGGTCGGCGTCGGTGGCGTGCCGCTGGTCGCGCAGGAAGACCACACGGTGGCGCAGCAGGGCGGCGCGAAGCTCGGCGACCGCGGCCGGGGCGGCGTCGCCGCCGACCCGGATGCCCGCGACGACAGCGCCGATCACGCCGCCGACCTGGGTGACTTCGATGTGCCGGAAGGAGTCGTCGACGTGGGCGGGCGTCGCGTCATGAAGCTGGGTCATTTCCCTGACACCTTTCGAGGACGGTGTGTGCGGGGCCAACCACAGCGTCTGTCACACCGACCACAAAGTCAACTATTCCTATAGGTTGACTAGGGAATAGTGGCGCCCCAGGTGAGGGACAGGCCGGTGGCGGCGCGTTCGGTACGGATCTCCATCATGCTGCCGAGGATGGTGGCGTGGTCGGACACCACGGGCGTGGCGTCGAGCGTGTAGGTGATCCGGGTGCTGACGAGTACCGGGCTGCCCTGCGGCTCGTTGAGGTGGCGGGCGGCGGCGGGGTCGAGCAGTCCGGGCCGGACCACCTCTGACGCCTGCGCGACCGTCACTCCCGCGTCGGCGAGGGCCGTATAGAGGGAGACGGCGGTGAAGTCGCGGTCGCGGATCTGGTCGGCCACCGGCCGGCGGACCCAGGACACCTGGTGTACGGCGGGGCGTCCCGCGAACTCGCGGACCCGCTCCAGCCGCAGTGCGCTGTCGCCGGGACGCAGCCGCAGCTCCGCGGCGATGCGGGCGGGGGCTCGGCGCACCGCCCGCCCGGCCACCGCGGTGCGCACATCGTGGCCCTGTTTACGCAGGTCGTCGACCAGGCTGCGGAGCGAGTCGAGCTGGTACGCCAGATGGGGTGGAGCGACGAACGTACCCCTGCCGGGCTGCTGCACGATCAGCCTCTCGTCGCTGAGCTCCCGCAACGCCTGGCGCAGCGTCATGAGGGTCACCCCGTAGGAGGCGCTCAGCTCCCGTTGCGGCGGCAGGGCCTCACCGGGGGCGTAGTGTCCCGACCGGATCTTCGCGGCGAGGTCGGCGGCGATGGCGCGGTATCTCGCCTCGTGCCCGGCGTCGGGGGTCATCGTGCTCGGTCACACTCCTGGTCGAGGGCTTGCCGCAGGCTCGCGAGGAAGGCGCGCAGGTCGTCCGGCCCGGCCCCGTCGAGCACCCGCCGCATGACCGCGGCGCCGACCACCACGCCGTCGGCGTGCCGACGGGCTTCGCGTGCCTGGTCCGGGGTGGAAACGCCAAATCCTAGCAAGACCGGCCGGTCGGTGACGCGCCTGATCCGCTCGGTGAGCTCCGCCGCCGAAGCGGCGAGGGCGGCCCGCTCACCGGTGGTGCCCATCAGCGACACCGCGTAGACGAATCCGCGGCTGCGGCACGCGATCTCCGCCAGCCGCGGCTGCGGCGTCGCCGGCGACGCGAGCAGGACCAGTTCGATCCCAGCGGCGGCGGCCACGTCCGTCAGTTCGTCCGCCTCGTTCACCGGCAGGTCGGGCACGATCAGGCCGCCGACGCCGGCCCGGCGCAGCGCTGCGCAGAACGCCTCGGGGCCGTCGTGCAGCACCAGGTTGTAGTAGGTGCTGACGACCAGCGGCACGCCCAGGTCCGGCATACCGGACAGGTCGGCGAGGATCCGGCGGGTGCTCGCCCCCCGCGCCAGTGCCGTCTCGCTCGCCTGCTGGATGGTGACGCCGTCCAGCGTGGGGTCGGAGAAGGGCAGGCCGAGCTCGATCGCGTCCGCCCCGGCGGCGGCGAACGCCCGCAGGTAGTCCGTCCAGCCGGGCGTGATCCCCCCGGTCACGTACGGCATGAGCAGGCCGCGGCCGGTGTCCCGGCGGGAACGCAGGTGGCGTTCGACCGCGCCCGCGCCCGCGGCCAGGGTGGGGTTCGTCACAGCAGCTCCTTCAGGGTTGAGACGTCCTTGTCGCCCCGGCCGGACAACGTCATCAGCACCGTCGATCCCGAGGGCAGGTCTCCGTCACCCGCCGCGCGGATCACCCAGGCGAGGGCGTGCGCCGATTCGAGCGCGGGGACGATGCCTTCGGTACGTGCCAGCCGCACCGCCGCGCCGGCCGCCTCGTCGTCGGTCACCGTGACGTAGCGGGCCCGGCCCAGGTCGCGCAGGTGCGCGTGCTCCGGGCCGACGCCCGGATAGTCGAGCCCGGCGGCGATGGAGTGCGCCTCGGTGATCTGCCCGTCGTCGTCCTGCAGGAACAGCGAGCGGCAGCCGTGCAGGACGCCGAGCCGGCCGCGTGCCGCCCCGGCGCCGCCCTCCGCCTCGACACCGACCAGGCGCGCCGGGGTGTCGGCGAATCCGGCGAACGTGCCGGCCGCGTTGGAGCCGCCGCCGACGCACGCGACCACGTAGTCGGGGACGCCGGTCCGCAGCTCGGCGGCGCACTGCCCGCGGGCCTCGTCGCCGATGATCCGCTGGAACTCCCTGACCATCCATGGGTACGGATCCGGCCCGACGACCGAGCCGATGCAGTAGTGGGAGTCGCCGGTCGCGCCCACCCAGTGCCGCATGGCCTCGCTGGTCGCGTCCTTGAGGGTACGGCTCCCCGTGGTCACCGGGACCACCTCGGCGCCCAGCATGCGCATCCGGAAGACGTTCAGCGCCTGCCGCTCGATGTCGCGCTCGCCCATGAACACCGTGGCCTCCAGCCCGAGCAGCGCGGCGGCGGTCGCGGTGGCCACCCCGTGCTGGCCCGCTCCCGTCTCGGCGATCAGCCTGCGCCGTCCCATCCGGGTGGCAAGCAGGGCCTGGCCCAGCACATTGTTGATCTTGTGGGAGCCGGTGTGGGTGAGATCCTCGCGCTTGAGGTACAGCCGCACGCCCAGCGCCTCCGAAAGCCGTCCGGCCGGTGTGAGCGGGGTCGGCCGCCCGGCGTGCACGGCGAGCAGTCGCGCCAGGGCGCCGCGGAAGCCCGGATCCACCCAGGCCTCACGGAACGCCTCATCCACCTCGCGGCACGCCTCGACCAGGGACTCCGGCGCGTACCGTCCGCCGTACTCGCCGAATCGGCCCCGCTCTCGGGGCTCGCCCATCGTCCCGTCCAGCGGGACCGGCCACGGCGACATGTCTCGCATGCCATGCTCCCATCGTTCTATAACTCTTCAATGAGTTCTATAACAGTGAGTGTGGCATGGGCGGCGTGGACGCGCCACCACCGGTACCCGGCACGGCAGTCAGGAGGGCCTTCGGCGGCGAATCGCGGCACGAGCGTGCGGATCAGTTCCTTCGACGGGCTTCATGCATGACGCATGGTCCCCGTTCAGCCTGTGCATGGCGGCCGCTACGCTCGGAGACACCATCCGCCCCGCCGCGGGTCGCATCGGGAGGACCTCAGTGACCGAGCCCGTCCGCTCCTGGCCACGCCTGCTCGCAGCGCTTCTGCGGGGGCACGACCTCAATGCGGACGACACCCGATGGGCCATGCGACAGGTCATGGACGACGCGGCCGATCCCGCCCAACTCGCTGGATTCCTGGTCGCCCTGCGTGCCAAGGGTGAGAGCAGCGCAGAGCTCCGCGGAATGCTCGACGCCCTTATGGAACGGGTCGTACCCCTCCCAGTAGACGGCGCGGACGTCGTCGACATCGTGGGTACCGGCGGCGATGGCGCCCACACCGTGAACGTGAGCACCATGGCGGCGATCGTTGTGGCCGCCGCCGGCGCCCCAGTCGTCAAGCACGGCGGCCGATCGGTGTCCAGTAAGGCCGGTTCCGCCGACGTCCTGGAAGCCCTGGGCCTTCCGCTCGATCTCACGCCTGACGACATCGCCCGGTGCTTGCGCGAGGTCGGTATCGGCTTCACCTTCGCCCCGCGTTTTCACCACGGGCTGCGTCACGCCGTCCCGGTCCGCAAGGCGCTCGGCGTCCCCACCGCCATCAACTACCTGGCGCCGCTGACCAACCCCGCCAGTCCCCGTGCCGCCCTTGTCGGCTGCTCCAATGTCGCCCTTGTCCCGGTCTTGGCGCGTGTCCTCGCCGAACGGGGTACCAGCGCCCTGGTCGTGCGCGGAGAGGACGGGCTCGACGAAATCACCACCGCCGCCCCCACCAACGTCTGGATCGCCGACATCGACGGCGTCCGGGAGGAGACGCTGGACGCTGCCGCCTTCGGACTCCGGCGCAGCACACCGGACGCGCTCCGCGGCGGTGACGCCGCCTACAACGCCTCGGTCGTCCACCGAGTCTTGGCGGGTGAGCCGGGCGCCGTCCGCGACGCCGTTCTCGCCAACGCCGCCGGAGCCCTCGCCGCCCACCGCAACCTCGGCGGAGGCCTCCATAACGCCTTCGCGACCGGTTTGGAGGAAGCGCGCCACGCCATTGATAGCGGCGGCGCCGCCACCACCCTCCAGAACTGGCTGAAGCTCGCGTCATCTCTGGCCGGCCAGCAGCGCTGACCAATTATGACCGGCCCCACGCGTCCCAGGGTCCCGTCGTAGGCGTTGTGACTTCTTGCTCACGAAGCGCTGGTCATGCCCTGACGTTTGTCCAGGTGAAGGCTCATGTTCAGTGCATGGATGTGCACTGAAGGGCTGGGCTGGGCAACCCGGATGTCACTCAGTTCGACTCGGCCACTACTGAGGGCGCGTGGTCCGTTCGGACATGCCACCTCTCGACTTCCCTCGGTGCATTCAGTAGCCTCCGGCGGGATGATCATGCGCACGCGTTTGGACAGGCCGAGCGACGGTCGGCGACGCCGGTGGGCCGCGGTGGCAGTCCTGCTGGCTCTGTGCCTGGCCAGTGCAGCCACGTCGGCATGCGCTGCGGCTACGGGATCAGGGCATGCGGGCATCACCCCACTCTCGCCAGGCGCCCCCTTGACGCCTTCGCCTGCCGACTCCTCGCCTCGCGTGTGGCCGAGCGACTTCGAGTTCGACGCGAGGATCCCGATAGCCCCGCAGCCCTCCGCATGGGAGTGGCCTGTGGGAAGCCGGGGCGACCTCGTACGGCGGGCCCTGCTGAGGCGATTCCACGATGCGACGGTCCTGGACGGGGTGCCGGCCGAGGCGCTGCCGTTCACCAGCGAGCGGATCGCGGATATGGGTCAGACGCAGATCGGCGCCCCGCCAGTCGACCACCCGGAGTGCCAGCAGTGGACCCAGGGCATTTGGAGCACCGTCACCTCGCTGAAGAAAGAGCCCGACGGAGTGCTCGGCGGTGCCTTCCTCGTCGACTCCACCAAGGGCGCCTTCGGTGGGCCGGCGCTGAGCGAGTCGATCGTGTACGCCCCCGGTCCCGCCCTGGACCGCCTAGAGGCCGGCCCGCCCGATTCGTGTGCCACCGTGCGCCTGACCGACGGGCAGAAGAGGTGGACACATCGCTACGAGCAGGTCGCGCTACCGAGCCCCGCGGGCGCGAAGGCGTACCGTCTGTGGGACCCATCCGGAGCCAACGCGGCGACCTGGGCCGCCCTGATCCGCCACGGTGACTACCTCATCGAGGTGCGCCTCATCGTGCTCCCCTTTTCAGCAGACGTTCCCGACGACATTGCCGGCGATCGGGCCATGCTTGCCGACCTGACCAGTCAGGCATACGCAAGGGCCGCGTCGATCCTGAAGTGACGATCACATGGGCCTGAAGGCCGGGTTCTAATCCCTGCGTTTTCTCTGAACTGCGACTGCTCTCCGAAACCGGGCCTGAGCTGGGATTTCATTGTCTAGCAGTTTGCCAACGGTTCGGAGATCTCGCGCGCCGGCGGAACAGAGACGGAACAACGGCCCCTCCCGACGACAGTCACCCATCGGCGTTGTCGCGCATCTGGTCAGTCACAGGGCGCCGCAGCCACAGCCGCGCGTTGGTTGGAGCGAGGTCCTCCAGTTGACGCTTGATAAAGCAGATGCTTGAGTACCCCGCATGGGAATCACTATCGAGGATCAGCGGCTCGATGCCATGTTCACGGCGCTCAGCGACCCCACCAGGCGCGACATCGTGGTCCGGCTGAGCGCGGGCGAGGCGACGGTCAAGGAGCTGGCGGAGCCGTACGCCATGAGCATGCAGGCCGTGTCGCAGCACATCCGGGTGCTCGAGCGGTCCGGCCTGATCAGCCGAGGGCGGCACCGGCAAACCCGGCCGTGTCGGCTCGAACCGGCGGCGCTGGAGGCCGCTGTCTCGTGGATCGAGGAGAGCCGGCGCACATGGTCAGAGCGAATGGACCGGCTGGAGACGCACCTCGCCTGCTTGCAGAAGGGTGCGAACCAGTGAACGACGACGAACTCGTCTACCGGCGGGTCTTCCGCGCGCCGCGCGAGCTGGTGTGGCGGTGCCTCACCGAGCCCGCCGAGCTCGCGCATTTCTGGGGTCCGCGCGGCATGGTCACCCCGATCGACGGCATCATCGTCGAACTCCGCCCCGGCGGCCGCTTCGAGACCCTGATGCTCGGCGAGCTCGGCAGCCACCGGATGGTCGCCACCTTCACCGAGGTCGTCCCGCCCGAGCGGCTCGCCTGGGTCGAGCCAGCGAGCGGGATGCACACCACCACCACGCTCAACGACCGCGGCGACGGCACAACCGCGGTCGTCATCCATCAGCGGTACGTGCCCGAGGCGATGCGCATGCCCAATGCCCGCGCTGGCTTCCTCACCTCCCTCGACAAGCTCGAGGAGCACCTCTCCCACCACGTGCAAGGAGACCGATCGTGACCGACCTGCAGTCCTGGGTGGCGCCGACCTACGACCGGCTCGCCGACCTGCTCGCCGCCGCGGCCATCGGGACCTGGGACGCCCCGTCGCTGTGCGAGAAGTGGCTCGTGCGCCACGTGATCGCGCACGTGACGATGCCGACGCGGCTGACTCCCGCGCAGTTCGGGGCCGAGATGGCGGCGGCGGGCGGCGACTTCACCGTGCTCTCCGACACCGTGGCCGCGCGGGACGCTTCGTTGCCGGTCGCCGACCTCCTCGACCAGCTCCGATCGCCGAGACTGCATGCGTGGGAGCCGCCGGGCGGCGGTGCAGTCGGTGCACTGAGCCATGCCGTCATCCACTCCCTGGACGTGACGATCGCGCTCGACCGGCCCGCGGTTGCACCGGGAGAAGCTGCGACCGCCATCCTCGACCAGCTCACCGCCGCCAACGGCACCTGGTTCGGAGTCGACCTGACCGATGTCCGGCTCGAGGCCGCCGACACCGACTGGAGCTGGGGAAACGGCCGGCTCGTTCGAGCCGACAGCGGCTCGCTAGTGGCATTCCTGAGCGGCCGCGCGCTGCCCGACGGCCGGAGACTGCCCCGCGGCTGATACACCGGGGCTGATGCCTTCAGGTGAAGACCCCAGGACAGCACGTCTGCGGACGTCCAACACGACTCCACGTGTTGCCGTACTGCGAGATTCAGATTGCTTCGGCCTGCGCTGTTGGTCCGGTCTGTTGAGCGTCCGCAGCCGTAAGGCTGGGTTGCTGTTGCGCCCGGTCTGACGTCCGCACATCGGCAGAAGAGGAAGTGTCGCCGGCCTAGCCGTGATCATGTAAAGCATCAGGCGGGGCCGAAGCGTCAAGCATCAACCGCGGTCTGACATTGTCCTGCTTCGGTTGATGCTTGACATTGCGGCCTCGGTTGACGGTCGACATGATCAATCCGGAGGCGTGCCTGATTAGTAGTGCGCGAGGACCTGGGTAACGGGGTGGCCGACAATGCTGGCCATGTCGGCGAGTTCCTGGGCGTCGAGTTCGTATTGGGCGCGAGTGGGGTTCATGGCACTCACCTCGAATCGCGCGAAGCCGACCGGCCAGTCGTAGTGGAGCGTATCCAGCCCGACCACGGCGCCACAGCAGGGCACCGTCATGTCCAGGTGGTCGAAGCTCACGCCGCCGTTTTCCCTGACCACGTCGCCCAACCAGTCCACGCTGATATCACTTCGGCAGCGCGAGCACGTGATCTGGCTGGTGTTCTCGCCAGCGTCTATCAGGGTGATCCGGTCGTAGAACTCATAGTCGACATACTCCACGGCATCGCCGGGACCAGAGAAGAGCCCGGCGACGTAGGCCACGGCCGCGCCGGCGACCTCGGGGCTCGGCTGCCAATTCAGGTCGGTCGGAATCAGACGGATGTACATATCACTCACGGCGCCCAGGATGCCCGATGGCGTCACGAAGGCCCGAGCTTGGGGGTCAGCCTTGCTGTGATCATATAAATCATCACCCGAGACCAATCCGTCAACCATCAACCGAGGTCCGACAGCGGTGCTGCCTCTGTGGTCCCGTCCCTGGACGTGGGCAAGCGCAGTCCTGGTGCCTGATCAGGAAGGCCAGTTGGCGGCCGAGACCAATCCCGAGGGTCGTCGAGCAGGACCTTGCCGTCCGAGAACGTGGCCCGCTGAAACGCGACCTTTCCGCCCGAGAACGTAGCCTCGCCGAACAAGATCACGCTGTCCGAGAACGTGCCGCCCGCGAGTCCCCGCGGTTTCCTCGTTGACCGTCTCGACTGGCACATCTGTGGCACGCAAGTGATCGTGCAGTGCACTCGTCAGCAGTACCCGCCACTGGCCGCTGGATAGTCTCCGGGATGACGGACAGCGAGTTGATCGTTGACCTCCGCGGTCGGGAGGTCGAGACACTCAACGACTTCTGGAACGCATCCGTTGGCGTTGTCACGCAGTTCGTCACGCAGAGGAGCCCGCTGGTCTACTTGCATCCCACTCTGTGGCAGACGGATAGCGGCACGCCGCAAGGTCTTCGGCAAGGTCCTCCAAGGTGAGGTCGGCGTTAAGCAGGGTGACCACTGCCTGCGTCAGCGGACGGAGAGCATAGATGTGCCGCACCGCATCCAGGTTCACGGGAACTTCGTAGTAGTCCTCAGCGAACCGCTGGAACGCCTCCGGAGACGGATCGATAAGCAGCGCGAACAGGTGCGCGGAGCCGTCGGGGTCCCTCTCAGCCTCCGGATACTCGATCTCTCCCACCCGCCAACGGTCGTCGGCATCCTCCCGCCACAGGCAGACGGTCACGACCGGCATACCGTCCTCATCGCAGAACGCGGGCTCCTCCACACAGTGGTGGAAGGTGTCCGGGACAGATTCCAGCAGCCCCGGCCACGGGCCGTCGTTCCCATAAGGGCTCATCACCGCCTCGTGATCGAAACCGCGGATATACGCGCCGCCGGCCAAGAAAACGATGGAGTATTCGTCTCCCGAGCCGTTCCGCATCGATGCCATCTCCTCCGCCGGATCCCAGTTCGCGTCGAAGGAGTGGTAGCGGCTCTCCCAGTCCGGACTCAGGACCGCCTCCAGCACCGCCATAGAGCGGCACAGGTCGCGAAGCACCGGGACATCCGGCAATAGCCGGGCCACGTCATAAGCAGTCATAAGGATCATCTAATCGGACGTCGGCGACATCCTCTCGGTGCATCCTCTCTCAGGAGCCCGCTCTCGCAGTTGCACCGCGGCGGGACTGATCGGGGTTAGGCGGCACGCCTAGAGTCGGCCTGTAGGCCGGGTTCAGATTGCGCACGCTCTCTACCTGCACGGATTCGCTCTGAACCACAAGCGACCTGGGAAAACGCTTCCGTTCGTTGTCATCGCTTGCCAGCACTCTATGAAAGCCGTGTGCCCCCAAAGCGCCCCGGCCCTCTCTGCCCTGGACTCGCTGACGATCGAGGCAAACGTACAATGCCGATCATGGCTGATGTCTCGACCGACTCGACGGTTACGGGTGTGGAGTTCTCGCGACCGGAGGGGCGGGTTTCCCGGGCGATGCTTACCGCGATCATGGCGTGGGTCGCGGCCTTCGTCGCCGGTGCCCTGGTGAGCGGGCAGGTCATGCATGAGTGTGATTTTGATCTGTACAGGAAATCCTGGACCACTGCATGTGGCCCAACGGGTATGTGGCTAACCGTAGGTAGCTTCGGATGGCTTGCCACTCCCCTTGTTTGGCTGGTAGTGGGGCTCTTCGTCGGCTTGGCGCCTAGGCGGTTTATCCGGCTTCGACGGACAGCAGTTCAAATAATGCCTGGCCTGCCAATGGCCATTATTGCGCTGTGGGCTCTCGTCTTCGTCTTCTATTGGCTGGGGGTCCGCTGAGAGAGCGGTCCACTAGCTCGGGCGCGGGGCGGCACGAAGCGCCCCATTGAACCTGGGACCTCTTCCTTATCAGGGAACGGCACCGATGGTTTGGCGGAATGATCTGGACGGTTGGAGCGAACGGCCCTCAGTTGACGAAGCGCGTCCTTGAGCGCCGGGTCAAGAGAGCTCATCATCGTGGCGTCTGGTCACAGTCACTCCGGGCGGGCCTCGATCGGAGTACGCGGGTCAGCTTGAATCTTCTGCAGCCGCCGTTCCCAGAGCGAGATGCCTACGCCCGCCCCGAGCCACGCGGCCATGATCAAAGTGCCCCATGGCACATCAAGCAGCAGGAAGGACAAAAGGACGAGAGGCGCAGCGAGAGCGAGTGCCGCGAACAGCACCGCCCGGATGATTTCCTGACGTCTGGTCACGACTCCTCCGACCGCACCGGGCGGGCTACGAACGACTCCATGCTCTTCTCCGTGCAGATCAGCCCTCCCTCGCGGAGCGCCGTCAGCGCCGTGTGAGCCGTCATGCCGATCCCCCTGTGCCCTCCCTACCTCGCCGGCACCGTACCAAGCGAGGTCGACCTTGAGACCAGGCCGGGTGACCTCTTCGGTGTGAAGTAAACAGAACGCGCATCCGCTCTGCGGCACAAGTGGCAGTCACCTGCGCGAACATCCGCGAGCGTCGACCACATGCCGGCGCCGAGCCCGCGCCGATCTGATGCCGGCGAATGCGTCCGATGGCGCATGTCACCGGTGAACATCAGTACGTCGCTGGCTCGGCCGGGTCGGACTTGTGATCAAGCGGATTCGCCTCAGGGAACCGGCTGCTGAGTCGGCACCCCATTCCGGCCGGAGCAAGCGGATCTCACCGATCGCTCGCAGTCGATGGGCTCTGTGCGGGACGAAGGCCGGCGGCCGCTTCCACCGGTGCCCGGCGGCCCAGGGCCAGGCCGAGCGCGGCGAAGGCGAGCATCCAGGCCATGAGCGTCAGCCGGCCGACGGTGAAGGTGTCGTCGCCGAACAGGAAGACACCGGGCAGGACGAGCAGGAAGACCGCCAGGCCGCAGGTCAGCGGGGCGTACGCGGCCCATCCCGTCCACTGCCTGGTCTTGATGGTGGCGATTCCGGCCAGGACGAACCCGATGCCGATGAGGATGCTGGTGATGCCGTAGCCCGTATCGAGGGCGTCGGTCTGCGACGTGGGATACGCGGAGTCGGCCAGCACGATCGCGCCGGCCTCACAGAAGGTCAGCCCCACGAGACCCACCATGGCCGTCCACGAACCGGCCCGGCCCAGACCGCCGCCGGCGGCACCGGAGCGGATGAGCCCGAACACACCGGCGAGCAACAGCAGGTGGTTGACGATGATCAGACTTTCCGAGACGGCGAAGGCCCCCGGAGTGTGCGGGTAGCTGTACCGGTCGGTGCCGACGGAGGGCGACACGAAGAGGCCGACCAGCGCGACGAGCACGCCGACGATCGCGCCGGCCAGGCAGAGCCGGCCGGAGACGCGCACGAAACCGGGCTGCGTCCCGGTTGCGGAGGTGATGTTCATATGCCGGACGGTAGAGAACGGTCGGCGCGACGCCATCCGGGAAACCACTCAGCGAAGTACTCAGACCCCCCACACCGTCCGGACCGGAGTTTACGATCATTCAATGGAGGTCTTCGTCGGCCGGGTCCGAGAGCTGGCAGCTCTGGAAAGGCGTGTGGCCGCGGCCCGCGAGGGCAGCGGTGCGCTGGTCCTGGTGGAGGGCGAGGCCGGTGCGGGAAAGACGGCTCTTGCCCATTCGGTCGTGCATCTCGCGCGGCGTGCCGGTGTGCGGACGGTGTGGGGTGCCTGCCGCGAGGGTGAAGGCGCACCCGCGTACCAGCCGTGGGTCCAGATCCTGCGCGAGCTGGGGCACTCCTCCGCATTGCCGCTCGACCCGGCGGCCGCGGAGACGGGCAGCCGCTTTCACCTTTTCGAGGACGTCGTGGGTGTGTTGCGCGGCGCGGCCGAAGATGCCGGCCTGCTGCTGGTCCTCGACGACCTGCACTGGGCGGACGTTCCGTCGATACGGCTGCTGCAGGCGGTCGCGTCGGCGGTCGCCGACTCCCGGTTGCTCGTGATCGGGCTCTATCGCGCCGGCGACGGGTTCCCGCACGCGGGCCCGGCCGAGGCGCTGCTGCCGTTGACCCGGGAGCGGGCCTCCACCCGCCTCAGCCTGGGGGGCCTCGCCCCGGCCGAGGTCGCCGAGCTGGCTGAGCATGTGCTCGGGCATCGCCCGGCGCGTGCCCTGCTGCGGACGGTGGAGGAGCGTGCTGAGGGCAATCCGCTGTTCGTGCTGGAGCTGCTGCGGCTGGTCGAGACGGCCGGGACCCTCGACCTCGGACTGCCCGGCGGCGTGCGCCATGTCGTCGGACGCCGCCTGGACGGCCTCCCGGCCGCGACCCGCCGGCTGCTACGGCATGCCGCGGTGCTGGGTCGCGACTTCACCGGCGAGGCCTTGGGTGCGCTCGTCGGCGAGAGCGTCGAGGACGCGCTCGACCTCCTGGATCCCGCACTCGCGGCGGAGGTGATCCGCGCCGACGGGCATTTTCTGCGCTTCACACATGTGCTGACCCAGGAGGTGCTGTACGCCGAGCTGCCCACCGCCACGCGCCGCCGGCTGCACGCGCAGGCGGCCGACGTCGTCAGGTCGATGAGTGCGCAGGACGTTCCGGTCGACGCCCTCGCATACCACCTGCGTCAGTCCGCTCCGCTCGGCAACGCGGAGGAGGCGCTGCGGGTCACGCGTGCGGCCGCGACGAGGGCACGCGCCCAACTGGCCTACGAGCACGCGGCCTTCCAGTACCGTGCGGCGCTCGACCTGCTGACGCTGCTGCCGAACGGCGCCGCTCAGCAGCCGGAACTGCTGCTGGAGCTGGCACGATGCGAGTTCCGTTCCGGCGCGGTCGAGGAGGCGTGGCGGTCGTGCCAGATCGCGGCCGACCTGGGGCGGGCGACGGGCGAGGGAGCGGTCGTTGCGGACGCCGCGACCGTGTTGCGCGGCATCTCCAACTCGCCGGTGACGGCTGCGATCCACGTGATGTGCCGGGAGGCGCTGAACCTGCTGGACGGCTCCGATGAGGTGCGCGAGGCGAAGGCGCTGGCACAGCTCGTCATCACGGCAGACCCTTTCGCCGAACGCGGAGAGAGCGACCTGGGCCTGCGCGCCCTGCGGACGGCCGAGGCGACCGGCGATCCCGACGCCCGGTTCCTGGCCATGCAGGCGCGCTACACCGAGCTGGCCGACGGCCGGCACGTGCTGGAGCAGCTGTCGATCGGTGAACGCGCGATCCGTCTCGCGCGCGAGACCGGACACCATGAATACGCGGCCTGGGGACACACCTGGCGGCTCGACGCGTTCTGGGAGCTGGGCCGACGAGTCCAGCTCGACACCGAACTGAAGGCGTTCGGCGTCGTGGTGGCTCAACTGCGAGAGCCGCTGTGGCGGTGGAGGCTCATCTTGACGCAGGCGGCGGTGGCGCTGCTGGAGGGCCGGTTCGAGCAGGCGGGTGGGCTCGCCGACGAGGCGCTGGCGATCGGATTACGCGCCGGCCACGAGGGCGCGGCGTTCATCCACCTGGTCTTCCGCTCGCATCTGGGCCTGCAGAACGGGGCGGGGCTCGACCAGGTCGAGGCCGCGGTGCGCGGGTTCGTGGAGACCGGCCCGTACCTGGCGCGGAGCTGGCACGCGCTCGTGCTCACCGGCATGGGACGACGTGACGACGCCGAAGCCCTGTGGGAGGCGATCACCCCGCATCTGGCCGCCTTCCCCCGTGACGCACCGGAGTGGATCGTCTCCGGGGCCGGGAACGCCCAGCTCTGCGTCGCGTTCGACGACCGCGTCACGGCCGCGGCCGTCTACGAGGCCCTGCTTCCGTACGCCGACCGGCAGGTGGCCCCCATAGCGCACAACCCGAGCTCCGGCCCCGTGTCGCTGTATCTCGGCATGCTCGCGACGCTCCTGCGCCGGTGGGAGGTTGCAGGGGATCATCTGCACGCCGCGCTGGCGTCCTGCCAGGCGATGGGCTCGGCGCCGTACGAGGCGTACACACGATTCGAACTGGCCAGGCTGCTGCGACTGCACCCGCCGTCGGGCGCGGGCGCGGCCGCCGAGGAGCATCTCGACGGCGCGCTGCGGATCGCCCGCCGCCTGGGCATGCCGTCGCTGCTGGCCGACGCCGAGGCGCTGCATGAGGCCCGGGGACGCGCGGGCGTGCTCACCCCACGCGAGGAACAGGTCGCCGAACTCATCGCCGAGGGGCTCAGCAACCGGCAGATCGCGCACCGCCTGCGCATGGCGGAACGCACGGCGGAAAACCACGTCACGCACATCCTGACCAAGCTCGGCTTCGACTCCCGCGCCGGCGTCGCCGCCTGGTACACCGCGCGCAGGCACGCCGGCTGAGTACCGGCCTGAGTGATCCCCCCGATGGCAGCCGGCATCGAGGTGCCTAGCCTGACCGATGGCGTAGCCGATCGAGCGGCTGAGGGAGGATCCGGCGTCATGCATGCGGTGATCGGAATCTGGACGGTGGACCCGGCCTGGCACGACGAGCAGCACCGCCTGCTGCGGGAAGAGATCATCCCGCTCGTCAGGCGCCAGCCCGGGTTTCTGACCGGCTACTGGATGCACGATCCGGAGAGCGGCAGGAGTCACACGACGGCCGTTTTCCACGACCTGGAGTCGGCCGGCAGATTCAAGGCACTTGTCGAGAGTGGTACCCGGCAGGCCGCCCGGGTCGGCGTCGTCAGCGCCGTCCTCACCACCGTGGACGTCGTCGCCCACGCGGAGCACCCGGACAGTCCTCCGCGCTGAACCCGCCCCAAGGCCGACATTTCGCGATTCGGTGGGGTTGTATGATGAGCTTGTATAACAACTCCCGCCGCACCCCGGAGACGATGCCACGTGGTCGACCGCCTCTCCTTCCTGTCCGAGGAGATCCCGCGAGACACCGGCGTCCCACTGCGGGCCCGGGTCCACAGTCGCATCCTCGACGCCATCCGCTCCGGAGTGCTGCCGCCCGGGTCCATGATCCCGACGGAGACGGAACTCGGACAGCTCATGGGGGTCAGCCGCACTGTCGTGCGGGAGGCCCTGATGCTCCTGGACGAGGATGGTTTCCTCTTCTCCCGCCGTGGCGTCGGACGCTTCGTGGCCGACACCCTCCCGCCGATGGGGCTCGAACGCATCAGGCCGCTCGAGGAACTCCTGAGCACGCCGGCATCTCCGGTCGTGCTCAGCCGCAGCGAGGTGACGCTCCAGCATCAGTCCGCCACCTTCGTCACCGAGGGACTAGGACTGCCGGCGAACGCCGCGACTTGGTTCTTCGAGACCGTCCTGTCCCGCGACGGCGAGGCGGTCGCGCTCAGTCAGGAGCACTTCCCTGCCGCTGGGGCGATCGACGCCGGCACCAGCGACGCGATCGCCGCCATGCGGACGGCCGACAGCGGCAGCCTGCTGTCGATCCTCCTGGACAGGTACGGGCCGCGGATCGGCCCCGGAGCCGTCCGGATCATGCCGGGCGTTCCCGGTGAGTCACGTGCGGCGCTCCTCGGAACCCCCGCGAGCGAGCCCGTCCTGATCATGACGCAGACGGCCGCACTGAGCGGCGCCCCGTGCTACCTCGCCAAGCACCTGGTCCTCAGCCGGGCAGGCCACCTGTCCATCCTGCAGACCGGGTAGCGGCGCCCTTCCCAGCCCCTCCCCCGGCCCCGCTCACGGCCCGAGCGCCGGGCCGCGACCGTCATCCACCCCGCTGCAAGGATCACCATGCCGTACACCGTCGTCCTGCGCCGTCCCTACGTCGGCCGTCTCCTGGGCGGCTCCCTGATCGGGCGCCTCCCCGCGGCGATGGCCGCCCTGGCCATCGCGCTGACACTCCGTCAGGCAGGCGCCGATTACGCGACCGTGGGTCTGGTCACCGGAACCTTCGCCGTGGCGCAGGCGATCGCGGGGCCGCTCCTGGGACGCTGCGTCGACCGGCTCGGGCAACCGAAGGTCCTCACCGCGTCGGCGATCGTCGCCTCAGGCGGATACGCGGTGCTGGCGCTGGCACCGCACAGCACGGCGCTCGCCTTCCTCGGCGCCGTCATCGCCGGAGCCGCCACCCCTCCCCTCGAGCCGTGCCTGCGCGCCCTGTGGCCACAACTGGTGGAGCCCCGCGAACTGGAATCCGCCTACTCCTTGGACGCCGGCGCCCAGGAACTGCTCTTCATCGCCGGACCTCTGGCGGTTACCGGCATCGCGGCGGCGGGGTCACCCCAGGCGGCCCTGTGGGTGTCGGCGGCTCTCGGCCTCGTCGGCGCCCTCGTGATGAGCACCTCGGAGCCTTCACGATCATGGGCACCGGCCGTGCGGACACCGCACTGGCTAGGCGCTCTGCACAGCCCCGCCCTGCTGCTGCTCATCCTCGGCCTGGCCGGAGCGGGATTGGCCGTGGGGTCGTTCAACGTCTTCAGCGTGGCCTATGCCGACTCCCACCACATTCCGGGCGGAGCCGGGACCCTGCTGGCGCTGAACGCCACGGGGGCCCTCATCGGCGCGATCTGCTACGGGACCTACGGCGCACGCCACTGGCCGGCCACACCCGCGCGGAAGGCGGCGCTGCTGGCGTTCGGCATGGCGGCCTCCTACTGGCTGGTGGCCCTCGTGCCCGGGCCGGCCGGCATGGCGGTGGTCGCCGTCGTCACCGGGGTCTTCTTCGCGCCATTGCTCTCCGTCTCCTTCGGCATGGTGGGCGACCTCGCCCCTGAGGGAACCGTCACGGAGGCGTTCTCCTGGTTGGTGACGCTGGTGGGCGCCGGCATCGCCGGCGGCTCGGCCGCCGGTGGATCGCTGCTGCTCCACGGCGGGCCGTCTGTCGCCGCGGTGATGGGGGCGTGTGGAGTCACCGCGGGCGCGGCGCTTATGCTCGCCGGTCGGCGGATGTTCGTCACCTCTCCCGCACAGGCCTGACACCGGCTCCCGACCAGCCCGGACAGGGCGGCCCGCCTGCCGACCATCACGAGCCGGACAACGCGTGGCGATGGGGCGACTGGGAGCACTCGGCTCGGGCGTCCACATCGTCTGAGCTTGCCGTTGACGTGGCATATATGTCGCGTAATCTATTTGCGACCGCGACGCGACGACTTCGATCAAGAAGGTGCCGGTGCCCCATCGCATGAGACCCACCGAAGAACTCCGGTACCTCATCCTGGCCGCCCAGCGAGAGGGGAATCGGCTGCTCCTCCAAGCCCTGCGACCGTTGGGCATCACCCCTTCACAGGCCGAAGTGATCCGTATCCTGCAGGACCACCAGCCGCTCGCCCTCAACAGCCTCGGCGACCTGCTGGTCTGCGAGAGCGGGAACAGTCCCAGCAGGCTGGTCGACCGGCTCACGTCCGCGGGCTTGGTCGACCGCCAGATATCGGCTTTCGATCGCCGCCACGTCGAATTGACCCTCACAGAGGAGGGGCGGCGGCTCGCCGGGCAGATCACCGCGATCGAAGAGGACCTCTACCGGTCCATCGACGCCGCTGTCGAGGGGCGCGACACCGATCAGATCACCGGCTTTCTCCGAGCATTCGTCGCCGACCTGCCGGCCGGTCGGGCCCTGGCCCGCCGCATCGCCTCTTGAGAAGCCGGCTGAGCGAGTGACAGTCGCGAAGTGGATTTGGCGCCGCCGGCGTCTTTGACTTCCTGCAGCGCCTCCGCGCCCGAGTCATCATGACTGAGTTGCGGACCGGCGCCAGTCGGCTGCGGCAGGCGGCGGCCCCCGTCGCCCCGGCTCAGCGGGCGATCTCCATCGAACGAACATCAGGGCAGCGTGAGAACGATCTTGCCGGTGGTGTGGCCGGTCTGGAGGAGATCGTGGGCCTTGGCGACGGCGTCCAGTGGGAAGACGGCGGCGATCTCAGGGAGCAGTCGGCCCGCCTCGGCGAGTGCCGCGAGTTCGCGCAGTCCCGCCTGGTCCGACTCGACGACCATGAATGTGGCGCGCCTTCCGACAGCCCGCGCTTCGTCTGCCAGATAAGCCTCGCCGGGAGAGGCGAGGGACACCACGATGCCGCCCTCGCGAAGAGTACGAAGCGAGCGCGGGCCGTACGAGCCGCCGATGGTGTCGATCACCACGTCCAGGTCGCTCAGCACCTCGGCGAAGTCCACCTCCATGTAATCGATCAGCTCGTCCGCGCCGAGCCGGCGTAGAAACTCGTGCTTGGCGGCGCGAGCCGTGCCGATGACGTACGCCCCGCGTGCCTGGGCGATCTGGACCGCGATGTGGCCGACGCCGCCTGCCGCGGCGTGGACGAGCACGCGCTGCCCCGGTCTCACATCGGCGATTTCGGCGAGTGCCTGCCAGGCGGTCAGGCCGGCCAGCGGAAGCGCTCCTGCCTCCTCATGGGTGAGAGAGGCGGGCTTGCGCACGAGATGCCGCGCCGGGGAGACCACGTACTCGGCATGCGTCCCGGCCGGGAGCGGGTGGCGTGGCAGGCCCATGACCTCGTCGCCCGGCGCGAAGAGTGTGACGCCCGCGCCGGCGGCCTCGACCACGCCGGACACGTCCCAGCCCAGCCGGACGACCCGCCCCGCCAGCCCGCCGCTCATCCTGTGCCAGACGTCCGTCGGGTTGACCGCAGCCGCGCGCACGCGGACCAGCACTTCCGCCGGGCCCGGCTCGGGCCGGTCCACATTGGTGATCTTCAGCACCTCGGGCCCGCCGAAGTCGTCTTGGACCACTGCGCGCATGACCTGTCTCCCTGTCTGGAGCCGTCCCGGCCGGACCGCCGGGTCCGCTCAGGCTGCCATCCGAGAGGAAACCTCGGCGAGTGGCTAGATCGCCAATATGTGGAAGGATCTGGCCATGCATCGCGTCGCAGTCCTGGCCCTGGACGGCGTGTACCCGTTCGAGCTGACGATCCCGCAGCGGATCTTCGGCACCGCGACAGGAGCCGAAGGAAAGCCGCTCTATGAGGTGGTGACCTGCGGCGTCACCGCTGGACCCGTCCGGACCAGCGCCGACTTCAGCATCAACGTGGATTACGGCATCGACGTCGTCGCCACGGCCGGCACCGTGGTCATCCCGCCGTTCGTATGCGACCCGGAGGACACACAGGACTGGCTACCCGAACCTGTCGCCGCCGCGCTGGCCCGGATCCGCCCCGGGACGCGAGTGATGTCCATCTGCACGGCGTCCTACGTGCTCGCCGCCGCGGGTCTGCTCGACGGCCGTCCCGCCACCTCGCACTGGAACGTCGCCGAGCATTTCCAGCGGATGTTCCCGCAGGTCGATGTGGATGCCAACGTGCTGTTCGTGGACGACGGAGACGTCCTTACAGCCGCCGGTGTGGCGGCGGGGATCGACCTGTGCCTCCATCTTGTGCGCCGCGACCACGGAGCCGAGATCGCCAACCAGGTTGCGCGGCGCTGTGTCGTACCGCCGTGGAGGGAGGGTGGCCAGGCGCAGTTCATCGAACGACCCGTCCCGGAGCCGACGGCCTCATCCACGTCCGCGACCCGCGCGTGGGCCCTCGAGCGCCTCCACCGGCCTATCTCCCTGTCGGAGATGGCCGGGCGCGCCCAGATGAGTGTCCGTACCTTCTCCCGCCGCTTCCGGGAGGAGGTCGGCGTGACGCCGGGTCAGTGGCTCATCCGACAGCGCGTCGAACACGCCCGCCGCCTGCTGGAGACCACCGACCTCCCAGTGGACGGAGTCGCTGTGGAGGCGGGTTTCGGAACAGGCGCTTCGCTGCGGCAGCACATGACCGCAGCCTTGGGCGTATCGCCCACCGCGTATCGCCACACCTTCCACGCGGCGATCCCCGCCGCCCGACCAGACCTCGGGCCTCGCGCAGGAGATGATCACAGTGCCGGACCGGGCCGGGGTGCTTCAGTCGGAAGAGCTCGTTGCTGAGGCGCGCCCGGGCCTGGCACGAGCGCCCGTCCGGCCGGTTGTCGTGAGCGTCAGCCTCACGTGCCGTCGGTCTTCGCCCGTGAGTGCGGCGATGGTGGCGTGTCACGAAGCAGGCCGACGGCATGTGTCCGCGCTGTTCCCTCTTGATCGGCCGGCCGGGACGGGAGACGGCCGAAGCCGCGTCACCGTACGAATCCGTTCCCCGCGTCAGGAGACTCGAGGATGTCCTTCAGAACCTGCAGATTCCGGGCGACGGCACCGGTCATGCCACGGGCCAGCAGGCCGCTCGGCATGCTCAGTACCCTCGCCTCGAGTTCCATCTCGTTGACCAGGTCGGTCGCGGTGGCGGACCTCTCGAGATCGTAGATCGCGCGCCCCTGGAAGGACCCGAAGCCGCCTTCGATCACGAGGCGGCGGTCGCGCTCGTACTCAATGATCTCGAGCCGTTCCCACATGGGCCTGGGCAGGGTGCGGAACTGCTCGAACACGGTGCCGAGACGAACCGGTCCCGGCGTGACCGGTTGAGTTCTGCGAATCGCATGGTTCCACGCGGGCAGGTTGCGCAGATCGGCTAGATAGTCGAACACCACGCTGACCGGACGCTCGATGCGTAACGTGTTGCGGAACCTGACGTTCCTTTTCGTCCGTGAGGATCCGAACAAGCCTGTGATCATCGTTCACTCCTTTGGTGAAATGCCGGACAGGTGAGCCCGGGCGGATCGGATAACGCCGGTCTCATGCGCTCGGGACGTGGTCGAGCGTCTCGGCGAGGCGGTCGGCCGCTCCAGGGTCGTGGGCGGCCAGGACCGTCAGGCCGGGCATCGAGCCACGCAGGGCGTTCACCTTGCCGACCGCGTCGCGCATCTGCCTTTTGTCGCCCACTCCGGGCAGTCGGCCCATGGCCAGGAGATCTGCGTCGTAGGTGAGGTCGCCGACCAGCATCAGGGGGGCGTGGCCTGGGCGGCGGATCAGCATGGACAGCGAGCCGGGTGTGTGCCCAGGAGTGGGCAGGAGCACGATGCTTCCGTCGCCGAACAGGTCGTGGCCGTTGTCGAAAGGTGCCAGGGCCGGATCCGCGAGCGGCTCGGGTGTGATCGTTTTCCAGTTGAGCCCTGGCAGGTCGATGTGTGACGGCATCAGGCCGCGGGCCTCCGGCAGCGGCTTGTGCAGGGACTGCCACTCGTCCTGGCTGATGACGATGTCGGCATGGCCGAGCAGCGGCAATCCACCGATGTGGTCCTGGTGCAGGTGTGAGATCACCGCGGTGTCCACGTCGTGGATGGCGTACCCCAACCGGGACAGGCCGGCCGTGAGTGTCTGGTCGGGTTCGACGACGAATTTGGCGAGACGTGAGTAGATCAGCCCGTTGATTCCGCCGGGGAAGTAGTCCGGGTCGGTCACCGAGGCGCGGTCCTGCCCGGTGTCGAACAGCACCACGCCATCTCGGTGCTCGATCACATAGACGTTGATCGGCCGGGGAGCGGTCCACCGCGTCGAGGTGAACAGCCAGAAGTAGACGTTCTTCCACGTCGGCCCGACATGCTCAGGCCTGATGGCCACCGAGCCGGTGCTGATGACGGATACACGCGCGATCGGATCGGTCGAGGGGGTCATTTCGCAGCCTTTCCCAGATTGCATGTCGTGTCATTAAATTACACGACATGCACAGGTGGAACAACAAGGGCTACCTGTGGGTCCATCGAGGATTCATTCCGGGCTGTGCTCGTGATGCCGCAGTCGGAATCGAGGTCGTCCCGACACGCACCGAGCTGGGCCTCGGCCAGAACCGAGAGGCTGAAGTTGAGCCAGCCCATCCGGCTCGCCCCGCCGATCAGGGCGACGCCGTAGAGCGGCGGAATCCCAACCGACGCGCTGAGCAGGGTCACGGGAACTCCCCACCGGCGATCGCTCATCGAGTCCAGCCGTCGCCTGCTGACTTCGCGATTCCACTGGGCGAAGCGGGCCCACCGGGTGTCCAGGTTGACCGGCTTCGGCTCTTTGGTCTTGCGGGCCGCGAACCCAGGCCGGTATCGGACGGCGAGGAACATGGCCAGTTTGCCGATCGTGGGGGCGGCCTCGGCGCTCGTTTCCGTGATGCGCAGGCCAAGCCGCAGCAGGGTGCCGTTCGGGGCCGCGCTGAGCGTCAGGTTGCAGTGGCCGGTGAACGAGACCGCCCCCGCCGTATCCAGCACCGAAAGGTCGAACACGAGGAGCTCAAGTTCCTTTGGACCTGTCCTTCGGAGCAATACCGCCCTTCGGCATCGCGGTACTCGAGAACCGCGCCCGCCCGCCTGCGGCTCGAGAGCGCAGTCGGTGACCGCCATCGGCGGCGGGGCCACCAGGACGCCAGGGTCCGAGTCCGACCCAATGCCGCCAGACGACGTCCTGGGCGCGGCCGGCACGCGCTCGAACGAAAAGGTGCGCCCGTCCAATGCGTACGTTGGACTGTCCTGCGGGTCAAAGGAACCGGCAATTGTGCTGACGCTCTGGATCATCGACGGACAACAGTTTTTTGAGAATTTAATGAAAAGTACATCGGACTGACGCGGCAGGTCGGACGCAATGCGGGCGAGTCGAAGTAGACCTAACCATTCTCTTCCAAAGAGAGGGTCACAGGGCTGTATTGTTCCTCCCCGAGAGAAAGGGTGCGCTCCTCGATGAATTGGCAAAACAGCGTAAGTAAACTTCCACCTGTGGCTGCCGTCCTGCTGCTCACCGTGGCCCTGACCACCGGTTGCAACAGCCAGGCGGCGCCCCCCGGCGCCTCCGGTTCGTCCCAGTCCAGCGGTCTCGAGTCGGCAACCGAGACGGATACCGTCTCGGCCGCGGGGGCCGCAATGTCCACGCCGTCCACGCCTGCCAAGCCGTCCACGTCGGCCAAGCCGTCGACGTCGGCCAAGCCGTCCACCCCGGCCAAGCCGTCGGCACCGTCCTCGCCGACACCGTCGCGCAGCGCGGCGGCCAGCACCGTTCGCGGCGGCTGGGTGCCGGTGAACCAGGCCGCATGGAAGCAGGCCCTGGACGTCTACCGCAAGGTCGCACCCAAGAAGGTCCCCGCGGGAATCGTGCGAGTCCCCGAGTTCCACACCGACTGCTCGGTGTCCTCCCAGGCGGCGGACGACCCGATCGTGCTGCCCGGTCTGCCTGGCGCCTCCCACATGCACACTTTCTTCGGTCCGAAAGTGAATGCCACCACCACGCCGGCCAAGCTGCTCGCGAGCCCCACGACCTGCAACGCGCCCGGGGACCACAGCGCCTACTGGGTTCCGCAACTGCTGCGTGACGGCAAGCCGGTCCCAATGAAGAACTTCCGCGTGTACTACGGCTCCCGGCTCAAGGACCCGTCGACGGTCGTGCCGTTCCCCCCGGGTCTGGTCATGGTGACCGGTGACGCCAAGCGACAGGTGGCGACGCCGAAGGGCGCCTCCGGCCAGTTCTGGTGCGCCGGCAGCGCGGAGACCGGACGCAGCGCCGACGGCAACTGGCCGGTCTGCGCGAAGGGCGGCAATCTGATTCGTCAGGTGACGTTCGAGGACTGCTGGGACGGCAAGCACATCGACTCGCCCGACCACAAGTCGCACATGGGGCCGGCCACCAACGGCAAGTGCTCCGGCAAGTACCCGGTCGCGGTCCCCAACATCTCGCTCATGGTCGGCTACAACTCCCTCGGCGGTAACGGCCTGAAGCTGTCGTCGGGCATGGCGTCCTCGATGCACGGGGACTTCATGAACGCATGGAAGCCGGAGAAGCTCGGCGCGCTGGTGAAGATCTGCATCAACGCGGACGCCAAGTGCGGCACCACCCCCGGCTGGAACAGCTGACCGATCCCCACGTCGCACGACCGTGCCGGTGATTCCGCGATTCGCAGGGTCACCGGCACGGTGGACGCAACCATGTTCATTAACGGCATGCGCCGTGCTGCGCGCCAGGTTGGTCCAGTCGCATGGCGCCGACGTGACGCCGCCAGTCTGCTATTCGGCCTCCTGGCAGGTACCCGGACGGGACTTCCACCGGCAGGCGACGAGCTTACGGACACAAAGATCCGCCGCAATGTCACGTCGTCAGCGCCGTCCGCCGGGCGCACGAAAGATCGCGGCTGGCATATTTCCGCAAGGGAATGATGTCGCGTTCCCAGGGAGCCTTTGTGGATCGTTCCCCATGTCGTGTGGTTCGTTCGTTGCCAATCGCATTCGGCTCGATTTTTCTGTGATTCGGCGAGTCTCCACAGCGTCTCCATAGAGAAAGGACTCTCTGCACGGAGAGCGTTCTCGTCATGGCCTCACGGTCTGAGACCGAGCAGATCCGGTGCACGGGTGCCGGGCCGGCCGTCCATGCCGCACGATCTCCTCCGGCGGGACGCACCTGCTGACCGGTCTGTTCGATCCGGCCGGAGACGTCGTCCAGAACGGCCTGTCCACAACCCTCTCCCACCAAGGACCTCATCCCTCATGAGTGAGACTGTCCCGCGCGCCGTCGCATCCGGTGGCAAAGCACGTCGAGCCGGCCGTGTCATGGCCGTCGGCGCGCTCGCCGCATTGCTGGGCGCCGGCTTGGTGTCCGTGACCGGCACGGCCACCGCATCTGGGCCTCGCTTCTTCCGAGATCCGAGCGCCCCTGGCGAGAGGAGCTGACATGCGAGCGGGCACGATCGGTGCGCCGATCCTCGCAGCGGTCACGGTGTTGCTCGTCACGCGGTGCGTCGCCGCCGGGCCGGCCGCCCATTCGAGCCATCTGGCAGCGCAGGCGCAGGCCGTACAGCCGATTCCGGGCGGCGCGCCGGCACCAGCGGTCACCTCGTCGGACTCCTTCAACGCGACCGACGTCGCATGGTTGCAACTGATGATCCCGATGACCGAGCAGGCCGTGCGGCTCTTCGATCTGGCCCTGGACAAGACCTCCAACCCGGAGATCGTGTCGTTGTCCAAGACCCTCGGCGCCGCGCATCGCGCCGAGCTGGGGCGCCTGCACCGCCTGCTCGACCGGTCAGGCACGCCGTACGTGAACGTGCACGAGGGACACAACATGCCGGGCATGGTGACGGCGGCCGATCTCGAAGTGATCAACGCGGCCGACGGCGCGGCGTTCGACCGGCTCTTCGCCCAGCACGCGCGCGACTTCCTCAGGCAGTCCGTGCTGGTGGCGCGGGGAGAGCAGGACGCGGGGGCCGACGCGGACACCAGGGCGTTCGCCGCGACGATGGCCGAGGCTCACGCGGGTGAGCTCACCGGGCTCGAAGGCGTCGGGCAGTGAGGAACGCCGCGGCCGTGCGACCCGTTCACGACGGCAAAGCCGTTCCCACCGCGCCCAGGCGGCGCAGGATGCCTGAACGGGCAGCGGCGCCGCACGCGCATCCGCTGGTCGTGCTCATCCTGATCGCCGGAGGCGCCATCGCCGCGACCTCCGGATGCTGGTCGGGGATGGGCTCGGTGAACGGGCTGGACGGCTGGCTCGCCTGGGCGGGCCGGCTCACCGGCCTGCTCGCCGGATATGCCTGCGCGATTCTCGTGACGCTGGTGTCGCGGACGCCGCTGCTGGACCGGGGGATCGGCTCTGACCGCCTGGCCCGCTGGCACGCGGTGATCGCCCGGCACACGATCGTGCTCTCGCTCGCGCACATGGTTTTCGCGACCGCTGCCCGCGTCGACGGCTCCGGAGCGGGCCTGCTGGGCAACTCCGTGGGACTGATCGTGGACGGGCCCGAGTTGCCGGAGGCGACGGTCGGTCTGGCGCTCCTCGTCGGCGTCGGGATCGTCTCGGTCCGGAAGGTGCGGCGCCGGCTGCCCTACGAGCTCTGGCATTACCTGCATTTCGTCACCTATGCCGGGATCTTTCTGGCATACGGGCACCAGTTGCTCGGGCCGGACTTTCTCGGCGACCAACTGGCCACAGCCCTGTGGCTGGCTCTTTACGTGTCTGCCACCATCCTGCTGATCTGGTATCGCTTCCTCACGCCCGTGCGCCGGGGTCTGCGTCACCGTCTCACGGTGGCCGAGATCCGCAGGGAGTCGCCCGGCGTGGTGTCGGCCTACCTGATCGGCGAGCACCTGCGCGAGCTAGGCGCCGAGCCCGGGCAGTTCTTCCGCTGGCGATTCCTGACTCGGGGCTTGTGGTGGACCGCGAATCCCTACTCGTTATCCGCTCCGCCCAACCCCCGCTTCCTGCGGATCACCGTAAAGGCGGTCGGTCACCACAGCCGCGCGCTCGCCGGTCTGCGGCCCGGTGTCCGGGTGTGGGCCGAGGGTCCGTACGGCGCGCTGACCGCGGCTCGCCGGCGGCGTCCCCAGGTGCTGCTGGTGGGCGGTGGCGTGGGCATCAGCCCGCTGCGCGCGCTTTTCGAGACCTTGCCGGGCCAGGTGACGCTGGTCTACCTGGCTCGCCGGGACGAGGACCTGGTCCTGCGCAACGAGCTGGACGCCATCGCGGCAGCGCGGGGCGCCAAGGTCCTTTACACCGTCGACGAGACACCCGGATCACGGCGCGGCCGTGCCGTACCGCTGACCGGACGGTCACTGAGGGCCCTCATTCCCAGCCTGGCCATGCACGACGTGTACCTGTGCGGTCCCGCCGGGATGACGACCGCGGCCCGGCATGCCCTACGTCGCGCCGGTGTGCCTGATCGCCGCATTCATTTGGAGCAGTTCGACTTCTGATCGACCCTGCGGGCGCCTATTGATCATCCGTCCGGATCAAGCCGCATGTCGACGCTCCCTGAGGACGCCACCGAGTCGATCATGCGGGGTGGAGGACCCGGAGTGCTGGAGCGTTACCAGCGGACGCACACCTACGCTGGTCAGTGGTTGCCGTCCTGGTAGAGGCCGGCTTGAGCGACGTTCGTTCGCGCGGCCCGAGCTGCTGGCGGCCGGGACCGGCTCCCAGGCCTGAAGCCTTGAACCGGGGAGGAAACGGGCGGGCCGCCATCCGGTTACTGTTGCTCCGCATGACTCACACCGAGATCGAGATCAGCGCGGAGCTCGTGCGGGATCTGCTGCGCGACCAGCACCCCGACCTGGCCGATCGCCCGTTGCGGCTCGGCGCGCGTGGCTGGGACAACCAGCTCTGGCGGCTCGGTGACGACCTCGCCGTCCGATTGCCCTGGGCGACGCAGTCTGCGGACGCGCTGCTGCGTAAAGAGCACACCTGGCTGCCCGTCCTCGCCCCGCGCCTTCCTCTGCCGGTTCCGGTCCCGCAGCGGCTCGGCGAGCCCTCCGCTCTGTTTCCACGACCCTGGATCGTCACCACGTGGGTGCCGGGGGAGCCTGCCGACCGCGCCCCCGTCACGCGCGCTGCGGAGGCGGCCGACGTCCTGGCCGCCTTCCTGACGGCTTTGCACCAGCCCGCCCCCGATCAGGCGCCCGCCGGCCGGGACCGCGGAGGGCCGCTGGCCGACTACTCCGAGGGGTTCGTCAAGGGGCTCGCCTCGGCCACCGAGATGGGGTTGATCCCCGACCCGGACGCCGTCCGCGCGGTCTGGGACGACGCCGTCGCCGCGCCCGACTGGGCCGGCCCGGCGCTATGGCTCCACGGCGACCTGCATCCGGCCAACGTCCTCACCGCGGACGGCACCATCTGCGGCGTGATCGACTTCGGCGACCTCTTCGCGGGCGATCCGGCCGGCGACCTCGCCGCCGCCTGGAGCCTGCTGCCGGACGGCGCCGCCGACCGCTTTCATGACGCCTACCAGCCGGCCCCGGACGCCGCGACCCTGCGCCGCGCCCGCGGATGGGCGGTACGCCGCGCCCTCGGCGGCATCCATATCGGAGAAGCCGGCGTCCGCGGCCGCCCAGGCGGCAAGGCCACGTGGGGCCCACCCGCCCAGGCGGCACTGCGGCGCCTCATTGCAACGGCCCATCGCTGATCGATCGGCTCTGCACACGCTCGAATACCTCGGCGCCGTACGTGAGCGGCAAGGCAGGGATCGCTGTTTCAGGATCGCGTTCGAACGCTGCACCGACCTCCCGCCGCCGATGCGGCGGAAGCACCCTGAGTGAAGATGACATCTGAAGCGGCCATAGTGTCGTGCCATGAGCGACTTCGAGATGGGCGCCGATGGGCCGGGGGTGATCGTCGTCGGGGTCGACGGCTCGGATACCTCGCTCCGCGCGGTCGCCTACGCTTGGGGGCTCGCCCGTCGCCAGGGCTTTAGGTTGATCTTCGTGTTGGTCGTCGGCACGAGCACGATGACGCCGTTCCTGCCCGACGCGACCGTGTTGGCCATCGAGGCCGGCGAGGGCGTGCTCGCCGACCTACGCGAGCGGATAGAGAAGGCCGGGTCCGCCTATCAGCCGGTCACGTACAGCTTCAGGTCCGAACGCGGTGACCCCGCATCCGCCCTGATCAGGGTGAGCAACGAGGTCAAAGCCGACACAGTGGTCGTGGGCGCGTCAACTCAGGCCGCCCACCGCCTCATCGGCTCGGTGGCGATCCGCCTCGTCCGCGCCGGCCGGTGGCCCGTCACCGTCGTGCCCTGACGCGACCCCGCCGTGCGTGCTGTGACTTCCGGACTCGGCACAGGGACGGGCGACACTCAGCGTTCAGGCCGGTTCGGTGTCGACGTTCGCCGATCGGAGGGGGATCCGCAGGACGAAGTGAGCGCCCCTGTCGCTGTCTTCGATCGTCAGCGTGCCGCTGTGACTTTCCGCGATCTGTCTGGCGATCGGAAGGCCGAGGCCGGTGCCGCCGGAATCCTTCCTCCTCCCGGCCTCCAACCGTACGAAACGCTCGAAGACCGTCTCACGATCGCCAGGGGCTATCCCCTCGCCGTCATCGATGACCTCGAGCACCGCCGTGCCCGCGTCTGACCCCGTATCGCCGCCCTGACGGGACACCCGGACGGTGACCTTGGAACTCGCATGCCGTTCGGCGTTGGCGACCAGATTGTTGACCAGCCGCGCGAGCCGTCCCCGATCGCCTTTCACCACCGCTCCCGGGGCGGCCTCACAAATGACCTGTTTGCCGGACCGGCGAGCGCATTCGGCGGTGGCGAGCTCCGCCAGGTCGACCCACTGGCAGGTCGTGGGCGCCCCGGCGTCCAGCTTCGCCAGCATGAGAAGGTCGGACACGATCGCCTGCAACCTGTCCAGATCGGCGAGCAGGGTCGAACCCAGCTTGACCACGTCAACCTCGTCCGGGGCGAGCAGCACATCCTCGATCTCTGTTCGCATCGCGGTGATCGGGTTGCGCAGGTCATGAGAGACGTCGAAGGTGAACTGACGCTCCCGCTCCATCATGGCCTGCAGCTGATCCAGCGTCCTGTTCACCGTCGTCGCCAGATCATGGGCCTCCCGGTAGGAGCGTGACGGCACCGGGACCCGTTCGCTCAACCGTGTGGGTCGCAGGTGACCCAGCTCGGCCCGGATGAGTCTCACCGGCTCGATGTATCCGACGATGATCCGATAGCTGGCGAAGACGATGAGGCCGACGATGATCACCGTGCCGGCGACCAGTAGCAACGCCAGGAGGGGATCGACGTAGAAGGGGACTGCCGGTGCGGCGCCGTAGACGGTCCACGTGTTGCCGCTGTCGGTGGCTATGACGGCGACGACCAGGGCGCACTCCCCTGCCGGGATGGCCCTGCCGCAGATGACCTCGGTCCGCTCGCTCTCGGTGTTGGCGGGCAGGAAGCTCGCGATGGGCGGCCGTCCGCGCAAGTCCACGGTGGAGGCGATGACCCTCCGCTGTGAATCGAGCACCTGGACGTAGGGAATCACCTGATCGGAGATCGGATTTCGTAATTCTCCCCGGGGGATGAGAGAAGCGACCTCGGTCGCCATCCCGGTCACGGTGGCCGTGCGCGACTCAGTCGCCAGGCGATGGACGATGAACATGACCATCCCGGACATGAGCGTGCTGAGCAATGCCACCGCTACGCCGAGAAACAGCATCAGGCGAGCTCTCTCCGTATACCGCCGAATGCTCACTGACCTGGGCCCCCTTTCCCGTGACCAGTCCAGCACGTGGCGTATGTCCCCTCTGCGCAGGGGGTGGCCTTGACCAGGCCTTAACCGTAGGCGGGGCCCTTTGCCGGCACTCCCCGGGCTATGTGTTCCACTGGCCAGAGGGGCCGTTTTGGATGAGCACGCGATACCAATTGCCCATTACGACCCGCATCACGCTGTTCGCCGGCGTAGTGGCGGGCCTGCTCTGCTCCCTGCTCGCCATAGTCCTCATGATCGCCATCAACCGTTTCGCCGTCGCGGACGCCACTGAGGAGATCACCTCGGCCGGTGGCCGCGTGGCCGTGGAAATGGAGCGGGGCCGGTTGGGCTACCCCCTTGCAGAACGTCCGGGACGCAACATCCAGGTCGTCGACCCACAGGGTCGGGTGGTCGCTTCGACCTCGAAGCTGCAGGGCAAGCCGGCCATGGCGACATTCACTCCCGACGGAAAGAACAGCGCCACCTCCGTCGTGTGCGGCGGAGTCTTCCCACCTGGCGATTGCGACATCGTCGTCGCGCAATGGGCCCACCGCGCCGGCGAGAGATGGCTCGTCTACAGTTCCTCCCCCTCGATCCCTCCGTGGGTCGACCCGCGGCTCGCCGGGGCGGTGGGAGGGAGCGCGCTGGCACTCGCCGCGGCCATCACCTACCTCGGCCGGCGCAACGCCCGGGCATCCCTCAGGCCGGTGAAGGCCATCCGAGCCGAACTCGAGGAGATCAACGCGGCCGCTCCGCACCGCCGGGTGCCGGTGCCGGCCGCCGATGACGAGATTCACGACATGGCCGAAAGTGTCAACCGCACCCTGAGCCGGCTGGACACCACCCTGCGACACCTGCGTCAGTTCCTCTCCAACGCCTCCCACGACCTGCGCAGCCCGGTGGCCGCCATGCGAGCCGAGTTGGAGGACGCCCTGCACGCACCCGAGGAGACCAGTGTGGCCACGGTGGTGCGCAGCGTTCTCGTCAGCGTGGACCGGCTGCAGGCGATCGTGCAGGATCTGCTGACCCTCGAACGCCTGGACGCCGGGGTGCCGGGCGCACGCGACCTGATCGACCTGGCAGAACTCGTCGCCGAGTGCCGGATCCGCCGCGATCGGGCGAAAAGGATCGAGTACTCACTCGGACCCGGCGCCGTGGTGATCGGCGACCGGTCACAGCTGGCTCGCGTGGTCACCAACCTTCTCGACAATGCCGAAAGGCACGCCGAAACCATGGTCGCCGTCACGGTGCGGCACGAGCCGGGAGGCCAGTGCGGCGATCAACGCACGCCGTACGGCGCCGCGGTGCTGGAGGTCGTCGACGACGGGCCCGGCATCGATCCAGACAACCGCGAGCTGGTGTTCCAGCGGTTCACCCGGCTCGACAGCGACCGATCCCGCGGCGCCGGAGGAACGGGACTGGGCCTGGCGATCGCGCGCCAGATCGCCGAGGCCGCAGGGGGGACCCTGCGGATCGAGGACAGCTCCCGCGGCGCACACTTCGTCCTTCGCCTTCCGTGTGCGCCATCGGCGAGCGGCCCTACCGATCCCGCTCCCCCCGGCTAGTGCGGTGACCACCGCGTGAACCCTTGATCAATTGAGCGGGTTCAGGGCACGCGAGCGCTGCTGGATGCCTGGTGCGCCGTACGGATACACCGACGCGATCGGCGAACTGGCCTCGGCGAGCAGGTCCGTCTCCTTCTCGGACAGGTGCAACCCGGCGGCGCCGAGGTTGTCGTCGAGTTGTTCGAGCGTGCGTGCGCCGAGGATCACCGACGTGACCGCAGGCCGGTCGGCCACCCAGGCGAGCGCCACCTGTGACATGGACACGCCCCGCGCCTCGGCGACCTGGCGCACCGTGTCGATGACCTGCCAGGTGCGCTCCTGCGCGTTGCGCGGGGCATAGGCCTCCATGCCACGCTGAGGGTCCTCGCCGAGCCGAGTCGCCCCGGTCGGCACATGGTCACGTGCGTACTTCCCGGTCAACCAGCCACCGGCCAACGGCGACCACGGCAGGATCCCGATGTTCTCGTTACGGCACACGTCGACCAGCTCGAACTCGATGTCACGCACCAACAGGTTGTACTGGGGCTGCAGCGTCACGATCGGCGCGAGCCCACGGAACTGCGTCAGCAGCGCCGCCTTCTGCAACTGCCAGCCGAGGAAGTTGCTGACGCCCGCATAGCGGATCTTGCCGGCACGCACCGCGTCGTCGAAGAAGCCGAGCGTCTCCTCGATCGGGGTCAGGGGATCCCAGGCGTGGGCCTGGTAGAGGTCGACGGCCTCGACCCCGAGCCGCCGCAGACTCGCTTCCAACGCCCGAGACAGGTTGGTGCGGGTCAGGCCCGCGTCATTCGGCCCGCCCCCCATCGGAAAACGGCCCTTCGTCGCGATGACGAGCTGATCCCGTACGCCCGGCCGGGCCGCCAGCCAGCGACCAATGATCTCCTCGGACAATCCGCGGGAGTACACATTGGCGGTGTCGATGAAGTTGCCCCCGCGCTCGACGAACCGGTCGAGCTGAGCATGCGACACCTCCTCGCTGCTCTCATTGCCGAAAGTCATCGTGCCCAGGCACAGCGAGGACACCACTGTGCCGGTGCCTCCCAAGGTGCGGTACTCCATCGTTCTGCCTCTCACTACGAGATCCATATCGGCGTTCTGCGCGACCGGATTGAGTTGTCCAACAGAAGAAACCGATCCACTCCGTCGTCAGCAACGATGATGCCTGGTCGACATGAGCACGCCCTGCGGGGGGCAGCGCAATTCGACGGCACGGCCGTCGACGAGGTTCTTCAGCGCAGGGACGCCGTCCGGGCCGACACGTTGGCGGTCAGGCGCCGCAGGCTGGCCCGCGTCCTCTCGAACTCCTCCGGTTCGCCAGGTGGATCGTCACCGATGGGGCGGCCAAGGGGCTGGACACGGCGCGGATCGCGATCGCCGGCGATTCGGTCGGCGGCAACATGACCGCCGCCGTGACCCTGATGGCCAAGGAGCGCGGCGACGTGGCCTTCGTCCAGCAGGTGCTGTTCTACCCGGTCACCGACGCGTCGTTCGACACCGACTCCTACCACCAGTTCGCGGAAGGGTACTTCCTGCGCCGGGACGGCATGCAGTGGTTCTGGGACCAGTACACGACGGACCCGGCGCAACGCGCCGAGATCACCGCCTCGCCCCTGCGCGCCACCGTCGAGCAGCTGAAGGGGCTTCCCCCGGCGCTCGTCATCACCGGCGAGGCCGACGTGTTGCGCGACGAGGGCGAGGCGTACGCCAACAAGCTGCGGCAGGCCGGGGTGCCGGTGACCGCCGTACGTTTCCAGGGGATCATCCACGACTTCGTGATGCTCGACGCGCTGCGGGAGACCCACGCCGCCGAGGCCGCCATCACCCTGGCCCTCGGCACCCTGCGCAGAACGCTTGCGTGAACGTGCCCGCGATGGCAGGTACCGCACCGACGCGGTCCCGTGGTGAGTGGTCAGTCAGGCAGAATCTCGACGTACCCGTCGCCTCCGTGTACGCGGATCCGCTGCCCATCGGGAATCAGCCGGGTGGCGTCCACCACACTGACGACAGCCGGCAGGCCGTACTCCCGTGCGATCACCGCGCCGTGTGTCATCAATCCTCCGACCTCCGTCACCAGGCCCGCGACGGCGACGAAGAGGGGCGTCCAGCTCGGGTCCGTGTGGGCCGTGACGAGGATGTCACCCGGTTCGAGATCAGCCTGGGCCATGTCCAGGATGACGCGGGCGCGCCCTTCGACGGTCCCGGCGGAGACCGGGAGGCCGATCAGGGCGCCGGTCGGCACGTCGTCGCGTCGGTACGCCCCGGCGATGGCCTCGCCGTCCGATGTCAGCACCCGGGGCGGCGTGAGCGCGTGGTACGACCGGAACGCGTCCTTGCGCTGCCGGATCAGCTCGTCATCCACCCGGTTCGAGCGCACGACGTCGTGGAACTCCTGGAATGTGAGGTAGAAGACGTCCTCCTTCTCGGGGAGCACGTCGGCCTGCACGAGGCGCTCGGCCTCTTCCAGCAAGGCCTGCTTGTAGACGAAGTAGCGGCTGACGATGCCGTACTTCGGGTACTCCCGGTAGCCGATGAAGGTCCGGACCCGGTCGATCATCCGCTTGGTCTCGTCGGCCTTCTGCTCCCCGTCCGGCAGTGCCCGCAGGCGTTCGAGCACCTGCTGCGCCTTCTTCTGCGCCTCCTGCCGCCCTTGCTCGAAGCGCCGCTTGGCGGCGCCCGGCTCGAAGTTCCTGACGTTGTCGAGGATCACGGGCACGAGCGTGGTGGGGCGTTCACTCCAACGCGGCCTCGTGATGTCGATCTCGCCGACGCAACGCATGCCGTACCGGTCGAGGTAGGCCTCGATGGCGTCGCGCGCTTCGGTCCCGCCCGCGAACTTCGGCAGCTCGTCCAGGAAGCCGTCGTCCTCGACGCCCTGCAGGAACGCCACCACTTCGGGATGCGGGCGGATCGCGTCGGCGACGTCGAGCAGTGCCAGTCCCATCTCCGACGTGACGTTGCCGGGGGCGGACAGCGTGAGGGTGTCGGCCGCGTTCTTCTCGCCCAGCCATTCCTGCAGCCGGTCGTTGAGCCACCAGGTGGCCTCCATCCCCGCCATGATCGCCTGCATGTTCAATGGATCACCGAGGACCCTCTTGTGCTCCTGGAATGCCTCCAGCAGGAAGTCGAACAGCGCCGGTCCGGTCTTCGTCCGGATGTCGCGGCGCAGGGCGGCGATGGAGGCCTGGCTGCGCTCGACCAGCTCGGTGACGATGGCCGGATCGGTCTCGATCGGGGCGGACGCGCCGCCGGCGGGCGGCCCGCCGGGGCCGGCCTCAGGGAGCGTCGGGACGAAGTCGTGGCGGTCGAGGACGGTCTCCAGCGCGTCCCTGGTCAGCGGATCGGATCTCCCCACCATCTCCAGGAAGCCGGCGCGGCTCGCGGGCGAGGCCAGGCGCCGGGTGGCGTCGACGAACAGCCTCCCGCCGGCCTCGAGCATCGGCGCCATGGCCGTCAGCCGCCACATGGAGAGCCCCAGCGGCTTCATGGGGTCGGTCATCATCTGCTGATGACCAACGGAGAGGTAGATGTGGTCATCCCGGTCGCCCGCCGCGGGGATGGGGAACAGCGTGGTGATCGGCCGGCTCTGCACGATCTGGAAGTCATCGTCGACCAGGCACCATTCGATGTCCTGCGGGCGGCCGAAATGCGCCTCGATCCGCCGTCCGAGCTGCACGAGCCGCACGACCTGCGCGTCCGTCAGCGCCGGCTGCTCCTGTCGCCGCGGGTCGATCGCCACTTCCTGCGTCCCGCCCGCCGGCAGGGCGTGAACGGCACGCTGTTTGGCGGCGACCGCCGCTGCGACGACCTCGCCGTCGCGCACCTTGAAGACGTCCGGGTTCACCAGGCCGGAAACCAGGGCCTCGCCGAGGCCGAAGCCGGCGTCCACGGTGGCGACCTTCCGGTTGCCCGTGACGGGGTCGGCCGTGAACAGGATGCCGGCCGCATCCGGGAAGACCATCTGCTGCACGACCACGGCCATGTGGACCGTACGGTGGTCGATGCCGTTGCGCAGGCGGTAGGTCACGGCCCGCTCGGTGAACAGCGACGCCCAGCACCGGCTGACGTGCTGGAGGACCGCCGCCGGCCCCACGACGTTCAGGTACGTGTCCTGCTGGCCCGCGAAGGAGGCCGTCGGCATGTCCTCTGCCGTCGCGCTGGATCGCACGGCGTAGGCGGCTTGCTCGCCGAACCGGGCGAGCGCGCGGGTGATCGCCGCCGCCGGATCGCCCGGGATGGCGATCCCTTCGATGCTCAGGCGGATCTCCGCGCTGAGCGTGCGGATCGCCTCCCGGTCATCCGGGTTCAGGCGCGACAGCTGATCGAGCCGATCGCCGATCGACGGCGCTTCCGCCATGATCCGCCGGAAGGCGGCCGTCGTCACGCAGAACCCAGCCGGCACGCGGATGCCCTCGATCCGTGACAGCCCGCCCAGGTGCGCGGCCTTGCCGCCGACGACCGCGACCTGCGTCTCGTCGATCTCTTGAAGATCCAACACGTACTGCTCGATCATTGGGATTCCGCGTCCCCCGTACATCGACGACACACCCACGTCGTGCCCCCCATTTCGTCGTCGGTGCTGTGCCCGGCCGTCGATTCTGCGGCAAGACCCGGGTCTTGCCGCAAGCCCCCCTGTGCGCTATACGTTGGAAGTGGCAAGGAGATCTCACTCCTTGCCCTTTTGTCGTCCGCCGCGGACTGATCAGAACAGCGTGTATCCGCCGTCGATGACCATCACCGCGCCGGTCATGAAGCTGGACGCCGGGCCGGCCAGGAAGACCACCGCCGGACCGAGTTCCTCGGGCAGTCCGTACCGCTTCATCGCGGCCGGCTCGACACACCACTCGCGGTACTCCGGCTGGTCCACCGGGGACGCCTCGGTGAGGATGTAACCGGGAGCCAGCGCGTTCACCCGCACTCCGCGTGGCCCCCATTCGGCGGCCAACGCCTTGGTCAGCTGGTGTACCGCCGCCTTGGAGGCCAAGTACGCCGGCTGCCATCGAGGCCGGTTGACGATCATGGCGGACATCGAGCCGACGTTGATGATGCTCCCGCCGCCCCGTGCGACCATCTGCGCGCCGACGGCCTTGTTGCAGTACCAGAGCCCGTCCAGGTTGGTGGCCAGCACCTCCCGCCAGACTTCGTCCGGGGTGTCCAGAGCCGGTCGGCCGATGCTGATGCCGGCATTGTTGACCAGCACGTCGATCGGGCCCAGTTGCCCAGTGACCGATTCCACCATCCGGTCGACCTGAGCCGGATCGGTCACCTCGAGGCTGACGGGCAGCGCCGTGATGCCGGCGTGGCGAAGTTCCTCCGCCGCTCGTTCGGCAGGAGGGAGGGTACGCGCGGTCACCGCGACCGCGGCGCCCGCCTCGCCCAGTGCCTGGGCGAGTGCCCGTCCGATGCCGCGGCTGGCACCGGTGACCACGGCGACCTTGCCGCGCAGAGAGAACGAGTCCAAGACGGTCATGATGTGTTCCTGTCGGTCTGATGGCGTACGGCCCAGCGCAGCGTCATCGCTGAACGAGTCGTCCCACGGGGCATTGGCCGGGAGCGGCGGAAAGGTGCTGCGGGATGCAGTCCTCGTCGCACATATAGCGCAGGCCGGATTCGAGGCCGCACCCAAGCAGGTCAAGACGACGCATACAGGGCACTGTTGCTGAGTCACCGTCCTTTCGGCGACCCGGCCCGGCCGTCCCCAGCCGATCTCGCCGGCTCCCCCGCGGCATGTTCAAGCTGGTCTGTCGTCAGACTCACAGGGTGCTATGCGGTAGTTAGTCGCTTTTCAGCATGATTGTGCCAATAGTGTTATCTGAGTGGTTAGGGAAGCAGAGATCCAGGGCAGCGCAGGACGAATGCTCGTCGCAACCCGCTCGGCCCCCTCGCCCTCATCGTCCAAAAGCACGCGGCAGTCCTGGCTCGACACCTTGCGCGGATTCGCCGCGCTGATCGTCGTCTTCGAGCACTCGCTCGACGCCCTGCTGCCCGAGATCCGACGATGGGTCAGCCCGTGGTTCGACTTCGGACAGTACGGCGTGCTGGTTTTCTTCCTGGTCAGCGGTTATGTCGTGCCGGTTTCGCTAGAACGCCGAGGCAGTGTCCGCGGGTTCTGGATCACTCGCTTCTTTCGTCTCTACCCCCTGTGGGGGCTGGCAGCGGTGGTCGGCACCGTGTTCGGCACCGCCGGGGTCTATTCCGCCCTGCCCGCTCAGGCTGCCAGGCAGCCGGTGACCTTCACCCTGGCACACATGACGATGCTGCAGGACCTGCTCCAGGTGCCCAGCGTCGTCAACGTCTTCTGGACCCTCTCGTACGAGATGGCGTTCTACCTGCTCGTGACCGCGATGTTCGTGTTCGGCGTCCACCGGGCCAGCACCCGCGCCTCGCTGACGTTCGCGGTGTGCGCGCTCATAGCCGGCGCCCTCGTACCGGCGGGCTGGCTGTCCCACAACATGGGACAAGGCGTGGTGGAGGTCGCGGCCGTCGCGCTGGTCGGCGGGATCGCCGCCGCCCTCAGCACACACCACGACGTACGGCGGCACGGCGCCGCCCTCATCGCCGTCCTCGCCCTCATACTCCTCACCCTCAACAGCAGAGTAGGCGCGTGGCAGAGCCTGATCATCCTGGCCACCATGTTCGGCGGAACCGCCATCCACCGTATGGAACGGTCGCCCGCCGGATGGGTGAGATCGCGCTGGATGATCGGGCTGGTGCCCGTCCTCTCCGTCACCGCGGCGGTGGTACTCGGGCCGGGGTGGGGCATGTCGGAAGCCGAGCAGCACGCGTTCAAGTGGAGCTGGTCCACCGCCGTCGTCGCGGCATGGCTGACGTTCGCCGCCGGTCTTGCCCTGCGCCGTCGAAGGCTCCCGCCCCTTCTCGTGTGGCTCGGCCTGGTGAGTTACTCCATCTACCTGTTGCACCCTCTGATCCTGCAGGTCGTCAGAAGGCTGACTGTGGATCCTTCGGGGATCCCGCTGCCGGTGCGGCTGGCGTGGGAGGCAGCGCTCTTCACGACGGCGATCGGCTGTGCCGCGCTGAGCTACCACTTCATCGAGAAACCCGCCCAGCATCTCGGGCGCCGTCTCGCCCGCGCCGCCGACGAGCGGGAGCGGCACAGGTCACACCTGGAAGGCGCCTCCCGCGAGAGCCGGGCGAACGTCACTCCGGCGCGGGAAACTTCAAGCCGAGCTGGCTGTAGCACTCCAACTGGTCGTAGTAGCCGCGCTGGCTGACGATGTGGTCATGCTCCACCGTGAAGACCCAGCAGCAACGCACACTGACGCTGCGACCGGTCGCCTCGAGCACCTCGCCCTCGGCCAGCAGGAACGGCCCCGTGTGAGTACCTGTGACCGTTCCCTCGACCACCACGTTGTCGTCGCAGACCAACTTGTCCCACACCGTCACCCGTAAGTCCGGAAAGCCTTCAACGATGTGCCCGCGGAAAGCGACGATCTCGTCCCAACCTTCTGCCTGCATCTCGGGCGCCACGATGACGGCCCCTGGGACGTAACACTCCAGCAGCGCTCCCTGATCATGGGCATTGATCGCGCTCATCAACCGATCGATGACATCGGGCATCGCGGACCCCCTTCCGGAACAGAATCACGCTACCAATCTGGGGCGAACCCACTCCCTGGCCCTGCCTGCGGCTTTACCCGCACTCCCCCGGCCCCGGCTTGGCAGACCTTGCTCGTGAGAGAAAAAGAAGCACGTAGAGGGCGCCAATGGCGATGACTCCCCGTACCGCGCCCCCGATGTGCTGATCGATGGCCAGGGAGTTCAGTTCCGCGATCAACCCGCCGGTGGGGCTTCCCAGGACGGGGTCCTGCTGCAATGGCCTATACATCAAGCCGAGTTGCCGGTACCACTGCTCTCCGATCAACGGCCAGGTCAGCAAGACGGTGACGAGCACCGTCTGGACGGCGACGCCGCCGAGAACCAGCCGCGCACGGGTGGCCGAGCCCAGCGGCACAGGCAGCGGATCGATTCCGGCGGCCACCCAGAAGTAGAGGAGGCCCGTAGCCGTGAACGTCAGCTGGGTCGCAAGATTCACGGCCTGACTCGATTGGGAGTATCCGAACCAGTCGGTCGCATAGAACGAGAACACCGGGATCACGTAGGCGAGGAAGCCCACGATCGGTTTGGTCGCCCACCTTGCGAAGCGGTTGCTCAGCACGTCTGCCGGTCGGCCGAGAGCCTGCAAGGTCAAGGTGACCGGAGCGCCACCGGCCAGCAGCACGGGACCCAAGACCGTGATGACCACGTGCTGGACGGAGTGCAGGGAGAACATCACTCGTGCGTAGGTTCCGATACCGGTCACCTCTACCAGCGCGAGCATTCCGAGACCCGTGAACCACGCCCATGTCCGTCTTCGCGGCCATGCGATTCCTCTCATGGTCACGCGGCGAACCCCCACCGAATACGCCGCCGCGGCAGCGAGGAACAGCGAAATCAGGAAGGGGTTGGGGCGCCACTCGGTGATCAGCCGGGTGAACGTGAAGGGAAGCACCTCGTATCCGAGTAGGTGCCGGAGGTAAAGCAGTTCACCGCTCTGCACATTTGTTGCCGTGACGGGAGACACAGCGGGAGGTGCGGTACGAGACAGTGCGACCGCGAGTCCGATCGTCGCGCCCATGACCGCGACCTCGCCGGCGGCGAGCCGGAAAAACGGCCGCTTGGACTGCCCGCTTGCCAGTCCGGCCATCGTGGTACGGCGATGTCTCCAGCCGACGTATCCCAGCACGAACAGCGCCAAGATCTTGCCGCCGAGCAGCAGGCCGTACCGCGACGTCCATAACTGAGACGGCTCACCAAGCCGAAGCCAGCCGGCGACCGCACCCGACAGGGCCACCGCGATGAAGCACGTCAGCGCGACACGGCTGAAACGGCTGATACTGGAAGGTAGAAGTTCGCGCTCATTGCGCAGGTAGAGCAGGACGCCGACCAGGCCCCCCATCCACACCGCGACGGCGACGATGTGGACCATCATGGCCGATACGGCCAGGTCGTGGTCGACGGCCGACGTCGCGTGCCCGGCGAAGGCAGGCGGCACAAGCCCGAAGACGCTCGCCGCCAACAGCGCACGCGCCCATCCGGTTCGCGACACATTGCGACACACGGCACCGATGACGAGGGCGATCAAGGCGACGATAAGGAAAGTCCGTCCCTGCGTGATCGACAGGGTCAGATCCGCCACCGCCGCGACGGAGCCGATCTTGGAAAGCGGCACTCCTGAGACGTCAGACGCCGTCAGGACGACCACGAACGCGGTACTCACCGCCCAGCCCAGCGCCCATGTGCCCGCGGCCCGGATGCACCGCGTGGCAGCCGGGCTCAGCTCACCCGCTGATGTCGGCACCAGGACCGTCCCGGTGAACAACGCGCCGACGGTCGCCATGGCGCACACGTCGTGCGCAAGACGAACCAACGGCAGGGTCCAGGTGACCACGGCACCCGCCGTAGGCAGGAGGTATGCGAGATCACCATCGGCTCCGGCTCCACCGACCCACAGGCCCAGGACCAGGATCCCGATGCTGCATGCGGCGGCACCGGCGAAATATCCGCGAACAGTCCTCCTCTTCTCAGTGACTGTCCTCATCCACATCTCCCCGTCGCCGCATGGACAGCGCGCCGACTCCTATGAGGGCGAGGGCGGCGATTCCCAGCGCAATGAGCGCTCGCGTCCCCAGGCCCTCCGTTTGTGTAGCCGGCCGCGCCATGGAGGGCACGTGCGCTCCAGGCGGTAGCGCCACAGTTGGAGTAGGAGAGACATCCCGACCCGATGGCGACGGCTTCTCGTCCGGAGATTCGTCTGAAGAGGCGGCCTCGGCCGTCGCGGTAAGGGCTGACGTGGTCAGCGTGAAGGAGATCTGCCCCTTGATCGGATGACCGTCAGCCGACACCACTCGGAAGGCGACGACGTACCTTCCCGCTGCCTGGAGCGGCTTCAGCGATTGGCGAACCGTGTCGCGTTTGATCGCAACTGATCCATCCTCGTATCGCTTCCCTCCTGGCCCACTCACGATCACCGTCGCGAATTGAGGAAGAACCGTGTCGTTGAAATCCAGCAGGATGGTTCGGGGTGCGGTGTGCGGCTCGGACTTGTCCTTGGGATTGCTGGCCTCGAGAACGTTGTGGGCGAAGGCGCCCTGGGCCGCAACCGTTGACGCGCAGCCAAAGGAAACGATGCAGAACAGCCCTACCAACGCCCGGCGAACCGACCGTCGAGACATCACACCTCCTAGCGCGGCGGCTCAAGCCTTCTGTCCGGGTGGAGCACGGCGGCTCTAATGTCCCTGCGTCGTTTCCATCTGTCCGCCGAGCTGACCGTGCAGCGATGACAAGAGGTCCGGGCTCGCGATGACGGCCCATCGGTTGCCGACGAGATACGCCCCGCCGTACGACTGGGCGGAGTCCAGCCAGTCCCGCTTGCCCTTCTCGGTGGCGAAGCTGGTGATGGTGTAGCGCCCCCGCGGTGTCTGGCAGATCGCCTGACGCAGTTCGTCGGCATCGATCTGTACGTTCGGGCTAACGCAGCCGCTCTTGGCGGCCAACTGCTCGACGCTCAACGGCGGACCGGCACCCAAGGTGTGGGTACCGAGGGCGTGGCCCTGAACCGACGGATGGCTCCCGCCCTCAGATGAACAAGCCATGGCGAGCGGCAGAGTGAGGAAGACGGTCAGCCTGCGGAGCCTCAGACCCCAGTCCCGGCTCATCAGGCTGGGAGTGTGCTGTAGTCGACGAGTCGGGTGCTCTCCAGCGAGCTCGTGCGGGTCATTGACTTCACAGCACTCCCTCCACGGACGCCGGCGGATCCAGGCGCTCGGTGGGAGGTACGCAGAGCGTGTTTCCACGGTTCATTGAAAGCAGGTGACCCCTGGGACCGCATCTGGGGCGGCCGGACTCCAGGAGTCCAAGGACGATGAGTTTCGCCGTGGTTGCCGGTCTGTATCCCCAACACGCGATCAGCCGCACTCGAGGAGAGCACCATGACCGCTACCTACACATTCGACGTCTTTTCCAGCCTCGACGGCTTCGGTGCCGCCAGTGGCGACTGGACCGGTTACTGGGGCAAGCAAGGCCCCGAGCTCCTCGACCACCGCCTCGCCCTGTACGGCGAGGAGCAGCGGATGGTCTTCGGGGCCAACACGTATCGGGCGTTCGCGCGGATGCTGGCCTCGAGCACCGAGGAGTCCGAGGCGCGTGACCCATGGGTCACCCGGATGAGGAGCCTGCCGGCAACGGTGGTGTCGACGACACTGGAAGGATCCCTCGACTGGCCGGATGCGAACGTCGCGAGCGGCGATGCCGTCGACGTCGTCGCTCGGCTCAAGGAGGAGTCCGAGGTGCCGTTGCGCTCGCACGGCAGCCTGTCGATGAACCGGGCGCTGATGGCCGCCGGTCTGGTCGACCGCGTCCAGGTGACGCTCTTCCCTGTGATCACCGGTAAGACCGGGCTGGACCCGATCTTCCAGGGGGCGGCCGACTTCGACCTCGAGCTGATCGAGCGCCGGACGCTCGACGGCCACATCCAAGAGTTCATCTACCGCCCCACCCTGCATGTCTGAGTCCATCCACGTTCGGCCGAGACGCCTCGCCGTACCCACGGCGTCCCTTTGTCAAAGGTGTCCGCCAACTGATGGAACGTTCCCAGCGATTCCGGGACCGCCGCCGGCCACCCGGGCGGTCCACCGGAACACGACAGAACCAGGGTTCCGGCCAGTGTCCTCCCTGGGGTCCCCGAGCGGCCTGGCCCAGGAGAGTTGATTTCGAATACCCCGAGCCCTCCGCCGTGACGGTCGCCCTGCTCATCGCGTATCCGCTGATCGATGCGCGCAGTGCACCGTCGCCGACCGCGCTCGCCCGAGGCGGACCCGAACACATGAGGAGTACCGAGTCGATGAAACATCCGCCCATTGGCTGCTGGAGACACGACTGTGAGTGAGCCGGAGAGCGGCCCGCCGATCGCGCGCCGGGTGATGCTCTCGATGCTGGGCCTGGGCGCCGCCGGAATCGCCGCCGCGCCTTTCGTACAGAACGGCTGGGAGCGGGTCCTCGGGGCCGTCTCCCAGCACGACCCCACCGGGCTCAGCGGGCTGCTGCCCAACCCGGGCGGCTTTCGCTACTACAGCGTCACGGCCTCGGTGCCCAGGAAGACCGCGGCCGATTACCGGCTGGAGATCGGCGGGCTGGTCGAGCGGCCCGGGACGTACACGCTGGGCGACCTGCGCGCGCTGCCCCAGACCCGAATCGTCGGCGAGGCGAGGTGCACCGACGGCTGGCGGGTGCCGGACGTCCCCTTCGCCGGGGTGCTGCTCTCGGACCTGCTCGACGCGGCCGGGGTGCGCGCCGAGGGCAGGGCGGTCCGCTTCACCTGCTTCGACGGTGTCTACACCGAGAGCCTCACACTCGAGCAGGCCCGCCGGGCCGACGTGCTGATCGCCCTGGACATGCTGGACGAGCCGCTCACCCACGAGCACGGCGGTCCCGTACGGCTCTACGTGGCCCCGATGTACTTCTACAAGTCGGCCAAATGGCTGTCCGGCATATCCGTCACCGACAAGGTCATCCCGGGTTACTGGGAGGAGTACGGTTATGACGTCGACGGCTGGCTCGACCAGGAGGCCTGAGTCGTTGCTCCGGCGGTTCAGCCGTGGCGAGCGCCTGGTCCATCGATCCATCGCCACTCTGATGTCGCTGTGCGCGGGGTCGGCGGCCTGCCTGTACTTCCCGCCGCTGGCTCAGCTGGTCGGCCGTCGCCATCTGGTGGTCGTCGTCCACGAGTGGTCGGGGCTCCTGCTGCCCGCGCCGGTCCTCCTCGGTCTCGCCTCGCGCGCGTTCCGCGCCGACCTGCGCAGGCTCAACCGGCTGGCGCCGTACGACGGGCAGTGGCTGCGCGCGGTACGCAGGGGCACGCCGGGACCGCGCCCGGCCGGCAAGTTCAACGCCGGGCAGAAGATCTACGCAGGCTGGATCGCCGGAGCCGTACCGCTCATGACGTTCACCGGACTGCTGATGTGGTTCACCGGGGCTCTGCCGGCGATCTCCCGCGCGAGCGCGATCTTCGTGCACGACGTGACGGCGTTCGCCATCGCCGTCGTCGTCCTGGGGCACATCCGGCTGGCGTACCGGGACCCCGAGGCGAGGCGCGGGATGCGCACGGGCTCGGTGACGACCGCGTGGGCCAGAAAGAACCATCCCCAATGGGCCGAAGAGCCAGGTCGACGACGAACCGACTCGTCAAAGTGCGCGCCGCGATGCAGCGGAGGCGATGCTTCTTCTCACGCGGAAGGTCGTTGAAATGGACAGGCGTACGTTCTCCAAATTGGTGGTCGGCGGAGCCGCCGCGGCGGCTCTCCCCACCGGTTTCTCCGTGGCGCCCCTGCTGGCGGCACGCGGCTACCGTGTGATCGTCCCCTACCTGCGCGGACACGGCTCGACGCGCTTCCTGTCGACCCGGACGTCCCGCAACGCCCACCGGCCGCGATCGCCCTCGACATCATCGCGCTGATGGACGCGCTGAGGATCGAAAAGGCGATCCTCGGGGGCTTCGACTGGGGGTCTCGGACCGCCGACATCATCGCCGCACTCTGGACGAAGCGCTGTACGGCCCTCGTGTCGGTGTCCGGCTACCTGATCACGAATCGGGAGGCGAACCTGGAACCGGAAGCGGCTCGCCGCGGGCCCGAAGATCGCCGTGCCCACGATCACGCTCGACGCCGAACTCGACCCCCTTCACCCCCGCGGGAAACGGCTCCTCGTACCGCGACAACTTCACCGGGGCGTACGAGCATCGGACCCTCCACGGGGTCGGCCACAACGTCCCGCAGGAAGCTCCGGAATCGTTCGCCAGGGCGGTCGTCGACGTGGACCACTTCTGAGAACTCCGCGTAGCGGCTCGGCGCACGGGGGCCGGCCCGGTTGGCGTCCGGGCCGGCCCCGTGTGTTGGGGTGGGTGTGCGTTACGGCGCGGTGACGCCGTCGAGGATGCCCACCGCGTCGGTGCCCGGGGTGACGACCAGCTTGCGGGTGAGGGTGTAGGAGCCGCCCGCCGGCACGTCGACGTTGAAGCGACTCATCACCCAGTTGCCCGCGGCGTAGACGTCGAAGGCGCCGGCCGGCGTGCCGTAGACGAGACCGAAGACCTGCGGGTCGGTCCCGGTCATGCCGATGTACGGCTTGGTCGGGGCGTAGGCCGCCGTCGCGCCCGGCGTCACGATGCCGGCGCCCGGGATGACGCTGGCCTGGCCGGCCGCGTCGTGGTCCATCGCGTCACCGGTCCACACGTTGAGGGGAGCCGAGCCGGAGTTGCTCAGCTCCGTCGAGACCGTGGCGAAGTCGTCGCCCGGCTTCAGCGTGTACGTCGTCGCCGCCGTCAGACCCGTGAAGCCCTTGACCGGCCCGGATACCCGGACGACGGCCTTGTCGCCGGTCGCCTGGACGATCTGGACGTCGGTCGCCGCCACCGACCGGATGTCCCATGCGCTGGTGCCGGTCGGCTGGGTCGCCGAGACGTAGGGCAGGTTGATCCAGTCGAACTGGTCGGCCATGCCGCGGACGGCGATGTCGACCGGCTTGCCGCGGGTGCCACCGGAGAGCTGCGAGTCGTTGTAGGCGTCGGCGATCGCCATCGAGAGCTTGTCGTTCTCGAGCATGACGTCGCCGTAGCCCGCCTCGACCAGACCCGAGCCGATCTGCTTGCCGTAGCCCGCCTCGACCGTGACCGGGCGCAGTGCGACGTCGGCGACGCCGCTGCCCGCCGCCGGCACGGTGACCGTGCCGGTGGCCGTCTGGTAGCCCAGCCTGGACACCCGGACGTCGTACTGACCGGCCGGGGCCTTGACGAGGTACTTGCCCTGGGCGTCGGTGCTCGTGCTCGTGACCACTGTGCCGGCCTGCTCGAGGGTGACCCGGGCACCGGAGACGGCGGCGCCGCCCGCGGTGATCGTGCCGGCCGCGCGAGCGGCGTCCGGGACGGCCGCGTCGTGCAGGTCGATCTCGTCGGCCCACTTCGCGATGTTGCCGGTGGGGTCGCCGCCGGCGGTCGCGTAGTCGGTCAGGTGGTAGAAGCTGAACTGCTTGGTGGCACCGGGCGCCATCGTGGCGTCGTAGTAGAGACCCTCGATGTAGCCGTACGCGCCGACCGCGGTCGGCGTGTCCAGTGCCCACGCGAGACCGTGGGCAGCCTGGCCGTTCGTGGTGGCCGCGTCAGCACCGACGTAGACGTATTTCCCGGTCCAGCCTGAGGTCTTCAGACCCGGGTTGACGCCGCTGAACCCGGGGAGCCGGCCGTTGTCGGCCGAGCTGTCGGGGTCGATCATGTAGTTGAAGTAGCCCTGGTAGCCCGTCGTACCGGTGTTGGTCAGCTTGACCGTCATCTTCACGATCGGAGAATCGGGCAGGGTTTCGTAACGGACCTGCGCCTTGATGGCCGGGTCCGCCCGGTACTGACCGTTGCCGACCACTGCGGCGCCGTCGACCGAGAGGTCGGACAGGTCGAGCTGGTCGTTCGGCCGGTCCCACGAGTCGGGCGGCGTGAGGCTCGGACGCAGCAGCATCTCGCCCCAGTCGAGGGTCTCGGCGCCGTTCGCGTCGTTGAGCATGAGGTCCGACAGCGCGCCCTGGCCCAGACCACCGGCGAGGTTGTTACCGCCGACGCCGTTGTCGCCGGCGGCGTACGGCGTCACGGACGCCCGGATCTTGTCGTTGGCCAGGTAGTAGTACTCCTTGCCGGTGACGACGTCCGTGCGCGTGCTGCCGTTGCCGTAGTCCGGCGCGTACGTCGACTTGCCGGCGGTCGGGTGGACCACCTTGATCAGCTTCAGGTCGGCCGTCACGTTGCCGGTAGTGCGGACCGTGACGCCGGCCGTTGAGCGACTGTCGGCGATCAGGCCGCGCTTGGCCGCCGTGACGGTCCAGGTCGACGCCGGCAGACCGATCCGGTAGTGGCCCTGGGCGTCGGTGGTGGTCACCGCGGTGTCCTGACCGGCGGCGATGGCGGTGACCTTCGCGCCGGCGATCGGAGCGCCCGTCTCCGGGTCGCTGACCGTGCCGGTCACGGTCGCCCAGCGCTGCGCGGACTCGCCGCCGGGCACGTAGGCGTAGAGGTTGCCGTCCCAGGCGCCCGTCACGACGGTGTTGCCGCTGACGGCCGGGCCGGCGCCCACCCAGGTGCCGATCTCGTGGCTCCACAGGATCTGGCCGGTGTCGGAGGCCAGCGCGTAGAACCTGCCGTTGTTGGCGCCGACGAAGAGCGTGTCGCCGGCCACGACCGGGCTGGACATGACGCCACCGTGGTAGATGTCGCCGGGCAGCGCCCGCTCCCAGAAGACGTTGCCGGTCTGGGCGTCGAGGGCGACGACGGCGCCGCTCGGGAAGCCCATGTAGACGACGCCGTTCTTGACGGCCGCGGCGCTCGGGGTCGAGCCGCTCGAGACGAGCGAGGAGCGCGAGCTGTTGTACGTCCACAGCGTCGCGCCGGTCTTGGCGTCACGCGCGACGATGCCGTTGTTGGCGCCGATGAAGACCTTTCCCTCGGCCGCGGTCGGCACGCCGTCCTGCCAGCTGCCGAGCACCTCGGTTCCGGTCCACTTGCGGGCGCCGGTGGCCAGGTCGTAGGCGAGCACGCGGTCGGCGGTCTCGTTGCCGACGTACACGGTGCCGTCCATGACGGCGGGCGTGCCGTCGCTCATGGTCGCACCGGACATCGGGGAGGCCCAGATCTGCCGCCCGGTGCGGGTGTCCAGCGCCTTGAGGACGCCCTGGCTGCCGATGCCGAAGCGGGTCTGGTAGGGCCAGAGCACCGTGTGGCCGGAGACGGCCGGCGAGTAGTAGCCGTAGGTGCGCTGGTTGTTCGGGGCCGGCGCCTGCTCGGGCACGGCCTTCCAGCGCAGCTCGCCGCTCTTCGCGTCGACGGCGTAGAGCTCCGAGCCGAGGGTCGGCGCGAAGATCAGGCCGTCGCCGTACGCGAGGCTGCCGTGGATCGACTGCGGCACCTTGACGTTCCACAGCTCCTTGCCGTTCTTCAGCTGGACGGCGTAGATCCGGCTGTTGCCGTCGCCGTTCTCGTCGCGGGTGCCCGCGTAGACGACGCCGTCGTGGATGACCGGCGACCCGGTGAGGAAGGTGCCCTCGGTGCGGAAGCTCCAGGCCAGGCGGCGGCCGGCCTCCTGCGCCGGCGCGACACCGGAGTGGGCCACGTTGCCGTGGTGCTGGTCCCAGTCACCCGCGGCGACCGGCTTGAGCGCCGGCTCGTCGGTGAAGGTGAAGTCCGCCGACTTGGTCCAGGTCTTGCCCGCCGCGTCGACCACCTGCACGTCGATGCTGTGCTCACCGGCCGTCTGCCGGCTGTTGGGCAGGTTGCCCTGCCAGGTGAACTCGCCGCTGTGGTGCAGCGGCATCCAGTTCTTGTCACCGGCGATCCGGTAGCGCGCCGAGACGACCTCGTCTCCGGTGTCGTACGCGTTGATCTGGATGCCCGGGAAGTTCGCGGCCGGCACCTTCGATCCGGGCGCGGGGCTGACGATGGTGAGGTGCTCGTTCTCGCCGTACATCCGGAACGGGTTGTCGAAGCCCGGGCCCGCCATGTGGATGTAGCGGAAGCCGCGGGGCGCGTTGTCGATCGTGTACGAGCTCGACACGGTCTGGATGTGCTTGGCGGTCGAGGCGAACGCCGAGTGGTTCTCGACATGGTTGGAGTGCTCGTGGCCGACCAGAATCAGCTGCGCCTTGTATTTCTCGAGCACGTCACCGAAGGCGTCGTACTCCGATGGCGAACCGAACGGGACGTTCATCGGCTGGTGGGTGAGGACGACGAGCTCGATGTCGTTGGTCGGGTCGTCGTCGAGCGGAACGCTCGCGGCGAGGTCGTCCGTGAGCCAGTCGAGCTCCTCGTCGAACGGCGCCGAGCCGTTGTTCTCGAGCACCACGAAGTGCCGGTTGCCGTAGTTGAACGAGTACCACTCCGGACCGACGTTCTTGCGATAGTTGTCGATCTTGTCCGCGTACGCCGACCCGCTCGCGTACTCGTGGTTGCCGACGGCCGGCCACACGCCGACGGCCGACTGCTGGGTGCCGCGACGATACGTGTCGAACTGCCCCTGGCTGGCGTCGTTGGTGAGGTCCCCGCTGACCGCGATGAAGCGCAGGTCGGTGCCGGTGGAGTTGATCTCGCGGATCTGGTCGGGCAGCTGTGCGTTGACGTGCGGGTCGGCGATGTTGGCCCAGGAGAAGCGGTCGCCGTCCGAGATGTCGTCACGGACGAGCGCGAAGTCCGCGGTCGGCGTGGCGTCGTCGGCGAGCTGGCCGAGGTTGGCCCAGAACTTCGGCTCCCTGTACTGGTCCAGGCCGAACCGGTAACCCCGCGGCTGACCGGCCCACACGATGTCCGTCTTGCGGCGGTCGGTGGAGATCGTCAGTGAGTAGGAGCCGTCGGCGGCGGTCGTGGTGGCGGCCTTGCCGTCGGAGACGCGCACGCCGGCCAGGCCGACCTCGTCGGCGTTGCGCTGGCCGTCGCCGTTGGCGTCGACGTACACGACGCCGCTGACGGTGGCCTCCGGCGGGTCGATGGCGGCCGCCGCGTACGACGCGAGCGGGCCCGCCACGACACTGGCGGCGAGCCCCAGCGTGGTGGCGTACAGGACGACGCGCAGGCGCGCGCGTGTCCAGATGAACGCGGACATCGGGATCCTTCGGGATGGGGAGAGGGCGTGTCAGGTCAGGAGCGGCGAGCGTTCGACGAACCAGACCAGACCGGCACCGGCGACGGCGACGGTCGCCGCGACGGTGCCGAGCATGAGGGCGCGAGCGGCGACCGGCGTGGTCGCGACCCTGCGCAGGAACAACAGCGCCGGGAAGGCGAGCGTGATGATCGTCAACTGGACGAGTTCGATGCCGACGTTGAAGGAGACCAGGTCGGCCAGCGTCGAGGCCGACAGCGGCCCGTCGACGCTGAGCGCGCCCGCGAAGCCGAGCCCGTGCAGCAGCCCGAAGCCGAAGACCACGGGCAGCCGGTGGCTCGTCTTCGGCGAGAGCAGGTTGTCGAGCGCGACGAACGCGATCGACAGCGCGATGAGCGGCTCGACGATCCACCCGGGCACGCTGACCCAGCCGATCGCGGCCAGTACCAGGGTCACCGAGTGTGCGACCGTGAAGGCCGTGGCGACCTCGACGACGTCGCGCAGCCGCTTCGCGCCCAGCAGCAGCGCCAGCAGGAACAGAATGTGGTCGAGCCCGAAGAGCAGGTGCTCTGCCCCGAGTCGGACGAACCGCGGGATCTCGCTGAGCAGGTCGGTGCGCCCCACCGTGACGCTGGTGCGGGCGATGTCGAGCAACGTCGAACCGCGGTGGCCATCGATGTCGTAGGCCACCATCGTGGTGGTTTCGTCGACGACGCCGTCGGAGGCGCGGAAGATGTCGCTGCGGACGGTGAGCATGCCGGACGCCGGGCAGCCGTAGGCGAGCGCGACCCGCACCGCGCCGGAGTCGGCGAGTTCGACGCGGGCGTCGTCCTCAGCGGTGCACCCGATCGCGCCGCGGCTCAACCGCAGCCGCCCGCCGACGTACGCCGCCACGTCGCTCGCGTGCGCGTCCAGCGAACGGCGCCGCACCTCGGCGGCCGCACCGTCCACGCCGACCGCGTCCGGGCTCAGTGCACCGTCGAGACTCATCAGCCGGGCGAGGACGTCGTACTCCACGTCGACGACAGCCGCGACGCCGTCACCCTGGCTGCGCAGGTCGACCGCGACCGAGGTCGCGCGGACGTGCGCCTGCGCCGGAGCGGCGACGAGGAGCATGGCAGCAAGGGCGGTGAGGAACGCCAGGAGACGCACAGGCAGGCACTTCCGTCGTGGGGGGGAACGGCGGTCGTTGCCCAACCCTGCAGTGCTCGCTCCGCCCCCGGCAACTCGAGACGACCCAATTCACCCACCCTTCCGCTGCCGGTCACCCACCGGCCGAAAGCCGGTTTCTGGGCGCCGAAAGCCGGTTTCGGGGCTACGAGGCCCGCGTACGAAGCCGGGTGAGCCCTGCGGGGACCGGCCGTGGAGCACCCGCGTCACGACTGGCAGCGCTTGAGACCGTCCGGCGTGAAGCACGGCAGGTGCCCGAAGGCCTTCAGCACCTCCTGGCCGTTGCCCCTGATCATGTAATTGAGGAAGCTCGAGGTCAGGGAGTCGGAGGCCGGTGCGCCGTCGGTGTAGGCGTACTCGATCTCGGTGAAGCGGTAGGTGTCGTCGCCGATGGCCTTGATCGATGGCGCGTGGCCGTCGATGTTCAGCGTGTGCAGACCCTTGGTGGTGGCGGCGGCCCCGAGTTCGCTGTAGCCGACGGCGCCCTCCAGCCGGGCGACGGTCTTGAGCACCTCACCGGTGCTGCCGAGCTCACAGCGGATGACCTTGTCCTGCGGGGAGTTCTTGTTCTCGCAGTCCCGGGAGGTGAAGGCGGGCTCGCCCTGGCCGTCGAGGATGCGGCGGCGGAGCAGGTCACGGGTGCCGGAATTGGCGTCCCGGCTGACGAGCCGGATGGGGAGGTCAGGTCCGCCGAGGTCCTTCCAGTCGACGACATCGCCCTGGTAGATCCGGCGTATTTCGTCGACTGTCAGATTCTTGACGTTCACCTTGTCGTTGACCACGAGGGCGAAGGCCGCGATGGCGACCCGGTCCTCCCGCAGTTGCGTGAAGCTTGCCGGCTTGGGACCGTCCGAGAGCGCGAGCAGGGCCGGCGAACCGTTGTCCGCGCCTCCCGCTTCCGCCAGTTCCCGCACGCCCTCGTTGCTGCCGTGCGCGTCCACGGTGATCTCTGAACCCGGGCACTCCGCGACGTACCGACTGGCCAGTTCCTTCATGGCGGGGGCGAAGGCCGTGGAGCCGACCACCTTGAGTCTTCCCGTGGCGCAACCGATGGGTGGCGCCGGCTGCCGGAAGACGATGATGCCCGCGAGCGTGAGGAGGCAGACGGCGAGCACGATGGTGGTCCCCAAAGCGGGCTTGCTGAACAGGGGCGGCTTGTCGTCGACCGACATGCTGCGGGTGCGCTCCACCTTGCCGTCCTGGATGCCCCCGGTGACGTCGATCTTGTCGCCGGCGTGGCCTCCGCTCAGCAGCACGAGCAGCTTGAAGTGCTGGTCTTCATTGAGCGGAACGCGGGGCAGACGGATCGTGTTGCCGTTGTACTGCATCCCTCCCTTGCCCTCGACCGGGACGAAGTGGCCCAGCAGATGCTCTGCCTTGGGGTCGGGGATGACCTCGACGCTTCGTACGGTGCGCTCGGCGAAGACCACGGTGAGGCCGTGATTCTTGTCGGGGTTGGTGTAGTCGGCGTCGGAGATGCTGCTCGTGCCGGTGTTCTCGATGCGGACAAGCGCAAGGGTGGGATTGGACATGCCGGGTTGATCGGTGAAGAGCCCGAGCGGCGCGTCCGGCTGCGCCTGTGTGTCGCCGGCGTTGCCACCGATGGAGGTGTCCATCTGCACGCGGTGGCCGATGTGTTTGCCACGGCGGGTCCGGAGTTGGTACACGGCGCCGGCGGCGGGGGCCACGAGGCCGAGCAGCGCCGCCACCACGGCGACGACGTTCTCAGGGCTCAACCAGTCCACGCGCGCGACGCCCCCCGTGAATGTCCCTGGAAATCCTATGGCAATGAGCCATATCTGATCTTTGGTCACCATATGTGGCGACAATGGAGACGAGCGTGATTTAACGGACCGGTTCTCCGATGTTCGTCAGGAGTTCGCCGCCGCCCAACGGCGACCGGCGAGGCAGGCCGCCGACCAGCCGCGAGGTCGTCGTCAACATCATCGGCTGGTGGGGTGGAATTGAAGCATGACCCGTTGGGTGCTCCACGTCGACCTCGACCAGTTCGTGGCCGCCGTTGAGCTGCTGCGCCGCCCGGAGCTGCGCGGACGTCCGGTCGTCGTCGGCGGCGACGGTGATCCGACCAAGCGGGGCGTGGTCAGCACGGCCTCCTACGAGGCACGCGCGTACGGCGTGCACTCCGGCCTTCCTCTGCGGACGGCGGCGCGGCGCTGCCCCGATGCGGTGTTCCTGCCCGTCGACCGGGAGGCGTACGAAGCGGCCTCGTCAGAGGTGATGGCGACGTTGCGGGAGATCGACGCCGTGATGGAGGTGGTCGGCTGGGACGAGGCGTTCCTCGGGGTCGGAAGCGACGACCCGGAGAGGACGGCCCAGGAGATCCGCAGGCGCGTGCGCGAGTCTACCGATCTCGACTGCACCGTCGGCATCGGACGGAACAAGCTGCAGGCCAAGCAGGCGACCGGATTCGGCAAGCCTGCCGGGGTCTTCAGGCTCACCGAGGAAACGTGGTTCGAGATGCTCGGAGAGCGGCCCACCGACGCGCTGTGGGGAATCGGCCCCAAGACGGCCCGGCGGCTGGCCGGGCTGGGGATCGACACCGTCGGGCAACTCGCGGCCGCCGATCCGGTCGTTCTCGCCGCAAAGCTCGGCCCCACGACCGGCCCGTGGCTCGTTCGGCTGGCCCACGGTCAGGACCGCTCGCCGGTCGTCGGCACACCCTACGTGGCGCGGTCCCGCAGCCGGGAGACCACCTACCAGCACGATCTCGATGACTGGGGCCAAGTGCGGCGCGAGGTCGCCGGCCTGGCGCGGCGTGTCGCACATGACGTCGCCATCGAGCGGCGACCTGCGACCCGCGTCGTGGTGAAGGTGCGGTACGCACCGTTCATCACGCATACCCACGGCCACGCACTCGCGACGCCGACCGCGGAGGTGACGGCGATCGAGCAGGCCGCCCTCGCCGCCCTCGATCGGTTCACCGAACGGCGGCCGGTGCGGTTGCTGGGCGTCAGGGCCGAGCTTGTCCGCTAGTGAAGGACGCGTCCATCAGCGCGCCGCCGATCTCCGCCTTACGGCCGCGGCGACGGGCTCACGCCCTGGCGATGTAGTGGAGGATCACGCCGTGCACGTGGTGGCTCTTCTGCTCGCCGCGGAAGTCCACCTCGTAGACGTGCGTGCCGACGTTGATCGCGATGGACCCCGAGGAGAAGAACGAGCCGGCCAGCGACTTGTTGCTCACCACGCTCACACTGGTGATCTTCGAGTACGGGATGCTCGTGATCGCGACCTTCTTGCCCACGAACGACTTGTCCTGCAGCACCACACGGCGGTCGGTGAGCCCCAGGAAACCCGTCCCGGCGCCGATGGCGTCGTATACGGCGATGATCTGCTCCCCCGGCATCAGACCCGCCTGCACCTGCTGCAACTGGTCCGCTCTGTCATGCGGAACGGTCTGGTTCATGTGCGTCCCCCCAAGTGGTGTCCGGCTCGCGATCAAGCAGAGTGGACATGGCTCACGGAATGATCTCAGGGAGCGAACAACCTGAGGACATCCCCGGAACGGTGGACACCGACCTGCCGAAACAGAGTCGGGACTCCCCGCACATCAGGCCTCCGCGTAGCAGGCGATACGACGATGCGGCTTGCGATGCTCAGCGCTGACCATGCCTGCGGGAGTTCTGGCCGGTGGCGGTGGTCAGGTCGAGGCGCCGGTCGAGAAGTGTTGCCGATATCGCTCCGGGGTGGTGGTCAGGTGCCGGGCGAAGACCCGGTGCAGGGTCTCGCCGTGTTTGTAGCCGACCATCCTGGCGATGGCGCCGACGGTCAGGTCCGTCGTCTCCAGCAGGCGGCGGGCCGCCTCGACACGCAGGCTTTCCACGAAGGCGCCCGGCGTGCTGCCGGTTTCGGCGCGGAAAGCACGGGCGAAGCTCCGCTCGCTCATCCCCGCCCGCCGTGCCAGCACGGCCACGCTCAGATCTTCTCCCAGATGGTCGGGCAGCCATTGCTGTACGGCCCGGATCGCCGGGGTCCGTGCGGGCTGCGCACGCAGTTGGGTACTGAACTGCGCCTGGCCCCCGGGCCTTCGGGTGAAGACGACGAACCAGCGGGCGATCAACTGCGCCACCTCGGTGCCGTGGTCGTCCTCGACCAGGGCCAGCGCGAGATCGATGCCGGCGGTCACCCCCGCCGAGGTCCACCGGTTCCGGTCGCGCACATAGATCCGGTCCGGTTCGACGAGTACGCGGGGGAAACGCTCGGCGAGCAGCCGGGTCGACCCCCAATGTGTCGTCGCACGGTAGCCGTCGAGTAGCCCGGCCGCGGCCAGGAGCAGCGAGCCTGCGCAGACCGCGGCCACGCGTCGCGACCGCCGAGCGAGTGCCGCAAGCTCCCGGACCACCTCGGCGGACAGCGTCGGGTCGAAGACCCCGTTGCCGCCGATCACGATCATCGTGTCGATCTCGTCGTCGCCGGACGCCATCTCCCGCAGCGAGTGCTCGACCTGCACCGTCAGGCCGTTGTCGACGGTGACGACGCCGGCACGTGGCGCCGCCGTCACCAGACGGTAGACCGTGGTTCCGGTCGCGGTGTTCGCCGCACCGAAGATGTCCATCGGGCCGGCCAGCTCGATCAGCTGAATGCCGTCGTAGACCACGAGGACAACGGTGCGAAGCGCTGGCATGTCCCTATTTTCGCGGTTATCAAGGGCTTTGCCGCAATCCGGCGTGACTGTCGAACGCGTGTGATCGCGGCGGAACCGCTCGCCCGGTGAATCACGAGACCGGTCGGCCGGGCCGGTCACCCAACCTGCCGCGCCGGCTTGCCGGCATGATTCCGCAGGAAGGGAATGATCAGTTCGGCGACTCGATCGCCGAACTGCGAGTGCGGGTAGTGCCCGCCGTCGACGACGGCGACCCGGCCGATACCGGGAGGCATGGCCGCGACGACCGCCTCGCCTTCGGCCACCGGGTCAGAGAAGTCCGGGTCCTCAGAGCCCATGATCACTAGCGCGGGACACCGTACACCGGGCAGATGCGCCTCGGCGTCGGCCGGAGTGGTTTTGCCGGTCTTCATGAACTCCTCCCATCGGCCGGGCTGTCGGAGCGCCGTCATCAGGCCTTCGACGTGACGACGGCACTCATCCGGCATGCCGGGATAGGCGACATCGAGGTAGGCGCGCCACAACCTCGGGGACTTCAACAGCAGCGCCCCCATCAACCGCGCAATACCCCGGCGGTACCGCCGAGCGGTGAACAACGCGCCGACATCCAGCCGCTGGGACTTGGTGATCGGGTTGATCTCCACGATCGCGGTGACGAGTTCCGGCGCCTGCGCCGCGGCGATGGTGGCGGCGCCGCCGGACAGCGAGTGCCCGACGATCACCGCGGGGCCGCCGAAGTGCCGGATGACCCCGAGCAGGTCACCGGCGACGTCGGTGCGGCCGATGGCGGCCTTCCCGGTCACCGACGGCCAGTCGAGGCTGGACTCCCCGTGCCCGCGCATGTCCACGTTCACCACGCGGTAGCCCGCGTCGGCCAGCAAGGGCACGAGGTGGCGATAGTCGCGTCGCCCGCCACCGATGCCATGCGAGAGCACCACCAAGGGGCCGTCACCGATCACATCGCAGGCGATCCGCCCGCCGTCGAGAGTCACGAACTCGGTCATCTGCCGTTCCTTCCTGGCGCTCCATCAGCCGCGACATCCGCGACACGCCGATTGAACGCCGGAAGACCCCCGACGGGACAACCGCGGGCAGGATCGGTCAGACGGACAGCCGCTCCAGTCAGAGGCTGACCCGAAGTGCACGCCGGCCACGTCGCGGGCCTGACCACGAGGTCGAGACAGGGGCGCTTTGGTCGCGGAGCTTCCGGGTGGCCGGCCTACCGGACCATGCGGTCGGTCACTTCCTTGGTCGACGGGACCCAATGGGCAAGGAACCGGTAGTTGATGATCGCCGCCTGGTAGCCGTCACCCCAGTCGGGGTGCCGGGGGCCGGCGGTGGCGTCCTTGACGACCGCGACCTGGAAGCCCTGTTCGAGGAATTCGCGTAGGTGGGACTCGACGCACATGTTCGCGAGCATGCCGCCGAGGATGACCTTGTTGATCCCGCGTTTGCGCATCTGCAGGACCAGATCGTTGGTCTGCGGCCCGAACACCTTGTGCGGGGCGGCCACGATCGTCACGCCGTCGTTGATGTACGGCTTGAACCGATCCAGCCAGTCGGCGCCGGAGCCGGCGAAACCGGTCAGATCGAGCGGGCCGCTCCGGGCGAACGTGCGGGTCCGGAGTTCCTCGGCCTCCAGAGGACCGTTGAACAGCCAGCCGTTGTCGGTGGGATAGAAGTAGTGAGGGGATATGAACACCTCATAGCCCTCTTGCTTCGCGGCCCTGAAGATCCACTCCATGTTCTCAATCGTGCCGTTCTCAGTGACGCTTGCTCCGACCGCGGCCCAGCTCGTCCGGTCTCGCTCAGCACGTCGTTCTGCGGGTCGATGAAGACAATCCCTGTGTCACTCTGCTGGATTTCCATCGCATCGTCGCCTTCTTTGCCGTTTGCGAACGCTGCGGGCTGGGCTTCCCGGGTCCGAACCCTATCCACACGGCTACAGTCACCAGGTACCCGCTTACGGCCGGTTGGCAACCGCCACGGCCGCCAGAGCGAGGCCGGAGCGCCCTCGTACAGCCCTCAGACCGGGCCGGCATTCCGCGGTGCGAGGAACTGGAGGTCGGCGCCACCTCCGGCGCACGTAGCAACCAGCTTTGAAGGTCGGCACGTGATCGTCTAGCGTGCTGCGACGCTGGTCACGCGCCTAATCGTCTCGCTCATGGCTTTCCGTGGCTTGCCGTGAGTCATCGCCCTGACGGGCACGCGACGGGCACGGGGCGAGAAGGCTCAGAGCCTCCGCAGAGAGCTGCCGGGCTCCATCGCCATATGGCTCAAACCAAGGGCGGTGGCCGTGTCACTCTGCTTCATCGCTCGGGCAGTCGTCTACCTGGTCGAAGCGGTCCCGGGTTGTTCCACCTCGTTCAGTTCCGTGGCTCCCGACTTGGCTCCCGTGTGGGAGCGCAGCCAATCATGAGGCAGACTTACGGTCGTGGCGACGGCTCCGGATCCATCGACGCTGTATCCAGACGTAGCGGCCAAGGGCAGCCTCGCGGCGGCGCTACAGGCCGTAGTGGCCGAGCAAGGGTTTTCTTTCCCTGTGATCGTCTCTGAGTCCGATCTTCTGCGTCTCGCTGCGGTCCCGAGCGCCACTCCACACCGCGAAACGCTGATCGTGACGGGCTGGCACTTCGAGCGGAGGTGGTCTGTCGGCGGCTCCGGCAAAGGCAAGCTGCTGATCTACGGAGAGACGGAAGACCTCAACGAGGTTGTCAGAGCGGCACAGGCCTGGCGCGAAGGCGTGCCCCTACCTGAAATCCGCAAGGCAGCGCCGTTCGTCGAGCTGACTGGGCGTTACGAGACACCGGATGACAGCCCCGCCCACGTGGTCGCCTCGGAATGGCAATACATGCTCAAGGACGCGCAGGATTCGAACTGGCCCGAGTACCTGGCCCTGATCGAGGCGGCGCACGCTGAACCGAAACTGCGTCAGCTGTACCCGTACACGAGCCATTGGTCCTTACGGTTCTCCACCACCACCGCCTACCCGTTCTCTCCCGACTTCGTCTGCCTGGTCGCATCCCAAGGGGGGACCTACAGCGTCAGAGCGCATTGGGGTGGCCCGGTCCTTGCGGAGGTCGCCACGGCGAAGGAGGCAGTGTCTATGGCTGTTCGTCGCCTACCCGCCGACCTCGGTCCGGCCGTTGCCGGACCATATGAACGGCAGAACCACTGATCACTTGGGCTAACCCGCGATCTCCTCCTCGCTTCTGGCCTGAGCTCTGTATCAGGTGGCTGTTGAAACTCGCGTACGCCCGACTGCCCATCCCGTTTGGTGTCGACCCGCCGCGAAGCGGCAGCGGGCCGGGTGGTGCACCCACCCCGCCTGCACACCGCCTGGCTCGAGGCGCACACGGAGTGGGGTCCCGGGCAGCACGAGGACGGTTTCGGGCTGGACCCGTCCGACGAGGTGGACGTCGACTGCACGAGGATGGCGCCATATCACCTACATTCGGTCCCCACCTTGCGGACAGTGTCCCCGGCATGCATGCTCATGCCCATGGGCCAACCAGCGTCTGGCACCGATATCCCCTTGACCATGATTCGGCAGGTCAAGCTGCCGGTGTCGGACCTACAGCGCAGCGTGACCTGGTACCGGTCGTTGCTGGGTCTGGAGCTGGGCTGGGAGTTCGTCGAGCAGGGCGTGGTTCGGGGTGCTGTCCTCGTGGACCGGGCGACAGGCTTGCTCATCGGGCTCAGGGACCGCACCGTCATTCCCGGCCAACCGAGCCTGACGGGATTCGATGCCTTTTCTCTCGGGGTCCCGTCCGTCGAGGCGCTGCACAAGCTCCGCGATCGATGTGAACAACTAGGCTTCGCTCACGCAGACCTCATGGACCGCGGACCAGGCGGGTGGCAGCTCGACGTCCCGGACCCGGACGGCACTGTCGTCCGCTTCCTGTCTCCATTGGCCAATTCGGGTTTCCGTGGAGTCGAGTTCTTCACCGACGGGACAATGGCTTTCTACGACGAACCCCGATTGAACGCGACGTGATCGGGTGAAGCACACCGAGTATCGGACCTCGGTTGATGCTTGACGCTTCGGCCCCGCCTGAAGCCCTACATGATCACGACGTGGCTACCGACTCGAACTCTGCGCGGATGGCCGCCATGTCGCCCACGGCACTTCCGCTCATGCCGAATTGAGTGCACGCATCTTGGTTGATTTCGGCGTTCGGATTTGAGCGTCAGCCGGTGAAGCCGAGCAGCTGGGCTCGTCCCGAGTACTCGATAACGAAAACGGCGGCCCGGGAACAGTCCCGGGCCGTCGTTTGTGGTTCATGCCTGGAAGTAGTGCCCCTCGTTCAGGTCGGCGATTAGGCCGGGATGGGCCGGGGTCCAGCCGAGCAGTTCGTGGGTGATCACGGCCGACGCCGGGTTGTCCATCTGCGCGAACCACCCGAGGGGGCCGAAGTAGTCGTCCGCCTCCTCGGGGCCGATGCTGCGGACGGGGATGCCCAGGTTGCGGCCGACGGCGGCGGCGATCTCGGCGAACGGGACCCCCTCGTCGGCGACCGCGTGCAGGCGCGAGCCGGCCGGCGCCTTCTCGAGGGCGAGCCGGTAGAGGTCGGCCGCGTCGAGCGTGTGCACGGCCGGCCACCGGTTGGCGCCCTCGCCGACGTATGCGGCATACCCCTTCTGCCGGGCGGCGGCAATGATGGCCGCGATGAAGCCGTGGTGGTCGAGCGAGCTGTGCACCGTGGGCGCGAGCCGGACGATCGAGGAGCGCACGCCGCGCGAGGCGAGGTCGGCCACGAAGTTCTCCGCATCGATCCGGTAGCCGCCCGGGAACACGTCCCGTTCGGTGCCAGGGCGGCCGACGACGCCGCCCATCACGAGCATGCCCGTCCCGCTCGTGCCGACCAGTGGCTTGCCGGAGCCGTCCAAACCGTCGGCCAGTGCCTTGAGGGCGACTAGGTCGGCCTCAGCAGCGCCGGTCATGTCGCCGCTCAGCATGAGGTCGTGGCGGAACGCGAGGTGGATCACGCCGTCGGAGTCGGCCGCCTCCTCGCGTAGCACGTCGAGGTCGGACAAGTCGCCGCGGCGCACCTGGGCGCCGAGCTTCTCGATCGCGGCGGCCGACGCGTCGGAGCGGGCCAGGCCGACGGCCTGGTGCCCGGCGGAGAGTAGTTCCGGCAGGACCGCGGAGCCGAGGTGGCCGGAGGCGCCGGTGACGAATACCCGCATCGTGGTTCCTTCCCAAAGACTGATGTCATCTTGCGACATCACCGTACACCGTGATGTCACCATGCGACATACTCTCCCCGCAAAGGATGTCGCCGTGTGACATCGGATACGATGGTCGGCATGGCCCGCTGGCAACCGGACGCGCGCGCCCGCTTAGAGGCGGCCGCGTTGGAGCTATTCCACGAGCGCGGCTTCGAGCAGACCAAGGTCACCGACATTGCGGCCCGCGCCGGCCTCGACAAACGCACGTTCTACCGGCTCTTCGGCGACAAGCGCGAGGCACTCTTCAGCGGAGGCAAGCTGCTGGAGGATGTCCTGGTCAGGGCGGTCGCCGAGACGGACGCCGCCCCTTTCGAGACGGTCATCGCCGCCTTCCACCAGGTGGCGAACGAGATCTTCGCCGACCGCCGGGACCTGGTTCGGGTGCGTCAGTCCATCATCGAGAGCAGCCCCGAGCTACAGGAGCGCGACCTGCGCAAGACGGGCTCGCTGGCGGCGGCGGTCGCCGCCGCCCTGCGTGCCAAGGGCGTCGGCGAGACCACGGCCACCCTGGCCACCGAGTCGGGCGCCACTGTCTTCCGGGCGGCGTTCGCTCGCTGGGTCGCGCCTGGCTGCGACGCCTCCCTCGCCGACCTGATCACCGAGATGGCCGCCGAGCTGCGCGCGGTCACGTCGGCCTCAGCCGCGCCGGCTCCGAACGCGGCGACGCCCACCCGACGGTTGTGACGAAACGTCGGCAACACCCCTGAACGGTGCACTGTTCTGCCGCGTAGCGGGCAGGCGCACGGTCCGCTCCGTTCGACGCCGATCCGTTGCGGGCAGCAACAGCCGCCTATCTCGCCCGGTACAGGGGCACCACGAGGATGCAGGTGCGGGCTGATCGAGATCCCTTGAACGCATCACCGGTCGGGACAGAACAACAGGGCTCGAGGAACCCGGTCGCCCATCTGCATCCGGTCGACGAAACTGTGCCGATGCATCACGCCGGCCTCGAAATGCCGACTCTCCATCGGGACGGGTCGGTGGCCGGCGATGAGTTTGGGATGCTGCGCTGGTCTACCTACCGATTCCGCCTGACTCGAAAGGATCACCGCGATGGCAAAGGTCATCTCCACGCTGTTCATCTCGGCCGACGGTGTGGCCGAGATCAACCCCGATTGGCACTTCCCCTATTTCGACGAGAACATGGGCCGCGCCGTCGGCGAGGATTATGACACCGCTGATGTGCTGCTCATCGGCAGGGAGACCTACGACAGCTTCGCCGGAGCCTGGCCCGACCGCGAGGCGGCGGGTGGGGACGACGCACCGTTCGCCAAGCAACTCGGGGACGTGCGCAAGGTGGTCGTCTCGCGCCAGCCGCTGGAGTTCTCCTGGCGCAACTCCGAGCTGATCAAAGGCGATCTCCTCGATGCCGTCACCTCGCTCAAGGCCGATGCCGGCATCAGAGGCATCCTGATCCCCGGCTCGATCTCCGTGGTGCAGCAGTTGCTCGCCGCGGGGCTGGTCGATGAGCTGCGCCTGCTGGTGCACCCGGTGGCGGCGCGTAAGGGCCGCAGGCTGTTCGACGACGGCGAAGCGCCGTACCACCTGAGAATGACGGCGACGGAGGCGTTTCCGACGGGCGTGATCCGCGTGATCTACTCGCCGACCGAGGCACCCACCAAGGTCGGCTACGACGAGGTCAAGGACCAGGTGCCCGGCGGGAAGTAGTGGCCTTCTCGGGAGGATCGCCGTAGCGGCGCCACATCCGGTGGTCGGCGATGTGATCGTCCGATGGCGCACCACCTGGGCAGGAGGGATACGCGGTACCGGCTTCTCGGGACAGGATGCACCGGGCGGGGCGGGCGCCGAGAAGTTCCCGACGCTGCCGGGGTCAGTACCGGCGACACATCGACTACGCGCGTGGAGGACGACATGGCGCTGGACCTCTTTGCTGGTATCCCCGTCACCGACTACGCCGCGGCGTTGCCGTGGTACGAGCAGTTCTTCGGCGGGCAGCCCTCGTTCCTGCCGAACGACATCGAGGCAGTGTGGGAGGTGGCCGAGAACCGTTACATCTACATCGTGCAAGAGCCGGAACGGGCGGGGAACGCCCTGGTGCTGTCGTTCGTCGACGACCTGGACGACCGGGTCGCCGAGATCGCCCGGCGGGGCATCGAGCCTGCCAGGCGCGAGACGTACGACGGTGGCGTGACCAAGGTGACCTACCGGGACGCGGAAGGCAATGAGATCAGCTTCGGCGGCGTCCCGGGGTGACGCCACCTCGGACCTGATAACTAACCCACTCTCCGCCTGGTTGTGCACCGGCTCGGCTGTACGGCCGCGAGTACAGGCAAACGGATGGCGGAACTCGACGGACGTTCACGGATGCAAACTTCCGGGTCAGAGCTCGGGCCTTGATCGAGTCGACTTCTTGCCATCCGGAGCTCTTGCTCTACGAGACGGAACGGCGGGGGTTCAGAATCTCGGTGATCCGGGTGAACCCGTCCGCGCCATGGCCACGCCCGATGGCGCGGCGCGCCAAGCCTTCGGCCGCGCGCATCACGCCCGCGTCGATGCCATGGGCCTCGGAGGTGCGGACGATGTGGGCCATGGACGATACCGCCGAGGTGATCGGGTTGTCCTCGCCGGAGAACCTGCCGCTGTCCACCTCCTCCGCAGCCTGCTCGAAGATCGGCGGCAGGATCGCGCCAATTCCCTTGGCGAACGGCGCCAACTCCCGTGCGGTGACCCCCTCAGCCCTCGCCACCGCCAGCGCGTGCGCATAGCCCGCCATCGCGGTCCAGAAGATGTCGAGCAATGCGATGTCGTATGCAGCCGCCCGGCCGATTTCCGCACCGAGGTGGGTGGATGTGCCACCCAGAACGTCCAGCACCGGCCGGTGCTCCCGGTAAAGCTCCTCTGGGCCGCTGTAGAGGAACACCGCCGCCGACGTTCCGATGGTCGTGGTCGGCGTCATGATCGCACCGTCCAGGTACCCGATGCCGTGCTCGTCCGCCCAAACCGCAGTGTTCCGGGCCCGGTCGGGGGCGTCGGCGGTCACGTTCACGGCCCGGGGTCCGATTCCAGACCGTGGTCCGCAGGCCGGCATCCAGGAAGGCACCAGCCAGGGCCCGGCCCATCGGCCCCAGTCCGAGCACGGTGACAGCAGACTGTTCGGTGTGCGAGATCATGACTCAACTCCTGCGCGAATATCGACGAACGGCAATGAATGGGATGAAGATGACGCGCAGCCGTGCCCAGGACCCGAATGTCTGCGGAGTGACCGCCGCGATCGCCGTGATTGACGGCAAGTGGAAGACGATTTTGCTCTGGCTCCTGGAATCCAGTCCGCACCGCCCCGGGGAGCTGCGCCGGCGACTGCCTGGCCTCACCGAGAAGGTGCTGACTCAAACGCTCCGGGAGATGGAGACCGACGGACTGGTCCATCGGGAGGTGCACGATGTACGGCCGCTGAAGACCGTGTACTCCCTGACCGCCTTCGGCCGTGAACTCTCCGAAGCGTTGGCGCCTGTTTCCGACTGGGGCCACCGCTGCCTGGAGAAGCTGGCCGAGTCCCAACCGGTTTCCTGATACACCCGCCGACCTCCCCATCTCCCCTGCGTCTGACGGCCCTCCGACCGCCCACCAAGCTTCAGGCCGCCCCGGCCCGGCCGACAAGTACCCACAAAAAAGTGGCTACGACGTGCGATCTCGAACCAGCGTGTTATGTCGCTGTTCTCTCAGACCACGAAAGCGGTCGCCAATCGATACGAGGATTGCGGTCCCAGCCAAGTCCTCGCGCCGGGCAGGCCGACCTGGCCGATCCAGCCGATCGACGTCCGCGACCTCGTCGGCCTCCTGCTCAAGGCCGCCGAGAATCGGCTATCTGGTTCGTACAACACGACGGCGCTTTGGCGGAGAACCACCAGGTTGCGGAGCTAGGCATCGACCCTGTCAAGGAGGAGCGAGTCCTCGCTGCGTTGAGAAGTCCCAGGTGACGTCGTCGGCGCGTGTAGGACTGTCGGGTATCGGTCCGCAGGCCACTGCGACCGGCACTCCATTGCGAGGCTGGAGCCGACCTCTCATGCCGAAAGTAGTGCATGTGATCATGCCAAGGTTCGGACGACGGCGTTGGACACGGCCGAGACGTTCATCGAAGTCTCGCACATGGTGTTCGTCTCGCATCCGGACGTTACGGCGGCCTTCATGCAGCGGGTGGCCGCCGAGACGGCGTCTAGCGGTGCCGGGCGAGCAGTTCTGCGAGCTCCCCGAGGTCGGCTCGCAGGAGCTCGGGTCCGCCGTCCTGGAATGTGCCCATCAGCTCGACGGCGCGGTCGAATGCCCGCCGCGCCCCGGCCACGTCACCCGTCGACAGCAGAAGCTTCGACAGATCCCGGAGCGAATAGACCTGCGTCGGTCCCTGCGCCAACACGCCGCCCAGCCGGACCGCTGCGGTGTATTCCTCGATCGCCTCGTCGACTCGGCCCATGCCCGCGAGGCTCTGCGCGAGCATGTGCCGGATCCACGCTTCCTCGGTCCACTGGTCGAGGTCACGGCAGATGTCGAGCGCCTGCCGCAACGCGTGTACCGCCTCCTCGAACCGCTTAAGCTCGGCGAGCGACTGACCTATGCGCATCAGGCCGTTGAGTTCGGTTTGACGCTCTCCGCTGAGCCGGCTCAGAGTCACCGCCTGCCGGGCGTGTTCCAGCGCCACCTCGTGGTCGCCAAGCGAGGTGTACACCGCCTGGAGGTTGTTCCGCACCGCGCTCTGCTCCTTGGTCATGCCGTGCTCGGTGTAGTGCCGCAACGCGGTCCGCAGCAGGTCGAGGGCGTCGTCGTTCGCGCCGGAGTACCAGCGGGGACCGGCGAGGCTGCGGCACAGGTGCGCCTCGCCGATCGCGTCACCCTGCTCACGGGCGGCGCGCAGCGCCAAGCGGACGACGTCTTCCCAGTCGCGGATGAGGCCCGCACTCTCCAGGTACTGCGGCATGGCCAGGGCCAGCCGCCAAGGGGCGACACCGTGGTCACCCTCGGCCGCGATGTGGACAGCCTCGAACAGAACGTCGCGGTGACGGTCGAACCAGCCGTAGGCGTTGTCCAGTGAGCCCTGCCGCTCGGCGATAACGCCGTCCGGCGGAGGCGGCGGCGGTGAGATCCGGAAGTAGCTCTTCAGCTCGGACTGGGCATTCAGGACACTGTGCAGGTAATGCTGCAGGAGCCGGCTAACCGCCGCCGCCTGCTCAGCGGGCGGTTCGGTTTCCCGGAACAGCTCCTCCGCGTACGCCTTGACCAGGACGTGTGAGGTGAACCGGCCGTGGTCGTCCTCCGTCACCAGCGCGGCCTCCGCCAGTTCCATGAGGGCCTCGCGGGTGCGTCGCGGCTCCCACGCCGACAGACTCGTGGCCGCCTCGGCCGTGATGCCCGGGGTCAGCGCGACCGACAGCAGCCGGAACAGCCGGGCCGCGTCGGGACTCAGCTGGCGGTACGACCACGCGAACGTCGTACGCGGGTCACGCACGCCCCGCCCGCCGGGGAACGCCGCCAGCCGGTGGGCGCCGTCGCGCAACTCCGCGACGACCGACGCCAGCGACAGTCGCGGACGGGCGCTGAGCCGGGCGCCCAGGATCGCCAGTGCCAGTGGCAGCCGCCCGGACAGCTCGACGATCGCGTCGAGGGACTCGGCGTCGCCGCCGGTGACACGTTCGGTGTGTGTGAGCCGCCGTTCGAGCATCTTGCGGGCGACCTGCCGGTCGGGCAGGTCGACCCGGATGAGGCGGGCGCCTCCGAGGACGGCCAGGCCTACTTGCGGGAGGCGGCTGGTGACCAGCACCAGACTTCCGGCTGAACCCGGCAGCAGCGGCTGGACCTGCGACTGGTCGCGGACGTTGTCCAGTAGCACCAGGATCCGCTTCCCGGCCGTGAGGCTGCGGTAGGTACCCACCAACGCCTCCAGCGACTCCGGGGCGTCCGCACCGCGCAATCCCAGTGCGTAGAGCAGGGAGCGCAGGGCTTCGACGGCCGGGACGCCCTCACCGTCGTCCTCGTGGCCCTGCAGGTCCAGGTAGAGCTGGCCGTCGGTGAACTTCCGGGCGACGCGGTGCGCGAAGTGCGCGGCGAGCGTCGACTTGCCCACGCCGCCCATGCCGTCCATCGCGATCACCAGTGGACCGGTGCGGTTGGTCGTCGCGGCCACGAGGTCGTCGAGCACCGCCAGTTCCGCCCGGCGTCCGACGAACAGCGGAAGATCGGGCGGCAGCTGGGCCGGGACAAGAACGGTGGGCGCGGTGGGCGGCAGCTCGGCCGGGACAAGAACGGTGGGCGCGGTGGGCGGCACCGCGGCTGGGGTGACCACGATCGGGGTCAGCACCCGCAGGTACGCCTCGCGCAACTCGCGCCCCGGGTCGACACCGAGCTCGTCGGCGAGACGTTCACGAATCGACTGGTACACCGCCAGCCCTTCGGCCTGGCGATCGGCGCCGGCGAGCACCGCCATCAGACTCGCGTGCACGGGTTCGTGGAGCGGGAACATTCTCGCGGCCAGTCGCAGCGGCGCGAGCACCTCGCCCGGACGGCCTTCGGCCACCGCGATACCGGCGGCATCGACCGCCGCGTCGACGAACTGGCCGTCGATGCCGGCGAAGACGGCCGCAGCCGCTGCGTTGTCCGCCAGGCCTCCGCCCGCCTGACCCTGACACAGCTGCAGGGCCTCGCCGTACCGGTCGAGCGCCTCACCCGTCCGCCCAGCGGCGGCCGCCGCTTTCGCCGCCGTGACGAACCGGCCGAAGGCGGCCAGGTCGAGCACGTCGGGACCGGCCGTCAGCCGGTAGCCGTTGCCCTGGCGGGCCAGGTACGACCCAGACGACCGCGGCGCCACGTCGGGTTCCAACATCCGGCGTAGTGCACCGATGTACTTTTGGATGATATTCACCGCGGTCGCCGGCGGGTCCGTCACCCAGATCAGGTCGACGAGCTCGCCCAGTCCGACCGGCCGGCCGTGCTGCGCCAGCAGTAGTGCCAGCAAAGCCCGCTGCTGCCGGGGGCCGGCATCGACCTCGATATCACCCCGCCATACCCGTAACGGGCCCATGACCTGCAAGCGCAACCGAACCTTCATCAGGCGCCCAGCCGGTGGCAGTGGTAGACCGGGGCGGGCGACAGATTGACGCACGACGTCCGGTTTTGGTGCGGTCACCGGCACAACTTACAGGCCGTGGCACGCGCCGCCGATGCGCGCACGGCTATCGCGCACTAACCCGAACACTCATAGACGATGTATGCAGATACCCTTGCGAGATCACGTGCGCGGATCTGCCGCGAGTCGCACACCCGACACCGTGGTTCTGGTTGATCACATCGATCATCAAACCGAGGCAGGACAACGTGCGCCCGCCCTGTGTCAGACCTCGGTTGATGCTTGACGCTTCGGCCCCACCTGATGCTTTACATGATCACGGCTAGGCCGGCGACACTTCCTCTTCTGCCGATGGTCGGGTGTCTGCCTCCGGTTTTGTCTGCGCTGTTCTGGTTCTCCTGACCCGCCTGGCTGTTGGGCATCAGACCGACTTGGCGTACGAAGCGCGCGGGGGTGGGCGGCAGTCCCTAGCGCGATGGGACTACGGAAATCTGGCGAGTCGTGCGCGTGGGCGTGTGCAGACTGAGTGCATCGTCAGACGGACGGAGGTCGCAGCGATGACAACGACGTCAGCAACGCTCCCCGAAGGCGTCATCGAGGTCGACGGGATGCTCTGGAAGCCGAAGCCTGGCGTGACCGCCACGGCCGAGGAGTTCATTGCGGCGCGGACGCGGTTCGTTGAGATCAACTGCGACGGCAGATGGAACCCGTGGGTACTCGATGAGCGCCGGGCCGAACTCGATGAGGCGATCGCCATCATGGGTCAGTGGACGCGAGCCGAACCCGGACACCGCCGGCTGACGTTGAAGCAGCTGGAAGCGCGCTGGGAGCGCGAGGACCGCAAGCTGGAACGTGAGCGCGCCGCTGCCGACAAGCAGCGCGAGGCCCGCAAGCAGCACTACGACCCGGAACGGGCGCAGGCACGGCTCTCGCTCATCGAGAACCTGTCCATCCTCGACCACCTGCAGACGGAGCTGGCTGCGTTCCGGGACGGCTCGCGCTTCCCGGGCATGGAGCCGGTCAAGCGTCAGAAGGAGATGGCCGAGCTTGAGACCAAAATCGAGCGTGTCCAGGAGTTCGTGAAGCGCCTTGAGGCCGAAGTGGGCGACCCGGAGGAGGTCATCGACAAGAACGGCTGGTTGCCCGGGGAGCGGCGCGAGGCCTTGCTCTTTCAGTACAAGTACGACCGGGAGTTCGCGGTTCGGGACCTGCGGAAGCAGCTTGCCGACCTGCGGTCCACCTACAAGGCCTCGAAGGACCGAAAAGAGCGCTCAGACCTGCGCTTCAAGATCAGCATGGCGCAGCACAAGCTCGGTGATCTGCTGGCGGTTTCCGAGCTTGCCGCCGAGCAGATGTGCAGTGAGTGCGCCACGCCGATGTTCAAGCACGGTTGGGTGACGCCGCCGTATGACGGCCCGTGTCCGGCCTGGCCGGGGTGGGCGAAGCGGATACAACGGGTGCGGGAGATGTTCAAAGCTGCCGTCGAGGCGAGCAAGGGGCGTAAGAAGCCGCCGGCGCCGCCGCCCCTCAAGCCGGAACCGCTGGCCGTCACGGGGTTGCCGATTGCGGAGATCATGGCGCGACTGGCCGAGCTGCAAGAGCAGTTCCCTGATGCCGAGGTGAGGCGCGGACGGGCGAACCGATGGGAGCTGTGGCCGGCGAAGAGTTAGACGTAGCAGCGCTCATGGTCAGTAGAACGAGACAGTGCTGGTCAAGAACCGGGGTACCGTCGCAGTGCGGCTCGGGCGGGCAGGGGGCTCCCGCCATGCTCCGCCGGTCGTGGCCGGTTTTGCTGCTGCGTGCAACCGCTTGAGATGGACGGTTCGCCTAGAGTCGAGCGCATGTATTTCGTGTCCCGGTGGCGGGAGGAATCACCGTTCAGTAAGCGGGTAGTCACTGTGCCCGACGCCACTGTACTGGGTTGGTTTCAGCGCGGCTGGAACCGCGACGACCCGGAGGCTTGGATCGACAGCGAGTTGGGCGGCGACGTCTACGGCCTCGATTCGATCTTCGATGAGGCTCGGAAGCGGAACCTGCCCCGGCCGGAGAGCGTTGACGTACTGCGCGAGCTACTGCACGAGCACCTGTGGGTCGAGGGGGATGACGACTTCATCCGACTCGGCGATCATGCCCTGAGAGTGCGTACCGATGACGACGAGGTGGACCTCGCCTACTACTTCATCGACGACGAGACCGCCGCCGCCTCACCCGAACGGCTCACGTTCCTGCTGCACGACACCTGGCCGCTGCCCACCGGTGCGGCCGCGTCCGGTGCGGTCTTCAGTCATGGCGTACCGGTCCGTACCGTCCGGCTCGCCCCACCGGGGCCCGAGTCAGTCTTCTCGGTCCGCCTGTGCTGGGAATCGCCCGACGGCCATCGGAACCTGGACCTAACTGGCGCCCTGGCCTTCCCCGGCCTGACCCTGCCTGATCTCGCCGCCCACCTGCGGGGCGTCGACGGTCCCGGCGCCCACCGCTGGCCGCACGACGCCCGGCTGCTGCGAGCACTGGTCGCTCCCGGTGAGGAGGACATCGCCCCAGCGATGGAACGCTACGCCCAGATGGATGGATACGCCCCATCCCCCGCCAGCATCGACCGAGACCTTACGCACAAGGAGATCCACCGAGAGACGCTGGAAATGCTTCACCCGGAGCGACCCGCCAAGTCCCTGATCCGGGGGGAGACGCACATCGCGCAGGTCGCCCGATACATCGACGGATTCTTCGGGTTCGATCAGTGGTTCGTCTTCGATACCCGGTGGGCGGCAGCCCACCCGAACCTGGCCCGCTCGCTGCTGCGCTACGCCGCCAGCTGGGACCCATACGCAGTCTAGGAATTCTTCGCCGACGTCCCGGAACTGGACGACCGGCAGAACTCAGCCAACAGCACGCCGAGCGTCGCACCGCCCACATTTCTCCACCGCTACCGCACCAGTGCGCTTTCCTCCCAGAGAAGGGACACCTGGATCCTGAGAGCACGCGCTCCACTGGCCTCCGGCAGCCGGGCATGATCAGCCACAACGCTCTCTTCTGCCGCGATCCGCGCTCTCTGCCGATGTGAGTCCGTAGTCTCCCGGCTGGGCTCACGTCGATATGGTCATGGCCTGGGACTGCCATCGGTACGGTTCGCCCACGCGTTCCACTCTTCCACCGTGGTGATCTGCACGCCCTCGGGCAGCACGAACGGCCTCGCTGTCGTGGCGGCCACCGTGAACGGCTTGAAGTCGTGATCCGTGAGCATGTGGTAGATGAACTCCGACATGCTCATGTCGTATCGGTGCCACGGGTCGGCGCCGTCCTTGCGAGCGATCACCGGCCACGCCGCCGGATCGGTCTCCGCGTCCGCGAGCCAGTAGTACTCACCCTCGGTCTGATCGTCACCCCAGCCGAGCAGACCCGGCCGCCCGGGACCGCCGTACAGGTCGTACGGTGCGTATAGACCCGCATATTCCGGATGGTCTCGGTGCCACCGCCAGGAATGGAGCAGGCCGTCCGTCGCCGCGTCACCGCGCGGCTGCAGGAGCCGCAGGAACCCGGAGTAATAACCGCCGCCGAGCAGCGAGCACAGCTCGCGGTAGTCGGGCGGCAGTGTCGTGCCCAGCTCGGCCTCGACCGGCGTCCAGTCGATGTCACGCAGCTCCGGCCGCGCGCTGGTCACCTCGATGATCCGCTGCGTCCAAGACACGATCGTCATCCTGCCAAACGTTGGGAACCCTCGCACGCGTCCGCTCATGCCGCTGTCCGTGAGCTTGCTCACCTCGCCGGCAGGGGCGTGCACCGCGCGGACGAGCGTCCGTTCCCGACGCCTTGGACCGACGGCAGCCCCGAGGATCGGGCCCGGTTCGTGCTGCAGGAACACTGGGGCAAGCTTGGAAGCTGGAGCGTGGCGGCTCGGGCTTGGGGCCTTTCGTCATGGAGATCCGCTTGGCGTAGTCACGCTTCGAGCGCGTGACTTCTTGGTTGTTCGGGAGGTCACGACATCCGCGTGGCTGGGAATCGACTGCCGCAGTGCGGCGGTGGCGGCTTCGGCGCCCGCCGTCGCGTGGCGATCCAGTCCACCCTGGCCCTGATCGCGTTGACCGCCTACCGTGGACTGCGATGATCCACCAGCGCTGAATCCGATGACTGCGCAGCGATGATTTCCTGGCCGCGCCCGAGTCTGATTATCGAGATGGAGGCGGACCGAGGACTGGGCCAACTCACATCATCGACACGAATCGGACGAGCAGGAGGCGATATGAGCGGCATCAGGGTGTTGGTGGCTGGGGCGAGCATCGCGGGGCCAGCGCTGGCCCACTGGCTGCGCCGGCGGGGGGCCGAGGTGACCGTGGTGGAGCGCGCCCCCGAGCTGCGCCCCGGTGGGCAGGCGGTGGACGCACGCGGGGTGGCCAAAGAGGTCATCCGGCGGATGGGGCTGGACGCGGCGGTGCGCGCGGCCCGCACCGATACCGCTGGCGCGAACATCGTGGACGCGGACGGGAACGTGCTGGAGACCCACCGCGCGGACGACCACGGCGGCGACGGGTTCATCGCGGATATCGAGATCCTGCGCGGGGACCTGTCCCGACTGCTCTACGACGACACCCGGGACGGTGTCGAGTACGTCTTCGGTGACCGGATCGCCGAGCTCAGCCAGGACGCGGACGGGGTTGACGTGGTCTTCACTGGCGGCGACCGGCGGCGCTTTGACCTGGTGATCGGGGCCGACGGGCTGCACTCGCAGTTGCGAGCGATGGTCTTCGAGCCGCGCGAGCACTTCATCCGCCATCTCGGGCTCGTGCTGGCCTTCTACAGCGTGCCCAACGAGTTCGGAGTGGACCGCTGGATGATCGACTATCAGGAGGCCGGACGGTCCGCCGGCCTGCGGCCCATCCCGGACGCCACCCGGGCGATGGCCATGTTCTCCTTCCCCGCGGCCGACTTCGACGTCGATTACCGCGACGTCGCGGCGCAGAAGCGCCTGCTGTGCGAGCGGATGGACGGTTTCGGCTGGTTGACCCAGCGCATCCTCGCGCACGTGGACGACACCCCGGACTTCTATCTGGACCAGGTCGCTCAGGTGGTGATGGACCGCTGGTCGAGCGGACGGGTGGGGCTGCTCGGGGACGCGGCGTTCAGCGCGTCACCGATGTCCGGGGCGGGCACCGGGCTGGCCCTGGTCGGCGCCTACCTGCTGGCCGGAGAGCTGGCCGCCGCCGGGTGGGACCCGGAGGCCGGGTTCGCCGGCTACGAGGCTCGGATGCGCTCGTTCGTGGAGGCCAACCAGGAGATCGGCCGGTTGCACGTACACAGCCTCGAGGTCCCGGGGCCGGACGCCGAGCCGAGCCTCGATTTCGCCAGCGAATGGTTCACCGAACTGGTCGAGCGTGCGATCAACGGCGTCGAGCTGCCCGACTACGCAGGGGTGCCGGACTCCGGGGCGTCGGCCGGACTACCGATGATCTCATCGGCCAAGCCGTAGGCCACCGCCTCGGCCGCGGTGAACCAGCGGTCCCGACCGAGTCGGTGGCGATCTGCTCCACCGGCTCGGCCGGTGCTCGGCGGCGAGTTCGGCAATGCACCGCCGAGCGCCTCGAACGCCTCCACGTACGCGGCAAGATCCGCAAATACCTCCCGCTGTGACACCGCCGTCCGAGGCCGTTGGACGGCCCGAATCGAACACCAGGGCAAGCGCTACGGAACCGAGGCTCGGATAGGCCTGCTGACGCTAGCCTTCGACAACTCGACGCACGTGCCGCACTCACCGAGGTGTTCCAGGACAACCATGCCTCTCAGGGCGTGTCCCGCAAGCTCGGCTATGAGTACGACGGCATCTCAGTTGATGCTCGCGGCGACGAGGCTGTCGTATCCGACCGCCTACGGCTTACCCGGGAGAGGTGGCTTCAGGAGAAGCGGCCCGCGGTGAGGGTGGACGGGACGGCGGCTTGTCGGCCGCTGTTTGGCCTCTGACAGTATCCGCTCATGCCGCTGGCCGTGCGCTCGGTCTGAGTTCGGTGACCACGCTGTCATTGGCATGAGTGTGCGTTGACAGCATTGGAGCACTGCCCGCAGATGATTGGCCCCTCATCAGAGACGGGGCAACTCACTCCCCGCCCTGTTTGGCGGCCTGGTGCAGGATCTGTCGTCTGTCCGAGCGAGATTCGTCGGCCAAACGAGTGTCAGACGCTGCGCAGCACCGAGACGACGACGCCCAGCACGGCGGCCTGGTCGCCGTCGATGACCTCATAGGCCGGGTTGCGCGGCTCGAGCAGGACGTGGCCGCCGCGGCGTCGGTACACCTTGACCGTAGCCTCCCCATCGATCATCGCGGCCACGATCTGCCCCGAGTGGGCCTCCTGCTGCTGACGCACCACGACGATGTCACCGTCACAGATCGCGGCCTCGATCATCGAGTCCCCGCGCACCCGCAGCGCGAACACCGTGCCGCGGCCGGTGAGCCCGCGGGGCAAACGCAGCAGGTCGTCGATGTGTTCCTCCGCCAGGATCGGGATCCCTGCGGCGATCTCGCCAACCACCGGCACGTCCACTGAGTCGCCACCCGACTCCGCCGGCCTGGACCCCGGCAGGAATGCCCGCACGTCGATCGGCCGGGACACGGTCGCACCACGCCGCAGGAAGCCCTTCTCCTCCAGGCTCGCCAGGTGCTTGGACACCGATGACGACGACCGCAGCCCCACTGCGTCACCGATCTGCCGAACGCTCGGCGAGTACCCATACCGGACGACCCAATCCCGGATCGCGACCAGGATGCGCTGCTGCCGCGCCGGCAAACTCGAGGTATCCAACTGCTCGAACAGGTCAAGTTCGTCGTAGGCGGTCACCGGCCGAATGATAAGGGCCCGCACCCGCGAGCCGGAACGACCCACCGAACAACGCCCTCAACCTCGGCGATCGACTACTGATCTCGGCAGCGTCGGACCTGCCACACTCGCTGTCCTACCGACGCCCGACCAGCGGCAAATGAGGATGCCTGCGGTCATCGGGGATAACTGCCGGTCACCTCGTCCGCAACGTTGAACGTGGCACCACATGCGGGACAGTTCATTCGACCAAACAAGTAGGTGAGTGCGGTCACCACCGACTCGTGACCCACCCGCGACGCCTCGGCGTGCAGACGCGTGGCCAGCTGCGAGGAAAGCCCCGCCTCGATCGAGGAACCTACTGGTTGCAGGTCGATAAGCAGGTCCTCAGCGCACGCCGGGCACTGCACATCGACCTCCCCGTCGTTGATGCGGTCCAGCTCCTTGCCCCAGACCTCGTCACCGTCGAAACCGAGTACGGCCTGCTGCAGGTACACGAACATCGTGTCGCTGGACCCGCCCGACGCCAGGCATTCAAGGGTCAGCGCACGCAAGGTGGCGATGTTGTCGGCGTACAAGCCGCGGCTCTTCTCGTCGGCGTCTACGGCGATGAACCCGGCGAGTACGACGGCGCGCTCGCGGTCTTGAGGACTGAAGTTGGCGCAGGTGCGGGCCAACCAGGGCAGCAGAACGGCGCTCGCAGGATCGCAGGTGCCCTGGTCACACGACTCCTGCCAGATTAGATCCCACGCCGGAGAACCGGGGTCGGCTACGGCCGCATCCAGGGCGTCCTGAAAGCTCGTCACCTACGAAGCCTCCCACAGCGATCGACGTACTGATCTCGGCAGATCCGGTCGTTCACGGCTGCGACGGACGCCCTGATCGCGGCATGTCCGTGCGTTCTCACCGGTGAATCCAGCTCACAGCCGGGCGCGAGCTGGCCAGGACGCTCCGGTCTATGCGAGGTCATCGGCTGCGGTGTTGAGGCGGGTGATCTCCGCTTCGTCCAGCGTGACGGCTGGCGCTGCCAGGAGCTCTTCGAGCTGCGCACGGGAGGTGGCGGAGGCCAACGGTGCCGTGACGGCCGGTTGGTGCATCAGCCAGGCCAGAGCGATCGTGGCGGCCCGAGCGTGATGGTCGTGGGCGATCGCGTCGATGGTGTCGAGCAGGCGGAGGCCCTCGGGCGTGAGCAGAGGTCGCACGCCGGCTCCCCTGGCTCGGTCCTCGGTGTCAGCATCGGTGCGGTACTTGCCCGACAGGAATCCGCCACCGAGGGCCCGGTAAGGAAGCACCGCAAGACCGGCCTCGCTCGCAAGCGGGGCGAACTCCCCCTCGAACGGCTGCCGATGAATCAGGCTGTAGTGCGGTTGGAGCGCGACCGGTGCGGCGAAGCCGCCGCTGCCAGCGGTGTCGATCCACTCACGGACGGCGGCGGCGGTGAAGTTCGAGAGTCCGATGGCCCGGATCTTGCCTGCCTGGACCAGAGCGTCGAACGCTGCCGCGCTCTCCTCGATCGGCGTCAGGTCGTCCTGGTAGTGCGCGAAGTACAGGTCGATGTAGTCGGTGCCCAGTCGACGCAGCGACTCGTCGACAGCAGCGGCCACGGTGATCGCGGACAGTCCCTCGAAACGCGGGTGGTTGCCGCCCTTCGTCGACACCACCACCTGGTCGCGGTTCTTCCGGTCACGCATCCAGGCTCCAACGATGGCCTCCGATGCTCCGTCGGAGTAGGTGTCGGCGGTGTCGACCAGCGCACCTCCGGCTTCGGCGAACGCATCGAGGACCCGATGGGATGCAGCGGCGTCGGTGGTGCGGCCGAACGTGTTGCCCCCCAGCCCGACCGGCACTGCGAGGTGGTCACCCCACCAGCGCCGCGGTGTGGGATCGACGGGGTGGGGTGAGGGGAGTCGAGCCACGAGTGTCCTCCTTGATACGTTCACGAAGAAGGAAGCAAAGCAGATGGCACCGACAGCAGCCGATCCCTCGGAGCCGCGATCGGATTTCGGCACGTTGGTGCGCGCCACCAGCGGCAGAGTCGTGCGATGGTTCAGGACCGCGCATCGGCGGCCAGCGCTTCGAGTACTCGCTCGCGCAAGAGTTCGTACTGCTCGCGGTGACGGCGCGGAGCGTCCGGCGGTCGAGCGACCACTCTGCCGCCCACCACCTCCTCATCCGGCCGGAACTGGTCCGCGGTGAGGTCCACTTCGGAACCATCCGGTAGCCGGTTCCAGTAGTGGTGGCCGATCTGCACGCCGCCCACGTGGACCTCGCCGATGATCAGGTCACCGTCCAGGATGTCCTGCACGACCAGCGCCGTCATGCCGCACTGATCGCGGGCTGGGTTCCGGGGAGTCCACTCCTCCCGGCTGTCGGGGTAGCAGGTGTCGGCGCCCCACGCTGATCGGAAGTATGGACGAAGCTCATCGGCGGTGATCGGCATACCTGAACCATGCCATCTGACACTGACACATCTCGCCGAGGCATCGTCCGCTCATCGGCAAAGGCGGACATCCGTAGGCCAGGTCGCCAGCCGGCGTCTCCCGGGCCGCCCGTCCGACTGTTGAGGTATGGACATTCTTGCCGATCAACGTCTTGCATCACTTCTGGAAGATCCGATGTTGCGCGTGGCCTTGGCAGCGCATCTGGGTCGCTACCGCGGCCTGTCACGTATCCACACTGAGTCCGACCTGCTGATCTACCTACGCTGGTGCACCGAACGTGACATCACACCGCTGGCGGCACGCCGCGTCGAGATCGAAATGTTCGTCCGCTGGCTGCAGGAGGTCCGCCGGTTCAAGCCATCCACCGTGTCCCGCCGCCTGTCCGTGGTGATCTGCTTCTACCGCACCTGCGTCATCGACGCTGTCCTCGAGCACTCACCCGCCGAGTATGTTCGCCGCCCGACCGTGCCACCCGAATCACCGACCCTCGGCCTGTCACACCTGCAGTTCGAGGCCATCCTCACCGCAGCCCGCTCGTCCACCAACCCCCACGACTTCGCCCTAGTCGCCATGCTCGGCCTACTCGGGCTGCGGATCTTCGAGGCTTCGGGCGCCGACATCGCCGACATCGGTGAGGAACACGGTCACCGCGTTCTTCGCGTCGTGGGCAAGGGCGACAAGGCCGTGCTGACACCGCTGCCACCAGCGGTCGGCCGTGCGATCGACCGCGCGATCGGAGACCGCACCGCAGGGCCGATCTTGCTCAACAGCTGTGGTACTCGGATGGATCGCCACGCTGCTACGCGCCGGCTCAAACGTCTCGCGGATGCCGCCGGTGTGCGCATGCCGCGGATGCACCCGCACATGCTGCGCCACACCTACGTCACCACCATGCTCGACGCCGGTGTCCCTCTGCGCGACGTGCAGATCGCCGCCCGCCACGCCGACCCACGCACCACCATGCGCTACGACCGAGCCCGCAAGAATCTTGACCGACACCCCAACTACATCCTCGCCGCATTCATGGCATCCGGGACGTAACTCACGACCATGCCGAGATGAGGATGTTGCTGGTCCCGCCGGGGCAGCTATATCGCCGGTTGGGAGTCGAGCAGGAATCTGTCCAGGTCACTGGGGGCAGCGAGATTGGTTGGGGTCAGCCGGCGGATCTCACCGCGAAAGGACCGGACTTCCAGCCAGCTGTCGGGTGAAGCTGCCGCGAGCTTGGGCATCAGGGTGTCCAGGCGGACGCGTTGGTACACCTTGAAGGTGTGATCGCGCTCGGGGTCGGGGCCTTGGATATCGAAGCGCAGGTCGACGACCGGATGCGGTCGACGGGCCCAGTCGCTGTACGGCAACGCCCCATGCCCGTGGATCCGGGCGTCAACGAAGACCTCCGCATCAGCGTCGCCGATCTCGCAGTCATAGATCGGGAAAGCGGTGGCCACCCTGGCCGCAATCGTCGGGTACGCGACGGCGGCTTGACCCAGCGCGGGCGAGCACAGCAGCGCGTGGCTGAACGGCCCTACTGGACGGGCAAGGGCGATCTTGTGGTGCGGTCGCCCGTCGAAGGGCAGGTCACGAACGGTAACGACCGTCTCCAGGAACCCCGTGACGGCCTCCGGCCGATGTGACGATCCGCGGACGTTGAACGCGAGAGCACTGCGGCCTTCGTCACGCAAGACCAGGTAGTGGTAGAACCCCGTACCCGGAGACTCCGGATGGATTCGCGCGTGGCAAACCACGTCACGGAACCCCTCCACAGGCAGATACTGAGGTCGGGGAAGCCCGTAAGCCCGCTTCCCTTGCGCGTCGGCAATGGTCTCCACCACGAGCGCGTCCGGGTCGCCGATCGGTGCAGGTAGTCCGGCCACCTCAAGGAAACCCTTGCGAAGCTGCCCCCTGATCTTCTTCTCGACGTGGGACTTCGCGTGACGCTCATCCAGCAGTGCCACGGTCGTCGACCCGCCACGACGGCTACCGTCACGGCCCCAGCTGATGTGGCAGCGGATGCCTTCCTGACGAATCTGCCAGAACTCACAGGCACCGTCCTGGACCCGCTCGAACCGCCGCCAATTTTCCACCCGAGGCCCGCCTTCCTGCCGCAGGGACCCTACCAACGACGCACGCTCATGCCGCGAGTCGCGCGGTCTGGCCGGCCGACCGGATTTGCCGATGAGCGGATGTTCGCAGAGTTGATCAGGCCCTGACTGGGGCGAGGGCGATGACGCGGTCGCGTACGGGAGCCAGACAGTTGGATGGGCTGCATGCCCCGTAGGTGACGACCACCTCAGCACGTCCATTGCCGGTTCTGCGCACGGGCACCGCAATGGTTATGGGGCCGTCCGGGTAGACAGGCAGTTCCACGTCCAACTCCTCGATCCGCAAGTTCCTCACGGGCGCGTTTGCGGTCGGGCTGCCGGCCGCGCGCAGGCTACCGCCCACAGTCACCGTAGTGGGCACACCGAGGCCGTCCACGCCTCCCGGTGGTAGATCCATGCTGTACAGGTGGTAGCCGGTCTTCTGCGGGGTGAATGTGGCTCGCACCTGCCGGGTTCCATCCTGTCCGGTAGTCAGCGCCGCCACGACGGTGACCCCGCTGTCATCCAGACGACCCGACAGGTCGGCAGACGGGCTGCTTGCCCCGGCTCCGGCGCATCCTTGGACGAGTGACGCGACGGCCACCACGGCCAGCAGAGTGCGGTGCGCCGTCAACTCTTGGGTGCCCAGCGGGTCAGGAACGCGTTGACCTGATCGCTGTTCATGGTGCGTGCGTTGGCGAACGAGCCGTCATTCGTGTGCTCGAGGACGTTACCGTCGGGTGCCAGTACCACCAGCGCCGGGATGCCGCTCGTGTTCAACTTCACGTACTTCGCGGCGAAGTCGAGGTTGTGGTCGAACTCGCCGACATCCACTGCTACTACGTGGTAGTTGCGCTGAAGCAGCGGCTTCGTTTCTTTCGACTGGAACAGCTTGTCGAGCACCTTGCAGTCGGGGCACCAGTCGGCGCCGAAATCGATCAGGACCTCTTTGCCGTCGGATGCGGCCAGAGCGAGGGCCGTTTTCAGGTCCGCGGCCGGATCCCGCGCCGGGTCGTAGTGGTCCGGGATCGTGTCCGCGACGGCAGTCGGCGGCGTAGGAGCCGCCGATGACGCGTCCTTGTTGGCGCATCCCACTAGGAGCAGTGCGATACCGATGGCGGCCGCCGCGGGGCCGATTCGTCGCAGCATTAACCGGTCCTCACCAGAGTTGATCAGGCGCACGAGAGTAACGCACGGTGGCGCGAATCACGATCTTTGCTGCTCATACCGCTGTTTGATAGAAACCCGGTATGTCCAGGCGCTAACGCGCTCAATTGCCGCAGGTGGAGCGTCGGGGCGGGGGGCCTGGCGGCAAGCGCGTGCACCGCACAGTGTGCCCGTGACCGGGCGGAACCCGATCGGACTACGGGGCTTCGCGGGTGAGGCCGGTCAAGCTTGGAACGCCCGAATCGCGAGCGCGGCGAAACGTCGGGAGGCGGCAACCCGGGCGCTTGTCGATGTGGCGTGCAGGCCGCCGTTGGCCATCAGCATGAGGATGAGGTCGTCCAGGACGAAGTCGGGCCGCAGGCGGCCGCTGTCCTTGGCACGGCGCGCGAGCTCGGCGAGCGAGGTGAGCGCCTGTTCGCGCATCGCGGCGAGATCCATGGCGTGGGGGAAGGCCGAGGTGAACGCCGTGGTGAAGCCCCGGCTTCGTGCGTGCAGCTCACAAAGCTTCTCGATCACGAGGCAAAGGCCGTGCCACGGATCCGGATCGGCGAGCCCCTCCTCGACGATGGCCTGGCACGCATACATCTGCTCTGTGAAAGCCTCGGTGGCCAGCGCCTGCTTGGTGGGGAAGCGGCGGTACAGGGTGGCGGGGCCGACCCCGGCGCGCCGGGCTATCTCGCGCATCGGCACGTCCATGCCTTCGGCGGCGAACAGTGCCCGAGCCGCGTCGAGGATGCGCTCGCGGTTGTCCAGCGCGTCCGAACGCAGCGTCTGAGGCAAATCGTCGACCACTCTCTCACTTTAGCTAAACGGACGTCGGCGTCCGTTAGCGTCCCCAAGCAACCAGGGGTCGCTTAACGGCGGCTTTGATTGAGCTCACGAAAAGGGACAACAGTGAAGGCAGTTGCGATCGAGGAGTTCGGGGGTCCCGAGGGGCTGGCAGTCACCGACATCCCTGCACCGGCTCCCGCTCAGGGACAAGTGTTGATCCTCAATGAGGCGATCGGCGTCGGAGGCGTCGACGTCATGATCCGAAGCGGTGCTCTCGCCGCCTACGGCTTCCGGAAGGGCCATGTCCCAGGCGGCGAGGTGGCGGGGACGGTGACCGCGGTGGGCGATGGCGTCGACCCCGCATGGGTCGGGCAGCGCGTGTGGGCGTTCACCGGTACGGGCGGCGGCTACGTCGATCAGGCGATCGCGCCGATCGGAGAGGTCCTGACCCTCCCGGCGAGCCTTTCCGCTGTCGACGCCGTGACGCTCGGGAGCTCCGGGGTCGTGGCCCACTTCGGTCTCGCCCACGCGCACTTCTCTCCGGGCGAGACCGTGCTGGTACGCGGCGCGGCCGGCAGCATCGGGATCATGACGGTCCAGCTCGCGGCTCGCGGTGGTGCCGGCGCCGTGGCGGTCACCACCTCCTCCCCTGAGCGTGGCCGTCGACTGCGCGACCTCGGTGCGACCCACGTGCTGGACCGCTCGGGAGCAGGAGGGCCGGACGATCCCCCGGGCTACGACGTCATCATCGACGTCGTAGCAGGTGAAGACATGCCTTCGTTCTTCGACAGGCTCAACCCCAACGGTCGACTCGTGGTTGTCGGCGCAGTCGGGGGCCAGCCGCCGGCAGACTTCGGCACGAGGTTGATGGCCGCATTCCAGAAGTCGATGTCCTTCGCCACCTTCAGCGCCGCGACGGTAGCGGAGTCCGCTCGACGTGCCGTGAGAATGGAGCAGTTCGCTGCCGCGGATCGCGGCGAGCTCCAGACGGTGGTGCACGAGGTGCTGCCGCTGGAGCACGCCGTGCTGGCACACCAGAAGATGGACGCCGGCGAGGTCTTCGGGAGGATCGTCCTGACCCCGTAGTCACCTGATCGCGACAGATGACGATTCGGCTCGCGCAGCACGATGTCCCGGGGGCACGATTCGCGGCTACTCGGCGAGCGCCTGCTGGATGGCTTCGATCGCCGCTTGCCGGTCTACCCCCAGTAGAAGGGCGTGGCGCACGTATATGGCGGCCTGCTGGTGAAGCAGCCGTTGACGTTCACTGGTGGACAGGTGCGGAGGGTCGTCGACCACTCGCGTCCCGCCGCCGCGCTTGGAGTGGACCAGCCCTGCCGACTCCAACTCGCGATAGGTGCGGGCCACAGTACCCACGGCAAGCCCGAGATCACCTGCCAACTGCCGCAACGGTGGCAGGCGATCCCCCGGGCCGATGACGCGGGAGCGGATCAGGTCAACGAGTTGCCGTCGGAGTTGCTCGTACGGTGGTGTGGGATCGTCGGCGGTGACGACAAGCGTCGGGCGAGGGTTCATGAGACCCCTTGAACCGCACGTGTGCGGTACCGCGGGGAAAAGATCGCCGCAGCGCTCCAACCCAACAGAACCAGCCATGGCGCTATCAAGGCGATCAGTATCCAGCCGGTCACGGTCCACGACACCGGACGACAAGTGATCGAAAGCAGTCCGGCGGCTGTCACCAAGGAGACCCCGATCAACGGAATCGTGACCAGGACTCCACACGCACCCGTGACCGCGTTCGCCGCCCGCCGCCGAAGGACATCGTCGCTGACGATGAGACCAGAGGGGTTCTCAGGGCGTGGACGACGGACGATCTGCCGCAGCGCGAGAACGGCCGTGACGACGCCGACCAGCACCACGATCCCCAGCGGGAAGCTGTAGAACGACCCCGCCCACGGACCGTGGCCCTCTGTGCTCGTCGGGCTGCACCTGCGGAACAAACCCCGGCCGGCACGGCCGAGATCGTCAGGAGACCCTGCAGCGGTCGTCGCCAGGAGGAGCGCGACTAGTGCGCACGCCGCGGTGATCACGGCGCGGCTGAGCTGCCGCGGCAGGTAGTCACGCACCTGTCGGACCTCCACGACGGCCTGACGTGTCTGGCCACGCGGTGGACGAACGCTGAATTCGCCGACGAGGACGCCCGCTAAAACGCACAAACCGAAAAGTGGAGCGGCGAGCATCAAGCCCCGGCCGAGAGCTCCCGACCCTCCGGCGACACCGGAAACGAGTACCCCGGCTCCAACGCCGCCCCACCGCCACACCGCGGTCGTACGGGTCACCCCGTCAGGGACACCGACGTCTGAAATGGACCGCGGCTTCATTCGAGCCAGTAACGCGATCATCACGCCGATGAGCCCCGTTCCCGCCAGGAGTGCGACAACCAATGGCCCGCCCACCAACCCGCCCCCTTGTACCATCTGTTTGATACAACGCATCGTGAAGCGGAATCACCCTTGTGTCAAACAGTTGATACAGGCGACAGGGCCAACGAGTTCAAACGGAGCGGCGGGCGTCCGACAGGGAACCCCATCGCTCCAAGATCGGCGGCGCCCGCGAGTTCGTAGATGTCCTGTCGACTCCGTCGCCGTCGCGCCGGTGTTGCCGTCCTCTTCTGCCGCGAGTCGCGCCCGTCTCATCGCCGGCGTGGACGTGACCGAAGGCATTCGGTCAGGACACAGCGCGATGATCTACGCCTCGGCTAGTCACCCCGTCAACATCCTGCTGCGATGTAATCGCCCTCAACGCCTGATCTGCCAGGTGCGTCGGTACTCGGAGACCCCGGCCTCTGGCCCACGGCGGTATAGGTAAACCAGGGTTCGGACGGTGAGGGCCACCGCCAGGGCAACCGTCAACGGCCGACTGGTGATTCCGGCCGCAAGCATGACCACGCAGACGGTCGGGGCCATGCTCGTGAGGGCTGTGAGGGCCACAGTGGCGCGGGTCCACCGGAATCGATGTGCGATCGAGAACTGAGAGCGCTCATAGAGGACGAGGGCCGTGCTGCTCATTACGCCAACGACGACCGCGGACCAGCGCACCCCGGCGCCCTGCGCATAAGTGATGGGTAAGGATATGAGGAAGGGAAGCACGCCCCCGTACTCGGACAGGACGTTCCCCCACTTCATGACCTTCCCGAAGGAGTTGGAGCGGATGCGGGCGAGCTCTCCCGACGCGCTCGCATAGATGATCAGCGACATCGTGGTGGCGAAGGTCGCTCCGATCAGCAGCAAGCGCACGTCGTCGGGATAGCGCGACGATGCGAAGGAGAACCCGAGGAGGAAGGTGATCGCGGCAAGTATGGATCCCGAGAACGCGATACCTGCTGCGGCCTCCCCCGACTGCAGGGACGCCGGATCGTCCTGCTCGAACCGGGATATCTCGAAGGCGGGTTCGCTGGAGAGCGTGGCGAGCGCCGTCACGGCGTAGTCGCTCGGAGACAGCGATTCGATCAACTGGTCAGGACGAGAGAGCGGCACCAGATGTCGTGCATCTGGGTCGACGTACTCCACCTTGATCTTGTGCTGGTAGTAGAGCTGCATAGCCTGCTCTGGGGTGCTGGACCTGATCACCCTCGTCGCTATGAAGCCGCAGGAGAGCAGCAGGCCCGCAACCTCAAGGTCCGTCAAGTCGATGACTGTGGCGACGCTTCCACCTGCAGCCTCGATTTTCCCTGCTTCCCGCAACACCTCCCCGATGAGCATCGTGCCGATCCCCCGTCGGCGCCGCTCGTGGCGGACGGCGACGGACGCGATCCGCACGTGGCTCGGCAGGGGTTTCTCGACGGCCACATAGCCTGCGACCTCCCCGTCGACCTCCGCCACCCGCACCAGCCCGCGGGCGACAGCGTCGCCGAGCAGCGGCAGTGCCGTCGGCGAGCCGCCGGCGTGCGCTGCCTTTGCCAGCGCGACCAACGCCGCGGTGTCCTCAATGCGAGCGGCTCGTGTCGTCAGCTCATCGCGTTCGGTACCTCTCCCTGGATCCCGCTGGATCGCGCATCCCGTGGCTCGGCGGCGAGAATCTTTCAACGGCATGTATACGTCGAGGATTCTCTGATAAGCGAGATCGCCAGGGAAGTGGCTATCGGACTGAACCGTCCCGAGATCGGTGGGAGTGTTGTGCCGCACCCGGCCTCGTCGAGGCTCTGGCAGAGGCGGCCGACACGGCCCAGTCCCGTTCACGCATCCGGCATCCAACCAGACGGCGGCCAAAGCAATGGCTGATGAACGCCGACTGTTCCAGTCGACCCAGCAAGGCTGGGTGACGTGGGGCGGCCTTCGAGTGAATCCGTTGGCGTACCGGCGCGTGTTGACGCCCGCCGAGTCTGCCGAACGGCAGGAACAGTTGCAGCAGCGGTGGGGGCTGGTGGCCAGGTCGTGGCACCCGATGCTCGCCGAGCCGACCCCGCCCGACGTGCTTGTGCTGACGGAGGCATCGATGTGGGACGAGCAGGGGCTCGCCCAGGTGCGCGCCGCACTGCGTGAACTGAGCGGCGGCCGGGTACTCGTCCCTCCGGCACTTCGGCGGCTGAATCGTGTCGCCGTCAACGTCCTGGCCATGGTGATCTTCGCTCGACTGGTGAATCTCGTCCTGGCGGCGTGAGCGCCTGGGCGGCACCGGCCGAAGAGCCGCAGCCCGGCAGCCCGGCCGACCGGCCGACCGGCCGACCGGCGCGTGCGGGCCGCCATATCCTCGGCTATTCGGAGATCAGGGCAACGGGGGACGTCACGCCCTGGCCTCTCCGGGGTCGCGCCAGGCGTGTCACCAGGGGATTGCGCCGGCGTCTTCGAAGTAGCCGCCGGTGGGGCCGTTGTCGGGGAGGGTGGCAAGGTGGATTGCGATTGCGGCGCCTTGTTCTGGGCTGCGGTGGCCGCGGAAGGCGTTGAGGTCGGTTGCGACGAAGCCGGGGCAGGCGGCGTTGATCAAGATGTTGGTGTCGCGTAGTTCCTTGGCGTACTGGATGGTGACGGCGTTGAGGAAGGTCTTGGAGGGGGCGTAGGCGGCTGACAGGGGGCCTGTGGAGCCCTGGTCGGAAGAGGAGGTCTGGCGGGTTAGGGAGCCGACGCTGCTGGACATGTTCACGATGCGGGGTGACGGCGAGCGGCGGAGCAGCGGCAGCATCGTGTTGGTGACGCGGATGACGCCGATCACGTTGGTCTCCACGGCTGTTCGTACCGTCGCGATGTCGACGTTGGTGGGTTCTTGGGGCATGCCGCCGGTGACGGCTGCGTTGTTGACGAGTACGTCGAGGCGTTCGAAGCGCTCCTCCAGCATTGCTGCCGCGGCGGCCACACTTGCGTCGTCCGTCACGTCCAGCGGGACGCCGAAGACGTCGGCGCCGCCCGCGCTCAGCTTCTCCACGGCGGTTTGTCGGCGCGCTGCGTCGCGCGCGCCCACGCCGACGATCCAGCCGAGACGGCCCAGGCCTGCAGCGATCTCGAACCCGATCCCCTTGTTCGCGCCGGTGACAAGCGCGATCTTCTGTCCGGTCATGTTCCGATCCTGCTTCGCGTCCCGGCGAGGGTTCCAACACCGTTTGGATGGGGATCGATACCTCACAGGTATCGATCCCGGATAGCCTGGCGGCATGGAGTCGAGGGAATTGCGGTACTTCGTGGCCGTCGCCGAGGAACTGCACTTCGGGCGCGCCGCCGAACGGCTGGGGATCGCCCAGCCGCCGCTGTCGCGGGCGATCCAGCAGCTCGAGCGACGTCTCGGAGTGGACTTGCTGGAACGGACGAGCCGCGCCGTCACGCTGACCAAGGCAGGGTCCGTCCTGCTCCGCGAGGGCCGGGCGGCCCTGGACGCGGTCGAGGCGGCCGACCGCCGCACCCGCCGCGCCGCGAAACCCCACCCAGGCCTGGTCCTGGTCACCAAGGCCGGATCGGCCGGCGAACTGCTGGCCAGGCTGCTCGACGCCTACGCCGCCGACCCTTTCGCGGTCACCGTCGACGTGCAGCTCTGCGGCGTCGGCGAGCAGGAACGCATGCTCCGTGACGGACGTGCCGACGTCGCCCTGCTGCACCTCCCGTTCGACTCGACGCTCGGCTTCGACACCGAGGAGCTGCACACCGAGAACCAACTCGCGATCCTGCCCCGCGGCCACGAGCTCCTCAGCCGGCCTCATGTGAAGATGGCCGACGTCACCGACCTGCCCGGCCTGCCGCTACCACGCTGGCCCGATCACGTCGGCGTCTACGCCGACGGCCCCGGCCCGAAGGTCCGCGACACCTCGCAGCTGTACCAACTGATCGCCCTCGGCCGTGCCGCGGCGGTCCTTCCGGAGTCCTGCCGGACCCACCTGCGCAGCGACCTGGCCGCCGTCCCCGTCCTCGACGCTCCGAAGGTGACCACGGTGATCGCCTGGCCTCCCCACAGCCGCTCCCAGGCCCTCGCCGCCCTCGTCCGCACCGCCACCCTCCTCTAACTGCGGCTTCCCACGCGCGAATCCCTTTTGAGCTGGCGGGCGCATGACGGCCCCCAACGTCCCAGCCCGCTCACGCCCGCCACAAGGTTGCGCACGTTCGGCCCGGCGGAGGATGACGGCGTGGCCCGCGATAGCGTCCCGAGGATGGAGATACGCCCGGCCGGTGACGGTGACGTCGCCGAAATCGCCCGCATCGCGACCGCCAACGGAGACGGCGACGGCGCGAATCCGCGGTATGTCGCCCATCTCCGCGGTAACGGCGGATTCTTGGTCGCGGTGACCGGTGGCGAGGTGGCCGGATACTGCGCCACCCGCCGGTTCGCCGGGGCGACGATGTTGTGCGACCTGTTCGTCGACCCCGCCCGGCACGGCGGCGGCGTGGGCCGCCGGCTGCTCGAGGCGGCATTTCCCGGCTCAGGAGCGAGGTTCACCTTCGCCTCACAGGACCCTCGGGCGATGCCTCTGTACCTGCGTCACGGCATGCGGCCGCGATGGCCGCTGCTCTATCTCAGCGGCCCGCCCGGCCGGAGCGCGGAGCCGTCCGCGCGCAGAGTCGACGTCGTCGACGCGGGCGCCGCCGAGTCGCTGCTCACCGGCGTGGACCGCACGGCCGACTACGCCTACTGGGCCGTCACGCCGGGAACGACCGGAGTGCTCGTGTACGACGACGGCGGCGCGGTCGCCGCCGCGGGAGTGGCCGGGCCCGACAACCTGATCCACCTGACCACCGCCGGCAGCCACGACCCCGCCGCCGCCCTGCGGAGCGCCCTCACCGTCTTCGACGCCCCGACGGTACGGCTCTGCCTGCCCGGCCCTCATCCGGCGGTCGAGGACCTCTTGCGAGCCCACTGGCGGATCGACACCTACGACCACCACATGTCGAGCGTCGCCGACATCATCGCCTCCGACCGGGTCCTGTCACCGTCGCTCGCCTGACATCGCCAATACCAGGCGGGAACTGAATCGCAGGCCGACAGGACCCTTCTCCGACGGGGGCAAGGCATTGCTTCGCTTGGTCCATGAACTAGGTGCGACCCAGCCGTTTCCCGTGTCAAGCGAACGTCTGGGCCCCGCACTGGGGTGGAGACGCCTTGACGGGGCCGCGGGCCGTCTCGTGACCGTCGGCGGCGTCGGGGCTCCGCCTTCTTCGGTGTGGTGGGCGCGCGCCGCCACTTCGCCGTCCGCGCCTGCCTCGGCGGGCCTCGCAGCCGGCAACGGTCCGTCGCCTTTACGTTGTAGATTCCTAGCGGCGTGCCCTCGCACGAACCCGATCACGCTCCAGAAAATGAAGCCCTCTGGCTTCGGTAGATCCTCTGCCTGGGTCTGTCCGGGCGTCCGAGTTCCAACCCGGACGCGGTCGCACCCCGCGAAGAAGGTCCTGCCTGCCACGATCTCTCTTATGGGAATCCGTGGAGGAGTTGAGCGCTACCAATTGATCCAACCGATCGGGCGCGGAGGAATGGGAGTCGTCTGGCTGGCCCACGATGCTCTCCTTGACCGCTACGTAGCGGTCAAGGAGATGACCGTCACCTTGGACGACATCTCCGTACGCCGGATCGCGCTCCAAGAAGCACGGTCGGTGGCCCGGCTGGCGCATCCAGCAATCATCACTGTCTACGACGTCGTTGAGAACGAGGGACGACTCTGGATCGTGATGGAGTTCGTCCGTGACTCACTCACGCTGGATCAAGTCATCCGCAGAAATGGGCCGCTCTCCCCTCTCCTTGTCGCACGGATCGCCCGCCGACTGCTCGACGCCCTTGGCCACGCCCATGCCGAAGGCGTCCTCCATCGAGACGTGAAACCCGGCAATGTACTGCTCACCCCGCGCAGGGTCGTCCTTATCGACTTCGGAATCGCCAAGGGGATCGCCGAGGAGACGCCCGCACTCCTTATGGGCACGCCGGCCTACAGCGCTCCCGAACACATCCGAGGTGAACTGTACGGCTCGGCCGCAGATCTGTGGTCTCTCGGCGCGACGTTGTATGCGGCGATCGAGGGCAGATCTCCGTACCACGCCCCGCATATCGCGGGAGTGGTCGCCGGGGTGCTCAGCCGAGATCCGAAGCCCTCGCTGAGAGCCGCGGCGCTACGGCCGCTTCTGGACGGGCTTCTGCGGCGGGACCCCACCGATCGCCTGACCGCGGAGGAGGCGGCTGAACTGGTCGCTCTCGCGATGCTGGACGATCAGGACACCATTTCGTTCAGTCCCGCGCTGCTGGCCGGCTGACTGCGGCCTCGTCGTCGAGCCGATCCCGTACGGTACCGGCCTCGGCGAGTTCGAGTTCGGTGAGAATGGCGAGCGCTTCTGTCCAGCGTTCACGAGCGCCCTCGGCGTCGCCCGTGGCAGCGAGACCATCACCGAAAGAACGGAGTGCCCTGGCTTCGCTCAGACGTTCTCCGTGATCGCGATGAGTGGTCACCGCGTCTGCGGCGGCCTGGATGGCCGCTTCGGGATGTCCTGCCGCCAGATAGGCATCCGCGAGGGCAGTACGGGCCTTGCCCTCGTAGAAGGACCAACCCCGGCCCGCCTGCGTGATCGCGGACTGGAGATGCATGATCGCGTCATGGTGGTCGCCACGCAGGCTGGCGATCCTGCCGACCCCGGTCACCGCCAGGATGACACCGTCGAGCCAGCCGATGGACTCACTGCGTTGCCTGGCTTCGTCGTAGTTGCCGGTGGCCTCATCCAAATCACCCAGAGCAAGTTGTGCCGTCGCCACCATGTTCAGTGCCACCTCAAGGCCGGTCGTTCCCACCGTCGATCGGGCTCGCACCACACTTTCGGAGGCGATTCGGAGCGCGTCCACGTGCCTGCCGTCCTCGATCAGTATGTCCGCGAGGTTCGCCAGCAAAAGGGGCCAAACACCATAATCATCGCTGGCCAACCCGAGAGCCTGACTCATATGCTCCTCGGCCAGACGGAGATTGCCCAACCGGCGATGCACCTCGGCCAGGTTGTTCCGGGTGCGTAATTCGCGGTGCGGCTCGCCGATCTCTCGGAACAGCCTCACCGCCCGCGTACCGTGCTCCAGTCCCTGCGAGTAATGGTTGTCGTGGACGAAGGCCGCGATGAAGCAGTGGGCACGGGCGATTGCTCCTGGGTCACTCATTCGCTTGCCCATGTCGAGGGCCGCCAGGCCGAGCGCGGTCATGTCACCGTTGAACCCGTAGATCGTCACGCCGACACGGGCCGCGTCGAGCAAGCTGCATACCTCGAGGGTTGCGTTGGCCCTCGCCATGTGCTCGCCCAGAGCCCGAAGATTCATCAGCTCCGCCCGGAGCCAGGCCAGAGCCTCATCGGAGGTCGGAAACGACAATTGTGGGCCGTCGAACTCGGCGGTAGCCGAACGAAAGTCGGGACGCAGGTGGTCGGCGACGGCGCCCAGGCCGGCCAGATGCCAATCAGCCAGCCGTCGTATCGCCGCGTCACGTTCGCTGTCTGGATCCTCATCCTCGGACAGAGCGCGGGCGTAGAGGCGGATGAGGTCATGCATGCCGTACCGGTCCAGGGCCCGGCGTTCGACGAGATGGGCGTTCTCCAGCGCCTGCAGCAACCGTCCAGCCGCAGACTGGCTGAGGCCACTCATCGTGGCCGCTGCCGACACGGTGATGTCCGCGCCTGGCATCGCGCCGAGGAGCCGGAACAACCGGCTGACATCCGCGGGCAGGCGGCTGTAGGAAAGTTCGAAGGCGGCGCGCACCGCGGCGTCGTCGTCTCCGTCAACGCCCAGAGCCGCGATTCGATCCCCGTCACGCAGCAGGGCCGCGTAGTTGGTCAGAGTTTGGTACGGCAACGCGACGAGGTTGGCCGCGCAGATTCGCAACGCAAGCGGCAAGCCACCGCACAGCTCAGCCAGCTCAGCGATCGCTTCCCGCTCGCTCGCCGTACGGTCCGTCCCGAGGACGCCTCGTAGGACCGCTTGCCCCTCGACTGTGGACAGCGGCCCCACGTCGACGAGCCGTGCCCCCTCGCGGGCGACCAGACCGGTCAACCGGATGCGACTTGTGACGATGACGCCACACGTAGAGGAGCCGGGCAGCAGTGGTCTCACCTGCGCGACATCGGCGGCGTTGTCGAATACCAGGAGAATGCGGCGACCCGACAAGTTCGAACGCAGGAGTGCCGCGCATCCCTCCAAATCCTCAGGAATCGTCCGAGCCGGGACCGAGAGAGCGAGCAGAAGCGTGCGGACGGCTTGATCCGGCGTGAGCGGCGGCTCCTGAGCGAACCCTCGGAGGTTGAGGTACAGCTGCCCATCGGAAAACCACTTCTCGCGCTGGTGCGCCCAGTGAATGGCCAAGGCGGTCTTGCCGACGCCGGCCGGACCTACGATCAGAGCGGGAGACGGCCCGCGGACCGCTTCATCCAAGCTCTTCATTGCATTGACGCGGCCCTCGAAGACGGAAGTTTCGGCCGGAAGCTGCCGAGGGCCGGGCCCGAACGCTCCCTGGTGTTCGACCGGCAAGTTCTCCCATGCGCGCAACCATTCCGCGACATCACCGCCGCAGGCCCCGACCCAGCTCGAGATGAACTCTCGAGCGTCAAGGCGGGCGGGCAGGTTCCGGCGCTTGACGACGTCGTTCGCAGTGGCTCGAGGCAACCACCCACCGTTCAGCCGGGCGTTCTCCTCAAGCTGACGGAACGAGAGATCGGCGTCCTGGCGTAGATCGTCAAGGAGCGCCACGAATTCCGCAACCGCACGAGCTGTCAAAGGGCTCGAACCCATTGATTCCCCTCGTATCCATGCGCCGCCGGCGCTTGCACTCCCCCGGGTTGGATCTTACGCGGTGGGCAGCCCCAAAGCCGGAACAATCAACCGAAGGCGCCCGGTCACCTCCCAGTTCTCCAGTGCCGCCACCTCGCGCAACCCGGCACCCGGGCCGGTGGCCATGGCCGGTGACGACGATCATCATCATGCAGCGGGCGCTCCACTGGACCCGACCGGCCCTCGTACCGGTCACGCGCGGCTGACCTTGACCCCGCCGAAGATGCCGTAGGCGCGGACGCGGACGACGGGAGCCGACGGCGAGGGCGTGCCTGGCTGGACCCTGCGCCCGCCGAACAGGTTGAAGCCTTCGATCTCGACGTCGGCGTCGAGGGGCACCCGGAGCTTGACGCCGCCGATGAGCGAGACCTTCGTCAGCGTCGTCTCGGGGGCCAGGTCGGCGTCGGTGAGGTCGACGTCGGCGCCGCCGATCGGGGTGACGACGATGGTGTCGGCGGCCGTGCCACCGCCGCGCTGCTTGTGGCCGCCGAGGAGGGAGATCTGCCAGTTGATCCGCTTGGAGGAGTTCCTGTTCGTCATGCCCTCAACGCTACGGACCTCCTGGTCAAGGGGTAAGTGTCGCAAGTCGTGACGTGACCCGTGACGGTCGTCATACCAGCCAGCCCTTCGACTGGGCGATCTCGATGGCCTCGGTACGGGTGCGCGCGCCGAGCTTCTGGATGGCGGCCGACAGGTGGTTGCGTACCGTTCCCGCGGACAGATAGAGGTCCTTGGCGATGTCGGCGATCGTGCCGTGCCCGCGCGCGGCCGCCAGGACCTCGGCCTCGCGCGGGGTGAGCGGGGACGAGCCCTCGCTGAGTGCCGCGATGGCCAGCGCGGGGTCGATGACCCGCTCCCCTGCCGCGACCTTGCGGATGGCACCCGCCAGCTCGGTGATGGGCGCGTCCTTGAGCAGGAAGCCGGACGCGCCCGCCGCGAGCGCGGCGTGCAGATAACCGGTACGCCCGAAGGTGGTCACGATCATGACCTTGGTTCGCGGCGCGGCCGTGGCGAGGCGGCGAGCCGCCTCCAGCCCGTCGATGCCGGGCATCTCGATGTCGAGGAGCGCCACGTCGGGATCGAAGGCCTGGCACGCCCCCACGACCTCGTCGCCGCGCCCGACGTCGCCGACCACCTCGATGCCGGATTCGAGCGACAGCAGCGCGGCCATCGCGCCGCGGAACATGGTCTGGTCCTCGGCCAGCAGCACACGGATCGTCACGACGCCTCCAAGGGGACTCGTACACGGATGCGGAAGCCGCCCTCAGCGGGCGCGCCGACCTCGATCTGCCCGCCGAACGCGGCCGCGCGCTCGGACAGCCCGGTGATGCCGTTGCCCGCGCCACCGCCCGCCGGTCCGCGGCCGTCGTCGCGGATCTCCACGCTCACCACCTGTTCCGCCAGCTCGAGGGATATCCAGCAGTGGGCGGCGCCGCTGTGGCGCAACACGTTGGTGACGCCCTCGCGCACGGTCCACGCCAGGAGGCCCTCTACGGGCGCGGGAAGCTCCCAGGTGTCGGGTATGTCGATCGTGCACTGGATCTGGGCGGAGCGGGCGGCCGAGACGGCTCCGGCGATCTCCGCGGCGAGCGTCGGCTGCCGGTAGTTCGTCACCGCCTGCCGTACCTCGGCCAGGGCCCGCCGTACGACGCTCTCGATGTCGTCGAGCTCGGTTGCGGCGCGCTCGGGGGCGGCGGTGACGAGCCGGCGGGCCAGCTCGGTCTTCACCGCGACCACGGAGAGGCTGTGACCGACCAGGTCGTGCAGGTCGCGGGCGATCCGGTTGCGCTCCTCCACCACGGCGAGCCTGGCCAGTTCACGTCTGGTCTCCTGGAGTTCCCGCACCAGGTCGGCGGACTGCCGCGTCTGCATGGCGAAGATGCCGGGCAGCAGCACGAAAACCACCAGCGCCAGCGCGCCCGCCACGGGCAGGCCGTGGGCCAGCGCGATCAGGCCGGCCGCCACCGCCAGGGCGGCGATCCGCGGTCGGCTCCTGGGCGCCCGGCGCCAGCCGCAGGCGGTGGTCGCCCACGTGACGGTGGCCGCCCACGGCCAGCCGCCCCAGGCCTCAAGCCCCAGCGTCACCACCACCAGTACGGGGAAGACGCGCGGGAAGGACGGCGAACCGCGCTGGGCCAGCACCCCGGTGAACATCCCGAGCACCGCGGTCGCCGTCGCCCATGCCACGGCCAGTACCGACTGCCACATCGGAGGGTGCTGCACGATGAAGTACGCGGTCGCCCAGACCGTGCCCCCGAACATGATCAGGGAGCGGGTCAGGTTGCGTACGCCCCAGATGCGCTCGGCAGAAAGGGACCCGGCGGGCTCGTCCCGCCGGGTCCCTGACATGGAGGCAGAGGTCATCGTGCGTGCGACTCCCGCCGCCACCGCACCAGCACCGCAATCGCCGCCACCACCGTCCATCCGGCCAGCACGGCCAGGCCACCCGCGCCCGGCACCTGACCGCCGAGGACCGAGAAGCCGGCCTGGGCCAGCGTGTAGGTCGGGATGTAGTGCCGCAGGCTCTCCAGCATCCCCGGAAGCGTCCCGGACCCGATCAGCCCGCCCACCGCGGCCAGTCCGAAGAACAGCACCACGATGCCGGCCTGGGCGGTCTTGCCCTTCAGCGTGAGCCCGAGCAGCAGGCCCAGTAGTGCGAACGGCAGCGACCCGACCAGGACCAGGGCGATCAGCGCCGCCCACCGGCCGGCCGGCAGGTGCACGCCGCCCGCCGTGACCGCCGCGACCGTCACCCCGGCCACGCCGGGCACGATCATCAGGACGCCCTGCACGATCTTCCCGGCCAGCCACTGGGCGTTCCCCAGCGGGGTGACCTTGAGCTGGCGCAGCCAGCCGCGCATCCTGTCCTCGGCGACGCCGCCGCCCGAACCGATCAGTCCGCCGCCGGCCGCCGCGTACACCGCCATCGCCACCATCGCGGGAGACGCGTCCGCCCCGCGCCCGTACGCGAGGTAGAGGCCCACCGGCGTCATCACCAAGAACAGCAGGTACTTGACATTACGGAGCGCGCGAGCAATCTCAAATCGCACAAAGCTGAACATTACGCTGCCTTCCCAGAGGTAAGAGGGATGAGAGCCTCTTCGAGATCGGCACCGGAGACCTGGAGTTCCCGGACTCCGCCGATCGAGCCGTAGAGCGCGGCCACCGTGGCGTCCGCGTCATCGGTGCGCAGGGTGACGTCCCGGCCGTGCACGGAGACGTCGCGGACGCCCGGCAGTGCGAGCAGCACCGTGGGATCCGGCGTGGCCAGCACACAGCGCACGGTCCGCCCGCCGGTCATCGACTTGATCGTCGACGGGCTGCCGTCGGCCACCACCGAGCCGTTCGCCAGCACGATGACCCGGTCGGCGAAGGCGTCCGCCTCGTCCAGGTAATGGGTGGCGAACACCGTGGTGATTCCGGTGGCGCGGACCGCAGCCCAGAATTCGCGGCGGGCCAGCGGGTCCATCGCGACCGTGGGCTCGTCGAGGAACAACAGCTCAGGCTCCCCCGCCATGGCCACCGCGAACCGCACCCGCTGCGCCTGCCCGCCGGACAGCGCGTCACCCTTGCGCCGCGCCAGCTCAGTCAGGCCGGTCAGCTCCAGCACCTCGGCCGTCCTGCGGCGCCCGCCGTACAGCTGGACCGCGAGGGAGACGATGTCGCCAACGGTGGCGTCAGCGGGCAGCCCGCCGGACTGGAGCATCGCCCCCACCCGCCCGGCCGCCACCGCCTTCTCCGGTGCGGTGCCGAGCACGGCGATCCGCCCCCGGTCGGCCCGGCTGAGCCCCAGCATCAGGTCCACCGCAGTGGACTTCCCCGCCCCGTTCGGCCCGAGCAGCGCGACGCACTCGCCGCGGGCGATCCCGAAAGTGATCTCGTCGAGTGCCTGTACGCGGCCGTAACGCTTGCTTACACCCTGGAAGCTGACGGCCGCCGGCGTGGTGTTCTCCATGTCTTCGACGCTATGGGGGCGATCCGTGCCGGATAAGTGGCCGCCATCGTGTCTTGGCCCCTGACGATCGTCATGGACCGGACGTGTTGACCACCGCCTCCATGGTCACGGCCGGCGAGGTCAACGCGTGCTTCCTCCCGAGGGGTCGACACCGCGCTGGCACGGCGAGCCCTGATCCGTCGATGCGCGCCTGCCCAGGCTGTCGGTGGAGGGCTGTTCAATGTGGCGCATGGAGACTGACTCGCAGAAGCATGGGATGTTCTGGGATGTGGTGGAGGGGCGGGTTCCGCCGCCGCCTGCTGCGGTGCTCCTGGGGTGGGAACTGCTCGGGATCGACCTGGAGCAGGGGACCATTGAGGTCGCGTTCACCGCGGGCGACCAGTTCACAAACCCCATGGGCGTGATCCAAGGTGGGTTCCTGGCCGCGATGCTCGACGACACTCTCGGGCCGGCGCTGGTCGCGACGTTGCCGCCGAACCAGTTCGCCCCGACCCTCGACCTTCATGTCCAGTTCCTCCGGCCGGCCCGTCCTGGGCGGCTCGTGGGACGCGGGCGGATCGTGCAGCGCGGCAGAGAGGTGTGCTTTCTCGCCGGCGAGCTCATCGACTCCGAGGGTGTGCCTGTGGCCGTGGCAACCGCGACCGTACGAATCCAGACCGTGCGGCGCTGAGGGTTCGTCGCACACTTCGGCGCATGCGCCGGACCTCGCTGGTGTACGGAACGGCGATCAGCGGTTCAACGGGCGGAGCCCCGCCAGTTCCTTCCGGAACTCCCGCTCGGTGACCTCGTAGGGACCGAACTCCTCAAGATCCAGGGTTGCGTAGGTCAACCCGCCGAAGGGGTCTTCCTCATACTCGTGGTCGTACGCCAGGACGTTGCCGTTGGCATAGACCTCGATCTGCTCGTGCGCATCGCCCTGATCGTCGACAGCGACGAAGTAGAGACAGGTCCCCCAGCTGTCGTACTCATCCCCGCGAGACTCGTCCCAGGGTCGGCGGAAATACCGCATGGTTCATCATCACACTCAGTGGCAGGCGGCCGTCACTTTGATCGTCTCGCTCGGCGGCTCCCACGACGACCTGACCAGGGCAAGCCCCGGCGAGCGGGCGTAGGACCGCGTCGCGGCGCGGAGCGCCGCCCTCGATCCCTGAAGGCACGATTTTGGCAGGGCAGATGTGGCCAGGCCATGGAGGCCGGGCGCATTACGCCTGAGCTGATGCGTCCTGGCGGCGCCTGCGCACCAGTGCGCGTGCGATCAGGGGAAGACCGATCAGCGACGGCAGAACCCAGTAGGCGACGGTGGGCAGCCGATCCCATAGGGGCAGGTGCGGGCCGTTGTCCACGTAGAACCCGGTGAGGAGGAGCACGTAAGACGCTCCCATCCCGAGAATGTGAACGGCCGGTCGATGTCTCCGGTTCAGGTAACCGGTCAGTCCAGCGGTGAACGCCACCGTGCCGATGGCGAACAGGTAGGCGTTCTCTTTCCAGCGGATCGCCGACATGACTGTCAACGTCACGTAGACGACCACGAACCCCCAGAAGTAGGCGCGGCCGAACCGCTTGTGCGATGGGCTGCCCTTACGTGTGAGAGCGGCGAGCGCGCCCCCGATGACGCAGGTGAGCCCCGCGGCGACGTGGACGGCGAGCGCGGCCAGGAACACAGGTCCCGCGTTCGGAATCGGAGTGCCCAAGATGTCGATGTCGTCCACGGCACCTCCCATACGTAGTGTCGCTATATATAGCGACGCTACTCCGAGACTTGGCCGATGGAAAGAGCAGGCGTAGCGTTACTACCTATGAGAGCCGAAGCGCTCAAAGGTCACCTGGACGGACTCCTGCTCGCCGCGCTGGAGGACGGCCCACGACACGGCTACGCGGTGAAGGAAGCCCTGCGGGACACCACCGACGGCAGACTCGACCTTCCGACGGGCACCGTCTATCCGGCGCTGCATCGCCTGGAACAGGCCGGCCTGATCACAGGAAGCTGGTCTGTCGTCGGGGGACGCAGACGACGTACATACGAGTTGACCGAGGACGGGCGTCGATCCCTCGCCGGAGCGCGTGACCACTGGCAGGAGTTCGCCGCCGCGATCTCCACAGCCCTGGGAGGTGCGCCTTGGCCGGCCACGAGCTGATCGATCGCCACCTGCAGGCGCTCGCCGTACGGCTCCCCCAGTCCGTCGTCGAGGAACTCGCCGACGGACTCATGACATCGTACGAAGAACAGCTGGAACGACTCGGCGACCCGGAGAAGGCGGCCAAGGCCGCGCTGGCCGACTTCGGTGACGCCGACACGATCACCACCGCGTTCGTCCGCCTGTCTCCCGGCAGGACGACCGCGATCCGGCTCCTCGTCATCGGCCCACTCGTCGGACTGAGCTGGGGAGCGGCTCTTGTCACCGGCCACGCGTGGGCGTGGTCGATACCCCTGCCGGCACGTCTGGCCTTCGGTGTCGCGCTCAGCGTGGCCGTGTTCATGCTGGTCCTCGCCATCCGGGAACGGCGCCACTACCAAGCCGTACGGCTGGCGGCGCTGGGCGGCGCGGCAAGCGTGATCGTCCTCGACTCGGCCATACTCGGGACGGTCGCGTCGCTCGTTCCTCCGCCCTCTGTCCTGCTCCTGCTGGCACTGACGGCCAGCATCGTAAGGATCTTGCTCGTGGTACGAGCCGTACCGGCGATGATCAGGCACCCGTGACCGTGCCGTGGGTCGAGGAAGGCCGTCACACCAGCGGCCTCATCCGGCGAAGTCGACGCGCGCGTCGGGCGATGACACGGTCGGCGAACGATGGAAACCCCACGGGCGCAGGCCATTCAGTTAGGCAAGGCTAACTGAATCTAATCGTCATCGGACGGCAACGCCGCAGCTCCCAGCCGACCCACGGATGCGCTGCTCAGTCAGGTGCGATCGCCGGCGGGCGTGTACACGCCGGCTCGGGCGGCTGCCGCCGCCCCTTCGGCGGCCCGGTCCGCCGCAGCCTCGTCGACGGGATCTCCGCTGACGAGCAAGCGGTAGTAGAGCGGTGCCGAGACGGCGCGAATGACCTCGGCCGCGTCCGTACCCACGGGCAACTCCCCCCGCTGCACGGCCTGCTCGACGCAAGGAGCCCACTCGGCGATGCGGACGGCGTAGAAGCGGTGCAGCGCCTCGGCGGCCCGGGGGTCGCAGGTCGCGGCGACGATGACCGCCCGGAACAGCGCACCCTGGCGCGGGTCGACCAGCGTGCGCTGCACGAGCCGGGCGTTGGCGCGCAGGTCCTCGATCAGCGAGCCGGTGTCGGCCCGCGGCGACGACTGCTCCGCCATGTCGGCCAGCAGGTCGGCGACGAGGCCGGCGACCGTGCCCCAGCGGCGGTAGACCGTCGTCTTGCCCACCTCGGCGCGGCGCGCCACATCGCCGAGGTCGAGACGGTCGAAGCCGTGCTCGACGAGCGCGTCACCTGCCGCTCGGAGCACGGCGGCCCGGACCCGGGCGGTTCGTCCTCCGGGCCGGATCGTACCGACGGTCATAACGGGTCTCCAGTTCCCTTAGCTGCGGGCGGCTGCTATCGTACTCGAGTCTTAAAGGAACTGGAGTACCGTTAATAAGGGAGTGTCATCGTGGAGTACCGACGACTTGGGGCATCCGGCCTCACCGTGCCCGCTCTGAGCTTCGGCGCCGGCACCTTCGGCGGTTCCGGACCGCTGTTCGGCGCCTGGGGCAACACGGACGCGCGCGAGGCAAGGCGCCTCGTGGACATCTGCCTGGACGCCGGGATCACCATGTTCGACACCGCGGACGTGTATTCCGACGGGGCGTCCGAGGAGGTGCTGGGGCAGGCGATCAAAGGACGACGCGACACCGTTCTGATCTCAACCAAGAGCGGCCTGCCGACCGGCGACGGACCGAACGACGCCGGAACCTCGCGGGCCCGGCTCATCCGATCGGTCGACGCGGCGCTGCGCCGACTCGGCACCGACTACATCGACCTGTTCCAGCTCCATGCATTCGACGCCGCAACGCCCGTCGAAGAGGTCGTAGGGACACTGGACGACCTGGTGCGGGACGGGAAGATCCGCTACCTCGGCGCATCCAACTTCGCCGGCTGGCAACTCATGAAGTCCCTCGCCACCGCCGACCGGGACCACCGCCGCCGGTACGTGGCACACCAGGTCTACTACTCCCTGATCGGCCGGGATTACGAGTGGGAACTGCTGCCCCTGGGCCTCGACCAAGGCGTCGGAGCCGTGGTGTGGAGCCCGCTCGGCTGGGGACGACTCACCGGCAAGATCCGCCGCGATACTCCGCCGCCGTCCGCGAGCCGGCTGCACGCCACCGCCGCGTACGGCCCACCGGTCGACGACGAGCACCTGTTCCAGGTCGTGGACGTCCTCGAAGAACTGTCCCGCGAGACCGGCCGGGCAGTGCCGCAGATCGCGGTCAACTGGCTGCTCCAACGGCCCACCGTAGCCACCGTGATCGTCGGCGCCCGCAACGAGGCGCAACTGCGGCAGAACATCGGCGCTGTCGGCTGGTCACTCACACCCGAGCAGACAGCCCGGCTCGACGCCGTCAGCAGCCGCACCGCGCCCTACCCGTACTTCCCTTATCAGCGGCAAGAAGGCTTCGCCAGGCTCAACCCCTCTCCGATCGCGATCGCCTCCTGATCGCCGGGCCCGTCGCGACAACATCCGCGCATCGGTGGCAGGGGGGTCGCGGTGCCCCCGATCTACCGGGATGACCAATAACAGTTGTCGGTACAACGCACAGCACCTGAAGCACCTCTCCCCCTCTCCAGGAGGGCCGTTCCAACGCCTCGACGGCCTGGCCGAGGTAATCGGCGGCGAGGTCGGCGAGCAGGACCGAGCGCGCTGCTTCCTCTCATTGGAGCCAAGCTGGTCCAATGAGAGGTCGGGCGGAGATCTCAGAAGCGACACAGTGGAGCCAGGCCCTGGTCAGCGGGCCGACGCAGCGCCGTCTCCTACCAGGGGACCGGCGTCCCGTCCCAGGAGAAGAACTCCCCGGAGGGCCCCTCGTCCGGCAGCAGCGCCAGCCGGACCGCGCCCGCCGCGGCCTCGGCCGGGTCACCGTCGCTGGCGACGGCGGTGGCATTGAGGTCGGTCCGGCGTAGACCGGGTGCGAGTGCGTTGACCTTGATGTCGTCACCAGCCAGGGCGTGGGCGTAATACACGGTCAGCGCGTTCAGCGCCGCCTTGGACGACCGGTAGGCGGCGTAGGTGCCTCGGTGTGGGAACTGCGGCCCGGTAGACCACGTCAGCGATCCGGTGCCGCTGGAGATGTTCACGATCCGGGGGTGCGCGGACCGCCGCAGCGCAGGCACGAAGGCGTTCGTCACCATGACGACCCCGAAGACGTTCGTCTCATAAATGCGGCGAAAAGTGTCGACGTCCTCGCGGTCTGCTGATCTGTCATCGCCGGAGATCCCGGCGTTGTTGATCAGGATGTCCAGCTTGTCGATCTGACGCGCGGCATCGGCGATGCTCGCGGCATCAGTAACATCGAAGACCAGTAGTCGGGCGTCGCCTCCGATCTCCTCGACGGCGCGCTCTCCGCGCGCGGCGTCTCGTGAGCCGACGTAAACGGTGTGGCCCGCGCTCGCAAGTTGGCGCGCTATCTCCTTGCCGATGCCCTTGTTGGCGCCGGTGACCAGTGCGATCGAGTTATCCATGATGTCGAGGGTGCCTGCCGACGGGGCGGCCGATCCAGGGACAATCGATACCAGTGAGGACGGAACCGGCCCGAAAGGTAGCGGATGGCGCGAGGTGAACTGGCCCGCTTTTTGCGGGACCGACGGGAGGGGCTGCGCCCGGGCGACGTCGGTTTGACCGCGGGGCCGCGGCGCCGTACCCCGGGCTTGCGCCGCGAGAGGTCGCCGACCTGGCCCGCATGTCAGTCGACTACTACGTCCGACTGGAGCAGGCGCGGGGGCCACGCCCGTCGCCGCGGATCCTTGAGTCCCTGGCGGATGCGCTCCGGCTCGCACCCGCCGAGCGAACCCATTTGTTCCGGCTGGCCGGTGTGGCCCCGTCTCCGCCTGCCGGGCCGCCGCGCCAGGTCCGCCCGTACGTGGCCGGCTTGCTGGAGCGGATCCCGGGAACGGCGGCCGTCGTCACCGCGGCCAGCTACGACGTGATCGCCTGGAACCCGCTGGCCGAAGCCTTGCTCGGCGACCTCCGCGCTCAGCCCAATCTGGCCCGCCGGCGCTTCCTGTTCCGCGATCAGGTGCTGACCACGGGGCACGAGGAGTTCGGCGAAATCGCTGTGGCACGGCTGCGGGCCGCCGCCGACCGCTATCCCCGCGACGCGGCCCTCGCCGCCCTGCTGGCCGAGCTCGGGGCGGGCAGTTCGGAGTTCAACGAGATCTGGGCCACCAACCCGGTGCGCGCCCCCGGCCACCGAACGAAGACCATGACGCACCCCGAACTCGGTCGGCTTCGCATCAACTGCGACATCCTCACCGTCCCGGACGACGACCAGCAAGTCGTGTTCATGACCGCCGATCCGGACACGCCGGCCGCCCGCGCCCTCCACCAACTGGCCGCCCGGTTCGCGGGGCAGTCGTGAAAGCAACGTCGACCACCACGCGCATTCGGTGACAGCCACCTCCCACAACCCCTCTGACCGCGGCCTCCGCCGGGGCAGTGTGCTTCTGCCCGAGCGGGGCGACGCCCTTTCCGCCGCTTCCCTCTTCAGCACAGACGGCGGCCGGCGGGGCCGACCTTACTGACAGGCCGTGACCTGCAGCGGGAGATTCACGACGCCTCAGCCTGCCGCGTCTGCCCCAGGATCGCCGATCCGGGAGAATCGGGGTCCTCACTGGTGATCAGCACCCAGACGCCCTCGGCGTACTCCTGGCGGGAGATCCTGCCGTCGCCGTCGGTGTCCAGTTGAGCGAAGGCACCCTCGGCCACCTCGTGAGGGATACCCAGCGCGCTGAAGAGGCGACCGAGTTCCGGCGCAGAGATGAACCCGTCTTCGTCGATGTCGGCGGCGTCGAAGCCGGCGCACGACAGCGCGAGAGTCATCTGCTGGAACTGCGGATGTCCTGCGACCAAGTGGTCCACCGCCTGGACGAATTCCGCCTCGCTCACCGCGGCATCGCCATCGACGTCGGCGTCCTCGCGGATGTGTTCCCACCAGCCCGCGCACAACTGCTGAATGGCCTGATGCTGACGCGAGCCCGGGTCGGGGGCCAACGCGGCACATAGCCCGTCCGCGATGCGCTTGAAGTCATCGGCAGCGATCTGACCGTCGCCAGTGCTGTCAAGCAGGGCGAACAGGGCAGCGACGTTGGACTCACGGAGAGAACGGGTCACAGGAGCACCTCCCGGATCGAACGGCATGGATCACGACCGCTCCCTAAGTATCCGGATCGCTCCGCTCAGTGACAGAAGGTGTCATGGTAGCGACGCGGCAACACATATGTGCCTTGTGAGACCGCGTGCGACTATGAAAGCCGACGAGTATC
>NZ_BONV01000034.1 GCF_016862895.1 Planotetraspora kaengkrachanensis | reverse complement strand
CAGGACCATTCTCGGATCCCGATGAGCGCCGGCGGAGCACCTGGCAGGAGCGCTGGTGTCCTTCTTGAGGTCCGGGAACCACCGGTGGCGCGCTAGGCTGGAACCTGCCGGGCCACCCCACCACGGGTGGCCTTCGTTACGTAGAGCGAGTAGCGGAGGCTACGGCACACAACGAGGTCTCAGCGGACCTACGGCAATCAGGCTGGTCTCCCCTGACACTGAGCCGATATCGGGCATCTTCACCGCTCGGCGTATCCGGGAACTAGTAGCGCGGCCAGCGAACCGAGCGCACAGCCGTACGCGGTGAGCGAGCAACAGAGGACAGAAGTGAACAGAGAAGACGGGCGTGACGACGCGAGCCGTGGCGGAGACAGCCGTGACGAGGGCAGGAACGTGAGCGGCTACCGCGGCGGCGGGGACAGAGACGGCTCGGGGAGCCGATACACGGGGGGGCGGGAAGGCTTCCCCGCAGACCGCGATCGTGGCGACCGCCCTTTCCGCTCCGACCGATCCAGCGGTCGTGACCGCGACGGTGGAGCGAGTGGCCGATCCGGGGGACGTCCCGGCGGCGATCGAGGTGGCCGCTCGTACGGTGACCGTGACAGCTTCCGCGCCGGCGACCGCCCGAGACCTTCCTACGGAGACCGTGACGCCTCGCGTGGCGGCTACGGCAACCGTGACCGCGACGATCGTGGTTATGGCAGTCGCGACGGCGGTCGACCCCCGCGCGAGGGCGGCCGTTTCGGGGACCGGCCCGGACGTTCCGATGACCGGGGCGGATACCGCGGCGGAGACCAGCCGCGCTCCTCGTATGGTGATCGTGGCTCCTCCGGTGGGGGTTTCAGAGACCGTGACGACCGCGGAGGCCGCTCGTTCCGGTCCGATGACCGAGGTACACGGCCACCGCGCGACGATCGCGAGGGAGGCCGCCGTTTCGGGGGCGACCGCCAGGGTGACGCGCGTCCGCCACGTGAAGGCGGTTTCGGGGGGCGGTACGGGTCCCGTGATCGCGATGATCGTGGTGGCAGGGGCTTCCAGTCTCGGGACGATCGTGGCGGTCGTCCGTTCCAGAGCCGCGACGACCGTGAGGGCCGCCCGTCCCCGTCTCGGGACGACCGTGGTGGCAGGCCATTCCGGTCCCGCGACGATCGTGGCGGCTTCGCCGGCGACCGCGGGCCGCGTGGTGAGGGGGGCTTCGACCGTCCTCAGCGTTCCTATGGCGATCGCGAGGGATCCCGCGGGGGTGACCGTCCTCAGCGTTCCTATGGCGATCGCGACGGATCCCGCGGTGGTGACCGTCCTCAGCGCTCCTACGGAGACCGCGACGG
>NZ_BONV01000033.1 GCF_016862895.1 Planotetraspora kaengkrachanensis | reverse complement strand
ATCCCGCGGAGGCGACCGTCCTCAGCGCTCCTACGGAGACCGTCCTCAGCGCGGCGACCGCGGTGCGTACGGCGACCGCCCTGACCGGGGCGACCGGCCGAGCCGCTCCTACGGCGATCGCGACTCGGCACGCTCCGGCGACCGACCGCCGCGTCAGGGTGGCGGTTTCGGCGGCCGTTACGGCTCCCGCGATCGCGACCAGCACTCAGGCGGCGCCTTCCGGGACGACCGCCGGGGCGCCGAAGGCCGGGAGCAGGGCCGTCCGCAGCGTGATCAGGATCGCGAGGCCCGTCCGTTCCGTGATCGTGAGCGCTTCGATTCACGTGACCGCGCACCCCGTCCGTACGGCGATCGCGATGACCGGGGCGGATCGCGGCCCTTCCGTCAGGAGGAGGGCGGCGGAAGCCGCGCCAGGTACGGGAGGAGCGAGGAGCCGCGAGAGCGTGAGCAGCTGCCCGAGCTCGAGGTGGACATCTCTCCGGACGAACTCGACCGCGAGACGCTTGCGGAGCTTCGCTCGCTGCCCAATGATCTCGCTGATCTGGTGGCGTCCCATCTCGTGGCGGCCGCCAGGGCGCTGAGCGCCGACGAGCCCGAGCGTGCATACGAGCATGCGAAGGTCGCCCGCCGGTTCGCCGGCAGGATCGGCGTGATCAGGGAGGCCACCGGGATCGCGGCCTACCGGGCCGGGCAGTACGCCGAGGCCCTCGCCGACCTGCGTGCGGCGCGGCGGATGACGGGCTCCGACGCCTATCTCCCCGTGATGGCTGACTGTGAGCGCGGTCTTGGACGGCCTGAAAGGGCGCTCGACCTCGTCCGTTCCAAGGAGGCCGAGCGCCTGGACCGGGCGGGCAAGATCGAGCTCGCCATCGTCGAATCCGGCGCGCGACGTGACATGGGCCAGTTCGACGCGGCCGTGGTCACACTGCAGCGCCTCACGGAGCTGCGGGATCCCCAGCGCAGGGCATGGTCGGTGCGTCTGGCCTACGCCTACGCGGACGCGCTGGCGGCGGCAGGTCACGAGTCCGCTGCGACCGACTGGTTCGAGCGGGCGATGACCTTCGACGAGGACGGTGAAACCGACGCGGCCGAACGGTACGCGGAGATCACCGGTGCAGTGATCGATGACCTCGAGGAGGACTTCGACGAGGACGACGCAGCCGACGATCTTGACGGCGACCTCGATGACGGTTTCGGTGACGACGCGGCGGCGGACGCTGTCGGCGATCTCGCAGTGAAGCAGGCCGACGCGGAGGTCGGCACCGCCGACTCCGACCCGGACGACTCCGAGCTCGACGACGAGCCCGACGACGAGGCGGATGACTTCGAGCCGGACGCCGCTGAGCCGGACGACTCCGCGGCGGATGACTCCGCGGCGGATGGAGACGAGGATGATGCCGAGCCCGCTGAGGTGAGGCCGGTCGGCGACATCCTCGACGACCTTCCGCAGGAACGCGGTACGTCGTCCCCTGCCGCTGCCGCGGAGGAGACCTCGAACGGGACCGCCCCTCCGCAGGTCGCGGAGGCCAAGGCCGATGATGCCGAGCGGAACCCGGCACGCGGTCAGGACGCGGCCTCGGTGACGAGCGCCGAGAACCGCGCCGCCCCGGAGGGAGAGCGGGTCGCGCCGTCCGCCGGCGCGGACGCGGGGGCGGCAGGAGACGCGGCCGGTGCCGCGACGGACCAGAAGAACGAGGTCAGCTCGTTCGGCCCGGCCTTCATCGAGCCCGATTTCGGCACCGTGATCGGGGACACGGAAGATGATGATGAGGACGCTGAGGGCGCCGATGGCGGTGTGAACCGCCAGCGCTGATGTGGATGTGAGAGCGCCGTCACCGAATGGAAGATCATTCGGTGACGGCGCCTTTCTATGTCAGAACGCCCTCTCCGAGGCCGTACGGCGCCGGGAGCACACCTGTTCGCCCCAGGCGGGCGCGTCACGAGGCGGGCGGCACCGGGTGCGGTCAGCCAGGCGTCACAGCGTGGCCGGGCAGCCTCTCAGGAGCCGGCGCGGTCGAGCCAGTGCATGATCCCGCCCACGTTCGACTCGGCGCCGCTGAGCAACTCGAACCGTTCGACGGTGGCCGGATCGCTCTGGAGCGCCAGGTAGCGCTCTCGTGTGCGGTCGCGGACCATGGCCACCGCGTGATCGAGGTCGAGACCCTCCGAGCGGGCCTGCTTGGTCAGGTCCACCCACACGCGGAGTTCCTCCGCCGACCGTTCGAGCGTCGCGGGCACGTCGTCCACCGGGCCGTAATGGCTGAACAGCAGCCGTTGCGGGCCGAGTGACTCGAAGAGGCCGATCGACCGGAGGGCCACCTCCAGGTCGAAGTCCGGGGGCGGGCTCGCGGGGCGCAGATCGCCGGTCTCCGGCAGATAGACCCCGGCGGCGTCACCCACGTAGAGGTCGCCGGTCAGCGAGTCGAGGAGACCCACGTGGTGCTTGGCGTGCCCCGGGGAGTAGTGGCTCGCCAGAGTGCGGCCGTTGCCGAGATCGACGCTGCCGACGTCGCCGAGCGCCCGGATCCTGGAGGCGTCCGTGGGCGCGAGCGTCCCGAACAAGGTGTCGAGCCTGCCCCCCCAGACCATTTTCGCGCTGGCCATCAGCCGTGTCGGATCGGCGAGATGCCGGGCGCCCTTCTCATGCACGACAATTTCGGCGGACGGGAAATAGCCGGCGATGTCCCCGACGCCGCCGGCATGGTCGAGATGGATGTGGGTCACCACGACGGTGGCCAGGTCGTCCGGGCCCACTCCGAGGGACGCGAGTGCGTCCCGTACGACCGGTGCGGAGGTGGAGGTCCCTGTCTCCACCAGGCACGGACGGTCGCCGAGGATGAGGTAGCCGGCGGTTATGCCCGAATAGCCGGCCATCCTCGTGTCGATCTCGTACACGTCCCCGCCGAGCGGCGTCACGTTGTCCACAGCGCACCCCAGTAATCAGAACCGGTTCACACAGAATCGAATTCAGCTCGTCGAGGCCCCAGCCTATTCATCGACAGTGATCTCCACGAGGGAGAGGGGATCACATGCACCGCAACGAGGTGACGCTGGTCGGCCGGCTGTCCATGGAGCCGGTCGACAGGGAACTGCCCAGCGGGGCCCTGCTCACGCAGTGGCGGCTCGCCGTCCGTCGTCCGGACGACCACCCCGGGCGTCAACGGTCCGACGCGATCGAGTGCGCGACCTTCGACGAGGAGGTACGCCACATGGTCGCCGACTGGCTGGTCGACGACGTCATCGAGGTTCAGGGAGCTCTGCGCCGCCGCTGGTGGCGGGGCGGAAGCCGTTACGAGGTCGAGGTCTGGACGGCCAGGCGTGTCGCTCGTGAACCGGACGGCTCCGGCGGCGGCACTGACCAATCAAAACGTGTCGTACAGTCCGCGGCTCAGCCCAAGGGGGTCGACCGACGAGAACGGGGTGATCAGCCTGAGCGGGCCGATCACCATGAGCACGTCGGACAGCACGGCAAGCCGGTGCAGGCCGACCAGGACGGCGAGACGGTGCCGGCCGGTCGGGACGACGTGCCGGTGCAGGCCCAACAGCACGAGCGGGGTCGGCCCGATACGGAAGCCGGCCCGATCAAATGGCACGGCCTGCTCATGCGCGGCCGCCGGGACGGGCATGTCGGCCCCGCCACGCCGGCCGATCCTGGGGACGGCCAGCCCGGCGACGCGCGTGGGCCCCGGCGCAGACCCGTGATCAGCCTGCGCAGGCCACGCCCGGCTCCGGCCGCGCCGCACGGCTCCCGAGACGTGTACGCCGCCACGGATCCCGAGGACGGGCACGGCGCGCCGGGGGGTGATGACGCGCCCGGTTAGCGTCGCCGGAGCTCCTCGTACGCCGCCGAGTGCGCGCCGCTCTCGCGCGCGTGACGCCGCCGTGCACAGCGCCGCCGTGGGCGCCGTCGCCAGGCGCGTGCCGCCGTCGGGCGTGCACGCGCCTGGCCGCGTACGGCTTCGAGTGTCAGTTCTCGGCGAAGATGCGCAGGACGAGGCCGGTGCGTGGCTTGGGGCCGAACGAGGTGGACTTGCGCGGCACCCGTTCGCCCTGAGCCGCCACGGCGAGAACGTCGACGGTGTTGAGCGGGTTGAGGATGACGGCCGTCCCCGAGTGCTGCCGCGCCAGCCGTACGGCGGCGTGGGGGTCGTGATGGACGACGAGCACGGCCTCCTCGCTGTCCTCGATGCCCCAGACCTTGGGAAGGAGGAACATTGCGAGGATCGCGGTGTCGAGCGACCGCCAGCGCTCCGAATGATCAGCCGGCAGGGCATGGTCGAGCTGCATCGGGTCCGGGTCGGTGAGGAGGTGAGCCGCACCATCTCCGGCCAGCACGAACGCGGGTCCGGCCGTTGCCGCGAGCTCGGACAGGGCCTCGTCCAGCGCGCTGAACTCGTGGACCTGCCAGGCGCCCTTGGCCCGGGCGGCGGCCTCCTCCAGCGGCAATCCCGGGATCACCCGGTGGATCGCCCGCAGCTCCGGCGGGTAGGCCAGCGAGTCGACCAGGAACGCGAGCCCGTAATCCCATGGCCCGGCCCCGTCGTGGTCGGCCCGCAGCGCCTCGTAGGTGGCGTAGCGGTGGTGCCCGTCGGCGATCAGCGCCTGCCGGTCCCGCAGATCCTCTTCCACCGCCGCGATCTCGTCGGGGTCGGTCACCGCCCAGAGCCGGTGACTCATCCCGTCGGCGGTCTGAAGATCGGCGATCGGCGGCCGTCGGGCGGCCACCTCGTCGACCAGGCGCGACGCCGAGCCGCCGCCCTCATAGAGCAGGAAGATCGGCTCGAGGTTGGCCTCGGTGGCCCGCATCAGGGCCAGGCGGTCGGCGACGGGCCCGGGCATGACGTTCTCATGGGGCAGGACGGACGGGGAGCCGACTCCGAGCGCGCCGATCAGGCCGCGCTGCACCGATCGCGGCCCGCTCTGCTCGTACACGTAGAGTCCCGGCAGCTCGTCGGTCCTGAGCACGCCGGAAGCCAGCCATTCGTTCAGCAGCTCCCTGGCCTCGCCGTAATGTCCTGTTCCGGGAAGGATGAGCCGCACCACGTTGTTCGCATGACGAGCGAGTAAATCCCGCATGTCGTCCGGGGAGATGAGGTCGTAGGGCGGGGAGGTGACCGCGGGCAGATCGTCCACTGCGAATCGCACGCCGTGGAACGGACGTAGCACCAGTCCCGCCCGTTCAGAACTCTCCATACCGGGCATGTTGCCATAAGGCCCGGCTCCCCGACGCTGCGGTGCCCGGTTCTTCAGGAAATCGGTTGCAGGAGGCCTTTCCCCATGATCCAGGGACGAAACGGAGCGTCTGACGCTGCCGGGTACCCACCGGGCGGCCCGTCCGGTGACGTCTACGAGTGGTTCCAGCGTGGCGTGAAGCTGCTCACGGACGGAAGCCCGGCTGCGGCCGCCGCGATTCTCGAACGGGCCGCGATGGCCGAGCCCGAATCGCGTAGCATCCGGGAGGCCCTGGCGCGGGCCCAGTTCAACTCTCGTCAGTACACCGAGGCCGCAGGGAGTTTCCGCTTGATCGTCGAGTCCAACCCCACGGAGGATTACGCCTATTACGGGCTCGGAATGGCCCTGTGGCGTACGGGGGACATCGAGGGCGCTCAGGAGCCGCTCGCCGTGGCCGTCGCCATGCGTCCCCTGCGGCACTACGTCTCGGCTCTGAGCCAGGTGCGCGCCACGTTGCGGGCGAGGCAGGCATGACGGTCGAGCAAGATGAGGCGGCGGGCTCCGGATCGCTGCTCGGCGGGTACGACACGCTCCTCCTCGATCTCGACGGCGTGGTCTACCTGGGCGACCACGCCGTCTCCGGTGCTCCCGAGGCACTGGAGCAGGCCAGGAAAGAGGGCGTGCGGCTCGCGTTCGTGACCAACAACGCGTCGCGCACTCCTGCGGCGATCGCCGAGCATCTGCGCCGTCTCGGCCTGACGGCCGCCGCCGAGGACGTGGTGACCTCCGCCCAGGCGGCCGCGCGTCTGGTGGCCGAACACGTTCCGCCGGGCTCCGCCGTCCTCGTCGTGGGGGGAACGGGCCTGCGCGTCGCCGTGCGGTCGCACGGCCTCCGTCCTGTGACCACGGCCCTGGACGCCCCCGCCGCGGTGATCCAGGGCATCTGGCAGGGCCTGTCCTACGGCCTGCTGGCGGAGGGCGCCCTCGCCGTACGGCAGGGCGCGTGGTTCGTCGCCGCCAACGGCGACACGACCATGCCCACGCACAAGGGCGAGCTTCCGGGCAACGGCGCCATGAGCCGCGTGATCGCCACGGCCACCGGCGTCGAGCCGGTCGTGGCCGGCAAGCCCGAGCCGCCGCTGCACCGCGAATCGGTGATCCGTACGGGCGCGAAACGGCCGTTGATCGTCGGGGATCGCCTGGACACCGACATCGAAGGCGCCACCCGCGCGGGAGTGGACAGCCTGCTCGTCCTCACGGGGGTGACCGGCCCCGTCGACCTGCTCGCGGCCGGCCCCGCCCATCGCCCGGCGCACATCGCCGCCGACCTGTCGGGTCTGCACGCGCCGGCGGCGGACGTACGCAGGCAGGGCCAGGGCTGGACATGTGGCGGGTGGATCGCGACCTGGGCGGACGGGCGTCTCGACATCGATGGGGGAGGAGACCCGGTCGACGGCCTGCGCGCCGCCTGCGCCGCGACCTGGGAGGCGGCAGGTGAGGGGCGCGCGGACGAGGACGCGGTCAAGGCCGCGCCCGCCATCCTCGGATTCTGACCTGGGTTCGGGTGATCGCGCGATCCCCGGACTCTGACTCGGGATCGGGCCGCCACCGCGCTTCTCGGGCTCGTGACCAGGGATCGGGGTGTCACCGCGGTCCTCGGGCTCGTGACCCGGGGTCGGGTCGGCCACCGCGGTCCCCGGGTTCCGGCCCGGGGTCGGGCGATCAGAGAAGCTTGCGCAGACGCAGGAGGTCGCCGAGGCTGGCGTCGACCTTGACGCGGCCGCCGAGCAGGGCGCGTCCCATGTCGAGCTCACCGTTGACCAGAGAGACCAGATCCTCACTGGAGATGGTGAGCTTGACCTCCGCCGGGCGCCCGTCCTCGGGGGCGACCTCCTTGAACGGGTCGAGCCCGCCGCGATGGATCCGGCCGTAGAAGGTCACGCCGAGGTCGGAGATGCGGCAGGCCAGCCTGCGCTCGACCACGTGCTTGGTGCGATCTTCCGCGCTGATCTCGTCGAACTGCTCGACGAGCTTCTCCAGCGCCGCCCGGCACTCCTCGACGGTCGCCATGTGCGCCCTCTCCCTTCCCACGGACCAACATCAGATACCGGCTACCACGGACGGTAGCGTTCCAGGTGAACCCCGCGCGAGATCCTGCACGTGGGGCGCGGCGAAAAACGTACCCGAGGGGGCCGGGCCGGTGGACGGCCACCGGCCGGGACCGGTTGAACGGCTCTCCCGCGCGGCCCGCGAGGCACGCGGCCGCCCGTTCGACGGGGTGGGCCGCGCACAGCTTACACAGCGAGATCCAGGCGATGACCAGGACCGGAGCAGCGTGGTACCGGCAGGAGGGGCGCGGCACAGGGCGCCTTCCGATAGCGTCGGGGTGGCCGGGAGGCGCCGAGCGTGCCCGGCTCCCGAGACGACGAGCACGACCAGGACCCAGGACCACCCCCCGGCACGGAGCCGCCGGCACCGGACGCGGGCCGTACGGCCGGCGGGAGACGGACGGACCCGGGCCCGGGTCCCAGAAGGGAACCCATGACGGACATCGGAAGCCAAGCGCCCGCCTGGCTCGCGGTCCCGAACGCCCGCGCGGGGGAGGCCACCGCCCCGGACCAGGCCCCTGCCGTCCACGCGGACGGGGGCCAGGACACCCCGGGAGACGTCGAGTCGGCCCTGTCCCCGCTTGAGCGGCTGGCGGAGGCGCCCGTCTCCGAGCACGTCGGGATCTTCGAAGACGTCCTGACGGGGCTGGAAGCGGTACTGACCTCCGTGGACGAGCCCGTTTCCGACGGCGAGCGGTGACCATGCCGAGTTCGGCCTCCGGCGACGGGCGGCACGTCAGGTGAAGCGGATGCGGCTGGACAGCGAACTCGTCCGGCGGGGGCTCGCGCGCTCGCGAGAGCAGGCGGCGCAGCTCATCGATTCCGGCAGGGTGTCTGTGTCGGGCAGGGTGGCGGCCAAGGCCGCGACCCAGGTGGACATCGCCGCCGCCATCGTGGTGGCGGAGGCGCCGGAGGGCCCCGACTACGTCTCGAGGGGGGCGCACAAGCTCCTCGGCGCGCTCGACGCGTTCGAAGGGCTGACCGTCGAGGGCCGGCGCTGTCTGGACGCCGGCGCCTCCACAGGCGGGTTCACCGACGTTCTGCTCAGGCGGGGCGCGGCGCACGTGCTCGCTGTCGACGTGGGCTACGGCCAGCTCGCGTGGTCCCTGCGCACGGACGACCGCGTCACGGTGATGGAACGCGTGAACGTCCGGGATCTGACGCCGGAAATGGTGGGGGAGCCGCCGACGCTGATCGTGGGCGACCTGTCCTTCATCTCTCTCCGTCTGGTCCTTCCGGCATTGGCGAACTGCGCAGCGGAGGACGCCGAGTTCACCATGCTCGTGAAACCCCAGTTCGAGGTGGGAAAGGAGCGGGTCGGCGCGGGAGGCGTCGTCCGCGACCCGGCGCTGCGGGCGCAGGCCGTACGGGACGCGGCGCTGTCGGCGCAGGCGCTCGGCCTTACGGTGAAGGGCGTGACCGCCAGCCCGCTGCCCGGCCCGTCCGGCAATGTGGAATACCTCCTGTGGCTCGGCAAGGGCCCGGGACACGATCAGGTGCCCGAGCTCGACCCGGCCATCGAACGGGCGGTGGCGGAGGGGCCCCAGTGACATCGGCGGGGCGGCGCGACGAGGCAGACGCGGACGGCGGTGACGGCATGACGGCGACGGATGCGACGAGGGTGAGATCCCGGTGAGCGACCCCGTGGACGGCAAGCGGACGATCGTGGTCACGGCGCACACGGGCAGGGACCCGGCGGTGCGCAGCGCCCGCCTGGTCATGGACCGGCTGATCGGCGCCGGGCTGAGCGTCCGCGTGCTCTCGGACGAGGCGGAGGAGATCGGCTGCACGGGGGTGGCGAGTGTCTCCGGGACCCCGGAAGCGATCGCCGAGGCCGAGCTGATCATCGTGCTCGGCGGCGACGGGACGCTGCTGCGGGCCGCCGAACTCGCCCGTCCGGCAGGCGTCCCCCTGCTGGGAGTCAACCTGGGCCATGTCGGGTTCCTGGCGGAGGCCGAGGTGGAGGACCTCGCCACCGCCGTGGACCGGGTCGTCGAGAACGGCTACGACGTCGAGGAGCGGATGACGATCGAGGTGGCGGTCCGCCTCAACGGGGAGACGCTGGCCACGACCTGGGCGCTCAACGAGGCCTCGGTCGAGAAGGTCGACCGCATGCTGGAGGTCGTCGCCGAGATCGACGGGCGTCCCCTGTCCCGGTGGGGCTGCGACGGAGTCATCTGCGCGACGCCGACCGGTTCGACGGCGTACGCGTTCTCGGCCGGAGGACCCGTCGTCTGGCCCGAGGTTGAGGCGCTGCTGCTGGTGCCCAACAGCGCCCACGCGCTGTTCGCCCGGCCGATGGTGGTCTCCCCCCGGTCCACGCTCGCGGTGGAGATCGTCCCGGAGACCGGCGCGGGAGTGCTCTGGTGCGACGGGCGCCGCCGTTTCGACATCCCGCCAGGGGCCCGCGTCGAGGTGCGCCGGGCAGCGACCCCGGTACGGCTGGCCCGCCTCCTGGGAGCCGAGACCACCGGCGCCCCGTTCACCGACCGGCTGGTGGCGAAGTTCGGCCTGCCGGTGGAGGGATGGCGCGGCCGGGTCCGGTCCCAGTGAATGCGGCCGGGGCTGGTTGCCGATGAGTGCGGCCGGGTCCGGTCGTCAGTGAGTGCGGCCGGGTCCGGCGCGCCGAGCGCGCCCGGTCCGATCCCGATGAGCGGAGCTCCGGTGCGCGGGTTTCCGGTGCGCGGAGTTCCCGGGCGGGTCGCCCTCCGATCTCCACAGGACAGACCCAGTCCTCGAAAATCTTGGCGAGTTGCGCGTAGGATCTCTGGCGGAATCGGTCGGCGGAACGGAGGGACCAGTGCGACCAAGGGTCGAGGAGGTCCGCATCCAGGGGCTCGGCGTGATCGACGAGGCCGTCCTGGAGCTGTCACCCGGTTTCACCGTCGTCACGGGTGAGACAGGTGCGGGCAAGACGATGGTCGTCACCGGACTGGGGCTGTTGTTCGGCGGCCGCGCCGATCCCGCGAGGGTCCGCCCCGGCGCCGACAAGGCGATGGTCGAGGGCACGCTGATCGTCGACGCGAACGGCCGGGTCGCCCAGCAGGTGGCCGACTCCGGCGGCGAGATCGAGGACGGCGAACTGATCATCTCCCGCACGGTGTCCGCCGAGGGCCGTTCGCGGGCCTGGCTCGGCGGCCGCACCGTCCCGGTCGGGACCCTGACGTTCCTCGCCGACGACCTGGTCGCCGTCCACGGGCAGATGGACCAGCAGCGGCTGCTCCAGCCGGGGCGTCAGCGGGCGGCGCTCGACCGCTACGCCGGCGACGACCTGATCAAGCCGCTCCGTGCGTACGAGCAGGCATACAAGCGGCACAAGCAGGTGACCGACCTGCTCCACGAGCTGACGGCCAAGGCCAGGGAGCGCGCCCAGGAGGCCGACGTCCTGAGGTTCGGCCTCGAGGAGATCGAGAAGGCGGAGCCGAGGGCGGGCGAGGACGCGGAGCTGAAGGAGGAGGCCGAGCGGCTCTCCCACGCGGACGCGCTGCGGACGGCGGCCACCACCGCGCACACCGCCCTGCTGGGCGACCCCATGTCGAGCACCGAGGCGATCCACGACGCGGTCTCACTGGTGGGGCAGGCCAAGTCGGCCGTCGAGGCCGTGCGGCAGTTCGACCCCGCCCTGGGCGGTCTGGCCGACCGGCTGGCCGAGGCCGGCTACCTCATCTCCGACGTGGCGACGGAGCTGGCGGCCTACGCCGAGTCCGTCGACGCCGACCCCGCGCGCCTGGCGGCGGTGCAGGAGCGCAGATCGGTCCTGACCGGCCTCGTCCGCAAGTACGGCGAGGACGTGACGGCCGTGCTGTCCTGGGCGCAGCAGGCCGCGACGCGGTTGAACGAGCTCGACGGCGACGACGATCGGATCGATGAGCTGACCCGGGAGCACACCGAGCTGACCGACCGGCTCAAGGAGCTGGCCGGCGAGCTGACGGGCATCCGCACGGTGGCGGCCGAGCGCTTCGGCGACGCCGTGACGGCCGAACTGGCCGCCCTGGCGATGCCGTACGCCAGGGTCAGCGTGGCGATGACGCAGAGCGATGATTTCGGGCCACACGGAATCGACGAGGTGGAGCTGCGCCTGGCCTCGCATCCGGGGGCTCCGGCGCTGCCGCTGACGAAGGGCGCGTCCGGAGGAGAGCTCAGCCGCGTCATGCTGGCCATCGAAGTGGTCTTCGCCGGTGCCGACCCGGTGCCGACGTTCGTCTTCGACGAGGTCGACGCGGGCGTGGGCGGCAAGGCGGCCGTCGAGATCGGCAGACGCCTGGCCAAGCTGGCGCGTACCGCCCAGGTCATCGTGGTCACGCACCTGCCGCAGGTGGCGGCTTTCGCCGACCAGCACCTCGTGGTGGAGAAGGCCCGCGACGGCAGCGTGGTCCGCAGCGGCGTGGTCGCCCTCGACCAGGAGGGCCGCGCCAGGGAGCTGTCGCGGATGCTCGCAGGCCTGGAGGACTCCGAACTGGGTAGAGCACACGCGGCGGAGTTGCTCACGATCGCGGCGGCGGACAAGGCGGCCGACTGACGCTTGATCGCCGGCATAACCGCGTGTGACAAAAACAACACACTGCGGGGTGCGTGACCATTCCGGCCCCCGCCTCTGGCAGGATGGTTGATGATGAAGGTCCTGAGCTTGAATGTTCCGGGCCTCCGCCGCAGGAAGATCGACGATCTTCCCGGGGTAACGGCTGTGGCGAGAATCGACAGGCGGACGAAGAGACTCACCAAACGTCTCAACGCCGGTGAAATAGCGATCATCGACCATGTCGACGTTGACCGGGTCAGCGGGGAGGCGTTGGTCGCGTGCGGTGCCGCGGCCGTGGTCAACGTGGCCGCGGGTATCAGCGGGCGCTATCCCAACCTGGGCCCGCAGATCCTGCTGGAAGCCGGCATCCCGGTGGTCGACAACGCGTCCCCCGAACTGTTCGAGCGCGTCGCGGACGGGGACGTGATCCGCGTCCACGAAGGAATGATCTACCTCGACGACGAGATCGTCGGCAAGGGTGAGGCCCAGACGGCAGAGACCGTCGCCGCGGCGATGGCCGAGGCCCGGGCCGGGCTGGCCGTGCAGATCGAGGCGTTCGCCGCGAACACGATGGAGTACGTCAAGCGCGAGCGCGACCTGCTCATCGACGGGGTGGGCGTCCCCGACATCCGCACGGTGATCGAGGGACGGCACGTCCTGATCGTCGTTCGCGGTTATCACTACAAAGAGGACATCGCGACGCTCCGGCCCTACATCCGGGAGTACCGGCCCATCCTGATCGGCGTCGACGGCGGATCCGACGCGCTGATCGAAGCGGGCTACACGCCCGACATCATCGTCGGCGACTTCGACTCGGTCTCGGAGAAGGCGCTGTGCTGCGGCGCCGAACTGGTCGTGCACGCCTACCGGGACGGCCGGGCCCCCGGCCTGGAGCGGGTCCACCGGCTGGGGCAGCAGGCCGTCGTCTTCCCGGCGACCGGGACGAGCGAGGACATCGCGATGTTGCTGGCCGACGACAAGGGCGCGACCCTGATCGTCGCCGTCGGCACCCACTGGACCCTGGACGAGTTCCTGGACAAGGGACGGTCCGGCATGGCCAGCACCTTCCTCACCCGGCTGAGGGTCGGCAGCAAGCTGGTGGACGCCAAGGGCGTCAGCAGGCTCTACCGCAGCCGGATATCCACGTCTTCCCTGCTCCTGCTCGTCGCGACGACCTTGGTGACCATCGGCGTGGTCCTGTCGGTCTCGCCGATCGGCCAGGTCTGGCTGAACGGCCTGCGCGACGCCTGGAACAGCTTCATCTTCTGGGTGGTCGGACTCTTCTCGTGATCGATTTCCGGTATCACCTCGTCTCGATCGTGGCGATCTTCCTCGCGCTCACGGTGGGGATCGTGCTCGGCAGCACGGTCCTGGAGCCCGCCTTCTACAAGTCGGCGGAGGAGACGACCTCGTCGTTGCGGCAGAACAACGGGAACTACCTGGCGCAGATCTCCGAACTCCAGAGCCGTGAGAACGGCAACGACTCCCTCGTCACGATGCATCTGCCCGATCTCGTCCGGGGCGTCCTGCCGGGGGAGCGGGTCCTGCTCGTCGAGGCTCCGGGGGCTCCCGCCGGTCTGCGTGACCCGATCGAGGACCTGGTGACCGACGCGGGCGCGATCTACGCGGGCCGGATCAGCCTGACCGACAAGTTCGTCGCCGCCGACCAGGAGGCGATCGTGGACGGGCTCGCCAACTCGCTCGCCGCCGCGGGGACCAAGTTCCCCGACGAGGCCACGCCGTACGACAAGGCGGCGGCGGTCCTGGCGGGCGCACTCGTGACGAACGACCGGACGCTGGCGGGCCGCGACAACCCGGCGGCCACGGGGGTCCTCGACGCCTTCCAGACCGCCGGCCTGCTCAGCATCAACGGCACTCCCGGGCAGCGTTCGACGATGGCCATCGTCCTGGCACCCGCGCAGGCCTACGAGGACGACAACGCGGCCAAGGCGACCGCCGCCGTCGTCTCCATGGCCGCGGGCCTGGACACCCTGGACCTCGGCACCGTGCTCGCCGGCACGACCGTCTCCTCCGGTGCGGGCGGGGCCATCGCGGCGCTCCACGACACGGGAGAGGCGGCCTCGAACGTGTCCACCGTCGACACCGTCGATATGGCCGCGGGCCGCGCCGTGGTGGTCTACGCTCTGCGGGAGCAACTGACCGGTAAGGCCGGGGCATACGGCGTCGGCAGCGGCTCGACGTCGTTCGAGCCCGAGGTCGAGGTCAGCCCCAGCCCGGCGGCACGAGGCTGAACCCGTGCGGACGCCGGTCACCCGCCTGACAAGCCTCCGCGAAGCCGTCCGGATGACGACGAGCGCCTGACGAAGAAGGAACCAGCTGTGGCCCATCGCTCCTCGCTCGGCTCGGTGGCCGGTGCCGTGATCGGGGCCGTGCTCGGCGCCGTCGCCGCCCGGGCCGCGTACGCCGCCTTCAAGAGGCGTCCTCCCCTCGGCGACGAGAAGACCGCCGAGGAGTACTGGACCAGGACCAACCACCGGGGAGAGCCCGTCACGCTGCTCGAGGGCCCGGCCTTCGTCGCCGGCGCCGGCGCGGCCCTCACGCTCACCCCCGGGGTGCCCGCGCGCCTGAAGGCGGCGGGTGTGCTCGCCGGCGTCGGCAGCGGTGTGCTCGGCGCGTACGACGACGTCTTCGGCACCACCTCGTCCAAGGGGTTCAGGGGCCATCTGGCCGCCCTCGGCCGCGGCGAGGTCACGAGCGGAGCCGTGAAGATCCTGGGCATCGGCGCCACCGGGCTCGCGGCGGCGGCGCTGTCCCCCTCGGCGGCGGGTGACGGGCCGCGCAGGCCGAAGGTGGCGGCGCGCACGTTCGACACGCTGGTCGACGGCGCGCTGATCGCGGGGAGCGCCAACCTGGCCAACCTCTTCGATCTCCGTCCCGGCCGTGCGATCAAGGTGGGGCTGCTCGCCGGAATCCCGCTGGTGGCCGCCTCCTTCCGGGGGGACTCCCGCGTCGCCACACTGGCCGCGATCCCCCTGGGAGCGGCCGTCGCGCTCCTGCCCGAGGACCTCGGCGAGCGGGCGATGCTCGGCGACTCCGGCGCCAACGCCCTGGGCGCTCTGCTCGGACTCGCCGCGACCGTGCGGCTGGGCAGGCCGGGCCGGCTCGTGCTGCTCGGCACGGTGGCCGCGCTCACGGCGGCGTCCGAGAAGATCAGCTTCACCAAGGTCATCGCCGGCAACCCCGTCCTGAACCGCCTCGACATGCTCGGCCGCCGTCCTCCGCAGGCGGCGGCGGACGGCGCGAAGCCCACCGCGTGACCGACTCTCTCCTCCCGCGACGCGGACACCGGATAACCGGCGTCGGCGGCAGGCCGCGACCGCATGTCTAGGCGGCTCGGCGCCGGGATCGCCGGAGCCGCGGTCCTGATCGCGATCATCACGATCCTGGCGCGCGTCACCGGCTTCGCCAAGCAACTGGTCTTCGCCCGGGCGGTGGGGACCAACTGCCTGGCCACGGCCTATTACACGGCCAACCAGGTGCCCAACATCATCTTCGAGCTCGTGGTGGGCGGGGCGCTGGCCGGGATGGTCGTGCCGGTGCTCGCCGGCGCCGCCGCCCGGCAGACGGACGACGCGCGCGCGGAGGTCGGCCGCATCTCCTCGGCACTGCTCACCTGGGTGCTCGTCCTGCTGGTCCCGCTCGGCGTTCTGACGGCGCTCCTGGCGGGTCCGGTGATGCGCCTGCTCACCAGCGGCGTCCGGGACTGCGACGCCGGCGCCGTGGCCGCGGTCGCCGCGCGCATGCTGGTGGTCTTCGCCCCCCAGATCCCGCTGTACGGCCTGGCCGTCGTCCTCTACGGCGTGCTTCAGGCACACCGGCGGTTCACCGGGCCCGCGGTGGCCCCGCTCGTGTCGAGCGTCGTGGTGATCGTCGCCTATCTGGCCTTCGTGCCGCTCAGCGCCGGGAACAGCGACCCGGCCTCCGTTCCCGGCCCCGCGGAGGTCGCCCTTTCGGTCGGGACGACGCTCGGGGTGCTCGCGCTGGTCGTGACCGTCATCGGGCCCGTCTCCCGGCTCGGGGTGAGATGGCGGCCGACCCTCCGCTTCCCCGACGGCGTGGCCGTACAGGTGCGGCAGCTCGCGCTCGCGGGGCTGAGCGCGCTGGTCGCGCAGCAGGCCGCGATGGCCATCGTGATCCCGCTGGCCAACCAGGACGTCGGCGGGGGAGCGCTCGCGGCGTACAACTACGCCTGGGCCATCTACCAGGTGCCCTACGCCGTACTGGCCGTCCCCATCGCGACCAGCGCCTTCCCGGTGCTCGCCGCCCGTGCCAAGGACGCGGACGGCGCGCCCTTCGCCGCGCTGTCCGCGCAGACCACCCGGGCCGTCCTGATCGTGTCCGGCCTGGCCGCCGGGGCGCTGGCCGCGACCGCGGCGCCCGTCGCGCAGGTCTTCCTCGGACAGGCGGACACGAGGATCCCCCCGGCGCAGTTCGCCTCGGCCGTCGCGCTGTTCGCCCCCGGCCTGATCGGCTACGGGCTCATGGCGCACCTCAGCAGGGTCCTGTACGCGAGCGGCCGCGGGCGGGCCGCGGCCCGGGGCATGGTCATCGGGTGGCTGGTCGTCATCGCGGCCCAGGTGGCGTTCGCGCGGACCTTCCCCGCGGACTGGCGGCTGGGCGGTCTCGCCCTCGGCCAGGCGGCCGGAATGACGGCGGGAGGAGCGATCCTGCTGGCGTCGGTGTTCAAGGCCCGGGGCGTCGAGGCGCTGCGCGGGGTGCCCCGTGCGGCGCTGGCCGCCGTGGTGGGCGGCGGAGCAGGCATGCTCGCCGGTGTCGGCGTCGTCCACGTGCTGGGCGGCTCGGGCCTGTGGGCGGGCGTCGCGGTCGCCGCCCTGTCCGGCGTGTGCGCCCTGTGCGTGGGCACGCTCGCCGCGGCCGCCGTCGACAGGAGAGATCTGCTGGCCGTCGTCTCGCGACTGCGCGGCGGCCGTTCCGACGCGCCCGACCCGGCGGAGATCGCCTGACCGGGCGCGGCCGTCAGGACCGGAAGGGGAGTGGGCATGAAGGTGGCGCTCGTGCTGGGGACCAGCGCGGGAGGCGTGGGCAGGCATGTCCGGATGCTCGTTGAGGGCCTGACCGGGGGCGGCGACGACGTGGTCGTGGCCGGCCCGCCGAGTGTCGAGGAGTCGTTCGGCTTCACCGCCGCCGGCGCCCGGTTCGCCGCCGTACCGATCGCGGATCGCCCGCATCCGGTGAACGACCTCAAATCCGTCGCCAGGCTCAGATCGATCATCCGGGGCGCGCAGGCCGTCCACGCCCACGGACTGCGGGCGGGCGCGCTCTCCGCGGCGGCCCTGATCGGGTCGCGCCGCCGGCCCGGTCTCGTGGTGACCCTGCACAACGCCGTCACGGCGGGAGGCGCGATCGGGGCCGTGTACGGGGCTCTGGAGCGGATCGTCGCCCGCCGGGCGGATCGCGTGCTGGTCGTGTCGCCGGACCTCGGCGAGCGCATGCGCGCCAGGGGCGCCCGCGCGGTGAGCGCGGCGGTGGTGCCCGCGCCGCGTCTGGGCACCCCCACGCGGACCGCGGCGGAGGTGCGGCGGGAGCTCGCCGGCCGGGTCGCGAGCCCGCCGTCGCCGGAGGCGCCGGTCCTGCTGACCGTGGCCCGGCTCGCCCAGCAGAAGGGACTGGAGACGCTGCTTGACGCGTCGGCCCGGCCGTACGACGCCCGCCCCCTGTTCGTCGTGGCGGGGGACGGGCCTCTGCGGGCGGAGCTCCAGGCCCGGATCGACGCCGAGGACCTGCCGGTCCTGCTGCACGGCTGGGCGAACACGGCCGACCTGCTCCAGGTGGCGGCGGCGGTGGTCGTGCCGAGCAGATGGGAGGGTCAGCCGCTGAGCGTCCAGGAGGCGCTCAGGGCGGGCAGGCCCGTCATCGCGACCCGGGTGGGCGGCATTCCCGGCATGGTGGGCGACGCCGCCCTCCTCGTCCCGCCCGGCGACGCCGATGCGCTGGGCGGGGAGATCGCGCGCGTGCTCGGCGACGCCGCCCTGGCGGAGCGGCTGGCCGCGGCCTCCGCGCGCCGAGGAGAGGAGCTCCCCGGCGAGGCGGACGCCGTACGCTCGGCGCTGGACGTCTACCTGGCGGTGTCCCGGAGGTGACACCCTCCTAGCGGTGGCCCAGTCCCGGCCGGGTGGGCGCGTGCACCCGGCGTCGACGGGAGCGCTGGTTCATCGGATTAGGTCAACCTAAGCCTGATCCATATACTGAACGGGTTGGGGGGGAGTATCCCTTCGCGACAGCCTCGTCATCACGGCGTCAGCGCCCGGGACTGTCGGTCCGCCTCGGTGGGCGGGAGAGACCTCCGGCAGTGTCTTCGCGCGCGCCGGAAGGTCTTGTCTTGAGTGTTCCCCTGTGGGCTTGGGTCGCCGTCATCGTCGGCATGGTCGTCGTCCTCGCCATCGACCTGTGGATCGTCGACCGCGGCGAGCCCCGCGAGTTCTCCCTCCGGCAGGCGGGGATCTGGGTCGGTATCTACGTCTCGCTGGCCGCCGTCTTCGGCGTGATCTTACTGATCTTCGCGGGGACCCAGGCAGGAGGCGAGTTCTTCGCCGGATACCTGACCGAGTACAGCCTCAGCGTGGACAACCTGTTCGTCTTCTACATCATCATGGGCCGCTTCGCCGTGCCGAGGATGTACCAGCACAAGGTGCTGCTGGTGGGGATCGTGCTCGCGCTGATCATGCGCGGCGTCTTCATCGCGATCGGCGCGGCCGTGCTCAACCAGTTCAGCTGGCTGTTCTACGTCTTCGGCGTCTTCCTCGTGTACACGGCCTACACGCTGGTCCGTGACCACGGCAGGGAGGACGAGGAGTTCACGGAGAACATCGTCCTGCGCTGGGCCCGCCGGGTGTTCCCGACCACGTCCGACTTCGTCGGCTCGCGTGCGATCGTCCGCGTGGACGGCCGGCGGATGGTCACTCCGATGCTGATCGTCATGATCGCGATCGGCACGACCGATCTGCTCTTCGCGCTCGACTCGATTCCGGCGATCTTCGGGCTCACCAAGGACGCCTTCATCGTCTTCACCGCCAACGTGTTCGCCCTGATGGGACTGCGTCAGCTCTACTTCCTCCTCGGGGGTCTGCTGCAGCGGCTGGTCTACATCAGCTACGGGCTTGCGTTCATCCTGGGTTTCATCGGGGTTAAGCTCGTTTTGGAGGCGATGCACGAAAGCGGAGTCTCCTGGGCGCCTCAGGTCCCCATCTGGCTGTCGCTGTCCGTCATCGGTGTCACGATGGCGATCACGACCGTCGCCAGCCTGATCAAGGTACGGCGCGATGCGGCGTCCGCTCCGGCGGAAGCGCAGCGGGGTCAGGAGACCTCGCTGGGCCAGGAGGCCCCGCAGGGTCAAGAAGCCTCACAGGGGTAGGAAGCCTCACAGGGGTAGCGAAACGGGCAACGAAACTGTTTGCTTGTCTCGTTGTGCCGTGCAATGACCGACCGGTCGGTAATATCGTCCGTTAAGGCGCAAACCGGTCCATAGTCGCTACAGAGTACAAAGGTTCCCTGTGTCCAACGATTCTGAATTTTCCCGCGAGTCCGTCCAGGTCGCAGGAAGTCCCGGTCGTCTCCGGCTCGCGCGGGGGGTGTCGCCGTGGCTGGCACCGACCGCCACGGCGGCGGCCGTCACCTCCCTCCTCGTACGCAGGTCTCCCAAGTGGGCGCTGGCCGCCGTGCCTCTGGCGGCGCTGACGGGCGGGATGCTCTGGTTCTTCCGCGACCCTGAGCGCGCGCCGGGCCGGGGCCGGGTCATATCGCCGGCCGACGGAGTCGTGCAGAGCATCGACCCGTGGGCCGACGGCCGCACCAGGGTGGCCATCTTCATGAGCCCCCTGAACGTCCACGTCAACCGGGCACCGGTGGCCGGCACGATCACGTCGGTCGAGCACGTGGCCGGCGGGTTCGTCCCCGCGTTCAACAAGGACAGCGACAAGAACGAGCGCGTGGTCTGGCACTTCGACTCCGACCTCGGCGACATCGAGATGGTCCAGATCGCCGGCGCCGTCGCACGCCGGATCGTGCCGTACCTCGAAGCGGGGACCAAGGTGTCCCAGGGCGAGCGGGTCGGCCTGATCCGGCTGGGCTCCCGGGTCGACGTCTACCTGCCCGAGGGCATCGCCCCCGCGGTCACCGTGGGCGAGAAGACCGTGGCGGGGGTGACACGCCTTGACCACGTCTGATCTCGGTGCCGACGCGGGCTGGCCGGTCGAGGAGCTGTCCGACGAGCCGAGGGGCCCGGTCGGCAAGGCCTTCAGGCTGTCGGCCGCCGACTCGCTGTCGCTCGGCAACGCCCTCAGCGGCTTCCTCGCCGTCTGCCTGCTCGCGTGGTCGGCGATCACCGATCTGCAGGCGAGTGGCAAGTTCGAGCCGGACCCCCGGTTCTTCGGCACCGCGGTGGTGCTGCTGCTCGTGGGCGCCACCTGCGACCTGTTCGACGGCCTCGTGGCCAGGAGGTTCCGGGCGTCGGCGATGGGCGCCGAACTCGACAACCTCGCCGACGTCATCAGCTTCGGCTTCGCCCCCGCCTTCATGGTGGTGATCTGGGGCGGGTTCTCCGGCAGGGTGCCCCTGTGGCTCGTGCTGTTCGCGGCGGCCTCGATCCTGCTCGCCGGCGTCGTACGGCTGGCCCGCTTCGCCTGCGTGAAGACCAAGAGCGGCGACTTCATGGGTCTGCCGATCCCGATGGGCGCGATGACCGTGGTGTCGATCGTGCTGCTCTTCCAGCCGGGCTATCTGACGCTCGCCGGGATCGTCGCGGTCGCGTGGCTGATGGTCAGCCGGATCGAGTATCCGAAGCCGAAGGGCAACCTCGCCGCCGTCGTCCTCGCCTGGATGCTGATCAACGTGGCCTGCCTCATCATCTGGGCGGCCCGCCTGGCAGGGGGCGACCAGCTCATCACCGTGGGCGCCGTCATGCAGATCGCCATCGTCTCGGCGATTCCGTTGCGCGTCCTGATGTTCAAACAGCAGCAACGCAGGGAACGACGCGAGGAGAGCGTGGGCTGACACCAGCACTGAAAGGGGTCTGACCAGCGACTACGGTCACTCAGACCCCATCAGCGCCGGGCATGTCGAAAGGGATGGACGGACCCAGGCTCTTCACGTGGATAGATCGCCTAGTCCAGACGGAGCCCTGGTCGCCATGCCTCGTGAGCACACCCGGACGTACTTCCTCGGCAAACTCGCGCGGGAGTTGGAGCTCAGGGGCCTGGAAGCGTTCCTGCGTCCCGACCCTCCCTCGCTGAAGGTTCGCGACCCTGACGCGGCGATCTTCTCCGAGACCGTCGACTGCGTCGCCCTGTCCGACGGCTGGTTCTACCGCTGGTCCTGGGGCGACGTCGTGGAGAGCGCCGACCAGCCCGCGGCCGCGGCCGACCGCATCGTGAAGGTCTTCACCACCGGGGAGCCCCGCCCGCACCCGGGCCTCGAAGACGCCTGACGGCCGCCCCTCAGCGGGGTTGGCGGGTGCGCAGCGCGGCCAGCGCCGCGGCCGGGTCGTCGGCGAAGAAACGGATCTGGGTCACGTCCGCCCGGCGGCCGAGAGGCCGGGTGACCGTGACGGGTTCGGCCAGCTCGACGATGATGTTGGTCTGGGACGAGACCGCGACGCCGAGACGCCCGTCCTTCACGGTCACGACACCTGACTCGTCATAGGCGCGCATCGGTCGCACCGACGTGATCGTCTCCCGCCGCAGACGCAGGTCGAAGAAGACGCCGTACCGGATGCGCAGCTCCGTGGGGGAGACGACGTGCGGCCGCGTGGCGCAGGCCGCGGCGATCGCCAGGCCGATGACGACCGAATAGAGGTCCACCGCGAGCACCGCGAGGCGCAGGGCCGCGGGCACATCCCACGCCCTCAAGAGCACCTCGACCGCCCCTGCCTCCAGGGCCATCAGGAACACCACGATCAGCAGCGTCGGCGTCTGCTCCCGCGCGTACGGCACGGCGGTCGCACCTGGCGGGACCCCGTCGCGGCGGCGCAGGACCCACGGGACGATGCTGGCCATGCCCATCGCGTCGAACCTCATGATTCGCCGGGCGGTGAGCAGCGCCTGGCCGGGCGGCGTGGATCCGCAGATCATGTCCTGTCCTTCAGCGTGAGCACGAGGAGCCGGAACACCTCGGCCTGGGCGGGGGAGACCTCTGCCGTCATCGCCTCGAGCCACCCGCCGCCGGGGGCGTCCGCCGGCGTGCCGATCATCGCCGTGACCATGGCGTCGGGCATGTGGGCCGCCAGGTCGGCGGCGAGCGCAGGGACGCGGGGGTCGGCGGGGTCGGCGTCGTCGAGCTCGTCGAGGCGTTCGTAGAGGGCGTGGCCGCGGGCGAGGGCCTGCGGCTCGGTGAGCGGGAGCATGAGATCGAGGACCCGACCACGGTCGGCCGGGTCCGCCACCGTGTCCATCAGGGCCAGCCACTCGCGGTCGACGGCGGCGAATCGCGATCCTCCCGAGGACAGATCGCGCAGCACCGCCGCCATCTCGGGCGACACCGCCGACTCGGCCTGAAGATCCGCCTCCGCGAGGAGAACGGCCAGCCGGGCGCGCCGGGCGCCGATCGCCTCCTGCTGCCTGGCCAGGTCCGCGTCCAGCTCTTCGAGCATCTCGCGCAACTCCCTGCCCAGGTCGTCGGCCAGCGCGTCGCGGATCTCGTCCAGGGACAGACCGAGCTCGGCCAGCCTCCTCACCCGGGCGAGGGCGACCGCGTCCCGCAGCCGGTAGTCCCGGTATCCGTTGGTCAGCCGTACGGGCTCGGGGAGAAGCCCGACGTGGTGGTAGTGGCGCACGGTCCGGGTGGACACCCCGACCAGCGCGGCGAGTTCGCCTATTCGCATGCCCTCATTAGAAACGTTGCCGTTGCGTCAAGGTCAAACCACCGCATCCCGGCCCGCCGGCGGCGGCAGGAAAAAACTTCCTGCGCGGTGTCGATTCCGGGCGAGCCCGTTCGAGGCCCAGGTGGAGGGCCGTGAACGAGCGGCCCGGGGACCGAAGGGAACAGACATGACGGCACGACAGGTGGTCACGGCCGCGACCGGCGAGCGCTGCGATCCGGCGACGAGCGTCACCAGGACCTTGCTGGCCTACGGCGTCATCGCCGGGCCGATCTACGTACTGGTGTCCGTGATCGAGGGCCTCACCCGCGAGGGCTTCGACTTCTCCCGCCACGCGTGGAGCCTGCTCGCCAACGGCGACCTCGGCTGGATCCACGTCGCCGACCTGGTGGTGAGCGGCCTGATGACCATCGCGTTCGCGGTCGGCCTGGGACGTTGCCTGCGACCCGGCCGGGGCGCCATCTGGGCGCCGCGCCTGGTCGGCGTGTACGGCGCGAGCATGGTGGCGGCGGGGGCGTTCCGCGCGGACCCGGCTCTGGGCTTCCCGGTGGGTGCGCCCGCGGGCGCGGCAGAGGTCACGTGGCACGGCACACTGCACCTCGTCTCGGGCGGCATCGGGTTCGCCTGCCTGATCGTGGCGTGCTTCGTGGTGGGATCGCGGTTCGCCCGCGAGGGGCGCGGGGGATGGGCTGCGTTCTCCCGGGCCACCGGGGTGCTGTTCCTCGCGGGCTTCGCCGGCATCGCGTCCGGCGGCGGTAGCGTGTGGATCAACCTGGCCTTCACCGCGGCCATCGTGCTCGTCTGCGCCTGGATCTCAGCGGTGGCGCTCCACCTCTACCGCCGGACCGCGCACAACTGAACCCCATACGGAGAACGTCGCAAGAAGGTGAAGGAGAGATCATGCGTTACCTGGTGCTGCTCAAGTCGGAACAGCCGCCGACCCCACCGCCTCCCGAGCTCATGGAGGCGATCATGAAGCTCGGCGGCGAGGCCGCCGCGGCCGGCGCCCTGCTCGACACCGCCGGGCTGGCCCCGAGCGTGGCAGGCGCGACGGTCGAGCTGACCGGCGGACGGCTCAGTGTGACCGACGGGCCGTTCGCCGAGGCGAAGGAGATCATCAGCTACGCGCTGTACGAGGTCAGGTCGAAGGAGGAGGCCGTCGAGTGGACCTCGCGCTTCATGAAACTGCACCGGGACCTGTGGCAGGGCTGGGAGGGCGTGTCCACCGTCCTGAAGGTGATGGGTCCGGAGGACTTCGGCCCTCCGGCGGGCTGAGGCGGGCTTCTCCGGCCTTTGCGGTCCCTTCGGCCTTTGCGGTCCCTTCGGCCTTTGCGGTCCCTTCGGCCTTTGCGGTCCCTTCGGCCTTTGCGGGCTCTACGGCCGTCACGGCCTTCACGGGCGGCGGGGCCGCACCGGGACCCGGCTGAGATTTCGGCCCGCGCCTCCCGCGCGGGCCGGCGTGGTGGTTGGATCGGTGGCCATGACGGCCGCCGATCCTCACCGCGTCACGCACCGCGCGATCGAGGCGGTGTGGCGAATCGAGTCCGCCAGGGTGATCGCGGGGCTCGCCCGGCTGGTCCGCGACGTGGGCCTGGCGGAGGAACTCGCGCAGGACGCGCTGGTGATCGCGCTCGAACAGTGGCCCGAGTCGGGCGTCCCCGACAATCCGGGCGCGTGGCTCATGGCGACGGCCAAGCATCGTGCGATCGACCTCCTGCGCCGCCAGACCAGGTACGCCCACAAGCTGGAGGAGATCGGGCGCGACCTCGACGCCCGGCAGCGGGTGGAGCCCGGCCCCGGCTCCTCGGCCGACGAGGACATCGGCGACGACCTGCTCAGGCTGATCTTCACCGCCTGTCATCCCGTCCTGCCGTCCGAGTCTCGCGTGGCGCTCACCCTGCGCCTGCTCGGTGGGCTCACCACCGAGGAGATCGCCCGCGCGTTCCTGATCGCGGAGCCCACCGTCGCCCAGCGGATCGTCCGCGCGAAGCGGACCCTCGCCGCGAAGAAGGTGGAGTTCGAACTGCCGGCGCCGCACGAACTGGCCGACCGGTTGTCGTCGGTGCTCGGCGTGATCTATCTGATCTTCAACGAGGGGTACGCGGCGACGGGCGGGGGCGACTGGACGCGCCCGGAGCTCTGCCAGGAGGCGCTCCGGCTGGGCCGGATCCTGGCCGGGCTGGCGCCAGGAGAGCCCGAGGTGCACGGCCTGGTCGGTCTGATGGAGATCCAGGCGTCCCGCCTGCGGGCCAGGACGGGCCCGGGCGGCGAGCCCGTGCTGCTCCTCGACCAGGATCGGCGTCTGTGGGACCGGCTGCTCATCCGCCGCGGCCTGGAGGCCATCGGCCGGGCCGAGGCGCTCGGCGGCAGGTTCGGCCCGTACGCGCTGCAGGCCGCGATCGCCGCCTGTCACGCCCGCGCGACATCGGGCCGGGACACGGACTGGGAGCGGATCGCGGCGCTCTACCAGGTGCTGGCCCACGTCTCGCCGTCTCCGGTCGTGGAGCTGAACCGGGCCGTCGCCGTCGGGATGGACTCCGGCCCCGCCGAAGGCCTGGAGATCGTGGACGCGCTCGCGTCCGAGCGCACCCTGTCGGCCTATCCTCAGCTGCCCGCCGTACGTGGTGATCTCCTCGCCCGGCTGGGCAGGCTCGACGAGGCGCGGCGGGAGTTCGAACGCGCCGCCGCGCTGACGCGCAACGAGCGGGAACGCGCGCTATTCCTCCGGCGGGCGGCGGCCCGGCAGGACGGGACCCCCACCGGGTGACCGCGTGCCCGCATCGGGCACGCGGCCGTTCATCGCGGCTTCTTCCAGGGTGCGCTCCGGCTCCGGTCAGGCGCTGATCACCAGCCGCGCGCCTTCCATTCGGGGAGGGACGGGCGCTCGACGCCGAGGGTCGTGTCCTTGCCGTGGCCCGGGTACACCCACGTCTCGTCGGGGAGGCGGTCGAAGATCCGCTCGGCGACGTCGGTGAACAACTGCTCGAACCGCTCCGGGTCCTTCTGGGTGTTCCCGACGCCTCCGGGGAACAGCGAGTCGCCGGTGAAGATGTGGGAGTCCTGGTAGAGCAGCGCGATCGACCCCGGCGTGTGCCCGCGCAGGTGGATCACGTCCAGGACGGCGTCGCCCACGGTCACCTGGTCGCCGTGCTCCACCGTCCGCGCGACCGCGACCGGCAGTTCGGGCGCGTCGAGGGGGTGGGCGATCACCTGCGCTCCCGTCGCCCTGGCCACGTCCTCCAGGGCCATCCAGTGGTCCTGGTGGCGGTGGGTGGTCACGATGGAGCTGATCGGCCGATCTCCGATGAGATCGAGCAGGCGGTCCGGCTCCGCTGCCGCGTCGACGAGCAGCCCGTCGCCGGTGGCCGTGCACCGCAGAAGGTAGGCGTTATTGCCGAAGCCACCGACCTCGATCTTGGAAATGGTCAGGCCGGGCAGCTCGCGCACGTCGGCGGGGCCGCCCTGGGTGACGTCTCCGGTGTAGCTCATGATCCTCCTAAGATCCTGTACGGCTCACGCTAGTCACGGTCGGGCGGCCATGTGCGCGGCGGCCGCGCGGGCAGATCCGGCGGAGCGGGCATCACCAGCCATGGAGGCGGCGACGGCGGCAGGCCGGGCGCACCGGCCGTGTCCGCCGGGGAGCACTTCACGACCAGGCCCTCTCCGAACGCCCGCCCGGTGAGCCAGGCGACGAGCTCACGGGGTGAGCCGTGCACGGCGGGACCGCGGCCGAGCCCGCTCCAGATCCGGATCCGCCCGCCGTCCTCCCACCGGGCGACGATCTCGCTGACCGGGCCCTCACCGTGGGGCCACGACGCCATGGTGTCGTGCAGCTCCCGCCTGGCGAAGCTCTCGGGCCAGTCGGCCCAGCCGTAGCCCGCGCCGAGATCGACATGATGGATCTCGAGCTCGCGGAGCCGGCGGGCCGGGATGTACCAGGCGGGATGGTCTGGCGGGCGCATGCCGCACACGGTGGCCGACCAGGCCTCGGAGGGCATGCGGTCGACCGCATCGCGCAGGCGCTCCGCGCTGGCCTCGAGGTCGGCGAGCAGGTCCTCCGCGGGCCGTACGGCACCCGCCTGGATCTCGGCCTCCCGCACGCCGGGAGCGGCGTACTGGGGCGTCCTGACGCCGCTCCTGGCCCAGGTCAGCAGATTGATGTGGCTGTCGGCGTTGCACGCCAGGTGGGCCAGGACGTGCCCCCGGGTCCATCCGGGCAGGAGGGAGGGGGCGCGGACGTCGTCGTCGGTGAGCCGGGCGGCGGTCGCCAGCAGCCGGCTCGTGGATTCATCCAGTTCGGTCTGAAACTCCTCGACAGCGGACATACGGCAATCATGGACCACCTGGTGGACCCGGGTCCCGGCGGCCGTGCCCGGACCGCCGGGGAAGCGCACGCGGGCGCGAGTGGTTTCACAGAGAGAGTTTCCGGCCGGAGTCCGGGACGCGGGTTTGACGGAACTCATACCCTGGATGTGTGGGGGCGTGACCGTTTCGGAGGCGTTCGGCGGCCGCCCGCGCCGGCCGCCGGGAGACGCCCCCGAAATTGTCGGTGGCACCGGATAGCTTGCCCGTGCACCTCCTGTTGACTCCATCGACCTATCGGGACCACCGTGGCTGACCGCCTGATCGTGCGTGGCGCACGTGAGCACAATCTGAAGGACGTCTCGCTGGATCTCCCGCGAGACGCTCTCATCGTCTTCACGGGGCTCTCCGGCTCCGGGAAGTCCAGCCTGGCCTTCGACACGATCTTCGCCGAGGGCCAGCGGCGCTATGTCGAGTCTCTGTCCGCCTACGCGCGGCAGTTCCTCGGGCAGATGGACAAGCCCGACGTGGACTTCATCGAGGGCCTGTCCCCGGCGGTCTCCATCGACCAGAAGTCGACCAACCGCAACCCGCGTTCAACGGTCGGCACGATCACCGAGGTCTACGACTACCTGCGACTGCTCTGGGCGCGGATCGGCAAGCCGCACTGCCCCACGTGCGGGCGGCCGATCGCGCGGCAGACGCCGCAGCAGATCGTCGACCGCGTCCTGGAGCTGGAGGAGGGCACCCGCTTCCAGGTGCTCGCCCCGGTCGTCCGCGGCCGCAAGGGGGAGTACGCCGAGCTCTTCCGCGAGCTTCAGAGCAAGGGTTTCGCCCGGGCGAGGGTCGACGGCACGATCGTCAGGCTGGAGGAGCCGCCGACGCTCAAGAAGTACGAGAAGCACGACATCGAGGTGATCGTCGACCGGCTCGCGGTGAAGGACGGCGCACGGCGCAGGCTCACCGACTCGGTCGAGACGGCGCTGCAGCTGTCCGGCGGGACGATCACGCTCGACTTCGTCGACCTGCCCGAGGGCGATCCCAACCGCGAGCGGTTCTACTCGGAGCACCTCTACTGCCCCTACGACGACCTGTCGTTCGAGGAGCTGGAACCCCGGTCGTTCTCGTTCAACTCGCCCTTCGGCGCCTGTCCGGAGTGCACCGGCCTCGGCACGAGGATGGAGGTCGATCCGGACCTCGTCGTGCCGGACCCGGAGCGCACGCTCGGCGACGGCGCCATCGCGCCCTGGGCCAGCGGCCACACGAGCGACTACTTCGTCCGGATGATCGAGGCCCTGGGCAACGCGCTCGGGTTCGACCTCGACACCCCGTGGGAGCGGCTGTCCAGGAAGGCGCAGAAGGCCCTCCTCAACGGTCACGACGAGCAGGTCCACATCCGCTACCGGAACCGGTACGGCCGCGAGCGCTCCTATTACACGAACTTCGAGGGCGTCATCCCCTGGGTGCAGCGCAGGCACGCCGAGTCGGAGAGCGACGCCAGCCGTGAGCGGTTCGAGGGCTTCATGCGCGAGGTCCCGTGCCCGGCCTGCGGCGGGCGCCGCCTCAAGCCGGTGTCCCTCGCCGTCACCGTGGGCGACGCGTCCATCGCCGACGTCTCGAGCCTGTCGATCGGCGAGTGCGCCACGTTCCTCGGCGCGCTCCACCTGTCCGACCGGGACATGCACGTCGCCGAGCGGGTGGTGAAGGAGATCAACGCACGGCTCGGCTTCCTGCTCGACGTCGGTCTCGACTACCTCACGCTCGACCGGGCAGCCGGGACGCTCGCGGGAGGCGAGGCCCAGCGGATCCGCCTGGCCACCCAGATCGGGTCCGGTCTCGTCGGCGTGCTGTACGTCCTGGACGAGCCCTCGATCGGCCTGCACCAGCGGGACAACCAGCGGCTCCTGGAGACGCTCATCCGGCTGCGCGACATGGGCAACACCCTGATCGTGGTCGAGCACGACGAGGACACGATCGCGGCGGCCGACTGGGTGGTCGACATCGGTCCGGGTGCGGGCGAGCACGGCGGCCAGGTGGTGGTCTCCGGCACGGTCGAGCAGTTGCTCGCCAGCGAGCAGTCGCTCACCGGCGCGTATCTGTCGGGCCGCAAGGCGATAGCCATACCGGACGTGCGGCGCAAGCGGGACCGCAAGCGGCAGCTCGTCGTGAAGGGCGCCCGCGAGCACAACCTGACCGGCGTCGACGTCGAGTTCCCCCTGGGCGTCTTCACGGCCGTGACGGGGGTCTCCGGCTCGGGCAAGTCGACGCTCGTCAACGACATCCTCTACAACGCGCTGGCGAAGGAGCTCAACGGCGCCCGCACCGTTCCCGGCCGTCACTCCCGGGTGACGGGCACCGACCTGGTCGACAAGGTGGTCCACGTCGACCAGTCGCCGATCGGGCGTACGCCGAGGTCGAACCCCGCGACCTACACCGGGGTCTTCGACCACGTGCGCAAGCTCTTCGCCGCCACCGCCGAGGCGAAGATCCGCGGATACCTGCCCGGCCGGTTCAGCTTCAACGTCAAGGGCGGCCGGTGCGAGGCGTGCTCCGGCGACGGCACGATCAAGATCGAGATGAACTTCCTGCCCGACGTGTACGTCCCCTGTGAGGTTTGTCACGGAGCCCGGTACAACCGGGAGACGCTGGAGGTCCACTACAAGGGCAAGACGATCTCCGAGGTCCTCGACATGCCGATCGAGGAGGCCCTGGAGTTCTTCGAGGCCATCCCGGCGATCCGCCGGCACCTGCAGACGCTCAACGACGTCGGCCTCGGCTACGTGCGGCTCGGTCAGCCGGCGACCACGCTGTCCGGTGGTGAGGCCCAGCGGGTGAAGCTCGCCTCGGAACTGCAGCGCAGGTCCACCGGGCGCACGGTCTACGTCCTCGACGAGCCGACCACGGGTCTCCACTTCGAGGACATCCGCCGCCTGCTCGGCGTGCTCAACCGGCTCGTCGACAACGGGAACACGGTCATCGTCATCGAGCACAACCTCGACGTCATCAAGACGGCCGACTGGATCATCGACATGGGGCCCGAGGGAGGCTCCCGCGGCGGCAAGCTGGTCGCCACGGGAACGCCCGAGGACATCGCCGGGATCGAGGACAGCCACACGGCTCTGTTCCTTCGCAAGATCCTCGGAACGTGACCCGTCCGGGCAGGTCGGCGGGGGTCCCGCTTACGCTCCCGAGAGCAGTCGTCCGTCATGCTGAACCATGCCAGGGATGCCGGCCGTTATAGACGACGTAGAGTGACGCGTCGCCGATACGGCGGACGCGGCACCCTGACCTGTTCGCATCATGGAAGGACGATCATGACGGAAACGACCCGACGAGCGATGATCTTCGGTACGGGAGGAGCCGGTCTCGCCGTCGCGCTGACCGCCTGTGCCGGATACACCACCGCCGGGCCGGAGGCCGCCCAGCCCGCCCAGCCCGCGGAAGGGGCAGGCGAGGGGGCCGCCTCGAAGGTCAAGGCCGGCGCCGCGATCGCCAAGACCGCGGACATCCCCGTGGGGGGCGGGAAGGTCATCTTGGCCGCTCAGCTCGTCGTGACCCAGCCCGCGGCCGGTGAGTACAAGGCGTTCAGCGCGGTGTGCACCCACCAGGGCTGCATGGTGGACAAGATCGCCGACGGCACGATCGACTGCCCGTGCCACGGGAGCAAGTTCAGCGCGAAGGACGGCTCCGTGGTGAACGGCCCGGCGTCGGCGCCGCTCCCGGAGATGAAGATCCAAGTGAACGGTGGCGACATCACCCTGGGGTGAGTCCCGCGCCCGGCGCGATCCCCGCGGCCGGTCCGCGACGGCGGCCTGCCACGATCCCGCCGGGCGCTTCCATCTCCCGGAGGGGCCTCCGGCGGTGGCCGGGGGCGATCGCATGAAGAGATCGTGAAGAGCTCGTGAAGGGGAAGTGCCGGCGGTGGCCGGCGCGAGCTGAGCGTCCAGCCGAGGCCGGAGCGATCTCGTGAAGAGGCGGCCTCGGCGGCCGCCCTGAGCGATCTCGCGAAGCCGGAATTGTCGGCGGATCCAAGTAGGCTTCTGAATGTGGCGGATCCGGCAACCTACAGACCGGCGCCCGGATCGATCCCCGAGTCGCCAGGCGTCTATCGCTTTCGCGACCCCGGCGGCCGGGTGATCTACGTTGGCAAGGCCAAGAGCCTGCGCCAACGGCTGAACTCGTACTTCGCGGACTTTGCGGGGCTGCACCCGCGGACCCAGACGATGCTGACCAGCGCGGCGTCTGTCGACTGGACCGTCGTCGGGACCGAGGTCGAGGCGCTCCAGCTGGAGTACTCCTGGATCAAGGAGTTCGACCCGCGGTTCAACGTCAAATACCGCGACGACAAGTCCTATCCGTACCTCGCGGTGACGATGGCGGAGGACTTCCCCCGCGTGCAGGTGCTGCGCGGTGCCAAGCGCAAGGGGACCCGCTACTTCGGGCCCTACTCGCACGCCTGGGCGATCAGGGAGACCGTCGACCTGCTTCTGCGCGTGTTCCCGGTGCGGACCTGCTCCGCCGGCGTCTTCAAGCGGGCCGGCCAGATCGGGCGGCCCTGCCTGCTCGGATACATCGACAAGTGCTCGGCGCCCTGCGTGGGCCGCGTCACGCCCGAGGAGCACCGCGACCTGGCCGAGGACTTCTGCGACTTCATGGCGGGCAACACCACCCGCTTCATCAAGCGGCTCGAGCGTGACATGCGCGCCGCGGCCGCCGTCGAGGAGTATGAGAAGGCCGCGCGGCTGCGCGACGACGTCCAGGCGCTGCAGCGGGCCCTGGAGAAGCAGACCGTCGTCCTCGGCGACGGCACCGACTGCGACGTGATCGCCCTGGCCGAGGACCCGCTCGAGGCGGCCGTCCAGGTCTTCTACGTGCGCGGAGGGCGGATCCGCGGCCAGCGCGGCTGGGTCGTGGACAAGGTCGAGGAGACCACGTCGGGCGACCTCGTGGAGCAGTTCCTCCTCCAGATGTACAGCGAGGCCACGATTCCCCGGGAGATCCTGGTCCCGGCCTCGCCGCCCGACGTCGAGGCCGTCATCGAGTTGCTCAGCGAGCAGCGGGGCTCGCGGGTGGATCTGCGCGTCCCCCAGCGGGGCGACAAGAAGAGCCTGATGGAGACCGTCGAGCGCAACGCCAAGGAGTCCCTGGCCCAGCACAAGCTGCGGCGGGCGAGCGACCTGACCACGCGCAGCCGCGCGTTGCAGGAGATCGCCGACGCCCTCGACCTGGACCAGGCGCCACTGCGCATCGAGTGCTACGACGTGTCGCACATCCAGGGTTCCGACGTGGTGGCCTCGATGGTGGTGTTCGAGGACGGCCTGGCACGCAAGAGCGAATACCGCAGGTTCTCGATCAAGAGCGCCGAGGGCGACGTCGCCTCCATATACGAGGTCATCTGCCGGAGATTCAAGCGCTACCTGGAGGAGCGCGTCGCCACCGGCGAGCTCGACGGTGAGTCCCCGGCGGCGGAAGCGCTCGCGGACCAGGGGAGCGACCCGGCGGTCGGGACGCCCATCGACCCGGAGACCGGTCGCCCGCGCAAATTCGCCTACCCGCCCAACCTCGTCGTCGTGGACGGCGGCCCGGCCCAGGCGGCGGCCGCCCAGCGAGCGCTCGACGAGCTGGGGATCGACGACGTCGCGGTCTGCGGACTGGCCAAGCGCCTGGAGGAGGTCTGGCTGCCGGGGGACGACCTGCCGGTGATCCTTCCGCGCACCAGCGAGAGTCTTTACCTGCTGCAACGCGTGCGCGATGAGGCTCATCGCTTCGCTATCACCTACCATCGGTCAAAGCGGTCCAAAGCGGTGAAGGAAAGCGCGTTGGACCAGGTTCCGGGGCTGGGGCCCTCCCGACGGCAGGCGCTCCTGCGCCACTTCGGCTCGGTCAAGCGGCTGCGGGAGGCGACCGCCGCCGACATCCTCGAGGTTCCCGGCATCGGACCGGCCACCGCTGACGCGATCGTGGCGGCGTTGAAGGACGACCGCGGGTGAACGTCGCGGAACGTCCGCTCGGGGTCGGCTCGGCCCCGAACGGTCACGGGCGGTGGCGGGCCGGTCGCGTGTTGCGGCGAGCCGGTGGCGCGCCGTGGTGTGGCGGTGTCATGCTCCGGGCAAGGGGTGGGTCGTCCACCGGCGGGGGCGCCGATGGGACGAGGCCGTTATCAAGGTCGTTATCAGGCAGGACGGTGAGCGGGCGATGAGCACGACTGAGCCGGCGTTCGTTGTCGTCACGGGCATGTCCGGGGCGGGCAGGAGCACAGCGGCGAAGGCGCTTGAGGATGTGGGCTGGTTCGTCATCGACAACCTGCCGCCTGGTCTGCTGTTCTCCCTGGCGGAGGAGGCGGGCAAGGTCAACCTGGCCGCCGACAAGGTGGCGGCGGTGGTCGACGTGCGCAGCCTTGCGTTCACGACGGACCTCAACGCGGCGATTGAGGAGCTCGACGGCCGCGGCGTGGGCGTCCGGGTGATGTTCCTGGAGGCGAGCGACGACGAGCTGGTCCGCAGGTTCGAGAACGTCCGGCGGCCCCATCCCCTTCAGGGGGACGGCCGGCTGGTCGACGGCATCGGCCGGGAGCGCGGCATCCTCCGCGAAGTCAGGGCCAATGCCGACCTGGTCATCGACACCTCGTCGCTGAACGTCCACGAGCTGCGCAACAAGGTCGTCTCCTTCTTCGGCGGGGAGGACCGGCCCGGTCTCAAGGTCAGCGTCGTCTCCTTCGGCTACAAGTACGGCATGCCGGTCGACGCCGACCTCGTGGTCGACTGCCGGTTCCTGCCCAACCCTCACTGGGTGCCGGACCTGCGTCCTATGAACGGCCTGGACGCGCCCGTGAGGGACTACGTGCTCAGCCAGCCCGGCGCGAAGGAGTTCCTCGACGGATACGAGGACGTCTTCGGGGTCGTGGCCGCGGGATACACCCGCGAGGGCAAGAGCTACGTGACCCTCGCCGTCGGCTGCACCGGCGGCAAGCACCGCAGCGTCGCCATGGCCGAGGAGATCGGCTCCCGACTGCGGGAGCACGGCATGGACGTGCAGGTCAGCCATCGCGACATGGGCCGCGAGTAGCCTCCTCGGATCTCGCGGCGCCTTCCGCCGCGCCCTCGCCCGGCGCCTGCCCTTCCGCGCAATTGTGGATCTTCCGGAGCTTTTTCGTAGAGTAGGGCTTTCTGGAAAAGGGCTTCGTTAGGGTTAGGCGAGCCGTCGGGCGAGGAGGAGCATGAACGAGCTCGCCTTTGGACTCGGTGAGTCCGCAGTCCCCGGGGAGTTCGCGAGTCCCCCACCTGGGCCGAAGGTCGTCGCTCTCGGCGGCGGCCACGGCCTGTACGCCTCTCTGTCGGCCCTGAGACGGGTCACCGGCCACCTCACGGCGGTCGCCACCGTGGCCGACGACGGGGGCTCCAGCGGCCGTCTGAGGCGTGAACTCGGCGTGCTGCCACCCGGCGACCTGCGCATGGCGCTGGCGGCCCTCTGCGGCGACGACGAGTGGGGCAAGACCTGGAGCGAGGTCGTCCAGCACCGGTTCCGCAGCGAGGGCGAGCTTCACGGGCACGCCATCGGCAACCTTCTGATCGTGGCCCTGTGGGAGTTGCTCGACGACCCCGTCAAGGGACTCGACTGGGTGGGGCGGCTGCTCGGCGCGCACGGCCGGGTCCTGCCCATGGCGTCGGTTCCCCTGGACATCGAGGCCGAGGTCGAGCTGGACGGGGTGATCTCCGTCGTCCGGGGACAGGTGGCCTGTGCGCTGACCCCCGGGCGGGTGCAGGCGATCTCACTGGTGCCGCCGGACCCGCCCGCCTGCCCCCAGGCGGTCGAGGCGGTCGAGGACGCCGACTGGGTGGTGTTCGGCCCCGGCTCCTGGTTCACGAGCGTGCTGCCGCATCTCAAGGTGCCCGAACTGGCCCGTGCGCTGCACGCGACCAGCGCCAGGCGCATGGTCGTACTCAACCTCGCGCCGCAGCCGGGGGAGACCGACGGCTTCTCCCCGGAGAAACATCTGGAGGTGCTCAGGGACCACGCGCCGTCGCTGCTCGTCGACGCGGTGGTCGCCGACCAGAGCGTGGTCGACGATCCGCGGGCCCTGGAGAAGGCCGCCGTGTCCCTCGGCGGCCGATTGGTTTTGGCCGATGTGGCCGCTTCTGACGGATCTCCGAGGCACGATGGACCACGTCTTGCCGCGGTCCTGGACGAGATTTTCCACGAGAAGCGGTGATCCCTGTCTGTCAAGGTGCGAGAGACTGGCTCCCGTAAGTCTGGTTCGGGGAGGACACGCGCAGATGGCCATGACGGGTGTGGTGAAAGACGAGCTGAGCCGCCTATCGGTGCTCAAGCCTTGCTGTCGTAAGGCCGAGGTGTCGACGCTGCTGCGGTTCGCCAGCGGACTGCACCTGGTAGGCGGTCGTATCGTGATCGAGGCCGAGCTGGACACCAACGTGACGGCCCGCCGGCTCATCAGGGACATCGGCGAGGTGTTCGGCCACCGGGCCGAGGTGCTCGTGCTGGCGCCGGCCGGGCTGCGCAAGGGTTCGCGGTACGTCGTACGGGTCTACAAGGACGGCGAGGCCCTCGCCCGGCAGACGGGGCTGATCGACAATCACGGCCGCCCGGTCCGCGGCCTGCCCCGCCAGGTGGTGTCCGGGGCCACGTGTGACGCCGAGGCCGCATGGCGGGGGGCGTTCCTGGCCCACGGCTCGCTCACCGAGCCCGGCCGTTCGATGTCGCTCGAGGTCACCTGCCCGGGACCGGAGGCGGCGCTCGCCCTGGTCGGATCCGCGCGCAGGCTCAAGATCCACGCGAAGGCGCGGGAGGTGCGGGGCGTGGACCGGGTGGTGGTCCGCGACGGCGACGCGATCAGCGCCCTGCTGACCCGCCTGGGGGCGCACGACAGCGTTCTGGCCTGGGAGGAGCGGCGGATGCGCCGCGAGGTCCGGGCGACGGCCAATCGCCTGGCCAACTTCGACGACGCCAATCTCCGCAGGTCGGCCCGGGCGGCCGTCGCCGCGGGCGCCCGGGTGCAACGCGCTCTGGAGATCCTCGGCGAGGATGCTCCCGAGCACCTCGTGGTTGCGGGCCGGCTCCGGGTCGATCACAAGCAGGCGTCCCTCGAGGAGCTCGGCCAGATCGCGGACCCGCCCCTGACCAAGGACGCGATCGCGGGGCGGATCCGGCGGTTGCTGGCCATGGCGGACAAGCGGGCTCAGGATCTCGGCGTCGCCAACACCGAGGCCAACCTCACGCCCGACATGCTCGCTCCCTGAGCGTCAGCTTCGGGCCTTCTCCAGTTCGCCGTCCTCGGCGTCGGTCCGGGCTGCCGCGGTTTCCTTGGCGGCCTCGGGGATCGCCTCGCCTTCCACCGTGTCGTCCTTCGTGTCGTCCTTGACGGCGGCTGCGGGCTCCGGGGCCGGCTCGCTGCTCGGCGCTTCGGCCGGGGCTTCGGCTTCAGCGGTCTCGGCACCGGCAGCCTTGGCTTCGGCGGTCTCGGCGGTCTCGGCGGCGGCGTCAGGCGTGCCGGCCGTCTGGGACTCCTGGGACGCGTCCTGCGCTCCGCCGGCCTCGGGAGCAGTCACCGGAGCTGCGGAGGCCGCCGCGGCCCCCTGCAGGACACCCTTCACACGAGCGTTCACGAAGGAGAAGCCGGCGGACGCACCGACCGCCCATATGAGCACGGTGATGAGGTCGACGAGCTCGCCGATGTTGTCCTTGACCAGGGTGAATGCGTCCCAGTAGGACAGCGGGAAGCCTGCTTCTGCCGCTATCTTGACGGTCAGCGCGACGTCTCCGGCAAGGGTGCCGAGGATCGCGCCGGCGAGTGCGATGACGGCCGCGATGGCCGGCAGAGCAGGATGGGCGGGCTTGGCGGCCATCATGGCGAACCCGACGAGGATGCCGATGGCGATCGTGCCGTAGCTGTACTCGTGCTTGGTGACGTCGATGATCACCGCGTAGAGGACCGCGCCGACGATGGCCGCGGCAAGACCGGCGAGGATGCCGGGAACCAGCCCGCTCTTCTGCTGGGCCGGGGAATTCTCATACATGGGGGGATTCCTGGGAGAGAGGAGATGGGTGTGACAAGCCGGGCACATTACCCCAGAGGCTGACTCTTGGCGCGCGCTTTACCTGACTGTGGCATGACCCACCCGCGCGTGGTCTAGTCCAATTTGCGTCCGATAAGGTCTGTCATTGAAGTTTCACGCCAGCCCTGTCGCCGGAGAGCCGGCGCACGACGTACGAGGAGATCGGATCCGTGAGCATCCGCGTGGGCGTCAACGGCTTTGGCCGTATCGGCCGCAACTTCTGGCGCGCAGTGGCGGCCAGCGGTAAGGACATCGAGATCGTCGCGGTCAACGACCTGACCGACAACGCAACGCTCGCCCACCTGCTGAAGTACGACAGCATCCTGGGCCGCCTGCCGTACGAGGTGAAGGCCTCGGCGGATGAGATCACCGTCGACGGCAAGGCGATCAAGGCCTTCGCCGAGCGTGACCCCGCGAAGCTGCCCTGGGGCGACCTGGGCGTGGACGTCGTCGTGGAGTCGACCGGCCTGTTCACCGACGCCACCAAGGCGCGGGTGCACGCCGACAACGGCGCCAAGAAGGTCATCATCTCCGCCCCGGCGAAGAACGAAGACGTGACGATCGTCATGGGCGTCAACCACGAGTCGTACGACCCGGCGGCGCACACGATCATCTCCAACGCGTCCTGCACCACCAACTGCCTGGCCCCGATGGCCAAGGTCCTCAACGACACCTTCGGTATCGAGAAGGGTCTGATGACCACCATCCACGCCTACACGCAGGACCAGAACCTGCAGGACGGCCCGCACAAGGACCTGCGCCGCGCCCGCGCCGCCGCGCTGAACGTCGTGCCGACCTCCACCGGTGCGGCCAAGGCCATCGGCCTGGTCCTGCCCGAGCTCAAGGGCAAGCTGGACGGCTTCGCGATGCGCGTGCCGATCCCCACGGGCTCGGCCACCGACCTGACCGTCGAGGTCAAGCGTGAGACCACCGTCGAGGAGGTCAACGCCGCGCTCAAGGCCGCCGCCGAGGGCCCGCTCAAGGGCTACCTGTCGTACACCGAGGACGAGATCGTCTCCTCCGACATCGTGACCGACCCGTCGTCCTGCATCTTCGACGCCGGTCTGACCAAGGTGATCGGCAACCAGGTCAAGGTCATCGGCTGGTACGACAACGAGTGGGGCTACTCCAACCGCCTCGCGGACCTCATCGACTACGTGGGCGCCTCCCTCTGATGATCGGAATCGACGAGCTCGACGTGAAGGGTCGGCGCGTCTTCGTGCGCGCCGACCTCAACGTGCCCCTCGACGGGGAGACGATCACCGACGACGGCCGGATCAGGGCGTCGGTGCCGACGATCAAGAAGCTGCTCGAGCGCGGCGCCAAGGTGATCGTCGGCGCCCACCTCGGCCGCCCCAAGGGCGCTCCGACGCCGAAGTACTCCCTCGCCCCGGTCTCCCGGCGGCTGGCGGAGCTGCTCGGCGAGGACGTGGCGTTCGCGACCGACGTGGTCGGCGAGTCGGCCGGGAGCGTGACCGAGGCCCTCCAGGACGGCCAGGTCGCGCTGCTGGAGAACCTGCGTTTCGAGCCCGGCGAGGAGTCCAAGGACGACGCGGTCAGGGGGGAGTTCGCCGACAAGCTGGCGGCCCTCGCCGACCTGTACGTCGGGGACGGCTTCGGCGCGGTGCACCGCAAGCACGCCAGCGTCTACGACGTGCCGCAGCGCCTGCCGCACGCGGCCGGCGACCTGGTGCTGACCGAGGTCGAGGTGCTCAAGAAGCTCACCGAGGACCCGGCCAGGCCGTACGTCGTGGTCCTGGGCGGCGCGAAGGTCTCCGACAAGCTCGGCGTCATCGCCAACCTGCTGTCGAAGGTCGACCGGCTGCTCATCGGCGGCGGCATGGCCTACACCTTCCTGAAGGCGCAGGGGCACGAGGTCGGCAACTCGCTGCTGCAGGAGGACCAGCTCGACCAGGTCCGCGGCTTCCTCAACGAGGCCGCGTCCCGTGGGGTCGATCTGGTGCTCCCCGTGGACGTGCTGGCCGCCACGCACTTCGCGGCGGACGCGCCCCACGAGGTGGTGGACGCCACCGCGATCCCGGCCGACCGTGAGGGCCTCGACATCGGGCCGAAGACGCGGGAGCTGTTCGCCGCCAAGCTGGCGGACGCCGAGACGGTGTTCTGGAACGGCCCCATGGGCGTGTTCGAGTTCGAGGCGTTCTCCGGCGGCACCCGTGCCGTGGCCGAGGCGCTCGTCCGGTCCGGCGCGTTCACGGTCGTCGGCGGCGGCGACTCGGCGGCCGCGGTGCGGCTGCTCGGTCTTCCTGAGGACGGCTTCTCGCACATCTCCACCGGTGGCGGCGCCAGCCTCGAGTACCTCGAAGGCAAGACGCTGCCCGGGCTCGCTGCTCTGGAGGCATAGTGGCTCGAAAGCCGCTCATCGCCGGCAACTGGAAGATGAACCTCAACCACCTCGAGGCCATCAACCTGGTGCAGAAGCTGGCGTTCTCGCTGAACGACAAGGACTTCGACGCCGTCGAGGTCGCGGTGCTCCCGCCGTTCACCGATCTGCGCAGCGTCCAGACGCTGGTCGACGGTGACAAGCTCCGGATCGTGTACGGCGGGCAGGACCTGTCCCACCACGACTCGGGCGCCTACACGGGGGACATCTCCGGGGCGATGCTCGCCAAGCTCGGCGCGACCTTCGTGCTGGTCGGGCATTCCGAGCGCCGGCAGTACCACCACGAGGACAACGGCCTCTGCAACGCGAAGGTCAAGGCGGCCTACCGGCACTCGATCACGCCGATCCTGTGCGTCGGCGAGGCACTCGAGATCCGCAGGGAGGACCGCCACATCGAGCACACCGTGGGCCAGCTCGTGGGCGGGCTCGAGGGCGTGCCGGCCGAGCAGGTCAAGTCGCTTGTGGTGGCTTACGAGCCGGTCTGGGCGATCGGTACCGGTGAGGTCGCCACCCGGGAGGACGCCCAGGAGGTGTGCGGAGCCCTCAGGGCGCGACTCGCCGAGCTGTATGGGGACGAGGTGGCCGCGTCGGTCCGTATCCTTTACGGAGGCTCGGTAAAGGCGGACAACATCGCCGGCATCATGGCGGAGCCCGACATCGATGGCGCCCTCGTCGGAGGGGCAAGCCTCGACCAGGGAGAATTCGTCAAGATTTGCCGCTTTCGGGAGATGTCTGGCTAGCTGGGCCGTTTAGGGGGTACGAGTTGACAACAAGTCGTACCCTCGTAGTGCAAGATTGAATCGTCACGCCGAATGGCGTCGTACACGCCCCACATAGGAACAGGTCTACGGTGACAATCGGAATCTCCATCGCTCTCATCCTGTCGAGCGCTCTGATGGTGCTGCTCGTCCTGCTCCACAAGGGCAAGGGCGGCGGTCTTTCGGACCTGTTCGGCGGTGGTTTCACCTCGTCCTTCGGTGGATCGTCGGTGGTGGAGCGTAACCTGGACCGACTCACCGTCATCACGGGCGTGATCTGGTTCGTCTGCATCATCGCGCTGGGTCTGCTGCTCAAGCCGTAGCGGCTTGTCAGGCGAACGCGTGATCTGGATTCACCTCCCCGTGTCCCCGGGGCGATCGAGCAAGGAGTTCATCCGTGGGTAGTGGCAACGCGATCCGTGGCAGCCGAGTCGGTGCCGGCCCCATGGGGGAGGCCGAGCGCGGCGAGGCCGCTCCCCGCGTGCGGGTCTCGTTCTGGTGCGCCAACATGCACGAGACGCGTCCCAGCTTCGCCAGTGACGCGGCCGTCCCGGAGTACTGGGATTGCCCCCGGTGCGGGTTGCCGGCCGGTCAGGACGAGGCCAATCCGCCCGCCCCGCCGCGGAACGAACCGTACAAGACGCACCTCGCGTACGTGAAGGAGCGTCGTAGCGACACGGACGGCGCGCAGATCCTCGCCGAGGCACTGGAGCGCCTGCGGTCGTCTTCTCGCCCGATCTACTAGGTCGTACGGCACGCCGACGAAACAGGTCCCCGCGACGGAAACCGTCGCGGGGACCTCGTCGTTTCCGGCGGGCCGATGCCGCAAGTGAGCGTGGGGCCACGAGACCGCAAGTGCGCGTGGCACGATCCGGGGCGCGGCGCCACCCGGACAGAGAACGAGATCTCGATCATCGTTGGATGCGGAGGTTCCCGTGCTGCCTGCTTGGATGAACGCACGACCATGAACCCCCTTCTCGAGGACCCCAGGCCGCGGGGTCAGGGAGGCACGGCGGGAACGGGGTCCGTCACCGTGACGGTGGCCTCGGCCGGGGGCACGAGTTCCCCCGGCGTCGCCTGCACCTATACCTGACCGTCAGCCGTGCACCTGCTCGCCGTCCACGAAGGTCATCCGGGCCTGGGTGGTCCAGATCTCGCCGGGCTCGAGCGTGAAGGGATCCCGGTCGAGCACGACGAGGTCGGCCGGCCGGCCCTCCTCGATCGTGCCGGCGGGAGATCGGTTCACCCAGGCCGAGCCGGCCGTGTAGGCGTTCATGACCGTCCTGAGGTCGATGCTCTGGCCGGGGAGGAACGGCGTCTGCGCGGTCGGGTAGGACGCGTGGACCGAACTGCCCGGTTCGGTCCGGTTGACCGCGACGTGCATGCCCTGGATCGGGTCGGCCGACGAGACGGGCCAGTCGGAGCCCGCCGCGAACCTGGTGCCGTGCCGTACGAGATCGGCGAAGGGGTACTGCCACGCCGACCGCTCCTCGCCCAGGAACGGGATGCACAACTCGTCCATCTGGGCGTGGTGGGTCGCCCAGAGCGGCTGCAGGTTCGCGGTCACGCCGAGTTCGGCGAAGCGCGGGACGTCCTGCGGCGTGATGATCTGGAGATGGGCGATGTGGTGCCGGTTCTCCGGACGCGTGCCGGACAGGGCGTCCAGCGTCTCCCGTACGGCGCGCTCGCCGATGGCGTGGAAATGGACCTGGAAGCCGAGCTCGTCGAGTTCCTGGACGTAGCCTTTCAGCAGCCCGGGGTCGACGTACGACAGACCGGTGCCGCCGCAGCGGCAGTAGGGCTCGATGACGGCCGCGGTGAAGTTCTCGGCGATGCCGTCCTGCATGATCTTCACGGAGGTGGCGCGGAACCGGTCGAGGCCCCCGGCCCTGGCGCGCCGATCGACGAGCTCGGGGATCTGTTCCGCGCCTCGCGTCCGGTCCCACCAGAGGGCGCCGACGACGCGCGCCTTCAGGCGGCCCGCGCCGGCGGCCTCGATGTAGGTGGGCAGGTTGTCGTCCGATCCGGCGTACGAGCCGACGATCGCGTCCTGCCAGCCGGTGATCCCGACCGAGAAGAGGTACGCCTGGGCGTCGAGGAGGGCCGCTTCGGCGTCGGCGGGGGTCGGTCGTGGTGTGAGGAGGCCGACCAGGTCCATCGCGCCCTCGTGCAGGACTCCGCTGGGTGTGCCGTCGGGGTCGCGCTCGATGCGGCCGTCGGCGGGGTCGGGGGTGTCCCGGGTGATCCCTGCCACCTCGAGCGCGCGGGTGTTGACCCAGGCGGCGTGGTGGTCGCGCTGGATCAGGTAGACGGGCCGGTCGAGGAAGTCCAGCTGGGATCGGTGGGGGAGACCGTTGGGGAAGGCTGACATGTCCCAGCCGCCACCATCGATCCACTCCTTATCCGGATTTTTCATGGCATAGTCGGCTACTTTTGCGACGTAGGCGTCCAGGCCGTAGATCTCCGACAGTTCGCACTTGGCCCGCTCGAGGCCCGCCTGTACGGGGTGGATGTGAGCGTCGGTGAATCCCGGTGTCAGCAGGCCGCCTTCGAGTTCCACCGGCTGGGCCGTGGGCGAGAGCCGTACGAGGTCGGACTCGGCGCCGACGGCGGCGATGCGGCCGTCGCGGACGAGAACCGCTTCGGCGAAGCCGTCCGGGATGAAGGCGCGGCCGCCGCGGAAAAGGATGTCACTGCTCACAGGCCTGGTGCCCTTCCAAGTGGTGCATGATCACGAATGGTGTCCCCTCAGGTCAGAGTAGTCGGCGCCGAATCTGTGCATGATCACGGCTGGCGTCGGGCCAGCTCACCGGGCTGATCGCCGAAAGTGTGCATGATCACCTCCAGGGGGCTCCAGGGGGCTCCAGGGGTCTCCGGCGGGTGCATGATCACCTCCAGTCAGTGGCCGGTGATTTTGTTGGCGATCTTGGCGAGGGTGGAGGTTCTGGTCATTCCGCGGCTCTCCCGGGCGTCGGCCAGGCGGTAGAGGCGGTACATCGAGTGCACGCCGAGCCAGCGCAGCGGCTCGGGCTCCCAGGAGCGGACCCGGCGGTCGACCCACGGCAGGGAGGTCAGCTCGGTGTCCCGCCCGAGCACGAGGTCGCACAGCGTGCGCCCGGCCAGGTTCGTGGTCGTCACCCCGTGCCCGGTGTAACCCCCGGCCCAGCCGAGTCCGCTCGCGTGGTCCACGTGGACGGTCGCACACCAGTCGCGCGGCACGCCGAGCACGCCCGACCACGCGTGCGCGACCCGCGACGAGGCGACGGCGGGGAAGAACGAGGTGAGCAGGTCCCAGAGGGCGTCGACCGTCCAGGCGTGCGTGTGCCCGCGCTCGTCGATCTTCGATCCGTAGAGGTACGGTTTGCCCCGGCCGCCGAAAGCGATGCGGTCGTCGGCGGTCCGCTGGGCGTACATGTAGTAGTGCGCCATGTCGCCGAGCAGTTCGCGGCCGTCCCAGCCGATGGAGTCCCACACCTGGGCGGGCAGCGGCTCAGTGGCGATCATGGAGCTGTTCATCGGCAGCCAGTCGCGGTGGTGTCCGGGGATGGTCGCGGTGAATCCCTCTGTGCAGCGCAGCACGTGGCGGGCGGTCACCGTGCCGTACGGTGTGACCGCCCGGCCGGGGGCGATCTCGGTGACCGGCGTCCGCTCGTAGATCTTCACGCCGAGGTCCCGTACGGCCCGGGCCAGCCCCTGGGCGAGTTTCGCCGGCTGGATCCGGGCGCAGTGGGGGCTCCACGTCGCGCCGACGGCTCCGCTCACCCTGAGGCGCGCGTCCATCTCCTCGGGGGACAGCAGGCGGACGTCGTCCTCGGTCCAGCCCCACTCCCGCTGCCAGTCGAGGTCCTCCCGCAACCGCCGGGCCTGGGCGGCGGACCTGGCCACGGTGGTGATGCCGCCCTTCACGATGTCGGCGTCGACGCCCTCCTCGGCGGCCACCCTGACGACCTCGTCGACCGCGGCGAACATCGAGCGCTGCAGCCGTCTGGCCGCGTCCGGGCCGTGGGTCTTCGCATACCGCTCGGGCGTGCCGGCGAGCGCGCCGGTGAGCCATCCGCCGTTGCGCCCGGAGGCGCCGAAGCCGGCGAACTCCTTCTCCAGCACCACGATGTCGAGCGACGGCCGGGCCTTCTTCAGGTAGTAGGCGGTCCACAGCCCCGTGTAACCGGCTCCCACGACGGCCACATCGGCCTGTACGTCGCCCCCGAGGGGTTCGCCGGGCACCGGGAGTCCGATGGAGCGATACCAGAACGACACGTCGCCGTTGACGAAACCCGAGGACAGCGGAGCATTCATGGTGCACATACTGCTATATCCGTACTCTTCAGCACATCATGCGACGGAAGTCGTTGGCTAATCGCGATGCTCATGCTGATAACGGCAACTTTCTGTGCGTATATCGGTCTGAAACGGCAGGCTCACTGTTGCGTAGCAATCGCGTAACAGAGGTGCGTCAAGCTGTGGGCAGCGCAACGGAGGGAGCGGCACCGATGGGGTTCTTGCGAGTACGGACGACGGTCGACGAGCGGCCGGGACGTCTCGCCGCGCTCGCGGCGGCCCTCGCCGAGAAGGGCGGGAACATCCTCGGCCTGTCCGTCCAGCCGGACACGGACGGCACGGTCGACGAATTCGTGACGGAGATCCCCGCCTCGCCCGACGTGGTTCGTGAGGCGCTGGAGGCGGCGGGAGGCCGGCGGGTCCAGGTCGTGCCCGCGACGGCGCACGAGCTCACCGACGAGCCGACCCGCGCCCTGCTGCTCGCCGCCCGGCTCCGGGCGATGCCCTGGCGTCTGCCCGAGATACTCGGGGAGTTGCTGCGGGCCGACGACTCCCGATGGGTCTACGGGGCCGAGCCCGGACGTCCGCGCTCGGACGCCGAGGGAGAGCTTCCCGACCCCACCCTGCTCGTCGTCCCCGTGGCCGCCCGCCGGGCGATCCGGCTCCGCCGCTCGGGGCTGCCCTTCACCCTGACCGAGGCGGCCCGCGCGGCCGCGCTCGTACGGCTCGCGCAACCGCCGGCCGAGGTCGCGCCCGACGGACCCCTGCGGCTCGCCGACGGAGCCGAGGTGCTGATCAGGCCGCTCACCTCGCTCTACCGGGAGGCGCTTCGCGACCTGCACGAGCGCTGCTCGCCCGAGACGCGGCGGTTCCGCTACTTCACGGCCATGCCGACGCTCCCGCCCCGGGTGTTCGACCGGCTCTGCGACCGCAGCCGCGGTCACTCGTTAGTGGCCGGGCACGACGGTCAGGTGGTCGCGGTCGCCTCCCTGATGTTCACCCCCGACCCGGGCATCGCGGAGATCGCATTCCTGGTCGAGGACAGATGGCAGGGTCGCGGGATCGGCACCGCGATGGCCCGCATGATCATGCAGGAGGCGCGCGACCTGGGGTTCGCGGAGGTCCGGGCGAGCCTGCTGTCCGACAACGCCCGCATGCGCAGGCTTCTGACCTCCCTCGGCGCCACGCTCACCCACACCGACGACCCCGGTGTGATCGAGGCGCGGATCGCCGTGGGTGTGATGGCGGCTTCTCCGAGCTGAGCCGTCACAGGTGATCCATCCTGGCTCGGCGAGGCTCAGGGAACGCCGGGCCAGGATGATCACTCAGAGGAGCCGGGAGGGCCGGGGTCCGGCGGCGCGCCCATCGCGTCCAGGCGACGCTCAATGCGGTCCACGGCCTCCTGCAGCCGGTCGATCCTGGACACCAGCGAAGGCCACGGGGCCGGGAAGGCGCCGGAGTGGCCGCCCGCCTCGCGCTGGCTCCGGGTCTCCTCGACGACCTTCCGCCGGACGCGGTCGAAGTCCGTGCCCCGCTCGGTGAGCACCTGGACGCCGGCCCCGCCGCCCTCCCGGATGAGGCCCAGCAGGATGTGCTCGGTGCCGATGTAGTTGTGCCGGAGGTTCAGGGCTTCGCGGAGCGAGAGTTCAAGGATCTTCTTGGCCCGCGGGGTGAAGGGGATGTGCTCGTCGGGTCCCGGGGACGGCCCCGTGCCGACCAGCCGCCTCACGTCCTCACGCAGCGCCTCGAGCTCGACGCCCTCCTCATGGAGGATCTTGGCGGCGAGGCCCTCGCCCTCGTGGACGAGGCCGAGCAGCACGTGTTCGGACCCGATGTAGCGGTGGTCCAGCATCCTCGCCTCCTCCTGGGCGAGAAGCACGGCTCGGCGGGCTCGGTCGGTGAAACGCTCGAACACGGGAGGCCTCCGTCGTTGGGCGGTGCTTCCACTATGCGTCAGGACGGTCCCGCGGCGGCGGTGCGAACCGCGGGAGAATGCCGTTCCAACGCGCGGCGAGGAGAGTCGGTGGACGTGCGGCGCGGCGGAGGGTACAGGTGGAGCCATGGATCTCGACGCGGCAGCCGACCGGTTGTACGGCCTCGCCCCCGGCGAGTTCGTCGCCACCCGGGACGCGCTGGCCAAGGAGGCCAAGACGGCCGGCGACGCGGCGCTCTCCCGTCAGATCTCCGCACTGCGCCGTCCCACAGTCGTCGGCTGGGCCGTCAACCAGGCCTCGCGACGTCATCCGGCGGAGCTGGACGAGCTCCTCGGCGTGGGCGGGCGCCTCCGCGAGGCCTGGCGGAGGCAGGACGCCGAGGCGCTGGCCGCCCTCACCCAGGAGCGGTCGGCGGCGACGTCCCGGCTCGCCCGCCTGATCAGGCAGGACGCCGAGGCGGCCGGGCAGCCGCTCGCGGGCGCGGCCGGCACCGAGATCGAGCAGACGCTGGACGCGGCGGTCGTCGACGAGACCGCGTCCGAGCAGGTGCGGGAGGGGCGCCTGGTCCGCGGGCTGAGCTACAGCGGGTTCGCCCCGGCGCCGGTGCTCAGACCGGTGCGGACGGCGGAGAAGGCCGCCGAGGCGGGGGCGTCCCCCCGCGGGCGGCGGGCGGCAACGCCCGCGGGCGAACGGGACGGGGGCGACGGCGAGGCCGCCAGGGAGAGGGCCGCGAGGCAGAAGGCCGAGCGTGAGCGCCGGGAGCGGGAGAAGGCGGCGGCGCAGGCCCGCGAAGCGGCGGCGCGGGCCGAGGAGGGCCTGTCCTCCTGGGAGGCCGAGTTCGCGGAAGCCGTACAGGAACACGACCGGCTGGCGGAGGAGGTGGCCGAGCTCTCCGGCAGGCTCGCGGCGGCGAAGGACGGCCAGGGCGCCGCCCGGCACCGGCTCGACGTCGCCAGGCGGGAGGAGGGCCGTTCCCGGCGGGCGGCGGAGTCCGCGCGCCTGCGAGCGGACCGGGCTGAGGCGGCGCTCGGTGACGTGCCGCCCACCGGCGGCTGAACCACGCGAAGCGATTCAAGTAGGCCGAGGTCATCGGAATGGCGCTGGCTTCGTATCCGCTTCGAGGCGGACAGGCCGAGCCCCGTCGGCTACCCTGAGTTCGACTAGTGGACCCAGAAGGTCGGGAGAACATCTTGGACTGGCGGCCCACCGCGTGCGTGCTCTGCGCGTGCAACTGCGGCATCGAGATCAAACTGGACGGCCGGCGATTCGAGCGGATCCGAGGCGACAAGGCGCACCCCTCGTCGCAGGGCTACACCTGCGAGAAGCCGCTCCGCCTCGATCACTACCAGAACGGCCGCGACCGGCTGACCCACCCGCTGCGAAGGCGCCCGGACGGCTCGTTCGAACAGGTCGACTGGGACACGGCCATCAGGGAGGTCGCCGCCGGATTCGCCGCCGTCAGGGACGCGCACGGCGGCGAGACGATCTTCTATTACGGCGGGGGCGGCCAGGGGAACCACCTGGGCGGCTCCTACTCGGGAGCGTTCATGCGCACACTGGGGGCGCGCCACCGGTCGAACGCCCTCGCGCAGGAGAAGACGGGGCTGTTCTGGGTCGCCGACCGCATGCTCGGCACCATCACGACCGGAGACCTCGACCACTGCGACGTCGCCCTGTTCGTCGGCAAGAACCCCTGGCAGTCCCACGGCGTGCCACGTGCCAGGCCGACCCTCCGCGAGATCTCCCGCGACCCGGACCGGTCCCTGATCGTGATCGACCCGCGCCGCACCGAGACCGCCGAACTGGCCGACATCCACCTCGCCGTACGCCCCGGGACGGACGCGTGGCTGCTCGCCGCCATGGCGGGCGTGCTGGTCCAGGAGGACCTGATCGCGCACCGGTGGCTGGAGGAACACGCCGTCGAGAGCGAGCGGGTGATCGACGCGTTGCGGCGGGTGCCGATCTCGGAGTACTCCGCCACGGCGGGGGTGGAGGAAAGGCTGGTCCGCGACGCCGCCCGCCGCATCGCCGCCGCGCGCGGCGTGGCCCTGCACGAGGACCTCGGCGTCCAGATGTCGCTGCACTCGACCGTCACCAGCTATCTCGACCTCCTGCTGATGGTCCTGACGGGCAACGTCGGCCGCCGGGGCACGAACAACCCCCCGATCCTTTTCGGCCCCCTGGTCACCTACTCCCACTGGGGACGAGGCCGTGACCGCGTCAGCCCCGTCGTGGGAGCGCGCGTCATCTCCGGCCTGGTGCCCACCAACGTGATCGCCGAGGAGATCCTCACCGACCATCCCCGGCGATACCGCGCCATGCTGGTCGAGTCCGCCAACCCGGTCCACTCGGTGGCGGACTCGCCCAGGATGCGGGACGCCCTGGACGCCCTCGACCTCCTCGTCGTGATCGACGTCGCGATGACCGAGACGGCGCGGCGGGCCGACTACGTGCTGCCCGCGCCGACGCAGTTCGAGAAGTGGGAGGCCACGTTCTTCAATCTGGAGACGCCGGACAACTACTTCCACCTGCGCCGCCCGGTGCTCGACCCGCCCCCCGACGCGGACCTGCTGCCGGAGCCGGAGATGTACGCCCGCCTGTGCGAGGCCCTCGGCGTCGTCCCCGACCTGGCCCCCCTGCGCGAGGCCCTCGCCGAGGGGGACAGGACCGCCTTCTCCGCCGCGTTCCTCGGGATGCTGGCCGACCCCGCACTCGCCAAGATCGCCTCCGTCCTGCTCTACCGCAGTCTCGGGCCGACGTTGCCGGACGGGGCGGCCGCCGCGGCCTCGCTGTGGCCGCTGGCCCACAAACTCGCGGCCGCGCACCCGGAATCCGTACGGCGGGCGGGCATCGAGGGGGAGGGACCGCAACTGGGCGAGCACCTGTTCGACGCGATCCTCGCGAGCCCCTCGGGCCTGGTCTTCAGCAAGGACGCGCCGGACGACGGGCTGGGCCGCCTCGGCACTCCGGACAAGAAGATCCACCTGACGATCCCGGAACTGGTGGAGGAGATCGAGAACCTCGGCGCCGGCCCCGCAGCGGATCCCGAGTTCCCCTTCGTGCTGTCGGCGGGTGAGCGCCGCGCCTTCACCGCCAACACGATCTTCCGTGACCCGGCCTGGCGCAAGCGTGATCCGTCGGGAACCCTGCGCATCAGCCCGGCCGACGCGGCGCGCCTCGGGCTGACCGGCGGCGCGATGGCACGCGTGACGACCCGCACGGGCAGCGTCGAGGTGCCCGTCGAGATCCACGACGGCCTGCAGCCTGGTCATGTCTCCCTGCCCAACGGGCTCGGCCTCTCCTACCCCGGGCCGGACGGCGCCCCGGTCGTGACCGGCGCCGCCCCCAACGAGCTGACGGCCGCCGGGGATCGTGACCCCTACGCCGGAACGCCCTGGCACAAACACGTGCCCGCGCGGGTGGAGGCCGTCACGATCTGAACCGGCCGAGTATCCCCCGTGCGGGGGAGGCGGTTCCCGTCGTGAGGGGAGTCGCGGCAGGCGGCCCGTGGCGATCGTGAGAGGTGCACGTCCCACCTCCCACGAAAGGACCTCGTCATGTCGACTCCCTCCATCAGTCCGTCCGACTCGGCCTCTCGGCCGCCGTCCGCCGTCGCGGGAGGCCGGCCTCCCGACGGGAGCACGGCGCCGGGGCCTGCGCGCCGAGCCGGGTGGGTCGGCCACGCCGCCGTCGCCTGGACGGCGGCCTACGGCGTCGTCGCGCTCGTCTGGACGCTGACCGGCCGCGGATACCCCTTCGGGCATGCGGGCGTCCTGCGTGTCATCACGCCAGAGGTGGGTGCGCCTCTGCTCGCGGCCACCTTGCTGGCCGCCGCCGTCGCGGCCCTGGCCATGGCCGGACGGCACGCCGTACGGCTGAGCGGCGTGCCGCGGGCGCTCCTCGCGGGCTTCGGCTACCTGGTGGCCGCCGTGCTGCTGGCGGTGGTGCCGAGCTCGAACGCGCTGGCGCTGACCGGATACGCGCCCATGCTGATCCTCGGCGCGCCCTTCGGCTGGCCGCCGGACGTCGACTACTCGCGCGTCCTGTCCTGGACGATGGCCAACGAGATCTGGTGCATGGCCGGCGGCTACCTGCTCTGGTTCGCGGTGCTGTCCTGGCAGCGCCGCAGCCGCGGAGCCTGCGTCCGGTGCGGCCGTCGCGCGGGCACGGACGACCACGCGCGCATCGTCGCCTGGGGCCGCCGGGCGACTCTGGTCGCCGTCGTGGTGCCGCTGCTCTACGCGGCGAGCCGCCTGTCCTGGCTGGCGGGCGTCCCTCTCGGAATCAGCGACGAGATGTTGCGGTCGCTTCGCGACAGCGGAGGCGTCTGGGCCGGTGCCGGCCTCGGGGCGTTCGCCGTCGTCGGGGCGATCCTGACCCTCGGGCTGATCCAGCGCTGGGGCGAGGTGTTCCCGCGCTGGATGATCGGCCTGGCCGGGCGGCGGGTGCCGATCAGGCTCGCGGTGATCCCGGCGCTCTACGTCGCGCCCATCGCCGTCTCCGCGGGGCTGGACATCGCGACCTCGTCCACGATCTGGAACGTCGACGGATACAGCCCGTTCCTGGTCGTCACGCACCTGTTGTGGCCGCTGTGGGGGGTCGCGCTCGCGTTCGCCGCCCACGCCTACCACCTGCGGCGCCGGGGGGCCTGCACCGCCTGCGTGCAGGGGACCCCTCAGCCCGCGGGGCTGACGAACCCGGACTCGTAGGCGGTGATGACCGCCTGGGTGCGGTCACGGGCGCCGAGTTTGGCGAGGACGTTGCCCACATGCGTCTTGACGGTCTCCGTTCCCACCACGAGCGCCGCGGCGATCTCGGCGTTCGACAGCCCGGCCGCCATCAGCCGCAGGATCTCGGCCTCGCGCTCGGTCAGGCGGGCCCGGCGGAGCCGGTCACCGGCCGGCCCGCCGGAGCCGTAGGCGGCGGCCAGTCGGCGGATCGCCGCGGGGAAGACGACGGACTCCCCGCCCGCGAGCACCCTGATCGCCTGGACCACCTCGGCCGGCCGGGTGCGCTTGAGCACGAAGCCGCTCGCGCCCGCGCGCAGCGCCTCGTAGACGTAGTCGTCGTTCTCGAAGGTGGTGATGACCAGCACCTTCGGCGGCTCGCCCGACGAGGCCAGCAACCGGCGGGTCGCCTCGATGCCGTCGATGGCGGGCATCCGCACGTCCATCAGCAACACGTCGGGCCGGGTGCGGGCGACCATCGCCGGCACCTCGGCCCCGTCGGTGGCCTCACCTACCACCTCGAGGTCGGGCTGCGCGTTCACGACGACCCGCAGCCCGACCCGGATCAGCTCCTCGTCGTCGGCGATCGCCACCCTGATCGTCATGGCCGCTCTCCCGTCGGCAGTCGCACCGTCACCCGCCACCGCTCCTCCTCCGGCCCGGCCGTCATGGCGCCGCCGAGCAGGCGCACCCGTTCGCGCATCCCGTCCAGCCCCCGGCCGCCCTGTCTCGGTCGCTCGGCTCCCGTGAGCGGATTGGCCACGTCGATGACGAGCAGCCGGTCGCCGACGGTGATCCGCACCACCACCGGAACCCGGCCCGCGTGCCGCAGCGCGTTCGTCAGGCTCTCCTGGACGATGCGATAGCCCTCCCGGGACACGGTCGCGGGCAGGCCGTCCAGCGGGCCCTCGACCGATGTGCGCACCTCCACCCCCGTGCCGCGCGAATGGGCCACCAGCCTGTCGAGGTCGGCCAGCCGGTGAAGCGGCGCACGCTGCGCGGCCTCGCCGTCGCGGAGCATCCCGAGCAGGCGGTCGAGGTCCTCGGCCGCGGCGCGCCCGGTGTCCTCGATCGCGGCGAGGGCACGGCGCGTGAACTCCGGATCCTCGTCGAGCACCTCCCGCGCGGCAGCGGCCTGCACGGTCGTCACCGTCAGCGCGTGACCGATGGAGTCGTGCAGCTCGCGGGCCAGGCGGTTGCGTTCGGCGAGCCGTACGGCATGGGCCTCCAGGGCGGCGATCCGCTCGGCCGGCGACGGCCCGAGCAGCACCGGGGCCATGATCGCGGCGAGCGCCCCGAGCCCCGCCACGGCGTAGCCGACACAGACGATCATCGCGGCCCCGAGCAGCGCCAGCCATCCCGAGTCGTGCTCGTCCAGCGGGCCGATCCGGAGGCCGGCGAGCGACTCGCCGCCGATGCCGAGGCGCTGCCCGATGAAGAGCACGGCCGTCGTCAGGGGGATGAGCAGCAGCACCGCCACCAGCCCGCCGATCGCGAGATGCAGCGTGAACCACAACGCCGCACGCAGCCTTGTGTCCCGCGCCTCCCGTACGGGCTCGGTCGTCGCGGGAGGGTCGGGAAGGGGCACGCCGAGCAGTGAGCGGGCCGCCACGATCTCCAGCGCGCGTGTGCCCCGCAGGAACGGCGGCACCGAAGCGATCACGAGCGCGACGGCGAGCACGAGCAGGGCCAGCGGCAGGGGCACCTGCGGAGAGGTGAGCAACTGCGCGAACGCCGCCCCCACCAGCACGTACGGCAACAGCAGCACGGCCCCGAGCAGCAGATGGACGCCGCGCCGGTAGGTCGTGCCGCTGACGAGCGGGCCGACCGACCGGCGGATCCTCACGCGAGTCATTCTGGCCGACACCGCGACGGCCGCGGCAGGCCCGGACTCAGCGGTTGCCGGTCTGGTTGTTGAGCTGCGCCACCGCGGTCTGGAAGTCGCCCACCCACTCCGAGGTCTCCTCAGCGGTTATGAGCGAGATATCGGACATGAACGACCTGAGTAGCTCAAGGTATTCGTGGACCGTCGACCGGCCGGGGCCGATGGCGTCACGGGCGTTCATCGCGGCCCAGTCGAGCTGGAACTCCACGAGCCGGTGCTGGATCCGCTGCGCGGTCACCATGTCGCGCATCCAGCCGGAGGACAGGCCCAGGAAGTGGTCGAAGGCGACGCACACCCCGGCGGCGGCCAGCAGCACGTACCCCCAGGCGAGACTTCCGTCCGAGCTGCCCGCGGTCGCCGCCAGAGGCTGGAGCGCACCCGCCGCTCCGAGCAGGATGGCGAGCCCGCGCAGGATCTGTGACGGGAGGCGCTTGCGTGCCCGGTCCTCGAGGTACCACTCGGCGTTGGCGATCGCCCGGGCCTCGGCGCCGGCGTACATCCGGCGCAGAGCCTCCTCAGGGGCGCGCCACTCCTCCGGTGTCAGGAGAGGGAACGGGGGGACGTCCCGCCGTCCACGGCGATTTCCGGCGCTCGCGGGCGCCGGTCTCGCGGGGCCGGGGCGCCGATCAGTCTCCGGTCGCGGCTCGGAGGGCCGGTCTCCGGTGGGCGTGGGCTCGTCGGGCATGGTCACTCGTCTCCCGCGGCAGGGCCGCCACAGCCGTGCCGGAGGGGGGTCGCACCGGCGGGGCAATCATAGGCGCAACCTCAGGCGAGGCGCCCATCATGGCATTGACCTGCATGAATGAGAGTCGGACGCCCGTGGGCAGACGTTCGTTTGAACGTGCCTCTGCCAGCCTGGATGGACGGGGGTGATGACGTGGACGGGATCGCCGACATGGGAGGCACCGCGGGATGGGGTCCCGTTCATCCGCCGCGCGCCGGGGAGCCGGTCTTCGCGGAGCCCTGGCAGGGCCGGGCGTTCGCCCTGGGCCTCTACTCCATCCGGGTCGCCGGATGGAACGTGGACGCGTTCAGGCACGCGACGGAGCGTCTCGACCGCTCCGCCTATCTGGACGACGGCTACTACGGCCGCTGGCTCAACTCCACCGAACTGGTGCTCACCGAGAGCGCGATCCTGGCACCGGGCGCGATCGACGCCCGGGCCCGCAACCTGCGTGGAGAGCACGTCGAGGAGCCGCCGATCCCCGAACCCGCCAGGCCCGGCTACCTCCCCTCCGCCGAGGGCTCGCTGCGTACCGTGGACGTCCCACCGGCGTTCGCCGTGGGTGAGCGGGTGCGGGCCAAGGACATGTCACCGCCCGGGCACACCAGGCTGCCGCGCTACGCGCGCGGACACACCGGAGTCGTCGAGGTCGTCCAGCCTGCCGCCGTGCTGCCGGACACGAACGCCCACTTCCTGGGTGAGAACCCGCAGCACGTCTACTCGGTGCGGTTCGACTCACGTGAGTTGTGGGGGGCCACCGCCGAGCCCTTCGCCGTCACCCTCGACCTGTTCGAGAGCTACCTGGAGAAGATCCCATGACGGGCAACGGATCCGGCGAACGCCTTCCTCCGGCACTGCGGACCGAGGCACTCGAGCAGTTGCTCACCGAGCGGGGCCTGGTCGACCCGGCCGCGGTGGACAGGCTCATCACCCAGTACGAGACCAACGTGGGCCCGCTCAACGGCGCGAAGGTGGTCGCCAGGGCGTGGACCGACCCGGAGTACCGCCGGCGGCTGCTCGACGACGGCACGGCCGCCATCGGGGAGCTGGGCTTCGGCGGACTGCAGACCGAGTGCCTCGTCGTCGTGGAGAACACCCCGACGACCCACAACGTGGTGGTCTGCACGCTGTGCTCGTGCTACCCCTGGGCGGTGCTCGGCCTGCCGCCGAGCTGGTACAAGGATCCCGCCTATCGTGCGCGGATGGTGCGGGAGCCGCGCACGGTCCTGTCCGAGATGGGCCTCGACCTCGGCGACGACGTGCGGATCACCGTACGGGACTCCAGCAGCGAGGTGCGCTGGATGGTGCTGCCCGAACGTCCCGCCGGGACCGAGGACATGTCCGAGGAACAGCTCGTGCCCCTGGTCACCCGGGACGCGATGGTGGGCGTCGCCAAGGTGGAGGCGCCGTGACCGCCCCGCTGGACACCGAGGGCCCGGCCGCGCCGCCGCGCTCCAACGGCGAGCTCGTGTTCACCGAGCCGTGGCAGAGCCGCGCCTTCGGCATCGCGGTCGCCCTGCACGAGGCGGGGGCGTTCGCATGGCCGCGGTTCCAGGCGTCGCTGATCGAACGGATCGCGGCCTGGCAGGCCATGCCCGGCGACCAGCCCTGGAACTACTACCGGCACTGGCTCGGCGCGCTGGAGGACGTGCTCGCCGGGAGCGGCACCGTGCTCCCCGGCGAGGTGACCGAGCGGGCGCACCGGCTGGCCGACCGGCCGGCTGGGCATGACCACCCGGCCGGCCACGGTCACGGCCACTGATCCCCTGGGCAGGGGCGCACGGGCCCGACGCACGGGCCCGTCGCGTATGTCAGGGAGAGGCGATGCGGCCCAGGGTGGGCGGGATCTTGGCGGCGGACCCCCGGTCGAGCAGGAAGAGCGTGCCGTGCCGGCCCCTCGCGCCGGCCGCGGGGACCTGCATCGGGCCCGCGGTCGACAGCGCCAGGTGGACGGCCTGCGCCTTCTCCGCGCCGCCCGCTACGACCCACACCTCACGCGCGGCCTCGATGGCCGGGAACGTGAGCGAGATCCGGGTGGGCGGCGGCTTGGGCGAGCCGTGCACCGCGACGACCGAGCGCTCCTTCTCGTAGAGCGCCGGCTGGCCGGGGAACAGCGAGGCCACGTGGCCGTCGGGGCCCATCCCGAGCAGCAGCAGGTCGAACGACGGCACCGGGCCGTGGTCCTCCGGCCTGGCCGCCTTCGCGAGCTCGACGGCGTACGCCTCGGCCGCCTCCTCGGGGGTCAGGCCGGAGTCCGGGCCGGGCATCGGGTGGACGCGGTCCGGGTCGACGTCGACGTGGTCCAGCAGGGCCTGACGGGCACCCGTCTCGTTGCGCTCGGGGTGGCCGTCGGGAAGGAAACGTTCGTCGCCCCACCAGATGTCCAGCGCCCGCCAGTCGATCGCGTCGCGGGCGGCGGTCGCCGCCACGGCCGCGAGCGTCGCGACGCCGACGGTGCCGCCGGTCAGCACCACGTGGGCGGAACCACGCGCCGCCTGGGTGTCCACCACCCGGGTGATCAGCCGGGCGGCGGCGGCCTGGGCCAGCACCTCGGCGTCGCGGTGGACGATGACAGTGGGAACGCTCATGACGATTTCTCTTTCACGTGCGTGGTGGCCGGGGAGCCCACGTGGGGCTCCCCGGCCCGCGGGTCAGTGGACGGACGTCTTCGCCAGCTGCTTGATCGCCGACATGTAGGTCTCGTCGGGGTCCAGCCGCCGGAGTTCCTCGGCGAGCAGCTCCGAGGTGGGCCTGCGGGTCAGGGCGACCCGCCGGTCCGGCTGACCGGGCTTCGACAACGTCGCCAGGCGGGCGTCGGACCTGGTCACCTTGAGCTCCTCGCCGTTCGCGACGGTGAGGCGCACCGCCGTGAGGCCGGGGCCGGGCGACTCCGCGACCTCCACGGGGGCGTCCAGCCGCTGCGACAACCACGCCGCGAGCAGCGGCGCGCTGGGGTTGCCGGCGGCGGCCTCGACGACTCCCGACTCGACCTTCCCGACCGGCTGGTCGAAGGCCGCGGCGAGCAGGCTCCGCCACGGTGTCAGCCGGGTCCAGGCGAGGTCGGTGTCTCCGGGGACATAACCCTGGAGCCTCGAGGTGATGGCCGAGACCGAGTCCCGCGACGCCCGGGCGTCGGTGATGCGCCGGCTGGCGAGCTGGCCGACGGAGTCCTTCGCGGGAACCGCGGGGGAGTCGCCCGGCCACCAGACGACCACCGGGGTGTCGGTGAGCAGCAACGGCGTGATGACCGAGTCGGCGTGACCGGTCAGCTTGCCGTACAGGCGCAGCAGCACGATCTCACCGGGAGAGGACTCGCCCACCCTGATCTCGGCGTCGAGCCTGTTCGCCTCGGCCGGGTCGCGGTTGATCACGACGAGTATGCGCGAAGGATGCTCCCGCGCCGCCTCGGTCGCCGCCCGGACCGCGTCGTACTGCCCGGCCTCGTCGACGACCATCACCAGCGTCAGCACCATGCCGACCGCGGGCGCGCCCATCTGGTGCCGGAGCCGGGTCAGCGTCGAGGAGATCTTCGACGCCGTCGTCTCTGTCAGGTTGAAGGTCGTCAACGTGCGCTCCGCTCGTTCAGCGTTCCTGCCGGATGGCCGGCCGTCCTCCGGTTCACATCCGCCTCCAGGCGCGCCCGTCCCTGGCCAGCATGGCGTCGGCCGAGGCGGGGCCCCAGCCGCCGGAGGCGTAGGCCTCGGGCCGGCCGTGCTCGGCCCAGTACTGCTCGACCGGATCCATGATCATCCAGGAGAGCTCGACCTCCCGCTGGTGCGGGAAGAGCGGCGGGTCGCCGATCATGACGTCGAGGAGCAGCCGCTCGTAGGCCTCGGGCGAGGACTCCATGAACGACTCGCCGTAGGCGAAGTCCATGCTGACGTCCCTGACCTCCATCGCGGTGCCCGGCACCTTGGACCCGAACCTGACGGTGATGCCCTCGTCCGGCTGGACCCTGATGACCAGGGCGTTCTGCCCGAGGATCTCCGTGTCGTCCTTGCTGAACGGCAGGTGCGGCGCACGCTGGAACACCACGGCGACCTCGGTCATGCGGCGGCTGAGCCGCTTGCCGGTGCGCAGGTAGAACGGAACGCCCGCCCAGCGGCGATTGGCCACCTCCAGCCGCATCGCCGCGTAGGTCTCGGTGATCGACTCCGGCGGGATGCCGTCCTCGTCGAGGTAACCCACGACCGGCTGGCCGCCCTGCCAGCCCGCCGCGTACTGGCCGCGCGCGGTGCCGGTGCCCAGGTCGGCGGGGAGCTGGACCGCCCGCAGGACCTTCTCCTTCTCCCGGCGCAGCGCGTCGGCGTCGAAGGAGATCGGATCCTCCATCGCGACCAGCGCGAGGAGCTGGAGCAGGTGGTTCTGGATCACGTCCCTGGCGGCGCCGATGCCGTCGTAGTAGCCCGCGCGGCCGCCGATGCCGATGTCCTCGGCCATCGTGATCTGGATGTGGTCGACGTAACCGCGGTTCCAGATCGGCTCGTAGAGCGTGTTGGCGAACCGGAGCGCCAGGATGTTCTGGACGGTCTCCTTGCCCAGGTAGTGGTCGATCCGGAAGACCGACTCCTCGGGGAAGACCGCGTTGGTGATCGCGTTGAGCTCACGGGCGCTCTGCAGGTCGTGGCCGAACGGCTTCTCGATGACCACGCGACGCCACGACCCCTCCGGGGCCTTGGCGAGGTCGGTCCGCTTGAGCTGCTCGATCACCGTGGGGAAGAACTTCGGCGGCACGGACAGGTAGAAGGCGTAGTTGCCGCCCGTTCCCCGCGTCTGGTCGATCTCCTTGAGCATCATCGCCAGCACGTCGAACGCGCCGTCGTCGTCGAACTCGCCGGGGCAGAAGTGGATGCCCTCGCGGATCTGCTTCCAGACCTCCTCGCGGAACGGCGTACGCGCGTGCTCCTTGACGGCCTCATAGGTGACCTGGGCGAAGTCCTCGTGCGCCCAGTCACGGCGGGCGAAGCCCACCAGGGAGAACCCGGGCGGCAGGAGCCCACGGTTGCCCAGGTCGTAGATCGCGGGGAGCAGTTTGCGCTTCGCGAGGTCGCCGGTCACGCCGAACAGCACGAGCACGTGCGGTCCGGCCACGCGGGGGAGCCGCTTGTCGCGGGGGTCGCGAAGGGGATTGAAGGCGATCGCCTCCTCGGTGGTGGCGACCGTCGCCACCTGGGCCGCGATCGCGGTCGAATGCTCGACCGGCGCCGCCGGATCGGTCGTGGGGGCCTCTGCTGTCACTGGTACCTCCGGCTCGGCGGTCTCCGCCGGCCCTGTCGGCTCGGTCATGGAGCCACCTCCCTGGCGATTCCTTCGCCACTTGCGCATCGCATGGTCAGAGCTCCTCTGCCACCGAGAGAAGATGCCTGACGCCGGCGATCCGGTCGGTCAGATGCAGACGTACGGCGGGGCGGTTCCTGGAGGTCAGCGCGCGAAGGTCGCCGAGCGCCTGGGCGAGCTGCAGCCTGCCCAGCGTGTACGGCCTGCCCGGCACCTGGACGTCGTCCGTGACCGCCCCCGTGATCTGGAGGAACGCGCCCACGCCGGGCCCGCCCTTGTGGAACTGGCCGGTCGAGTGGAGGAAACGCGGCCCCCAGCCGAACGTGACCGGACGGTCCGTACGGTAGTCGAGCAGAGCGCGGAGCGTGGCGACGTCGGCGCCCGCCCACTGCTCGGCCATCTCCTCGAACGAGGCGTCCCCGACCGTGGCCGCGTCGAACGCCGCCTCCCGGTCCAGGTAGGCCATGATCGCGAGATATCCGCGGTCGGGCACGGCCCGCAGAGCCCACGTCAGCACGTCCGCCAGGTTCTTCGGGTTGCCCTGCAGGTCGCCGTAGACCTCGACCGGGCCGTCCGTGAGGATCGGCGTCCCGGTGGGCAGCGGCCCGTCCCCCGCCTCCGCGAGGATCGCGGCGGTGTTCTCCTTCGACTCGGCCACGTTCGGCTGGTCGAAGGGGTCGATGCCCAGCACGCGGCCCGCCACCGCGGTGGCGTACTCCCACACGAGGAACTGGGCGCCGAGCGGCCCGTCGACGCTGTGCGCGCCGTCGCGGCCGATGTTCACGGTGTACTGGTCGTCGCCCTCGGCCGCCTCGGCTCCGACCACCGGCAGGATGCCCCGGCCCTGCTTGCCGGTCGACTCGGCGATCAACTGCTCGATCCAGTCGGGCAACCCGTTGATCTCCGACAGCGTGTCGAGCAGGATCAGCTTGTCGCGGCCCGCCCGGTGCTCCGCGCCGAGGAGGGCGCCCAGGTCGAGGCCGGGGTTGCCTTCGGCCCGCGAGAGCAGGGGGCCGACGGCTGCGGCGTCGTCGAGGAGCTTGTCGACCTGCACGCCGGCGAGCGCGCTGGGGACCAGGCCGAAGGCGCTCAGAGCGCTGTAGCGGCCGCCCACGTTCGGGTCGGCGAGGATGACCTGGTACCCCGACTCGATCGCCGTCTGCTCAAGCGGGGAGCCGGGGTCGGTGACCACGACGATCCGGTCCGCCGGGTCGATCCCGGCGTCCCGGAAGGCCTGCTCGTAGATCCTTCTGTGGCTGTCGGTCTCGACCGTGCCGCCGCTCTTGCTGGAGACCACCAGGAGCGTCCGCTCGAGCCGGTCGTCGAGAGCCCGCCGCACCTGGTGCGGGTCGGTCGTGTCGAGGACCGTCAGCGGCACGTCCTCGGTGGCGCAGATGACCTCGGGGGCGAGCGACGAACCGCCCATGCCCGCCAGGACGACGTGGTCGAGGCCCTGCGCCCGGGCGCGCTCGACCAGATTCGCTATTTCGGGGAGGAGCTCCCTGCTGGTCAGGGGGAGGTTGAGCCAGCCGAGCCGAATTCTCGCGTCGGCCTGGCTCGTCGCCCCCCACAGCGAGGGATCGCCCGCGGCGAGCGCCGCGGGCACCCCCTCGGCGGCCAGCTCCTCGCTGACCGCCCGTACGGCATCGGCCTCGTGGCCGATGCTCACCTCGATGGACATCGCCTGTTCAGGCCTTCCGGAGCTCGGAGTCGACCGTCTCGAGGAGCTCGTTCCAGGAGGTCTCGAACTTCTGGACGCCCTCGTCCTCGAGGACCTTGACGACGTCGTCGTAGTCGATCCCGGCGTCCTTCAGCGCGGCCATGACGTTCCAGGCCTGCTCGTAGAACGGCCGGATCGTGTCGCCCGAGATCTTGCCGTGGTCCGCAGCCGAGTCCAGCGTCTTCTCCGGCATCGTGTTGACGATGCCCGCGGTCACGAGCTGGTCGACGTACAGCGTGTCGGGGTAGTCGGGGTTCTTGACCCCGGTCGAGGCCCAGAGCGGACGCTGCGGACGGGCGCCGGCGGCGCGCAGGGCCTGCCAGCGCGGCGAGCCCATGACCTCCTCGAAGGCGGCGAACGCGAGCCGGGCGTTGGCGACGCCAGCCTGGCCCTTCAGCGCGAGCGCCTCCGGCGTGCCGAGCTTGTCCAGCCGGGCGTCGATCTCGGTGTCGACCCGGCTGACGAAGAACGACGCGACCGACTCGATGCCGGCGAGGTTGTGCCCGTTGGCCCGCGCCTGCTCCAGGCCGGTCAGCCAGGCGTCCATGACCGCGCGGTACCGCTCGAGGGAGAAGATCAGCGTGACGTTGACGCTGATGCCCTCCGACAGGGCCTGGGTGATGGCGGGGAGGCCCTCGACCGTCGCGGGGATCTTGATGTGCACGTTGGGCCGGTCGACCATCCACCACAGGGCGCGGGCCTCGGCGATCGTCGGCTCGGTCTTGCGCGCCAGGCGGGGGTCGACCTCGATGGAGACGCGGCCGTCCACGCCGTTGGTGGCGTCGTAGACCGGCTTCAGCACGTCGGCGGCCCAGCGGATGTCGAAGGTGGTGATGGCGCGCACCGCCTCCTCGACCGACACGCCGCGTACGGCGAGGTCGCGCAGCTGGACGTTGTAGGCGTCGCCCTTGCTCAGCGCGCCGGCGAAGATCGTCGGGTTGGACGTGACGCCCGTCACGGCCTTGTCGCGGATCAGGGCGGCCAGGTTGCCGGTGCGCAGGCGCTCCCGGCTGATGTCGTCCAGCCAGATGGAGACGCCGGCGTCGACGAGCCGCTTCAGGTTCTCACTCATCTGTCTCATCCCTCAGTTTCCGGTCGTCTCGCCCTTGTCAGCCCCGGTCTTGGCCAGGCTGGCCTTGGCGGCGGCCACCAGTCGCTCGGCGGTCAGGCCGAACTGCTCGTAAATCGTCTTGTACGGCGCGGATGCGCCGAAGTGCTCCAAACTGAGCACTTCCCCCGCATCACCGACGAACTCGCGCCAGCCCAGCGAGATTCCCGCTTCGACGGCCGCCCTTGCGCGGACCGCCGGAGGCAGAACGGTCTGCCGGTAGGCGTCGTCCTGTTCCTGGAACCACTCGACGCACGGCATCGAGACGACGCGCGTAGCGATGCCCTCGGACTCGAGGACGCCCCGGGCCTCGACGGCGATCTCGACCTCGCTGCCGGTGGCGATCAGGACGACCTCAGGCTGCCCGTTGGAGGCGTCCTGGAGGACGTACCCACCCCGCGCGACCTTGTCCGCGTCGGCGGTGCCCTCGTAGACCGGGAGGTTCTGCCGGGTGAGCGCGAGGGCCGCGGGGCGGTCGTCGTGCTCCAGGATCACCTTCCACGCCGCGGCGGTCTCGTTGGCGTCGGCCGGGCGCACCACGTCGAGGCCGGGGATCGCGCGCAGCGCCCACAGGTGCTCGATGGGCTGGTGGGTCGGGCCGTCCTCGCCGAGGCCGATCGAGTCGTGCGTCCAGACGTAGGTCACCGGCAGCTTCATCAGCGCGGCCAGCCGTACGGCGGGGCGCATGTAGTCGCTGAAGACCAGGAACGTGCCGCCGTAGGGGCGCGTGCCGTTGTGCAGCGCGATGCCGTTGAGGATGGCGCCCATCCCGTGCTCGCGGATGCCGAAGTGCAGCGTGCGGCCGTAGGGGTTGCCGGGGAACTCCTTGGTCTGCCGGTCCGAGGGGATGAAGGAGGGCTCGCCCTTCATCGTGGTGTTGTTGGACTCGGCCAGGTCGGCGGAACCGCCCCAGAGCTCGGGGAGGACCGGCGCCAGCGCGTTCAGCACCTCGCCGGACGCCTTGCGCGTGGCGACGGAGGAGCCCACCTCGAAGGCCGGCAGCGCCTTGTCCCAGCCGGCGGGCAGCTTGCGGTGGGAGATCCGGTCGAACAGCTCGGCACGCTCGGGGCTGTTCTCACGCCAGCTCTGGTAGCCCTTCTCCCAGCCGGCGTGGGCCTCGCGGCCCCTGGCGACGACCTCGCGGGCGTGCTCGAGCACCTCGGCGGGGACGTCGAAGTGCTTGTCCGGGTCCATGCCCATGACCTGCTTGGTGGCGGCCACCTCGGCCGCGCCGAGCGCGGAGCCGTGGATCTTGCCGGTGTTCTGCTTGTTCGGCGCGGGCCAGCCGATGATCGTGCGCAGCCTGATGATCGACGGCTTGCCGGTCTCCGCGCGGGCCGCCTCGAGCGCCGCGTACAGCGCGGGGACGTCCTCGTCGTAGTCGCCGGTCTTCAGCCAGTCGACGTTCTGGACGTGCCAGCCGTACGCCTCGTAGCGCTTGAGGACGTCCTCGGACAGGGCGATGTCGGTGTCGTCCTCGATCGAGATCTGGTTGGCGTCGAAGATCACCGCGAGGTTGCCGAGCCGCTGGTGGCCGGCGATCGAGGCGACCTCGTGGTTGATGCCCTCCTCGATGTCGCCCTCGGAGGCGATGCACCAGATGTGGTGGTCGAACGGCGACTCGGTCGCGGGGGCGTCCGGGTCGAACAGGCCGCGCTCGCGGCGGGCGGCCATCGCCATGCCCACGGCGTTGCCGAAGCCCTGCCCGAGCGGCCCGGTGGTCGTCTCAACTCCGGCGGTGTGACCGTGCTCGGGGTGACCCGGGGTCAGGCTGCCCCACTGGCGCAGGGACTTCAGGTCGTCGAGCGTCAGGCCGTAGCCCGACAGGTACAGCTGGATGTAAAGGGTCAGGCTGCTGTGCCCGGCGGACAGGACGAACCTGTCACGACCGGCCCACTGCGGGTCGGACGGGTCGTGGCGCATGACTCGCTGGAAAAGAAGATAGGCGGCGGGGGCGAGGCTCATCGCGGTGCCGGGGTGGCCCGAGCCCGCCTTCTCCACCGCGTCCATCGCCAAGGCGCGGACCACGTCGACAGCCTGCCGATCCAGGTCGCTCCACTCAAGGCTTTCGCTGCTCAACTGCTCGATTCCCCTCTTGTCATTGGCGCTGGTTGTGGCGATCCCGCCCACACGGGGACCCTAGTGGGTCAGCTGTGGTGCCGTTCGGCAGCCCCTCGGTCGGCCGCGGGGCACCTGAGCAGCGAGGCCTCCGGGTGTCGGGTCGAGGTGGGGTTTCGGCCCCAGTTCCTGGACCACCGGTCTCCCCGACTACAGTGATTGCTCAACTGCCGGGGTGCTGCCCGGAGATCCGCTCTAATCAGAGGTTACGCGTTGACCCCGCATGTGTTGGAAGCGCCTTGACGCTGCTGACGAACAAGCAAACGATGGCCCCGCCGGGAACCGCCGCGACGGCCGCCGCCGCCACGACCACCCGTACCCTCGGGGCGGTCATCAAGGCGTACGTGGCGCTCACCAAGCCCCGGATCATCGAGCTGCTCCTGATCACGACCCTGCCGGTGATGTTCCTCGCGGCGCGGGGTCTGCCCCCGCTGTGGACGGCCACGGCGACGATGGTCTTCGGCACGCTCTCGGCGGGCAGTGCGAACGTCCTGAACTGCTACATCGACAGGGACATCGACAAGACCATGCGGCGCACGCGCCGCAGGCCGCTCGCCAAGGCCGACGTCACCCCGCGGGGCGCGCTGATCTTCGGCATCGTCCTCGGCGTCCTGTCCACCCTCGGCCTCGGCCTCACGGTGAACTGGGTGGCCGCGGGGCTCTCCCTGGCGGCGATCCTGTTCTACGTCTTCGTCTACTCGATGATCCTCAAGCGGCGGACGTCGCAGAACATCGTGTGGGGCGGCATCGCGGGCTGCATGCCGGTGCTGATCGGCTGGTCCGGGATCACCGGCGGCCTGTCCTGGGCGCCTCTGGTGCTGTTCGGCGTCGTCTTCTTCTGGACGCCGCCGCACACGTGGACCCTCGCCATGCGCTACCGCGAGGACTACGCGGCCGCCCACGTGCCGATGTTGCCCGTCGTGGCCACCGAACGCCAGGTCGTGCGGCAGACCATCGCCTACACGTGGGCGACCGTGCTGTGCTCGCTGCTGCTGTGGCCTGTGGCGAAGACCACTCTGCTCTATCCGGCGGTGGCCCTGGTCCTCGGTGCCGGGTGCCTGTGGGAGGTGTACCGCCTGCTCGGCCGGCTGAACGCCGGCAAGACGGGCGTCGACCTGCGGCCGATGCGGTTCTTCCACTGGTCGAACATCTACCTGGCCCTGCTCTTCCTCGCCGTCGCGGTCGACGCGCTGCTCGTCTGACCATCCGGTTCCCGCCGGGCGTCCAGGCGGCGGCGCGGCGGGTTCCGCGGGCCGGCGGGTTCCGCACGGCTCAGGAAGGCGGCTCCGCACGGCTCAGCCGTACAGGTCGGCGACGTTGTCCCGCGGGGCCGGTTCGAGATCTCCCGCCGGCCCGCGCGCGAAGGATCGCAGCAGGTTCTCCGTCACCGTCGTGACGAAGCACCGCGTCCGCCGGTCCATGCCGTGCGCCACGGGACTGTCGCGGGTGCCGGCCATCAGCGCCTCCGCCCATCGCATCGTCCCCGAGGCGAAGACCCCGGCCCCGCTCGGCGCGGTGTAGTAGGCCGAGTCGGCGAAACTCGGCCTCCTCCCGCACATCAGGGGCGAGTGGGAGAGGATCTCCAGCGGCCGCGGGGTCGGCACGCCCGGGTTCACCCGGTCGTACTCCACGCCCACCAGATGGGGGAACGCGTCGCCGTACACGGCTCCCGTGCCCGCGAACAGCCAGTGATCCGGGGCGGTGACCACATAGGGCGCGTCCACGGGGAAGCCGTCGTAGTAGACGCCGACGAGCGACGACTCGGGATCGGGCATCGGCTCGGCCCGGAAGTCCGCCGTCACCAGTTCCGGGTTCACGGCGTACACGGGATCGAGGCCTGCGTCCGTCTTGTAGCAGACCATCCGGCGGCCGTCCCTCTCCAGCCGGACGCGGCGGTAACACGTGTTGGCCCCGAGGAACGCGAGGTTCGTGCCGGCGTCCCTCGCGGTCGTGACTCGACGGCGCATCTCGGGCGTCCAGTACTCGTCGTGGCCGAGGAAGAAGACCGCCCTGGCGCCCGCCAGGGCCTGATGGCGGTCGAGGTCGACCCCGGTGGTGTACGCGAGGTCGACGCCCAGCCGCTCGGCCAGCGCCACGACGGCCCGTTCGTGGACGAGGAACTTCGCCATGCCCGTCCGGTCGTACGGACGGTCGAAGCTGACGGCCAGCGAGCGGGCGTCGTAGCGGCCGCCCTCGCCGAGATAGAGGCTGCGGCCTCCCCAGCCGTTGTAGGCCTGCCAGGTGGCGGCGGCGTGGACCAGCAGGATCTTCCCGGCCACGCTCGCCGAGCGGATGATCAGGGGGACGTACCGCTGGGCCCCGCCGGCGGCGTCCAGGCGCAGGAGGTAGGCGCCCTCGGGCCAGCCGTCCGTGGGCACGGTGGCGGATCGCGGCCACGCGGCGGTGACGGTCCGGGTGAGCGGGTCCAGGCCGGCGGGGGCGTGCACCCGGCCGCGGATCCAGCCGGATCTCCAGACCCTGCGTGCGAGGGCTCCGCCGTACCAGCCCATCCGATACGCGGTGACGCGGAAACCCTCGGCGACGGTCGACACGTGGAGGCCGACCGGCTCTCCGGGGAGCACACTCACCTTGTCGCAGTAGCCGTCGACGGCGCCCGCCAGGCCGTACGAGGTGAGCCGCCAGCCGGGGTCGCCGGGAAGGAGCCGTTCGGGCAGGGGAGGCGGATCCAGCGGCAGAGCCGGTGGCACGGTGGGTGCGGCGGACGCGGTCGGCGAGGGGGCCGGGGGGCCGGGGACGGGCGCTCGTGGGCCGGCGCACCCGCCCACGGATCCCGCGACGGCCGCGGCGCCCGCCACCAGGAGGAACCGGCGCCTGCCGAGGCCGTCCTGAGGTGCCTCGCCCATCATCCCCACCTGCTCGAACCCGACATCGCGCTGGCGAAAATATCGCGGCGCCCCGGGGCGTGGGCTGCGCGTGAGGTCTGCTGTCCACCCGTTTCGTGGAAAGGCATGGCTTCCCGATGCGGGGATCTCCCGGGGGCCGGAGGGGACAGGACGTGCGTGTTCGGTTACAGTCGCGGAATGGCGAGCCTTGATCCCCGCGCGGTGCTGAAGGACCGCCCATCGGCAGGCCTGATCATCGGCCTGGTAATCGCGGGGATCTGTGCCCTGGTGTCGTTCTCCTTCGACATCCTGAACGGTGATCCGGTCCAGTTCACCCTCGCCCTCGGGCTCGCGGTCGCACCCGTTCCGCTGCTGCTCGCGGGCGTGCTCGCCCTGGACCGCATGGAACCGGAGCCGCGAACCACGCTGATCTTCGCGTTCGCGTGGGGCGCGGGCATCGCCGTCCTGCTCGCCGGCATCCTCAACTCGCTCAACCTGCTCTATTTAGAGCGCCAACTCGGCGACACGACCAGCGCGCGGAACCTGGTCGCCACGTTCGGCGCGCCGCCGGTCGAGGAGACGCTCAAGGGCCTGGTCCTCCTGGGGTTACTCCGGTTCCGGCGGCAGGAGCTGGACGGACCGACCGACGGCATCATCTACGCGAGCATGGTCGGCCTCGGCTTCGCGATGTCGGAGAACGTCAGCTACTACCTGGCCGCGCTGGACCAGAACGGCCCCCAGGGGCTGGCCGCCACGCTGGTGCTGCGCGGGGTGCTCTCCCCGTTCGCGCATCCCCTGTTCACGTCGCTGATCGGAATCTCGGTGGCGTACGCGGCCAACCGCAGGGGCGCGCCCGCGACCATCATGATCATCGCCGGATGGATCGGGGCCATGGCCCTGCACGGCATCTGGAACGGCTTCGCCTCCTTCGGCGGGTTCGGCGGGCTCGCGATCGCCTACCTGATCCTGATGGTCATCCTGGTGATCGAGATCACGGTGATCGTCAGGGACAGGAAGCGCATCGTCGGGCTGATCAACCACTACCTGCCGCCGTACGAGCACAACGGCCTGGTCAACCAGGCGGACATCTACATGTTGTCGTCGCTGCGGCGGCGCAGGCACGCGCGAACCTGGGCCAGGGCGCTCGGCGGCAAGGCCGGCGCCCGGGCCATGAGCGACTACCAGCTGGCCGCCACCGAGCTCGGCCTGCTCCATGAGCGCGCGGCCCGCGGCGGCGTCGACGAGGAGTCGTTCCGGGGCACCCAGCGCTCACTCGCCGACCTGATGGCTTACGCCCGCCTGTCGTTCCCGATGCCCGAGCGGCACCAGGCCAGAGCGGCGAAGGGAGTGCCGCCACCCGGTTACGCGCCGGGCGCGCCCGCTCCCGGGCAACCCCCTCCCGGGCAACCGCCGAGGACCCCCGGGTACGGTCCCGGCGGATTCCCGCCAGGCGGTCCCGGATCGGGATACGGCCCCCCGGGCTACGGTCCCGGCGGCACCTCTTCGTCTCCGCCCGGATACGACCACGGCGGCCACGGGTCGGGCCCGCCCGGATTCTGACCGCTCAGCGCGCGAGCGCGTCGTCCAGGGCGCTCTCGCGGGGACCGAGGAACCGGGGCGAGGAGTTCAGGACCAGGCTGTTCAGCAGCGCCTTGGCGGCCGCGGGGATCTCCCTGGCGGCGTACACGGCCGTCTCCAGCGGCCAGTCGCGGCTCGAGTCGTCGCCCACGCCGAACGTCTCCATCCCCGCCGTACGGCACAGCGCCACCGCCCGGGGGAGATGGAACTCCTGGGTCACCACGATGAGGCGGGTCGCGCCGAAGATCTTGTTGGCCCGGACACAGGAGTCCCAGGTGTCGAACCCGGCGTAGTCCAGGGCGATCTTCGTGACCGGGATCCCCCGGGTGACGAGGTAGTCGCGCATCACGGTCGGCTCGTCGTATCCGGCCCGGCTGTTGTCGCCTGACACGAGGATCGCCCTGATCTTGCCGGTCTGGTAGAGCCGGGCCGCCAGGTCAAGCCGGCTGCGCAACATCGGTGTCGGCCTGTCGCCGCCGATGCCCGCTCCGAGCACGAGCGCCGCGGGCATCACGGGCACCGAGTCGATCCAGTCCGCGCCGGGGCGCGCGACCACCCGATGGGGCGCGCTGTCCAGCCAGGCCCAGGTGATGGGGGCCAGCGAGAGCAGGCTCAGGACCACGACGATCTGGAAGGCCGTGCGCTGCGTCGCGCGAGACCACGGGGGGCGTGGCAGGCGGATCATTTGTGGTGGGTCAGGCGTTCGCGGCGTGGGGGAGAGCCCGGTCGGGCGCGGGCGCGTCCAGCGTCCCACGCGATCGCATGAGGAACACCACGCGCAGGGTCGCGATCCACACCAGGGTCGCGCCCAGCACGTGCAGGCCCACCATGAGGGCGGGGACGGCCAGGAAGTACTGGATGTAGCCGATCACGCCCTGGGCCAGTTCGACGCCCAGAAGCACCAGCGCACCCCGTCTGGCGCGGCCCGGCGAGTCGGTCACGTGGAGCGCGAACAGCAGCGCGAACGTCAGCCCGACCACGATCCAGACGACGTCGGTGTGCAACCGCACCATGCTCTCGATGTCGAAGTCGAAGCGTGAGGCCCTCTCGTCGCCCGAGTGGGGGCCGGTGCCGGTGACCACGACGCCGACGACGATCAGGACGAACACCGCGGCGGTGAGGAAGAAGCCCAGCGTCCTGATGTCCCGGTGGACCAGCCGATGCGGTCGCGCGTCGCCCTCGCCGGATCGGGCGTACAGGGTGAACGCCGCGGCGATCATGCCGATCGACAGGATGAAGTGCACACTGACCGTCACAGGATTGAGCAGCGTGCGGACCACCACGCCGCCCCAGAGCGCCTGGACGACGACCCCGATCGGCTGGAGCGCGGCCAGCCGTACGAGGACCGGGCGGGCCCCGTCTCCGCCGGGCCGCGCGAGCCGTACGGCGGCCAGGAAGCAGCCGATCGCGACGGCGAGCACCAGGAAGGTGATCAGGCGGTTGCCGAACTCGATGGCCATGTTGATGGGGGAGTGGTCGTCGTGCGGGACCGGGACGAAGCTGTCCGGAGTGCAGCGCGGCCAGGTGGGGCAGCCGAGGCCTGATCCGGTCAGCCGCACTGCGGCGCCGGTGACGGCGATGCCCGCGTTGACCACGACCGCCGCCAGGGCCCAGCGCCGCATCGTGGCGGCGGTGGAGAACCAGAACGAGCGATAGAAGGCGATCGCATGAGGGCGAAGCCGGTCAACTAGGCGGGTCACGGCAATCATCGTAGGCGGCGCGGGGGGTGGTGTCCCCTTCGACCCTGATCCTCCTATAGCAAGGGGATCTGAATTGATTTCGGGTTACGGAGATGTCAGGACCGGGCCCGGGTGGCGCCGATCGACGCCGCGACGACGCAGCCGATCGCGGCCCACTCGTGGACCTTCAGCACCTCGCCGAGGACGAAGAGCCCGACCAGCGCGGCGACGGCGGGCTCCAGGCTCATCAGGATGCCGAAGACCTGCTTCGGCATCCGCCGCAGCGCCTCGAGTTCGAGCGTGTAGGGGATGGCGGACGACAACAGGCCGACCCCGGCGCCCACGAGCAGGATGTGGGGATCGAGCAGGCCGGTCCCGCCCGAGGCGACGCCGATGGGCGTGGTGACGATCGTGGCCACGATCAGGGCGAAGGACAGCCCGCTGGCGCCGGGGAACCTGGCGCCGGTGGCCGACGACAGGACGATGTAGCCGGCCCAGAAGGCGCCGGCGAGCACGCCGAAGCCGATGCCCGCCCAGTTCGCGCCGCCGTCCTGGCTCCAGGGTGCGAGAAGGATCACACCCGCCGCGGCCAGGGCGACCCAGACCAGGTCGAGGAGGCGGCGGGAGGAGACCACGGCGAGGGTGAGCGGGCCGATGAACTCGATGGCGACCGCGATCCCGATGGGCAGGCGGGCGAGCGCCTCGTAGAACGAGAGGTTCATCAGGCCGAGACTGACCCCGAAGGCGACGGCGACGCCGAGGTCACGCCGGGTCAGCCCGCGCACCTTGGGCCGGGCGATGGCGAGCAGGATGACCGCGCCGATGGCGATCCTGAGGAACACCACGGCGGACGGGGCAAGCTGGTCGAACAGGTTCTTGGCCAGGCCGGCGCCGACCTGGACCGACAGGATCGCCAGGAGCACCAGCCCGGAGGGCGGGATCGCGTCCGACGTCGTGCGCAGCGCCCTCGCCGCCCTCATCCGGTACGGCTCGGGGGCCCCGGACAGGGAATCAGCGGTCATGCGGGCAACTCCCGAGCCAGGAAGAATGATTTACCGCCCAAAAATGGACAACCAGCACTATGCCAGACCCCGAATCGCCCACCCCGACCACACCGGGTGTGATCATGCACACATTCGGCGACGTACGCTCCCACCTGGGCGGACATCGAGCGTGATCATGCACGGGTTCGAGAGGGCCCGCCCTGACCTGGGCAGACGCCACCCGTGATCATGCGATGAAGGAGGGACTACTCCCAGCGGAACGTGCGGGCGGCCAGTCCCAGGCCGGCCACGGTCCAGCAGAGCAGGACGATCACGGGACCCGTGGGGAAGCCCGCGCCGTTCTCGAGCACCGACCGCATGCCCTGCGTGAGTGCCGTGATCGGCAGCAGCTCCAGGACGGGCTGGATGCCCTCGGGGAACTTGGTGAGCGGGAACACGACGCCGCCGAGCCCGAGCAGCACGAGGTAGACGAGGTTCGCCCCCGCCAGGGTGGCCTCGGCCCGGAGCGTCCCCGCCATGAGCAGGGCGAGCCCGCTGAACGCCGCCGTCCCGAGCAGGACCAGCAGGATCACCCACAGCGGGTCGCCGTGCGGCGACCATCCCAGGGCCAGGGCGACGGCGCCGATCACCACGACCTGCACGATCTCCACCGCGACGACCGCACAGGTCTTGGCGAGCAGCAGCCCCGCTCTGGACAGGGGAGTCGCGCCGAGCCGCTTCAGCACGCCGTACCGCCGCTCGAACCCGGTCGCGATGGCCTGCCCGGTGAAGGCGGTGGACATCACGGCGAGCGCGAGGATTCCAGGGGTGATGAAGCCGATCCGGGACCCGTCGACGTCGATCAGCGCGGCCTGGGAGAAGCCCACCAGAAGCAGGACGGGGATGATCAGCGTGAGCAGCAGTTGCTCGCCGTTGCGGAGCATCGCCCGGGCCTCGGCGCCCGCCTGGGCGAGGACCATCCGGGGCAGCGGCGCGGCCCCGGGCCTGGGGCTGAAGTCGAGCGTCGTCATCGCAGCTCCCTGCCGGTCAGTTCGAGGAAGACGTCCTCCAGCGTGCGGCGCTCGATGCTCAGGTCCTCGGCGGTGACGCCCTCCGTGGCGCACCAGGCGGTGACCGTGGCCAGCAGTTGGGGCCCGACCTGGCCCTCGATGATGTAGTGCCCCGCGGGCGACTCCTTGGCCGCGCTCCCGGGCGGCAGCGCGCTGAGCAGCTCGTCGAGGTTGAGACCGGGCCGCGCGCGGAAGCGGAGCTGGCGTTCCGCCCCCGTCAGCGTCGCGGGGCTGCCCTCGGCGACCACCCGTCCGTGATCGATGACCACCACGTGGTCGGACAGCTTCTCCGCCTCGTCCATGTGATGGGTGGTCAGCACGACGGACACGCCCGCGTCGCGGAGCCCCGTCACCACGTCCCAGCACGCGTGCCGCGCCTGCGGGTCGAGGCCGGCCGTCGGCTCGTCGAGGAAGACCAGTTCCGGCCGTCCGATGACGGCCGCCGCGAGCGAGAGCCGCTGCTGCTGCCCGCCGGACAGCCGCCTGTACGGCGTGCGCGCGTGTTCGGTGAGACCCAGGAGGTCGAGGAGGGCCCCGGGATCGAGGGGGTGGGCGTAGAAGCGGGAGACCACCCGGAGCCACTCGCCGGCCCGGGCGGCGGGAGGGACTCCTCCGGCCTGGGGCATCACGCCGAGGCGTGGCCGCAGCGTGGGGTCGGCCGGGTCGAGCCCCAGCACGCGCACCGTTCCCGCGTCGAGACGGCGGTATCCCTCGCAGATTTCGATGGTGGAGGTCTTGCCCGCGCCGTTCGGGCCCAGGATCGCCGTCACCTCGCCGCGTCCGCAGGCCATGGTCAGGCCGTCCACGGCGGTCGTCCGTCCGTACCGCTTGATCAGCCCACTGATCTCGACGGCCGCTCCGGCGCCAGAGGCGCTGCCACCCGCCCGCACGTCACGGGCCTCCCCTCAGCGAGATGAACCATCGGGGCCGGCCGGAAACCGGTCCGCCCGCATGGTCGTCGATTCGAACCGGCCGTGCCGATTCCCAACGAGTCTAGGGAGCGAGACGGCCGGTCCGGCCGGGGGATGGCCGTCCCGCGGCCGAAACACGGCCGAAGGCTGAGACACCGCCGGTGGACATCCGCCCCATTATGATCGCGTACCACTCCCGCCGATGATCTACGGGCGGGCGGCCGCGAACGGCCTCCACGGTACGTCTTCGCAGGTTAGGTAAGCCTTACCTGCGTGAGAAATTGCATTCTTCTTGTCTTTCCCTTGGTTTGTCGTCCGGGAAGGAATTACGGCACACTGATGTTGTGAAATACGTGCCTGGAAGGATGAACACCGAGGAGACCGCGGTGCCGCGGCCTTCCGTGGTGCCCTCCGCGCGTACGCAGCCCCATACTTCCACCCCCGGTACGCCGCAGGCGAACGAGGGGGCGGGGAGTGCCGTGCACCTGGGGCCCGGTGTGTCCGCCCAGATCACGGCCGAGCGCGGCACGCGTGCCCGGGTCGCGAGGCTGATCCTGGAGCACGGCCCGGTGACCGCGGCGTCCCTGGGGGAGAGGCTCGGGCTCACCCCCGCGGCGGTCCGCCGTCACCTCGACGCGCTGCTCGCCGACGGCATGATCGAGCCCCGTACGGCCCGGCCGCGCGGCCAGCGGGGAAGAGGCAGGCCGGCCAAGCTGTTCGCCATCACCGACGACGGTCGCAGCGCCTTCGTGCACGCCTACGACGACCTCGCAGGCAGCGCATTGCGCTTCCTGGCCGAGCGGCTGGGCGGCGAGGCGGTGTCGGAGTTCGCGCAGGCGCAGTTCTCGGGCCTGGTGAGCAGGCTCGAGCAGCTGATGCGCGAGGCGCCCGCCGACCAGCGGGTCCGCGTGCTGGCCGAGGCGCTGTCCGCCGAGGGCTACGCGGCGTCGTCGACGAAGACGGGGCAGGGCGGGGAGCAGCTCTGCCAGCACCACTGCCCGGTGGCGCACGTCGCCGCCGCGTTCCCACAGTTGTGCGAGGCCGAGACGGAGGCCTTCGGGCAGCTGCTCGGCACACCGGTGCAGAGACTGGCCACCATCGCGAACGGCGACGGTGTCTGCACCACCCATGTGAGTTCCCACGCGCTGGCCGCACGGCAGGCGCCAACCCAGATAACGAGCACATCGACGAGCAAGGAGTCCGGCAGGTGACTGTCACCGACCGCCCGGAGCTGGAAGGCCTCGGGAATTACAAGTTCGGCTGGGCCGACTCGGACGCGGCGGGAGCCGCGGCCCGGCGTGGCCTGTCCGAAGAGGTCGTCCGCGACATCTCCGCGCTCAAGAACGAGCCGGAGTGGATGCTCGACCTTCGCCTCAAGGGCCTTCGGCTGTTCGGTAAGAAGCCCATGCCCACGTGGGGTTCCGACCTCACCGGCATCGACTTCGACAACATCAAGTACTTCGTGCGCTCGACCGAGAAGCAGGCGGCCTCGTGGGACGAGCTGCCGGCCGACATCAAGAGCACCTACGACAAGCTCGGCATCCCGGAGGCGGAGAAGCAGCGCCTGATCGCCGGGGTCGCGGCCCAGTACGAGTCCGAGGTCGTCTATCACAAGATCCGTGAGGACCTCGAGGAGAAGGGTGTCATCTTCGTCGACACCGACACCGGCCTGAAGGAGCACGAGGAGCTCTTCAAGGAGTACTTCGGTTCGGTGATCCCGGTGGGCGACAACAAGTTCGCCTCGCTGAACACCGCCACCTGGTCGGGCGGCTCGTTCATCTACGTGCCGCCGAACGTGAACGTCGAGATCCCGCTGCAGGCCTACTTCCGGATCAACACCGAGAACATGGGCCAGTTCGAGCGGACCCTGATCATCGTGGACGAGAACTCCTACGTCCACTACGTCGAGGGCTGCACCGCGCCGATCTACTCGTCCGACTCGCTGCACTCCGCGGTCGTCGAGATCATCGTGAAGAAGGGCGCCCGCTGCCGTTACACGACCATCCAGAACTGGTCGAACAACGTCTACAACCTGGTCACCAAGCGCGCCGTGGCGTACGAGGGCGCGACCATGGAGTGGATCGACGGCAACATCGGCTCCAAGGTCACGATGAAGTACCCGGCGGTCTACCTCATGGGCGAGCACGCCAAGGGCGAGACCCTGTCGGTCGCCTTCGCCGGTGAGGGCCAGCACCAGGACGCGGGCGCCAAGATGGTGCACCTCGCGCCGAAGACCTCCTCGACGATCATCTCCAAGTCCGTCGCGCGCGGCGGCGGCCGGACGTCCTACCGCGGTCTCGTGCAGATCGAGGAGGGCGCGGCCGGCTCGGCGTCGACCGTGAAGTGCGACGCCCTGCTCGTCGACCAGATCAGCCGCTCGGACACCTACCCGTACGTCGACGTCCGCGAGGACGACGTGTCGATGGGCCACGAGGCCACGGTCTCGAAGGTGTCGGAGGACCAGCTGTTCTACCTGATGAGCCGCGGCATGAACGAGGACGAGGCGATGGCGATGATCGTCCGCGGCTTCGTCGAGCCGATCGCCCGCGAACTCCCGATGGAGTACGCGCTTGAGCTGAACCGCCTGATCGAGCTGCAGATGGAAGGAGCCGTCGGCTGATGGGTCTGGAGACCAAGCCGCTGTCGACGCTGCACGAGCGGTCGTCGTACAACGTGGCCGACTTCGCCGTGCCGACCGGCCGTGAGGAGGAGTGGCGGTTCACCCCGCTCTCCCGTCTCAAGGGCCTGCACAACGGCACGGCGGCCGCCTCGGGCACCGTCGACGTCACCGTCGACGCCGCCCCCGAGGTGACCGTCGAGACCGTGGGCCGCGACGACGCCCGGGTCGGCAAGGCGTACGTGCCCGCCGACCGGATCAGCGCGCAGGCCTACGCGTCGTTCGAGAAGGCGACGGTCATCACCGTCCCGCGCGAGGTGGTCGCCTCGCGGCCGACGGTGATCACCCTTCGCGGCGCCGGCGGCGGAGCCGCGTACGGCCACATCGTGGTCAGGCTCGAGGCGATGGCGGAGGCCGTCGTGGTCCTGGACCACGGGGGCAGCGCGGTGTACGCCGACAACGTCGAGTTCGTCGTCGGAGACGGCGCGACGCTGAAGGTCGTCAGCCTGCAGGACTGGGACGACGACGCCGTCCACGTCTCGCACCACCACGCCCAGCTCGCCAAGGACGCGACGTTCCGCTCGTTCGTGGTGACGCTCGGAGGCGACCTCGTACGGCTGTCGCCCTCGGTGGCCTACACCGCGCCGGGCGGCGACGCCGACCTGACCGGGCTCTACTTCGTGGACGCCGGGCAGCACCTGGAGCACCGTCTCCTCGTCGAGCACACGGTTCCGAACTGCCGCAGCAACGTGACCTACAAGGGCGCGCTGCAGGGTGAGGACGCCCACGCGGTCTGGATCGGCGATGTGATCATCCGGGCCGAGGCCGAGGGCACCGACACCTACGAGCTCAACCGGAACCTCATCCTCACCGACGGCGCCCGCGCCGACTCGGTGCCCAACCTGGAGATCCTCACCGGAGAGGTCGCCGGCGCCGGACACGCGTCCGCCTCGGGCCGCCTCGACGACGAGCACATCTTCTACCTGCAGGCCAGGGGCATCCCGTTCGACGAGGCGCGCCGCCTGGTCATCCACGGATTCTTCGCCCAGTTGCTCGAGAAGATCGAGGTCGAGGAGATCCGCGCGCGCGTCCTCGCCGCCGTCGAGGCGGAGCTGACGCGATGACCGAGGTCCGCGAGCAGTGGGAGAAGGTCTGCCGGGTCGGCGACATCCCCGACGAGGGCGCCCTCGGCGTGGAGGTCGACGACGTCCCGGTGGCCATCGTGCGCACCGGCGAGGAGGTCTTCGCCCTGCACGACGTCTGCTCGCACGCCGAGGTCAAGCTCAGCGAGGGGGAGGTCTACGACCACACCCTCGAGTGCTGGCTGCACGGCTCCTGCTTCGACCTGCGGACGGGAAAGCCCACCGGCCCTCCCGCCACCAAGCCCGTGAACGTCTACCGAGTAAAGATCGAAGGCGACGACGTGTACGTCTCGCTCTCGAAGGAGTAATCAAGTGCCCACCCTTGAGATTCGTGACCTGCACGTCGCCGTCGGCGACAAGGAGATCCTGCGCGGCGTCGACCTGACCGTCCGGTCGGGAGAGACCCACGCCATCATGGGGCCCAACGGCTCCGGCAAGTCGACCCTCGCCTACGCGCTGGCGGGTCATCCGAAATACACCATCACGTCCGGAACGGTCCTGCTCGACGGTGAGGACCTGCTCGAGATGAAGGTCGACGAGCGTGCCCGGGCCGGCCTCTTCCTGGCCATGCAGTACCCCGTCGAGGTGCCGGGCGTCAGCGTGTCCAACTTCCTGCGTTCCGCGATCACCGCGGTCCGCGGCGAGGCGCCCAAGCTGCGCGAGTTCGCCAAGGACCTGAAGGCGGGCATGGACGCGCTGTCCATCGACTCCGCGTTCGCCCAGCGCAACACCAACGAGGGCTTCTCCGGTGGTGAGAAGAAGCGGCACGAGATCCTCCAGCTCGAGCTGCTCAAGCCGAAGATCGCCATCCTCGACGAGACCGACTCCGGCCTCGACGTCGACGCCCTGCGGGTCGTCTCCGAGGGCATCAACCGCTTCCGCGGTCTCGACGGCGAGGGCGAGGGCGCGGGCGCGGGCGCCGACACCGGCGTGCTGCTGATCACCCACTACACCCGCATCCTGCGGTACGTGAAGCCGGACTTCGTCCACGTCTTCGCCGGCGGCCGGATCGTGGAGGAGGGCGGCCCCGAGCTCGCGGAGAAGCTGGAGAACGAGGGCTACGAGGCGTACACGAAGGCGTCCGCCTGATGAACGGTGCGGCTCCCTTCGACGTGGAGAGGATCAGGAAGGACTTCCCGATCCTGTCCCGTGAGCTGCCCGGCGGCCGCCCGCTGGTCTATCTCGACTCCGGAAACAGCTCGCAGAAGCCCACGCAGGTCATCGAGACCATGCGTGAGCACCTGGCGCAGCACTACGGCAACGTCGGCCGCGCCCTGCACGCCCTGGGCAGCGAGTCCACCGAAGCCTACGAGGGCGCCCGGGACAAGATCGCCGCCTTCATCGGCGCGCCGTCGCGCGACGAGGTGATCTTCACCAAGAACGCCTCCGAGAGCATCAACCTCGTGGCGTACGCCTTCGGCAACCCGGTCAACACCGACGAGCGGTTCAAGGTCGGCCCCGGCGACGAGATCGTCATCAGCGAGATGGAGCACCACTCCAACATCGTTCCGTGGCAGCTGCTCGCGCAGCGCACCGGCGCGACGTTGCGCTGGTTCCCCGTGACCGACGAGGGCCGTCTCGACATCGACCGTCTCGACGAGCTGGTCAACGAGCGAACGAAGATCGTCTCGATCGTGCACCAGTCGAACGTGCTGGGCACGGTCAACTCGGAGTCGCCGATCCTGGCCAGGGTCCGCGAGGTCGGCGCGCTGATGATGCTCGACGCCTCGCAGTCGGTGCCGCACCAGCCGGTCGACGTGGCCGAGCTCGGCGTCGACTTCGTGGCCTTCACCGGGCACAAGATGGTCGGGCCTTCCGGCATCGGCGTCCTGTGGGGCCGCAAGGAGCTGCTCGACGCGATGCCGCCGTTCCTGGGCGGCGGCGAGATGATCGAGGCGGTCTGGATGGACCACTCGACCTACGCGCCGGTGCCGCACAAGTTCGAGGCGGGCACGCCCCCGATCGTCGAGGCCGTCGGCCTCGGCGCGGCGGTGGACTACCTCACCTCCATCGGCATGGAGGAGATCAAGCGGCACGAGAAGGAACTGACCGGGTACGCACTTGAGGCGTTGCAGGAGATTCCCGGGCTCAGGATCATCGGGCCGCGCACCGTGGTGGCCCGCGGCGGAACGGTCTCGTTCACGCTGGAGGGGATCCATCCGCACGACGTGGGGCAGATCCTCGACGACGTGTACGGCATCGCGGTACGGGTAGGCCATCACTGCGCCCGCCCGCTGCATCTCCGGTTCGGAATTCCAGCGACCACGCGGGCGTCTTTCTACCTGTACAACACGACGGCCGAGATCGACGCACTGGTCCGCGGCCTCCACCACGTGCAGAAGGTGTTCGGCTAGAACCATGATCGCTGAAAGCATGTACCAGGAGCTGATCCTGGAGCACTATAAGCACCCTCAGGGCAGGGGGCTGCGAGAGCCGTACGACGCCGAGGTCCACCACGTGAACCCGACCTGTGGTGACGAGGTCACCATGCGGGTCAAGCTGGGCGACGGCGGCAAGGTCCTCGACGTGTCCTACGACGGTCAGGGCTGTTCGATCAGCCAGGCCGCGGCGTCCGTGCTGCACGAGCTCACCACGGGGTCGACCGTCGCGGAGACCCTGTCCGTGGTCGACGAGTTCACCCGGCTGATGCAGGGCCGTGGTCAGGTCGAGGCCGACGAGGACGTGCTCGGCGACGCGGTGGCCTTCGCCGGCGTGGCGAAGTTCCCCGCCCGGGTCAAGTGCGCCCTGCTGGCCTGGATGGCCTACAAGGACGCCCTGGTGAGGAGCCAGGCGTGACCTGCCCTACCGTCGCCGGTCGCGTCACCCGAGGCGGGTGGCGCGCGGGCGCGGGCGTTCCCCAAGGTTGTGAAGGCGGTGGCCCTGCACGGGGTGCGGGCGGGCCGCGAGGTGAGGAGACGACGTGAGCAAGCCGACAGAGACGCCGACGAGCCCGGCTCCGGCGTACGACGGGGATACCTCCCCTGACGACGTCATGGAGGCGCTGAAGGACGTCGTGGACCCCGAACTCGGGATCAACGTCGTCGACCTCGGCCTGATCTACGGGCTGAACCTCGACTCCGCGGGTGAGGGCGAGCGCCCGATCGCGACGATCGACATGACGCTGACGAGCGCGGCCTGCCCGCTGACCGACGTCATCGAGGACCAGGCCAACTCGGCTCTGGCCGACCTGGTCTCCAATGTTGTGATCAACTGGGTGTGGCTGCCGCCGTGGGGTCCCGACAAGATCACCGACGAGGGACGTGACCAGCTGCGCATGCTGGGGTTCAACGTCTGATCGTCCGTCCGGCCGTCCGGTGAGAGCCGGGCGGCCCGGCGGGGTTCCCGGGAGATCCGCGTGTCCCCAGAGGCTTCCGGGAATGATGTAAGCTAATGAGTAGTTGGTGCTTTTCTGATGGTTTCGTTGCTTTTTGTGGCCTCCCTGCCAGGTGCAACGGAACCGGGCGTCCGTGCGGCTCTCGCAGAGAGTCGGCACTTCTGCGGGGACGCCGGCACCACTGATGATCGTGAGTAGATCCTGTCCAGGGTAGACTCGCGGAAAGATCGCAGCGTTGGATCACCAGACGCGACGACCGCGTGACGCTGCCGAACGGCACGAGACCCTGCGTGCCGAGGACTGATGACCGGAAGAGCCGGACGTCACGTCCGCCCGGGAGAGAACTCCCGGAGTTCCGCCGAGTGGGATTCGCTCCCTCACGTCCTGATCGAGGCACGGCACCGCCGTGCTTGCCATGGCACGTCCTTTCGCAGAAGTGACGCGCCCCGTGTTCCGACACGTCACCTTCGACGAAAGGCACGCTTTCGTGACCATGCTCGACCCCGGCCTGCCCGCGAACCTCGACACCGAGGAGGCGACGGCCGACTTCGCCCAGCTCGGGTTGCCCAAGCCGCTCGTGGCGGGGCTGGCCCGGCAGGGCATCACCGCGCCGTTCCCCATTCAGCGCGCGGCCATTCCCGACATCCTCGCCGGTCGCGACGTCCTCGGCCGCGGCCAGACCGGCTCCGGCAAGACACTCGCCTTCGGCCTGCCCACCATGACCCGGATCGCCGGCGAGCGGGCGCTCCCGAGGCGGCCCCGCGCCATCATCCTCGTCCCCACCCGTGAGCTGGCCCTTCAGGTGGCCGACTCGCTCGAACCGCTCGGCCGCGGCCTGTCGCTGCGGATCAAGACGGTCGTGGGCGGCATGTCCATGGGCCGGCAGATCGAGGCGCTGCGCCGCGGCGTCGAGATCATCGTCGCCACGCCCGGACGGCTGACCGACCTCATGGAGCAGGGGGAGTGCTCCCTTGAGGACATCGAGGTCAGCGTCCTCGACGAGGCCGACCACATGTGCGACCTCGGGTTCTACCCGGTCGTGAGCTCGATTCTCGCCAAGACGCCCGCCCACGGCCAGCGGCTGCTGTTCTCCGCCACGCTGGACGGCGACGTCGACAAGCTCGTGCGGGCGTTCCTCACCGACCCGATCACCCACTCCCTCGACCCAGCGACCTCGTCGGTCGAGACCATGGAGCACCATCTGGTCCAGGTCCACCGGGACGACAAGGTCGACGTGACGGCCGAGATCGCCAGCCGGGAGGGCCGGACGATCCTGTTCGTCCGGACCCAGCACGGCGTCGACCGGGTCGTGAAGCAGCTGGCCCGCGTCGGAGTCCGGGCCGGCGGCCTGCACGGCGGCAAGCGGCAGAACCAGCGGACCCGGATCCTGAGCGAGTTCCGCGAGGGCAACATCAAGGTCCTGGTCTGCACCGACGTGGCCGCCCGCGGCATCCACGTGGACGACGTCAGCCTCGTGCTGCACGTCGACCCGCCGGCCGACCACAAGAGCTACCTGCACCGCGGCGGCCGTACGGCCCGGGCGGGCGAGCGGGGCAGCGTCCTGACGCTGGTCATGCCGAACGAGCGCCGCTCGACCGAGCAGATGGCCCGCCGGGCGGGCATCAACCCGTCCCGGCACCGGGTGACACCCGGCGACCCCGTGCTGGCGGAGATCGCCGGCGCCCGCCGTCCCAGCGGCGAGGCGATCCCCGTGTGGGAGCCGGACGTGCGCAAGCCGCTGCGTCCCAAGCCGGACCACGCGGGCGGCGACCGCCGTTCGCGCCGGTTCGGCGACCGCAGGGACGGTCGTTCCGGTGAGTCCAGGCCGCCGCGGCGGCGGGACGAGTCGGCCGGCACCGTGAGCGAGATCCGCGGCCGGTTCCGCGACAGGCCGTCGGAGGGCCGCGGGGAGCGGCGCGACGACCGGCCGGTCGAGCGCCGTGAGGAGCCCCGCGGCGACCGCGGGACATCCCGTGGCGATCACGGCGGAGCTCGTGGTGAGCGTGGCGGATTCCGTGGCGACCGCCGCCCCCCTCGCCGTGATCATGCAGGGACTCGGGAACTGGGCCGCTGAGCTGCTCCGTTCTTGATGGTGATCATGCACAGGTTCGGGCGATGAAGTTCTGAGCAGGCCGTTCACGGTTTGTGATCATGCGCGAATTCGTGTTTCGCAGCCCTGAGCTGCCGATTCGCTGAACGTGATCATGCAGGTGGAGAATCCCTGCATGATCACGTTTTGCGTTTCCGCCGGTCGCAAGGGTGATCGCCGAGCCTGTGCATGATCACAAACCGGGTCGTCCCCATGATCACCCCAAGGGGAGGGTGGGGATGCGGCGCGCCCCGGGCGGGACTGACCTGGATGCGGCCGTGCGGCGGATAGTCTGGACGGGCACGCCCGACGATCCGAGAGAGATCATGAAGACGTTCGAAGAGCTGTACGCCGAGCTGGCAGAGAAGGCGCGGACCCGTCCTCCGGGCTCCGGGACCGTCGCAGCCCTGGACGCCGGTGTCCATGCCATCGGCAAGAAGATCGTGGAGGAGGCCGCCGAGAGCTGGATGGCGGCCGAGCACGAGTCGGCCGACCGGGCTGCCGAGGAGATCTCGCAGCTGCTCTACCACGTCCAGGTCCTCATGCTGGCGCGGGGCATCGGGCTCGACCAGGTCTACAAGCATCTGTAGCCGCGTGATCGCGGCCACCTGCTCGTGACCTCGTCAATCCGATCCCGAAAGGTTCATCGCACGCCATGCTGCGTCTCGCCGTACCGAACAAGGGCGCGCTCACCGATGCCGCCCAGACCATCCTGAAGGAGGCCGGATACCGGCCGCGGAGGGATTCCAAGGAACTCGTGGTCGTCGACCCCGAGAACTCGATCGAGCTGTTCTTCCTGCGCCCCCGCGACATCGCCGTGTACGTCGGCGAGGGCACCCTCGACGCGGGCATCACCGGCCGCGACATGCTGTTCGACTCCGGGGCCCCGGCGGAGGAGGTCGTGCCGCTGGGCTTCGGCCGGTCGACGTTCCGGTTCGCCTCGACCCCCGCGACCTACACCAGCGTCGACGAACTGGCGGGGCTGCGGATCGCCACGTCGTACGCGGGCCTGCTGGGCAAGTACCTCGCCGACCGGGGCGTCGACGCCCGGGTGATCAAGCTGGACGGCGCCGTGGAGACCGCCATCCGGCTGGGCGTCGCCGACGCGGTCGCCGACGTGGTCGAGACGGGCACCACGCTGCGCAACGTCGGTCTGGAGGTCTTCGGCGAGCCGATCGCCCACTCCGAGGCCGTCGTGATCAAGCAGTCGGGCGCGGCGGAGACCAACGGCTTCCAGCAGCTGATCCGGCGGCTGCAGGGCGTGCTCGTCGCCCGCGACTTCGTGATGATCGACTACGACATCCGGGTCGAGCGCATCGACGAGGCCATCGCGATCACGCCGGGAATGGAGGGCCCGACGGTCTCCCCGCTGCACCGTGAGGGGTGGGTCGCCGTCCGCGCCATGATCCCGCGCAAGGGCCACCAGCAGGTGATGGACCAGCTCTGGGAGATCGGGGCCAAGGCCATCCTGATCACCGCCATCTTCGCCGCGCGGCTCTGACCGGGTCGCGGCGGAGCGGATCGCCGCCGAGGACCCGTTCGTCCGGGCAGGTGTGGCGGAATACGCCATCGTCACGATCGAGCCCGGCCGTGCACATCCTGCTCTGGCCGGGCTGCTCGCGGGCGACGACTGACTGCGGCGAAGGTCCCGGTCGCGGCAGACCGTGTGACCGTCCGGTGTCAGACGTCGGTCGCCGGACGTCCGGTGGTGGACCCCAATTGGAGGGCGGCCGGGATCCGGGTGTGGGGAACCGCCGGGGGCCGTCCGTCAATCAGCCGCATGAGCGCCTCCATCGCGGCCGCGCCCAGGCCGGCCGGGTCGAACCGCAGAGTCGTGATCTCCGGGGCTCCGAGCCCCAGGGCGGCGAGGTCGTCCGCACTGGCCACGCTGATCTGTTCCGGAACGCGCACGCCGACGTTGTGCAACTGGTACACCGCCCCAAGCGCCAGGAGGCTGTTGTAGGCCACGACCGCGGTCGCCCGCCGGTCGAGGATCCCCTGGACGGCCTCGGCCCCCGCGCGGAACGTCGGCGGCAGCGGGCCGATGACGATGAGCTCGCCGTTCGGTCCGAGTGATTCCCGGAGGGCGTCGCACCGCAGGCGGTCCATCCACGATCCTTCGGGGCCGGACAGATAGGCGACGCGGCGGTGTCCGTCGGCCTTCAGCATGCCCGTCAGGTCGCGGAGACCCGCGGGCGTATCGATGATCACGGACGTCAGTCCGGGCACGACCCGCTCGGCGATGACGGCGGGGGTGGTGGCGCCGAACTCGAGCAGGTCGGCGTCGCCACCTCGCGGCGCGACGATGATGAAGCCGTCGACCTGCCCGGAGAGCCGGGTCAGCACCTCGGCCTCGCGCCTGGCCGACCCCTCGGTGACCACGACGGTCAGGTGCCGGTCGGCCGCCTCGGCGGCCTGCTGAGCCCCCGCGATGATGGGAGCGAAGAACGGGTTGCTCAGCGTGGGCACGCACATGGCAACCAGGCCGGTCTTTCCCGATGTCAGGGCGCGTGCCGCTGGATTCACATGGAAACCGAGCCGTTGCACCGCTTCGAGGACCCGGCTCCGGGTCTCGGACGCCACCAGATCGGGACGGCTCAATGCCCGGGACGCCGTCGACATCGAGACCCCCGCCGCACGAGCGACATCGGCCAAACGCGTCATGTGACCCTCTCTCCCGGCTGTCAGAAGTGGCGCGTCCCCATCTTCCCGGTGCTTCAGCCCGCTCGCGCACTCAGCCGCGAGGCGATTTGTCCATGTTTACACAGTCTTAATGAGATATGCGCCGTCTCGAATTGACCCTGGTTCGCGGAGTTCACTAGGGTACTGCAAGCGCTTGCAAAGCCCTGACCTCTATGTTTCCATGCCGGAAAGGACGAGCGTGTCACGTCGGAACGCCGTGCTGTTACTGGTACCGGGCCTCGCACTCCTGCTGTTCGGCTTCCTGGTGCCCGCCGTCATGATGCTGCTGCATCCCCCGGACACGCCCGCTCTCGACGTCGGGCACCGGCTGGCCCAGATGCTCGCCGACCCCTTCATGCTGGGGATCATCTGGCGCACCCTCAGGATCGGGCTGATCGTCACCGCCGTGTGCCTGCTGCTCGGGTTCCCCGTCGCCTATCTGCTCTCCCGGTCGACGTCTCGCTGGTCGGGCCTCCTGCTCGCGCTGGCGATATTCCCGCTGCTGCTCAGCAACGTCGTGCGCACCTACGGCTGGCTGGTCGTGCTGGGCAGCAAGGGCGTGATCGCGCAGGCACTGACCGGGCTCGGAATCACCGACCATCCGCCGCAACTCCTCTACACGGAGACGGCGGTCGTGGCCGGGCTGGTGCAGCTCTTCCTGCCGCTGGCGATCGTCTCGTGCTATTCGTCGTTGTCCGGCATCGAGGCGAGGCTGGAGGACGCCGCCCGAGGGCTCGGCGCGAGCCGGACGGCGACCTTCCGCCTCGTCCTCCTCCCGCTCGCCATGCCCGGAGCGGTGGTGGGCGCGACGCTCGTCTTCGCCGGCGCGGCCACGGCGTACACCACACCGGTGCTGCTCGGCGGCACCCGGCAGACGATGCTCTCCCTTCAGCTCTTCAACTACTCCAGCGTGACGATCGACTGGGCAGGAGCCTCCGCCGTGGCACTCCTCATGACCGCCCTGGTCTTCGCCGTCGCGGGCGCGTCGGCGTGGGCGGGCCGAAGGCGGGTGACCGCGTGAGCCGCGCAGGACGGAGCCTGCGGCCCGCCCGCGAGCGCCGCCCGGTGCTCACGGTGCTGGCCGTCGCCGCCTACCTCATCATGCTCGGCCCGGCGCTGTTCGTCGTCGCCGTCGCCTTCACCTCGGGCAGCACGATCACGTTCCCGCCGGAGGGATTCTCCCTGCGCTGGTTCGGGGCCGCCGCGTCCTACCGCCCGTTCCTCGACGGCCTGGGGACGAGCGCGCTCGTCGCAACGGCGGCCACCGTGATCGCGCTGGCGGTCGGCATCCCGGCCACCCTGGCCGTCCACCGGGGCAGACTGCCCGGGCGGGCCGTCGTCCAGAACCTCTTCCTGAGCCCGATCGTGCTTCCCGAACTCGTGCTCGGGCTGGCGCTCTACCAGCAGCTCATGGTGGGGCTGGGGGTCACGGCCTCGGGTGTGCTGCTGATCGGCCACACCATCCTGCTTCTGCCGTACGCAGTGCGGGTGACGGGGGCGTCGCTCGCACTCGCCGATCCGGCGCTGGAGGAGGCCGCCCGGGGGCTGGGCGCGGGGCCGGTCACCACGTTCTTCCGGGTCACGCTCCCGGTTCTGCGTCCGGGCATCGCCGCCGCCGCCGTCCTCGGGTTCGTGACGTCGTTCAACAACGTGCCGTTGTCGCTGCTGCTTCAGGGGCCGGGCACCGAGACCCTGCCGGTGGCCATGTTGCAGTACGTGCAGACCTCCTACGACCCGGTGGTCGCCGCGGTGTCGGTGGTGTTGCTGCTGGCGGCCGTCGTGGTGGCCGTCGTGGCCGAGCGGCTGGTCGGATTCAACAAGATCTTCGGAGGGATCGGATCATGAGAGACGGCTCCGACGCTGTCGTCCGGCTCGCGAAGGTTTCCCGGCACTTCGGTGACGTGGCAGCCGTCGACGGCGTCGATCTGGAGGTGCCGGCAGGCTCGCTCACCGCGCTGCTCGGCCCGAGCGGCTGCGGGAAGACGACCACTCTGCGGATGATCGCCGGGTACGAACACCCAACCGCGGGCCAGATCTTCATCGACGGCCGTGACGCCACGGGGCTGGCGCCGGAGAAACGCAACATCGGCATGGTCTTCCAGTCGTACGCCCTGTTCCCGCATCTCACCGTGGCGAAGAACGTGGGCTTCGGCCTGAAGGTGCGCGGCGTCGCCCGCGAGGAGATCCGCAGGCGGGCGCACGAGGCGCTGGAGCTGGTCGGGCTGTCCGAACTGTCCGGCCGCCGCCCCCGTGAATTGTCCGGCGGCCAGCAGCAGCGGGTCGCCCTGGCCCGCGCGATCGCGATCCGTCCTTCCGTGCTCCTGCTGGACGAGCCGCTGTCCAATCTGGACGCGCGACTGCGTGTCCAGATGCGCGCGGAACTCGCCCGGATCCAGCGAGAGAGCGGAATCACCACGATCCTCGTCACGCACGACCAGGAGGAGGCACTCCAACTGGCCGACCAGATGGTGATCCTGGACTCCGGCCGAGTCGCCCAGGCCGGTCACCCGCGGAAGATCTTCCCCGCGCCCGCCAACCGGTTCGTCGCGACGTTCCTGGGCTACGAGAACTTCCTCACCCTGCCGGGACGGGGTCTGGTGACCATCCGTCCCGAGCACGTGGCGGTATTACCCGAATCGGGAACCGCCCCGGACGGCGGGCAGTCCCGGCCCGGCACGATCTCACGGATCACCTACCGCGGAACCGACTCGCTCGTGACCCTCGACGTCGAGGGCGACACCATCCTCGCCGCCGCGTCGGACCCGGACCTGCACGAAGGCTCCCGCGTCCGGACGTTCTTCCCCGACGACCGCGTCGTCCCGCTCGCCTCCTAGGCCCCCGCCCCCTCACAGACGGAGAACCAACCATGAAACGCCTCGCGATCGCCGCCCTCACCGCAGGCCTCGGCCTCGCCGCCGCAGGCTGCAGCAGCACCCCGGACGCCTCCGAGCACGCCATCACCGTCAGCACGTTCTCATTCGGCACCGAGCAGTTCAACCAGGTGGTGGTCCAGCCGTTCGAGAAGGCCACCGGCATCAAGGTGCAGGTCGAGACCGGCAACAACGCCGACCGGCTGGCCAAGCTGCAGGTCAACAAGGCCCACCCGACCGTCGACGTCATGCTCATCTCCGACTACTTCGCCGCACTGGGGGAGAAGCAGGGCCTGTTCGACAAGATCGACGCCGCCGCGGTGCCGAATCTGTCCAAGATCTACGACTTCGCCAAGAGCACGGACGGGTACGGCCCGGCCTACACGTTCCAACTGCTCGGCGAGCTCTACCGCACCGACGGGATCACCGATCCGCAGAAGGCGGCGGACTGGAAGACGCTGTGGGACGGCGGTTACAAGGGCAAGATCGCGGTGCCGGACATGGCGCCGACGGCCGGTCAGCTGTTCCTGTCCGCCACGTCCGACGTGTTCGGCTCGGGCCCCGGCGACGTCGAGAGCGGCTTCTCCAACCTCACGCAGCTCGCTCCCAACGTGCTGAAGTTCTACACGAGCACCACGGAGGTCACCAGCCTGCTCGATCGGGGGGAGGTCGTCGCCGCGCCCGCGCTCGACTCCTTCGCCGTCGACCTGGTCAAGGCCGGCAAACCCATCGCGTGGGCCGTACCGGCCAAGGGCCGTTACATGGCGACGAACGAGGCGCAGGTCGTGAAGGGAACGGCCCACAAGGCCGACGCGGAGAAGTTCATCGACTTCCTGCTCAGCGCCGATGTGCAGTCGAAGGCCGCGGCCGCCTACTACGACAAGCCGGTCAACAAGGACGCGACCGTGCCCGATGTCCTGACCAAGGTCGCGGGTGACGCCGCCAAGGACCCGGTCGCGGCCGGCTACACCACGCTGGACATGGCTCCGATCGTGGCCAACCGTACGCAGTGGGTCGAGCGTTACGCCCGGGAAGTGTCCAGCAAGTGACGCACACGAAGCCGGGGGAGCGGATCCCCGTCGTCATCGACTGCGACCCCGGCATCGATGACGCCCTGGCCCTCTACCTGGCCTTCGCGTCGCCCGAGCTGAACGTCCTCGCCGTGTCCGCCGTCGCGGGCAACGTCGGAGTGGAACGGGCGGCCGACAACGCCGCCCGGCTCCTCGACCATCTCGCAGTGCCCTCCGACGTGCCGCTCTACGCGGGGGCGGGGGCGCCGCTCGCCGGTTCCGAACGGGTTCCGGACGAGCCCGTCCACGGTCCCGGCGGGCTCGGGGGCGTCGTGTTCGCCGAGGCGGCCCGCCAGACCGCTCCGGGACACGCGGCCGACGCGCTCGCCGGGCTCCTGCGCGACCGGCCCGGTGAGATCACCGTGATCGCCCTCGGCCCCCTGACCACCATCGCGACGATGCTTCGCCGCCATCCGGACGTCGCCGGCGCCATCGGCGAGCTGGTGATCATGGGAGGCGCCGTCTTCGTGCAGGGCAATGTGACACCGGCGGCGGAGTTCAACTTCTACGCAGACCCCGAGGCGGCCCACGAGGTGCTCGCCTCCGGGGTGCCCATCCGGTTGGTCGGCCTGGACGTTACGCGCGCCGCGCTGGTCCCCGCCGAGATCGCCGATGAACTGGCCGCGGCCCCGACGCCGGTGAGGGAGGCGGGCCGGATGCTGGCCCACCTCGCCGGTGTGTACGCCGCCCGCTTCGGCGTGGCCGCCGCCCCGGTGCACGACGCCCTGGCGGTCGCCGCGGTCGTCCGGCCCGGACTGCTGGACTACACCCCGGGATCGGCGGCGGTCGAGCGCGTCGGGGAGATCACCCGAGGCGCCGTCGTGGCCGACATCCGCGGTGTCACGGGGCGCCCGGCCACGATCCGTTTCGCCACCGGCGTGGACGCGGACGGCTTCGTACGGCTTCTGTCTTCGCGGATCGCCCGTCACACGCCGGGCCGGTCCATCCCCGTCGAGTCTCCTGTGGAGCGTGCATGACCGCCCTCGGCCCGGTCGACCTCGTCATCCGTGGTGGGCGGGTGGCCTCCGTACAGACCGGCGAACTGTTCGCGGCGGAGGTGGCCGTCACCGCCGGGCTGATCCGCGCGGTGCTTCCACCGGGAACACCCGTGACGGCGGCACAGGAGATCGACGCGGACGGGCGGATCGTCGTGCCCGGATTCGTCGACGCCCACATGCACATCGAGTCGGCGCTCATCACCCCGGGGGAGTTCGCCCGCATCGCGCTGGCCCGCGGGACGACCACCGTTCTGGCCGACCCGCACGAGATCGTCAACGTCGCGGGGCGGGACGCCATGGCGTGGATGATCGAACAGGGCCGGCGCAGCCCGATGACGATGCGCTGGGCGGTGCCGTCGTGCGTGCCCGCGCTCGAGGGGTTCGAGACCGCCGGCGCGACGTTGACCGCCGACGACATCGACACGATGCTCTCCTGGGACGGTGTGACCACGCTCGGCGAGGTCATGGACTACCGCGCGGTCGTCTCCGGCGAGCCTCGCATGCGTGACATCATCTCGGCCGCACGCCGCCACGGCGTACGGCTCGACGGGCACTGCCCGAACCTGTCCGGCGCCGACCTCAACGCCTACATGTGGGCCGGCATCGACTCCGACCACACCAAGAACACGCCGGAGGTCCTGCGGGAGAAGGCCCGGCTGGGCATGTTGCCCATGCTTCAGGAGAAGAGCCTGACCTCCGAAGTGGTGGACGTCCTGCTCTCGCTGCCCGTGCTGCCGGAGTTCTGCGTCGTGACCGACGATCTTGTGGCCGACGCGATCCTCGACCGCGGGCACCTCGATCACGTGGCGAGGGTCGCGATCCGGCGCGGACTGCCGCCGTGGTCGGTGTTGCGTGCTCTCACCCTGCATCCCGCCCGGCGGCTCGGGTTGGCCGACCGCGGCGTCGTCGCCCCCGGGCTGCGCGCCGATCTCGTGCTCGTCGACTCGCTCGAACTGCTGCACCCGGCGCTCGTGATCGCGGAGGGAGTCGTCGTCGGACGAGACGGCGTCTACACGGGCCCCGAGATCCCGGTCGCGGCCAACCCGTTCGCGGGGTCGGTGCACCTGGCCCCGCTCGAGGAGATCCCCTGGAGTGTGGACCTGCCGGACGGCGATCACACTTTCCGTGCGATCCGCGTCAACGGGGTCGACACCTACACGGTCCCCGACGAGGTGGTGCTGCCGGTCCGCGACGGCGTCGTGGAGTGGGCCGGCCGTACCGCCGTGGCCGTCGTCATCGAACGGCATCGGTCCACCGGTAACCGGACATTCGTCCCCATCGTGGGGTTCGACCTCGAGGAGGGCGGATTCGCCACGACGTACGCGCACGACAGTCACAACCTGACGCTGCTCGGCACCTCGCCGGAGCATCTTGTGCGTGCTGCCAATCACGTCATCGGGTTCGGCGGCGGCATGGCGCTGGAACGGCCTGGGCATTCCGTCGTTGCGTTGCCGCTGCCGGTGGGTGGAGTCATGTCGGACCAGCCGGCGGAGAGGGTGGCGCGCCAGACGGGTGAGCTGCGGGCCGCGCTGATCGATTGGGGATGGGCGAACGCCAACCCCTTCATGAGCGTGTCGACGCTCGGCCTTCCGGTGTCGCCCGAGCTGAAGGTGACGGACCAGGGTCTGGTCCGGGTCGTCGAGCGGGCCTGGGAGCCGCAGTTGGTCGGCGGGACGCGGATCCCGTAGGCGCACGCGCGGGACCGCCTCAGGGCGGCCCGCGGCGCGGGCCTGAGGCCTGGCGGACCTGGTCGCGGGGTGACGCCGACCGCAGGAGCCGCAGGACCGCCGCGCCCGCCAGGTACATGACCAGAGCAGGCGTCGGCAACCCGAACACGGTCGGAGCGGTGCTCGGCGACAGGCTGTTGCCGAGGAGGGCGACGACGACGCCGGCGAACCCCGCCAGGGCGAGTGCGAGGCGCGTCGCCGGGTGAGCCGCCAGGGCGAGCCCGGGACGCGTCGCCCGACCCGGGAGTTGCTGGACGGCCCGCCGGGCGGCGCGGACCTCGATCGGCCCGAAGACGGCGACCAGGGGTGCCAGGGCGAGACAGCACAACATCAGCAGGGGGACGCGCCAGGCGAACCAGCCCGCGGAACCGGCCGCGTACGCGGGAAGGATCCCGGCGAGATGGAGGGCGAAGACCGCCAGGACCGCCGCGGTGACGTGCCAGAGGAAGATCGTCAAGATCACGGTGTTGACGGCGACGACCGCCGTCCACGGCCCGGTACGGCGCAGCCACCGGGCGGCCCGGTCCCGCAGCAGCAGCACGATGCCGATCTGGGCGGCCGCCACGGCGAGCAGGGCCAGGCTCGGGGGAGACATGTTGTGCAGCCGCTCGCCCGGCACGTTGAGCATGCTGACCGGATACGGGCCCACGAGGGTGAGCAGCAGCAGCGCGCCGACTCCACCGAGCAGCAGCGGCGCAGCCACGCGGGGACGGGCGGGCAGGAGCCCGTCCCGCCAGGCGAATCCCATCTGGTAGACGGCCAGCCAGCCGAACAGGTGGCTGCCCAGGCTCAACGACTGCGCGCCGAGGAGCCGGGCGACGTCGCCCGAAGCGACGAGACAGACCAGCACCACCGGGACCCACAGCCCGAACCGCCGGTGCAGGGCGTACGTCAAAGGCGTCAGCACAACGAGGACCAGGTAGACCACGAGGAACCACAGCGGAATCGAGGTGAACCACACCACCAGGCGCACCCGGGCGGGATCGGCGCCGAGCAGGTGGGCGGCGAACGCGCCCCCGGCCATCACAACGATCAGGGCCGTGGTCGGCCGGACCAGTCGCCCGCCGCGGTTGAGCAGCCACCCGGCCGTGTCCCCGCCACGCTCGCGGTGCCTGGTCAGCGAGACCGCGTTGGCGTAGCCGCCGACGAAGCAGAAGACCGGCACCACCTGGAAGAGCCAGGTGAGCGGGTGAGCCCACGGCAGGTCGGGCAGCGCCGACCTGCCCACGAGCTCGCCGTGCTCGTCGTAGCCGACCACCGTAACCAGCCAGTGCCCCAGGACCACGGCCAGGATCGACAGCCCCCGCAGCAGGTCGGCGAACCGCTCCCGTGACGGCGGCGTCTGCTCGGCGAGCCGGCGGATCCCTCGCAGCGCGGCGCCCATGTCGTCCATGTCCTCCAGGGCACCCTCGGGTCGATGGGTGCCATCGGTTCCCTACCCCGCGCTCACGGGCGTCCATCGGGAGGGGGCCCGGCCGGCGCGTCCGCACCGCTCGCGAGGACCCCGGTGGATCAGCTCGTGGCCGCCAGTCGCAGGTCGGCGGCCGCCTGGCGGAGGTGCGACACCGCGAGACCGGGAAGGTCGAGGCCGTGCGTGGAGATGCCGACGGCCAGGCAGGCGCCTCTGCCGCCGTACGGGACCGCCACGCCGGCGCACGCCACGGTGGCGCGGAACTGCCCGTGCTCCTCCACGAGCTCACCCGGATTGAGGCCGGACAACTCCGCCTCGAGGTCCTCGGGACGCGTCGGCGTGGTGGAGGTGAACGGGCGCATGCCGTACTCGGCCAGGATGCGCCGCCGCGTGCCGGGGGAGAGCGTGAGGAGCAGCGCCTTGCCGAGCGCCGTCGCGTGGGGAGCGGTCTCAAGCCCGGCCTGCAGGTCCTCCAGCCAGGGAGAGCGGGGTCCCTCGGCCACGTCGAGGACGAACAGCCGTCCATGGGAGAGCCGGGCGAGATAAGCGGTGTGCCCGGTCACCGAGGCCAGATGGTGCAGCACGGACGAGGCCCGGGGCGGCCGGTGGAATGCGCCGATCAGCTCGTGGAACCGTTCGGCGATCTGCGGGCCGATGGTGTACTCGCCGCTCGGGCACCGGGTGAGGTAGCCCTCGTAGGAGAGCGTCCGGACGAGGTGGTAGGTCGTTGACAGGTTGAGCTCGCAACGGCGGGCGAGCGCCTTCACCGTCAGCGGCCGTTCGGACCGGGTGACCTGCTCAAGCACGCGCAGAGCGCGGGAGACACTGCGGATCAGGTCGCTGGGCGCTGTGTCGGCCATCCTCACAGCATGTCCCGGCCCGGTAGCGCAAGGAATACCCGTGATGTGCGCCATCTGAAATCCCGCGGCTACCGCCCGGCGCAGCCCCGTCACACGATGGGGCCATGTCGCAGATCCCCCCATGGGCCAGTGAGGCGCTCGCCGAGGTGTTCGATCCGTGCTGCAAGGAGAAGGGCATCTCGGTCGTGGAGATGGGCCTGGTCAGGTCCGTCGAGGTCACGGACGGCCGGGCCCGGGTCGAGTTGCTGCTGACGTCGGGCTGGTGCCCCTTCGCCGCCCGGGTGCTCACCGAGGTGCGCGAGAAGATCGCCGCTCAGCCCGGCGTCGAGGACGCCGAGGTCGAGGTCGTCTGGGACGAGGCGTGGACGGTCGACCGGCTCTCCCCGCGCGCCGCGCGAATCCTGCGTTTCCTGCCGCCCCCCTCGACGGTCCGGGACCGGGAGGCGTACATCCTGGAGGAACTGTCATGATCGACGACGCGTTCGTGTTCGACAGTGTCGCGCACGTGTTCAACTTCGAGGCCAAGAACGCCTTCGGCAAGCCGGGCGAGATGTTCTCCAACCATCTCTACGCCTTCCACAACGCCCTCACCCCGGACGGGGAGACCAAGCTGCCGCCGGAGGAGTTCCTGCGGCAGTGGACGGTCGAGGACATCCGGCGGATGGTGTACGAGGAGTCCGACACCGACATGCTCGTGGCGATGCCCCTGCCGCTCACCGACCTGTACCACGACGGGCTCTCCCCGTGGACGGAGTGCGCGGACCTCGCCGCGCGGGACCCCGACAGGACCGTCTTCTGGGGAACGGTCAACCCGCTCGAGGGCCGCAAGGCGCTCGACCTGATGGAGCGCCAGGTCGGGGAGTTCGGCGCCCGGGCGTTCAAGCTGTACAACGTCCGCTACGACTACGGCTCGCCGTACCCGTGGCGGATGGACGACCCGCGCATCGCCTTCCCGATCTTCGAGAAGGCGCAGGAGCTCGGCGTGAACCTCATCGGCGTGCACAAGGGCGTCCCCCTCGGCCCCCAGCCGATCGAGCACACCCAGACCTGGGACATGGACGGCGCCGCGGCCAACTTCCCCGACGTCAACTTCGTCATCTTCCACGTCGGCCTGCCGTTCCTGGACGAGACCTGCTGGCAGCTCATCCGCTACCCCAACCTGTACGCGTCGCTGGCCGCGACGATCAACTTCGTCGTCCGGGCGCCCAGGATGTTCGCCGAGATCATGGGCAAGCTGCTGTTCTGGTGCGGGGAAGACAAGATCATCTACGGGTCGGAGGCCCCGATCTTCCATCCGCAGTGGGCGCTGCGCGCGTTCAAGGACTTCCAGATCCCCCAGGACCTCTGTGACGGGTACGGCTACCCCCAGCTCACCGAGCAGGCCAAGCGCAAGATCCTCGGGGAGAACCTGCTCAGGCTCCACGGCATGGACGTCGAGGACGCCAGGGCCAGGCTCGGCCGCTGAGACCCGTTCCCGGGCGGGGCCGGCTCAGGCGCTGAAGGAAAGTGCCGGTCAGGTCACCCGGGGACGCGAAGTTCCGCGGCGACCGCGGGTTCGCCCGCGGCCAGGGCCCCGAGGCCGCGGATGAACAACTCCAGATGGCGGCGCGCGAGCTCGTGCTTCGCCTCAGCCGGGAGCGGGCCGGGGAGAGGCCGGGCGATCCGAACGAGCATCATCCCGACGTCCTCGAAGGTGACGTCATGGGGAAGCGCGCCCGCCGTCCGGGCCCGATCGAGGATGCTCCGCACGAGGCGGGCGGACTTCTCCCGCACGGGACCGAGTTCGGGGTCGTTCCCGAGGTCGACCACGTCCATCAGGGCGGGCAGCACCGCGGACACGCGCAGCTCGAGGGCCTCGCGCAGGTAGCGCGCGAGCGCGTCGAACGGGTCGGTCTCCTGCTCCGCGGCGGCGTGCGCCGCCGCGACCGTCCTGGTCAGCGCGTCCAGTGCCAGCGCGTGCAGCAGGGCCTCCCGGTCGGGGAACCGGCGGTACAACGTGCCGATGCCCACTCCCGCACGGCGGGCGACCTCGTCGAGGGGAACGTCGGGGCCGCGCTCGGCCACGAGATCCCGTGCGGCGAGCAGGATCTGCTCCTGGTTGCGCCGGGCATCGGCCCGCATCGGCCTGGCCATCGTCGCGCCCCTTCCGGTGTTGGGAACAGCATACCTATGAAGCGGAGAAAAATGCTCCACTTCGCCTTGCCGGACATCGGCTGCCGTGTCACAGTTAATCGGAGGTTTTTTCTCCGCTTGGCCGTGAACGTAGTCGTTCCAGGAGAGCAAGGAGAGTTTCATGAGCCGGCAGCAGGTTCTCGATCTCGTCGACCGCTGGGCCCAGGCCGAGTTGCACGGTGACGTCGCCGCCTACGACGACCTCCTCACCGTGGATTTCGCGGGAATCGGTCCCGTGGGGTTCGTCCTCGGCGGGCGGCAGTGGGCCGGCCGTCATCAGGGGCCCCTGGAGAACCACCACTTCGCGATCCTTGAGCCACAGGTCAGGTTCTACGGCGACACCGCGGTCGTGTCGGGAGTCCAGGACCAGCGCACCACCGCCATGGGGCGCGACACCAGCGGCTCGTTCAGGCTCACCCTCGTGGCCGTACGGCAGGACGAGCGCTGGCTGATCGCCAACATCCAGCTCAGCGGGCCGCTCCAGGACCCCGGGGCGCCGCCGCCCTTCGCCCGCGACGCTCACGTGGCCGGGGACGGACTCCCGGTCCGGCCGACGATCTCCAGGGAGGAGTTGCGGTCCGCGATCGACACGGGCGCCGTGACCGTCGTGGACGGGTTGCCCGAGCCGGCCTACCGGCGCAGGCATCTGCCCGGAGCCCTGAACCTCACCGCCGAGGACGCGGAGAAGTCGGCGAACGATCTGCTGCCCGACCGGTCGGCCCCGATCGTCGCCTACTCGACCGACGTCGCCTGCACGCGGGGTCCCGGCCTCGTCGCGGAGTTGAAGCGGCTCGGCTACCGCGACGTGCGCCTGTACGCCGAGGGGATCGAGGACTGGGCCGGGTCGGGTCTGCCCGTGGAGAGTTCCCCGGCCTGAGCGTACGGCCCGGCCGCAGAGGCCCACACGGGTCGTCCGACAGGTGATTCACCCGGCGTCTGACAAATGTCATCCCGAAGCCCGGACGCTCGGCACTGATGATCTACCGGAAGCATGCCTAGCGTTGACCTCATGAACGCCATCGCCTTCAACGGCGTCACCAAGAAATACGGCGAAGTCGTCGCCGTGGACGGGCTCACGCTGGACATCCCCGTGGGGAGCACCGTCGCGCTCCTCGGCCCGAACGGCGCGGGCAAGTCGACCTCCATCAACATGCTGCTCGGACTGCTCCGCCCGACCAGCGGCGACATCAAGGTGTTCGGGAACGGGCCGGACGAGGCGGTCACCCGCGGGGACATCGGCGCGATGCTCCAGGAGGGCTCGCTGATCCCCGAGCTGACGGTCAGGGAGTCCGTCGACTTCATCCGCCGGCTCTATCCCGACCCGCTGCCCCTGGACGAGGTGCTGCGGATGGCCGAGCTGACCGACCTCGCGGGACGGAGGGCGGACAAGCTGTCCGGCGGCCAGACGCAGCGGGTGCGCTTCGCCCTGGCCATCGCCGGGGGTCCCAAGCTCCTCCTGCTGGACGAGCCGACGGCCGCGATGGACGTCGAGTCGCGCCGGTCGTTCTGGGACAACATGCGGGCCTACGCGGCCCAGGGCCGGACGATCCTGTTCGCCACCCACTACCTGGAGGAGGCGGACCAGAACTCCGACCGGGTCGTGGTCGTCGCCCGCGGCAAGGTCGTCGCCGACGGCACCGCCGCGGAGATCAAGGCGGGGGTGGCGGGGCACACGGTGAGCTTCCGGCTCGGTCTCCAGTCGGCCGCCGGGCTGGACGCCCTGCCCGGGGTGTCCGCCGTGGAGATCCAGACGGACCGCGTCACGGTCAGGACCGGGGATCCTGACGCCACCGTCGACGCGCTCTACCGCAAGACCACCCTCGACGTGCGCGACCTCCAGATCCACGGGGCCGATCTTGAGGACGCCTTCCTCGCTCTCACCAAGGAGTCATGACCATGGCGCACTATCTGAGGATCGAACTGCTCCGCATGGTCCGCAACAAGCGGTACATCATCTTCGTGATCGCCTTCCCCGTGATCTTCTACCTCCTCTACTCCAACCTCTGGGGGGACCAGGTAGACGAGACGACGGGGGTCAAGGGCGCGGTGGTCCTGATGGTCTCCATGGCGGCGTACGGCGCGCTCGCCGCGTCGATCATGTCGAGCGCGGTGCCGTGGGCGCAGGAGCGGCACAGCGGCTGGCTGCGCCAGCTCCAGATCACCCCGCTGCCCGGCTGGGCGATCATCTGCACCAAGCTGATCGCGTCCATGGTGCTGGTGTTGCCGTCCCTGCTGCTCGTGGGGCTGGCGGCGGTGCTGACGCAGGACGTGTCGCTCCCGGCGGGCGAATGGGCCGGGCTCATCGGCTCCCTATGGGTCGGGACGATCCCCTTCATCGCGCTCGGCCTGACGATCGGCTCGCTCCTGCCGCCGGACACGGCGCAGCCCGTCGCCATGATCGGGATGTTCGGGCTGGCCCTGCTCGGTGGCCTGTGGTTCCCTGTTGAGGTCATGCCGTCCGCCATGAAGTCGATCGCCCAGGTGCTGCCCTCCTACGATTACGCGAGCATCGGCTGGAAGATCGTCGCGGGAGACACGCCGGAGGCCTCCGCCGTCTTCGGGATCGTCGGCTGGGCGGTCGTGCTCGGCGTCCTCGCCGTCTTCGCCTACCGCCGGGCGACGGTCCGCGCCTGACCGAGGGCGGGGACGCGGTGGGAACAGGGACAGGAGGCCGAAGGATGGGCTGGTTCAGCCGCACCTTCACGTTCGGCGCGATGGACGGCAGGTCGGCGCGGTGGCGACGGTTGATCGGCGTCATGTTCGGCCTGGTCTACCTGTGTTATCCGGTGGTCGACATCGTCAGCGGCAAGGTGCCGTGGGACGAGGCCCGCTGGCAGCTCGTCGCGCTGGCGGCCTTCGTGGCCACCTACATGACGACGGTGCTGACGGCGGCCGACGACGAGGACGAGCGCAACCCGCTCACCCTGCCCCTCCTCGGCCTCCTCACGCTGATGGCCGCCGCCTACCCGCTCGTCTTCGGCCCGGGCTGGCTCGCCCTGCCGATCTACGTGTCCGTCGTCTTCTCGATGGGGCTGCGCCCGCGACTGGCCCTGCCCGCCCTCGGTGGCATGGTGGCCATCGTGATCGTGGACGGCCTGATCAAGAAGGCCGACGGAGGCACGCTCACGCTGCTCGTGATGGAGGTGCTGACGCTCGGCCTGCTGTTCATGGGAGTGCGCAACACCCGGCTGCTCGTCATCCAGGTCCGGCAGGCGCAGAGCGAGGTCGCCAGGCTGGCGGCCAACGAGGAGCGCCTGCGGATCGCCCGTGACCTGCACGACCTGCTCGGCCACAGCCTGTCCCTCATCGTGCTGAAGAGCGAACTCGCCCGCAGGCTCGCCGAGCAGGGCTCCGACCGGGCGGCCGGGGAGATGGCCGACATCGAGTCCGTGGCCAGGCAGGCGCTGGTCGAGGTGCGCGAGGCCGTGACCGGATACCGTCAGCGCTGCCTCTCCGAGGAGATCGACGGCGCCAGGTCCGCACTGGCCGCGGCGGGAGTCGAGCTGACCGTGCGCACGTCGGGCACCCCGGTGCCCGACCCCCTGGACGGACTGCTCGGCTGGGCCGTCCGCGAGGCGGCAACGAACGTCGTACGGCACGCCCGGGCGACGCGTTGCGAGATCACCCTGACGTACGGCGAGGCCGGCGCGCTGCTGGAGGTCGCCGACAACGGCGTGGCCGGACCGTACCAGCCCGGCAGCGGTCTGACGGGTCTGGCCGAGCGGGTGGGCGCGGCCGGCGGCTCCGTCGAGGTGGATTCCGCCGCCGCGGGATTCCGCATTCGGATCACCGTCCCGCGCCACCCCGCGAAGCCGGTGGCGGGCCGGACCGTCGCCGTCTGAGCGATAGGTTGGCCACGTGATCCGGGTGATACTGGCGGAGGACCAGACCATGATCCGGGGAGCCCTCGCCTCCCTGCTGAGCCTCGAGCCCGACATCGACGTGGTCGGGGAGGCCGCGACCGGCGACGAAGCCGTCGCGGTGGCCGCGGTCACGAGGCCCGACGTGGCGCTGCTCGACATCGAGATGCCCGGCAAGGACGGCATCACCGCGGCGGGGGAGATACGCCGCGAGGTCCCCGAGTGCCACGTGATGATCCTCACCACGTTCGCCCGGCCCGGCTACCTGCGGCGGGCCATGGAGGCCGGGGCGTCGGCCTTCCTCGTCAAGGACAGTCCCGCGCGCGAGCTGGCCGCCGCCATCAGGCGCGTCCTGTCGGGCGAGCGCGTCATCGACCCCGGGCTCGCCGCCGCCGCTCTCAGCGCGGGCCCGAATCCGCTGTCCCCGCGCGAGCGGGAGGTTCTGAGCGCCGCGGTCGACGGCTCGACGATCAACGACATCGCCGCGCGGCTGCACCTGTCCGAGGGGACCGTCCGCAACTACCTGTCGTCGGCGATTCAGAAGACGTCGGCGCGCAACCGGATGGAGGCGGTGCAGAAGGCTCAGGACCAGGGCTGGCTCTGACCCTCCAGCCCCGTCCCGGGCGGAACCGCGGCGCTCCGCCTCAGCGCTCCGGCTCGGCGGCGGGCCTCAGCGGCCCGCCTGCGACTCGGCGACGTGACGGATCAGGTCGCCGACCCTGACGATCCCCATGCACCTGCCGACCTCGTCCACGACCACGAGATCGTCGTACACCCGGGCGTTGTCACGCCCCGCCACCTGCATGGCGGCTATCGCGGGCGTGGTCTTCGGCACCACCTTGGCCGAGTCGGCGAGCCGGTGAGCCGGCTTCCTGGCGTGCAGCGCGTGGCCGTACGCCCCGGCCATGAACAGCAGGAAGCGGCTGCGGTCGATGCTGCCGTGCGGCCGCTGGTACTCGTCGACCAGGATGACGCTGGTGATGGAGGGCTCGGAGCTGAGCACGGACATCACGTCCTCGGCCGTGGACTCCATCGGGATGGTCACGGCGGGGAGCAGGAACTCCTGCACCCGGGGACCCAGCATCGCGGCGGCCGGCGTCGTCTCGGGGAGGGGCAGGGGCACGTGGACGCGGCTGTGGCCGAGGGAGGGCCGCCAGTCCGACGGGGCGAGCAGCGGGCCCTGCGCCAGCCGGATGCCCCAGCCGCGCACCGCGCCCAGCTGGGTCTCGTCGCGGACGCCCGGCGCCAGGACGTGCGCCCCGATGGCCTTGGCGAACGTCACCAGCGACTCGGCGAGCCCGCCCCTGCGGGGGTCGCGCGGCCCGCGCTCGACCACGTCCGGCGAAATGAGGATCACGTACGGCGAGGCGTCCGCGACCAGCTCGAGCGGGACGTAGGAGGAGCCGAGACCGCCGAACGCGATCAGGTAGCCGACGGCGCGCAGGCCTTCGATACCGGACAGGAGGTAGCGCCGGTCGCCGGGGGAGACGTCTCCCTCGATGACCAGGATCACCTCGCGGCTGCGCCGGTTGGTCACGCGCAGCGCCTCGTGGAGTGTCGCCAGCCCCGCGGAGCCGCCGAGCACGGCGGAGACCGGGATGGGGAGCAGGAGGGGAAGGAGCGCGTCCTCCTGTGCGGCGGCGTTGACGCCGTTTACCGTCGCGGCGATGCCGGAGGCGGGACCGCCGAGCGTGCTCGCGATCACCTCGACCGCGATGACGCCGCCGGTGTCGAGGTCGATGACCGGGATGAAGTGCGGCCGGCCCGGGGTGCCGGGGATGTCGAACCCCGGCATCTCGAACCCGGGCGCGACGGCCCCGGAGGTACGGCCGGAGGGCGGGACGTCCGTGGTGGGTGCGGCCGCGCCGTACGGGCGGGTTCCGGGATCCGTGGAGGGGCCGGGACCGTAGGAGCGGGTTCCGGGATCCGTCGAGGGACCGGCGCCGTACGGACGCGTCCCGGGGTCCATGTGAGGACCGCCGTAGGAGCGCGATCCCGGGTCTGTGGAGGGGCCGGGGCCGTACGGGGATGATCCGGGGTCCGCGGAAGGGCCCGGGCCGTACGGGCGGGACATCGACTCCGCCGCGGAAGGGGCGGCGCCGTACGGGCGAGCCCCCGGGTCCATGGCAGGACCGGGGGCGTAGGGGCGCGATCCCGGGTCTGTGGAGGGACCGGGGCCGTATGGGCGAGATGCGGGATCCGGTGCGGAAGGGGCCGCGCCGTAGGGGCGGCCGGGCGCAGACGCGTCCACACCGGGCGCGGGCGCCCGGTGGCTTCCGGACGTCGAGGCGTCTGGAGCGGTCTGGGCCTGTGGCATGGCAGGCGGAGCCGCCGAAGTTGAGGGGACCGACACGTACTGAATTGTCAGCCTTACTCAGCGGTCACATCAGCCACTAGCGGCAGAATTCACCCATATTTCCCCGGATGTTGAGATCTTTACTTGCGGGTGCAACCGGGAGTCGTCGTGCCTGGTGAGAACCGGCAGCCCCAAGTATGGCGGGTAATCTCTGCTGTCATGACGGCACGGCCGGCCGCGGGCGGCGGACGATGGGTGACGGTCGCGCCCGAGCGGCTCGCCGGGTGGATCCGGGGCTTCGCGGAGCGGCACGGCGCCGTCGAGGCGACCTCCGGTCCCGACCTGGTGCGTTTCGCCGCCGCGGACGGTTCGGCGGCCGAGTGTCATGTCCCCTTTCCCCCTCTGGACCTCCGCGACGTCCCGGGCGACGGTGCCGGTGGGCAGGAGGACGCGGCGGGCGCGCTCGTCGCGCACGCCCGCAGGAGCCGCACGGTCGGCGTCCTGCTCGTCCGCCTCGGGGGCTACGCGGCCGGGGTGTTCGAGGGCGAGCGTCTGGTGACGTCGAAGGTGGGATCGCGGCTCGTCCACGGGCGCAGCGCCGCCGGAGGCTGGTCGCAGCAGCGCTTCGCCAGGCGCAGGGAGAAGCAGTCGTCGGAGGCTCTGGCGGCCGCCGCCGACGTGGCGGCCCGCGTGCTCGTTCCGCGCGCGGAGGGGCTCGACGCCGTCGTGCTCGGCGGCGATCGGAGGGCGGTCGAGGAGTTGCGCGGGGACAGGCGGCTCGCGCCGCTGTTCGCGCTCGAGGCCGGCGCCTTCCTGGCGGTCCCCGACCCGAAACTGGCGGTCCTCGAAGGCACGCCCGCGTTGTTCCGCGCGGTGCGGATCCGGGTGCTCGATCCGGAGGGCTGAGGTCTCCGCTCCCGGTGGCGGGCCGCGCTCGCGGCCGTCCTCGCCACCCCTCGCCGTCCGTCCTCGCCGTTCACGACGGCGTGGTCCCGGGAGCCCGCAGGGTCACGAGCAGGTGCCTCATGCATCCCTGCCCCTACAATGACGGGTATGCGCGCTCCCGACTGATCGACATCCCGCCGATCCTGACCCCATCTTCCCGGGAGTGTTCCCCAGATCATGATTATCGCGACTGACATCGAACTGCGCGCCGGATCCCGGCTGCTCATAGAAAGCGCGTCGTTCCGGGTGAACCCCGGAGACAAGATCGGCCTCGTCGGCCGCAACGGCGCCGGCAAGACCACCCTCACCAAGGTGCTCGCGGGCGAGGGCATCCCCGCCGAGGGCACGGTGACGATCGCAGGCAGCGTCGGCTACCTGCCGCAGGACCCCCGCGCGGGTGACATCCAGGTGCTCGCCCGCGACCGCATCCTGTCCGCCCGGGGCCTGGACGAGGTGCTCCGCGAGCTCCGCGAGGCCGAGAAGGGGATGGCGGCCGAGGACACCCGCGTCCGGGACAAGGCGGTGCGCGCCTACGGACGGCTGGAGGACCGCCTGCACGTGCTCGGAGGCTACGCCGCCGAGGCGGAGGCGTCGTCGATCGCCTCGAGCCTCGGCCTGCCCGACCGCGTGCTCGGACAGCCTCTGGCGACCCTGTCAGGAGGGCAGCGCAGGCGGGTCGAACTCGCCCGCATCCTGTTCAGCGGAGCGGAGACTCTCCTGCTCGACGAGCCCACAAACCACCTCGATGCGGACTCGATCGGGTGGCTTCGTGATTTTTTGCGCTCCCACCAGGGCGGCTTGGTCGTCATCAGCCACGATGTCAACCTTCTTGAAGCGACGGTAAACCGGGTCCTGCACCTCGACGCCAACCGCTGCGTCATCGACACCTACAACGTCGGCTGGAAGGCCTATCTCGCCCAGCGGGAGACCGACGAGAAGCGCCGCAAGCGGGAGCGGGCCAACGCGGAGAAGCAGGCGTCGGTGCTGCTTTCGCAGGCCGACCGCATGCGGGCCAAGGCCACCAAGGCCAAGGCGGCGCAGGACATGGAGCGCCGGGCCCGCCGCATGCTGGCCGGCGTCGAGACCGTCCGGCGCAGCGACCGCGTGGCCAAGCTGCGCTTCCCCGAGCCCGCCCCCTGCGGCAAGACGCCGCTGACCGCGCACGGCCTGTCCAAGTCCTACGGCTCGCTCGAGGTGTTCACCGACGTCGACGCGGCCGTGGACCGCGGCTCACGGGTCGTCATCCTGGGCCTCAACGGAGCCGGCAAGACCACGCTGCTGCGCATCCTGGCGGGCATCGAGAAGCCGGACACGGGCGAGGTGCGGCCCGGCCACGGCCTGCGGGTCGGCTATTACGCCCAGGAGCACGAGACGCTCGACGGGAACCGCACGGTCCTGGAGAACATGCGCTCGGCGGGCCCCGATCTCGCCGACGTCGACCTGCGTAAGGTGCTCGGCTCGTTCCTGTTCACCGGTGACGACGTGGACAAGCCCGCGGGCGTGTTGTCGGGCGGCGAGAAGACGCGGCTGGCCCTGGCGACACTGGTGCTGTCGAGCGCCAACGTGCTGCTCCTCGACGAGCCCACCAACAACCTCGACCCCGCCTCCCGGGAGCAGGTTCTGGAGGCGCTGAGCTCCTTTGTGGGGGCGATCGTGCTGGTCACGCATGATGAGGGTGCCGTGGAGGCGTTGCGCCCGGATCGGGTGATCCTGCTCCCCGACGGGGTGGAAGACGCGTGGAGCGACGAATTTTCCGATCTTGTGGCACTTGCCTGATCTTAATTTGAGCGGGTAGGGATCTTTTCCCATGGAGTAGGTAGCCGATCGCGCCGAAATGACTGATCATGGCCTAAGTAACGCTGCGGAAGTCTGGCACTACAGGAGGTACTCGTGGCTGAGACTCTGAAGAAAGGCACCCGGGTGACCGGAGCCGACCGCGAAAAGCTGGCCGGTGATCTCAAGAAGCGCTACTCCGCGGGTGAGAGCATCCGCGCCCTGGCCGCTTCCACCGGTCGGTCGTACGGGTTCATCCACCGCATCCTCAGCGAGTCCGGCGTGACTCTGCGCGGACGCGGCGGGGCCACCCGAGGCAAGTCCAAGCGCTAGAGATCCGCCTCACAACGCGCGACCGCAGCCGCTCGTTCCCATAGCCGAAGCGGTCGCGTCCGCTGACCGAACGATGTTCGGTAAGCTCGACGCGGCCGTGGGAGAAGAGGGCGAGCCACGCACGGACGGGACGCCGCACCGGACCGGCCGTGCGAGGCGACGCCGCCTCGAGGGGAGCAGGGAACAGGCGATGGCGGAAGCGGATCTTGGGGGGAACAGGGAGCCGGCCCGTACGGCACACGGCGATCGGGGCACGGTCCTCGATCCCGGTGACACCGCCGGGGGGAGCGGCTCGCCTGGCACGGAGACGATTTCGGCGGCTGAGCTGGCTGAGATCGGGCTGCGCTTCGAGGTGGACGGCGAGATCGCGACGATCGTTCTGGACCGGCCCGGCAAGCGGAACGCTCAGACGTCCGCCACGTGGTCGGCACTGGCCCGGATCGGGGAGAACCTGCCGGAGCAGGTAAGAGTCGTCGTGGTCCGAGGTGAGGGGCCGTCCTTCTCGGCGGGGCTCGACCTGAGCATGTTCACGCCGGGGGGAACCCCCCGGCAGGATTCGCTGGCGACCGTCGCCGCACTCGACGACGACGGGTTCCAGCGGCAGGTCGCGGAATACCAGCGCGGCTTCCTCTGGCTGCGCCGACCCGACATCGTGTCCATCGCCGCGGTTCAGGGCCACGCCATCGGTGCGGGCTTCCAGCTGGCCCTGTCGTGCGATCTGAGGATCGTCGCGGACGACGTGAAGTTCTGCATGAAGGAGCCCGCTCTCGGGCTGGTCCCCGATCTGACGGGTACCAAGCCGCTTGTGGAGCTCGTCGGCGTGCCGCGTGCGATCGAGATCTGCCTGACCGCGCGCACCGTCGGCGCGGCCGAGGCCGTACAGCTCGGTCTGGCCGAGATGGCCGTGCCGGGGGACGAGCTGGCGCAGGCCGTACAGGATCTGGCGGCGGCGCTGCTGGCGACCGACCGTGCGGCGGCGACGGCGACCAAGCGGCTCCTGCAGGGGGCGCCAGGGCGGACGCTCGAGGAGCAGTCCGCCGCCGAGCGCGCCGAGCAGGCGGCGCGAATCAGAGCATTGTTCGCCTCCAGCTGATGAGGGAATCGGAGGTGACCTTCCCGGTGCTTCAGCAGCGGGAGGTACGAAACGTATGGCGATGAGTGGTGGCTACGGACCGCAGGTGATGCGGTCTCTCCGGCGCGACAGCTCGGTCGTGAAGGAGCGGATCGCCCCTGGGACGGTTCGCCGGATCGCGCGCTACGCGAGCCCGTTCAAGAGGCAGATCGTCGGGTTCCTGGCCCTCGTCGTCGTCGACGCCGTGATCGTGATCGCCAACCCGCTGCTGATGAAGGCGATCATCGACGACGGCATCGTCCCCAAGCGGGCCGACGTGGTGTTGTGGCTGGCCGGCGCCATCGGCGCGCTCGCCGTCGTCGACGCCGGGCTGGGCCTGGTCCAGCGGTGGTTCTCCGCGCGGATCGGCGAGGGCCTGATCTACAACCTGCGCACCGAGGTCTTCGACCACGTGCAGCGCATGCCGGTGGCGTTCTTCATGCGCGCCCAGACCGGCGCTCTGGTCTCCCGGCTGAACAGCGACGTCATCGGGGCCCAGCGGGCGCTCACGACCACGCTGTCGTCCGTGGTCTCCAACGTGGTGAGCCTGGTGATGGTGCTCGGCGCCATGCTCGTGCTCTCGTGGCAGATCACGGTGGTCGCGCTCGTCCTGCTGCCGATCTTCATCTTCCCCGCGAAGTGGGTCGGCCGCCGGATGTCCAAGCTCACGCGGGAGCAGATGCAACTCGACGCGGAGATGAGCTCGGTCATGACCGAGCGCTTCAACGTCGCCGGCGCCATGGTCGCCAAGCTGTACGGCAGGCCGGAGGACGAGGCCGCGCACTTCGGGCAGCGGGCCGGCCGCGTCAGGGACGTGGGCGTCATCGTCGCGATGTACGGCGCGGTGTTCAGGATCGCGCTCGGGCTGGTCGCCGCGCTCGCCACCGCGCTCGTCTACGGTCTCGGCGGCCAGCTTGCGGTGTCGGGCGTCTTCGCGCTCGGCACGCTGGTGGCGATGTCGTCCCTGCTCATGCGGCTCTACGGGCCGCTGACGAGCCTGTCCAACGTCCACGTGGACGTGATGACGGCGCTGGTGAGCTTCGACCGGGTCTTCGAGGTCCTCGACCTCAAGCCGATGGTCGCGGAACGGCCCGGCGCCCAGGCGATCCCGGACGGGCCGGTGACGATCGAGTTCGACGACGTGAGGTTCCGCTACCCCGCGGCCTCGGAGGTGTCGCTGGCGTCCCTCGAGTCGGTGGCCCGGCCGGACACCGGCCCCTCCCAGGAGGTGCTCAAGGGCGTCACGTTCACCGCGAAGCCCGGCCAGCTCGTGGCGCTGGTGGGGCATTCTGGGGCCGGCAAGACCACGCTGACCTCGCTCGTCTCCCGGCTCTACGACGTCGACGAGGGCGCCGTCCGGATCAACGGCACGGACGTCCGCGACGCCACCCTGGCGAGCATCAGGGACACCGTGGGCGTCGTCATGCAGGACGCCCACCTGTTCCACGACACGATCGAGAGCAACCTCCGCTATGCCCGGCCGGAGGCCACCGAGGAGGAGATCTGGGAGGCGCTCCGCGCGGCGCAGATCTTCGACCTGGTCAGCGGCCTTCCCGAAGGGCTGGAGACGGTCGTGGGCGACCGGGGCTACCGGTTGTCGGGAGGGGAGAAGCAGCGGATCGCCCTGGCCAGGCTCCTGCTGAAGGCGCCCAGGGTCGTGGTCCTCGACGAGGCCACCGCCCACCTCGACTCCGAGTCCGAGGCCGCCGTGCAGAAGGCGCTGAAGTCGGCCCTGCACGGGAGGACCTCGCTGGTGATCGCCCACCGGCTGTCCACGATCCGCGAGGCCGACGTCATCCTCGTGATCGAGGACGGGACGATCGTCGAGCGCGGTGACCACGACTCGCTGCTCGAGCGGGGCGGCGCCTACGCCGAGCTGTACCGCACCCAGTTCACCGGCAGCCCGGACCTCACAGGTAGCCCAGGCGCGTGAGCTCCTCGCGGGCGACCTTCTCGACGAGTTCGACGTCCGCGGGGGTCAGTGCCGTGCGCCATCTACCCGGCTTGGGCGCGGCCGTGCCGTACAGGGCGATGGTGGAGATCCTGGTCTCCAGGAACTCCGACACGGTCTTGCTCGTCTCCGCGGGGGATTCGAGCATGTCCTCGTAGCGCAGGGTCAGCAACTGCTCCCTGGGCACCTCCCTGCGCAGCGCGGCGCTGAGCCGTACGGCGCCGCGCCAGCGCAGGGCACACTTGCCCGCGGGGGGCATGGCGTTCCACTTGTCGCGATGCTCCGCCGACTTGACGCCGAGGAACGGGTTGGGGAACTCCGCGTCCTCGCTGAGCATGTGGGGCTTGAACCAGGTCATGGAGGCCGGGTCGTCGAGCATGTCGGCGACGACGTCGCGGCCGTCCCTGATGATCTGGATGAGCCTGGCGTCGGTGAAGGCCTGGAGCAGCACGGGGGAGCTGTAGAGGAGATCGGGGCTGGCGTCTCCGAACCTGTTGATGTTCGCCGTGCCGACGCAGGGGCCCGCACCGACGAGGCCGCCCGCCTCACGGCAAGTCGCGGTGCACTCCGCGCAGGCTCCGGGCACCACCTGCCAGGCCTCGGCGAGCACGTCGCGGATCACGGTCGGCGCCCCGCCGCTGCGCGCGATCGACGGCCTGCGCGCGAACGCGTAGACCACCCGGGCGACGGGCCCGCGGCCCATCGTCAGGTGGAATCCAGGTGATCGTTTCAGGGCACGGCCGAGGAGGCCCGCTCCGGAGTGCGGGGCGGCGACCACGAACACCGGCTGGCGGACCTTCACGCCGTTGACCACGAGAATGTGCGTCGGAGGTCGCATAGGTACGGCTAAGTCTGACACCCTTTGGGGGGTGAAAGGACGCATCCCGGCCAGGGCGGACGATGACGCCTCGATAACGGTCCCGTACCTGCCCCTGCCTGCGCGAACGCACCGATCTTCGGCCGCCCTCCGCCGGGGCCGCGGAGACACCCGTGGCTAGGCCGCCCAGGCGGCTGCGGCGGGGCGACGCCGTCGTCCTGGTGGCGCCCTCCGGCCCCGTCGACCCCGAGCGGCTGGCCCGGGGCACGCGGGTGCTGACCGGGCTCGGCCTCGAGGTGAGGACGCCGCGCCACCTGCTGGACAGGCAGGGGTATCTGGCCGGCCCCGACGCCACGCGGGCGGCCGATCTCCAGGAGGCGTGGTGCGACCCGGACGTGGCCGCGGTGATCTGCGCCCGGGGCGGTTACGGGGCGACGCGGCTGCTCGACCTGCTCGACTGGGACGCGATGGCCGAGGCGGAGCCCAAGATCCTGCTCGGTTCCAGCGACATCACCGCGTTGCACCGGGCCTTCGGCCGAAGGCTCGGGGTCTCGACGCTTTTCGGCCCCATGCCCGCCGCCGCGACGATGGGGGACGAGCCCGGTCCCGAGCCGGTGACCCTCGCCCATCTCAGGGGCACGCTGTTCGAGGACGGGATCGTGGCGCCCGTGACCGGCACCGCGTCGATCGGGGCGCAGGGCCGGGTGACGGGCCCCGTGACGGGCGGCAACCTCACCCTGCTCGCCGCACTGGCCGGCACGCCGTACGCCATGGGCGCCCAGGGCCGCATCGTCCTGCTCGAGGACGTGGACGAGGAGCCCTACCGGATCGACCGCATGCTGACGCAACTGCTCCAGGCGGGCTGTCTCGACGGCGCGCTGGGCTTCGTGCTCGGGTCGTGGGTGGGCTGCGGAGACCCGATTCCTGTGCTGGCGGAACGGCTCGCGCCCCTCGGCGTTCCCGTCATCGCGGGCCTTCCCATCGGACATGGATCACCACAGTTCGGTGTGTGGCTGGAGACAGATGGGGTTATTGATACCAAATCGTGCTCTCTGACTGGCATGTTCCGCTATCCGGACAGGGCACCCTGAAAGCCGCCTGGAATCATCCGGGCAGCGGTGGAGGGATGGTGCATTGCGACTCTTGCGGCGACTGCTGGGCCGGACGCAACCTGATCTCCCCGCGTCGAGATCGCCGGAGGATGCCGATCTCGACTCCCTCCTCGCGCTGGTCGCCGAGACGATGGGGTTCACCTGCGTCTTCGCCGACGACGGGACCTCGCTGACGCTGGGCGCCACGGACGAGACCCCGGAGAGCGGGCGCGTGGTCAACCTCGTGGGACTGCGCAGGGAGGCAGCGCGGCGTGCCCGCGAGGACTGGCCGATGCTCGTCTCGGAACACCTGGCCCACGCCGTGTCCGGCGAGCCGTTCGACGCCTGCAACCTCGCGCCCATCCGGCCGCTGCTGCGCACGAGGGTCCACGCCGCGGACGACCCGGCCATCCCCGACCCCTCGCGGATCATCGGCCGCCACCTGAGCGCCGACCTGATCGAGGTGCTCACCATCGGCGCCCGGCCGGTCCGCCCCGAGGAGGCGTTCTGCTGGCCGATCCCCCCGGGTGAGGCCCTGGACCTCGCGCTGGACAACGCGCTCGCGGACGAGCGGCCCACGACCGAATGGCTCGACCTCGGCGGCACCCGGGTGTCGCTCCTGACCGCGCCGAGCGCCGCCGCGCACCTGCGCCGCCTGGCCGACCACGTGCTCGTGCCGTCCGACGGCGCGCTCGCCGTGCTCCCGCACCGGGGGGCGGTGGCCGTCCACCCGGTGGCCGGAATCGGCGTCGTGCGGGCCATCGAGCGGCTCAGGCTGTTCGCCCAGCGTGAGTTCGAGACCAGGGACGACGGGATCAGCCCGCACGTCTACTGGTGGCACCGCAGCAGGCTGACCCGCATCCAGGCCGACCTGATCACCCATGACGGCCAGACCCGCCTGGTCGTGGCGCCGCCCCCGGAGTTCGCCCGGCTGCTCGCCAGGATCGCGGGATCGTCCGGCTGACCGTGCGTGACCGGTGACCGCCCGCAGGGGTGATCACGACTTCACACCGTACGGCTCGCTCGCGGCCCGTCCAGCGCCCAAGAGATGATCTTGGCGGGTGTGATCCTGATGATCTCCCGCGAGAAGTACGGCAGGGGCGGCTCGTGGTCCGTCAGCGCCACCGCCGAGCCCCGGATCTCGATGCCGCGGGGCGCCCACGGGTCGATCGTCGCCAGGTCGTCAACGACGAACGCGACCGTGCTGCCCTGCTGGACGTTCCTGAACTTCTTCGACGTCCCCAGCGCGTGCCCTCCGATGACGATCGTGCCGGTGCCGGCGTCGACGAAGAAGTTGGTCGGGTTGTTCTGCACCTGCCCGTCGGGCGAGACGGTGGCCAGCCGTCCGATGCGCTGCGTGGCCAGGTAGTCGAGTTCTGCTCGGGTGAAGATCATGCCCGTCAGCGTGAAACGTTGACGTCGGCGTCAGTCAAGCCGGTCGCCGCGCCCGGCCGGCGAGCCGGACGCCGCGACCGCGCGCGTCAGGCCGGCAGGGTGACCTCTCGGCCGAAGTGGCGCGCGAAGAACCGGACCGCACTGTCGGCCTCGAACCTGGGCAGTTCCTTGTGCCTGCCCGCGTTGGCGTGCAACGTCTTCTCCTTCGAGGCGAAGGCGTCGAACAGCGCGAGACCGGCCTCGCGCGGGATGTGCTCGTCATCCCACTGCATGTCGAACTCGATCGGGATGGTGATCCGCTTCGCCTTCTCGGCCAGGACGTCAGGCCAGTGCTGGCCGAAGACCGCGGCCGTGATCCTGGGTTCGATCGCCACAAGCGGCACCCCGATCGCGGTGCCCATGTTGATGCCGAAGTAGCCGACCGGCCCGTCGGCGCCGATCTCAGGAAGTTCCTGGAGGGCGTCCAGGGTCGCCTGCCACTCGGGCACGGCGATCTCCGCCAAATATGCGTTGTAGCGCACGACGATCGGGCCTTCCGGCTCGCCCGCCGCCCTCGCCTCGAACAGCGCGGCGATCTCCTGCTCGTCGTGCTCCGTGCGCGGCCGGTCGCCGTGACCGGGCGCGTCGATGACGGCGACGTGGAAACCACAGCCGGTCACCAGGCGGTGTGCCCGGCCCGCCATCGCCGGATGCTTCTTGTGGTTGCCGCCACCGTGGCCCATCAGCACCAGGGGTGCGCGGACGGCGCCGGAAGCCGGCGACCAGAGAACTCCGGGGACGTCGCCCACGGTGAAGTCGCGTTCGATCATGCCGTTCGACGGCGACTCGGCGGTGAACTGCAGAGAGTGCATGGGTGTTGCCTTTCGGGGAGTGCCTTGGTTTCGCGGCGCTCCCGGCGACACCTACGTCAATCGCCCGACCGTGACGACAGGGGGAGCACCCACGTGGATACAGCGTTCATGGGTCTCACCTCCTCGGGCGGTGTCGCGGTCGGCTGCAAGCTACCAGACCGACCGCGATCCCGTACAACCCTTTTTCCCGCCATGTGATCACAATTCCGGACAGCCCTGGCTTCCAGACAGGCCCTAGCTGAGCGCCTGGGCCGTGCGGACCAGGTGGATGTGGGTGAACGCCTGCGGGAAGTTGCCGAGCTGGCGCCGCTCGACCGGGTCGTACTCCTCGGCGAGCAGGCCGACGTCGTTGCACAGCGCGAGCAGCCGCTCGAACAACTCCCGGGCCTCGTCCTTGCGGCCGACCAGCGCGAGCGCCTCGGCCAGCCAGAAGCTGCAGGCGAGGAACGCGCCCTCGGCGCCGGGGAGGCCGTCGACGTGGTTGCTGTCGGCGATCGGATAACGCAACACGAAGCCGTCGGGCATCAGCTCGCGCTCGATCGCTTCGATCGTTCCGGTCACCCGGGGGTCCTCCGGCGGGAGGAAGCCGACGATCGGGATCAGGAGCAGCGCGGCGTCGAGCTCGCGTGAGCCGTACGACTGGGTGAAGGTGCCGCGCTCGGGATCGAAGCCCTTCTCGCAGACCTCGGCGTGGATCCGGTCGCGCATGGCCCGCCAGCGGTCGACCGGGCCCGTACGGCCGAGCTCCTCCACGATCCGCACCATGCGGTCCGCCGCCACCCAGGCCATGACCTTGGAATGGACGAAGTGCCGCCGCGGCCCGCGGACCTCCCACAGGCCCTCGTCCGGCTGGTCCCAGCTGCGTTCGAGGAAGTCGAGCAGCTTGCGGACGATGGACCAGGCGTGGTCGTCGGGCGGCAGGCCCTTCTTGCGGGCCTGGTAGAGGCAGTTGACGACCTCCCCGTAGACGTCGAGCTGGAGCTGGTCGGCCGCGCCGTTGCCGATCCGCACCGGCCTGGAGTCCTCGTAGCCCCGCAGCCAGCCCAGCGTGAGCTCGGGGAGCCGCCTCTCGCCCGCCACGCCGTACATGACCTGAAGGTCCTCCGGGCGGCCCGCGACGGCGCGCAGCAACCAGTCGCGCCAGGCTCCGGCCTCGCCGATGTACCCCGCGTCGGTCAGCGCGTCGAGCGTCATGGCGGCGTCGCGGAGCCAGCAGTAGCGGTAGTCCCAGTTGCGGATCCCGCCGATGTGCTCGGGCAGCGAGGTCGTGGGCGCGGCGACGATGCCGCCGGTCGGGCCGTACGTGAGCGCCTTGAGGGTGATGAGCGAGCGGACGACCTCGTCGCGCCAGGGGCCCGTATAGCCGCACTGGGAGACCCAGTCCTCCCAGATCAGCCTGGTCTCGCAGAGCTCCTCGACGGCGTCGATGGGTTCCGGCCGCGGCTGGTGGGACGGGTGCCAGGTGAACACGAAGGGGAGCTGCTCGCCGGCGGTGACCGTGAAGACTCCGGTGTGCCGGTATCCGCCGCCCTTCAGCTGGACGGGGGTGTGGATCCAGACGGAGTCGGGTCCGCCGATGGCGTGGAGGTCGCCGTCGGTGCGGCGGACCCACGGGACCATCCGCCCGTAGTCGAACCTGATGCGGATCTCGGCGGTCATCTCCACGGTCCCCGAGACGCCTTCCACGATCCTGACCAGATCGGGGTTGGCGTGGCGGGGCGGCATGAAGTCGATGACCTTGACGGTGCCCGTGGGGGTCTCCCACAGGGTCTCGAGGATCAGCGTGTCCTTCACGTACTGCCGCCGGGTCGCCGTACGCCCTTCCGAGGGGGCCAGCCGCCAGAAGCCGTTGGACTCGTCGCCGAGGAGTTTCGCGAAACAGGAGGGGGAGTCGAAGCGGGGGAGGCAGAGCCAGTCGATCGATCCGTCGCGGCCGACGAGGGCGGCTGACTGCATGTCCCCGATGAGGGCGTAGTCCTCGATCAGCATGCGGGCCAGGCTACCCGGCGGGCCGCCACATCTTCATGAACACCTGAGTGAGAGGCCCGATGGTGACGGCGAAGACGACGGTTCCGATGCCGACGGTCCCGCCGAGGAGCCAGCCCGCCGCGAGCACCGTGAGTTCGATCAGGGTGCGGGCGACCCGGACGGAAAGGCCCAGTTTGGCCAGCCCCGTCATCAGTCCGTCGCGAGGGCCCGGGCCGAAGCCCGCGTTGATGTAGAGGCCGCCCGCCGCGGCGACCAGGACGATCCCGCCGAGGAGGAACGCCCACTCGACGACGAGGTGGGACGGCGGGGAGACGCGCCACATGACGAGGTCGGCGCAGCTTCCCACGATCAGGACGTTGCTGATCGTGCCGAGGCCGGGCCGCTGCCGCAACGGGATCCACAGGAGCAGTACGAGGGCGCCGACCAGGTTGATGCAGAACCCCATCGACCAGCCGGTGCGGAAGGACAGGCCCTGATGGAAGACCTCCCAGGGGTCGAGCCCGAGCCCGGACTGCACGAGCAGCCCGATGCCTGCGCCGTAGACGACGAGCCCGGCGTACAGGCGGACGAGCCTGGACGAGAGGGAAGTTGACCGTGGTAGCGAGATCTCCGTCATAGTGGTTTCCATCTTTCGGGCCAATTGCTTGCAAATAAAGAGCCAATCAGGAAAAGTGGCCTTATGGACCGGTATCTTAGTGCGTCCCAGCTGGCGAGACTCGTCGAGGTCCCGTCCGGCGCCCGGCCGTACTACAAGGCGCTGGCGGGAGCCGTACGCGGGCTGATCCTGGACGGGCGGCTGCCGGTGAAGGTGCGCGTCCCCGCCGAGCGGCACCTCGCCGAGGCCCTCGGAGTCAGCCGGACCACCGTGACTACGGCGTACGACCGGCTACGCGCGGACGGCTACCTGGAGAGCCGGCAGGGATCGGGGAGCTGGACCACGCTTCCCGGACCGGCCGCACTCGGGCTGGAGAACCCGTGGGTCGCCGCGCCGGACGACGACGGCCTGCTTCCGCTGCACAGCGCGGCACCGTCCGCGACCGGCCTCCTCGGCGAGGCGATCGCCGAGGCGGGGCAGGCCTATCACCGCTACACCCTGGGGACGGGCTACGACCCGGTCGGCCTGGTCACGCTGCGGGAGGCCATCGCCGACAGGTACTGCAGCCGGGGCCTCGCCACCCGGCCTGACCAGATCATCGTCACCACCGGCGCGCAACAGGCCATCCACCTGCTCATGACGCTGCTGTCCGGGCCGGGGGACCCGGTGCTGATCGAGTCGCCCACCTACCCGCACATCCTCGACGTCGCCCGCATGCGCGGGGCACGCCTGGTACCCGTCGGCATCCCCGCGGACGGCTGGCACATGGACCTGCTCACCAGCGCGATGCGGCAGTCGGCCGCGCGGCTCGCCTACGTCATCCCGGACTTCCACAATCCGACCGGCCACCTGATGCCGGACGGCGACCGGGCGGAGCTCGTGGCGGCCGCCCGGCGGTACGACACGACCCTGCTCGTCGACGAGACGTGGGTGGAGCTCGCCATCGACGACGTCGGCGCCCGGGCTCCGCTGGCCTCGTTCGACACGGACGGCCGGGTGATCGGCATCGGCTCCGCGTCCAAGCTGTGGTGGGGCGGCCTGCGGATCGGCTGGATCCGGGGCACGGCCGCGCTGGTGCGCCGCCTCGCCGTGCTGCGGGCCGCGGTGGACATCGCGAGCGCGGTCTTCGACCAGCTCGTCGTCGCCGCCCTGTTCGGCCGCATGGAGGAGACGCGTGCCGAGCGCCGCCGCACCCTGGGAGCGTCCCGCGAGGCGCTCGTGGCGGCCTTACGCGAGGAGTTGCCCTCCTGGAGCTACACGGTGCCGGCGGGGGGCGGCTCGTTGTGGGTGCGGCTCGGCGCGCCGGTCGCGACGTCCGTGGTGGAGGCCGCGGCCTCCAACGGCGTACGGCTCGCGCCCGGCGCGTGGTTCGGCGTGGAGGGGACGCTGGAGCGCTACCTGCGGCTGCCGTTCACCCAGCCGCCCGCGGTGCTCGAGGACGCGATCCGCCGCATCGCGGCACCACCGGGCGAGTACGGCCACCGCCCGGCGACGTCGCTCACCCCTACCCTGTGACCGGCGCGGGCCGGGACTCGCCCTCGCCCATCAGCGCGCGGATCCGGCGGACGAAGAGCAACATGGCGACGCCCGCGACGATGGCGGCCAGGGCGAGACCCAGGTAGTAGGCGGGCATGGGGATCACCTTCGTCAGCCGATAGGTCTGGCCACCGACCGCGTCGCCCAGGGAGATCGCCAGATACCAGACGCCCATCATCTGGTTCTCGAACGCGCGTGGCGCGAGCTTGTTGGTGACCGACAGGCCGGCGGGTGACAGGAACAGCTCGCCGATCGTCTGGATCAGGTACACCGAGATCAGCCACATGATCGACACGCGTACGCCGCCCGAGGCGATGCCGGACGCGACGGACATGACGACGAAGCTGAGCCCGACGAGCAGCAGCGCCACGGCGAACTTGAGCGGGGCGCTGACCCTGTCCCCGGCCTTCAGGAAGGCCTCGGCGAACACCGGGGCCAGGAAGATGATGGCGAGGGAGTTGACGTTGTTGATCCAGCCGGGCGGGACGTGGAAGCCCATGACGTCGAGCTGGGTGTTGTTCTGCGCGAAGAGGGTGAGGGCGCTGCCCGACTGGTCGTAGATGAACCAGAAGACGGCCGCGCCGAGGAAGAGCCACACGTAGGCCGACAGCCGGGTGCGTTCGTCCGGCGTGATCTCACGCGAACGGAAGAGGAAGATGAAGTAGATCACGGGGACGAGGGCCGTGCCGATCGCGAGGACCAGGGAGAACCTGTCGATCGTGAAGGTGCCGCTGATGCCCCACAGGGCCAGCAGGGCCGCGACGGAGGGCAGGGAGATCGACAGGATGGCGCGGAAGCGGCGCCTTTCCTCGGGCGTCAGCCGGTGGTCGGGCTCCTCGCCCACGCCTCCCAGGTGCCTGCGGCCCAGGATGTACTGCGTGAGGCCGACGGCCATGCCGATGGCGGCGGTGCCGAACGCCAGGTGCCACCGGTCGCCCTGCTGCAGCCACGGGACGGCCAGGATCCCCACGAAGGCGCCGAGGTTGATCCCCAGGTAGAAGATCGTGTAGCCGGAGTCGCGGCGGGCGTCGTCCTCGTGCCGGTACAGCTCGCCGACCAGCGCCGCGATGTTCGGCTTGAGCATGCCGCTGCCGAGGGCGACCAGGACGAGCCCCAGCCACACGCACGCCCCGCCGATCGGGATCGACAGGCTGACATGGCCGGCCATGATGACGATCGCGCCGTACAGGACGGTCCTGCGGGGGCCGAACAGCCGGTCGGCCATCCAGCCGCCGGCCAGCGCCAGCAGGTAGACGGAGGCGATGTAGACGCCGTACACGCCGACCGCGGTCGTCTCCGACAGGCCCATGCCGCCGCGGATCGCCGGAGCCGACAGGAACAGCACGAGGACGGAGCGCATGCCGTAGTAGCTGAAGCGCTCCCACATTTCTGTGCCGAACAAGGTGGCCAGGCCACGCGGATGGCCGAAAAAGGTCTTCCCCCGCACGGGCGGCTGTGTCATGCGTTCTCCCCCGATTCCGCAGTGCCCACAGCACGTTACCCCCAAACAGGATGTTCTTTGCGTTTTAGTTGATTTCTATGCCAAACCATCACTTAAGGCATGAATGTGAGTAAACGACTGAGCCTTTTGAATGCTCATGTGCCTGGCGTGACACGTTGGTGATCGCCGGGTGGTCGCCAGGTGATCAGTGGTGATCATGCACAGATTCGCAGATCGGGCTCTGACCGGCGCCTCTCCTTGTTGTGATCATGCACAGGTTCGGAGAAGTAAGCCCTGGCCTGTGGTTATGGCGCTTGTGATCATGCAATGGAGTGGTGTGGGCCGAGGCGGTGGCTTGTCGTGTCGCGGAGGTGTCATTCGTCTTCAAGGACGTACGGCCCGAGCGATTGAGGCGTATCTGATTACGCCACGTGGTCGGGGCAGCCGGTGGCCGGATGCGCGAAGTCGTGCATGATCACGGAAGGCCAAGGCGCAGGCAGTCGCTGGTCTCGCCGAACCTGCGCATGATCACGCATGGAGTTTGGGCCGCTTGACGACCATGATCCCGAATGTGTGCATGATCACGGCCGGGGGGTTGGGGCGTACGGGCGGGTTTTGCTCGTTGGGGTGTGTGTCAGGGGCGGGGGGATTACCTCCGGCTGCGTACGGTCACTGGCCATGATGAGACGTTTGATTGCGACGCCTATCCTCGGAATGGCGGTTACGTTGGCGGCCGGTTCGGCCCCCGCGGCCGCCGACGAACTGGCCATCAGGTCCATCACGGTCAAGCCGGGAACCCCCGTCGTGGGGCCGACGGGTGCGGTCAAGGTGGTGATCGAGGTGATGGCGCGGGGGGCGACGGCCGTCTCCGTTCTCCTCGAGCCCGGCCGTACCGGACCGGTGACCCCGAGCGGTCCCAGAACTCCACCGTCACCAGGAGTGCAGCCGCCCGCCAATCCCGGTACCCCGGGCAACGTCGTGCCGGGAGTCCCCGCCCAGCCTCCCGCCCATGGCCAGTTCCCGGCTCAGGCTCCGGCGCAGGCCCCAGCGCAACCTGCGGCACAAGCTCCCGCGCAACCTCCGGCCCAGTTCCCGGCGCAGGCCCCCGCGCCCGCGCAGGCCTCCTCGCAGGTTCCCGCGCAGGTGAAGGCGCCCGTTCCTGCTCAGCCGCAGGTTCAGGCGCAGGTCCCGTCTCAGGTTCCTGGGCAGGTGAAGGCACCTGTTGCCGCTCAGGTTCCGGCGAAAGTGCCCGCGCCCGTGCCGGCTCAGGCTCCTGCCAAGATCCCCGCGCCGTTGCCCGCTCAGACGTCCGGCCACGTCCCTGCCCAGGTGAAGGCTCCTATGCCGACTCAGGCTCCGACGGCCAAGGTCCCTGCGCCCACGCAGGCTTTGGGCGCCCCGGCGGCAGCGCCGGCGGCGGGTGCTCCGGCCGCCGCGAACGCCCACACCATCCCGCATGGACCCATGCGTGCGATGTCCGCGTCGGTCCCCGGCGCAGGCAACGACCGGTCCGAATGGGAGACCTGGCTCTTCCTGCCGGAGAAGCCGCTGTCCAGGTGGTACCCCAGCGGTCAGTGGACGGTCACGGCCACGGCCCGGAACGCACAGGGGAACGTCGTCAATTACCGGACGATCTTCTTTCTGAAGCGGCAGACCACGCTCGAAGGGGTGAACGTCCTCCGCAGCGTCAACAACCAGGTCCGCATCACCGGGACCCTGCTGCGCGTCGACCCGCTCGGCCGGGTGGACTACCGGCCGTTCGCGGGGCAGTCGGTGTCACTGGCCTTCCGGCCCGCCGGTTCGGGGGTGTGGCGCACGATGGGTACGGCCGTGACCGACAAGAACGGCTGGTTCAGCAGCCGGCTTCGCGGAATGGGCGACGGCGTCTGGCGCGCGGAATATGCGGGTACCGGTCACTACGCAGGTGACATCAGTCTGGATAAGCATCCATAAATCGCGACAAAGCGTCGTTCATCCTGGATAGTACTTATCGGGTGGACTTGTTCTAGCAGCGGATTCGTGCCCGGCTCCTACCACGGAGCCGGGCATTTTCCGTTGGTCGCACAATTTCCAGACCTGTACGGCTTTCGCCGATAAGACTGGCGATTAAAGGTAATAGATGGAGTGGAGAGGGCAACCGAAAACGATGTCCGGCGTCCATATTGAGTGAGCTCGGGCCGTCACGGTCCCGGGCGTCGGGGACAAGGAAGCGTGAGTGAACCGCTGGTGATTCGTCTGCTGCTCGCCGAGGACATGCATCTGATCCGGAAGGCTCTGATCGCGCTGCTCTCCTGTGAGGACGACCTCGAGGTGGTCGCCGAGACCGCGAGAGGCGAGGAGATCGTCAGGCTCGCCTGTCTGCGCCGGCCGGACGTCGCCCTGCTCGACATCGGGATGCCCGGGGTCGACGGACTGACCGCGGCCTCGGAACTGCACCGGCGATTACCCACCTGCAAGACGGTGATCCTCACCGGGCTCGGCACCCCGCTCGCCCTGCGCCGGTCGCTGGACGCCAACGTACGGGGCTTTATCGTCAAGGACGCCGAACCCGGGCACGTTGTCGACTGCATCCGCCGCGTGTACGCCGGCGAGCGTGTGGTCGACCCCGAGCTCGCGGCGGCCGCGCTCGACACGGACGGCAACCCGCTGACGGCTCGCGAGCTGGACATCCTGGAGATCGCCGCAGCAGGAGCCACGGTCGGCGAGATAGCCGAGCGGCTTTCGCTTTCCCATGGAACGGTCCGGAACTACCTGTCGCGCATTCTCGCCAAGCTCGGCGCCCGATCACGCGTGGAGGCGATTCAGATCGCCTCGGAATCGGGCTGGTTGTGGCCGGCGAACGGGCGTGAGATCGGCATCCTCCGCCAGCGCCCCAGGCGCTGACCCGGTGGGGCGGAGTGCCCGTCGAACCGAAAGAAGCCGTGGATATCGGCCCACGCGACGAACCGCGCATGATCACGATTGGCGTTCTCCCTGGTCACGCGTGTTGATCGCGAGTCTGTGCATGATCACGCCAAGGGAACGGGCAGGTGGGAGGGCGTGATCACGAACCTGTGCATGATCACGGCCAGGGGGGCGTGGTCACGGCAAGGGGTGCGTGGTCACGGCCAGGGGGGCGTGGTCATGGGCGGGGGGAGGGGGTGGGGATCCCTTGGGGCAGGCGGTGATCCACCCATAGGCCGACGAGGTCGGCGTAGAGCGGCGAGGCGCCGACCAGGTCCTCGTGCGTTCCGACCAGCACGCGGGTGCCGTCCATGACCAGGACGCGGCGGGCACGCAGCGCGGACGAGATCCGGTGGGCGACGACGATCAGCGTCCCGCCCCTCGCGGCGAACGCGGCCTCGGCTCTGGCCTCGGCGGCGGCGTCGAGATGGCAGGTCGCCTCGTCGAGCACGACCAGCCGCGCGGGGGACAGATAGGTCCTGGCCAGCGCGATCAGCTGCCGCTCTCCGGCGGACAGCTCGGCCGGATCGATCTCGGTGTCGTAGCCGTCGAACCGCTGGGCCAGGCCGGCCAGCCCGAAGGCCGCGACAGCCTCGTCGACGGCCTCGGCCGGCGCCTCGGGGGTGAGGTAGGTGAGGTTCTCCGCGAGGCTTCCGTGGAAGACGTAGGCCTCCTGCGGGATCAGCGCGCGTACCGCCTCGTGCGTCTCGTTCGCGGGGACGCCGCCGACCAGCACCGAGCCCTCCGTGGGGCGCAGCACCCCGGCGACGAGCCCGGCGAGGGTGGACTTGCCGATCCCGCTCGGCCCCACGACCGCGAGGTGGTCGCCTTCCGGCACGACGAGATCCAGACCGTCGATCACCGGCTCCGCTTTGGGCCCGTACGCGAAGGCGACCCCCGTCAGCTCCAGTCGCGTGCCCTCGGGACGCCGCCGCGGCCCGCCCGACTCCGGCGGGCCCTGGTCGCCGAGGATCCGCTCCAGAGTGACGGCCAGCCGTACCCCGCTGACGCCGAGCCCCTGGACGAGCCCGGACAGCGCGGGAGTGAGCGACTGCATGACGTACGTGAGGGCCCCGAGCACCACTCCCGCCGTCAGACCCCGGCCGAGCAGCCACGGTGTCCCCGCGAGCAGCAGGAGGATCGGCAGCCAGCCGCCCACGGCGAGCGACAACGTCCGGGTGGCCGTGACCCTGGCCAGCGATCTGGCGGCCCGGGCCTGGTCGCCGATCTGGCGGCCCACGGTGGCGGCGACGCGGACCTCCGCCCCGCAGGCCGAGACGTCGCGCAGTCCGCCCGCCATGACGGCAACCGCCGAGGCGGTCCGCTCGTCGGCCACGATGAAGTCCCGCTGCCGCCGGGCCAGCGCGGGCAGGGACGCGAGGAACAGGCCCAGGCCGAGCAGCACGGGGGGCAACACGAGCGGCACCACCTCCGGGGCGAGCGTCATCATGCCGATCGCGACGCTGACCAGGGTGAACACGAACGACCTGACCACGGTGATGATCGCCCCGAGCGCGTCCCTCGCGAGCTCGACCTGATGGTTCATCCTGGCCACCGCCGCGGCGTCGCCGTCACGCCCCGCGCGCAACGCGCCGGAGACCACGCGGGTCAGCAGGTCGTCGCGGAAGGGCTCGACCACCGCCGCGATGTTCAACAGGATCTGGCGGGCCGCGACGGCGGCCAGCAGCCAGGCGGCGGCCAGCAGGGCGAGCCAGGCGAGTCCCGTCCCGGGACGCCCCGCCGCGAACCCGTCGTCCACGGCCCTCGCCACCGCGTGACCTCCCGCGAACGCGGGCACCACCTCGGCCAGTGACCAGGCGCTCAGCCGGACGATCCGGTACGGCTCCCGCGACAACGACCGGCGAAGGAAGATCCACACGAGCCCGCCACTCATGTGGCCCCCTGGAAGACCGCCCGGTAGTCCGGGTCGGCCCACAGCGACTCATGCGTGCCGTGTGCGCGCACACGCCCGTTCTCCAGCCAGACGACCTGGTCGGCCCGGGCCGCGGTGGCGACCCGGTGGGCGACGACCAGGCGGGTCCGGTCCGCGAGCCTGCCGGTGAGCGCGCGGCTGACCTGGCGCTCGGTGAGGGTGTCGAGGCTCGACATGGCGTCGTCGAGGATGAGGAGGCGCTCGGCCTGGGCGAACGCCCGGGCGAGGCCGACGCGCTGGGCCTGGCCGCCCGACATCGGCGCCGCCGCCGTCGGCGTGGCGTATCCCCGGGGCAGGCGGCGGATGAACACGTCGGCGCACGCGTCCTGCGCCGCCTCCTGGACCCGGGCGGCGTCCGGCCACCGCTGCCCGAAGGCGACGGCGTCACCGACGGTCGCGCCGAGCAGGACCGGACGCTCGAACGCGTACCCGACCGCGCGGCGCAGCTGATCACGCCCGATCTCCGGCAGTGGAACACCGTCGAGCAGCACCGACCCCCAGTCCGGGTCGACCAGTCTGCCCGCCACCGCCGCGAGCGACGACTTGCCCGAGCCCGACCGGCCGACGACCGCCACGCAGCACCCGCCGGGGACCACCAGATCGATGTCGCTCAGCAGAGGCGTGCCGTTCGCCCGGACGGTGACCCTGCGGAACTCCAGCCGCCCGCGCCCTCCGGCCGGCGGGCGGGAGCCGTACGAAAGGGGCCGCTCCGCCAGCAGACGTTCGAGGCGGTGGGCGGCCGACCGGGCGCGGGCGAGCCGGCCCGCGTAGCCGATCGCCGAGCCGAGGCCCGCGCCGAGCACGGCGTAGCGGGCTCCGGCGAGCAGTTCGCCGACGGTGAGGGCGCCGCTCGCGAGCCTGAGCCCGCCGACGGCGAGCACCGCCGTCTCCAGCAGCGGGATCACCACGGCCGCCTGCACACCCGCACGCGCGTGGAGCCGCCACAGCGCCAGCCCGTGTGAGCGGAGCCGGGGGAGCGGCAGGAGGACGCGGCGCACCTCCTGCTCCTGGGTGCCCGCCGCCGTGATCGTGCTCGCACCCGCGAGGGCGCCGACGAGCCGGGCCGCGATTTCGCCCTGAGCCTGCTGGTAGCCGCCCGCGGCCGCCGTCGTCTTGCGCATGAACGCCCGGACGACGCCGACGATGGCGAGCAGACCCGCGACGAGCGTCACCGCCAGCCACGGATCGATGAGGGCGAGGGCGACCACGCTCCCGGCGGAGGGGATGACCAGCGACGCGGCCGTGACGACGGACTCGGGCGCGCGTGCGGCCTCCTCCACGTTCACCCCCGCGCGGGTCACCAGGTCCCCGGTCGTGAAACGCCTGGTCATGGCCGCCCCGACGGCGAGGATGTGGCCGACGACGCGGCGGCGCAGCCACAGCGCCGCGTGCGCCCCGCTCGCGCCGGACGACAGGACGCCGAGCGCGTCACAGGCAACGAGGAAGACCACGAGGAGCACGGTCGCGGGCAGCCACCCGTGGCCGTCCGGCGTGGCCCCCGTCAGGGTGTCGAGCGTGCGGCCGAGCGCCATCGGGAGGAACAGCTCCGCGACGGAGCCGGCCAGCGCGGTGGCGGTGAGGAGCCACAGCCACCGGCCGCTGTGCCTGGCGGCCGTGCTGATCAGCGCGTCCGCCGCTCGTGAGGACATCGGCCCCTCCCTGGACCTTGGACCTCCCCGAACCGGCATGAGGCCTCGGCTCGGAGGGTCCCGGAGAAACGAGAGCCTGGGCGGCCGCGAGGGCCGCCCAGACCTGTCGTGCTAAATCGTCACCGCCCGCAGAGCAGGCTGAGGCTGCTGTTCTCGTGCGGGGTGCAGGCCAGCAGGCTCAGGTTGCTGCCGCCGCCTCCACCGTGACCGCCGCCGTGACCACCGGGGGTCTCGAGCGTCTGAAGGTCGAGAAGTGCCATTACGAACACCTCCTTCCACTACTCGTCGGGATGGTGGACCCGGCGGGCTCACGCAGGGGCCCCTGCGCCTTACGCCTTCCGGGGGGCTTGAAGAAGGGGAGGCGCACCGGCTCGTCGTGCAGCACGGCGCCGAGCGCGAACAGCACTCCGGCACTCCCCGTTGCGAAATCCATCGACAACCGGAGCAACTGGGCTCCGGGGAAGGCGAGGCCGTTCCTGTAGGGCAGCTCATGCCAGGCCAGGCGTGAGATCTGCCGCGCGGCCGCGTCCCGCCGGCCCTCCATCCCGAGGCAGGCGATCATGCCTGCGCGCCCGGCGAACAGGCCCGGCTGGATGAAGTACGACAGGGTGGTGACGGGGCGCATGGCCTCCATCGCCTCGGCGAACCGCTCGTCCCGCCTGTGTGAGAGATAGCGGGCCAGGACCAGGCCGATGCCGGCCGACCCCTCGTCGAGGTAGGGGTTGGTCCGCCAGCCCTGCTGCACGTGGAGCTGGCCGTCGTCCCTGCGGACACAGCGCCTGAGGTCCTGCCGCAGCGCGGTCGCCGCCAGGTCGAGCAGGCTCATGTCGCCGGTCCGCTCGTAGGCGTGCAGGAACATGAGGGCGGGCCCGGCCGAGCCGTACATCAGGCCGGCGTGCGGGTGGACGCCGCCGCTGATCTCGGGCACGTCGCCGGGGCCCCCGAGCCGGTCCGCCACCACCTCGACCATGTCGAACGCCTGGTCGCCGAACGCCGCCTCGCCGGTGACGTCCTGGAGATGGAGCAGGTTCAGCGCGATCCCGGCGATGCCGCGATACAGGCTCAGGTCGAGGTGCTCCCAGCCCTGCCCCGCGCAGACCTCGGCCACGTCGAGCGCGTCCTCACTGCGGCCGAGCGCCTCGAGCGCGTAGGCGACGCCGTGCAGCCCGTTGTAGAACCCGATGCCCGCCGCCGGGTCCTTGGCCCGTTCGACCAGCCAGTCCTCGTGGTCGGGGAAGCGCCCTGCGCCCGTGACCGCGAGCGCGTGCAGCACGCCGGCGGCTCCGTTGGCGAGGCTGACGCCTCCACCCGGCTGGAACTGGACGATGTCTCCGGGGAACAGCCGGTCGCCGCGGCCGGGCGTCGCGCTCGCCAGGATCGCCCTGGTGACGGACTCCCTGATCGCCGGCCAGCTGTTCGCCAGCATGCTCGCGGGAGGCGCGGGCGGCTCGTGGCCCACGATCGTCCGTACGGCGGCCGTGATCAGCCCGGGGGAGACCGGGAACGTCTCCGTGACCAGCCGGCCCAGGTCGACGGCCTTCGGCCGGTGGAGCGGCAACATCATCGTGGCCATCGGGGCGAACATGCCGAGGTGTAGGCAGGCGAGCGCGTACGCGTCCGCATCCACGCCCGTGCGGCCCGGCGGCGGGACGAACCCGGGGTTGGCCAGCGTGGGCCGTTTGCGGTCGGCCGCCAGAGAGGAGACCTCGAAGTCGATGAGCACCACGCGCTCCCCGTCGACGAGGACGTTGAACGGGTGCAGGTCGCCGAACACCACGCCCCGCTCGTGCAGGGCCGCCAGCGCCCTGCGCACCTCGGCGAGCATGTCGACCGCCCACCGGGTGTAGCCGGCGAGGGCGTCGTCGTCCTCGTCCGAACTTGTCAGCGGGTGCTTCTGCGCGATGAGCCGGCTCAGGGTCGTGCCGTCCACGTGCTCCTGGACGAGGAAGTGGTGCTCCCCGAGGGTGAAGTAGTCGCGCAGGGCGGGCACCACGTCCAGCCCGGCCAGCCGATCCATGATCTCGGCCTCGTGCCGGAGACGGGTGACCGCGTCCCGGCCGGCGGTGTCCAGTCCCGCGTGCGGACGCGCCTCCTTGAGCACGACGCGCTCGCCCGTGCGGACGTCGGTCCCGAGGTAGACGCCGCCCCCGTTGGAGAAGTGCAGCACGCTGTCCACCCGGTACGGCAGGCCCTCCATGGTGACGGAGTTCCTGGCGGCCAGATGCGGTTCGAGGAACCCGGGGAGCGTCACCCACGGCGGGAGGACGAAGGCGGGCCCGCGGACGTCGGGAACGAGTTCGCCTTCGGGGTTCTCGATCGCGAGCACCCGCTCGCCGCCGTCCGTCACGCAATACCGTTCGGCGAAGCCGCCGTACCGCACGAACAGCGGGCCGGCGCCGTAGCGCAGGTCGCTCAAGATGTACGGCCCCGCGACGCCCTCGAGGATCTCCGCGAGGTCCTTGAGTACGAGCTCCAGCTGGACCTCGTCGACCGGGTAGATCGTCACGAGCTTGCCGCTGGAGTCGCGGCCGGCGTACTTCGAGTTCCGCATCATCATCACGCGCCGGCCGCGCAGGAACTTGAACGCCAGACCGTGGGTGACGCAGTAGTCCCACACCGCCGCGAGCACCTGCTCGGCCTGATCGAGACACGACGAGACGTGGATCTTCCATCCCTGCTGCGGCAGCCGTCCGCGGGACGGCGCGTAGTGCGACCAGGTGTCCGTCGCCACATGTGCCCAGCCGTCGGGAAGGGCACGGCCGGCGACGGCGAAGTCCGGGTGCTCGGCGCGTTTGCGGTCGAGCGTGTCATAAAAGAAAGGATCCGCGAAGCAATAATTCTCGTACGTGTTAATCACAAGATTTCCCCTTAGGCCGATCGCTTCAAAGAATTCCGGAATTAAGGGGTTGGGCCAAGTTACGTGAGTCAACACCTGCATAGGTGTCCGTCATGCGGCCACCCGTGATTCTGGTCATGGGACATCGCATGACGAACCCATGGACGGGCCGGACGCATGCGTGTGGAATCGGCCGAACTCACAGGTGACGGGCCGAGGCGGCCTGGCTTCCGGAGAGTGGCGGGACCGGTCCGGGCAGGTCAGCGGGAGGAACGCGTGGGGAGCTCCGTCACCAGCCGGAACCAGCCGTCCAGGTCGAGGATCGTGCTGACCGTGCCGTCGAGGGCGGCCGCGCGGACGCGCAGGCTGTCGATGCCGGTGCCGCTCCGCGGGCGGGTCATGGGCTCCACGCCGTCGTTGGCGACGGTGAGGGTGACCGACCGGCCCGTCGGCCGCATCTCGATGAGGCAGCGACGTGCGTCGCTGTGCCGGAGCACGTTGGTCACCGCCTCGCGCACCGTGACCGCGAAGAAGGCGCCGGCGTCGGGGGCGAGCGCGACGTCCGCCACCTGAAGAGTGCAGTCGACGCCGCGCGCGGTGAGGACGGCCCTGGCGTCGGCGATCTCCGACCAGAGGGAGATCTCCTGGTAGGACCGGGTCACGTTGCGGATGTCGGTCGCCGCCCTGCGGACGGACTCGATCACGTTGGCCAGGGCCGGCCGCACGGGGGAGTTCTCGTCGGCGAGGCGGTAGGCGAGCTCGCCCTGGAGGGAGGCCAGCCAGAGGCGGCTGCCGACCAGGTCGTGCACGTCGCGGCCGAGCTGTTCACGCGCCTCGGCCGCGGCCTTGCGCAGGGCTTCGCCGTCCGGACGGCGGGACCGTCGTGAACGGCAGGCGAGCACGGCGAGGGCGGCGCACACGAGGCAGATCGTCACGGCGGCGAGGGCGAGCACGGCGGAGCTGGGCAAGTGAAGATCCTCCAGTCATCCTCGCCAGAGGACCGGCCTCGCTTTCGAATGCACCGCCAGATCATCGCATGAAAGTCGATAAATATGGCGACTTAATGCGGATCGAATTGCGTTCTATTCGCGGCGTGCCGGATGGATGCCGGAATCGTCGCGATGCGCGTGATTCGGTTGACGAGGATAGAGAATTCCGCCCGCTTGCGGCGGCGAATCTGGGGTCTCAGGATCCCCCTCTCTCGATGGGACCACCTGTCGGTCCGGCCACCGTGTCGATGGACAGCGCCGGGATCGCCTCCTGTTTCCTGGTGAGGTTCGCGAGTTCCTCCGGCGGCTCCGCGCCGTCCCGCACGGCCATGACATAGGCCTTCGCCTCTCGCGGTCCCAGCTGCGGGGCATGCTTGCGCAGGTGGCGCATCGCGGCCATGGCCCCCTCGGAGCGCGTGAGCTCCCGGACGGCCGTGGCCAGCGGATCAGGCGGTCGGACGTCCTTGATCTGCTGAACGTACAGAGCCTCCCAGTCCTCACTCACGTACGTGGTGACGGGGATGTGGTGGATGCTCCCGTCCTGCCGGTCCACCAGGTAAGGGCCGTGGCCCGCCAGCATGTGCTCCAAGTCGCGGCCGCGGACGTACTCCACCGACTGCCAGAAGACCAGCCAGCCGAGGGCGTGTTCCTCCACGTGGAGGACGGCGAGTTCAGGCATCCACGGCGACCGCTGCCGCATCGGCGACAGCAGCGCCTCGACCAGTTCGACGGCCCGATCCTCGGTGATCTCGCCCTCACCATTCACCGCGACGCGGACCGGCCGCACGGCGGTTAACCGGGACTCTCAGGCGAGGGCTCGTACGGCGGCGCCGAAGAGCGCGGGCATCCGCTGCGCCGCAGGGACGACGAGACGCGCGGACCCCTGGTGACGGCGGGCCGCGAGGAGGGCGGCGGTCAGCAGCCGGTGGCGCAGGGATATGCGGCGCCAGGCCTGCTCGTAGGCCTCGGGCCGCCCCGCCCGCAGGCAGCGGACCAGAGCCTGCGACGACAACACCGCCAGCGACAGGCCCTCGCCGGTGAGGGCGTCCATGTAGCCCGCCGCGTCCCCGACCAGCAGCACCCGCCCGGCCACCCGGGACCGTACGCGCTGGAGCAGGGGCCCCGCACCGCGCACCGGGGTCGCCGCGGGGCAGTCCAGGCGGGCCCGCAGATCGGGGAACTCCGACAGGTGCTCGTCGTAGGCCCGGCGCCGGGAGCTCAGCACGGCCACGCCGACGAGGTCGTCGCCCACCGGGGTGACGTACGCCTCGCCTCCGGGGGCCCAGTGCACCTCCACGAAGTCGGTCCACGGGGCCGTCCGGTAATGGCGGCGCAGGCCGTACCTCCGGAGGCGGGAAGGGGGCGGATCCAGTCCGAGCATCGCCCGGATGGGGGAGTGCAGCCCGTCGGCGGCGACCAGCCACCGCGCGCTCACGGTACGGTCGCTCACTGAGGCGAGCACAGATCCGGTCTCCTGGCTGACGCCGTCCACGTGGCCGGGGACGACGCGCACGCCGAGACTCTCCGCGCGTTCGGCGAGCGCCGCGTGCAGGACCGTACGCCGCACGCCGACACCGAGGCCGTCGTGGAAGGCCGCCTGGGCGCGGTGGCTGCCGTCGAGGTAGCGGATCCCGCGGAACGGCCTGCCCGCCATGAGGACGCCCATCGACCGGAGCGCGGCGGCTCCCGTCGGCATCAGCCCCTCGCCGCAGGCCTTGTCCACGGGGCCGGCCCGTGGTTCCACCACGACCGCCTCCATCCCGGCCAGTGCGGCGTTGATCGCGGTCGCGAGCCCGGCCGGGCCGCCGCCCGCGACGAGTACGTCGATCATCCAGGCGCCCCCTCCTGCGATCGGGAGCCCGAGGCCGCCGCGGCGGAGAGCCGGTCCATGAGGGACTCCTCGCAGCGGATCCGCACGACCATGAGGGCCGCGTTCAGCACGGTGAAGACGGCCGCCGTCAGCCACGCGGTGTGAACCAGCGGCAGCGCCGCCCCCTCGACCGCCACCGCCACGTAGTTCGGATGGCGCAGCCACGCCAGCCGGTACGGCCCGCGGGCCACCAGCGGCAGACCGGGCACCACGATGACCTCGGTGTTCCACTGGCGCCCGAGAGTGGCGATGCACCACCAGCGCAGGCCCTGGGCCGCCAGGACCAGGACCAGCATGGGCCAGCCGAGCGCGGGAACGAACGGCCGGTCGGCCAGCCACACCTCCAGCAGGCATCCGAACAGCAGCCCCGTGTGGAGGGCGACCATCCAGGGATAGTGGCCGCGTCCGGCGACGACGCCGCCTCGGGCGAGGCTCCAGCGGGCGTTGCGGCGGGCCACGACCAGTTCGGCGAGGCGTTCCACCGCGACGAGGACGACGAGTAATGCGTACCAGGTCGACACGTGCGGGACCTCCCTGTCCTACCAGCGCAGCAGGACGAGCTCGGAGCAGAAGCCGGGGCCCATGGCGATCAGCAGCCCCGGGGTGCCGGGCGGCGGCGGGCGGAGGGCGAGGGTGTCCCTGAGCACGTGCAGGACCGAGGACGAGGACAGGTTCCCGATCGCGTCCAGCGACCGCCAGGTCATGTCGAGCGCCCCGGTCGGCAGTTCGAGCGTGTCCGCCACGGCCTCGAGGACCTTCGGCCCGCCCGGATGGCACACCCAGGCCGTCATGTCCGGTGCGGTCAGCCCGTGGCCGCCGAGGAAGGCGGTCACGTCGTCGGCGAGGTAGGTCCGCACGACGTCGGGCACACCGGCGTCCAGCACGACCTTGAAGCCGGAGTCGCGGACGTCCCAGCCCATCACCCGCTGGGAGGACGGGTAGAGCCGGCTGCGGGTGGCCACGACCGTGGGCCCCTGGGCTGTGGTGCTCTGCGGGTGAGGGGCGGCGGGGCTCTGCGGGTTCGGAGCGGTTGGTCTCTCGGCGGTGGGCCTGTCGTCGCCGACGGCGACGACCGCCGCGGCGCCGTCTCCGAACAGCGCGCTCGCCACCAGGTTGGCGATCGAGCCGTCCTCCCGCTGGAGCGTGAGTGAGCACAGTTCCACCGAGAGCAGGACGGCCACATGACCGGGCCAGCCGCGCAGGTAGTCGTGCAGGCGGGCGATCCCCGCCGCGCCGGCCACGCAGCCGAGGCCGAAGACGGGGATCCGCTTCACGTCCGGGCGCAGGCCGAGGCGGCCCGCGAGCCGCGCGTCGATGGAGGGGGCCGCGATGCCGGTCACGGACGTGCACATGATCATGTCGACGTCGTCCGGGGTGAGACCCGCCGCGTCGAGTGCGCCCGCGACCGCCTGGGCCCCGAGTTCGACGGCCGCCTCGATGAACAGGTCGTTCGCCATGCCGAACCCGTCGAGCTCGCCGTACTGGTCGAGGGGGAGCACGAGATTGCGATGCGAGACGCGGGCGCTGCCGTGGAGCCGGTCGAGCAGTCTGCGGTCGGCGCCGTCGGGGAGGCAGACCTTGGCGAAGACGTCGGTGATCTCCGCCTGCGGATACCTGTTCGGGGGAAGGACTCCGTGGACGGCGGCGATTCGCGTCATATCCAATTCCCCCGGGGTAGCGAAAGATTCGGCATATCTCTTTTGCCCGCCAAGAGCGTCCCCATGCCGATCACCCCCGCCCCCTCGTGGGGTGATCATGCACAGGCTCGCGGCCATGCCCGCTGACCAGCCCCTTCCCTTGCCGTGATCATGCACATCTTCGTCAAGAGCCCCCGTGACCTGCCCTCCACCTGCTCGTGATCATGCACGGATTCGCGTTCATGCCCGCTCACCTGCCAATACTCACTCCGTGATCATGCACGCTTTCGGTCGCGCACGGTCTGGCCCGCGCATATGCCGTTCGTGATCATGCAGCGACGCGGCCCGTCAGACGCCCACACCGACTCCGGACCCGAGGAGGAGGCCGACATCGACGGCCGCACACCCGATGGCCGCGGCGAAGGGGACCCTCGGTGACAGGCCGGCGAGAGCCGTACCCGCGACGCCGAACACGGAGGCCGCGGCCAGCGCGGCCCACGCGACAGAACCCGGCGGCCCGGCAGGCGCGAACACGAGCAGTGCCGACGCCCCGAGCAGGGGAACCGGGATCAACGTGCGGACACGGGACGGCCCCAGACGTTGCGGCCAGCCGCGGACTCCGACGGCGACGTCCTGTGCGATGTCGGGCAGGACGTTCGCGAGATGCGCCCCGAGCCCGAGCGCAGCCGCCGCGGCGACCGCCCACCACGCCGGCCACGGCCCTCCGGGGAGCCCGGTCGTCACGAAGATCGGCAGGCTGCCGAATCCCACGACGTACGGCGCCCAGGACAACACGGTCGCCTTCAGCCGGAGGTTGTACGCCCACGCTCCCGCGACGGCGACGAGGTGGACGGCACCGGCGAGCAGGCCGCAGGCGAACGAGAGCGGCACGCAGAGGGCGAACGCGGAGATCGCGGACACGTACACCGTCTTCACGCCGACCAGTCCGGCGACGATGGGCTTCTCGGCACGAGCGGCGGCGGTGTCACGGGCCGCGTCGACGGCGTCGTTGCACCAGCCCACTGAGAGTTGACCGGTGAGAATGGCGGCCGCCACCAGGACGCTGCCCGAGGTGTCATGTCCGGCGGCCACAGCAAGGGCGGTGACCAGCGCGGTGACGGCCACGGTCGGCCCGGGGTGACAGGACTTCGCGAGACCGCTCAGCGCCCCCGTCAGGGAGCCGCGCCCCATCGTCACCACCAGAGCCTAACTCCGGCGTGGATCATCATGGGGCCAGGCGTGATCTGCATGATCACGCGGTGTGTCCGCCCTGGTCGTACGGCACGGCGACGAATCCGTGCATGATCACGGCCAGGGTTTCCGCCGGTCGGGCCGTACGCGGCCGAAAGCGTGCATGATCACGGGGTGAGTATCGGCAGGTGAGCGGGCATGAACGCGAATCTGTGCATGATCACGCGGCGGGGGTGGGCAGGTCGGCGGGTACTTCCGCGAATCCGTGCATGATCACGGCTAAGGGGGTGGGTCACGGCTGAGGGGGTGGGTCACGGCTAAGGGGGGATCATGGCGATCTGTCGGGTGATCGTGACACCTCTGTGATCTCCTCGGGCGTAGGGTCGGCGAAGCGCACAAGGTGATCTATCCGATTGTTTCGCGTAACGGGCCACGCGATGGTGTCGCATCAGGGGGAGGCAGATGATGCCCCAACCAGCCCTGTCCTGCCAGTCGCTCGCCTGCCGGGCCGGCGGCAGGGAAGTGGTGAAGGACCTGTCGCTGGAGGTCATGCCCGGCGAACGGGTCGCGATCATGGGACCTTCCGGCTCAGGGAAGACGACCCTGCTCACGACGCTCGGCGGGCTCATCCCGCCGTCCGCCGGACGGGTCCTCGTCGGCTCGGTTCCCCTCGACGGGCAGCCGTCCCTGCGCAGGAACCTCACCCTGGTCTTCCAGTCGTACGGACTCGTCTCGCTGCTGACCGCCGCGGAGAACATCGAGGTGGCCCTGCGGGCGGCCGGCCGCCCGCCGCGGGAGGCGATCGCGGAGGCGGCGGACGTCCTGGGACGCATGCGGCTCACCCCCTACGCGGACCACCTGATCGAGGAGCTGTCCGGAGGCCAGCAACAACGCGTGGCGGTGGCCCGGGCCCTCGCTCTGGCGCCCGGCGTCATCCTCGCCGACGAGCCGACGGCCGAGCAGGACAAGGTCAACCGCATGCTGGTCCTCGAGGCGCTGATGGCGGCTCCCGCCGCGCTCGTGATCGCCACACACGACCCCGAGGTGGCCGAGCGCTGCGACCGGGTCGTGGAACTGCGGTCGACGGCAGGTGTCCGATGACACCGGCGGTGCGCTGCGACGGCGTCGTGCAGATCTACAAGACCAAGGAGATCGAGGTCGTCGCCCTGCGCGACATCGACCTGGTCATCGAGGAGGGGGAGAGCGTCGCGTTCCTCGGGCCGTCGGGCGCGGGCAAGTCGACGCTGCTGTGGCTGCTCGCCGGGCTGCTGCGGCCGAGCGCCGGCCGTCTGTGGCTGGGCACCACCGAGATCGGCAAGCTGGGACCGCGCGCCCTGGACCGGCTCAGGGCCGCGGACATCGGAGTGGTCCTGCAGAACCCGGCGCGCAACCTCATCCCCTACGCCACCGCCGTCCAGAACGTGACCTTCGCCCAGCGTGCCGTCGGACGGCGCGGCAGGAGGCCGGCGGGCGACCTGCTCGACCGGGTCGGGCTGACCGGGGTCCGCGACAAGCCGGCCGGGCGGTTGTCCGGGGGAGAGCAGCAGCGGCTGGCCGTCGCGGTCGCCCTGGCCAACCGGCCGCGACTGCTGCTGGCCGACGAGCCGACGAGCCAGCTCGACGCCGCCACCGGCCAGGCCGTGATCGAGCTCATCAGGGACCTCGGGGAGACGTCCGTGGTGGTGACGCACGACGTCAGGGTGAGCGAGGCCACCGGCCGCACGGTCACGATCAGGGACGGCAGGATCGGCGCCGAGGGCAGAGGCGGAGAGGACTTCGTGGTGATCGGAAGGGAGGGCGCCGTCCAGTTGCCGCCCGAATATCACGAGCTGCTGCCTCCGGGTTCCATGGCGCGGGTGGAGCCGCTTCCCGACGGCGTCGTCCTGAGGCGGGCCGAGCCGTGATCCTCCGCGGACTGTGGCGGCGCCGCTGGTTGTCGCTGATCGTGCTCGTCGTCGCGATCCTCCCCGTGGTCGCCGGGTCGCTCGGCCCGATGTACACCGACGCCGCCCGCACCACGCTCCTGCGTGAGACGCTCGACCACGCGCTCCTCGATCACCGCGGCTGGCGCGTCACCTCCGTGACGGACACCGCGGGCAGGCTGGTGGAGCACGTCAGGGCGCCCTTCCTCCTTCCGCCCATCCAGGGGGCGGAGCTGCTCAGCCCCAACGACAAGGCCACCAAGACCTACCCCCTGATGTGGGTCGACGGTCAGTGCGACCACGTGAGGCTGCTCGAGGGCCGGTGCCCGGAGGCGGCCAACGAGATCATGGTCACCGGCGCGTCGGGCCTGAAGGTCGGCGGGACCGTCAAACTCCGCCTGCTGCGCGAGTCCGGCTCCGACGACGCGCGGCTCACCCCTTTGCGCGTGGTCGGCGTCTACGAGACCGACGCCGCCGACCCCATCTGGTACGGCAGGAGCCTGTTCCCGCAGACGGCCGGGGTCACCGAGGGCAACGGCGACCCTCTCCTCACCGTGCCGGACACGCAGGCGAAGTCCGTGGTGGCGACGGGTGGCGTCGTCGGCGTCCCCGGTGAGTCGTGGGTCAGCAGTGCCATCGTCTACATCGACCCGCAGAAGATCACCGGCGACGGCCTCGCGCTGCTGGAGTCCATCCAGGCCGAACTGCGCGGCCTCGGGCAGAGCCGGCAGACCACGACCGTCTTCAGCTACATGGACGACACGCTGGCAGCCGTCCACCGGCATCTCGACTCCCTGTCGGTGCCGACGACCCTGGTGACGCTCCAGCTCGTGGCCCTCGGCTGGCTCCTGTTGTTCCTCACCGTCCGCGACCTCGTCGCCGCCCGTGCGCAGGAGATCGCACTGGCCAGGCTGCGCGGCCTGCCCACCCTGCGGATCTGGGCGTTCGGCCTGTCCGAGCCCGCGTTCCTCCTGCTCGCGGCGCTGCCTCTCGGGCTCGCCGCGAGCTTCGCGGTGGTCCAGCGGATGAGCGAGACGCTCCTCCGTAAGGATCTGGAGGTCACCGTCGACGGCTTCACCGTCCTGTGCGGCGTGGCCGCCGTCTTCGGCGGCCTGCTGGCCACGGCGCTGGCCGCCAGGCAGACGGTGACGCAGCCCGTCGTCGAGCAGTGGCGGCGCACGCCCCGCGCGCATCGCCGCGCCTGGGTCGTCGACGGGGTGGTGCTCGCGATCACCGCGGTGGGGCTCGCGGAGCTGGTCGCGGGAGGCGCCATCACCGACACGACGGGCCAGCGCGCGAGCGCCCTCGTCGCACCGGGCCTGCTCGCGGTGGCGCTCGCCATGATCGCCAGACGGATCCTGCCGCTCGCCTGCCGCGCCCTGTTCCGGTTCACCCGGACCCGCGGGAACATCGGCGCCTTCCTCGCCATGCGCCAGATCGCGCGCGGCTCGGCCACGGCGAGCTCGGTGGTCGTGCTCGCCGCGGGCCTCGGGCTCGCGGTCTTCGCGGTCGCGGCCTGGTCGGTGACCTCGCGCAACTACCAGGAGGTCGCGCGCGTCCACAACGGCGCCGAGACCGTCTTCGTCGTTGCCAGAACCGACACGGAGACGCTGAGGAAGATCTCCGCGGCCATCCCGGGCACGGCCCCCGTCATCGTGACACCCGGTCCTCCGGCGACGCTCGCCACCGACCCCGCCCTCTTCGCCGCGGTCGCGCTCTGGCGGCCGTCGTACGGGAACGACCAGGAACTGAGCCGGCTGGTGGCGAAACTCTCCCCTTCTGCGCCGCCGCCCAGGGTGATGTTGTCCGGCGACCGGATCCGCGCCCACATCACCACTCCGCCGTTGCCGGAAGGCTGGAGCGCCATCCTCTACGCCGATTTCCGGGTCGCCGGCGAGACCAGACCTGCGTCGATCCCGCTCGCCAGGCCGGACGCGCGGACCACGGTGCACGAGTGGGGGCTGCCGCGCGGCTGCCTCACCGCACCGTGCGAGCTGCGCGGCCTGCGCATGGAGGTGATGGGGGACACCGGCACGAACTTCGAGGACCGGCCGAGCGGCAGTGCGCTCCTCACGAAGCTCGAGATGCGGCGCGACGGCCGGTGGACCACCGTCGACGCCGGGCTCGACGACCCGACCAGGTGGACGTCGACCTCATCGACCGCGGACGGCGGGCTCCCCCTGTCCTTCGACCCGAACTTCAGCGAGAGCAGGCCGGACACCTTCCCCGACCCCATGCCCGGGCTGTCGTCGGGAACGGCGGCGGGCCAGAAGCTGCCGGGCCTGGACGACGTCTATTTCTCCGGTTACGAGTCGGTCGCCACGACCCGGGCCCTTCCTGGACTGAACGCCCCCGGGGTCGTCGTGGACCTGGAGACGGCCGACCGGGTCGCCTACGGCTACTCCCCGAAGACCGAGTTCCAGATCTGGGCGGCCCCCGGCCGCGGGGACGAGGTGCGCGACGCGCTGCGCAGGGACGGCGTCCCCGTCCTCGGCATGCGGACGCTGGACGATCTCGTCGCCGGCTACACGAGTCAGGGACCCGGCCTGGCGCTGCTCCTGCTCATCATCTCGGCGGGCGTCGCCGCCCTGCTCGCGCTCGGCCGGGCCGTGCTGGCCCTCCACGCGGCCGCGCGGCGGCGCACGTACGAGATGGCGGCCCTCGAGGCCGCGGGCGCCCGCGTGCGGCCGTTGCGGGTGGCGCTGCTGCTGGAGCAGACGATCACGTTGTCGTGGGGAGCGCTGACCGGGATACTCGCCGGCCTGGTCGCGGCCTGGGCCGCGCTGCCGCGGGTGCCCGAGTTCGCCGAGACCCCCGTGACGCCTCCGCTGGACTACTCGCTGGTGCCCGTTCCCGTCATCGCCGTGGCCTGCGCCGTGCTCGTCCTCAGCCTGGTCGCCGCCGCCGTGACGTCGGAGCTCCTGCTGCGCGGCGTCCAAGTCGACCAGCTCCGCGAGGCGCCCGCCTGACGCACCTCGGCGCCGCCCGATACGGTCGTGTTCGTGACCGTCGCCCGTTCGATTCTGCTCTTCGTCGTCGCGGCCGTCGCCGAGATCGGCGGTGCGTGGCTGGTCTGGCAGGGGTGGCGGGAACACCGCGGCCCCTGGTGGATCGCCGCGGGCGTCATGGCCCTCGCCGCGTACGGCTTCGTCGCGACATTCCAGCCGGAGGCTCATTTCGGGCGGGTGCTGGCCGCCTACGGCGGCGTGTTCGTCGCCGGCTCGCTGGCGTGGGGGATGGTGGCCGACGGGTTCCGTCCCACCGTCTGGGACATCGTCGGCGCCGCCATCTGCCTGGTCGGTGTGGGCGTCATCATGTACGCACCCCACAATTGATCACGATGGGATAGTTTGCCGGTGACCCTGGCGGCACGTCCCCCTGGAGCTCCCCATGGCACGTTCGGCGCCCGACGTGACCGTCCCCGACCTCACGGGAAGGCGCGCGGTGATCACGGGGGCGAACAGCGGCCTCGGGCTCGGGCTGACGCGCCGTTTCGCCGAGGCGGGAGCCGAGGTCGTCCTCGCCGTCAGGAACCGCGCGAAGGGCGCAGCCGCGGTCGAGGAGGTGCGTACGGCGGTGCCGGACGCGCGGCTGACGATCCGCCACCTCGACCTGACCTCCCTCAAGACCGTGGCGGCCTTCGGCGCCGAACTGGCGGCCGAAGGCCGGCCGATCGACTTCCTGATCAACAACGCCGGCGTCATGGCGCTGCCGAGGCGCGGCGTGACCGAGGACGGCTTCGAGACGCAGTTCGGCGGCAACCACCTCGGGCACTTCGCGCTGACCGGGCACCTGCTGCCGTTACTGCGAGCCGCGCAGTCGCCCCGCGTGACCACGGTCAGCAGCATCTCCACCTGGTGGGGCCGGCTCAACTTCGGCGACCTGCAGAGCGAGAGATACCGGCCGCAGCGTGCCTACGGCGGCTCCAAGATCGCGAACCTGCTGTTCGCCCGGGAGCTCCACCGACGCAGCGAAGAGGCCGGGTGGGGCGTCCTCAGCAACGCCGCCCATCCAGGTGCGACGATCACCAACCTGCAGTTCACCGGCCCCACGCACGGCGGCGCCGCCGTCACGCGCACGCGCCTGATGTACGGCCTCCTGTACCGGATCCCCGGACTGTGGCAGCAGGTGCCCACCGGAATCCTGCCGATCCTGCACGCCGCCGTCAGCCCGGACGCGAGAGGGGGCGCCTACTACGGCCCGGACGGGTTCTGCGGGCTCACCGGCGGACCGGCCGAGGGCAGAGCGCCCAGGCGCGCCCTGGACGACGCGGCCGCCGCGCGACTGTGGGAGGTCTCCGAGAAGCTCACCGGAGTCGCCTACCCCGCGGTCGGCTGATCTTCAGGCGAGCAGCGAGAGCCCGCGCACGAGGCGGTCGACGGTCTTGCGGGGGCCGACGACGCTGACCGCGCAGTAGTCCAGCTCGTCGGCGTCCGCGGCGGACATCCGCTCGAGGAATCCGTCGTAGACGCGGACGAGCTGGGCGAGGCCCGGCATGTCGGCCACGAACACCCCCTGCGAGGCGGCCGCCTCGGCCCTGATCTCCGCGATCCGGGACGACGACGCGGCGAGGATCGTGCACCCCGCCCAGGGAAGGCCGGGATGGAGGTCTCCGGTCGCGTCCTTCGCGTCCGGGCCGAGGAGCCCCGGCACCCCGGCCGCCGTGGCCGCCGCGACGCAAACGGCGGCGTTGACGATCCGGCCCGCCGGCAACGCCTCGGCGACGACGACCACCCACTTCAGCCGGGACGAGCGGGTCGGCTCTCCCGTCAGGATCTCCTCCGGCGCGTATCCGATCGCCGGCGCCGCATCGTTCATGCCAGCTCGCTCCCTTGCTGATATACGGAATCCGGGCATCAGGGTAGGCATAAGTCCAGCTCTAGCCAATGGCATCCGTACTAAATTCGGTTAGGCTGCCGATATGGCTGACCTGGACGAACTAGATACGGCGATCCTGCGGGAACTGCAGCACGACGCACGGCGCACCAACCGCGACGTCGCCGCCGCCGTGGGGGTGTCGCCGACCACGGCGCTCGACCGGACGCGGGCCCTGCGCGAGCGAGGCGTCATCCGGGGGGCGACGCTCGACGTCGACCTCGCGGAGATCGGGCGCCCGGTCCAGGCGCTGATCGCCGTGCGGATCCGCCCGCCATCGCGGCGCGCCATCGAGGCATTCCGCAACTGGGTCCGCGGTCTGCCCGAGACGATCGGCGTCTTCGTGGTGTCGGGGACGGAGGACTTCCTGATCCACGTCGCCGTCCCCGGCAACGACAGCCTGTACGCGTTCGTCATCGACAGGCTCACCGAACGGCCCGAGGTGGCGGACGTGCGCACCAGCATCGTCTACGAGCACCTCCGGGTTCCCGTCGTCGCACCGGCGCGGCCGGCCGGGCTCAGGTGACCGGGATCCCCGCGCGCTCGGCGACGACGTCGTCCGCGTCCGTGCCGTAGGCCAGATCGCGCTGCGCCCGCAGCGCCGACAACCTCTCCTGGAGGGCCGCCTCGATCGCCTCGTAGGCGCCGCCGCCGAGCGTGAGCCGCCGCGGCGCCGGGCTCGTCTCGACCGAGTCGGCGACGGCACGGGCGATCTTGCGCGGGTCGCCCGCGACGGCCCTGCGCAGGAGGTCCGGGTCCACGCCACCGCCAAGCATGCCGCGGATCCGGCCCACGACGCCTGTGCCGTACGCGTCGATCGGGTCGGCGACCGCGAGGTTGCGGTTGAAGCCCGTCCGCGCTCCGCCGGGCTCGACGAGCGTGACCTCGACGCCGAACGGCGCGAGCTCGATGGCGACCGACTCGAAGAAGCCCTCGACGCCGAACTTGGTCGCGTTGTACACGCTCATGCCGGGATCGGGGACCTGCCCGCCGGAGCTGGACATCTGCACGATCCGCCCGCCGCCCTGCGCCCGCAGGTACGGCAGGGCCGCCCGGGTGAGCCGGATCGCGCCGAGCAGGTTGACCTCGATCTGGCGGCGCAGAAGGTCGTCCGGCACCTCCTCGGCCGCGCCGAGCACGCCGAACCCGGCGTTGGAGACGACCACGTCGATCCGGCCGAAGGCGGCGAACGCCTCCCCGACCACGCGGTGGATCTCGGAGGCGTCGGCCACGTCGAGGCGCGCCGTCCATAGGCGGTCGCCGTACCGGGCCGCGAGCGGTTCAAACGCGGTTATGGTGCGGCCGGTGGCCGCCACACGCTCACCTCTGGCGAGCAGGAGCGTGGTGAGCTCGTATCCCAATCCCGATGCCGCGCCGGTGATGAACCAGGTCCTGGATGTCATGTCCGTGCCCCTTCGCACAATGTAGTCACTGTCTAGAATCTAGCCAGTGTCTAGAAATGTAGTCAATGGCTAGACCCGGAGTAGGTTGTGGGGCATGGCACAGACCCCGCGCTACCACCACGGCAACCTGCGCGCCGAGCTGCTCGTCTCCGCCGAGCGCAAGCTGGAGGCGGCCGGCGTCCAGGGGCTGTCCCTGCGGGAGCTGGCCCGCGAGATCGGCGTGAGCCACGGCGCGCCCCGTCAGCACTTCCCTGACAAGCAGGCGCTGCTGGACGCGCTGGCCGTCCTGGGCCTGGAGCGGCTCGGACGCGAGCTGGACGCGGCCCTGGGCGAGGCGCGGGGCCCGTTCGCCGACCGGCTGCTCGCGTTCGTGCGCGCCTACGTCAGGTTCGCGACCGCGCATCCGGCGCTGCTGGCGCTGATGTTCGCGCGCAAGGACCGTCCCGACGTCCCTGAACTCCTGGAGGCCGGCGAGCGGGCGTTCGCGGCGCCGGTCGCGCTCATCGCCGGGGCGCAGGCGGCCGGGGAGATCGACGGCGCCGACCCCGACCGGGTCGCGATGGCGCTGCTGGCCACCATTCAGGGCCTTGCCGCGATCATCACCGGCGGCATGATCGGCGACCGGTCCGCCGACGTGGTCGTCTCCGGCACGGTCGAAACCCTCCTGCGCGGTCTGGCGCCCGCGACCTGAAGGGTGTGCCGCGACAGCCCTTCACGACAGACGGACCGCGGCGGACGCCTACGCGGATCTGATCCGCGCCGACTGAACGGCGTCTCCTTTACGGAATTCCGCGAACGCGGCCCACAGGACGGCTGCGAGAGCGAGCGCCATCAGTGCCGCCAGAAGTTTGAATTCCAGGGGCACCACGTCGCCCCGGACCAGGCTGACCCCCAGGAATGGCAGATAGGCCAGGAATGAGGACGTCTGCACTGCGATCGGAATTGACCACAGTCGTCGCGGCAAATAGAACGCGGCGATCACGGTGAGCACGTCAGCCAGGTAAAAGTACCGCTCGTGCATCGACGGCAGGAGGAACGGCAGAAGGATGGCCGACGTCGTGGCCATCAGCACGATCCGGAGCGGAGTCGGCTCCACCCGCTTGACCACGATGGCGGCGGTCAGAGCGATCACCACCACGCCGGTCAGCAGGATGCCTGACGTGCGCAGAACGTCCGCATAGGCGCCCGGCGTCACCCATTGGTACAGGGAGGGCGCGTTGAGGGTGAGTTGCTGGTAGGTCTCCGTCTGCCGCGAATAGACGGTGAGGAGCCTTTCAGGTGAGGCGCCCAGAAGCAGTGCCGGCATATCGAGCGCCAGATAAACCGCGGGGACGGCCGTCAGGGTCCGCCATGGCAGGCGCTTGAGCAGGGCCAGGACGAGCAGGAGGGGAAGGATGAAAACGGCCTGCAGTTTGAACGCCAGGGCGAGGCCGAAGAACGCGCACGCCCACCAGGGGCGGTCCCGGATCAGGAAGTAGACCCCACCCAACGCGAAAGCGGTGTAGATCGAGTCGGACTGCCCCCACAGCGCGCTGTTCATGGCCACCGTCGGCAGGAACAGCACAACGGCTCCCGCCACGAACGGCTGCCAGGAATCCGGGTGGCGGAGTTTTACGATCCGATAGGAGAAGAACGCCAGCAGCAGGTCGAACGCCACCGAGATCAGCTTGATTCCGGTCAGCGCGCCTATCGGCAGGTGGGTCAGCGCCGCCATCAGGTAGAGATATGGAGCGTTGTAATCCGAGAAGCCGTGACTCCCGAAGCCATCTGCGATCGCACTGAATCCACCATGGTGATAAATGTAGTCATACCACCGTTTCAGGTGGACGATGTAATCCGCCGACTGGAAATCGAACATGACGACTCGTACAGCCAGCGCCGTGAGGACGACACCAGTCACCACCACGGTCCTGCTGACTGTTTTTGCCCGCCCGGTGGCGAAATGGCCTCGTACTGCCGTGGGCCGCGGGACGGACGTCATTCCTCTCGACATAACCCTGCCTCCAGGTCGATTCGTGCATCGAGAAATATGACACGTCCCCTCACGCGAGGGTGGGATCACGAGGCGTCAGCGATGTAACCGCATTGAATCAATTGTGGCCTTTGGTGCCTTCTTTATTTCTCGACCGACCTCAAAGCGGAAATCGCCGCCTTCGCCGTCCGCTCGGAGTCGCTGTCGCGCAGCGGATCGAGTCGCTGCCGCAAAGCCCGCCGCGGGGCGGAGGACGAGTTCAGTGGGCAGGGCTCTGTAAAACCGCTGGTCGCAGCGTCGTGGCGGCTTCTTGGCGCGTGAAGGTGTGGCTTAACGTCGGAAAAGCCGCACCGGGCCGACCGGCGCGGCCTTTCGACGTTGTGATCAAGGAGAGCGTCATGCGACTGAGCGCGCGGAACAAGATCCCCGCCCGGGTGACCGCCATAACCCACGGAGAGGCCACCGCGAACGTCGAACTGGACGCCGGCGGAGTGCGCCTGGTGGCCTCGATCACCGTGGAGGCCGCCAGGGAACTCGGACTGGCCCGGGGCGGTCAGGTGATCGCGATGGTCAAGGCCTCCGACGTGATGCTCGCGGTGGAGGACTGACCTCGGGCGGGTGGTGCGAGGTCGCCCTCGGCCCGCGCCACCCGTACGGTCGGTACAGCACGGGAGAGGGCGGATCCGGCGGTCGGCTGTCGCAGATGCAATGCTAACAACCTGATCACCCTTGCTCCTGCGCGCACTTCTGCCGATTGAAACTTGTATTTCCGAAGGTATGGTGACTGCCGTGACCACGTTCCGGATCAGCGAAGCCGCCGCGCTGCTCGGCGTCAGCGCGGACACCGTCCGGCGCTGGGTCGACGCGGGCCGTCTGCCCGCGCAGCGCGACGATCACGGCCACCGGATGGTGGACGGCGCGGATCTGGCCTCGTTCGCCCGCGCCCAGATCGACACGGAGGACGGCTTGGGGCTGTCGTCGGCACGCAACCGCTTCCGCGGGATCGTGACCGAGGTGATCAGGGACGCGGTGATGGCTCAGGTGGAGATCGCCGCCGGACCGTTCCGGGTGGTCTCGCTCATGAGCCGGCAGGCGGCCGACGAGCTCGGCCTCGAGGTCGGCGCCGTGGCCATCGCGGTCATCAAATCCACCAACGTCGTCGTGGAGATCCCCGACCACGCGCGTACCTGACCCATGAAGGAGTTCCCGTGCTCAGGCGTCTTACCCGGTGGGCCGTCGCGGCCCCCGTCGCTTTAGCGCTCGTCTCGGGCCTGTCGGCCTGCGGATCCGACGAGCCGGGCACCACGGCGTCGGCGTCCCCCGCCGCCTCGTCGGCTGCGTCGTCGTCGGCGCTGACCGTATTCGCGGCCGCCTCCCTCACCGAGACCTTCACCGAACTCGGGAAGACCTTCGAGGCGGCCAACCCGGGCGTGAAGGTGACGTTCAACTTCGGCTCGAGCGCCACCCTGGCGCAGCAGATCACGCAGGGCGCCCCCGCCGACGTGTTCGCCGCGGCCAGCCCGGCCACGATGAAGACCGTCACCGACGCCTCGATGGCCGCCGCGCCGACCACGTTCGTCCGCAACAAGCTGGAGATCGCGGTGCCGCCGGACAACCCCGCCAAGGTCGACGAGCTGAAGGACCTCGCCGACGCCAAGGTCAAGGTGGCGCTGTGCGCCGAGCAGGTGCCGTGCGGCGCCGCCGCGATCAAGGCGCTGGACGCCGCGGGGCTGAAGGTCACCCCCGTCACGCTGGAGCAGGACGTCAAGGCCACGCTGACCAAGGTCGAACTCGGCGAGGTCGACGCCGCGCTCGTCTACAAGACCGACGTGCTGTCCGCCGGCGGCAAGGTCACGGGCATCGACTTCCCCGAGGCCGACAAGGCGATCAACGACTACCCGATCGCGCCCCTGTCCAAGGCCCCCGCACCGGATCTGGCCAAGAAGTTCGTCGACCTGGTGCTCTCGCAGCAGGGCAAGGACGTGCTGGTCAAGGCCGGGTTCGAAGCCGCCTGACCTGACGTGACACGACTGTTCCCGCTCCGACGACGGAGCCCGCGCGACAGGCCGGGGGCCGGGCGCGTCCCCTGGACGCTCATGCTGCTCGCCGTGTTGGGCATGGCCTTCCTGGTCCTGCCCCTGGCCGGGCTCCTCGTCCGGGCTCCGTGGTCGACGATGCCGGAGCGGCTGGCCGAGCCGCAGGTCCTTGAGGCCCTGCGGCTGTCACTGGTCACCGCGACCATCGCAACGGCCGTCTGCCTGGTGCTGGGTGTGCCGCTCGCGTGGCTGCTGGCGCGCGTGTCCTTCCCCGGCAGGCGGCTGGTGCGCGCGCTGGTCACCATCCCTCTCGTCCTGCCGCCCGTCGTCGGCGGCGTCGCACTGCTGCTGGTCCTCGGCCGGCGCGGGCTGATCGGTCAGTGGCTCGAGTCGGCCTTCGGCTTCTCCCTGCCTTTCACGACGGCCGGGGTCGTGGTCGCCGAGGCGTTCGTCGCGATGCCCTTCCTGGTCATCAGCGTGGAGGGAGCGCTGCGCGCGGCCGACCTGCGGTATGAGGAGGCCGCCGCCACGCTGGGGGCCTCACGCTGGGTCGTCTTCCGGCGGGTGACCATGCCGCTCATCGCGCCGGGGATCGTGGCCGGCGCCGTGTTGTGCTGGGCCCGCGCCCTCGGGGAGTTCGGCGCCACGATCACCTTCGCGGGGAACTTCCCCGGCCGCACGCAGACCATGCCCCTCGCCGTCTACCTCGCGCTGGAGACCGAACCGGATGCCGCGATCGTCCTCAGCCTGCTCCTGCTCCTCGTGTCGGTGGCGATCCTGGCCGGGCTGCGCGATCGGTGGGTGACCAGCGCGTGAGCGGCAGCGAGCAGGATCCGGGTAACGGCCGGCCGCGCCTGGAGGCCCACCTGGTCGTCGAACGTCCCCGGTTCCGCCTGGACGTCGAGCTGGCCGCGGACGCGGGCCAGGTCATCGCGCTGCTCGGCCCCAACGGCGCGGGTAAGACGACGGCGCTGCGCGCGCTCGCCGGCCTCACGCCGCTCTCCGGCGGGCACATCACCCTGGATGGCCGTGCCCTGAACAGCGTGCCGGTCGAGCGCCGCCCTATCGGCGTCGTCTTCCAGGACTATCTGCTCTTCCCGCACCTGTCCGCGCTCGACAACGTCGCCTTCGGCCCCCGGTGCCAGGGGGCGTCGAAGCACGAGGCCCGCCGTACGGCCGGCGCGTGGCTGGAACGGGTCGGCCTCGCGGAGCACGCCGCGGCCAGGCCCCGCCAGCTGTCCGGCGGCCAGGCGCAGCGGGTCGCCCTCGCGCGGGCCCTGGCGGTCGAGCCGCGGCTGCTGCTTCTGGACGAGCCCCTGGCCGCGCTCGACGCCCACACCCGCCTGGAGATCCGGTCGCGGCTGCGGCGCCATCTCGGTGACTTCGACGGCGCCACGATCCTGGTCACCCACGACCCGCTGGACGCGATGGTGCTGGCCGACCACCTCGTCGTCATCGAGAACGGCGCGGTGGTGCAGCAGGGGCCGCCCGCCGAGGTGGCGCGCAGGCCGCGCACCGACTACGTCGCCCGCCTGGTCGGGCTCAACCTCTACCGAGGAGCGGCGGACGAGCAGCAGGTCACCGTCGGCGACGTGATCTTCAGCGTCACCGAGCGGATCCACGGCCCGGTCTTCATCGCCTTCCCGCCCTCCGCCGTGGCGCTCTTCCGCACCCGCCCGGACGGGACCCCGCGCAACCTCTGGCAGGCCGCGATCGAGGGCATCGAGCGCCACGGCGACAACGTCCGCGTCCACCTCGAAGGCCCGATCGCGGCGGCCGCCGACATCACCCCCGCAGCCGTGGCCGACCTCGACCTGACGGCGGGGCAGCAGGTCTGGGCGGCGGTCAAGGCCACGGAGACCCACGCCTACCCCGCCTGACCCTTTGGGGTCACGCGTGCGGGCTGTCGCGGGCCCACAGCAGGTCGTCGGCGCTGACGCGCACCTCGACGACCTCGCTCACGTGCCGGCCCCCGCACCGGTCGCCGGGCACCACGAGATGCGGCCCGTGCTCGCCGAGGTCACGGCCGTCCATGTGCAGCCCGAGCACGGCCGGGACGTTGCCGAACTCGGGGTCGATCTCACCCCAGGACAACACCGCCCGATGCCCGTCACGCCCGAGGACGGAGATGAGGAACCGCAGGCGGTCCTTGCGCTCGGCGGGATCGAAGTCCGGTTCCGCCGCCCGGAGCACGTCCAGGAGCAGCGGGCCCGCGAAGCGGTGCCGCCTGACCCCCGACTTGCGGCACAGGAATCCGACCTCGACGTCGCGGCCTGGCAGCGCCCGCAGGTCGGTGACATCGATCATCCGGGGGGCGCGCAGGTCGCCCGCCAGCCGTACCTGCCCGGCGAGAGTGCCGGGAGCGCCGATCGAAGCCGGTCGCATGCCGCCTCCTTCTCGCACGGATGCCCGGCCGTCCGGTCGCGTGGACACGGACGGCCCACAGCCGCCGGGTCAACCTGGCGGGCAGGTCATGTTCTTACCCGCATCTTCTAAAGTAACCACCTAAATCGGGGTGTAGATGCGATATCCAATCGAGGAAACACCTCGCATCCGCGTATTCCCATGACCGGCCCGGTCTCAGGCGGTGGGGGACTGGTCGGCGAGCCGGCTCAGCCACTCCCGGAGCATGGTCACCTCACCCGCGCTCAGCGCGGCCGTACCGCCTTCGAGCGCGGCCGACAGTGTGACGGCCAGAGTCCTGATCGTGGGCATGGCGTTCTCATCCGGAGGCGTGGAGGCGTCGTCGATGAGCGCGGCGATGAGTGCCTCACGCACCTGGTGAGAGGTACCGAGATCGGCCTCGCCGTCCGGCCGGGAGATGAGGCTGAGCGTGACGCCGACGTTGGCGGCCGCGATCTGGCGGGCGGCCTCCGCGGGGCTGACGCGGAGCCGGCCCTCGCGGGCCACGGCGGTGAGCAGGTCGAGCAGCATGGCCTCCGCGCGGGAGGTCAGCGTGCAGGGGACTCCGGGCTCGATCTGGCCGTAGAGCAGGACGTAGAACGAGGGGTGGTCCAGGCCGTACCTGACGTGGTCGTCCCAGCCCTGGCGGACGCGCTCGACAGGGTCGCCGCCCGGCTCGCCGTCCCCGGTGTCGCCGGGTTCGCCGCCTCGGATGTACTGGGTGAAGCCGTAGTTGACCACCGCGTCGAGCAGCCCCTGCTTGCTGCCGAAGTGGTGGTAGAGCGTGGGCGCCTGCACCCCCGCACGTTCGCAGACGGCCCGGGTGGAGACCGTCCCGCCCGGAGACTCGTGCAGAAGTTGCGCGGCTGCGAGCAGGAGCCGGTCGCGCGTCACGCTCGGCTTGGGGCGGGCATTCATGTAACGAATATAGCGCTACAGGTGCTACATTCCGGCCTGTAGTGCTCGTATCGGTTGTGATCGCGCGCGAGAACGGTCATGACCGGCAACGATTCAAGGAGCCGACCATGGGGTCACCGTCCCTGCCCGAACCCGTCGCCGCCTACCTGCGTGCCAAGCGCTCCCATGACAGCGAGGCTCTGGTGGCCACGCTCACCGAGGACGCGCTGATCACCGACGACGGCAGGCGATATCAGGGGGCGGACGCGGTCCGCGCGTGGAACGACGAGGCGAGCAAGAAGGTCCGCGCGACCTACGAGGTCAAGGACGTGGCGGACGACGACGGCCGGACGCTGGTCACGGTCGAGGTCGGCGGAGACTTCCCCGGCAGCCCCGTCGTGCTGAGGTTCGACTTCACCGTCGACGGTGACAAGATCTCCGCGTTGACCATCGCACCGTGACCCGCACCGTGACCACGACGGCATCGGGGGAGATGTGCGCGCCTCCGCGACGCTGGAGGGCACCCGGCGCCGCGGAGGGGGGACCGGTTCTCAGCCGGCCGAGATGCGCAGCCGGATCGTGCGGGCCTCGGGGCGGAGCGCGAACTCGGGCCACACGTCCGGCCCGCAGGCCCGTGAGCCGAGCCCGTGCTGGGCGGCGTCGACGATCAGGTGGCTCGTCTCCGAACGCGGAAGCTCGAACGGGTGACCGGCCCGTGCGATCTGCTGCGGCGTGTGGCGGCTGAGCGTGAAACCGGGGCGACGTCCGCGCGTGTCCGGGAACGCCACGATGCGCAGCACCTCGGCGCCTGCGCTCGTCAGCGTGAGGTCGCGCACCTGCGAGCGGTGCCCGGTCTCCTGGGGCCGCGCGTAGTCCACGCCGAGGTCGTCGATCGTGGCGGAGAAACGGCCGGTGCGCGCCGCGCGGAGGCTGTCGGGGTAGGACTCGAGCGGGCCGAGGCCGAACCAGTCGGCTCCGTCGACGGGAGCCCCGCCGTCGGGCAGGTCGAACCGGATCCCGATCCGGGGCCACACCGTGCGCCAGCCCCTCGAGGGCTCGATCTCCACACGCAGCTCGAGTTCGCCGCCCACGAGCGACCAGACGGACTCCACGATCACCGACAGGGCGGAGTTCGCCGCGGAGACCTTCGAAATCGTCCGCAGGGCTCCTGCGGTCTGCTCGACGGACAGCAGCCGCGTGGTCAGCCGGTCGAGACCGTCGCGCCGCCACAGCTCGGCGTTGGAGACGCCGGGGACGCTGGCGTCGCTCCCGTCGACCTCCTCGGTCGCGCCCTTGTCGTTGTCGGTCGGCGCGCGGAACAGCTCCAGCCGCGGGCCCGCCACATCGCGGCCGGCCAGGCGCACGAGGGATCCGCCGACGAACTCGGCAATGCCCAGCGTCAGCGTTCCCCCGGAAGGCCGCCAGCCGGACTCGCGCCTGACCTCGGGCACGGGACGGGACGCCGACCGGTCCAGCTGGGCGGTCGCGATCACGTGCCCTTCGCCCGCCCACGCGGCCGGGGCCGCCAGCACCGCGTCGACCGTGAGCCAGGTCTCCGCGTCCGGCGCCACCGGGATCCGCGGAAGCGGCACACGCGCCGACTCGCCCGCCGCGAGGACGGGGACCTCCATCTCCCCGGAGTCCACGAGCGTGCCTTCGTGCTCGGCCCGCCAGATGAAGCGCAGGTCGGAGGTGTCAGCCGAGTGCCGCAGGTTGGTGATCGCGACGTCGTCGCCGTCGAAGGCGAAACGCACCGGCTGCACGACCGCCTTGAACTCGTGGAGGCCGGGAGTCGGGACGTCGCTGCTCAGCACCATCCCGTCCATCACGAAGTTGCCGTCGTGGACGACCTCTCCGAAGTCGCCGCCGTACGCGTAGTAGGGCGTGCCGTCCGGGGTCGTCGTGAGGATGCCGTGGTCGCGCCATTCCCAGACGAAGCCGCCGTGCAGCCGCGGATACCGGTGCACGAGCGCCTCGTACTGGTCGAGCGCCCCGGGCCCGTTGCCCATCGCGTGGGTGTACTCGCAGAGCAGGAACGGCTTGGTGCGCTGCCGGGCGCCCTGCGCGGGAGTGCAGCCCATGAGGGGCGCGCGTGAGCCGTCGGTCCCGATCTGCTCGGTCTCGGGCACCGACGCGTACATGCGCGAGTAGACGTCGGTGTATTCGCCCGCGTAGTCGCCCTCGTAGTGCACGGGCCGGCCGGTGTCACGGGCGTGGACCCACGCCGACATCGCGGCGAGGTTGGCGCCGGTGCCCGCTTCGTTGCCGAGCGACCAGATCACGATGCTGGGGTGGTTCTTGTCCCTTTCGACGGTGCGCCGGATCCGGTCCAGGTACGCCTCGCGCCACGCCGGGTCGTCACTGGGATTGCCGGCCCAGCCCACGTCGCCGAAGCCGTGCGTCTCGAGATCGCACTCGAGGATCACCCAGAAACCGAGTTCGTCGGCGAGATCGAGCAGCCGCGGATGCGGCGGGTAGTGACTGGTGCGGATCGCGTTCACGTTGAACCGCTTCATGCGGGCCAGGTCCTCGCGGGCGTGCGCCTCGTCGAAGACGCGGCCGCGCTCTGGGTGTGCCTCATGGCGGTTCATCCCGTGGAACACGACACGGCGGCCGTTGACCAGGAACCGGTCGCCGCGGATCTCGACCGTGCGGAACCCCGCCCGCAGGGCGATGCTCTCCGCGGCCGTCGACACGGTGACGTCGTACAGGCGCGGCCGCTCGGCCGACCACGGCTCCACGTCGCCGACCGCGAGCGGGACCACGTCGGCCGCCGTCGCCCAGACCTGCTCGACGCCGAGTTCGGGGATGCGCAGGGTGACCGGGAACGCCTCGGCACCGGCGGTGATCTCCGCGTCGATCCGTCCGCGCCCGTTCTCGAACCCGGTGCGCAGCCAGACGTCCTCGATGCCTCCGGCCGGCCGTGCGATCAGGGTGACGTCGCGGAAGACGCCCGGCAGCCACCACTGGTCCTGGTCCTCGAGATAGCTGGCCGCCGACCACTGGTGCACGCGTACGGCGACGACGTTGTCGCCCGGCCGTACGGACGACGTCACGTCGAACTCGTGGGCCAGCCGGCTGCCGCTCGCGCTGCCGATCTCGTCGCCGTTCACCCACACCTTGAAGACGGACTCGACGCCGTCGAACCGCAGCACGATCCGCTCGGCGTCCGACCAGTCGGCGGGCACGTCGAAGTGACGGCGATGATCGCCGGTGGGGTTCTCATCCGGGACGTACGGAGGGTCGATCGGGAACGGGTACTGCACGTTCGTGTAGATCGGCCGGCCGTAGGCGCCGTCACCCTGGAGCACCCAGTGGGAGGGCACCGGGATGCCGTCCCAGCCGCTGTCGTCGAAGTCCGCGGCCGCGAACTCCTCCGTCGCCGGCGCCGTCGGCGACAGGCGGAAACGCCAGAGCCCGTTCAGCGAAAGCGAGGGGGCGTCGGAGTGAAGCCACGAACGCGCGGCGCGCAGCGCGCCACTCCCGGGTGCGGTGTCCGTGACGTACGCGGAGCGGTGAGAGAGCACGAGGTCACAACACTTTCTTGAGGGCGGAAATTCTCCGGCCGCCTCCGCCGGGCCGAGTGGTCGGGGGCTGAACCGCCCGCGATCATCGGCGTCGCGCGGAGACGACATCCGGGTGCCTAGCGGACCACGACCGTCCGGATCTCCCACGGGCCGAGGGCGAGCTCGAGCCCGTCCACCGCCGCCGTCGAGGAGAGCGGACGGCCGAGCAGGTCGACCGTGGTGGCCTCGGTGAACGCGCCGGTCACCCGGACGGCGGACCCGGTGTCGTTCATCGCGGCCAGCCGCACCTCGGTGCCGGCGCCGCGGTCGCCGGCGACGCGGCGGATGCTCGAGACGAGGACGTCCGCACCCTCGACCCGTATGCCGGCCGCGTCGGCGGGCAGCTGCCCCGCGGCGGGCGCGGTCCCGCGGACGACCAGCACGTCGTTGCGGAACTCCTCGGCGAGAGCGACCGCGTTCGCGCCCTGCCAGCCGGTCGCCGAGGGCACGACGGCGAAGCGGTTGGCGATGCGCATGCCGAGATCCTGCGCGCCCGGCGCGGGGATCTCGGACGCCGCCGGCTCGTCGCGGTACGGATGGATGTTGACGCTGATCGAGCCGATCGCCCGCAGCAGAGTGACGGCGAGCTCGGAGCCCTCGCCGACGAGCTCGTACTCCGTGGAGTGGTCGAGCAGCACGTTGGCGGCGCCGGCCGACACGAACGTGCTCGCGGGGTAGGTCGGGATCGGGTATTCGCCCCAGCCGCCCTCGGCGGTGAGCCCGCGCTCGGTGACGGCGAACTGGCCGGCGGCCGCGGACACGGCGGCCGGCTCGGGCAGCGGCACGTGGAAGCGCAGCCGGTGGTCGGCGGACCGGTTCAGGAACGACGTGGACACACGCACGAACGGCTCGCCCGCCCGCACCTCCACGAGCGTCTCCACCGGAGTCGGCACGGTCTGGGCGGTGCGGAGGTCGCGATCGGAGCTGAGCGCGGCGGGCCATTCGTAGACGCGGGTGATCCGCATCCTCGACCGCAGCGGGCCGTCCTCGAGGAGCTCGACGGCGACCTCCGCCGGCTCCGACACGAGCACGTCGTTCGCCGGCGGCGCGTAGTTGTAGCTGTCGCCGCGGTCACCGCCGTCGACGAGGCGGCCGACTCCGCGCAGCACGGTGCCGTCCGGCCCGGTCACGTCCAGGGTGCCGTCGGCGGCCACCGCGACCTCGACCAGCCCGTTCGCAAGCGCGCGGGCCGTAGCCGTCGCAGGGGCGAGCGCGGCCGGCAGCGTGGCCGCCCGGTCGCCCGGCTCGACTCGGAAGCTCGCGAGCCCGGAGGCAGGGACGTTCACGGGCACGAGGGCGGTGGCGCGCGCCTCCTCGAGCGTCAGCACCCGCCACTCGCCCGGATGGGCGGCGGCCGCCGCGGCCACCTCCCTGCGCAGGATCAGCAGGTCGAACGGGCCGCTGGTCGGCACTTCGGCGAGGTGGAAGACGAGTGACCCCGGGGTGAGCTCGTAGTGGTCGATCAGACGGCCGAAGAGCTCGCGGCGGTGGATGCGGCGCAGCACCCGCTCGAGCTGCGAGGCGTCCATGCGCTCGTCGCTGAGCACGGTCGGGGCCTCGGAGATCAGCTGCACGGGATGCGCCGAGCCGTCCGCGTCGGTCGCGACCAGCGAGGTCCCCTCGGGCGGAGCCACGACGTCCACCTCGACCAGCGCCGTCCGCGGCGACGGCAGCGGGTTGGCGACCAGGTAGCCGTCGCTCGGCACCAGCGCGGCGGGCTCGGCGAGGGCCGCGTCCCGCACCGCACGCGCCGCCTGCGCGGCCTCGGCGAGACGTGCCTCGACCTGGTCGGAGGTCTCGTCCGTGCCGGAGCCGACGACCGAGTCGTGCGCGGACGACTCGATGATCTTGTGCCACGCGAGCGTGAGGAACGGCGAGTCGTCGCGCCGGGACCACAGGGCGTTCACCCGCTCGGCGTGGTCGACGGTGCGCTCGGCGACGGCCATCCGCTGCTTGAGCCCGAGCCGCACCGAGAGCACGCCGGGGAGGATGTTGCCGCGGACGTGGCTGCGCAGCTCGCCGGTGACGACCGCGGAGACCTCGTCGCGCACGTGCTTGCGGATGTACTCGTCGAGGGTCGCGATCGTGATGGCACGCTCGTCGCTCGACGCGCGGCGCAGCCAGGCCGCCAGGCGCGGGTCGGGCGCGTTGTGGTCGGTCCCCGCCATCGCGAGCACGGGGTCGTTCCCCCAGCGCTCGGCCGTCATCTCCGCGTACTCGCCGAGCGCGCGCCCGATCTGGTCGGGCACGAGCAGCACGTCGAGGCCGTTGTCGTAGCCGTCGAAGAGGAACTCGGTGCGCACCTCCGAGCCGTCGGGAGCCCGCCACCGGAAGGCGTGGCCGTCGACGGAGCCGGGGACGCCCCGCCACAGCGCCGCATGCTCGAGCCCGGCGCGGGCCAGGATCTGCGGCATCTGCGCTACGTGGCCGAACATGTCAGGCAGGTAGCCGATGGGCATCGAGCCGCCGAGCTTCGCCGCGGCCGCCCATCCCATCTGCAGGTTGCGCACGATGGTCTCGCCCGAGCAGAGGAACTCGTCGAGCAGGATCAGCCACGGCCCGATCGCGAGCTGCCCCCGCGCGACCAGGGCCGCGACTCGATCGCGGTTTTCCGGCCGCATCTCCAGGTAGTCCTCGATCGCGGCCATCTGCCCGTCGACGGTGAACCGGAAGTCCGGGTCCGCCTCGGCCGTCTCCAGGACGGTGTCGAGGGCGGTGACCAGGCGGTGCCGGAACACCTGGAAAGGCTCATACCATTCCCGGTCCCAGTGGAAATGGGGCACGAAGACGGCGGAGTTCTGCATGGAGAGTGGGACCTTCTGTCGTTAGGAGAGGCAGGGGCGGGGGAGCGGAGTCACTTGATGGAACCGGCGGCGAGTCCGGTGCGCCAGAACCGCTGGAGGAGGATGAACACGATGATCACGGGCACGATCGAGATCAGCGCGCCGGTGATCACGGACTCCTGGAGGAGCGAGACCCTGGCGGTCTGGCCGTTCCACTCGAAGAGGCCGAGCGTGATCGGGAACAGCGACTCCTTCTGCAGCATGACCATCGGCAGGAAGAAGTTGTTCCAGATGCCGACGAACTGGAACAGGAAGATGGTCACCAGCGCCGGCGTCATCAGCTTGAGCGAGACCGAGAAGAACGTGCGGAACTCGCCTGCGCCGTCCAGGCGCGCCGACTCGAGGATCTCGTCGGGGACGGCGGCGGACGTGAAGACGCGGGCGAGGTACACGCCGAACGGGCTGACGATGCTGGGCAGGAACACCGCCAGGTAGGTGTTGACGATCCCCGTCGCCGAGAACAGCAGGAACAGCGGGAGCGCCAGCGCGGTCGTGGGCACGAGGACGCCGCCGAGGATGACGGAGAACAGGAACTCGCGGCCCCTGAACTTGAACTTGGCGAGCGCGTAGCCGCACAGCGCGGAGATCAGGGTTCCGACCGCCGCGCCCAGCACCGCGTAGATCACGCTGTTCAGCGCCCACCGCCCGAAGATGCCGTCGCTGCGGCCGAACAGCGTGCTCAGGTTCTCGAACAGGTTGAAGTGCGAGAACGCCAGGCCGAAGGTGGAGGCGAGGTCACCCTGCGGTTTCGTCGCCGCGACGATCAGGAAGTAGATCGGCAGCAGGAAGTAGATCGCCAGCAGGAACATCAGCGCCAGGGCGGCCGTACGGCTGAAGAGGCTTTCCCGGATCGGGGTCTGGTTGTTCACAGTCCGGCCTTCTTCGAGGTCAGTCGCATGAACCCGAAGCTCAAGACGAAGGTGATGACGGCGATGACCACGGAGATCGCCGCTGCCTGCTGGTAGTTGTTCCCGGAGGCCACGGCGTACGCGAGCATGTTCGGCGTGAACGTGCTCGAGATGTTCGACGAGATCTGCCGCAACACGGCCGGCTCGGCGTAGAGCTGCAGCGTGCCGATGATCGAGAACACCGTGGTGAGAACGATCGACGGAGCGATGATCGGGACCTTGATCCGCCACGCGATCGACCAATTGCTCGCACCGTCGAGCTTGGCGGCCTCGTAGAGCTCCTGCGGGATCGCCTGCAGGGCCGAGTACATGATCAGCATGTTGTACCCGGTCCAGAGCCACGTGGAGACGTTCGCCGCCGACCACAACACGGCGCCGGGACCGAGGAAGTCGGGCTGGAGGCCGACGGCCTTCAGCACGTCGACGACCGGGCTGAGCTGGGGCGAGTAGAGGAACGACCACATGATCGCGGCGATGACGCCCGGCACGGCGTACGGCATGAACGCCGCGATGCGGAAGAACGACTTGAGCTTCAGCAGGGGCGTGTCGAGCAGCAGCGCCATGGTCAGCGCGATGAACAGCATGACTGGCACCTGCACGATGCCGAACAGGCCGATGCGCCCGATGCTGGCCCAGAACTCGCCGTTCTGGAACACCTGCGCGTACTGCTCGAAGCCGCCGAAGGTCGTGTACGACGTGCCGTACTGGCCGCCGGTGCGGCGCACGACCATGAAGCTCTGCCCGATCGCGTAGCCGATCGGCACCAGGTAGAACAGCACGAACGGGAGGAAGAACGGGGTCAGGAACGCGACGATGACGCCCATCCGGGGGCCGCCGCCGTTGAGACGGCGGCGACCCCCGGTCGCGGGCACCACGCGGGTCGCGCGGGTTGCGATGTCAGTCATGCTGCGGTCAGTTGCCCGCCACAGCGGGGATCGCCTGGTCCTTCATCGACTTCAGCGCGGTCGCCTGGGCTGCCGAGATCGCGTCGGCGAGCGTGCCGTCGCCGGCCGCCGCCTTGGCCATCGCGTCCTGCAGCGCCAGGTTCACCGTCTTCTGGGTGGGCCCCCAGGTGAAGCTGGTGTCGATGTTCTTGGACGAGTCGGCGAAGACATCGAAGATCTTCTCGTTGTTGTAGTACTCGACGCCCGCGGAGAGCGCGGGAAGCGACGAACCGGCGAGCGCCGCCGGGTAGAGGCCGCCCAGCTTGTTCTCCAGCGCCAGAGCCTCGGGGTCGGAGTTCAGCCAGGTGTTGAACTTGACCGACTCGTACAGGTGCTTGTTGCCCTTCATGAACGCGACGGTGGAGCCGCCCCAGTCGCCGGACGCGGCGCTCGTGCCCCACGTCGGCATCGGGACGATTGACCACTTGCCCTTCTGGTCGGGCAGGTTGTCGCGGAACATGCTGTAGCCCCAGGCGGCGCCGACATAGCTGGCGACCTGGTTCTTCTGGTACGCGGCGTACATCGGGGTCGAGCCGTTGGCGAGGTCGGTGCGGACGAGCTTGGCGTCGATCAGCTTCTGCCAGTACTCGGCGACCTGCTTGCTCTGGTCGGACTCGACGGTGACGTGCCAGTTGTCGCCGGAGTAGTTGTACATCTTGGCGCTGTTCTGCCAGAGGAGCCCGTTGAACCACTCGGCGTTGTTCGGGTCGAAGAACGTGATGCTGAGGTTGGGGTCCGCGTCGTGCAGCTTCTGTGCGTCGGCCGCGTACTCGTCCCAGGTCTTGGGGATGTCGAGGTGGTGCTTGTCGAAGATGTCGGTGCGCACGAACAGGGCCATCGGGCCGGTGTCCTGCGGCAGGGCGAACACGCCCGTGTCGCCGAAGCTGGTCTGCGACCAGGTCCACGGCACGAACTTCGATTTGGCCGCGGTGGCGTCCGCGCAGGCCGAGACGTCCACGAAGGCGTCCTGGGTGCGCAGGAAGGGGAGCTCGTCGTAGCCGACCTGAGCGAGCTCGGGCGCGCTGCCCGCCTTGAGGGCGTTGCCGATGGTGCCGTACTGGTCGTTGGAGATGTTCTTCATCTCCACCTGGATGTTCGGGTTGTTCTTGTTCCAGAGGGCGACGACCTGGTCCATGCCCGGAACCGTGTTCCAGTACTGCAGGGTGACCTTGCCCTTCGAGGGCTCACAGGGGGCCGCCGCGGCCGTACCGCCCGACGACGGCTCGGGCGACGAACACGCGGAGAGTGCGGCGAAGCCGGCCACCGCCGCGACGACGGCACCCGCGACGCGGATGCGCATGACTGTGTTGCTCATTTTTTCCTTCTGGCTAGCGACGGCGCTAGACGGATCGGCGTTGAGCCCTCAGGCAAGGGGGCCGGGATGCCGTCTGGTTGTCATGGGCAGGACGCTGGGGGTGACGGCTCACGCGTCGAGCGCCATGGCGGGTTAGCAAATCATATTTCCTAATTGCCCGCAATACCTTTGTACGGACAAAGGTAGTTCTGGTCATTCCGCCGCGAGCAACAGGGCTGACGGCCTCGGGG
>NZ_BONV01000032.1 GCF_016862895.1 Planotetraspora kaengkrachanensis | reverse complement strand
GAGGTGGATGACGCCGAGCACGCGGGCCCTGCCGTTCGCGACCTCGCCCACCACCAGCGGGGTGCCGCCGGAGGCGGAGATGCCGTCGACCAGCGGGCCGACCTCCTCGGTCGGGTGGCCGCCGTTGTCGCGGACCCACTTCATCACCGACGTGGCGGCGCCCTTGCGGACCTGCCGCCCGTCCACGTTCACGCCCGACATGCGGGTCTGCGCGGTGAACGCGACCCATTCCGCGTGCGCGAGCTCGCCGGGCTGCCGTTCCCGCAGGTTGTGCGCCTGCTTCGCGTGCACCACGACCGAGCGGCCCTCGGGGGTCTCGTCGGCGAGGCTGGCGAGCTGCGCCGCCTCCGCGAGGTCCTGCGTGCTGACCCCGGCGACGGGGACGAACTCGGACGCCTGCCGGTTGCCCAGGGTGATGGTGCCGGTCTTGTCCAGCAGGAGCGTGTTGACGTCTCCCGCCGCCTCGACGGCGCGCCCGCTCATCGCGAGCACGTTGCGCTGCACCAGCCGGTCCATTCCCGCGATGCCGATCGCGCTCAGCAGCGCGCCGATCGTCGTCGGGATGAGGCACACCAGCAGCGAGACGAGCACGACGCCCGTCACACCGTTGTCGTTCAGCGCGAGGGAGTCGGCGACGCCGGGGTTCACCGCCTTGGAGTAGATCGCCAGCGGCTGCATGGTGATGGTCGCGATCAGGAAGATGATCGTGAGCGCGGCCAGCAGGATGTTGAGCGCGATCTCGTTCGGCGTCTTCTGCCGGTTCGCGCCCTCGACCAGTGCGATCATCCGGTCGATGAAGCTCTCACCCGGCTTCTGGGTGATCTTGACGATGATCTGGTCCGAGAGCACCTTGGTGCCGCCGGTGACGGCGGACCTGTCGCCTCCGGACTCGCGGATCACCGGCGCGGATTCACCGGTGATGGCCGACTCGTCCACCGAGGCGATGCCCTCGACCACGTCGCCGTCGCCGGGGATGACCTCCCCGGCCTCGACGACCACATGGTCGCCCTGCTGGAGTTCGGGAGCGCCGACCACGTCCCACTGGGAGACGGCCGCGCCGGGCCTCCAGCCCTTGAGGCGGCGGGCGGTCGTGTCGCGCTTGGCCGCGCGCAGCGTCGCGGCCTGGGCCTTGCCCCGGCCCTCCGCCACCGCTTCGGCCAGGTTGGCGAACACGACGGTGAGCCAGAGCCACACCACGATGGCCCAGGCGAAGAACGACGAATCGGTGATCGCGAGGATGGTCGTGAAGACGGCGCCGACCTCGACGATGAACATGACCGGGTTACGCCAGAGCGTGACCGGGTTGAGTTTCCTGACGGCGTCGGGCAGCGAGGCGACGAGCTGCTTGGGATCGAGCAGCCCGCCTCCCACCCTCTCGTCCTTCTTGTGCGGTGCGGGAGCGCGGCCCGGGCTTTCGACCACGGGCGATGACACCTGGGTTGACATGTTTACGAAAGTCCTTCTGCGAGCGGACCCAGCGCCAGAGCGGGGAGGAAGGTGAGGGCGACCACGATGATCGTGACGCCGACCACCATGCCGACGAACTGCGGCCGGTAGGTGGGCAACGTTCCCGCCGACACCGGCACGGGGGCCTGCTTGGCCAGCGAACCCGCCAGGCCGAGCACGAAGACGATGGGCAGGAACCGGCCGAACGCCATGCACAGCCCGAGCGCCACGTCGTACCAGGGGGTGTTGACGGTGACGCCGCCGAACGCCGACCCGTTGTTGTTGGAGGCGCTCGTGAAGGCGTAGAGGATCTCCGACATGCCGTGGGGACCGCTGTTCAGCATGGCGGCGAGCCCGGCCTGGTTGCCCATGGCCACGGCCGTGCCGATGAGCACGAGCGTGGGGGTGGTGAGGAAGTAGAGCGAGGCGAGCTTGATCTCGCGCGAGCCGATCTTCTTGCCCAGGTACTCGGGCGTCCGGCCGACCATGAGCCCGGCCACGAAGACGGTGAGCACGGCGAGCACGAGCATGCCGTACAGACCGGCGCCGGCGCCTCCGGGCGCGACCTCGCCCAGCATCATGTTGAACATCGTCATCATGCCGCCGAGCGGGGTGAACGAGTCGTGGAACGAGTTCACGGCTCCGGTCGAGGTCAGCGTGGTGGCGGCTCCGAACGTCGCGGAGTTGGACACGCCGAAGCGCACGTCCTTGCCCTCCATCGCCGCGCCGACCGCCTGGGTGACGGTGGCGTGCCCGCCGATCTCGAAGATGTTGGTCAGGGTCACGCTGGCCAGGGCGAGGATGCCCATGACCGCGAGGATCGCGTAGCCCTGCCGGTTCTGGCCCACGAGCCTGCCGAAGGTGCGCGGCAGTGCGAACGGGATCAGGAAGATGATGAAGATCTCGAACCAGTTGGTCCAGGTCGTGGCGTTCTCGAACGGGTGGGCCGAGTTGGTGTTGTAGAAGCCGCCGCCGTTGTTGCCGAGCTCCTTGATGATCTCCTGGCTGGCCACGGGGCCGCCGGTGATCGACTGCGTGCCGCCCGCCAGGGTCGTCACGTCGTGGGGCGAGGCGAAGTTCTGGATCACGCCGCCGGCCACGAGGATCAACGCGCCGACGACCGCGATGGGCAGCAGGATCCGCAGGGAGCCGCGGACCAGGTCCACCCAGAAGTTGCCGATGTTGTCGGTCCGGTTGCGGGCGAACCCGCGGACCAGGGCGATCGCCACGGCCATGCCGACGGCGGCGGAGACGAAGTTCTGCACCGCGAGGGCGGCCATCTGGACGAGGTGGCCCATGGTGGACTCGCCGGAGTACGCCTGCCAGTTCGTGTTGGTCACGAAGCTGATCGCGGTGTTCCAGGCGACGTGGTCGGTCACGGCGGGGAAGCCGAGGCTCAGGAACAGCTTGTCCTGCAGCCGCTGCATGCCGTACACGAAGAGGATCGAGATAGCCGAGAAGGCCAGCAGGCTGCGCGCGTACGCGCCCCAGCGCTGGTCCTGGTCGGGCCGCACGCCCATGAGGCGGTAGACGACGCGCTCGACGGCGTTGTGCCTGGCACCGCTGTAAACGCGGTACATGTAGTCACCCAGCGGCTTGTAGGTGACGGCCAGCGCGACGACGAGGGAGACGATGAAAAGGATTCCGGCCGCGGTAGGACTCATCAGAACCGCTCCGGGAACAGCAGGGCCGCGACCATGAAGATCACAAGTGCGGCCGACACCGCCAGGCCGATGGCATTGATGGCGCTCACAGGCGCTCCACCGCCTTGACGACCAGCCCGAAGATCACGAAAATCGCGATCGTCAGGGCGACGAAGATGACGTCCGCCATCCCCACTCCTCATATCCGTAAGGATTGATCCGCACCACCCAGGACAGGTGGGCGCAGACAAAGCAAAGCCCTACAAACGGGGCCTTCCGTGTTCCTTGACGGGTTCCATACGGGCGCTGCTCGCGTATTGACGCGATCTCTACGGTGGTGATCCGCCACACATCCCAGGCGGACGGATCACTCCGGACGGCGATACCAGGACGTTATGATTCCCAGGCACCAGCGGCCGAAATCCGCTCATTTGCGGCACTTGTCCAGGCGGCCGCCGTCGTCGACGACCCCCGAGAGAAGGCCGTGATCCCGTCATCGCCGGGCCCCCGGAAACCGACCGAATCCATACGCGACCGGGACGACATGCTGCGGCTCGTGCGCGAGCTCGCGGACCCCCTGGTCCCCCGCTTCAGCGCCGGCCGGGCCCGCCTCAGGCTCGGGCCCAACACCTCGCACCACGACGACGTCGCCGCCGAGCTCGAGGCGTTCGCCCGGCCGCTGTGGGGGCTGGCGCCGCTCGCGGCGGGCGGCGGCGAGTTCGCGCACTGGGACCTGTGGCGGCACGGGCTCGCCGCGGGCACCGACCCGGGGGACCCCGAGTTCTGGGGACCGGTGGGCGACGCCGACCAGCGGCTGGTGGAGACCGCCGCGCTCGGCCTCGCCCTGGCCCTCGCGCCCGAGGAGCTCTGGGATCCGCTGACCGGCCGTCAGCGGGACGCCCTCGCCGCCTGGCTGCTGGCCGCCCTCGACGCGCGGCCCGTGGACAACAACTGGCAGTTCTTCCCCGTGATGGTGGGGCTGGGCCTGGATCGCGTCGGCGTCGCCTTCGACCGCGCGCCGAACGCCGCCCGTCTCGACCGGCTGGAGTCGTTCGACCTCGGCGGCGGCTGGTACAGCGACGGCCCGAACGAGCAGCGCGACTACTACGTCCCGTTCGCGATGCACTACTACGGCCTGATCTACGCGCGCCTCGCCGGGGACCGCGACCCCGCCCGCGCCGAGCGCTTCCGGGAGCGGGCCGCCGCCTTCGCGCCGGACTTCCAGCACTGGTTCGCCTCGGACGGCGCCGCCGTGCCGTACGGCAGGAGCCTGACGTACCGGTTCGCGCAGGGCGCGTTCTGGGGCGCGCTCGCCTTCGCCGGCGTGGAGGCGCTGCCCTGGCCGGAGGTCAAGGGCCATCTGCTGCGGCATCTGCGCTGGTGGCTCGACCGGCCGATCCGCGACCGGGACGGCCTGCTGACCGTCGGGTACGGCTACGCCCAGCCCATGCTGGCCGAGCAGTACAACGCGCCCGGCTCCCCCTACTGGGCGATGAAGGCGTTCCTGCCTCTCGCGCTGCCCGGCGGGCATCCCTTCTGGGCGGCGCAGGAGCTCGACGCCCCTGCCCTTCCCGCGGTCAGCACCCAGCCGCAGGCGGGCGCGGCGCTGATGCGGGACGGGGACGGGCGGCACGTGGTGCTGCTCAGCGCCAGGCAACACCACAACTGGGTACGGCACGGCGCAGCCAAGTACGCCAAGTTCGCCTACTCGACGATCTTCGGCTTCAGCGTCCCTGCCGGGTCGTGGGGACTCGAGCAGGGGGCATTCGACAGCACCCTGGCGCTCAGCGAGGACGGCGAGCACTGGCGGCCGTGCGAGGTCCCGGCGAGGCCATCGGCCTCGGACGGCGTGCTCCACACCCGCTGGACACCCTGGCCGGACGTCGAGGTCGAGACCTGGCTGCTCGCGCTCGCCCCCTGGCACGTCCGCGTGCACCGCGTGCGGACCGGCCGGGCCCTGGCGACGGCCGAGGGGGCGTTCGCGGTGGACCGCGATCCCGCGCCTCGCCGGAAGGGAACCGGCCCGGGCCACGCGAGGTTCGACTCCCCCGCCGGGTTGTGCGTGATCGAGGACCTGCGCGGCGGCCGGACGGGTGACCTCGTCCGGGCGCTGCCCGGCACCAACGTCCTCGCCCGCCGCACGGTGATCCCCACGCTCACCGGCGACCTCGAACCCGGGGAGCACCTGCTGGCCTGCGCCGTCCTGGGCGCGGCCGACGCTCCGGAGCTCGTCGGCGACACCGGCTCGCCGGAACCCTCGGGAGCCGGCGCGTGGCCGGCGCCCCCGGCGTGGGAGACCGTCGCCGCCCTCCTGCGCGCCTTCGGCGAACGGGGGCACCCCGGCCTCCCCGCCGCACTGACCGGGGACGGCACGGCACGAGACGCGACATGACGGTACGGCGGGCCCGCCGAGTGGGCCCGCCGTACCGGGTCGGTCACCGGCGCGAGTGCGTCACGGGAAGTTCACCAGGTAGCTGGGAACCGTCGCCGTGCCCTGCGCCGGGCCTCCGGTGTTGTTGATGACGTGGGCGATCACGCCGTTGCCGCCCAGGGACACGGTGAGCAGGTTGTGGAACTTCACGCCCGACGCGGTCGGCGCCTCGAAGCCGCGCGCGGCCACGATCGAGGGATCGACGTTGAAGTAGCAGTAGCTGCCGAGTCCCCAGGCCTCATGGGTGGTGACGTTGTTGGCGACCTTGTAGGCCGCGTATCCGACGGTCGACCCGTTCATCCAGGACCCCGCGTTCGGCGGGTCGTAGGGCATCTCGTTCTGGAAGAAGATCGTCCGGCCGCCCTGGCCGTTCCAGATCACCTCGTATTTCTGGTAGTGCTCGACGAACAGGCCGTAGGCCGTGACGTTGTTGCCGTTGACGATCAGGCCGGTGTCGGCCGGGTTGGTGGTCCAGCCGACGCCCGCGCCGTGGTCGGCCCGCCACGCCCAGATGTGGTCGATGATCGCGTTGCTGCTGTTCACCACCAGGCTGGTCGTCGCCCTGCCGGGGCCGGCGCCGCCGATCCGGAAGAAGACGTCCTGGATGGAGCTGGGGTTGGCGGTGTGCGCGGCCGACGACCCGTCCTGCCCGAGGCGGAGCAGCACCGGCGAGTTGACCGTGCCCGCGTCGAAGAGCAGGCCGGCGATCTTCACGCCGTCGACGTCGGAGACGCTCATCGGGACGACGCCGTTGTCGGGAATGATCGTGGCGTAGCCGAGCCCGAGGACCACGGTGTCGGCCCTGGTCACGTTGATCGTCTGGTTGACGTGGTAGATGCCGGGGGTGAACAGCAGGTTCAGGCCCTGGGCGAGCGCCGCGTTGATGGTCGCCGCGCTGTCGGACGGCTTGGCGACGAAGAACTGGGTGAGCGGGATGGACGTGCCGGGAGTGGCCCCGTTGGCCCAGCTGGCGCCGCTCGAGTTCTGCCGCAGCGACGGGACGAACACCCGGTAGGCGCCGCCCCCGTCGAGGTAGAGGTACGGCTTCTCCCTGGTCACCGGGCTCTGGGCCAGCGTCGTGTACGGCGGGTTCGGGAAGCTCTGCGCGGGAGCGCCGACCACGCCGGAGAACACCATGTTCCACACCGCGTTGGTCCATCCGCCGATGTTGCTGTTACGGGTGAACCACTGCTGCTGTGAGTACGGTCCGACCGTGCCGTCGATCTTGCTGTCGGCGATGTAGCCGCCGCTGGCCCAGCCGTAGCCCGCCGGTGCCAGGTTGAGCCCGCCGCGGACGTGGACCCGCCGGAACGGCGCGGCCTGCGACACGGCCCACCGATCGGTTCCGTTCGACGGGACGATGGCCAGATTCTCGATGGAGCGCCAGAAGTTCTGGGTGGCGTTGCCGCCGAACCAGCCCGCGTCGACGGTGACGTCACCGTTGATCGTGACGTCGTCGGGCGACTGGCCGAGACCGGCGATCGAGGTGTAGAAGCCGATCTGGGCGTTGAGGTTGTTGTAGGTGCCCGGCTTGAACATCAGCGCGTACCGCTGGGAGCCGAACTGGTTGGACTCCTGGGTGGCGAACACGCTGTTGAGCTGACTCTGGATGGTGGCCGCCGACTGGGACGGGTCGAAGACGATCACGTTGGGGCCGAGGGAGCCGCCGCCCTGGATGGGACCGCCGCCGCCCCCGCCGTTGATCGTGCCGTAGACCTGGAACTCCCAGAGGGAGTAGCCGTAGCCCGTGTTGCGGACGGTTCCGTACATCCGCACGTAGCGGCCGGTCCCCGAAACGGCCAGCGTCTGCGTGCCTCCGGCGCCGGTCGTCGTCGAGTAGACGTCCGTCCAGGCCGACCCGTCGTTCGAGACCTGGATCCTGAACGCCTTGCCGGACGCGGTCTCCCAGTTGAGCACGACGCTGCTGATGGTGGCGGCCGCGCCCAGGTCGACCTGGAGCCACTGCGGGTCGCTGAAGGCACTCGACCAGCGGGAGCCCGTGTTTCCGTCGACCGCCGCGGACGCCGGCGTCCCGCCGTTCTCGGTCGACGAGGCGGTGGCCGTCTTGCCCTGCGACAGCAGCGTGTCCGCGGCCGCGGCCGGACTGATCGTGAGGGACGACGCGACCAGGGCGAGGGCCGCGACGAGTGTGGCGAGCAGACCTGTTCGGCCTGACCTGCGGGATCGATGCACTGCTTCTCCTCGGGGCGGGGGTGCCGTCGCATGCGCGGCGACGGGGCTAGGAGAGCGCTCTCTACGGGAGGAGCGTGCACTTGTGCGGTCAAGGCTGTCAATACTTAATTTAACCCTTCGGCAATAGGGTCGACGTATCTCCGAAACGTCATGGAAGACCGACACGGCCAGGCAAGATCGCAGATCCCCGCGAACCGGGAGGCGGCGTCCCGGCGACGGCCCGGGGCGTCGGCGCGCTTGACCGAGGGCAGTCGGGACGTTCATGATCGCGCTCTCACGGCTCGATCGGCCGGATCACGGTGTCCGGATGGTGCGCCGAGACCGGCCAGGCGCGGTCCCACGGGGCGTGGACGTGCACGTCACGCCCGCCGCCCGGCATGACGGGCCGCGGTGATCGCGCCGTCAGACCGCCGCGGGGGTGCGCGCGGCGCCGCTGTCGCTCAGGAAGTCCTCGACCACCAGGGCCGCGGCGCCGAGCGCCACCGCGTCGGGGCCGAGGCTGCCGAGCACGATGGCGCCCGGCGGCAGCGGGTGGACGTGGCAGTTGTCCGCGACGACCGCGCGGATGTCGTCGAGCCGCTCCCGGCCGAGTATGAGCCCGGCCCAGCCGCCGATCACGACGCGCTCGGGATCGAACAGGTGAATCATGTTCGCCAGCCCGATGCCGAGGTAGGCGATGGTCTCGTCCACCACGGGCGAGCCCTGCTTCACCAGGGCGGCCAGTGCCCTCTCCTCGTCGGCCGCGTCGACGTGGATTCCGGCGCGGTCGAGGATGCCCTCCGCGCCGGCGTACGCCTCGAGGCAGCCGCGCCCGCCGCACCGGCAGGCCCGCCCGCCGATCGTGACCTTGACGTGCCCGAGCTCGCCCGCCGCGCTGGCGGCGCCCCGGTAGGTGGTGCCGTCGGTGACGAGCGTGGCGCCGATGCCCGAGCCCAGGAAGACGATCACCGCGTTCCCGGCGCCCCTGCCGGACCCGAACCACAGCTCGGCCTGGCCCATCGTCTTGGCTCCGTTGTCGACGAACAGCGGCAGCGAGGTGCCCTCGCGCAGCAGGGCCTTCAGCGGCACGCCCTCCCAGCCGAAGGTCTTGGCCTGGACGAGCCCCTCGGGACCGCTCTCGACGATGCCGGGCACGCCGACGCCGACACCGAGCACCTGCCGGGCGGAGACGCCGCCTTCAGCGAGCACCACGTCGATGCCGGCGATGATGTGCCGCACCACGAGCTCGACCTCGTGTCTCGCCGTACGCAGGGCGTACTCGACCTTGGCGCGTTCCTTCATGTCGAGGTCGAACAGCTCGACGCGGACGTGCGTCTCCCCCACGTCGACTCCGACGGCGAAGCCGTACTCCGGGTTGACGCGCAGCAGCATGCGGGGGCGCCCGCCGTCGGAGTCCACCTGACCGGCCTCGACGATGACGTTCTCACCCAGCAGATCGCCCGTCATGTTGCTGACGGTCGCGGCGCTCAGGCCGGTGGTGGCGCTCAGCTCGTTGCGGCTCGCCGGGCCGCCGAAGTACAGCGACCTCAGCAGCACCGCCCGGTTGCCCCGGCGAAGATCGCGGACGGTCCTGCGCACGGGCCTCGTCATGCTGTTTCCCTGCCTCCCCTATCTGCCGGGACATGTTAGTTCAGGGCCCGAAACCAGTCATCAGCAGGCCATGTGGTGACGGCCGAATTCGACCGAATTAAGCCGGATTCGCCGCAAAACAACGAGTGACGACGCGTCTCGCCCGCGTTACCGAAGCGTTTCCAAGTGAGGTCATGACTTTTTTTTACACTTACATTATCTTCTGATCACCCCCCAAATAGGAGAAGTGAGATGAGCCGAAGAGTCGCAGGAGCCGCTGCCGCCATAGCTCTGATCGCCGGGCTCACCGCATGCGGCGGTGGTTCCGACGCGGGTGACTCCCCCACGCTGACCTTCTGGATGTACCAGCCGCGCACTCCGCAGGCCGGCCAGATATACGAGGACCTGCGCAAGGGCTTCGAGAAGGCGAACAACGTCAAGGTCAAATACGTCCAGATCGCCAAGGACGACTACAACACCAAACTGAGCAGCGCCATCGCGAGCGGCACCGCTCCCGACGCGGGCGTCCTCGATCAGCCGCTGGTGTCCCGCTTCGCGCTGGACAAGACGATCGTGGCGGTCCCCGACGGCACTATCGAAGAAGGCGCCTACTACAAGGGCGCGCTCGACACCAACCTCTCCGAGGGCAAGCTCTTCGGCCTCCCTCTCGACCAGACCACGGTCGGCCTGTTCTACAACAAGAAGCTCGTGCCCACTCCGCCCAAGACCTGGGACGAGCTGAAGGCGACGGTCAACCAGATCCACCAGGCCGATTCGAAGATCGCCGGCATCGTGGTGCCGAAGGGCGACGGCTACGGCGCATGGATGTGGCCCGGCTTCGTGGCCGGCGCGGGCGGCGCGCTGACCGACGACGCGAACAAGAAGGTCCTGTTCGACCAGCAGCCCGCGGTCGACACACTGCAGATGTGGGTGGACCTGCTCCCCTCGTCGCCGCGGCAGATCACCGACTCCGACAACGCCTTCGCCAACGGCCTGGCCGCGATGATGATCTCGGGGCCGTGGGACGTCTCCACCATCAAGGACCAGTTCCCCGACCTCGACTTCAGCGTCGCGCCCCTGCCGTACAAGACCGAGCCCGCCGGCAACATCGGCGGTGAGAACGGCGTGGTGTTCAGCACCAGCAAGAACGCCGCACTGGCGTGGAAGTTCCTGCAGTACATCACCAGCGACACGAACAACGCGAAGTTCGCCGACGCCTTCGGCGGCTACCCGACCAACATCAAGGCCGCGGAGCAGACCGCCGCGACCATCGAGCCCCAGCAGGCGGCGTTCCTCGAGCAGCTCAAGGTCGCGCACGCCCGCCCCGCCGTCCCGCAGTGGATCCAGGTCAACGACGAGATCATCGCTCCCGCCCTGGAGAAGGCGCTCAGCGGCAAGGCCACCGCGCAGCAGGCGCTGACCGAGGCGGCCGACAAGACCCGCAGCCTGCTCGGCTGGAACAGCTAGCCGAGAGCGCGAGGAATCTCTGTGGCAAATCCGGTGCTGGCCGACAGGTCCACCGCGACGCCTGACAAGCCTGGGCGGCGACCCCGCCCAGGCTTCGGGCGTCGCGACCACGTCGTCGGGTGGCTGCTGCTCGCCCCCGCATTGGTCTACTTCGTCGCCTTCCTGCTCTATCCCGCAATCGCCGCCCTCTACTACAGCTTCACGGACTGGAACCTCCGGTCCAGCCCGAGTTGGGTGGGCCTGGCCAACTACACCGACCTGCTGTTCGACGACGTGAAGTACCCGCACTTCTGGAAGTCGGTGCAGGTCTCGCTGCTGTACACCCTGGTGGCCGTGCCGCTCACCCTGGTGGCCGCGCTCGGCCAGGCGCTGCTCATCAACGCGATCCGCAAGGGCTCCAACCTCTTCCGGCTGTTGTTGTTCCTGCCCGTGGTCACCGCGGAGGCCGCCGTCGGCGCCATCTGGCGCTGGCTGTACGACCCGCAGTACGGGCTGATCAACATCATCCTGGGGTGGTTCGGCGTGCCCCCGCAGAACTGGCTCAACAACCCCGACCTGGTGATCCCCGCGCTGGCCTTCATCTCGGCCTGGCAGTGCGGCATCTCGATGATCATCTACCTCGCGGGGCTGAAGGGCATCCCCGACTCGCTCAGGGAGGCGGCCGTCATCGACGGCGCCGGGCCGGTGCAGCGGTTCCGCAAGGTCGTCCTGCCGATGCTCAGGCCCACCACGTTCTACCTGCTGGTGACGGGGGTGATCGCGGCGCTGCAGGTGTTCGGCCTGGTGTACGTGATCTTCTCGGCCGCCAACAAGAGCGTGACGGGCGGTCCCGAGCAGGCGGGCCTGACCTACGTCCTGCACCTGTACCTGTTCGCGTTCCGCTACGACGCGATGGGCGCCGCCTGCGCGATGTCCTTCATCCTGCTCGTCTTCATCATGATCATCACGGCGCTGCAGTTCAAGTTCGTCAAGCAGGAGGCGGCGTGAAGAACATCAGGCTGGCGCCCATCTACATCGCCCTGATCGTCCTCGCGGCGATCTCGGTCGTTCCGTTCATCTGGATGTTGTCGACCTCGTTCAAGCACGGCCACGACGTCTACACGAAGGTGCCGAGCCTGCTGCCGCTCGACCGCAAGACCGGCGAGTGGGCGCCCACGCTGGAGAACTACGAGTACGTCTTCGACCTGAGAGGGCTCGGTACGGCGTTCGTCAACAGCGTGTGGGTCTGCCTGATACTGATCCCGGCAAAGCTGCTGATCGACGCGCTCGCCGCCTACTCGTTCGCCCGCATCCCGTTCCCCGGGCGCGACAAGCTGTTCGTGCTGATGCTCGGCGGCATGATGGTGCCGACCATCACGCTGCTGGTGCCGCGCGTGTTCGTGACCCAGGAACTCGGGCTGTTCGACTCGCAGTGGGGCCTCATCGTGCCCAACATCGCCTCGGTGCTGGACATCTTCCTGCTGCGGCAGTTCTTCATGTCGCTGCCGGGCGAGCTCGAGGAGGCGGCCAGGATCGACGGCGCCGGGCGGATGCAGATCTTCTGGCGGATCATCGTGCCGCTGTCCAAGCCGGTGTTGTCCGTCGTCACGATCACGAGCTTCATCTTCCACTGGAACGACCTGGTCTGGCCCCTTGTCGTCCTCAATGATCCGGAGAAATACACTCTGCCCCTCGCGTTGCAGCAGCTCGCCACCGCGGAGGCCGGGCGTTCGTACTACATCATGGCCGGCGCGGCGGTGGCGGTCATCCCGGTGATCGCCGTCCTGCTGATCTTCCAGCGCCGGATCCTGCAGGGCATCGCGTTCAGCGGCCTCAAGAGCTGAACCACGGCCCCGACACCAGAGAAAACGAATGGGAGTGTGAGCGTGACCATCGAGGTCCGCGACGGAGTCACCGTCATCGACGGGCGGCCCCGGGTGCTCGTCACCGCCGATTATCCGTACTACAGGGACGACGCCGCCGTCTGGGAGGACCGTCTCCGGGCGATGCGCGACGAGCTGGGCATCGAGGTGATCACAAGCTACATCCCGTGGCGGCACCACCAGCCGGAGGCCGGATCGGCCCCGGACTTCACCGGCAGGACCCACCCCAGCCGGAACGTGGTGGGCTTCATCGAGTCGTGCCACCGGCTCGGGCTGAAGCTCGTCGCCAAGCCGGGGCCGTTCATCCACGCCGAAGTCACCTACGGCGGGCTGCCCGACTGGGTCTGCCCGTCGTCGGATCCGTCGATCGAGCCGCTGCTCGACGCGGACGGCGCGCCCTCGTTGTGGTCGGACGGCGCGGGCAGGCCCGGCCGGCCGCTGCCCGCCCCGTTCGGTCCGGCGTTCTCCGCCAAGGTGACCGAATGGCTGTCCGCGGTCGGCAAGCTGGTGCTCGACGGCGCCACCCACCCGGACGGCCCGGTCATCCTGATGCAGATCGCCAACGAGGGCATCTACACCAACGGCGCCCGTGCCCTTTCCGCGTACGACTACAGCCCGTCGGGCCTGGCGTTCTTCCGCGAACGTCTCCGCACCTGGTACGGCACCCTGGACGAGTACGACCGGGTGCACTCGACGACCTCCACGAGCTGGGGCGACATCGAGCCGCCGCGCGCGTGGACCGGGGCGGACGGGCCCGAGGGGATGCGGGCCTACGCCGACTGGGGCCGGTTCCACGCCGAGTACACGGCGGAGGTCTACCGGCGCTGGGCCGACGCGGTCGGCTGCCCCGTCCCCACGGTCGTCAACCTCAACCCGCCGACGGTCGAGGGGCTCGACGACTGGCTCGCCCGCGTGCGGCCGGAGATCTGGCACGACATCGAATACGGGTTCACCAACTGGATGGGCGTGGTCTCGACCGACCCCGACTCCCAGGCGCGCTACGTCATCGCCGCCAAGCGGGCGCCCGGCCCCAACTTGGAGGAGAACTGGGGCTTCTCCGTTCTGTACGACGAGGCGTACGCGGACGCGACGACCAGCTACCACCAGACCCTGCTCGCCCTCGCCGCCGGAGCCACCGGGTTCAACGTCTACACGGGAGCCGGGACCTCGGGCTGGCTGCCCGACCTGGACACCGCGCACACTCCGCCGTACCCGGACTGCTCCCCGATCTCGGCCGACGGGACCGCGACGGAGAAGGCGCCGGTCGTCCGCGTCCTGGCGGACTTCCTGGCCCTCCACGGCGAGGAGTTCCTGGAATGCCGCCCGGTCGTCGCGGGGGCCTTCGGGGTCTACGCGCCGTACGCCGGGATCGCCGCCTGGGCGGGGCCCGGGCGGGACGGGATCCCGCGGTGCGGCGGCGCGCTGCGGGACTTCCACGACCGCATGCGTGAGGCGGGGCTCGACTACGCCCTCCTCGACCTGGAGACGGTGACGGCCGAGCGGCTCGCATCGCACACGTCGGTGACCGTCTCCGGCGGGCCGTTCCTCCACCGCCACGTGCAGGACCTGCTGGCGGGATACGCCGCGAGCGGCGGCCGGGTGGTGCTCGACGGCCCCGCGCCGCACCTGGACGAGGACCTGCGCCCGTACACCGTGCTCGCCGACGCCCTGGCCTCGGCCGAGGAGACCGGCTCGCGTCCCGTGCCGGGTGACGTGCTGGAGGACGCCGGGTCCGGCGCCCCGGCGGCGCGCGTGGTGTCGGGTCACGCGGACGTGTTCCTGCGGGTGCATCCCTCGCGCGACGTTCAGTACCTCACGGTCCTCGTGCAGAGCGACAACGACGGGCCGGTGCGGGTCCGGACGCCGCACGGCGTGCTGGAAGTGGCCGGCGCGCGGGGCGGGGCCGCGGTGGTGCGGCTGGCCGGAGGCGTCCTGGACGACTTCGTGGTCAAGGGGCTCAACGGCTTCCTGGACTCGGCCGTCGCGGCCCGCATCGCGCTGAACGACGTGGAGTCGCAGGCTGACCGTCCCGCCGACCTCGGGCGCGTCGGCGGGGCCGTCCGCCTGCTGTACTGACCACGCGCGAGCAGGGCCGGCCTGCCCGTGCGTCGTTCACGGCCAAGCCGGCCCCGCTTTGCCCGCGGCTCAATGCCGTCCGTGCCGGTGGACGGACGGCATGAGCCGGCGTCCACCCTGGACGGACGAGGGTCTGCCGATCGGCCCGCGGGGCCGCTCGCACCGCCGGTCAGCCGATGGCGAGCACGGACCTCGGCTCCGCGGGCCGTCGTGCGTACACCTCGATCTCGAACTTCATGCGGGGATCGGACAGCCCGCATACGAGCATGGTCGCGGCTGGGCGGACGTCGCCGAAGCAGCGGCGCAGAGCGGGCCAGCACGGCGGGAAGTCCGCACGGTCGGGGAGCAGGTACCTGACCCGGACGACGTCGGCGAACGAGCAGCCGGCCTCCGCCAGCGCCGACTCGACGTTGCGCAGGCTCTGCGCGACCTGCTCGACCACATCGGCGGAGATGGTCATGGTCGCGTAGTCGAACCCGGTCGTCCCGGACACGTGCACCCACTCGCCGTCGACCACCGCCCTCGCGTACCCGATCTCTTCCTCGAAGGTGGAACCGCTCATGATCGAGCGTCGCTCTGTCATGCGGTGAAACGTAGGCAGCCCCCTAGCGATATGTCCAATACTTCCGTGACCATGAAGTGATATCACTTTAGATATGGATCGTCCTGAACTCGGGCTTCAGCAGTTGCATGCTTTCGCGGTGCTCGCCGAGGAACTCCACTTCGGACGCGCAGCGGAGCGCCTGGGGATCGCGCAACCGCCGTTCAGCCAGCAGATCCGCCGCCTGGAGGGGAAGGTCGGACACCCGCTGTTCACCCGAGGGCCCGGCCGCGTCACGCTCACCCCGTCAGGACACGAACTCCTGCCCGCCGCACGGCGCGCTCTCGACGAGGTCGCCACCGGCCTCGACGCGGCGCGGCGCATCGGCGACGGCCAGGCCGGTCGCATCCGGATCGGCTTCTCCGCGTCGCTCGCACTGACGCTCCTGCCGGCCCTGTTGGGCGGCTACCGCGACCGGTATCCGGGAGTGGACGTGGAAATCCGCGAGATGACCACAGCCCCGCAGGTGGCCGCTCTGCACGAACACGTGATCGACGTCGGGCTGCTGCGGGAACCGCCGAACGAACCGGGGCTGGCGACCGAGACGATCATGTCCGAGAAGTTCGTGGCGGTCCTGCCCGCCGCCCATCCCCTCGCGGGCCGACGTGCCGTCTCCGTCGCGGCGCTGGTGGACGAGCCGTTCGTGCTGCTGCCCCGCGATGCCGGGCCGGCGCTCCATGACCAGATCCTCGGCCTGTGCCGGGACGCCGGGTTCGAACCCCGCCTCGGACAGCGCGCGGTGGAATGGCAGACGGTCTCCGCGCTCGTCGAGGCGGGGTTCGGAGTGTCGCTCGCCCCGGCGAGCATCCGCCGGATCCGTCTCAAGGGCGTCGCCTACCGCCGGATCGAGCCGGACGCCGCGCGTACCGCCGTCGCGATGACCTGGCGCCGCGACGATCCGGACCCCCTGGTCGCACGATTCCTGGCGGCCGCCCGCAACGAGCCCTGAACCCCTTTTCACGTGCGGGCTGTCGTGATGCTGTGCCCCCAGGCCTGGACGTGCAGACCGCGCCATGACACGGCCCGGGCGCGGGACCTGCGTTCCGCGCCGCTGACACGACCCCGGGCCCGGCTCCTCCCCTGAGGGCGGCGCAGACTCTGCCTATGAAGAAAGTCCTCATCATCGGCATCGGCGCGGGCGATCCCGACCACCTCACGCTGGAGGCGGTCAAGGCCATCGCGGCGGCCGACGTGTTCTTCGTCCTCGGCAAGGGGCCCGCCGACGGGTCCGGCGAAACGACGGCGCACGACCTGGTCCGGCTGCGAAGGGACATCATCAGCGCGCACGCGCGGGAGCCGTACCGCGTCGTCGAGGCCCGCGACCCCGAACGCGACCGCACCGGCGACGCCTACGCCGAGGCCGTCGTGGACTGGAGGTCACGGCGCGCGGACGTCTGCGAACGGCTCGTCCTCGACGAACTCGGCGACGACCAGACCGGGGCGATCCTCGTCTGGGGAGACCCCGCGCTGTACGACAGCACGCTCGCCGTCGTCGAGGAGGTGCTCGCCCGGGGCTCGGCGCGCTTCCACCACGTCGTCATCCCCGGCGTCAGCAGCGTGTCCGCCATGGCGGCGCGGCACCGGATCAGCCTGACCCGCGTCGCCCGTCCTCTGCACGTCACCACCGGACGCCGTCTCGCCCGGGCGATCGGCACCGGCACCGGCCCGGCGGGCGGGCCGGACGAATTCGGGGACGTCGTCGTCATGCTGGACGCGCACTGCGCCTTCGCGGACCTTCCCGACGCCGACGACGTGGACATCTACTGGGGCGCCTACCTCGGCACGCCCGACGAGATCCTCATATCCGGCCGCGTCCATGACGTCGCGGAAAGGATCCGCGAGGCACGCGAGCAGGCACGTGCGCGCAAAGGCTGGATCATGGACACCTACCTGCTGAGGCGTGCCCCGGAAACCGGGGAGCGCACGCGGGGCCGCACCGGCACCGCGTGATCAGCAGGGGCCGCGTCACGGGCCGGCCCGTCATCCGGCCTGTGACGAGGGTCCGTCACCAGGCGCTCTGCCACATCGCGCGCCGGGCGCTGATCTCCTTCGCCTCGGACTCGACCAGATCACGTCCGCCGGATCCACGCGCCGTGACGGACGCCTTCACGGGCGTCCTGGCGGGCGCGGGCGTCAACGCCGGCGCCGGAACGATCGCGTCGCTCACGACGGCGGTGACCGAGCTGAGGCCGCCCAGCACCGCCAGCGCCTTCTCCGTCTGGCTGCCCGGCTCCGCCTGGAAGATCATGAGCTGCTGGCCCGGCGCGCTGTTGACGGTGAAGGACTCATAGAAGAGGTGCAGCTCGCCGACGCCGCGATGATGGAACTGCTTGAAGTCGGCCGTCTTGAAATGCACGTCGTGCCGCGCCCACAGACGCCGGAACTCCTCGCTCGCCTCTGACAACTCCTCCACGAGCTCGGGCAGGAACGGATCGTCCGGGTCCGTGCCCGCCACCGCGCGCAGATGCGCCGCCTTGTGATACGCGATCTTCTCCCAGTCCGCGTAGAACTCCTGGGATGCGGGATTCAGGAAGACCATCCGGATCAGGTTGTCGTTGTGCTGCAGCCCGTCATAGAGCGCCTCGGCTATCGGGTTCGCCGCCAGGACGTCCATCCATCGGCCGAGCACCATCGCCGGTGTGTGATTCCAGCCCCGGAGCAGCCGCAGCAGCATCGGGCTCACGGATTCCATCCTGCTGACCGGGGTGTCGCGGCGGGTACGGGGGTGTGCGAGCGCGTAGAGGTGCTGCGCGCTCTCGGAGTCGAGGTCGAGCGCACGGGCGAGCGCCGCGAGGACCTGGTCCGAAGGATTGCGCTCGCGGCCCTGTTCCAGACGGCTGTAGTAGTCGGTGCTGACACCGGCGAGAAACGCCATCTCTTCCCGGCGTAAACCGGGGGTCCTGCGGCGGCCGGAATGCTTCAACCCGATCTCATCGGGCGTCACCAGCTTGCGCCGCGCCTGTAGGAACTCACCAAGAAGTTTTCCACTGTCCACCACACCACGTTAAATCCGGAAGCCGAATTAAGGGTGGGTGTATCTCACCCATTTTAAAATCTGCAGTAAAGTAGATTTTTATTTATATAAAAGCAAAGAGAAGGGAATTCGGCGTCATTTGCGGGGAGATCACCCCGCGTCCGGGGCCTGGCACACCTGCCGGGAGAGGGCGGGAGTGCCAGGCGTCGAGCGGCTCTCAGGGCGCCGCGAGCGCCTCCGTCGGCGACATCCGGGCCGCGCGGACCGCGGGATAGAACCCGGCGGCGCCGCCGATCGCCAGCGTCGCCACCACGCCGCCCGCCATCGCCCAGACGGGCACGATGGACGGCCAGCCCTGGGACGTGGCGTAGGCCGCGGTCACCCCGATGCCGAGCAGCACTCCCCCGACCCCGCCGATCAGCGAAAGCAGCAGTGACTCGACGAGGAACTGCGACCGGATCTGTCCCCGGGTGGCGCCCAGGGAGCGGCGCAGGCCGATCTCGGCGCGGCGCTCCAGCACGGAGATGACCATGGTGTTGGCCACGCCGACCCCGCCGACGATCAGGGCGACCCCGCCGAGCCCGAGCAGCAGCGCGTTGAGCGTCGCGTCGGTCGCCTGCTTGGCGGCCAGCGCGTCGGATGGCCGGGAGACCTCGACCTCATTGGGGTTCTCCGGGTTGGCTGTGGCCGCCAGCACGTCCCTGACCGCGACCACGTGTTCTTCCTCCGCCCGGGTGTAGACCGTCGTGGGGTAACCGTCGAAGTCGAGCCGCCCCTCGGCGACCGGCCAGCCGACGAGGGCGGAGGCGTCCAGCTCGGGGGCGAGCGGCACCGGCGCGAGCACGCCGACGACGGTGAACCACTGGCCGCCCAGCCAGACCCTCTGGTCGGGACCCGCCGCGACCACCCCGAGCCGGTCGGCCGCCTTGCCGCCGAGGACCACGGCCGGAAGGCCCTGGGTGGCCCCGTTGAGCCAGGTGCCGCTGACGACCGTCGCGCCGACCTCCGCCGGCAGGTCGAGCCTGGCCGCCAGAACAGAGATGCCTCCGGTCTGCCCCTCCCCGATGTGGTCGTTCCGGTAGACCCGGGCGCCCGTCGCGCCGGTCGCGGTCACTGAGGTGACCGGGGCGATCTGGCCGATCATCCCCTCCGCCTCCGCCGGCAGGTGGGAGTCCTCCCCGAAGAAGGTCTGACCGGGCGAGACCGTGAGCAGGTTGGTGCCGAGCGCGGCGAGCTGCCGGTTCAGCTTCTCCTGACTGGAGGCCGAGATGCCGACCACGCCGATCATCGCGGCGATGCCGATCGCGATGCCGAGCGCCGACAGGAAGACCCGCAACGGCCGGGCCCGCAGTCCGGCGCCGCCGACCCTGATCACGTCGCGGGGGCGGAGCCGTGCAGGAGACGGCCGGCCGGGCAGGCCTCCGGGATTCGGCCGCGCGGTGTTCGGCGTCGTGGTCAGCATGCCGACACCCGCCCCACCCGCGAGTCCTCCACCACGCGGCCGTCGAGCATCTCGACGCGACGGGGCAGCCCGGCGGCGATGTCCCGGTCATGCGTGATGATCAGCACGGTGGTGCCGCCCCGGTGGAGTTCCAGGAGCAGCTCCATCACGCCCGCCCCCGACGAGGAGTCGAGGTTGCCGGTGGGCTCGTCGGCGAGGAGCAGCAAGGGGTCGCCGACGACGGCGCGGGCGATCGCCACCCGTTGCCGCTCGCCGCCGGACAGCTCGTGCGGCCGGTGGTCGAGCCGGTGCCCGAGGCCGACCCTGCGCAGGGTCTCCGCGGCACGCCGGCGCCGTTCGCCGAGCGCGACCCCCGAGTAGAGCAGCCCGTCGGCGACGTTGTCGATGGAGGGGACGCCCGCCGCGAGATGGAAGTGCTGGAAGACGAAGCCGATCACGCCGGCGCGCAGGGCGGACAGCTCCCGGTCGGACAGTTCCGCGATGTCGTGGCCGGCGATCCGCACCGTACCGTCCGTGGGCCGGTCGAGAGTGCCGATCATGTTCAGCATGGTCGACTTCCCCGAGCCTGACGGCCCGATGATCCCGACGAGCTCGCCGTACCGGATGCTCATCCCGGCCCTGCTCAGCGCGGCGACCCCGCCCGCGTAGATCTTGTCGACTCCCGACAGCTCCACGATGTACGGCCCGCCGGCCGTGCCGGTCCCGGATCCGCTCACGACGGCACCACCACGGTCGCCGCCTCGTCCACCCCGGTGACCTCCACCTTGCCGTCGGCGAACATCCCGGTCTCGACCGCCACGTAGCGGGTGGCGGGGCCCTCCACGACCTGCACGCCGTATCCGCCCTCGGACAGGGCGACCAGGGCGCCGACCGGGACGACGAGCACGTCCGCACGCTCCTCCGAGACGATGGTGACGTCCACGGGCGCGGTGTCGTAGGTCTTGAGCGCGTCGCCGTCGCGCACCGAGACGACCACGTCGACCGTGGTGGTGGTCTCGTCCTGGCTCGTCGTCTCCGTCGCCACCTTGCCGACGCTCGTCACGGTGCCCTGCACGGTGGCTCCGTCCGGCAACTCGACGGCCGCCTCGATCCCCTTGCGCACCAGGTGCCGGTCGGCCACGTCGAGCGGCACCGTGACCTCGCGCGTGGTGCCGGTGTAGGTGAGGACCGGCCCGGCCGCCTGGCCGCCGAGCGCGGCCTTGAGCTCGGCGATCCGCAGCGGGCCGTCGTGGACGACGACGTCGCCCGGCGCGATCTGCCCCGTGACCTTCAGGCCCAGGTCGTCCTGCCACTCCTCGACTGCCTCGCGGGTAGCCCAGGTGAACTCGTCGTCAACGGTGAAGCCGTCGTATCCGAGCTTGGCCAGATTCTGCTCGAGCATCCTGACGTCCCGCCCCTCGACCCCGTTCTGGAGGACGCGGTAGAGAGGGGTGACGCCGTAGAGGAGCGGGACCCGGTCGGCGTCGGCGCTGTAGACCGCGCGTCCCCTGGTGATCGTCGCGCCCGGAGCCGGAAGCCAGGTGATCGTGCCCTGCCCGCGGCCGTCGACCGTGGCCGGGTCACCGTACCCGAGCGTGCCGTCGACCTCCTTGGTCTCGGTCAGCGTCGTCCGCTCGACCGTGGCGGTGGCGGGGGGCGTCCGCTCGGCGACGGCCGTGCCGCCCTCGCCTCCCACGCCGATCGCGGTGGCGGCCACGGCCGCCGCGAGCAGGGCGGCTCCGCCGGTCGCCGCCGCGGTCCTGACCGCTCTGCGCCGTCGCGGGCGGACCTGGCGGCCCAGGGGTCCGGTCTCGTCGTGCGGCGTGTCCGCCGCGTGCCGGGCGGCGTCCTCCTGTGTTTCGGTCACTTCCGGCCTCCGATCGGGCCCAGCTTGTCCCGGCACGCCTCCGAGGCCTCCTGGAACTTCGGGTCGTCGGGGCTGAACCCGGGACCTCTTCCGGTGATCTTCACGCCGCCGCCGCTGAAGTCCGGATCGGGCATGTCCACGCCGTGGTCCCGCATGCATTTGGTGAACGCGAGGGCCTGTTCCTGCTGTTCGGGGGAGATCTCGCGGCCCTTCTCACCCATCGGGTTCAGGCTCCGGCACGCCTCCATCGCCTTTTCGACCTTCGCTCCGCCGCCCTTCGCGTCGATGCGCATCCTCATGCCGCCCTTGCCGTCAACCTCCGGATCGGGCATGTCCACGCCGTGGTCGCGCATGCACTGGGCGAACTTCCTGCCCTGCTCAGCGGGATCGACCGAGGCCGTCGGGGTGGCGCTCGCCTGCGCCGCCGGTTCGGTGCCCCTCACCGAGGCGACGCTGGGCGAGGCGCCGTTCTGTCCGCATCCGACGGCGAACGCGAGGAGCGCCGCCGCCACAAGTGTTCTTCGCATGCGCCCGATGGTGCGCGACCCCCATCGGAGCCGGCCCGGAGCTACCTCGGAGGATCATCAAAGACCGGCTCTTCCCGCTCCCCCGGCGAGGTGTGGAGCGGCAGCAGGACGCGGAACACCGCGCCCGGCCCCGCCGGCGCGCCCGTCGTCGAGCCCGTCTCCGCGACCGTTCCCCCGCCTGCCGCCACGCCTGTCTTCGCGCCCGAGGGTGCCGCCAGTTCGACGCGGCCGCCGTGCGCCCGGACGATCGCGGCCACGATGGCGAGCCCGAGCCCGGCCCCGCCTTCGGCTCGGGAACGGCTCTGGCTGACGCGGTAGAGGCGCTCGAAGATGTGCGGCACATGGTCCGGCGGGATCCCCGGACCGGTGTCCGACACCTCGACGACCCCCATCAGCCCCGGTCGCACCGTGCCCACGGCGACCGCCGGAGCGGACGCGGCCTCGGCGACGCCCACCCGGACCGTGATCTTCGCGTCGGGCGGCGTGTGTGCGAGGGCGTTGACCACGAGGTTGGCCGACACCTGCCTGAGCCGCGCCTCGTCCCCCACCACCACGACCGGGGCCAGCGACGAGCCGAGGCCGGCCAGCCGTACCTGCCGGTCGGGCACCCGGGCACGAGCGTCGCGGATCGTGTCGGCGGCGATCTCCAGCAGGTCGACGGGATGGCTGTCCATGGGACGTAACTCGTCCAGGCGGGCCAGGGTGAGCAGATCGTCGACCAGGACGCCCATCCGGCCGGCCTCGTCCTCGATCCTGCGCATGGCCTCGTCGAGCGGCGGCCCCGGCGGGGTGCCTCCCCTGCGGTACAGCTCGGCGAAGCCCCGCACGGAGGTCAGCGGCGTGCGCAGTTCGTGCGAGGCGTCGGCGAGGAATCTGCGCATGCGCGCCTCCGACTGCGCCCGCGCGGCGATCTCCCTCTCGACGCGGTCCAGCATCACGTTCATCGCGATGCCGAGGCGGCCCGGCTCCGTGTGCGGGTCGTCCTCCGGGACCCGCCGGCCGAAGTCGCCCGCGGCGATCTGCCCGGCCGTCTCCTCCATCCTGGTCAGCGGGCGCAGGCCGAGCCGTACCAGCGCGGCCGCCGCCAGGCCGAGCAGGAGCAGCACCACCGCCATGACCACGGCGTCGATGGCCAGCAGCCACTTCTGGATGGCCTCGATCTCGGCCATCGACGAGGCCGTCACCATGGTCCCCCCGCCGGGGACGTCCACCGCCAGCACCCGCCAGGACGGCCCGTCCGTGCCGGGCACCGTGTACGGCTCGCCCCTGCGGAGATCCGCGAAGGAGCCGAGGTCCGGCCCGCTGACCGGCTGGGAGGGGAACCCGCCGGTCAGCTTTCCGTCCGTGGAGAAAAAGTAGATCGCCCGGTCGCCGACGATCCGCGCGACGATCTTCTTCTCCACCGGGAGGACGATCTCCCCCGGGTCTCCGGGAGCCGGGAACCCGGCGGGCGGACGCTTGGCCAGGGCGACCATGCCCGAGGAGGCGACGTTCGTGGTGGCGCTCAGCTGGTCGTCCAGCCGGTCCATGAGATAACCGCGCAGCAGGGCCAGCCCCGCCGTGTTCGCCAGCACGAGCGCGACGCCGGTCAGCGCCACGGCGGCCACCACAAGCCGGGTGCGCACCGCCCAGCGGCCCGGGCCCCTCACGAGTCGCCCTTCCGCGGCAGCTTGAGCGTGTAGCCGACCCCGCGCACGGTCTGGATCAGCGGCGGATCCCATTTGTCAATCTTTTTGCGCAGGTAGTAGACGTACGACTCGACGATGCTGGAGTCGCCGTCGAAGTCGTAGCGCCAGACCCGGTCGAGGATCTGTGCCTTGCTCACCACGCGTCCCGCGTTGGCGAGCAGGTAGGCCAGCAGGTTGAACTCGGTGGGCGACAGGTCGACGAGCGTCCCGGCCCGCCGGACCTCGTGGGCGTCCGGGTCCAGCTCCAGGTCGGCGTAGGACAGGACGTTGCCCCGGGCGGGCTCGGCCACGCGGCTCCTGCGCAGGATCGCACGGATCCGCAGGACGACCTCCTCCAGGCTGAACGGCTTGGCGACGTAGTCGTCCGCGCCGATGCTCAGCCCCTGGACCCGGTCCTCCACCGTGTCCCGCGCGGTCAGGAACAACACGGGGACCTCGCCCAGCCGCCGCGCCACCTCGAACCCGTCGAAGTCGGGCAGCATCACGTCGAGGACCACGATGTCGGGCTCGAACTCCCTGACAGCGGTCAGCGCCTGCGAACCACTCTCGGCCGTTCTCACCTCGAAGGACACCAGTCGGAGCGTCTGGGACAGCAGGGTGCGGATGTTCGGCTCGTCGTCGACGACGAGAACCTTGGCGGCCCGATCCATGTCTCAGGGTCTACCTGACGATCCTCAATTTCCGCTCAAAGCCGCTGCCGTACGCGGGATCCGACCACGGCGAGACGCGGCGAGACCCGGCTGGTCAGGTAACCCTTACTTAGAATAGCCTTACCTAAATTTTGCCGGACCTGGAGGAGTGCGGGTGGGTGGTTCAGGTCCCTCGGGACGTGACGTCCTGAGACAGGCGATCAAGGGACAACGGCGCGACGTCGCCCTGGGATCGCTGCTGGGAGCCGGACATCAGGCCGGCGAGGCGCTCGTCCCCGTCCTCATCGGCGTCGTGATCGACCAGGCGGTCGCCGGCGGCGACGCGGTGTCGCTCCTCGTCTGGCTGGCCGTGCTCGCCGTCGTCTACGTGGGGCTGTCGTTCAGCTTCCGGTTCGGCACCCGGGCCGGGGAACGCGCCGCGGAACAGGCCGCGCACCTCCTCCGCGTGCGGCTCGTGACCCGGGTCGTCGACCCGCGCGGCGGCGCGGAGGAGGGACGGCTGCCCGGCGCCCTGACCAGCATCGCGACCGAGGACGCCAAGCGGGTCGGCACGGTGGCCATGGCCGTGATGTTCGGATTCTCGGCGCTCATGGGCCTGCTCGTCGCAGCCGTGGTCCTGCTGCGGATCTCGATCCCGCTCGGCCTGGTCGTGCTCCTCGGCACCCCCGTCCTCCTGTGGGCCGGGCACCTGCTGAGCAAGCCCCTGGAACGCCGCAGCGAGGCCGAGCAGGAGCGCGCCGCACACGCGTCCGGCGTCGCCGCCGACCTGGTGACCGGCCTGCGCGTGCTCAAGGGGATCGGCGCGGAGTCCGCCGCCGTCGCCCGCTACCGGCGCACCAGCCGCGACTCGCTGGTCGCGACGTTGCGGGCGGCCCGCGCGGAAGCCGTGCAGAACGGCATGGTCCTCACCCTGACCGGCGTCTTCATCGCCGTGGTCGCGCTGGTGGGCGGCCGGCTCGCCGTCGACGGCGACATCAGCCTGGGCCAGCTTGTGTCCGCGGTGGGACTCGCGCTCTTCCTGCTCGGCCCGCTGGAGGTGTTCTCCTGGGTCAACGCCGACTTCGCGCAGGCCAGGGCGTCCGCCGCGCGCATCGCCGGAGTTCTCGCCGCGCCGCCAGGCGTCGAGCCCGGCGGGGCGAGACTGCCCGAGCGGTTGCGCGGCGCGCTACGCCTGCGCGGCGTCGGCCACGGCCCGCTGCGCGACCTCGACCTCGACGTCGCCCCCGGCGAGGTGCTCGGCGTGGCCGCGACCGACCCGGCGGACGCCGCCGCCCTGCTTCGCTGTCTGAGCAGGCAGACCGACCCCGACACGGGAGTGATCGAGCTCGACGGCGTGCCGCTGCGCGACCTCGACCCGGCGGACGTCCGTACGGCGATGCTGGTGGCCGAGCACGACGCCGACCTCTTCGAGGGCACCCTGCACGGCAACGTCGCCTCCGCGGCCTCCGCTGCCGATCCTGAGGCCGTCCTGGCGGCCATGGCCGCCGCCGGGGCCGACGAGGTCGCGCTGGCCGTGCCACGGGGCGTTGACGCGGCGGTCAGCGAGCGGGGACGGTCCCTGTCCGGCGGCCAGCGCCAGCGCGTCGCCCTCGCCCGGGCCCTGGCCGCCGACCGGCCGGTGCTCGTGGTGCACGACCCGACCACCGCGGTCGACGCGGTCACGGAGGCGCGGATCGCGGCCGGGGTCCGCGAGCTGCGGCGCGGGCGGACCACGATCCTCGTCACCACCAGCCCCGCTCTGCTCGCGGTCGCCGACCGGGTGGCGCTCCTCGACGGCGGCAGGATCGCCGACACCGGCCCGCACGCCGACCTCGTCGAACGGCACGCCGCCTACCGGACGGCGGTGCTCGCATGACGGCGCCGACGGACAAGCCGACAGACGAACAGACGGACAAGCCGGCGGACGAGCCGTCCCGCGAACTGCTGCCGACCGCGACCCCGGCCGAGACGCGCGCCGCCGTACGCGACCTGCTGCGCCCGCACCGGAGGCTGGCCGCCGCCGGATTCGCCGTGATGGTCGGGGCGACCGCCGTGGGGCTGGTCACACAGCCGCTGCTCGGGCGCATCGTGGACCTCGTCGCGGAGCGGCACCCCGCCGGCGCGCTGACGCTTCCCGTGGTGCTCCTGGCTCTCGTCGCGGTCGCGCAGGGGGTCACCACCGCACTGGGACTGTCGCTGGTCTCGAGACTCGGCGAGACCGTGCTCGCGCGCCTGCGTGAACGTTTCGTCGACCGGGCGCTGCGGCTGCCGCTCGAACGGGTCGAGAAGGCCGGTTCCGGCGACCTCACCGCACGGGTGACCGCCGACGTCTCGCAGGTCGCCGATGCGGTGCGGACCGCGCTGCCCGAACTGGCCCGTTCGGTGCTGTCCATCGCCCTCACGCTGGTGGCCCTGGCCGTGCTCGACTGGCGCTTCCTCGTCGCGGCGCTGCTCGCGGTGCCGGTCCAGGCGCACACGGCCCGCTGGTACGTGCGCAACGCCGTCCCCCTCTACGCCCGGCAGCGCGTGGCCGCCGGCGCCCAGCAGCAGCAGTTGCTGGACACCATCGGCGGCGCCGCCACGGTCCGGGCGTTCCGGCTGGAGGCCGAGCACGTCGAGCAGGTCACCCGGCGCTCCTGGTCGGCGGTCGAGCTGACGATGCGGGGCGTGCGGCTGGTGCTCCGGTTCTACAGCCGCCTGCACGTGGCCGAGTACATCGGCCTGGCGGCCGTGCTGGTCGCCGGTTTCCTGCTGGTCCGCGACGGGTCCGCGTCCATCGGGACGGCGACGGCCGCCGCGCTGTACTTCCACGGTCTCTTCGGCCCGATCAACTCCGCGCTCGTCCTGATCGACGACGCCCAGTCGGCGGGTGCGAGCCTCGCGCGGCTGGTCGGCGTGACCGCCGCGCCCGCCGAAGCGCACGAGCCCGGCCGCGCGGACGGGTCCGCAGAACAGGACACGGCTCCGCACCCGGACGGCGAGGCGGCCGTGACGGTGTCCGGCCTCGGGCACGCCTACGAACCGGACCGGCCCGTGCTCCACGACGTCGACCTCGTCCTGAGAGCCGGCGAACGCGTCGCCCTGGTCGGGGCGAGCGGCGCGGGCAAGACCACGCTCGCCAAGCTCGTCGCGGGAGTGCACCGCCCGGCCACCGGAACGGTACGGCTGGCGGTCGCCTCCGACGACGGCCGCCCGGTCGCCCTGGTCACCCAGGAGGTGCACGTCTTCGCGGGCCCCCTCGCCGACGACCTGCGGCTGGCCAGGCCCGGCGCCACCGACGACGACCTGCGTGCGGCGCTCACCCGGGTGGACGCGCTCGACTGGGCCGAGGCGCTGCCCGACGGCATCGGGACCGTGGTGGGCGAAGGCGGTCACCGTCTCACTCCCACGCAGGTCCAGCAGATCGCGCTCGCCCGCCTCATCCTGGCCGACCCGCCGGTCGCGGTCCTCGACGAGGCGACGGCCGAGGCGGGCAGCACGGGCGCGCGCGCCCTGGAGACGGCCGCGGGACGGGCGATCGAGGGCCGCACCGCCCTGGTCGTCGCGCACCGCCTGACCCAGGCGGCGACCGCCGACCGCGTCGTCGTCATGGACGCCGGCCGGATCGTCGAGATCGGCGCACACGACGAACTGCGGGCCGCGGGCGGACGATACGCCGCGCTCTGGGAGGCATGGTCGGACACCCGCGCCCGCCACCTGCCCGGCGCCTCCCGCCCCGCGAACCACGACCCCCAGCACAACACGACCAATCCGTAACCGACATGAAGGGCTTTGTGATGTTCCGCTCCCTGAGAGGCACCCGGCTCGTGGCGGCACTCGCCTCCGGCCTGCTCCTGCTCGGCGCCGCCGCGTGCGGTTCGGGCACCGGCACCACCGGCGCCGCCTCCGGGCAGCCCTCGGCGTCCGCGCCGCAGACCGGCGCCTTCCCGGTGACGATCCAGCACAAGTTCGGGTCCACCACCATCCCGGCCGAGCCCCAGCGGATCGTCACCGTGGGCCTGACCGACCAGGACGCCGTGCTGGCCCTCGGCAAGGTCCCGGTCGGGACGACCGAGTGGATCGGCGGCTACAAGGGCGCCGTCGGGCCGTGGGCCGCGGACAAGCTGGGCACGTCGCCCGCCCCGACCGTGCTCAAGGACACCGGCACCGGACCCCAGGTCGAGAAGATCGCCGCCCTGCGGCCCGACCTGATCCTCGCCCTCTACTCCGGGCTGACGAAGGACCAGTACGACCTGCTCACGAAGATCGCCCCGGTGGTGGCGCAGCCCGGGCAGTTCGCCGACTACGGCGTCCCGTGGCAGCAGCAGACCGAGACCATCGGCACCGCGCTCGGCAAGAAGGCCGAGGCGGGCAAGCTCGTCGCCGACGTCGAGGCCCGTTTCAGCGCCGCGCAGCAGGAGCACCCCGAGTTCGCGAAGGCCACGGCCGTGATGGCCACGCCGTACGAGGGGATCTTCGTCTACGGCAGCCAGGACAACCGGTCGCGGGTGCTCACCTCGCTCGGCTTCACGCTGCCCTCCGACCTGGACGCCGTCGTCGGGGACGAGTTCGGCGCCAACATCAGCAAGGAGCGCACCGACCTGCTCGACACCGGCGCGATCGTGTGGATCGTCTCCGACCCCGCCAAGGACTCCGCCACCCTCCACGCGGACAAGCTGTACGGCGACCTGAACGTGGTCAAGCAGGGCCGCGAGGTCTACATCCAGGAAACCGGTGACTACGGCAACGCCATCTCGTTCGTGTCGGTGCTGAGCCTGCCGTACACGCTCGACAAGCTGGTGCCGCAACTCGCGGCGGCCGTGGACGGCGACCCCGCGACGCCGGTGGAGCAGGCCGCCTCCTGACCCACCCCCATGAGCCGGTCTCCCTGAGCCTCGCCTCCGGCGCAGGGAAACCGAGAGGGGCCGGGCCGCGATCGCGGCCCGGCCCCTCTGCATGTCTGCCTGGCGTGCGCCGGCCGCTCGCCGGCATCGGCGTGGTCAGCCGCGCTGCTCCTCGATCAGGCTCGTGGGGCGCATGTCGGTCCAGGTGGCCTCGATGTGGTCCAGGCACTCCTGCCGGCCGGCGGGCCCGTGGGCGACGGTCCAGCCCGCGGGCACCTCGACGAAGTCGGGCCAGAGGCTGTGCTGTCCCTCGTCGTTCACCAGCACCGAGTAGACGCCGTCGGGGTTCTCGAAGGGGTTGCTGCTCACGGGAGTGGTTCTCCTTGTTCTATTCGGGTCGTTCACGGTCATCGGGACGGTGGGGGTCTGCGGACGGAGGGTCGGCTCATGGGTTACGCCGGCTCTGGCGACGGCCGGCCTCCAGTTCCGCGGCGCGGTCCACGATCGCCGCCAGGGCACGCAGCCAGGTCTCCGCCAGGTCGGCCACGGCCTCCTCGGTGAGGATCCGCGACGCGTACGACCAGTGCGCGGTCAGCTCGGGACCGCCGGGGCGGTCCTCGGTCAGCGCGTTGACGGTCAGCGCGTGGGACAGGGGCATGCCGGGGTCGGCGTCGAGGTCCGCGGCGTCGCTCTCGGCGGCGTAGGACCAGTCGGTGGCGTCCGGGTGCTCGAACCGGCCCATGTAGTTGAACTCGATCTGCGGCTCGGGAAGCCGCGCCAGGCCGGGCGCCGTCTCCGGGTTGAGGTGGCGCAGCAGGCCGTGCCCGATCCCGGCGTGCGGCAGGGCCGCGAGGGCCGTGCCGATCCGGGCCACCGCCTCGTCGACCGCGGGACCGCCGGCGAGCGCGTCGGCGAGGTCCACGCCGTCCGCGACGCCCGGATCGAGCAGGACCGGGATGACGCTGGTGAACCAGCCGACGGTCCGTGACAGGTCGGCTCCGCCCGCGAGCTCCTCCTCCCGGCCGTGGCCCTCCAGGTCGACCAGCACGGCGTCGCCCGCGGCACCCTCGCCGCGGTCGTCGCGGCGGCGGCGCCAGTCGGCCACGGCCAGCGCGAGCGCGGTGAGCAGCACGTCGTTGACGGTGGCGCCGAAGGCGGCGGGCACCCGGCCGAGCAACGGCCCGGTCCGGTCGGCCGGGAGCGTGAACGCCAGGTGCCGTTCGGTCTCGACGACGTCCCGCTCGGGGTCGAGCGGCCGCGCCGCCGGCAACGGCGCCGCGCCCGCGAGCACCCTGTTCCACAGGGACAGCTCGTCCGTGCGGGCCGGATCGTGCGCCCGTTCGGCGAGCAACCGCGACCAGCGCAGGAACGACAGGTCCACGGGGGGCAGCGCCACCGGGGCGCCGCGCGCGACGTCCCGCCAGGCGGCGGCCAGATCCGGCAGGAGGACCCGCCAGGAGACGCCGTCGACGACGAGGTGGTGGATCAGCAGCAGGAGCCGCCCCGGCTCGGCGCCGCGGTCGAACCAGACGGCGCGCACCATGTCGCCCGCGTCGGGGTCGAGCCCCGCGTGGGCCCGCCTCGCGTGCTCGGCGATGGCCGCGCGGAGCCGCTCGCCTTCCGCTGCCGCCCCACCTGTGCCGGCGCCGGTCAGGTCGACCGTTTTCAGCCAGCGGGCCACGTCGGCCGCACCCCGTGGGGGAACCTCGAGGGACCACTGCCGGGCGTCCCGCGCCTGCTCCCCCGCGCCGGGAAGGTCCCGGCCACGGACCAGCCGGGCGCGCAGCATGTCGTGCCGGTCCGCGACCGCCTGGAGCACGGCGGTGAGTCCCGCCGCGTCCAGCCCGGCGGGCGTCTGGAGCAGGGCCGCCTGGTGATAGGCGTTGATCGGCCCGCCCCGTTCGCGCAGCGCGTGCATGATCGGCGTCAGGGGGACCATGCCCCTGCCGTCGTCGTCGTGGACGGCCTGCCGCCCGTCCTGTCCGATCGGCCTGGCCACGGATGCCAGGGCCGCGACGGTCCGGTGCTGGAACACCTGCCGCGGTGTGACCCGCAGGCCCGCCGCGCGTGCCCGGCCGACGACCTGCATGGCGAGGATGCTGTCCCCGCCCAGGGTGAAGAAGTCGTCGTCGGCGCCGACCTCCGCCAGCCCGAGCACTTCGGCGACGACCGCGCCGAGGGCCTCCTCGGCCGCGCCTGCCGGGCGCCCGCCGGTCGTCATCTGGGCGAAGTCGGGCGCGGGCAGCGCCCTGCGGTCCAGCTTGCCGTTGGGCAGCAGCGGCAGTTCGTCGAGCAGTACGACCGCGGCGGGGACCATGTACTCCGGCAGCGCGGCCGCCACGTGGGCGCGCAGCTCGGCCGGGCCGGTGACGGCGACCGCCGGATCCTGCGCGGAGACGGCGGACCCGTCCGGTACCACGTAGCCGACCAGCCGCCTGGCCCGCGGGCCGTCCTCGCGGACGGCGACCACGACCTGCGCGACCGCCGGGTGACGCGCCAGCACCGCCTCGATCTCTGCGAGCTCCACGCGGTAACCGCGGATCTTCACCTGGTCGTCGGCCCGGCCGGCGTAGTCGAGCCTGCCGTCGGCCGTCCAGCGCGCCAGGTCGCCGGTGCGGTACATGCGGCCGCCCGCGTCGCCGAAGGCGTGGCCGTACGGATCGGCGACGAACCGCTCCGCCGTCAGGCCGGGCCGTCCGAGGTAGCCCCTGGCCAGTCCCGCGCCCGCGAGGTAGAGCTCGCCCGTGACGCCGGGCGCCACCGGGCACAGCGCGGAGTCCAGCACGTACGCCCGGGAGTTGCCGACCGGGCGGCCGACCAGCGGCCGGTCGCTGTCGCGCACGCGGGCCACGAGGGCGTCCACGGTGGCCTCGGTCGGCCCGTAGAGGTTGTACGCCTCGGTGGAGCGCAGCGCGGCCAGTTCGGCCCAGAGCGAGTCGGGCACGGCCTCGCCGCCGACCCCGACGACCGTCAGCGGGCACTCACCGTCCCTGATCAGCCCGGCGTCGGCCATCTGCGCCAGGAACGACGGCGTGACCTCGATGAAGTCCAGCGCGTCGGCGCGGATGGCCGCGCCGAGCAGCTCGGGGTCGCGCCGCGTCTCGTCGTCGGCGATGTACAGCGTGTGCCCGTCGAGCAGCCACAGCTGCGGCTGCCATGAGGCGTCGAAGGCGAACGACCACGCGTGCCCGACCCGCAGATGACGCCGGCCCGCCGCCCGCTTCGCGGGGTCGTGCAACGTCGCCCGGTGGCTGCGGAAGAGGTTGACCACGCTGCGGTGGCAGACCACCACGCCCTTGGGCCGGCCGGTCGAGCCCGACGTGTAGATCACGTACGCCGGGTCGTCGGGGTGGGGGCCGGTGCGCAGATCGCCTCCGGGAAGGACGGCGAGGGTCGCGACGGTCCCGGGATCGTCGAGGAGGAGCCGCGGCGCCTCCCCGTCCGGCAGGTCGCCGGCGAGGTCCGAGGTGGTCACGACCAGGACGGGCCCGGCGTCCTCGAGCATGTCGCGCGTCCGCTCGGCGGGCTGGCCGGTCTCGACGGGCAGGTACGCGGCGCCGGCCTTCTGCACGGCGAGGATCGCCATCAGGAAGTCGGCCGACCTCGGGAGGGCGAGCGCGACGATCCGCTCAGGTCCCGCGCCGCTCGCGGCAAGCAGCCGGGCCAGCCGGTTGACCCGGTCGTTCAGCTCGGCGAACGTCCAGCTCACCGCACCGGTCCCGGTGCCGGACACCGCGCCCGACACCACGCCCGACACCACGCCCGACACCACGGCGACGACGTCCGGAGAGGCGGCGGCCTGAGCCTCGAACAGGCCGGTGACGGTGTCCGGCTCGCCCGGGGTCGCGGGGAGCGCGGTGTCGTTCCATCCGTGCAGGACGTCGTGGCGGTCCCGCTCGGACAGCACGTCCACCCGCCCGACCGGCAGCCCGGGGTCGGCGGCCATCGTCGCGAGCACGCGCACCATCGACGCGGCCATCCGCTCGGCCGCGCGGTCGTCGAACAGGTCGGGCCGGTACTCGGCGGTGAGGACGAGGTCGCCGTCGGGCTCGACCGCCCACGCGAACGGGTAGTGGGTGGAGTCCTGATGGTCCCGGACGGCGGTGCGCAGGCCCTCCCCCGCGCCGAGCCCCCCGTCGTCGGCCACCGGGTACGACTCGAACACGACGAGGGTGTCGAACAGGTCGCCCATCCCGGCCCGGCGCTGGATGTCGGCCAGACCCCGGTGCTGGTGGGCGATGAGCTCGGCCTGCTCGGCCTGCAGCCGGGAGAGGAACGCCGACAGCGGCTCCCGCTCGTCGATCCGCACGCGGACCGGGATCGTGTTGATGAACAGGCCGATCATCGACTCGACGCCGTCCAGCTCCGGAGGACGTCCGGAGACGGTGGCGCCGAAGACCACGTCGCCGCGGCCGGTGAGCCGCGACAGCAGGATGCCCCACGCGCCCTGCACCAGGGTGTTGACGGTCAGGCCACGCGAACGGGCCAGCGCCGTCAGCTCCCCGGTGAGCCCGCCGGGCAGGCGGACGGTGTGCGTCCTCGGCAGGGCCGGGGCGCGGTCGGGGTCGGCGGGCACGAGGTGCGTCGGCTCCCCCAGCCCCTCAAGCGCCCGGTCCCAGGCCGCGGCGGACGCGTCGGCGTCCTGCCGTGCCAGCCAGGACAGGTACGCGCCGTACGGCACCGGCGCGGGCAGCCCGGAGGCGTCGCCGCCCGTGGCGTAGAACGCCGAAAGCTCCGCCATCAGCAGGGGCACCGACCAGCCGTCCAGCAGGAGGTGCTGGTGCGACAGGAGCAGCCGGTGACGTCCGGGGCCTTCGCTCGCCAGCAGCAGCCGCAGCAGCGGAGGACGGGCGGGGTCGAACCGCCGCCGCTCCTGCTCCAGGTAGCCGGCCCAGCGCTCCTCCTTGTCCGCCCCGTCCGGCCCCGGCAGGTCGACCTGCCGCCACGGCAGCTCCGCGGTGCGCGGCACGACCGCGACGGGCCGTCCGCTCGACAGGTACCTGAAGCCGGCGCGCAGGTGACCGTGCCGGTCGAGCAGCGCCTGCGCGGCCGCGCGCAGCCTGGCGGCGTCGAGCGGGCCCTCGATGTCGTAGGACACCTGCACGGTGTAGACGTCGGGTGCGGGTGGGGCGCCGGACTCCGCCGACGCGCCCGCGGGGTCGAAGGACGCGTGGAAGAGCAGGCCCGCCTGCAGGGGGGTCACCGGAAGGATCTCGGCGACGCCCGTGGACAGAAGTTCCGCCCGTTCCTCGTCGCTCAGGCCGGGCACGGCCGCGCCGGACGGCCCGGATTCCGCGGAGAGGTCGCCCGCGACCGCCGCCAGCGCGGCGGCGGTCTTGTGCCGGAACACGTCGCGCGGGCTGATGTCCAGCCCGGCGGCGCGGACGCGGCCGACGAACTGCATGGCCACGATGCTGTCCCCGCCGAGGGTGAAGAAGTCGTCATCGACGCCGACCCTCTCGAGCCCCAGGACGGCGGCGAACAGCGTGGACACCGTTTCCTCTCGCGGAGTGCGCGCGCGGGTCTCCGTCACCTCGGCGGCGAAGTCGGGCGCGGGCAGTGCCTTGCGGTCGAGCTTGCCGTTCGGGGTGAGCGGCAGGGCTCCGATCGTGACGAAGGCCGCGGGAACCATGTACTCGGGCAGCGCCGCCGCGGCGTGGTCGCGCAGGACGGCCGCGGCATCGTGGCCGGGGGCGGGGACCACGTAGGCGATCAGCCGCCGGTCGTGGGCGATCACCGACACCTGTCCCACCGCCTCGTGCCGGGAAAGCACGGCCTCGATCTCCCCGGGCTCGATCCGGAATCCACGGATCTTCACCTGGTCGTCCGCGCGGCCGAGGAACTCCAGCGACCCGTCACGGGTCCACCGCGCGAGGTCGCCCGTCCGGTACATCCGTGCGCCGGGCACGCGGGCGTGCGGGTCGGCGACGAAGCGCTCGGCGGTCAGCCCGGGACGGTCCAGGTAGCCCCGTGCGAGCTGGACGCCCGCCAGGTACAGCTCTCCGGGGGTTCCCGGCGGCACCGGGCGCAGCGCGGCGTCCAGGACGTAGGCCCGGGTGTTCCAGACCGGGCGCCCGATCGGCACGGTCCGCGCTCCCGGCTCGACCCGGACCGCCGTGACGTCCACGGATGCCTCGGTCGGGCCGTACAGATTGTGCAGTTCGGCCCCGAGCACCGTGTGGAAGCGGGCGGCGAGCTCCGCGGGCAGCGCCTCGCCGCTGCACATGACCTGCCGGAGCGAGGAGCATCCGGCCGCGCGCGGCTCGTCGAGGAACGCGTGGAGCATCGAGGGCACGAAGTGGGCCGTGGTGACCTCCTCGTCCTGCATCAGCCCGGCCAGGTACGCCGGGTCGCGGTGCCCCTCGGGCCTGGCCACCACCAGCGCGGCTCCGGTGATCAGCGGCCAGAAGAACTCCCAGACCGACACGTCGAAGCTCGACGGCGTCTTCTGCAGCACCCGGTCGCCGGGGGTCAGCCCGTACGCCTCCTGCATCCACACAAGCCGGTTGACGATGCCCTCGTGCGGCACGACCACACCCTTCGGGCGGCCGGTCGAGCCCGAGGTGTAGATCACGTACGCCGGGTGGCGGGGGTCGTACCGGTCCGGCAGGTCGCCCGCCGGTCCGTCGGGCAGCTGTCCGTCGATCACGTGGACCGGCCGGGCGTCCTGGAGCATCAGCGCGACCCGCTCCGGCGGGTAGCCCGCGTCGAGCGGCAGGTACGCCGCGCCGGCCCGGTGCACGGCGAGCAGGGCCGTCACCAGGTCGGCCGAGCGCGGCAGCGCCACGGCCACGACGCCTTCCGGCCCCGCGCCCATGCCCGCGAGGGTCCGGGCGAGGCGCTCGACGCGTTCGTCCAGCTCCGCGTAGGTCAGCCGGTCGTCCTCGAAGACCACCGCGAGCGCGCCGGGGGTTCGCGCGGCCTGAGCGCGGAACAGCTCCGGCAGGGTGACCGGCTCGACCGGGTTCGCCGTGTCGTTCCACTCCTCGACGACCGCCTGCCGCTCGTCCTCCTCGAGGACGTCCAGCAGGCTCACCGGGCGGTCCGGGTCGTCCACGACCTGCTCCAGCACGCGGACGAGGCGCCGCGCGAGCGACTCGGCCGTGTCCCGGTCGAACAGGTCCGCGCTGTATTCGATCCAGCCGTCGATCCCCGCGCCGTCGCCGCGCTCGACGAAGTCGAAGCTGAGGTCGAACTTCGCGGTGTCCTGGCCGAGCGGTTCGGGAGCGGCGGCGAGCCCGGAGAAGTCGGGGGTCCGCGCCCCGCCGGCGATGTAGACGACCATCACCTGGAAAAGCGGGTGCCTGGCCAGCGAACGGGCCGGGTTGACCGCCTCGACCAGCCGCTCGAACGGCAGGTCCTGGTTCTCGTAGGCGGCCAGGTCGGTCTCCCGCACCCGCCGCAGCAGGTCGCCGAACGACGGCGCCCCCGACAGGTCCGTACGGAGGACCAGCGAGTTGACGAAGAACCCGACCAGGTTCTCCAGGCTCTCGTCGGCGCGCCCGGAGATCGGTGAGCCGAGGGGGACGTCGTCCCCCGCCCCCAGCCGGTGCAGGAGTGCCGCGACGGCCGCCTGGGCGACCATGAACATGCTGACGCCCCGGTCGCGAGCCAGCCCGCGCAGGGCGCGCTCGAGTTCCTGGCCGAGCGGCACGGCGACGGCGCCGCCCCGGTGGCCGCCCTCCAGCGGACGCGGCCGGTCGGCGGGGAGCGCGAGCTCCTCCGGCAGGCCGTCCAGCTGACGCAGCCAGTAGGAGAGCTGACGGGCCGTCGGGCTCGCCGGGTCGTCCCCGTCTCCGAGCAGGTCGCGGTGCCACAGGGCGTAGTCGGCGTACTGCAGCTGCAGCGGCGGCCATTCCGGCGCCCCGCCGCGGAGCCGGGCCCGGTAGGCGGTGGTGAGGTCGTGCCACAGGGGACGGTCCGACCACTCGTCGCCCGCGATGTGGTGGACCACCAGGAGCAGGACGTGCTCGTCCGGGGCGAGCCGGAACACGTGGGCGCGCAGGGGCGCCTCCCGGTCGAGCTCGAAGCCCTGACCGGCGGCGTCGGCCAGCAGCTCCCCGAGGTCCTCGTCAGTCACGTGCCGGACGAGGGGGACGACGCCGGCCTCGGCCGCGTCCAGGATGTGCTGGTGGGCGTGGCCGTCCCGCTCGCGGATGACCGTCCGCAGGCTCTCGTGCCTGGCCACCAGGTCGGTGAGCGCGGCCCGCAGGGCGTCCACGTCCAGCGGGCCGGTCAGCCGCCACGCCATCGGGATGTTGTAGGTGGCGCCCGGGCCCTCCAGCCGGTGCAGCACCCACAACCGCCGCTGGGCGGACGACAACGGCACGAGCTCCGGCCTCCGTGCCGGCGCCGGCCTGCCGGCGCGAGGGCCGGTCTGCTCTCCCGCGGACCGGACGGCGCCGGCGCGCAGCCGCTCCGCGAGCCGGGCCGCGGTGGGCGCCTCGAACACCGCGCGCAGGGTGATCTCCGCGTCCAGCGCCGTGCGGACGCGGCTGACCAGCCGCATCGCGAGCAGCGAGTGGCCGCCGAGCGCGAAGAAGTCGTCGTCGACCCCGACGCGCTCCACCCCGAGCACGGCGGCGAACAGCTCGCACAGGATCTCCTCGCGGGCGTCGCGGGGCCGCCGACCGGCCCGCGCGCCCGCCGGGTCCGGCGCGGGAAGGGCCCGGCGGTCCAGCTTGCCGCCGATCGACCGGGGCAGCGCCGCGAGCTCGACGAACGCCGCGGGAACCATGTACTCCGGCAGCGCGGCCGCGGCGTGCGCCCGCAGCGACGCCGGGTCCACCGGCTCCGCCGGGACGACGTAGGCCACCAGCCGCTGCGCCCCCGGCGTGTCCTCACGGACCACCACGGCCGCCTGGGCCACGGCGGGATGGGCCCGCAGGACCGACTCGATCTCGCCGGGCTCGATCCGGAATCCCCGTAGTTTGACCTGGTCGTCGGCGCGGCCGAGGAATTCCAGGGTGCCGTCGGCGCGGCGCCGTGCCAGGTCTCCGGTGCGGTACATGCGCTCGCCCGGCCCGCCGTACGGGTCGGCGACGAACCGCTCGGCGGTCAGCGTGGGACGGCCTAGGTAGCCGCGGGCGAGGCCGGCGCCGGACAGGTACAGCTCTCCGGGGACGCCGGCCGGGACCGGACGCAGCGCGGAGTCGAGCACGTGGACGCGGACGTTGGCCAGCGGCGCGGCCCAGGTCCCACTCCCGCCCCGACGGCCGGGCCCGTCCTGCGCATCCGAGCCGTGCCGGCCGTACGCGTCGACCGCGAACTCCGTCGGGCCGTACATGTCGTGGACAGCGACGCCGGGCAGTTCGCACAACGTGCGCCACATGGCGGACGGCATGGCCTCGCCGCCGATCGTCATCACGCCCGGGCGGTACCGGTCCGGGTCGAGGAAGCCGTGGTGGGCCAGCTCCTGCAGGTAGGTCGGGGTGAGGTCGAGGAAGTCGACCCGCTCGGCGGCCAGGTGGGCCTGCAACGCGGCCGGGTCGGTCATCGTGGCCTCGCCGAGGACGTGCAGCTCGTGCCCGGCCAGCAGCCAGAGCATCGGCTCCCACGAGGCGTCGAAGCTGAACGACGCCGAGTGCACGGCACACAGCACGTCGCGGCCCGCCGCCCGGCGGGCCGGCTCGATGAGGTCCTCAAGCTGGGAGCCGTAGAGGTTGCTCAGCCCGCGGTGGGTGCCGACCACGCCCTTCGGCCTCCCTGTCGAGCCGGACGTGTAGATGACGTAGGCGGCGGCGTCCGGCCCGGGGGGCGCGGCCGGGCGGTCACCCGGACGTGCCGCGGTCTCCGCGGCGTACGACGGGTCGTCGAGGAGCACCATCGGCGCGTGGCCGTGCGGCAGCGCGGCGGCCGTGGCGGCGGTGGCGAGCACGCACGCCGGAGCGGCGTCGGCCAGCATGTGGCCGAGCCGCTCGGCCGGGTGGGCCGGGTCGAGCGGAAGGTAGGCCGCGCCCGCCGCGAGCACGCCGAGGATGGCCGGGACCATCTCCGATCGGGGAAGGGCCAGTCCCACGACGCTCTCCGCGGTCACCCCGCGCCGCAGCAGCAGGCGCGCGAGGCCGTCGGCCCGCGCCGCCAGTTCGGCGAACGTCGTCCGGCCCGCCTCGGTGACCAGCGCGACCTGATCTGGCCGGGCGCGGGCGGCCTCTGCGAACAGTTCGGGGACCGTGCGCCGCTCCAGGGGACGCGCGGTGTCGTTCCAGGCGCCGAGGGACGCCCGCCGTTCGGCGTCCGTCAGCACCGGGACACGGCCGACCGGAAGGTCCGGGTCGGCGGTCACGAAGCCGAGCAGGGCGATCGTGCGTTCCACCAGTGCGAGGGCCGTCGCCTCGTCGGCGCGGTCGGCGGCGTACTCCAGCAGGAGGGTGATCCGGTCGCCCCGCACGTGGTCGACGAAGGTGAAGTCCAGGTCGAACTTGGTGGTCTCGATCCGCGCAGGCAGCCACTCGGTCGGCAGCCCGAGCATGTCAGGGTCTCCGTCGGGCCGGTAGTGGTAGCCCAGCATGACCTGGAACAACGGGTTGCGTCCTGGGACGCGCACGGGGCCCAGCGCCTCCACCACCCGCTCGAACGGCAGGTCCTGGTTCTCGAAGGCCGCGAGGTCGGCGTTCCTGACCCGTTCGGCCAGCTCCCTGAACGTCGGGCCGCCGGACAGGTCGGCTCGCAGGACGAGGGTGTTCACGAAGAAGCCGACGAGGTCGTCGAGCGCGCTGTCGGTGCGCCCCGCGATGGGGGCGCCGATCGGGATGTCGTCGCCCGCCCCCATCCGGTGCAGCAGCGTGGCGACCGCGGCCTGGAGCAGCATGAACATGCTGGTCCCCGTCTCCGCCGACATCGCGCGCAGCGCGCGGGCGGTCTCGGGGGGCAGTTCGGCGCGGACGGTCCCGCCCCGGCCGGTGGGCTCGGCGGGGCGCGGCCGGTCGAGCGGGAGCGGGATCTCCTCCGGCAGCCCGTCCAGCGCGCCGGTCCAGAAGGCCAGCTGCCGCCCACCCTCACCGCTCTCGCCCTGCTGTTCCATGTCCTCAGGGCCCTCAGGGCCGCTGAGCAGGCGGCGCTGCCAGAGGGTGTAGTCGGCGTACTGCACAGGCAGCGGCGTCCACTCCGGCGCCAGGCCGGCGGACCTGGCCAGGTAGGCACCGGTCAGGTCGGCGAGGAACGGCCGGTCCGACCACTCGTCGGTGGTGATGTGGTGCAGCGTGATCGCCACCACGTGGTCCTCGGGCGCGACCCTGAGTACGTCGGCCCGCAGCGGCGGCTCGGCGCCCAGGTCGAACGGGCGCCGCACCGCGTCGCGGATCCGGGCCTCCAGCTCGTCTTCCGCGCACTCGCTGACGGCGAAACCGGGCTCCGCCTCGTCCGCGGGCACGATCCGCTGGTACGGCTCGCCGTCGTCCTCGGCGAACACCGTGCGCAGCGCCTCGTGGCGGGCCGCCACGTCGCGCAGCGCCGCACGCAGGGCGGCGGTGTCGAGCGGGCCGGCCGGCCGGAACACCAGCGGGAAGTGGTACGCGTCGCCGCCGCTGATGCGCTCGGCCAGCCACAACCGGCGCTGCGCGGCAGACAGCGGGACGCGCTCCGGCCGATCCCGCACCGGAACGACGGCGGCCCTGGCGGGCCTGCCCGCTCCCGCCCTCTCGGCCAGCAGGGCGGGCGTGGGCGCCTCGAAGAGGTCGCGGATCGCCAGTTCGGCGCCGAGCTCGGTCCTGGCCCGGCTGACGAGCCGGGTGGCAAGCAATGAGTGGCCGCCGAGGGCGAAGAAGCCGTCCTCCGCGCCGACGGACGGCAGGCCGAGCACCTCGGCGAACAGCCGGCAGAGCACCTCCTCCTGCGGGGTGCGCGGCCCTCGCCCGCCGCCGAGCGCCACCGAGGGCTCCGCGTCGGGCAGGGCCCTGACGTCCAGCTTGCCGTTGTCGTTCATGGGCAGCCGGTCGAGCGTCACGAAGGCGGCAGGGACCATGTAGTCGGGCAGCCGCCTGCCCAGGTCCTCCCGCAGCCTGCGCACCAGCCCGCTCGCCCCGCGCGCCGTCGACGGCGTGCTGGCGTACGGCGCCGCGCCGTCGACGGGGACGTACAGCCCGGCCGACACACGTGCGTCCGGCCGCACGTCGCCGCGCACGAACACGGCGTCGTAGGCCCCGGGATCGCGCGACCACGTGGTCAGCACGCGGTAGCCGAGCGACGCCCCGAGCGCGTGCAGGTCCTCGGGCTCCACGGCGTCGCCGTACACGGTCTCGCCGAGGACCTCGCGGGCGCGGCGGACGCCGCCCTCGTCGAGTGCGCGCACGGCGGCGAACTCGCCCGCGACGCGCGCGTCGGGGACGCCGGTCACGCGCAGCGACTCCGGCCGCTCCTGGCGGAGGCGGTCGGCCAGCCCACCGGTCCGCCCCGGCTGCCCGGCATGACCGCCGTCCGGCAGGTCCGGCCAGGCCACCGCGGGCGCGCCGCCGAGGTCGAGCGGCCGGGCGTCCTCGCGGTACAGCACGGCGTCGTAGCGGTGCCGCGTCAGCTCGTTGTGGTGGCGCCCCCGCTTGGTCCGCAGGTCGACGCCGAACCCGAGGGAGGCGAAGTAGCCGGGATCGACGAGAAGCTCCTTGTCCAGCCGCATGCCGCGCTCGACGGCACGGCGGACGGCCGCCGCGTCCGCCTGGTCGCCGTCCTGTGTGAGCCTGACCGCGGTGTGGAACGCCCGCGCCCGCCGCAGGTCGCGCACGTCGCCGACGAAGAGCACACCGTCCGGCGCGAGCAGTTCCATGGCGCCGCGGACGACCTCGGTGAGGTGGTCGGCGCTCGGGAAGTACTGGATGACGGAGTTGATGACGATCGTGTCGAACCATCCCGCGGGCAGGCCGTCCGTCACGTGGGCGGGCAGGCACCTCAACTCGACCTTGGCGGCCAGCTCGGGATCGCGGCGCAGGTCCTCGCCGATCTTGCGGATGACGGGTTCTGCGAAGTCCGTCGCCCAGTACGCCTCCGCGCCGGGCGCCAGCCGGGACAGCAGCAGCCCGGAGCCGACTCCGATCTCGAGGATGCGGCGCGGGCGCAGCTCCTGGATGCGGGCGACGGTCTGCTCGCGCCACTCCCGCATGTGCTCGACGGGGATCGGGCGCCCGTCGTAGCTGCTGTCCCAGCCCGCGAAGTCCTCGGTGAAGACCGCGGTGCCGATCTGCTCGTACTCGTCGGAGTAGATCTCCCGCCACTCCCCGATCTGGTCCCGCTCGGCGGCCGACCGCTCCTCCGCGCTCGCCTCGGCGGGCACGACGTAGCCGACGAGGCGCTGCGTGCCGGGCACGGACGGGTCGGGGCGGGCGATGACGGCCGCCTGCGCGACCTGGGGGTGCTGGGAGAGCGCGGTCTCGATCTCGCCCAGCTCGACGCGGTATCCGCGGATCTTCATCTGGTCGTCGGTGCGGCCGAGGAAGTCCAGGTTGCCGTCGGCACGCCGCCGCACCAGGTCTCCGGTGCGGTACATGCGCTCCCCCGGCTCGCCGTACGGGTCGGCGACGAACCGCTCGGCCGTCAGGGCGGGCCTGCGCAGGTAGCCCCGGGCCAGGCCGATCCCCGCGATGTACAGCTCGCCGGGGACCCCCTCGGGCACCGGGCGCAGCCACGCGTCCAGGATGTGCGCCCGGGTGCCGCGGATGGCGCGGCCGACCGTGGGCGTCTCGCTGTCGCCGGTGCCGCCGCCGAGCGTGTTGATGGTGTACTCGGTCGGGCCGTACAGGTTGTAGCCGTAAGTGCCCTCGGTGTCGCGGAGCCGGCTCCAGACCGTCTCGGAGACCGCCTCGCCGCCGAGCAGCACCAGCGGCGGGCGGTGCCCCTCCAGCAGGCCCTCCTCGATCAGCAGGTGGGCGTAGGTCGGGGTGACGTTGACGACGTCGACGCGGTTGGCCTCGCAGTAGGCGACCAGCGCTTCGGCGTCACGCCGCAGTTCCTCGTCGCAGACGTGCACCTCGTGCCCCTCGACCAGCCAGAGCAGCTCCTCCCACGACATGTCGAACGCGAAGGAGACCGTGTGCGCGATGCGCAGCCTGCGGCCGCCGGCCGACGCGACGGCCGGGGCGAAGATCTCCTTCTGATGGTTGAGGTGCATGTTGGTCAGGCCGCGGTAGGGCGTGACGACGCCCTTCGGCCGTCCCGTCGACCCGGACGTGTAGATGACGTACGCGGGGTGCTCCAGGCTGAAGCGCGGCCGGTCCGCCTCGGTCACCGGGCCGGAGGGAAGGGCGTCGAGTTCGCCCGCCAGGGCCGCGTCGTCGAGCAGGACGCGCGGCACGCCGGGCACGGCGTCCGCGAACCGCGTGGAGACGGCCGCGGTGGACACCAGCAGCAGCGGACGTGCGTCGTCGAGCATTCCGGCGAGCCGGTCGTCGGGGTGGTCCAGCTCCAGCGGAAGGTAGGCGGCCCCCGCGCGCAGCACCGCGAACAGCGCGACGACCATGTCGATCGAACGGGGCAGGCCGAGCGCGACGACCTGCTCCGGCCCGGCCCCGCGTGCGAGCAGCAGCCGGGTCATGCGGTTGATGCGCGCGTCGAGTTCGGCGTAGGTGACGCTCCGCTCGCCGAAGACGAGCGCGGTGGCCCCGGGCGTGCGGGCCGCCTGCCCGGCGAGCAGGTCGGCGATCGTCTCCTCGGGTGCGGCGACGCGCCCGGAGGCGCGTTCCTCCTCCAGGGCCGCGTGCTCGGCGGGGAGCAGCGGGTCGAGGCGGCCGGCGGGCGCGTCCAGGCCGGCGGCGAGCCGCTCGAGCAGGAGCGTGAAGCGGTCGAGCAGCGCCTGCGCGCGGGGCCCGCCCACGATGTCGGGACGGTGCGCGAGGGTGACCCGGATGCGCTCCCCCGGCGTGACGACGAGGTTGACCGGATAGTGCGTGGCGTCGACGTTCGCGACGGCGGTGGCGCCGTGGCGCTCGGACAGCTCAGCGAGCCGTTCCTCGGTGTCGCTGTTGCGGAGCACGAAGAGGGTGTCGAACAGCCGCCGGCGCCCGGTCTCCGCCTGCACGACGCCGAGGCCCAGGTATTCGTACGGCATCAGGGCCAGGCGCTCGTCCTGCACGCGTCGCAGCAGGTCGGGCACCCGTTCCGCGGGGTCGTACGCGATGCGGGCGGGGACGGTGTTGAGGAACATGCCGATGACGTTCTCGACGTACGGCACCTCGCTGGGCCGCCCGGCGACGGTCGTGCCGAAGACGACGTCCGTGCGGCCGGTGGCGCTCGCGAGGGTCAGTCCCCAGGCGGTCGTCAGGACCGTGTTCATGGTCAGGCCGTGCCGGCGGGCGGTGTCCCGCAGGCGCCCGGTGACGTCGGCGGGCAGGACGACGTCGAGGCTCTCGGGGACGACCGGTTCCAGCCCCTGGTCGGCGGCGGCGAGCAGGGTGGGCTCGTCCAGGCCTGCCAGGGCGGCCCGCCAGGCCCGCGCGGCGACCGCGGTGTCCTGGTCGTCCAGCCACGTCAGGTAGTCGCGGTACGAACCGGGGTCCGGCAGCCCGGTGTCGTCGCCGCCCGTCTCGTACAACCGGAAGAGCTGGTCGAGGAACACCCAGGCCGACCAGCCGTCCCAGAGCAGCAGGTGCCTGCCGATGATGAGACGGTCGCCGCGGTCGCCGAGGCGGACGAGCAGCATGCGGAACAACAGCGGCCGGGCGAGGTCGAACCTGCGGGTCCGCTCGGCGTCCATGAGGTCGCGCAGCCGCGCGTCCTGTTCGCCGGCCGGCAGACCGGTCAGGTCGGCCTCCTCGAGCGGGATCTCCGGATCGCGGACGATGAACTGCACCGGCTGGCGTAGCCCGTCGCTGGTGAATCCGGCGCGCAGGCCGGGGTTGCGGGCCAGCAGCGCCCGCGTCGCGGTGCGCAGCCGTTCCGCGTCGACGCGGCGCGCGAAGTCGAAGGACTCGTGGACGGTGTAGACGTCGAGCGCGCCGTCGTCGTATGTCGAGTGGAAGAACAGGCCTTCCTGCAGCGGGGCGAGCGGCCACACGGCCTCGGCCCCGCCGGGACTGAGCCGGTGGACGCGGCGCGTCTCCTCGTCCGTGAGCGACAGGGCCGGGACCCGCCCGCCCGGCGCCACACCCGGACCGGTGGCGGAGGCGGACTCCAGGGCCGCGGCCGCGAGCGCCGCGGGCGTACGGTGTTCGAAGACGTCGCGGGGGCTCAGGTCGAGGCCCGCGCGGCGTGCCCTGCTCGAGACGCCGATCGAGCTGATGCTGTCGCCGCCCAGCAGGAAGAAGTCGTCGTCCGCGCCGGCCTCCAGCCGCAGGACGGCGGCGAAGATCTCCGTGAGGGTCCGCTCGCGCTCGTCGCGCGGGCCGCGCGACGGCACGCGCGCCGTCTCCGGCGCGGGAAGGGCCGCGCGGTCCAGCTTGCCGCTCGGCGTCAGCGGAAGCGCCTCGAGCACGACGTACGCCTCGGGCACCATCGGGGCGGGCAGCGCGCCCGTGAGGGCCGCACGCAACGAGGCCGGCTCGGCGGACGCCGCGTCAGGAGAACCCGGGGCGGCCACGACGTAGGCGACGAGCCGGGAGCCGAGGACGGCCACCGCCGCCTGGGCGACGGCGGGCAGACGGACCAGCGCGGCCTCGATCTCGCCGAGCTCGATGCGGTTGCCGCGCAGCTTCACCTGCCGGTCGGTGCGGCCCAGATAGGTGACGACACCGTCCTCGTCCCGCCGCACCAGGTCTCCCGTGCGGTACATCCGCGTGCCGGGCGGCCCGTACGGGTCGGCGACGAACCGCTCCGCCGTGAGACCGGACCGGGCGTGGTAACCCCGGGCGAGCTGCACCCCGGTCAGATAGAGCTCACCGGGGACTCCGGCGGGGACCGGGCGCAGACACGCGTCCAGCACGAGCAGTCCGGTGTTCCACACCGGGCGGCCGATCGGGACGCCGGGGCCGTCGCCGGGCGCGGACTCGTCGCAGGCGTGGAAGGTGACGTCGACGGCGGCCTCGGTGGGACCGTACAGATTGTGCAGCGGCGCGCCGGTCAGCTCCCGCCACCGCGCGGCCGCGGCAGTGGACAGCGCCTCGCCGCTGCTGAAGACGCGGCGCAGGGTGGCGGCCCAGGAGGTGTCGCCGGTGATCTCCTCGGCCTGGAGGAAGGCCTCGAGCATCGACGGGACGAAGTGCATCGTGGTGATCCGCTGCTCGCGGATGAGGTCCGCGAGGTAGGCGGGATCGCGGTGCCCGTCCGGCCGGGCGAGGACGACGGCCGCGCCCTCGCACAACGCCCAGAAGAACTCCCAGACGCTCACGTCGAAGCTGGACGGCGTCTTCTGCAGCACCCGGTCGTCGGCCCGCAGGCCGTACGCGCCCTGCATCCAGGCCAGCCGGTTGACGATCGCCCGGTGGGTGACGACCACGCCCTTCGGCCGCCCGGTCGAGCCGGAGGTGTAGATCAGGTACGCCGCGTCGTCCGGCCCCGCGCCCACGCCCTCACCGAAGGCCCCCGGGTCGCCCGTGTCGCCGTCCCGGCCGGGCGGCGCGTCGAGGACCAGCGGGGTGAGCCCATCGGCCGCGGGCAGGCGCGGAGCCGTCGCGGCCGTGGTCACCACCGTCGAGGCCCCCGAGTCGGCGAGCATGTACGCGACGCGGTCGGCCGGGTAGTCGACGTCGACCGGCAGGTAGGCGGCGCCGGACTTGAGCACGCCGAGCAGCGCCACCATCAGCTCGGCCGAGCGGGGGACGGCGACGGCGACGACCTTCTCCGGGCCCGCGCCGCGCGCGCGAAGACGCCGGGCCAGCTCCCCGGCGCGCGCGTCCAGCTCCTCGTAGGTGAGGCTCGCGCCTTCGTAGACGACGGCGGTCGCCTGGGGCGTGCGGGCGGCCTGCGCCTCGAAGGCCGCGGCCAGTGTGGTCGCGGGGACGTCCCTGACCTCCCCCGTGATCCGGGCGCGGGCCTGCTCGCCGGAGGAGAGCAGTTCGATGCGGGCGGCGGGCAGGGCGGGGTCGTCGGCCATGGCGACGAGGATCCGGGTGAGCCTGGCGGCGATCCGCCGGACGGCCTGGCCGTCCAGCCGCTGCGCGTGATGCTTCAGCCGCAGATCGAGCCGGCGTCCCGGCTTCACGATGAGGGCGAGCGGGTAATGGACGGCGTCGTGGAACTCGTGGCCGACGATCTCCACCGTGCCGGTGGGGTCGGTCAGGCCGTCGCCCGCGGGATAGTTCTCGAAGACGAGCAGGGTGTCGAAGAGCTCGCCGACGCCTGAGAGCCCGGCGATCCGCTGGATCTCCGCGAGGCCGAGGTGCTGATGCCCGAGCAACTGGGCCTGCTCGTCCTGGAACCGGCCCATGAGCCCGGCGAGGGTGTCCGACGGGGTCCACTGGAAGCGCGTCGGCAGCGTGTTGATGAACAGCCCGGCCATCGACTCGATGCCGTCGAGCCGCACGTCGCGTCCGGAGACGGTCGTGCCGAAGACCACGTCCTGGCGGCCGGTCAGCCGTCCGAGGAGCAGCCCCCAGGCGGTCTGCACGGCCGCGCTCAGCGTGACGCCCTGCTCCCTCGCCCGGGCGGAGAGCCGGGCGGTCACGTGCTCGGGGAGCTCGACGCGCACCTGACCCGGCAACAGCGGAGCGTCTGCCGCGGGGGCGTCGACCAGGCGCGTCGGCTCGTCGAGCCCGGCGAGCGCGAAGCGCCACGCGTCGCGGGCGGCGTCGCGGTCGGCCGTGGACAGCTGCCGGAGGTATTCCCGGTACGGGGCGGGACCGGGCAGCGGCGCGGGGTCGTCGCCGTAGAAGGCCATCAGCTCCCGGTGCAGCACCGGCAGCGACCAGCCGTCGGCCACGATGTGGTGGAAGGTCAGCACGAGGTGGCTGCGCTCGCCGGTGAGGCGCACCAGCGCGCACCTCAGCAGCGGCGGCCGGGCCAGGTCGAAGCGGGCGGCGCGTTCGGCGGCCGCGACGGACTCCGCCTCCTCCTGACGCGCCTGAGGGTCGTGGGCCGACAGGTCGACCTCGCGCCAGGGCAGGTCGAGGCCCGTCGCGATGATCTGCACCGGCCGGCCGTCCTCGAGCCGGCGGAAGCAGGCGCGCAGCGGCGCGTGCCTGTCGAGCAGACGCTGTGCCGCGCGGCGCAGGGTGGGGCCGTCGACCGGGCCGGACAGCTCGATCACCTGCTGGACGACGTAGGCGTCGCGGTCGGAGCCGTCCACGAGCGCGTGGAAGTAGAAGCCCTCCTGCAGGGGGCCGAGCGGCAGCGCCTCCTCCACTGTGACCGGGTGCTCGCGCTGGAGTTCGGCCAGGTCGGCCTCGTCCAGCCGTACCAGCGGCACGGCCGGTGAGCGTGCGTCGCCGCCGTCACCTGTGCCGATCGGGTCCGGGTGGTCGGGCGGCGCGGCGTGGTTGTCGGCGAGGGCGGCGACCGTGCGGTACCGGAAGACGTCCCGCGGAGTGAGCCGCAAACCGGACTGCCGGGCGCGGCCGAGCAACTGGATGGCGACGATGCTGTCCCCGCCCAGCGCGAAGAAGTCGTCGTCGATCGAGACCGACCGCAGTCCGAGCACCTCGGCGTACAGGGTGCACAACAGCTCTTCGCGGGGATCGCGGGGAGCGCGGCCGGAGCTGAGCGACGCGTGGTCGGGCACCGGGAGCGCCGCGGCGTCGAGCTTGCCGCTCGGCGTGACCGGGAGGCGGTCCAGCGGCACGAACGCCGAGGGGACCATGTAGTCGGGCAGCCACTCGGCCGCGTGCGCGCGCAGGGTCCGCATCAGCGCCGCGACGTCCCGGAACGGCGCGGGCGTGTTGGCGTGCGGGAATTCTCCGGACGGTTCGCCAGGCAGGTCCCGCGCGGGTCCGGCCGCCGGGCGGTAGAGCCGTCCGGAGAACGCGACGGCGTGGCCGCGGGCGTCGGCGTCGCGGGCACCGTCTCCGCTGACGAAGACGGCGTCGAGCGCGCCGTCGTCGGCGTGGCCGTTCCAGGTGACCGCCACGCGGTGGCCGTGGCGGGCGGCGAGCATGTGCACGGCCTCGGGGTCGACGGCGTCCGCCGGCGCGGCCGGGCGGCTGCCGTCGCCGAGGGCGTCCAGTGCCGCAAGGTCGCCGGAGAGCCGGGCGTTGGGCATGCCGGTGACCCGCAGCCGGGAGGCCGGACGTCCGCCCGCGAAGGCCACCTCGTCGGAAACGGGCCCGCCCTCGGCGGCGCGGGCGGCGAGGAGGGCGCCGAGCGCCTTCATGCCTCCGAGGTCGGCCCACCGCACCTCCTGCTCGCCGTACGGCACGGCATCGGGCGCGGGCTCGTCCCCTGCTCCCGGCGCGCCCCCGGCGCCCGGCGCGTGATCGTCGCCGGCGGAGGCGTCCGCCCGCCTACGCAACACGACGTCGTACCGGTAGCGGGTGAGCTCGTTGTGGTGGGAGCCGCGCTTGACGCGGATGTCGGCCTCGAAACCCTCCAGCGCCGCGAAGTAGCCGGGGTCGAGCAGTAGCTCGCCCTCCCATGTCACGGACCTGTCGACGGCGGCGCGCAGCGCCTGCTTGTCGCCGGGGTCGGTCCCGCGCCCGGTCTCGACGGCCGCGCGCAGGCACCGGAGCAGGCGCAGGTTGCGCACGTCGCCGACGAAGAGCCGCCCGCCGGGCGCCAGCAGCGTCGCGGCCTTGCCCAGCACGTCGGTGAGGTAGGCGGCGCTCGGGAAGTACTGGGCGACCGAGTTGACGACGACGGTGTCGAAGAACCCCTGGGGCAGGCCCTCGACGTCGTGCGCGGGCCTGGTCAGAAGCTCGACCCGTCCCGCGAGGCCGGGTAGGGCGTCGACCTGGGCGCGGAGGGCGCGCACCGCCTCCCCGGACAGGTCGGTGCCCCAGTACGCCTCGCAGTCCGGGGCGACGCGGGACAGGACGAGCCCGCTGCCGACGCCGATCTCCAGCACCCTGCGCGGCCGCTCCGCGCAGATGCGCTCGACGGTGGCTTCACGCCATTCGCGCATCTCCTCCAGCGGGATGGGCAGGCCGTCGTACATGCTGTTCCAGCCCGCGAAGTTCTCGCGGAAACCGTCCGATCCCGCGGCGGCGTAGAGAAGCTCGTGGAGGTCCTTCCACTCCCCGACCCGGTCGGTCTCGCCCGCCGCCGACGCGTCCAGTGAGGGCACGACGTACGCCGCGAGCCTCCGGTCTCCGGGCCTGTCCTCGCGCACGACGACCGCTGCCTGTGCGACGGCGGGATGCCGCCGCAGGGCGGACTCGATCTCCCCGGGCTCGATGCGGAAACCGCGGATCTTCACCTGCGCGTCGGCCCGGCCGAGGAACTCCAGGCGTCCGTCGGCCTTCCAGCGCACCAGGTCGCCCGTGCGGTACAACCGCTCGCCGGGCGGCCCGAAGGGGTCGGCGACGAACCGCTCTGCGGTCAGGTCGGGCCGGCCGAGGTAGCCGCGCGCGAGCCCGGCGCCGCCGAGATAGAGCTCCCCCGCGACTCCCACGGGGACCGGGCCGAGCCGGGCGTCAAGGACGTAGGCGCGGGTGCCCGGGTCGGGGCCGCCGATCGGCACGAGGGAGCCGGACGGAATGTCCGGGTCGCACAGTCCCAGCGTGGAGTTGGTGGTCGCCTCGGTCGGCCCGTACGCGTTGAACATCATGCGGCCGCGCGCGTAACGGGCGACCAGTTCGGGCGAGACGCGTTCCGTGCCGGCGAGCAGCGTGGCGGACGGCGGCAGTTCGACGTCGTCCGGCATGGCGGCGAGCAGCGCGGGCGGAAGGATCATGAAGGTGACGCCGTTGGCGTTCGCGTAGTCGGCCAGCGGCGCGCCGGGCACGCGGCGCTCGGCGGGGACGACGACGAGCCGGCCGCCCGACAGCAGGCCGAGGCACAGATCCCAGAAGGCCACGTCGAAGCTCGGTGAGGCGAACTGGAGGACCCGGCTGTCCGGCCCGACGCCGAAGCGCTCGCTCTGGGTCGCGACGAGCTTGGCGACGCCGCTGTGCGACAGGACGACGCCCTTGGGACGGCCGGTCGAGCCCGAGGTGTAGATCACATAGGCCGGGTGGCGGAGCGAGAGCAGCCCGCGGTCGGCCTCGCCGGGATCGTGGCCCGGCCGTGCCGCGAGTTCCTCGACGACCCGCGGCGCGTCGAGGACCAGCACCTCCATGTCGTCGCGCACGGGGAGGTCGGCGGTGGTCTCCGCGACGGCCACCAGGCAGGTGGGCGCGGCGTCGGCCAGCATGTAGCCGATGCGGCCGGCCGGGTAGTCGGTGTCGATCGGCAGGTAGGCGGCGCCGGACTTCAGCACCGCCACCTCGGCCACGATGAGCTCGGCTGAGCGCGGCACGGCCAGCGCGACCACGCGCTCGGGTCCCGCGCCGCGGGCGATCAGCGCGTGCGCGAGCCGGTTGGCCCGCTCGTCCAATTCCGCATAGGTCAGCCGGGTGTCCTCGAAGACCAGCGCGACGGCGTCCGGGCGCAGCCTGACCTGCTCGGCGAACAGCTCGGGCCAGGTCAGCGAAGGCACGGAGTGATCGGTGGCGTTCCACTCCACGAGGATCCGGTGGAGTTCACCGCCGCCCAGCATCTCCAGCGCGCCGATGGGGGCGTCCGTGTCGGCGAGGCCGCCGGACAGCAGGGCCGCGTAGTGGCCGAGAAGCCGCTCGGCGGTCTCGGCCAGGAAGAGGTCGGGCCGGTAGGTCACCCGCGCCCGCCCGTCCACGACGCGCAGGACCAGGTCCAGCGACCCCACGCTCTCGTCCGGGACGGGCTCGGCACCGGGCTCCCCGGCGGGGCCGATGGCGAACGCCGTGTTGAAGAAGACCCCGCCGCCGCGTGTGGGCTCGGGCCGCAACGTGCCGGCCAGCGCGGCGAGCGGCAGCCGGTGGGCACGCGCCTCGGCGACGGCGGCGTCCACCGTCCGCGTGAGCTCGCCGAAGCTCGTGCCGCCGCTCACCGCGACGCGCAGCGGCAGCCCGTCGAACCCCACGGTGACGTCTTCCACCCCGCCGTACCTGTGCAGCAACGTGACGTACGCGGCGAGCAACTCCGGCTCGGGGACGCCGGCCCCGGCGTCGAGCGCCAGTTCACGCGTGTCGCGTTCCCCCGTGTCGTCCAGCCCGTACGGAAGGTCCGCCGGAAGAGCCGATTCCTGCGGGAGCGGCGAGAGCCGCCTGTGCCAATACGCCGTCGCTTCCTCAGTGACTTCTGCCTTACCGGACACAGGTGACCAAGCCTCCCAATCTCAACAGAACGGGACACGGCAAGCCGCGACCGCCCGACATACTAAGGTAAGGGTTACCTAACTACACAAGACCGTGCCGGGCTAGAGTTAAGGCCTGCCTAACCTAAGGAAGCTGAGTCGTTGGAGAGAGCCCGGTGACGCGGGGCAGGGCCCTTCGGCCCGTCCTTCTCGTGGCGGTGCTCACCGCCCTCCTCGTGGTGCTCTGCCTGCTGTCGATTGCGCTCGGCGCGCTGAGCATCCCGCTCGACGAGGTGGTGCGCGCGCTGTTCGGTCAGCCGGGGAGCGCACGCGTGGACAACGTCATCTGGTCGGTGCGGATCCCGCGCACGACCCTCGGCCTCACGGCCGGCGCGGCGCTCGGCCTGGCCGGCGCGCTCATGCAGGCCCTGACCCGCAACCCGCTCGCCGACCCGGGGATACTCGGGATCAGCGCGGGCGCCGCATTCGCGATCGTCGTGTCGATCGCGTTCCTGGGCGTCGGGTCGCTGCTCGGGTCCATCTGGTTCGCCTTCGCGGGCGCGCTCGTGGCGAGCGTGGTCGTCTACCTTCTCGGCGGACTGGGACGTTCGGGACAGACACCGGTGAAGCTGGCGCTGGCCGGAGTCGCCGTGACCTCGTTGCTGACCTCCCTGACGGGCGCCGTCGCGCTGACCGATCCCGACGCGCTTAACCGCTACCGGTTCTGGAACGCGGGATCGCTCGCCGACAGGGACGCCAGTGTGGTGCTCCAGGTCTTGCCGTTCCTCGTCGTGGGCGCCGTACTCGCGCTGTCGAGCGCGCCCGCGCTCAACAGCCTCGCCCTCGGCGACGACGTGGCCGCCTCGCTCGGGCGGCGGCTCGGCCTGGTGCGGCTGCAGGGGGTGGCCGCGGTCACCCTGCTGACGGGTGCGGCGGTGGTGGCCATCGGGCCCGTCGTGTTCGTCGGGTTGGTGGTCCCGCACGTCGCGCGGGTCCTCGCGCAGCAGGCCGGCGTCGGCCCCGACCACCGATGGCTGCTGCCGCTGTCCGCCGTGCTCGCGCCCTGCATGGTCCTCGCGGCGGACATCATCGGGCGGCTGGTCGTGCGGCCGAGTGAGATCCAGGCGGGGATCCTGGTCGCGTTCATCGGCGCACCCTTCTTCATCGCCCTGGTGCGCCGTCGCAGGCTCGCGGAGGTGTGAGCGTGACACCGTCCCCCTCCGCGTCGCCCACCTCCGCATCGTCAGCCTCCCCCTCGTCCACCGCCGTCACGGGCTCCTCCCGCCGCACGTTCCGGCTCGCCGTGCCGCCCGTCTCCGGCGTCCTGCGGCCCAGGCTCGCCGCGGTCTGCGCGGCACTGGCAGCCGGCACCTTCCTGGTCTTCTGCTGGGGGGTGACGATCGGCGACTACCCGATCGGCCTGGGCGAGGTGATGAAGGCCCTCACGGGCTCGGGCGACCCGGGAACTCTGCTGGTCGTCAGGGAGTTACGGCTGCCGCGCGCCGTGGTGGGCCTGCTTGCCGGCGTCGCGTTCGCCGTCTCCGGCGCCCTGTTCCAGACGATGACCCGCAACCCGCTGGCCAGCCCGGACATGATCGGCATCATCGAGGGCGCGGGGACCGCCGTCGTCGCCGGCATCGTCCTCGGCTGGGACGGCGGGCTCGGCAGCCAGGCGCTCGGCCTGCTCGGCGCGCTCGCCACCGCACTCGTCGTCTACGTGCTGGCCTGGCGCCGCGGGACCACCGGCTACCGGATCGTCCTGGTGGGCGTCGGCGTCGCGTGGATGTGCACGAGCGCGACCGACTACCTGATAGCGCGCGGCGGGCGGTTCCAGGCGCAGGCCGCGATGGGCTGGCTCGTGGGCAACCTCAACGGCCGCGACTGGCCGCAGGTGGGCCCGCTCGCCGTCGCCGTGGCCGTCCTGGTGCCCGCCGCGCTGCTGCTCGGCCGCTGGATGCGGACGCTCCAGCTCGGCGACGACCTGGCCACGAGTCTCGGGACTCCGGTGCAACGGGTCCGGCTCGCGCTGCTGCTGGTCGGCGTCGGCCTGGTCGCCTTCGCCACCGCGGCGGCCGGCCCGGTCGCGTTCGTCGCGCTGGCCGCGCCGCAGATCGCGCAGCGCCTGGCGGGAACGGCCTGGCCGCCTCTGGTCGCGTCGGGACTGACGGGGGCGCTCGCCGTCCTGTCGGCCGACCTCATCGCGCGCACGCTCATCCCCGGCACCGAGCTGCCGGTGGGAATCGTCACCGGCGTGCTCGGCGCGCCGGTTCTGCTCTGGCTACTCATCCGCGCCAACCGCGCGGGCTCAGGAGGCTGAACGGATGTCGACCACAAGCCCGGACCTGCGGGCGAGCGGGCTGCGTCTGGCGTACGACGACCGGCTGATCGTCGACGACCTCGACCTGGCCGTCCCGCCCGGCCGCGTGACCGCCATCGTCGGCGCCAACGCCTGCGGCAAGTCGACACTGCTGCGCGCCCTCGCCCGCCTGCTGGCGCCCAGGGGCGGCGCCGTACGGCTCGACGGGCGGGCCCTGCAGTCGGTGTCGACGAGGGAACTGGCCCAGCGGCTCGGAATCCTGCCGCAGTCCCCGGTGGCCCCCGAGGGGCTGACCGTCATCGACCTGGTCAGCCGGGGCCGGTCTCCCCATCAGACATGGTGGCGGCAGTGGTCGGAGACCGACGAGCGCGCCGTCGCCGGCGCGCTGGCCGCGACGGGGCTGACCGACCTCGCCGACCGTCCCGTCGACGAGCTCTCCGGCGGCCAGCGTCAGCGTGCCTGGATCGCGATGGCCGTCGCCCAGGGCACCGAGGTGCTGCTCCTGGACGAGCCGACCACCTATCTGGACCTGGCCCATCAGATCGACGTCCTGGACCTCGTCACCGACCTCAACCGGCGGGAGAACCGCACGGTCGTGATGGTCCTGCACGACCTCAACCATGCCTGCAGGTACGCCGACCACGTCGTCGCCATGAAGGCGGGGCGGATCGTCGCCGAGGGCGCGCCCGCCGACGTCATCACCGCCCGATCGGTCGAGGAGGTCTTCGACCTGCGCTGCCAGGTGATGACGGACCCGGTCAGCGGCACGCCTCTCGTCATCCCGATGGGCCGCCACCACGACGGGGCGGGCGCGGACACGGCGGACGGCGCCGCCGAGCTCAGGGCCGTCGAGGTCAGCGCAGCCGAGGTCAGGGCCGCGCGGTGAGGTAGCCGCCCATGGCGCTGAAGTAGTCGGCGGCCGCGTGCTCGACGCCGTCGTCGGTGCGCAGCCGCCGGACCGCCAATCCGTGCCGCCTGCCGTTCCTGGCGTCGGCGCCGGCGACGATGACGACGCCGTCACCCTCGCGGATGAAGACGCGCCCGGGGGTGCCCCCGTAACGCGCCTGGGAGATCGTGGCGGACACGATCCGGATGCGCTCGCCGCGGTGGTAGGTGAACGCGTTGGGGTACGGGTCGGACTGCGCGCGCACCAGGCGCTCGAGGTCCTCGGCGGGCCAGGTCCAGTCGATCCGGCTGTCCTCGATCGACCGCTTGTGGAAGAAGCTCGCGTCGGCGCGGTTCTGCGGCACCCACTCGGCACGGCCCGCCGCGATGAGGTCGAGCCCTTCGCGCACGATCGGCCCGATCAGGTCGACCGTGCGGTGGAAGAGGTCGGCCGCGGTGTCCGACGGCCCCACGGGCACGGCCCGTTGCAGCAGGACGTCGCCGGCGTCCAGTTCGGCGTTCATGCGGTGGGCCGTGACGCCGACCTCCTTCTCCCCGTTGATGAGCGCCCAGATCAGCGGGGAGAAGCCCGCGTAGGCGGGCAGCAGCGAGTCGTGCACGTTGAGCGTGCCGTAAGGCGGGAGGTCGAAGATCTCGGGGGGCAGCCAGGTCCGCCAGTTGTTGGCCACGATGATGTCGGGCGCCGCGTCGCGGATCGCCGCGAGGAGTTCGGCGTCGTCGGGCCGGTTGCGCAGCAGCACCGGCAGGTCGTGCTCGGCCGCGAGGTCGGCGACGGAGTCGTCCCAGATCTTCTCGTACGCGTGGTCGCTCCTGGGGTGGGTGACGACGAGCACCACCTCGTGGCCGGAGTCCAGCAGAGCCTGCAGCGTGCGGTGGCCCCAGGTCTGGTAGCCGAACATGGCGACCCGCATGGTGTGGATCCTCTCGGTCGAAACCCGTTCTTGCAAGGTAAGGCTAACCTTATCTAGCATGTGGCCCGCTGAGGGAGGCGATGCCGCGGTGAAGACACTGCAGAGTGGTCCGGACACCATCTACGACGTCCTGGGGATCGGCTTCGGGCCGTCGAATCTGGCGCTCGCGATAGCCGTGGAGGAGCACAACGCAGCACTGCCCGCAGGTGAGCGCATCCGTGCCGGGTTCCTGGAGAAGCAGCCGCGCTTCGGCTGGCACCGGGGGATGCTCATCGACGACGCCACGATGCAGGTGTCCTTCCTGAAGGACCTGGTCACCATGCGCGACCCGACGAGCGACTACAGCTTCCTGTCCTACCTGCGGGAACAGGGCAGGCTCGTGGACTTCCTCAACCAGAAGACGCTCTTCCCGCTGCGCGTCGAGTTCCACGACTACTTCGAGTGGGCCGCGGCGCGGGTCGACGACCTGGTCGAGTACTCCGCGGAGGTCGTGGCCGTGGAACCGGTGACGTCGGAAGACGGCGAGGTCCGCTGGTTCGACGTCGTCAGCCGCGACCGGTCCGCCGTCGGGGGCACGGTCGTCCGGCGGGCCCGCAACGTCTCCGTGGCCGTCGGGCTGGAACCCCACCTGCCGCCCGGCACGGTCCTGTCCGACCGCGTGTGGCACAACAGCGAGCTGATCCCGCGCGTCGCGGAACTGTCCGGCGCCGGAGTGCCCGTCCGGCGGGCCATCGTCCTCGGCGCCGGGCAGAGCGCCGCCGAGGCGGTCGACTACCTGCACCGCACCTTCCCGGACGCCGAGGTCTGCGCGGTGTTCGCCAAGTACGGCTACACCCCCGCGGACGACAGCCCGTTCGCGAACAGGATCTTCGATCCGGAAGCCGTCGACGTGTACTTCAACTCGCCGCCCGGCGTGAAGCAGTCACTCGTCGACTACCACCGCGGCACCAACTACTCGGTGGTCGACATGGACCTCATCGAGTCGCTGTACGCGGCGATGTACCGCGAGAAGGTTCAGGGGCGGGAGCGCCTGCGCATGCTCAACGTCTCGCGCATCAGGGACGTCCGGCCCGTCGAGAGCCGCCTCGACGTCACCGTGGAGTTCCTGCCGACCGGTGAGCGCGAGGTGCTCAGCTCCGACGTGCTGGTGCACGCGACGGGCTACCGTCCGCACGACATCGGCACGGTGCTGGGCGAGGCCGCCAAGCTCTGCCTGCGGGACGAGGAGGACGCCGTCCGCGTCGCCCGCGACCATCGCCTTGAGCTGACCCCGGGCGTGACGGCGGGCATCTACCTCCAGGGCGGGACCGAGCACAGCCACGGCCTCGCCTCCACCCTGCTGTCCACGACGGCCGTCCGGGCGGGCGAGATCCGCGACTCCCTGCTCACCCGCCGGATGGCCGAGGCGTCCTGACGCAGCCGCACGAGGGCTGTCCCTGTGCTCGAGACCCGGGACGGTCCGCCGCACGCCCCGCGCGTCGCGACAGCCACGCGCGGGAGCGTCCCGGACTTCTACTGGGTCTGCGCGCCCAAGGTGCACAGGGAGATGACGGCGTTGGCGTCCTTGGTGAGCCTTGCCTCCATGTCGGAGGACGGCGCGGTCTGCTCGTTGAGCGCCGTGAGGAGCTCGTCGTAGTCGCCCGCCAGCGTGGTCATCGCCTTGCGCACCTCGTCCTTCTCGGACTTGTCCGCGGCGGCGTTGAGCTTCGAGACGATCGACGTCAGCTCCTTCTTGAGCGCGGTGGGCTCCGACGAGAGCTTGAGGGCGTCGTCGACGAGCACCTTCTGCCCGGAGACGCAGCCGGGGTCGAGGACGGTCGCGACGTTCTTGCCGACGGTGTTGACCACGACGATGGTCAGCCCGGTCCAGCCCGCCGTGACGAGCAGCGAGATGATGATGCCGGCGATCGCCAGGCCCCTGCCCTTCCCGCCGCGCTTGGGGGCCTGGACCAGGCCGACGATGCTCAGGATGAACCCGATCGGGGAGATCAGGAACGCCAGGATGAATCCGGCGACGGCGACGCCGTTCGAGGACTTCGCCGGAGGCACGGCGCCGTATCCGTACGGATCACCACCCGGGTAACCGGGCTGACCGGGGTAACCGGGCTGACCCGGCTGACCGGGGAATTCGCCGTGAGGCTGACCGGGGTGACCGGCGGGGGGCGGTACGGGGGAGCTCATAGTCTCATCCATTCGAGAATTTCTTGATTCGCGGCATCCGGGGAACAGGTCCGGATCGAGCGACCTTGGCACGTTCCCGTGAGCGCGAACGTGCGCTCCGGGCGGCGACGGTAAGGGAAGACCGGCACAGACGTGGTCCAGACGTGGTCCGGCAAACGTCCGGCGGTCAGGTCATCCGAGCCTCAATTCGCGTTCACGCTCCGCATCAGGTCGTGACGCGAATATCTCCAGACAGCCCGAATCAGGCCGTTCGGGACTTTACTGGTGGCGTTCTTGTTGGACAAGTTCCCTGTTCGCGGATCCGGTGAATCGAATCCGAACAGAAGCCGAAGGTTCGTCGAAGATCACCGAACTCACCGGCCGGGCCGACGGCACGTCCTCCCCCGGAGACGAGGCCACCAGGCCATTCGCGGACAGAGCACATCGGTGGCGGACGATCTACACAAGGCATGCCGGATCTGGGCGGCGCCACTCCGGACGGCTCCCATATAGTTAGTTGACCTAAATTAACTAAACACCCGGAGGGGGCTGGCCGAATGGCGGCCGAGGGAACACTCGAGACCACGTCGAAGCGCAGGTGGGGTGGTACGCCGCGGATCGACTCCGATCACCCCCACTACAAGTGGGTTGCACTGTCCAACACGACCCTGGGCACGCTGATCGCCACGATCAACAGCTCGATCGTGCTGATCTCGCTTCCGGCGATCTTCAACGGGATTCGGCTCGATCCCCTGCAGCCCGGCAACGTCAGCTACCTGCTCTGGATGCTGATGGGCTACATGCTGGTCAGCGCCGTGCTCGTGGTCAGCCTGGGCAGGCTCGGCGACATCTTCGGACGCATCAAGATCTACAACGCCGGCTTCCTCCTGTTCACGCTGACGTCGATCGCGCTGTCGTTCGACCCGTACCAGGGAGGCGCCGGCGCGCTCTGGCTGATCGGCTGGCGGGTCGCGCAGGCCGTCGGCGGCTCCATGCTGATGGCGAACTCGGCGGCGATCATCACCGACGCGTTCCCCGCCCGGCAGCGCGGCATGGCGCTCGGCGTGAACATCGTGGCCGGCATCGCGGGCTCGTTCATCGGCCTGGTGCTGGGCGGCCTGCTCGCCGAGTGGAACTGGCGGTCGATCTTCTGGATCAACGTGCCGATCGGCGTGGTGGGGACCATCTGGGCCTACCGCTCCCTGCACGACACCGGCGTGCGCCGTCCCGCGAAGATCGACTGGTGGGGCAACGTCACCTTCGCCGTCGGGCTCACCGCGCTGCTCGCCGGCATCACGTACGGCATCCAGCCGTACGGCGGGCACACGATGGGGTGGACGAGCCCGTGGGTGCTCACGGGCCTGATCGGCGGCGTCGTCCTGCTCGCGCTCTTCTGCTACATCGAGACCCGGGTCACCGACGCCATGTTCCCGCTGAAGCTGTTCCGCAACGCGGTCTTCGCCGGCGGCAACGCCGCGACCCTGCTGGGGTCGATCGGACGCGGCGGCCTGCAGTTCATGCTCATCATCTGGCTGCAGGGCATCTGGCTGCCCCTGCACGGCTACAACTACGAGGACACTCCCCTGTGGGCCGGCATCTACCTGCTGCCGCTCACGGTCGGGTTCCTGGCCGCGGGTCCGCTCGCCGGCTACCTGTCCGACAGGTTCGGCGCCCGCCTGTTCGCCGCGAGCGGCCTCGTGCTCATGGCGGTGTCGTTCCTCGGGCTGCTCGCGCTGCCGACGGACTTCGACTACTGGGCCTTCGCGGCGCTCATCTTCCTCAACGGCCTCAGCGGCGGCCTGTACGCCGCGCCCAACACGTCCCTGATCATGTCGGCCGTGCCGGCGGAGGCCCGCGGCGCCGCCTCCGGCATGCGGGCCACCTTCCAGAACGCCGGCATGGTGCTGTCGATCGGCGTCTTCTTCTCGCTGATGGTGGCCGGTCTCGCGAGCTCGCTGCCGCACACGCTCAGCACGGGTCTCGCCGCCCAGGGAGTCCCCGCGGCATCGGCGAACGCGATCGCCGCGCTGCCCCCGGTGGGCACCCTGTTCGCCGCGTTCCTGGGCTACAACCCGATCCAGCAACTCCTCGGGCCGCAGGTGCTCGGGCAGCTTCCCGCAACCAACGCGCACACCCTCACCGGGCGGGAGTTCTTCCCGAACCTCATCACCGGCCCCTTCCACGACGGGCTCGTGGTGGTGTTCTGGCTCGCGATCGTCATCTCGCTCGTCGCGGCGGTCGCGTCCCTCATCCGCGGCCGCGAGGAGGCCGCGGCCCCCACCCGATAACGTTGGGGCCCCCGCGTGTGCGGTGGGCACACCGGAGTTGACGGACCGTCACGGTCCCGCCCGCACGGCGGGGCGTCCGGCGCCCCCCGTCGCGGGGTGGGACCGCGAAGTCCCGGCCCGTACGGTAGAGATGGTTGCGGCAGGTCAGCGGAAGAGCCGGAGGAACGATGGGTGACCCGACCGGGCAGGACACCCGGCAGGCCACGGGTGGGGATCTCGACCCGGAGGAGGTGGGCAGGCTCCGGCTGGTGATCGCCAGGCTGCACCGCCAGATGGCGCAGGCGTCCGGCAGCCAGGACCTCACCTTCGCGCAACTGTCCGCCCTCGCGCGGATCGAGCAGCGCGGCCCGATCCGGCTGGGCGAGCTGGCCACGCGGGAAGGCGTCTCCGCACCCTCGATGACCCGGACCATCACTCCCCTGTCCGCGGCCGGGCTCATCGGCAAGGCGCCCGACCCCGACGACGGCCGGTCGTTCCTGGTGGCCATCACGGCGACCGGCAGGAGGGCGCTCGCGCGCATCCGCAGGGAGCGGTCTGCGCTGCTCGCCCGGCGCATCGACAGGCTGGACCAGCGGCAGCGCGAGGCGCTGGCGGCGGCCATCCCGATCCTCGAGATGCTCGTGGACGAGACCGCCGAACGATCCTGACGCCGGGGAATCCCGGCGGGCGATCCGTGCTCGAGACTCCCTGCCCTCCGGTTGTCGATCTATGCTCGAGCCCATGAGCTCAGGCGAACGCGGCCGATCGCACGAGGACAACTGCGCGCTCCTCAGCGCCGAGATCGACCGGTTGGTGGACGGCGTGCGGGGCGGCGACCCCGCGGCCGAGGTCCCCAGCTGCCCCGGGTGGACCCTGCTGAGGCTGCTGAAGCACGTCGGCGTCGTCCACCGCTGGGTGCGCCATCTCGTCGCCGAGCGGGTCACCGAGCCCCTGTGGCCCCGCGAGGTCCCGGTCGCCATGCCCGGCGACCCCGGCGCGTACCCGGACTGGCTGGCGGAGGGAGGCGCCGAGCTGGTCGCCGCGTTGCGGGCCGCCGATCCCGGCACTCCGGTGTGGTCGTGGAGCGCACGGCCCGACGCGGGTTTCTGGGCTCGGCGGATGTTGCACGAGACCACGGTCCACCGCGCCGACGCCGAACTGGCCCTCGGTCGCGATCCTCACATCGAGGCCGGCACGGCCGCCGACGGCGTCGACGAGTTCCTCGCCCTCATCGAGACGGCCCCGTGGATGGCCGAGCCCCTGCGGGAGCTGGGCGGGGCCGGGGAGATCCTCCACTTCCACGCGACCGACGTCCCGGCCGCCGGTGACCGCCCGCACTTGTCCGGGGAGTGGACGATCACCCTCAGCCCCGGCATGTTCACCTGGACGCACGGCCACGGCAAGGGGGACGTCGCAGTGCGCGGGCCCGTGAGCGACCTCCTGCTCCTGCTGTACGGCCGCCGCGAGCCGTTCGGCGGCGGCTTCGAGGTGTTCGGCGACCGCGACCTGCTCGCCCGCTGGCTGGCGAAGACCGCGCTCTGAGCCGCCCGGCCCTCTCCGGTGATCATGGTCGCGTCCAGCCCGCTGTTCCGCAGATGTGTCGTGACCGGGTCTCCCTTGTGCTCCTGGCTCGTCCTCTCGCCTTGAAGCGACGACACCCCACTGCGCTTTAACGCCATATAAGCGGTATGCGTGCTTTATATCCATATGGGTGACATGTGGGTATAGCTGCGAGGAAGGGAACGTCCGGGGCAGGCCCCGCCTCTCATCCCGGCGGGCGGCGTGGAGGGGGCACCGTGAACGAGCGACCGGGGCAGGTCCTGGTGTTGTACGGCATCACCGGGGACCTCGCGAGGAAACTGGTTCTTCCCGCGCTGTACCGGCTCACGCTCCGCAAGAAACTCGACGTGCCGATCATCGGCGTCGCCCACGGTCACCTGGATCGCGGACAGCTCCACCGGCACGTGCACGACAGCGTCGCGGCCGCGTGCGGGCAGGTCGACGAGGCGGCGGTCGAGTCGCTCGTCTCCCGGACCGAACTGGTCTCGGGCGAGCTGGCCGACCACGCGACCTACGAAGGCGTCGGCCGCGCGATCGGCGACCGGGGATTCGCCGTGCACTACCTGGCCGTGCCGCCCTCCCTGTTCGCGCAGATCGCCCAGGGGCTGGACGCGGCGGGTCTCACGGCCGACGCGCGACTGGTGGTGGAGAAGCCGTTCGGGGACGACCTCGAGTCGGCCGAGCGCCTCAACGAGGAACTCCACCGGCACTTCCCCGAGGAGCGGTTGCTGCGCGTCGACCACTTCCTCGGCAAGGACGCCGTGGAGAACCTCCTGATGTTCCGCTTCGCCAACAGCATCCTCGAGCCGGTCTGGAACCGGGCGCACGTCGCCTCCGTCCAGATCACGATGGCCGAGTCGTTCGACGTCGCCGATCGCGGCCGGTTCTACGACGCGGTCGGCACCGTCAGGGACGTCGTGCAGAACCACCTGCTGCAGGTGCTGGCCTACCTCACGATGGACCCGCCGTCCGACGAAAGCGCGGAGGCCGAGCGCGACGAGAAGCGGCGGCTGCTGTGCGCGGTCCGGGCCATCGAACCTGGCGAGACGGTACGCGGCCAGTACGACGGCTACCTGGACACGCCGGGCGTCGCCGCGGGGTCGACGACGGAGACGTACGCGGCCATGCGGCTATGGATCGACAACTGGCGCTGGGCCGACGTCCCCTTCCTCATCAGGGCGGGCAAGGCCCTCGCGGTCACCACGACCGAGATAGCCGTCGAGTTCCACCGCCCGCCGCGCACCCTGTTCCTGTCCCCCGACTGCGACCGTCCCCCGCCCAACATCGTGCGGTTCCGGCTCCAGCCCGGTCCGGGGGTGACGTTCGACCTGCTCGCCAAGGATCCGGCGACGACCGCGGGCACCCGCGAGGTGAAGGTCTCCGTCGACTTCGCGAGTCAGCTGGGCTACACCGAGAGCGCCTACGAGCGAATCTTCGCCGGTGCGTTGTCCGGAGACCCGCGGAACTTCGCCCGTGAGGACACCGTCGAGGAGGCCTGGCGCATCGTCGACCCCATCCTCGACGCCAAGCACGCGCCGGAGCCGTACGCGCGGGGCAGTTGGGGTCCGGACTCGGCGGACCGGCTCGCCCCCGGCGGCCGCTGGATTCCCACCGAGGTCCGCGCATGACCGCGGCCGCCCGGCCCGCGGCCGTGCCGCCGGGACACGCCGGGGCCCCGCTTCCGAGGGCGGGCCGGGCCGGGTCCCGGCATCGAAGGGAGGCGCGCCGATCATGACCGACCTCGACACGCTGTCGATCAACACCATCCGCGGCCTGTGCGTCGACGCCGTGCAGAAGGCGAACTCCGGGCACCCCGGCACCCCGCTGGGCATGGCCCCCGTGGCGTACACCCTGTGGCAGCGGTTCCTGCGGTTCGACCCCGACGACCCGATCTGGCCGAACCGCGATCGTTTCGTTCTCTCGGAGGGCCACGCCTCGGCCCTGCTGTGGTCCCTGTTCCACCTGAGCGGCGTACGGGCCGTCGACCCGGACTACGAGATCCTCGGCCACCAGGCCGTCACGCTCGACGACCTGAAGACGTTCCGCCAGCTCGGCTCGCATGCTCCGGGGCATCCCGAATACCACCTGACCAGCGGCGTCGAGTCGACCACCGGCCCGCTCGGCCAGGGCGTGGCGACCTCGGTCGGCATGGCCATAGGCGGCAGGTGGCTCGCCGCCCGGTACAACCGGGAGGGGTTCCGGCTGTTCGACTTCGACGTGTACGCGCTGGCGGGCGACGGCTGCATGATGGAGGGCGTCTCGTCGGAGGCCGCCTCGCTCGCGGGCCATCTGGGGCTGGACAACCTGTGCTGGATCTACGACTCCAACCGGGTGACCATCGAGGGCCACACCGGCATCACCTTCACCGAGGACGTCGCCGCCCGGTTCATCGCGTACGGCTGGAACGTCACGACGGTGGCGGACGCCAACGATCTCGACCAGGTGAGCCGCGCGCTGCACACGTTCAGGGCCGAGCACGAGCGCCCCACCCTCGTGGTGGTGCACAGCCACATCGGCTACGGCTCCCCCGTCGAGGGCACTCCGAAGGCCCACGGGGAGCCGCTGGGACCCGACGGCGTCAGGGCGGCGAAACGCTTCTTCGGCCTGCCGGAGGACGTCGACTTCCACGTCCCGCCGGAGGTCTACGACTGCTTCGCCCGGGGCGTCAAGGAACGCGGCGGCGAGGCGCGGGCCGCCTGGGCGGTGACCCTCCAGGCGTACCGGCAGGCCCACCCGGGTCTCGCGGACGAACTCGACCGGATCCAGCGCAGGGAGCTTCCCGACGGCTGGGAGGACGCGCTGCCCGTCTTCCCGCCCGACCCCAAGGGACTCGCCACCCGCGACTCCTCCGGGCGCGTGCTCAACGCGCTCGCGCAGGCGATCCCGTGGTTGGTCGGCGGCTCCGCCGATCTGTCCCCCTCGACGAAGACGCATCTGTCCTTCGAGGGCGCGGGCGACTTCCAGCCTGACGAGCCGGGCGGGCGCAACCTCCACTTCGGCGTCCGGGAGCACGCGTCCGCCGCCGCCGCGAACGGCCTGGCCCTCACCAAGCTCCGTCCGTTCTGGTCGGGCTTCCTGATCTTCTCCGACTACGCGCGGGGAGCCATCCGGCTGTCGGCGCTGATGGAGATCCCGGTGCTGCACATCTTCACGCACGACTCGATCGGCGTCGGCGAGGACGGGCCGACGCACCAGCCGGTCGAACAGCTCGCCGCGCTGCGCGCGACGCCCGGCCTGCTGGTGTTCCGGCCCGCCGACGCGAACGAGGTGGTGGAGACCTGGCGGGTGGTGGCCGGGCTGCGGCACGAGCCGGCCGCGCTGGTGTTGTCCAGGCAGGCGCTGCCCACGCTCGACCGGTCGCGCTACGCCGCAGCCTCCGGGGTGGCCAGGGGCGCGTACGTGCTCGCGGACGCGCCCTCGGGCGACCCGGACGTCATCCTCCTCGCCACGGGTTCCGAGGTGTCGATCGCCCTCGCCGCCCGCGACGACCTCGCCGGCGAAGGCATCGACGCCCGCGTGGTGAGCATGCCGTGCTGGGAGCTGTTCGACCGCCAGCCGAGGGAGTACCGCGACCTGGTCCTGCCGCCGTCCGTGAAGGCCAGGGTGGCGATCGAGCAGGCGTCGACCCTCGGCTGGGACCGCTACGTCGGCGACGGGGGCGCCGTCGTCGGCATGCACACGTTCGGCGCGTCCGCGCCGCTCAAGCAGTTGCTCACGAAGTTCGGCTTCACACCGGAACGGGTGGCGGGCATCGCCCGCGAGCTCGTGACCGGCGCGCACGCGCCCGATCCGGGTCCCGGGTGAACGGTGAACCGGACGCATGGGGAAGGATGCAACCACTGACACTTTGCAGGTCTGACCGCCGCGCGGCGGCCACCTCGCCAGCGACCGGAGGATTCACCGATGCCCACGACCCCGCTCCGCGACCGCGCCTCATGGAAGGCGCTCGAGCGGCACCACGCCGAGATCAGCGGACGCCACCTGCGCGAGCTGTTCGCCGAGGACCCGGGGCGTGGCGAGCGCATGTCCGCGGAGGCGGCGGGGCTGTACCTCGACTACTCGAAGAACCGGGTGACGGGCGAAACGCTGAACCTGCTGAACGACCTCGCGCGGGAGTCGGAGCTGGAGCGGCGCAGGGACATGATGTTCCGCGGCGAGCAGATCAACACATCCGAGAAGAGGTCGGTGCTCCACGTCGCGCTGCGGATGCCGCGGGGCGCCACGCTGTCCGTCGACGGCGCCGACGTCGTCGCGGAGGTCCACGAGGTCCTCGACCGGATGGCCGAGTTCGCCCGTCACGTCCGGTCGGGACAGTGGAAGGGCCACACGGGCAAGCCCATCAGGAACATCGTCAACATCGGCATCGGCGGCTCCGACCTCGGGCCCGTCATGGCCTACGAGGCGCTGCGCCACTACAGCAAGCGGGACCTGAACTTCCGCTTCGTCTCCAACGTCGACTCGACCGACTTCGCGGAGGCGACGCACGACCTGTTCGCCGACGAGACGCTGTTCATCGTCAGCTCCAAGACGTTCGGCACGCTGGAGACGCTCACCAACGCCCACTCCGCGCGTGAGTGGGTCGTCGCCCAACTGGGCACCGACGAGGCGGTGGCGCGGCACTTCGTCGCGGTCTCCACGAACGCCGAGCGCGTCGCGGAGTTCGGCATCGACACCGCCAACATGTTCGGCTTCTGGGACTGGGTCGGCGGCCGCTACTCCATGGACTCGGCCATCGGCCTGTCGACGATGCTCGCCATCGGGCCCGAGCACTTCGGCGAGATGCTGGCCGGCTTCCACGAGATGGACGAGCACTTCCGCACGGCGCCGCTCGCGGAGAACCTGCCGGTCATCATGGGGTTGTTGTCGGTGTGGTACGTGAACTTCTTCGGTGTGGAAAGCGTCGGCGTCATGCCGTACGAGCAGTATCTGAAGCGGTTCCCCGCCTACCTGCAGCAGCTCACCATGGAGTCGAACGGCAAGCACGTGACGCTCGACGGCACGGTCGTCGGCTACGACACCGCGCCCGTCTACTGGGGCGAGCCCGGCACCAACGGTCAGCACAGCTTCTACCAGCTCCTCCACCAGGGGACGCGGCTGATCCCCGTCGACCTGATCGGTTTCGGCAAGAGCCTGAACCCGCTGGGCGACCACCACGACCTGCTGATGGCCAACGTCTTCGCGCAGGCGCAGGCCCTCGCCTTCGGCAAGACCGAGGAGGAGGTCAGGGCCGAGGGCACCCCGGACGACGTCGTCCCGCACCGGGTCATGCAGGGCAACCGCCCGACCAACGTCCTGCTCGCCGAGCGGCTCACCCCGAACGTGCTCGGCGCGCTGGTGGCGCTGTACGAGCACATCGTGTTCGTCCAGGGGACGATCTGGGGCATCGACTCCTTCGACCAGTGGGGTGTGGAGCTCGGCAAGGTGCTCGCCGGGCAGATCGCACCCGAGCTGATGAGCGACGAGGAGCCCGAGCTCGCCCACGACTCGTCCACCGACACCCTCATCCGCCGGTACAGGGGGCTGAAGTAGGCCTCACCTGAGCCCGGGGAAGGCCGGGCGGAACGGGAGGAGCAATGGCGACCGACAAGCCCATGCAGCTCGGGATGATCGGCCTCGGCCGGATGGGGGCCAACCTCGTCCGGAGACTGATGCGTGACGGCCATCGCTGCGTCGTCTACGACGTGAACGAGGGCGCGGTCCGCGAACTCGAGGGCGAGGGCGCGACCGGCGCCACCTCCCTGCAGGACTTCACCGCCAAGCTGGACAGGCCGCGGGCGATCTGGCTCATGTTGCCCGCGGCCGTCGTCGAGCCGATGCTCGGCAAGCTCACGGACCTGCTCGACGAGGACGACGTCGTGATCGACGGCGGCAACTCCTACTACCGCGACGACATCGTCCGGGCCAAGCGGCTCGCGGCGAAGGGGATCCACTACGTCGACTGCGGCACGTCAGGCGGGGTCTGGGGGCTCGAGCGCGGATACTGCCTCATGATCGGGGGCGAGGCCGCCGCCGTCACGCGGCTCGACCCCGTCTTCCGTACGATCGCGCCCGGCTCCGGCGGCGTCGTGCCCACGCCTAGCCGGGCACAGGGAGACGGGACCGCGTCCGAGGGCTACCTGCACTGCGGCCCGAGCGGCGCCGGGCACTTCGTGAAGATGGTCCACAACGGTGTCGAATACGGAATGATGGGCGCGATCGCCGAGGGCCTGTCCATCATCCGGCACGCCAACGTGGGCAAGGAAGGCCGGGAGGCCGACGCCGAGACGGCGCCGCTGCGCGATCCCGAGGCCTACCAGTACGACATCGACGTCGCCGAGGTCGCCGAAGTCTGGCGGCGCGGCTCGGTCATCTCGTCGTGGCTCGTCGACCTGCTCGCCGACGCGCTCGCGCGCTCGCCCCGGCTGGACGGCTTCGAAGGGCGCGTCTCCGACTCCGGCGAAGGCCGCTGGACGGTGGACGCGGCGATCGACGAGGGCGTCCCCGCCCCGGTCATCACGGCGGCGCTCATCGAGCGCTTCGAGTCTCGTGGGCTCGGGCACTTCACCGACGCCGCCCTGTCCGCCATGCGCAGCGAGTTCGGCGGCCACGCAGAAAAACACCCCTGACCTAGGCGTGATCATGCACAGGCTCGGCGAAGGCCCGCGCGACCTGCCCCCCCTTAGGCGTGATCATGCACAGATTCGGCCGGAGCCGCGCCGAACTGGCCCAACGCCGAGCGTGATCATGCACGGATTCGGCGACAGCGTCATCGACCTGCGCAGACACCTGCCGTGATCATGCACAAGACCGTGGCCCGCTGCATGACGGAATACGAGATTGAGGCGATCCCTGAGAAATGTCGGACGGCTTTGGTACATGTAGGCCATGGGTGTGACCGTCGACGAGTTCCTCAAGATGCTGAACGACCTTCCCGAGGTCAAGTTGAGCGACAGCGACAGCTGGATCGCGTTGAAGGTGCGCGGCAAGGGCTTCGGCTATCTGTGGGAGCGCACCGAGACCGTGGGCCTCAAGGCGACGATCGAGGAACAGATCGCGCTCGTGGCGGAGCGCCCTGACGTGTTCGAGGTCCAGTTCACCGCGGGCCGGTTCGGATGGGTCGTCGTACATCTGGCGAAGATCGACCGCGAGGAACTGTTCGAGCTCGTCACCGAGGCTTGGTGTCTGACGGCCCCCAAACAGCTCGTCGACGCCCACGAGGCCGGCCGCTGAACGCCTCTTTGGCGTGATCATGCACGGATTCGGCAGCACCCTTCGCCACCTGGGCCGCGCCCGTTGGTGATCATGCACGCATTCGGCGAAAGGGCCCCCGACCGGCCCCGATCCCGGTCGTGATCATGCACACTTTCGGTCGCGGCATCGATGGCCCGGCCAAACCCGTCCGTGATCATGCACAGACTCGGCGCGAGTCCGCCCGACCTGCCAAAACCCTTCCGTGATCATGCAAGGCCGTGCCCGCCGTACACACGTGCATGATCACGGGATTATCCAGCCCAGGCCAGCGCCGCATTCCCCGAATCCGCGCATGATCACGAACCGCAAGTGGGCATGTCAAGGCAGGTTCAATCGAAAGTGTGCATGATCACGACTGGCGAAGCCCCACGTCAGGGAGGTCTCACCGAACCTGTGCATGATCACGGCCGGGATCAGGGCTGCTCACGGGCCCTCCCACCGAACCTGTGCATGATCACACAAACCCCACACCCACACCCCCCTCACACTCACACCCCCCTCACACTCACACTCACACCCCCCTCACCCACACCCACACCCACACCCACACACCATTCAGACGCGGAGGACGGTTACGCCGGCTTCGGTGAGACGAACCGCGGCGTCATCGGGCAGGCCGTCATCGGTGACCAGCGTGTCGATCGACCCGATCGGGCAGATCCGCGCGAACGCCCGGCGGCCGACCTTGGACGCGTCGGCGACGACCACCACGCGGGCGGCCCGCTCGATCAGCTGGCTGTTGACGCTCGCCTCTCCCTCATGATGCGCGGTGGCCCCCGCGTCGACGTCGATCGCGTCCACCCCGAGAAAGGCGATCTCTATCGCCACCTGGTCCAGCACGCCCGACGCCAGCGGGCCGATCAGCTCGTAGGACTGCGGCCGGGCCACTCCCCCGGTCACCACGATCTTCACGTGCTGACGGACGGTCAGCTCCGCCGCGATGTTCAGCGCGTTGGTGACGATCGTGAAGCCGATCTCCGGATCCGCCACCGTGGCCAGCGCCCGCGCGACCTCGGAGGTGGTCGTCCCGCCGTTCATTCCGACCACCGCGCCCGGCTCCACCAGGGCCGCGGCCGCCTTGGCGATCCGCTGCTTCTCCCCCGCGTGCCGGGCCGTCTTGTACCGCAGGGGCAGGTCGTAGCTCACGCTCTGGGTGACGGCGCCGCCGCGCGTCCGCATCAGCAGCTGCTGGCCCGCCAGCTCGTCGAAATCGCGCCGGATCGTCGCGGTGGACACGTCCAGCGACTGCGCGGCCTGCTCGACCGACAACCGGCCCTCCTCCGCGAGGAGCTCCAGGATGGCGTTCCACCGCTCGTACCTGCTCACCGTGCCTCACCCTGCCTACTCAACGCCGCCCCACACCCTCACCCGTCCGCCGACCGTTCACCAGAGGCGGCCGGCCGTTCACCAGACCCGCTCATTCGTCAGCCCCGACTATCCGCGGCACCGCGCCCGCCCCCCGACTCCCGCGCGCTCGCGCGCTCGCGCGCACCAGCCTGGCACACGCCGGAGACCCACCCCGAGCTATGCACAAAGTTGTTCATTAATGCTATGAAATATGCAGAAACGAACCATATCTGGAGGCGGCATGACCACCCACACCGAGGCCGAGATCGCCTCACAACCGGACTGCTGGCGTACGGCCGCCTCCGTTCCGGTCCAGGCCCTGCCGGCCCCGGGCGAACGCGTCGCCGTCGTCGGCTGCGGCACCTCGTGGTTCGTCGCCCAGAGCTACGCGGTCCTCCGTGAACGGGCGGGGCACGGCGAGACCGACGCCTTCGCCGCTTCCGAGGCGCCGCTGGGGCGTCCGTACGACCGCGTCGTCGCCCTCACCCGGTCGGGGACCACCACCGAGGTCCTCGATCTCCTTCGCCGGGCGAAGGAATCCGGCACCAGGACCACCGCCGTCACGGCGGACGCGGACACGCCCGTGACCGGGCTGGCGGACGAGACGATCGTCCTCGGCTTCGCCGACGAGCAGTCCGTGGTGCAGACCCGCTTCGCCACGACCCAACTCGCCCTGCTCCGCATGCATCTCGGCGAGGACCTCACCTCCGTCATCGCGGACGGCGAGCGCGCGCTGGCCGAGCCGCTCCCCGAGGCGCTCCTCACCGCCGAGCAGTTCTCCTTCCTCGGCACCGGCTGGACGTACGGCATCGCGCAGGAGGCGGCGCTGAAGATGCGGGAGGCGTGCCGAGCGTGGACCGAGGCCTACCTCGCCATGGAATACCGTCACGGCCCGATCGCCATCGCGGAGCCGGGCCGGATCACCTGGATGCTCGGCACCGCTCCGAGCGGGTTGCGCGACCAGGTCGAGGCCACCGGCGGCACGCTCCTGGAATCGGCCCTCGACCCCATGGCCGAACTCGTCCGCGTCCAGCGGGTGGCCGTCGCCCGCGCCCACGCCGCGGGCCTCGATCCTGACCGGCCGATGCACCTGACCCGGTCGGTCATCCTCCCCGCCTGACGGCGCACGCGGCCGCGTCTCAGGTGGACGCGGCCGCCTCTTCCGCGAGCAGCCGCCGTACGGCGTCGACGACGGTCCACCTGCGGCGCGCGCGGTCGGCGGGGGCGTTCTTGCCCAGTTCGGGGGTGACCGAGGCCCACGCCCCAGCTGTGGCGATGACCAGCGTCAAGATCTCGGCGGGCGAGTAGCGATCGGGCACCACGCCGTCCCGCTGGGCCCGCGCCACCTTCTCGAGCTTGGTCGTGTTTGACGCCACAATGGCCTGCAGTGGGGCGCCATGCGGGCGCTCCAGCCGGTACCAGGTGGCCAGTCGTACGGTCGCGAGGTCGTCTTCGTAGCGGTCGAACAGCCGTCCGGCGTACCCCGGCAGGTCCTCGGCGTCGAACGGCACGTGCTCGATGGTCGCGGCGACGAGGGCGGTGAAGACCGCGTCGAACAACTGGTCCTTGTTGCCGAAGTACGCGTAGATCATCGCCTTGTTGCACCCGGCGGCCTCGGCGATGCGATCGACCCTGGCTCCCGCGATGCCGAACGCGGCGAACTCGGCGGCCGCCGCCTCCAGCAGCCGTTTCCTCGTCTGATCCGCGTCGCGTGCCATTCCGGGAGCCTACCACCCGTACAACTAACCGGTCAGTTGACACATCCGTTCCCCGGGTGCTTCTCTATCCATGTATCCAACCAGTCAGTTAGTTACTGAAGAGGGAACACCTGTGACCAGGACCTGGCTCATCACCGGCAGCTCACGCGGCTTCGGCCGCGAATTGGCCGAGGCCGCCCTTGAGGACGGCGACAAGGTCGTCGCGACCGCCCGCACGCCGGAGCAGCTCGACGATCTTGTCAAGGAGTACGGCGACTCCGTACGGGCGATCGCGCTCGACGTGACCGACGCCGCCGCGGCCCACGCCGCCGTGCGGACGGCGGTGGACGAGTTCGGGCGGCTCGACGTCGTCGTGAACAACGCCGGCTACGCCAACAGCGCCTCCATCGAAGACCTCACCGACGACGACTTCCGTCAGCAGATCGAGACCAACCTGTTCGGCGTGGTCAACGTCACCAAGGCCGCCCTGCCCGTGCTGCGCGGGCAGCGCTCGGGCCACTTCATCCAGTTCTCCTCCATCGGCGGACGCGTCGGCGGCACGCCCGGCATGGGCGCCTACCAGACCGCCAAGTGGGCCGTCGAAGGCTTCTCCGAGGTGCTCAGCAACGAGGCGAAGCCGTTCGGGGTCAAGGTGACCATCATCGAACCGGGCGGCTTCCGGACCGACTGGGGCGGCTCCTCCATGCGGACGCCGCCGGTGAGCCCGGACTACGAGGAGACGGTCGGCGCGATGAACCGCTACCGCGAGTCGACCGTCCACCAGTGGCCCGGCGACCCCGCCAGGGCGGCCAGGATCATCACCGACATCGTGCGTCTGGAGGAACCGCCCCTGCGCCTGCTGCTCGGCGCACGCGCGGTCGACATGGCCGCGGAGGCGTCCCGCGTACGCGCGGCGGAGGCCGAGAAGTGGGCCGAGGTCAGCCGGTCGGCCGACTTCCCCGCCGACGAGTCCTGACAGGTCACACGGCGGGGACGCGTACGGTCTCCGCCCAGGCGGGCGGATCAGGACGGCCGGAGGAGGCGGCGTCACCGATCAGGACGCAGATCACCCGGCATGAGGGCGTTTCTGCGGGCCAGGGGGTGAGGCCGTCCGTGAGCACGATCACCACACTCGGCCGGTCGGGTACGGCGAGTGCGGCCGCGATGCCGGCGCGCATGTCGGTGCCCCCTCCTCCGGTCAACGTGACCTGCGTGACGTCGGTCACCCGCGAAACCGCCCGGACGTCGGCGTCGCACGCGAGCACCGTGACGCGATTGCCCCGGACGCCGACCTCGCGCAGCACGCCGGTGATCTCCGCCAGTGCCGCCGCCAGTTCGCCCTCGCCCATCGACCCCGAGGTGTCGACCACGACCGCCACCCTGGGCAGCGGGCGGCGCAGGCTCGGCAGCACGACTCCACGCAGAGCGGGCGTGCGGCGGGACGGCCTGCGGTAGGTGTAGTCGACCGCGCCCGCGGCCCAGGCCACCGCCTCCCTGACCGCCCCCGCCAGCATCCTGCGCCAGTTCACAACCGGTTCGAGGACCTGGTCCGCCCATCGCCGCCACCCCTCGGGCAGGTCGCCGCGGCCGCGCAGGTGAGCCCGCATCGCCTGCGCGGTCGTACGGCGCAGCGCACCGACCTCCACCGGGCCGATCCCCCCGTCGGTGTCCCGCGGCTCCCAGGAGACATGCCTTCCGTGGGCGCCGGAGCCGCAGTCGTGCACCTGCGGCGAGGACGGTATCCGAGGCAGGTACGCCTCGAACAGCCGGCCGGGAGGAAGACCGAAGAGGCCGGGCACCAGCCGACCCTCGGGCAGTGGAACGCCGTCGGCGACCAGGTCGTCGTTGATCTCGCAGTCCTGGGCGACGTTGACGCGCAGCCGGTCGGCCTGTTCCGCGGCGGGCAGCCGGTCGGCGCGGCCGTGGTGGTCGCGCAGAAGATGCGCCACCTCGTGTATCCAGACGCCGGCGAGCTCCTCCACCGGGGTGGAGTCGACGAAGCCCGGCGACACGTAACAGCGCCACCTCCGGTCCACGGCCATCGTCGGCACGGTCACGCTCGGCACGATCGACAACGCGTACAGCGCGGAGGCGAGGTAGGGGCGGTCGACGGCCGCACGGTAGCGGGCGGCGAGCAGCTTGACCCGGTCGAGCCCGGCGACGTCGCGGTCACCCATCGGCCGGCAATGCGCCTGACAACTGGAGCAGGTCGACGAACGCGTCGATGCCGATCGGCACAGGCCAGTCGGTGTCGCGCAGCGCCGCGAGGTCGACGGCCGCTCGGGCCGCGACGTCGGGGACGCCCGCCTCGGCGGCCTTGGCCAGCACGGCCCACCCCGCCTCCCACCGTGGCCGGGTGAGGTCCGTGTGCACGGCGGCGACGACCGCGGTGAGGAAGGCCAGTTGCCGGTCGCCGCGCTCGGGCAGGTCGAAGGCATCGGGGTCGGCCAGGACCCGATCGGGGTCGGGCAGGTCCAGGTGCTCGAGATAGGACAGCAACTCGATGCCGGCGCCTTCACCGACGGCCCCGACCAGCGCGGTCGCCAGCGCCTCCCTCCCGGCCCGGGACGCGTGCCCGACCCCGAGGAGCCGCAGGGCCATCTCCCACGTGCGCGGTGACGGCCAGGCCCCACCTCTGCCCTCCGCGTCCTCGGGCATGAGATGCACCAGTCCGGGGCGCGCGGTGAGGAAGCCGGAGATGGCGCCGCGCGCACGGGCGAGGGCGCCGTTGACCCTCGCCGGTTCGACGACGGGGATCGGCACCTGCGGCCAGACCCCCGCCATGCCGCGCGCGACGGTGCGCGGGTCATGGGTCCACCGCAGGTGGATGAAGCGGTTGGCCAGCGGCGGGCTGAGATGCCAGCCGTCGGCGGCACTCGACGGGGGGTTGGCCGCCGCGACGATCCGCACCTGCTCGGGAAGCACGAGGCTGCCCACGCGCCGTTCGAGGACGACGCGCAGCAGGGCCGCCTGCACGGCCGGCGGAGCGGAGGACAGTTCGTCGAAGAAGACCAGCCCACGCCCCGCCCGCACCAGTCGCACGGCCCAGTCGGGCGGCGCCATGGGCACACCGGTCGTGCCCGGGTCGTCTCCGACGATGGGCAGCCCGGCGAAGTCGGACGGCTCGTGCACGCTGGCGATGACCGTCTCCAGCGGGACGCCGAGCCCGGAGGCGAGCCGTTCCAGGCCCGCCGACTTCCCGATGCCGGGTTCACCCCACAAAAGCACGGGCTGGTTGGCCGACACGGCCAGGGCCAGTGCCTCGAGCTGCGGGTTCTCACCTCGCTCCGTCCGGGACGACCTGGCGCGGCGGTTGAGGTCGTCGGCCGCGGCCAGCGGGGCGTCTGCGATGTCCATCAGTCCTCGTCGTCCTTCACCGGTCGTCCTTCACCAGTCGTCCTGCGGACGGCCGATGCCGGGATGCTCACGATCGACCTGGTCGCGCAGAAAACGCAGATCTCCTCGACGCGTCCGCCGGATCACGTCGCTCAGGGACCAGCCGTCCACGTCCACCACGTCGGTGCGCGCGCCCGCGTTGAGCAGCGCGCGCACGAGCGGTTCCGGCCCGTGCCCGTAGACGGCCGCCATCAGCGGGGTACGTCCCCGGTCGTCGCGGGCCTCCAGGTCGACCCCCGCCTCCAGCAGACGCGGCAGCAACGGCACGTGGTCGAGCGAGGCCAGCCCGTGCAGCAACGTGCGCAGGTCGCCGTCGCGCACGTGCGGGTCCATCCCGGCGTCCAGCATGCGCAGCACCCCCGGGGTGTCGCCGTACTGGACCCGCCTGAACAGGTCGCGCCGCTGGCGGCGCAGTTCCTTGGGCAGCCGTCCCCGCCCCGACGTCCACGCGTCTCCCACGGCGAAGCAGCCCGCGACCGCGCCGCCGAAGGCCCGCATGGCCCGTTCCCGCCGCCGCTCCGCGTCGCTGTGGGGCATGCGGAGCACGCCTTCGCCCGAGGACACCAGGTGCCATTCGCCCCTGCACCGGACCCGCACGGGGGCGGGCGGCTCGGGATCGGGCGGCCCGGCCGGGCCCGCCCCGGGTGCCAGGTCGGGGAAGAGCGCCGCACTGACCAGAGGGTGGAGGCGGTCGGCGGTGATGCGGCCGTGCCGCAGCAGGTCGAGGTCGGGCGGCCGGCGCCAGCACAGGTCGGGGAGCCGGACGCCCCCGCCTGCCCGGGCGGTGCTGACGCGCAGCGTTCCCTCGCCGGAGGCGCGCTCCAGCGCCACTCCCGAGCCGAACCCGTGGACGATCTCGAAGTGCCGCTCGCCCGTCGCCTCGGCCAGGTGGGCCGTCTCCCGCTCGAGCATGGCCAGATTCAGCGGCAGCGTCTCCAGCCAGTACGTCAGGCTGCCCCACGCCCAGCCGCGAACGACCTGTTCTCGCCGGTCGAGGTGGATGCCGGCGGCCGCCAAGGCCGCCTCGACCTGACCGCGCTCGTGCAGCAGCGTCACCCATTCCGCGTGCGCGACGGGGTCGTCACGGCCGGGGTCGGCCGCGGGCAGGTCACCCTCGGCGAGCAGCCTTCCGTCCCTGGTGAAGAACGGGGCCCGTTCGCCTCCGCCCACGCGCAGGCGCAGTTCGCCGGCGTGCCGCACGTCCCACAGGTGACGCGACGTCAGCCAGGCGCGGCCGTCCCGCCACCGGCGGGCGTCGTGCTTCGCATCCGGCCGGCCGAGATGCAGGGTGAGCCGCTGCGTTCCGTCGAGGACCGGGGGCGTCGTGACGTACAGGGCGGGTCCCGGGCCGCCGAGGCGCGTCCTGTACTCCGCCAGGACCACGATCCGGCCGACGGCGAGCGTCCCGTTCCACGGAGTCGTCCGGGGCAGATGCCAGCGCAGCAGGTCGGGCGCGAAATGCGCGAGGTCGTCCTCGACCGCGGCCGCCACTTCGGCGCCGTGCCGCTCCGCGACGGCAGCCGGGTCGAACGCGACGTCGACGCCGGCCACGGCGCAGGCGCCCCGCCAGTCTCCCGCCAGCCGGCGCTCCGTCGCCTGCTCGATCATCCAGCGGGGCACCGCGTGACGGCGTACGCGCTGCCAGGCCGCCGCCTCCTCGCCGCGGAACGACCTCGTGCCGCGGGCGGCCTTCGTCATCGGTAGACGCTTCCGATGGCGGCCACATCGGGGTGGCTCGGCTCGGCCGGGCGGAGCAGCGGCGCGATGGACCGCTTCACCTTCCTCGGCACGCCGGGACCGAGTCCGAGGTGTTCCAGCCGCGTGCCCGCCACGATGCCCGACAGGAGCGTCTTGGCGCCCCTGCCGGTGACACCCGTGTGCCGCAACTCCAGGCGGCGCAGGGGGCTCCCGGCGAGGGCCTCGCCCAGCGCCTGTGCCCCGGCGTCGCCGGTGGCGTTGGGCGAAGCACCCAGGGTTCGCTCCGACGGCGGCCGGCCGAGGTCGAGCGTCTCGATGCCGCCGAGAATGGCCGCGCCCTCGTCGCCGAGGTGGTTGGCGGGCAGATAGAGCTCGCGCACGCCCGCGTCGCGGATGAGCGCGGCCAGCAGGGGCGCCGCAGCGGTGTCGAGGCCGTTGCCGCCGAGGTAAAGCCGTTCGATCGGACGGGGCCTGACCGTCAGCGCGTGGAGCAGCGCACCGAGCCCTTCGGCGGTGAGACCGGTGTTGACCAGGTCGAGCGTGCGCAGCGAGGTGTTGCGGCGCATCATGGCGGCCAGGGCGCGGACTCCCGCGTCGCCGATCGGGTTGCGCTTGAGCCACAACGCGCGGACGGTGTCGTCGTCCGCCAGCCGGTCGGCCAGCGCGGCGGCGCCGTCGGCGTCGATGCGGTTGCAGCCCAGATACAGGGTGCGCAGCCCGTGCCCGGGGACGAGCGCACCGGCGATCATCCGGGCTCCTTCCGAGCCGATGGCGTTGGTGCCGAGCAGCAGGTGAACCGCGTGCGGCGAGGCGGTCGCCACAGGCAGCAGCCGGGCGGCGCCGGCCAGGCCGAGCCCCTGCTTGCACAGGTCGACCCGCCCGTCCTGCCGTACGGTTCCCACCGGGAACGTCTCGTCGGCCTCGACCGGGTCGGTGGCGGCGAGCCTGGCCAGGAGTGGTCCGAGCGTCTCGGGATCGGTCAACGGCACGTCCGGATGCTCGATCGCGGGGCAGCGCACGGGGGTCGGCTGGGTCATCACCACTCCACCGGTCGGTAGTCCTTCAGAAACAACCCGGACATCCGCTGCCCGCCGACGCCCCGCACGATCGGGTCGTAGACACGCGCGGCGCCGTCGATGACGTCGAGCGGCGGCCGGAACCCCGACCGCCGCTGCGCCGTCTTCTCCGGATGGGGCCGCTCGTCGGTCACCCAGCCGGTGTCGACGCTGTTCATGTGGATGCCCGAGGCCGCGTAGTCGGCGGCCGCCGTACGGGTCAGCATGTTCAGCGACGCCTTCGCCATGTTCGTGTGCGGATGCCTGACGGTCTTGTTCACCCGCGAGAAGCTGCCCTCCATGGCCGAGACCTGGACGACGTATCTGTCGGGGTACGGCGAGGCCTCCATCAGCCCCCGCAGCCGCGAGGTGAGCAGGAAGGGCCCGAAGGCGTTCACGAACTGCACCTCCAGCCACTCGGCGGGGTCGACCTCGTGGAGGCGCAGGCTCCAGCTGTTGCGCTCGCGCAGGTCGAGAGGTTGCCCGGTCTCGTCCGTGCGGCCGGCCGGGAAGAGCGGCCCAGCATGCTCGTCCGTACGATCGGCCGGGAAGGGCGGCCCGGCGGGCTCGTACGCCGCCGTCAGCGTGTCGGGGAGCGCGATCGTCCCGGGGAACGTGGGCGCCGGGCGCGACGCGGATCCCGTGACGGCGATCCGGGCCGCGGGCCCGCTCAGCGGCTCTTCCTCGGCCGCGCGCACCTCCTGGTGGTACGCCGGCGGCCGCCTGATCGTCTGTGCCGCGTTGTTGACCAGGATGTCGAGGTGCGCGAATCGCTCGTGCACCGTGTCGAGCAGTCCGGCCACGCCCGCCACATCGAGCAGGTCGACTCCGTGCACGTGTAGCCGGTCGAGCCAGAGCGCGGAGTCGCGCACCGCGGCGAAGCACCGGGCGGCGTCGCGGGGGAACCGGGTGGTGACCAGCACCTCGGCTCCGTCGCGCAACATCTTCAGTGCGACGTGAAAGCCGATCTTGATGCGGCCACCGGTCACGAGGGCCGTCCTGCCGCCCAGGTCGCATCGGGCGTCGCGGCGGCTCAGGCTCTCCCGCGCGCAGTCCGGGCACAGCAGGTGGTACACGGAGTGGGCCTGGCCGTACGGGGTCTTGCACACGTAGCACCGGCGGGTGCCGACCAGCGGCCGCAGGCTCGCCGGGGCCTGCTCCGGGGAAGCCGGCTCAGGGGAGGGGTCCTGCTGCGCGAAGCGCTCGGACGCGGCCATGGCCTCCAGATCGTGCCGCCGGCGCTCGGCGTACCTGGCCGCCTTCTTGGCCTTCTTCCCCGCGTGATACAGACGCGCGGCGGCCTCGCGCACGGGCGCCCACCGCGGGTCGCCGGGGTCGGCCGCACGCGCGTGCTCGAGCACCCGCAGGCAGGTCTCGACGTCCGGTTCGGCGAGGGTGTCCGCGACCCCGGCCGCGTCCGGGGCGAACGACGCCATCGGCTCTCCTCACGAACGGGCGGCGAGGCCGGCCGGATTCGAACCGGCGTCCTCCCCTTTGCCAAAGGGACGCGACGACCTCTGCGCTACGGCCCCGCCGGGCGGAAGCTTAGCGATCTGCTATGCATCGGGAGAAAACGGCGAAGCCGACCGGATTCGAACCGGCGTCCTCCCGATGAGCAGTCGGGCACGACGACCTCTGCGCTACGGCTTCGCCTGCGCACACCCTAGCGATCTTTCATGACATAGGGCACTCTGCACAGAACTGCGCATTAGTGCTATGAAAGATGCAGAAATGAACCATCCCCTTCGGAGGCGAGCCGTGCCCCCACGCCCCCGGTCGTCCGCGCGATGATCCTCACCGTCACCCTCAACCTGGCCCTCGACGTGACCTACGTGGTCGGCGATGTCGACTGGAACGGCATGAACCGCGTCGGCTCGGCCCATCGCCGAGCGGGCGGCAAGGGCGTCAACGTCGCCCGCGTGCTGACGTCCCTCGGCCACGAGGTCCTCGCCACGGGTCTCGCCGGAGGCCGTACCGGCGACGCCGTCCTGGCCGACCTCGCCCTCGCGGGCGTCACCGCCGACTTCACGCCGATCGCCGCCGAGTCGCGCACCACCCTCGTGGTCTCCGAAGCCGGCGCGTCCGGATCCCGGCGGAACGCCCTGTTCAACGAGCCCGGCCCGGTGGTGGCCGAGGACGACCTCGCGCGATTCACCCGCCACTTCGCGGGTCTCCTCCGCGATGCGGACGCCGTCGTGATCTCAGGGAGCCTGCCGCCCGGCACTCCCCCGGACTTCTACGCCGGGCTCGCGGCCATGGCCGCCGAGCGAGGCGTGCCCGCCATCGTGGACGCCGACGGCGCGCCTCTCCGTCATGCCCTGAGCGGCCGTCCCGCGATCATCAAGCCCAACGCGGACGAACTCGCCCGCGCCGCTTCCGGCGAAGCCCCGCCCCGTACGGCGTCGCGGCCCCGATCGGCCGACGCGGACGGGTCGGCCAACACGCACGGGTCGGCCAACACGGAACGGGGGGCCGACGCGGACCGGTCGGCCTTCGCGGACCGGGCGCAGGCGTTGCGGAGCGCCGGCGCGGAGTCCGTCGTGGTCTCACTCGGGGCGCGCGGGGCCCTCGCGGTCACCCCCGGCGGATCCTGGCGGGCCCGAATGCCGCGCGAGATCACCGGCAACCCCACCGGAGCGGGAGACGCCCTCGTGGCCGGGCTCGCCCTCGGCCTCGTTGAGGCCACCCCCTGGCCGGATCGGTTGCGCCGCGCGACCGCACTCGGCGCCGCCGCCGTCGCGGCTCCTCTCGCCGGGGACGTCGACCCCGACGTCTACCTGGCCCTCCACCCCGCGATCGGCATCGAGCCCGTCTCCTGACCCCCCGACCACCAGAGAAACGGAGGCCCCCCATGCCTCTCGCCAGAATCGGCGACATCATTCGTGACGCTCCGGCGGGCGTCGGCGCCTTCAACGTCATCCTGCTGGAGCACGCGGAGGCGATCGTCGCGGGAGCGGAGGCCGCGGGCTCTCCCGTCGTGTTGCAGATCAGCGAGAACGCGGTCCGCTACCACGGCGCCCTCGCCCCGCTCGCGGCTGCCTCACTCGCCGTCGCCGGGGCCGCCGCCGTCCCCGTGGCGGTGCATCTCGACCACGCCACCGACCGCGTCCTGGTCGAGGAGGCGGTCACGCTCGGGCTGGGCTCGGTCATGTTCGACGCCTCCGCGCTCGACGACGAGGCCAACGTGGCGGCCACCGCCGGAGTCGCCGCCTGGTGTCACGAGCGCGGCGTATGGGTGGAGGCCGAACTGGGCGAGGTCGGCGGGAAGGACGGCGTGCACGCGCCGGGCGCCCGCACCAAGCCCGGCGAGGCCGCCGACTATGTGACACGGACGGGCGTCGACGCCCTGGCGGTCGCCGTCGGCACCTCCCACGCGATGACCACCAAGGACGCCGTGCTCGACCTCGGCCTCATCGCCGAACTGCGCGCCGCCGTACCGGTGCCTCTCGTGCTGCACGGTTCTTCTGGCGTGCCCGACCACACCCTCCGCGCGGCCGTACGGCACGGCATGAAGAAGATCAACATCGCCACGCATCTGAACAAGGCCTTCACCGAGGCCGTACGCGGGCACCTCGACGCCCACCTGGCGGCCGTGGACTCCCGGGCGTACGTCAGGGCCGGGCGCGACGCCGTGGCCCGCGAGGTCACGCACCTGCTCGGCGTCCTCGCAGACGGATCCGGTTCAGTACCTGGATGACCGTGTCCGCGGAGCACTCTGTTATGGAAGCCGTGCCTTGCACGGCCCGGCCAATCGCTCTTGAATGTTGGCCCGACACTTTGGACGGAGAGGGCATTGATTCCTGGGCTGGCCGACGTGGAGGCGATCGCCCGTGCCGGGTCCACGATTCTCGGCGCGGTAGGAAAATCCGACCAACGTTTAAGGCGAGACGTACGCGAATCGCTCATGGAGCTCTTCGCGATTCTCGACGACTGGTGCGAAATGGCGGAGGAGACGAGCGTCTTCCTCGCACCGGGAACTAATCCCCGGGATCTGCGTATCGGTCCCCGGCAAATGCACCGCGAGGTCCTCCCGAGCATCCTCGGTGATATAGACAGGGTCTACGCGGAGAAGGCGCCGATACTCTTGCGCTGGCGGGCGTCGAAGCGCCGCCAAGCGGCCCGTCGCAGCCTTCGGACCCTCCTCAAGATCTATTGCCCCGATCTGTTCGATCAGGTCGTCAACGCGACCGAGGATCGCGCTGAGTGGATTCTTCGATACAAGGCGCAGGTCGCCGCCATCCCGAAATCCGAAGAAGAGTACAGAGCTCTGGTCGATGACGCCGCGGTGACGACGCGCGCCCTGTACGCGGCACGCGCACGACTACGGGAATTCATCGTCGCGACCTATTCGATCAGCGACATCGAACCAGCGGCGGAATAGGTCGTGCAGGCGTCCTTCAACGGGTTACGTCCACGGCGGCTAGCATGCGCGGATGCCCGTGGTGCATCTGCGTCATTCGGTCCGCGCGATCGTCCTGGACGAGGACGACCGCATCCTGTTGTGTCGGCACGTCATTCCCAAGCCGACCGGGACGATCGTCGTGTGGGCGGCGCCCGGTGGAGGCGTCGAGCATGGCGAAGCCGTCCTTGCCGCCCTGCGCCGGGAGCTGCACGAGGAGGTGGGACTCACCATTGACGCCGACCCGCCGCATGTTTGGCATCAGGAGGTCGTCGGTCCTGGATTCGCGGTGGGCCATGACGGGGTGATCAATGACTATTTCCTGGTCCGCGCCGCATCGTTCCGCCCCCTCGGCGCGATGTCCGATGACGAACTCGCCGCCGAGAACATCTTCGCCTTCCGCTGGTGGCGGCTGCCGGACATCGCGGAGTACTGCGGCACCGACCTGTTCTCACCACGCGACCTGGCCACGCCACTGGCGGCGCTGATCGCCGGCGGAGTTCCGTCCAGGCCCTTGTCGCTCGGCCTGTGAGCCGGGCGTTCACCGTACGGCGCGGATGAGTGCATGATCACGACAGAACTACGTGCAGGTCAGCATGGGCGCACGCGAACCTGTGCATGGTATCGACAGGGGTTGGAGCCATGAGTCTGAAGGCACGAGCGTCCAATCAACGCGGAGAGAGTATCGAGGTGCTGACCTCGGAGGATGTACGGGCTTTGGTTTATGGCCTCTCGTCCTCTAACCAGTTCGTGATTGTTGAGCGGTTGGACGCCGAGAACGACGAATACTACATGCAGGCGCACCTTCGCACTGACGGGTCCTTCTGGCTGGAGTACCGCGAAGGCAGTGCCGATGCCCATTTCCGCACGTCCTGCCGTGACTTGCGGTTGATGACTCAGGTTTTCACGATGTGGCTGTATCGCTTGCCGGGGTGGCGAGAGCCGTTCAACTGGACCGCCTGGCCGGACCAGGCAACTGCCGTTTCGGAAGAGTGTTGATCGCCAGGCAGGGATACTCCTGGTGAGCAGTCGCACAGCCAAGACGCCGTACCCTTGGGCTCGCCCTTCCTTCGTTTCTTGCTGACACAGTTCGATTGAAGGCCGAAGGCCTTGGGTTCCGACCCGGGGCCTTCACTCGTCTTCGGCGCCAGCGGGATCGGCCGGGAAGGTTCTCAGCCACAAGGCTGCCCTTGGCGGGCACCGTCACGATCCGACCCTCTGCCCATAGCTGCTCCATCGGATGGTTGGACAGGACTCTGCATGATCACGACGGAGGTACGTGCAGGTCAGCATGGCCGCGCACGAACCTGTGCATGATCACGACTGAGGGATGCGCAGGCCAGGGCATGCGCGGCCGAATCCGTGCATGATCACGGCAAGGGTTTGCGGCGGGGGCGGGGGCGCGGGTGAACCTGTGCGTGATCACAACTTGACGACGGTGGCGGTGTGGCGGGCTCGTTCGGCGGCCCACACGACGCGGTGGGAGTCGAGGCTCGTGGCGGCGTCCGTGCAGACCAGGGAGGGATCGCCCGCGGCCACCGCCCCGAGGAACGCGTCCACGAGTGCCCCGTCTCCCCCGCCGTGCCCGTCGGCCGCGGCGGCCCCGCTCTCGGCGCTCGTGTCGACGACCTCCTCCCTGCCGGTACGGAAGTCGGTCACCTTCACCAGGGTCCCGTCGCCCTCCAGGTACCCGTGTGTGCCGAAGATCCTTGTCCTGCGCTGCTCCAGCGGCGTGAAGGCGGTCATGGTGAACGTGACGGTGCCGCCTCCGGCGAACTCCCAGGAGACGACCTGGTGGTCGACGACGGAGTTGTCGCAGGCGTAGACGCAACGGCCGTACGGGCCCTCGCGCAGGGCACGCCGCACCCCCTCCTCGGTGTGGTCGGAGGTCACGACGCTCAGCGGCCAGAACGTGCGGTCCGGGTCGTTCAGGCAGTCGAGGTAGAGCCGGGGCGCCGAATACGGACAGGCGGGCTCCACCGCGCAGTCGAGGCACCGGTCGGCCGCGCCGTCCGGCCGGTTGGCCGGGGTGAAGTGCTTCAGCGACCCGAACGACGAGACGCTTCCGGCCGGCCGGCCGGTGATGTGGAGCAGCCAGTCGATGTCGTGGCACGACTTGGCGAGCAACATGGGCGCGTCCTGCTCGCGCCGCCAGTTGCCCCGGACGAACGAGTGGGCCTGGTGCCACCAGCCGACCGGCTCGAGGTGCTGCACGCTCACGATCTCGCCGATCCGGCCGGCCGCCAGAAGCGAGGTGAGCACGCGCGTGTAGACGGTGTAGCGGAGCACGTGGCAGACCGCGAGGATCACTCCGGCCTCGGCCACCGCGTCCACGATGCGCAGCGCGTCGGCCTCCGAGGTGGCCATCGGCTTCTCCAGCAGCAGGTGGTGGCCCGCGCGGGCGAACGCCACGGCCTGGTCGGCGTGTTCGCCGTCCGGACTGGCGATGACGGCGGCGTCCGCCGACCGCCGGGCGGCCAGGGCCGTCCAGTCGGCGTGGACGTCTTCCGGCGCCAGCCCGTGCTCGGCGGCGAAGGCCTCCCTGCGCCGCGGATCCGGGTCGGCGACGGCGACCACGCGGGCGCCCGCGGCGACGGCGTGCCGCGCGTAGACCGTGCCGCGCATGCCCGCTCCGACGACGACCAGTGTGACCGGCCGGTTCATGACGGCTCCTCTCCGCGGGTCACCCCTTGAGCCCGCTGAACGACATGGTGGCGATGAAGTGCCGCTGGGCCACGACGAACGCCACGATCAGCGGGAACGTCGCGAGCACGTTGCCCGCCATCAGCGCCGACCACTGGGTGTGCCGGGCTCCGGCGAAGGTCGTGAGGCCCACCTGCAGGGTGTAGGTCTCCTCGGAGTTGATGGCGATCAGCGGCCAGATCAGGTCGTTCCACGCGCCGAGGAACGTGAAGACGGCCAGCGTGGCGAGCGCGGGACGGGCGAGCGGCAGCACCACCCGGAAGAACACGCCGAGGCGGTTGCAGCCGTCGATCCGCGCCGCCTCCTCCAGTTCCCGCGGCAGGCTGAGGAAGAACTGCCTCATCAGGAAGACCCCGAAGGCCGTCGCCAGCCACGGGAGGAACGCCGCGGAGAGCGTGTCGATGAGGCCCAGGTTCTTGAAGACGAGGAACGTCGGGATCATCAGCACCTGGGTCGGCACCATGACGGTCGCCATGATGGCCACGAAGGCCACGCCCTTGCCGCGGAAGCGCAGCCGGGCGAAGCCGTACCCGGCGAGCGAGCACAACGCCAGGTGGGAGACGACGGCGACGGCCGTGACGAGCAGCGTGTTGCCGAACCAGCGCGGATAGCTGTCCTCGGTGAGGACCTTGAGGTAGCCGCCGAAGTCGATGTGGCTCGGCCACAGGCGCGGCGGGTAGGCGTTGATCTCGGCGTCCGGCATGAACGACGTGATGAGCATCCACACCAGCGGCGCCGCGAACAACAACGACAGCGGCATGAGGACCAGGTGGTAGGGCCACTGACGTCTCATGAGGGCGCCTCCCCTCGCCGGGCGTGCCAGAGGGCGGCGCCCGACGCGATCAGAGTGACGACGAACAGCGCGTAGGCCACGGCCGCCCCGTATCCGGCGTGGAACAGCTGGAAGGCCTGCTGGTACAGGTAGAACACGATCACGGTGGTGGAGTCGAGGGGCTGGCCCTTGGTGGTCGTGTACACGAGGTCGAACAGTTGCAGCGCGTCGATCGTCTGCCAGATCACCAGGAACACGGTGGCCGGCCTGAGCTGGGGCAGGGTCACCGCTCGGAAGACCCGCAGCGCGCCCGCGCCGTCCACCCGGGCCGCTTCGACCAGCTCGCGCGGGATGTCCTGCAACGCGGCCAGGTAGACCACGATGGGCAGGCCGACCGAGCCCCACAACGACACCACGACCAGGGTGAGCAACGCCTGGGAGGGGTCCTGCAGGAATCCCTGCCGGGCGATGCCCGCGCCGGCGAGCAGGTCGTTCACGATCCCGAACTGCGGATCGAGGATGAAGTTCGCGAGGATGCCCGTGGCCGCCGCCGAGACGACGTACGGCACGAACAGACAGGTCCGGTAGAACGCGCGGAACCGGATCGGCCGGTTCAGCGCGAGCGCGATCGGCAGCCCGATGACGAGCGAGCCGGGGACGTACAGGACGGAGTACAGCAGGGTGTGCAGGGTCGCCGCCCGCAGGTCCGGGTCGTCGAGCAGGTCGCTGTAGTTCTGCAGCCCCACGAACGAGCCGGGGGCGAGCAGGTTGTCGTCCCGCAGCGAGAGGATCAGCGCCCAGACCGCCGGGAAGATCGACAGGCCGACGATGACGAGCGTCGCCGGCCCGACGAAACCCCACCCGGTCAGCTGCGGCATCAGCCGTACCCGGGGCCTGGCGTGCCGCGTGCGCACCGTGAGCGCACCGGCGGCCATGTCAGCCCTCACGTCGGCCCGCACGTCAGCCCTTCGCCAGGATCTTGTCGGCCGCCGCGGCGGCGTCGGTCAGCGCCTGCTGTGCCGTCGCCTGGCCGAGGAGCGCCTTGTCGATCGCGTCGCCGACCTCGGCGGAGATGTCCGGATACCCGTCGATCGCCGGGCGGGCCTGCTCCGCGTTGTCCTGGTTGGCGAGGAAGGCGTCCGCCCCGGTGAACTGCTCGGCGAACTTCTCGTAGGCGGGCAGCTTCGAGGTCGCCTGCCGGATGGGCAGGTTGCCCGAGCCGAGCGACCAGCGCGCGTCCTGTTCGGGCTTGGTCAGCCAGGCGAGGAAGTCCTTGGCGGCCTGGGCCCGCTTGGAGCCGTTGTCGAACACCACCCAGTTGTCCGGGCCGGAGATCGTCTGGTGGTCGCCTCCGTAGCCCGGGAGCGGCACGACGCCGTAGTCGACCTGGTGGTCGGCGAGGTCGCGCATCGCCCAGGGGCCGGCCATCTCCATGCCGACCTTGCCGCTGTAGAAGAGCGGCAGGAACTTCTCGCCGTTCTGGTCGAGGTAGACCGACTTGTCCTCCACGGCCATGGCCCGCCACAGGTCGAGGCTCTGCACGGCCTGCGGCGTCGAGAAGGCGGCGGTCTTGCCGTCGGCGCCGAGGATCGACCCGCCCTGCTGCCAGAGCATCGGCCAGAACCGCCACACCGTGTCCTCGTCACCGGTGACCACGTACGACGTGCCGAAGACGCCCTTGCCGGGATCGGTCAGCGCCTTCGCCGCCGCGCGGAAGTCGTCCCAGGTCCAGTCCTTGGTCGGGTACGGCAGGCCGGCGGCGTCGAAGAGCTTCTTGTTGTAGATCAGCGCGAGGTTGTCCACGACCGAGGGGACGCCGATGACCTTGCCGTCGACCGTGGCGGCCTCACGCGCGGCGGGCCAGAAGTCGTCCCAGCCGAACGACGGGTCGTTGACCATGGAGGACAGGTCGACGACCTTGGGCGTCTGGGCGAGCGTCGAGGACCAGGAGCCGTACATGTAGGCGACGTCCGGCGGTTCGCCGCCGGCCAGCGCGGCCTGGACCTTCTGCAGCATCTCGTCGACGTTGGTCGTGCCGACCTCGGGGTCGACCTCCACGCCGGGGTGGGTCTTGTTGTACTCGTCGGCGAGGGCCTTGAGGGTCTGGCCCTCGGCCTCGGTCTGGCCGTGCCACCACACGACCTTGACCTTGCCGCCCTCGTCGCCGGACTGGCCGCCGCACGCTGTCGCGAAGCCGAGCGCGGGGACGATGGCAAGGACGATGGCGAGCTTGCGGATCATGGCTTCATCTCCTCTCGGAGCGGCTCGGGCAGCAGGTCGGAGTGTGCGCGCACCATTTCGTCGCACAGATCCCAGATCTGCTCCAAAGTGAGGGTCGCCGCGGTGTTCGGGTCGACCATCGCGGCATGGCGGATGTGCTCGGGCCTGCCGTCCACGGCGGCCCGGACGGTGAGTTCGCCGACGGCGGCGAATGAGCGGTTCAGCGCGGCGCACTGCGGCGGGAGGTCGCCGACGGCCATCGGGTGGACGCCGAGCCGGTCCACCAGGCAGGGCACCTCCACGGCGTAGCCGGAGGGCAGGTTGGAGATCAGCCCGTGGTTCGGCAGGTTGCCGTACACCACGCGGGGCCGGCCGGTCACCATGGCGTGGATGATCTGCGGGGCGTACTCCATCGTGGCGTCGGGCGGCTCGAACTCCCCCGCGCGGGCGCGCTCGTAGACGGCCACGTTGTCCGCGCTGATCCGCAGATACTCTCCGACGTCCAGCCGGAACCGCTCGATCTCCTCGTCGTGGCGCAGGAACCAGGGCACGTACTCGGAGGAGTGCTCGCTGGATTCCGTCGGGTAGTAGCCGAGCCGCCGGTACATCTCCACCCGGACGCGCCGCCGCAGCCCGGGGTCCTTGTCGATGGCGGCGTCCAGGCGCGGGTAGAGGTCCTCGCCGTCCGCGGAGAAGCGCAGCACCCAGGACTGGTGGTTGACTCCGGCGCACAGGTAGTCGATCTCGTCCAACGGCACCCCGACCAGGTCGGCCAGGCCGTCCATCGTCCAGTGGACCGAATGGCACAAGCCGACCACCCGGGTCAGCCTGCGGGCCAGGTACGTGATGTTCATGGCCATCGGGTTGGTGTAGTTGAGCAGCCAGGCGCCGGGACAGACGTCGGTGATGTCGTCCGCCAGCGCGTCCAGGAAGGGGAAGGTGCGCAGCGCACGGAAGACGCCGCCGACGCCCAGCGTGTCGCCGATCGTCTGGCGCAGGCCGTACCGCGCGGGGATCGCGAAGTCGGTCACCGTCGCCGCGTGCATGCCGATCTGCACCATGTTGATCACGAAGTCGGCTCCGGCGAGCGCCGCGCGCCGGTCGAGGTGGGTGGTGACGACCAGACCGGTACGGCTCCCGCCCACGATCCGGCGTGCGCCGGTCTCCGCGACCGCGAGCCGTTCGGCCGAGATGTCGTGGAGGGCGATCTCACTTCCCGCGAGCTCCGGGAGGCTCGCCAGGTCGGCCATCAGGCCCTGGGTGAACACGACGCTGCCGGCGCCGATGAAAACAATCTTCAATGGGTCGCTCCTTGCGGGTGGGCCCTGATGAGGGCCCACCCCGGGGGGTTCAGACGCCGCGGCAGGCCACGCGGTAGGCGTCCAGTTCCAGGTGTTTCCTGAGTGAGTTGAAGTTCTGCGCGTTGGCCTTCGCGCAGAACCTGGACGTGGCGAGGGTGTACTCGACCTGCATGACGGCCTTGCCTGCGGCGATGAACTGGTCGTAGCCGTAGGACCCGTTGTCCGCGGTCGTGCACTCCTCGTAGGTGAAGCACTCCTCGTTGAGGGCCCAGTCGAAGTACGGCAGCAGCTTGGGGATCTGCGCGACGTCGTTCTTGAGGGCCACGGAGAGACCTCGCTTGTGCGCCTCGTTCGCCAGCCATGCGTTGTAGGCGAGCTGGTCGGCCTTGGTGAGGGGGAAACCCGTCTTGTTGGTGTAGCCGTCGACGTTGTCCGGTTCGACCGCGTCGAAGCCCTTCGCCTTGCACATGTCGAGCCGGGCCCGCATGATCGCGCCGAGCGGCCCGCCGTACTGGCGGATGTCCAGCCACCGCTCGCCCGCCCAGCCGTCCAGGTTCCTGCCCAGCACCGCCGCAGGGAACTGAGCGGCGTCGGGCCGCCAGTCCTCGTACGAACCGGCGCTGATGTAGCAGACGACCATGCGGCCCTGCTTCGTGGCGTGCAGGTCGGAGACCAGGCCGGCCGAGGCATCAAACCCATCGATGTCGTACATATCGACATTTAGATAGGGAGCCGTGGGCAGCGACGACAGTTGCCACTGCCAGCTGGTCCGCAGATCGGGGTGCCGGCAGTCGGGGCAGGCAATGGGGGCGGGCAGGGCTGCGCCCTGCGCGGGGCTCGCGGTGACGAGCAGGCCGACCGTGAAGACGGCGGCGAACAACGCCTTGAGACGGCGCATGTGCACTCCTCGCATGACTGGCGTTCAGGCAAGGGGCGTCATGCGTGCTGTTCCTCACTCTCCTCGCCGCCCGGCCCACGATGCGGTGGGAGTGACATGACCCATAGTGATCAGCAGGACCATGTCAGCACGCCTCGATCGGCTTCCTTCCTCCCGGCTGGCTCAAGAGTTGCGCGTTTTAGCTCGATTCGCAATGCTTTCGAGCACAAATTCGCACGGTATGGGAGTCCGGATGTTCGATCTCCTGGTCCTCGGCGACGCGAACCCCGATGTGATCCTCGCGAGCGCGCCCCGGCGTCCCGCGTACGGCCAGCGTGAGGAACTCGTCGACGCCGGCGTCCTCACCGTCGGCGGCTCCGGCGCGATCATGGCGTGCGGGGCGGCGCGTCTCGGTCTGCGCACGGCGTTCGTCGGCCGGGTGGGCGACGACGAGGCGGGCCGCTTCATGCTGACCTCACTGGAGGCACGGGGGGTCGACGTGTCGGCCTGTGTCGTGGACCCCACGCTGCCGACGGCGCTGACGGTCGTCCTGGTCGACGGGGACGGTGACCGGGCCATCCTGACCGCTCCCGGCTGCCTGCCGTTTCTGTCCGGGACGGACGTCCCCCGCGCCCTGCTCGCCTCGGCCCGTCACGTGCACGCGGCGTCGTTCTTCCTCCAGCCTCGCCTTGCCGCCGACCTGCCTTCCCTTTTTTCCGCCGCCCGCTCTCACGGGGCGACCACGTCGCTCGACACCAACGACGACCCGGCGGGCCGCTGGGAGGGGCTGGCGGAGGTCGTCGCCGTGACCGACGTGCTGCTGCCCAACGAGGCCGAAGTGCTGGCGATCGCCGGCGCCGGGGGCACACCCTCCGGCCCCTCACCGCACGTCTCCCCTGCCGGCTCCCCCGTCGAGGCGGCCGCGCGCGCTCTGGGCGCGCGGGGGGTGCTTCCCGTCGTCAAGCTCGGGCGGGACGGCGTGCTCGCGTGGACGGACGCGGGAGCCGTACACGCCCCTGCCATGAAGATCGACCCGGTCGACACGGTGGGGGCGGGGGACAGCCTCGACGCGGGGTTCGTCGCGGCACGACTGCGCGGGTTGCCGCTGGACGCCGCGCTGCGGATCGCCGCGGCCTGCGGTTCGCTGTCGACCCGGGCGGCGGGTGGCATCTCGGCCCAGGCGACCTGGGACGAGGCGGTGAGCGCCGCCTCCGTTCCCTCGCCGTAGTCCGGGCGGCGAAAGAGCCGGCCCGATCACCCGCGGTCGCCGGTCTGGACGGCCGCCTGCCTACTCCGGCGCATCGTTACTCTGCAAACTTGAATATCATGTCTGCCGATATATCATGGACGCATGACACCGCGGGCGATGACAGAACCCGCGTTCCTCGTCCTCACCGCACTGGTCGACGAGCCGCGGCACGGCTACGGCATCGCGCAGGAGGTCGAGCGGATCTCCGGCGGCCGGGTCCAGTTGAAGATCGGCACATTGTACGGCGTGCTCGACCGGCTCGCGGCCGACGCGTTCGTCGAGCCCGACCGGGAGGAGGTGTGGCAGGGACGGCTGCGCCGCTACTACCGGCTGACCGACGAGGGGGCGCGGGCCCTGGAGGAGGAGGCCGTGCGGCTGGCCGACAACGCGCGCCGCGCCGTCGAACGGCTGCGCCTCAGGCGGGCGGAAGGTCTGACATGAGCGTCCTCGAGGACAGCTACCGGTGGGTCCTGCGGCTGCTGCCCGCGCCCTACCGAGCCGAGCGCGAGGAGGAGATGGTCTCGGCCTTCCTCGAAGGCGCCCAGCACGGAGAGGCGGGCCTCGACGACCAGCGCCCGCGCTGGATGGAGATCGCCAGCGTGGTGGCGCTCGCGGTGCGGCTGCGACTCGGGGGTCCGGGGGCCCCGCCGAGGTCGTTCCTCTGGGGAGAGGCGGTCCGCCGGGCCGCTCTGCTCGGCCTCGTCTTCTGGACGATGATCGGCTTCCTGTCCGCCGCACAGGCGCTGATCGCGTACGGCATCCTCGCCGATGCCCTGCCCGACGACGTGACCATGGGAATCGGCCACGCCGGGTCGGCTGATCGCCTGCGGCACGTGCTGGCGGATCTCCTGCCACTGCTGTGGGCGGGGAGCCTCGGCGCGCTCGTCCTCGGCCGCCCCCGCACGGCCAAGGCGGTGGCCGTGGCCGCACTGGTCCTGCCGCACATGCTGGTCCCCCCCGTGTTCCCCGGCGGGTGGGAGATCGTGGCCCGCTGGGTCTGCATGGTGTTGCCGGCCGCGGTGACGGTGCCGGCGTTGGTGATCGGATTCCACCGCGACGCACTGCCGCCGCCCCTGCCTCGGGGGCAGGCCCTGCGCATGGTCGCGCTTGCGGCCGTTCCCGGCGTCCTGCTCTCCCTGGTCGTCATTGCGCTCAGCTCGCTCTCCAGAGCCGCGACCGTCCCGGTGACGCTTCTGGTACAGGCATCGCTGTGGGTCGACGTCCCCGGTCTCGCGTGCGTTTCGCTGCTCATCGTGACGGTGTGGTGTCTGGCCCGGCGCCGAACGTCGGGGCCGACGGCGTTGGCCGCAGCGATCCTGACCGTGCCTGCGGTGCTCTCCCGAGCGGCCACGCTGCACCCCGGTGCGGCCGATTCCATCACCGAGACGATCAACCTCGTCGGAGGGCTGCAAATCGCCCTGCTACTGGCAAGCGGGATCACGCTCACCGCCTTGAGCACACAGGCACTGCGAACAGTGGCGAACGGCGACCTCACCGGGATTCGCGGGCAGCACGGATAGCGACGCGTGAACCGGCGCCGCCGTTTCCGCGCGCTCGCCCGCACGCCGAAGCCCCGCGCCGGATGCGGCGCGGGGCCTCCGCCGGAAAGGGTCCCGCCCTAGTCGAACGCCTTGGCCGTGGAGTCGCCGTCCTGCCTCTGCCACGGGTTGGCCTTGGTGTCGGCGTTCTGGAACGGCGACACGATGAGCGTGAAGTCGCGCATCAGGTGCTGGTTCTGGTGCTGGCGCTGGTGCTCCTGCTGCCACTGCCGGTTGTGGTTCCGGTTGTGGTTGCGGTTGTGGCTCCGGCCGCATCCACCGCCGCCGCATCCACCGCCGCAGCCCATGACGGTCGAGGCGTTCGCTGCGCTGGTGGTGACGGTCGCGCCGAGGGCGACGGCCCCGCCGGTGAGCGCGGTGCTGATGGCGAGGGCGCCGACGAGGCTCTTGAAGTTGGGCATTTCATTTCTCCCTTTAAGGACTGCCGCCCTTATATGCATGCTCTGACGTTTCCCAAGCGAAGCGGAAAATGTCGTTTTTACGACCTTCGATAGGACCTGCCTGCAATGGCTATTTTCCGCACCACTCGGCCTAACAAACGACGAACATCGCCTTTTGTCATGCACTTATCGCTTTATTGACTCTATTGGCCCTATAAAGATCCATTTGATCTGAAATGTCATTTATATCCGATTTCAATATGTCCCTTATTAGGGATATGTCACCTTTGCGCAACCGCGGCGATCATTCAGCCGCGACGGGCCGACGCGGACCGGGTTGAACGACTCGTCACCGTTCTCGTCCGGCAGCGAATCGGGTCGGTCCCGGCACACACCCCGGCCGGGTAGGGTCCGATGCCGGCCACGACCCGGAGACCCGCCGCGGATTCGTGCGAACTTCCAGCGGCCTGCGGGAGATAACCCGCTGAAGCATCCCCGACCGAGAAGAGGCCGACGTGACGAAAGAGCCCCACTGGTGCCACCTGAGATGACGAGCGACCTCGCGACGGCGTCGCCCGCCGCGGACGACGCCGAGCTGATCGTGGCGTCCCTCACGGACACCGAGCGTTTCGCCGCCATCTTCGACCGGCACGCCGAACGGATCCACCACTACGTCGCCCGGCGAGTGGGGACGGACGCGGCGGAGGACATCGTCGCCGAGACCTTCCTGACGGCGTTCCGCAAGCGGTCGTCCTACGACCCTGAGCGTCCCGATGCCCGCCCGTGGCTTTACGGCATCGCCACCACGCTCGTCGCCCGGCATCACCGTTCGGAGGTGCGGTATCTGCGGGCGCTGAGCCGTACGGGCGTGGACCCCCTGCCGGAGTCCCCGGCGGACGGCGTCGTCGAGCGGATCACCGCACAGGACCACATGCGCAAGCTGGCGGGGGCGCTGGCGACGCTGGGCCGCGGCGACCGGGACACCCTGCTGCTCGTGGTGTGGGGCGAGCTGACCTATGAGGAGGCGGCGCGGGCCCTCGGCGTCCCTGTCGGGACCGTACGGTCACGCCTCAACCGCGCACGCCGCAAATTGCGCGAGCGACTCGGCGGAATCGACCCGATGAAGGAGGCCCGCGATGGATGAGCTGGACCTGCTCGCCGAGCTGCGCAGGGACACGCCCCGCATCAGCCCGGCCGCGACGACGGCCGCCCGGGCACGACTGATCGAGGCGATGGAGACACCCGAACGCCCGACTCGACAGGTCGGGCCCGTCGCCTGGCGAGCGGGACTCGTCGCGGCCCTCGCCGCCGCGATCGTCACGGGCACCGTCGTCACCGAAGGCGACGGCCCGGGCCCCGGGCGTGGCCCCGGCTTCACCGGCATGCTGTCGGCCGCCCAACCCGCCGTGGCCGCGGTGGCGGACCGCGCTCGCACCGTCGCCGACAGAGAGCCCGCCGACAGCCTCGACCCGACAGCCTGGGCGTACGTGGAGACCTTGCAGCGGGAAAGCCAGTCGCACGAGATGTCGACGTTGTCAGACTGGTACACCCTCGACGGCCTGCACTACGCGGGCGTGGACGACAGCGGCCGGATCACCGTGTTCAATGGTGAACCCCTCCGGGACGTACCGTCGCAGGCCTTCCTCCTCGACGCGCCGAACGACGCGGAGGGCATGGCGCGGCACGTCTACGCCGAGGTCGACCGGATCATCCAGGGGGAGCGCGACCACACGATCCGGGGCGAGATTGGCGTGGACACCTCACGGGGGCGGGACGTCGCGGCGTTCACCCTGGTCAAGCAGGTGCTGTTGAGCTTCTATGTCACTCCTCGCCAGCAGGCGGCCCTGTACGGCGCGCTCGCCTACATCCCCGGCGTCACGGTGATCGACGACGTCGCGGACGCGGCCGGACGGCACGGCCAGGCGTTCGGCATCACCGACAGCCAGTCGGTCCGGTCGGAGATCATCATTGACAGTCGGACCTACCGGTATCTGGGCACCCGTGCGATCTTCACCGAGGACTGGACCGAACCGTCGCATCCGCCCGGCATCGCGCCCGACTCCGACCCGGCCCACCCGCTCCGGTTCCCCAAGGGCACGGTCATCGAGCTGACCGCCAAGATGGCCTCCGGCATCGTCAGTGGCCCGGGGGAACGCGAGGAGGGCGGGGAAAGTCCCTAGCCGATCGCGGCCGATCGGTGGGCGGGCAGGGCCGGGCCCGCCCACCGGCGGTCGGGCGGTCAGGCGGTCAGGCGGTCAGCGGCGCGGAGAGGTTCTGCTTGACGAACCGGGTGGGTTCGTCGGCGATGATCTCGACGGCGCCGTCGGCGATCCCGTCGAGGGCCGCCGCGGCGACGACGGCCGGGTCCGTCTTGTCCCCCGGAGCCACATAGGAGGCCATGTCGGTGTCCATGTAGCCGACGTGCAGGGCGGCGACCTGGATGCCCCGCGGGGTCAACTGCTGCCGGATCACGTTGGTCATCGCCCATCCCGCCGCCTTCCCGGCGGAGTAGGCGCCGTAGTTCACCGGGTGGGCCCACGAGAGTATGGACAACACGTTGAGGATCGCGCCGCCGCCGTTGGACTCGATGACCGGCGCGAACGCCCGGGCCACGGCGAGGGTTCCGAAGTAGTGCGTCTCCATCTCCAGCCGGATCGTGTCGAAATCACCGTCGATCAACGGCGTGTGCGTTGAGATGCCCGCATTGTTGATCAGCAGCGTCACGTCGGTCGCGATCCGCGCGGCCTCCGCCACCGACTCCGGCTCGGTGAGGTCCAGCCGCAGCGGCACGGCCCCTGGCACGTCGACCGTCTCCGGCCTGCGCGCGGCCGCGTACACCTTCGCGCCGCGGTCGATCAGCTGGGCGGCGAACTGACGGCCGAGCCCGCGATTGCCGCCGGTCACGATCGCCACGGAATTCTCGATCTTCATCGTGTTCCTCTCATAGTGCGGGCGCGGATCGCCGGCAGGCGACTCGGCCACGCGTAACGCCCAAGGTGACCGGTCGTCTTGAAGCAGTCGACCGACTGGGTCCGGAATCCAAAGCTAGCCAGTCTTGCTTGGATAAATCAAGTCAGGGGGTAGGGTGGACGCGTGAGAAGGACCACCCGGCACGCCCTGCTGGACTCCGCGTGCTCGATCCAGCGCAGCCTGGAGGTCATCGGAGACCCCTGGACGGTCCTCGTCCTGCGCGAGGCGTTCATGGGGGTCACGAGATTCGGCGACTTCGCGACCGCCCTCGGCATCTCGACCGATCTGCTCTCCGACCGTCTGACGACTCTGGTCGAGGCCGGTGTCATGGAAAGACGCCCGTACACCGAGCCGGGCAGGCGCTCCCGGCACAGCTACCACCTCACCTCCACGGGCGAGGAGTTGCTCCTCGTTCTCGGCGCGCTGCAACAGTGGGGTGACCGGCACCGTCTCGGCGACGACGCTCCGTCCGCGGAACGTCGCAGCCGCACCACCGGCGGGCGACTGTCGGTGGCGTTCGTCGACGAGTCGGGCGGCGCGGTGGAGTTGGACGACGTCGCCTTCGTCTCCATGCCCGCCCCGGAACACTGAGCCCCCCGGAACACTGACCCCCGGGCCACCGTGCCTGCCCCGGAACACCGGCCGGGTTTCGCCGCTCACTCCAGGTCGAGTTCGACCTCCACGCCGACGGGATCGGCCAGCCGCAGCGCGCCGAAGAACGCGCTGTACGGCTTGACGCCGTACTCGGACTGCACGACCGTCCCCGTCGCCCGGTGACGACCGAGTTCCGTCCGGGTGACTTCAAGCCGGAAGGGGCGTTCCACGCCGCGGACGGACAGGGTGCCGTCGATGACGCCCTCCTCGGGACCCGTGACGGTGATCCCGGTGGAGACGAACCTCGCCTCCGGATGCCGCTCGGCGTCGAGCAGGTTCCCGGCGGTCTGCGCGATCTCCCGCTTGTCCCCTTCCGTGAGGGGTACGGCGCCTCCCTCGCCCTCCACGACCCGGAGAGATCCCATCTCGGCCGTGACGGTCACCGTGCTCGCGGCGAGGTCGTCCTCCGCGATGAAGACCTCACCCGTCCACCGCGTCACCTCGATGGTGAGGTCGTGCCCCATCCGCCCGGCGAAGCCCTGCCGCGAGGTCTTCAGGACCAGCGTGCCGTAGTCGGGGCCGATCCGTTGATGTCGTCCTGGTACCGCCATACACGCACCGTAGGGCGGCGGACACCCGGCGCAAAGGATCCGCGCCGACCGCCCGTCCGAGGTCGCGCACCCGGACTCACGTGCCCGGACTACGCCAGACGGTCCCGCGCCGCGGCGACGGCCGCCTGGCCGACGCTGATCCCGCCGTCGTTCGGCGGCACCCGGGCGTGCGTGAGCACCCGGAAGCCGCTCGCGGTGAGTCCTCCGGCGACCCGGACGAGCAGCAGCTGATTCTGGAAGACCCCGCCGGAGAGCGCCACAACCGAGACGCCGGACTCCTCGCGCAGGATCTCGCAGACCCGCACGACGACGTCGGCCGCCCCGTTGTGGAACCGGGCGGCGACGACCCCGGGCTCCACACCCGTGAGCACGTCCTGCGCCGCCGCCCTGACCAGATCCGCGCCGGCCACGACAACCGGGCGTCCGGCCGAGATCCCCGCGTGGTAGGCGCCGCGTTCGGCGGGGTCGGCGTGTTGCTCCAGTTCGACCGCCGCCTGGCCCTCGTAGTTGATCGTGTCGCGGAGGCCGAGCAGGGCGGACACCGCGTCGAACAGCCTCCCCGCGCTGGAGGTCGCCGGGGAGTTCATCCCGGTCCGGCCGAGCATGAGGACGTCCGCCCACGCCGCCTGGTTGCGGCCGACCACGTCCAGCCCCTGCGGCGGCCTCCCGCCGTACGCCGCGTCGAGGTAGGCGGCCGCCATCCGCCACGGCTGACGGATCGCCGCCGTCCCGCCCGGCATCGGCACCGGCGCGAGATGGCCGAGCCGCTGGAAGGAGACCAGGTCGGCGAGGAGGAACTCGCCGCCCCAGATGGTGCCGTCGGCGCCGTAGCCCAGGCCGTCGAAGGCCACGCCGAGCACCGGTCCCTCCTCCCCGTTGTCGGCGAGGCAGGACGCGATGTGCGCGTGGTGGTGCTGCACTCCGGTGGAGTCGACGCCGGTCATCGCCAGCGCGTGCTTGGTCGACAGGTATTCGGGATGCAGGTCGTGCGCCACCAGTTCGGGCCGGACGTCGAAGAGCCTGGTGAAGTGGTCGATCCCGGTGACGAAGGACCGCATCGTCTCGTAGTTCTCCAGATCCCCGATGTGGTGCGAGACGAACGCGTGCCTCCCCTTGACGAGGCAGAACGTGTTCTTGAGCTCGGCGCCGCACGCGAGGATCGGCCTCCTGGCCGGCCGGCTGAGCCGTACGGGATCGGGCACGTGGCCCCGGGAGCGGCGCAGCACGGACTCCCGGCCGAGGAAGGGGCGCACCACTGAGTCGTCGGTGCGGATGTGGATGGGCCGGTCATGGACGAGGAAGGCGTCCGCGATGCCGGCGAGCCGCCCCAGCGCGTCGGCGTCGTCGTAGGCGATCGGCTCGTCGGACACGTTCCCGCTGGTCAGCACAATGGGGGTGCCTAGTTCCGCGAGCAGCAGGTGGTGGACAGGCGTGTACGGCAGCATGAGCCCGAGCCGGCGGTCGCCCGGAGCCACCGCCCGGGCCACGGACGGGACGACCCGGCGCCGTCCGGCCGGGGCGTCCCGGCGCGGGAGCAGCACGATGGGCCGGGCCCTGCCGGTGAGCGACGCCACGGCGCTCTCGTCGACCTCGCAGAGGGCCGCCGCCGTCTCCACGTCGGGGACCATGACGGCGAACGGTTTGTCCTCGCGGTGCTTGCGTGCCCGCAACGTCGAGGCGGCCGTCTCGTCGTCGACTCTGACCGCCAGGTGGTAGCCGCCGAGACCCTTGATCGCCACGACCCCGCTCCCCCGCAGCAACGCGGCGGCCTCCCGTACGGGATCTCCGGGAAGCTCGGTCCCGTCCGCGGCCGTCAGCCGCAGCCGGGGGCCGCAGTCCCAGCAGGAGATCGGCTGCGCGTGGAAGCGGCGGTCGCCCGGATCTCCGTACTCCGCGGCGCAGGCCGAGCACATCGGGAAGGCCGCCATCGTCGTGTTCGGGCGGTCGTACGGCACGTCGCGCACGATCGTGAACCGCGGGCCGCAGTTGGTGCAGTTGATGAACGGATACCGGAACCGGCGGTCGGCGGGATCGGCGAGCTCGGTCAGGCAGTCGCCGCACGTCGCGGAGTCCGGGGAGACGAGGGCCTGCCGCGGCCCCGAGCCGTCGCTGTCCACGATCGTGAACCCGCCGGCGCCGTCGGGGTCGCCCGGCCTGACCGTGACCCGTTCGATCTCGGCCAGCGGAGGAGCGTCTCGTCGGAGGGCGGCCAGGAACGCGTCGATCCCGGCGCGCATCCCCTCGACCTCCACGAACACGCCGCCCGCGTCGTTCCCCACCCGTCCGGCGAGGCCGAGCCGGGTGGCCAGGCCGTACACGAAGGGCCGGAAGCCGACACCCTGGACGACGCCCTCCACCCGCACGTGCCGGCGGATCGGCCCGTCGAGCGGCTCAGTGTGCTCAGTGTGCATTCCGCGGGCCTTCCGGCCCGGCGAACAGGTGGGCGTGTTCGGCGACGAACCGCTCCACGGACTGCGCGGGGGTTCCCGTGACCTCCTCCACGGTGCCCGTCGACCGGTCGTACCGGTTCTCACGATGCAGCCGGGCCATCGTGATGAGGTGCTGGGTCACGTGCGGAGGCAACTCCGGGTGGGCCGCGAGCCGCTGCGCCCACACGTCAGGAGGTACGTCCACGTAGGTGACCGTCCTGCCGAGCGCCCGGGCGTACTCGGCGGCGACGCCGTTCATGTCCTGCGACCGCGGCCCCGTCAGCTCGAGCACCTGGCCGATGTAGCGGCCCGGATCGTCCAGGACCGTCAGGACCACGCGGGCCACGTCGGCCGCGGCGACCGGCGACGTTCGGCCCTCGCCGAAGGGCAGCGGCAGCATCCCGCTCTCCCCGACGGGCCGCGCGACCAGGCTCGTGAACATCACGTTGTCCAGGAACGCCGTGGGCCGGACGTACACGACCGGAAGCCCGGACCACTCCAGCACCTGCTCGGAGAGCCAGTGCAACCGCTGCTGGCTGGACTCCTCGGTGCTCACCGCGGTCATCTGGGACACCGTCATCTGGGAGATGTTCACCAGCGCCTCGAGGCCGCCCGTCGCCCGGGCCACGGTGGCGACGGTCGCCGTCGCCTCCAGGTAGGAGGAGGACACGCTCAGGCTGAAGAACATCCTGCTGACGCCGTCGAGCGCCTCGGCCACCTGGTCGGGCCGGGTCAGGTCGCCCACGACCACGTCCGCGCCGATCGAACGCAGATGAGCGGCGCGCTCGTCGTCGTGGTGCACCATCGCGCGCACCGGGACGTCCCGCCGGCACAGCGTCTCGACGACCATGCGGCCGACGCCGCCACCCCCGGCTCCGCCGCCCGCACCGGTCACCAGGATCCGCGGGTTCGCCTTCATCGGGCCCGCCCCTCCTCCGTAGAACCTGCCCTGACCTGCGGCGCAATCCTATGATCACCTACGCTCCCGGAGGCGGTACGGCACGGCACGGGCCCGCCCCGGTTCCCCCACAACTCGGCGAAGGCGCGCCGCCTCCCGGAGATCACCCCGCCCGCAGGCGGCACCTGCCGGTCGGCCCGGACGGAGACGGCACTATCTTGCGAGACGAAAGGAAAGCGCGCGGGCACGGACGGCGTCCGGCGGCGCGCAGGCGACTAGAACATGATCGGCCGCCACCGACCAGGGTTACACCGATCATCAGCGCGGAGGGGACTTTCCGATGGCCGACCGAGACGACGACTTCGACGACGACTTCCAGGAGGACGTTCTGGAGGACGACGGCGTCCTGGAGCCCTCGGACTCCTTGCTGACCGACGACCTCGACGACGATCCGCTCGACACCGGCCTGACCGCGGCCGAGCGCTGGTCGGCCGGTCAGCGCTTCGGCACGACGGCCGCCGAGGCGGTGGAGGGCGAGTCGCTCGACCAGCTGCTGGCGGAGGAGGAGCCCGAGCCCGACCCGGCCTTGCTCGCCGGGCGCTGGGACGAGGCGGAGCCGCGCAGCGGACGGCTGATCGGCGAGGACGGCGACCGGTCCGGCTCGCTCCTGGGCCGTGACGTCGGCATCGACGCCGGCGCGTCGAGCGCCGAGGAGGCGGCCGTGCATGTCACGGACGAGGACGCGGACCGCGAGGCCGAACTCGACGACCCCCTGGACGAAGACCTCGACGAGGCCCTCGCCAACCTCGCGGCCGACGAGGCCCGCGACGCCGACTGACGAGGCTCCCACCAGCCGAGAAACACTGGACGGAACCACCGGCCGGGACGGTCGGGCCCGCCCGCGCGAGACAGGCGCTGCTCGGCGGTCAGTCGTCCCGGCCGTTGAGTTCGGCCCGCACGAGCGGGGCGACCTCGCCGCCGAGCAACTCGATGGAGGCGAGCACCTCGCGGTGCGGCATGCCGCCGACGTCCATCTGGAAGAACTGCCGTCGGTGGCCGAGGCGCCGGTGGAGGTCGACGATCCGCTCGGCGATCTCGACGGGGTCGCCGGCGAAGACCATCCCGCCGGGTGAGTAATTCGCCTGGACCTGCTCCCACCGCGTCGGTATGGACCGACCGGCGAGGGCGAACGACGCGGCCTCATGGCGGTGGAACCGCTGCTTGGCGGTGAGGCCGTCGCGGCCGACGAAGCCGTGACTCGCGACGGAGATCTCCAGGCGTTCCTGGGCCACGCCGGCTTCATGCGCGCTGTGACGGTAGAGCTCGCCCATCCGGCCCCAGAACTCGGGAGTGCCGTTGAGGATGCCGTAGGAGACGGGCAGTCCGGAGGAACCGGCGCGGATCGAGGAGCCGGGGCTGCCGCCGGTGCCGAGCCAGATCTTGAGAGGTCTGTCGGGGCGCGGGACGACCAGCGCGTCCTCCAGCGGCGGCCGAAGAGGGCTCTCCCAGCTGACACGCTCCCGGGCGTTGACCGCCAGCAGCAGGCCGAACTTGTCGGCGTAAAGGCGGTCGTAGTCGTCCAGGTCATGGCCGAACAGCGAGAACGACTCGGTGGAGGAGCCACGACCGGCGATGATCTCCACCCGATCGCCGCTGACGATCGCGGCGGTGGCCGCCTGCTGGTAAAGGCGGATCGGGTCGTCGGTCGACAACACGCTCACCGCCGTCGACAGCGTGATCGCCGACGTCATCGCCGCCGCGGCGTTGATGACCGAGGTCGGCGAGGACACCGGCACCTGCTCGTGGTGGTGCTCGCCGACTCCGAAGAAGTCGAGGCCGACCTGCTCGGCGACACGGATCTGCTCGAGGACGTTCCGCACCGCCTGCGCGGTGGTGACGACGTCGCCCGCGGAGTCCCGTCCCGCGACACCGAAGCTGTAGACGCCGAGCTCGAACTTCATGCGTTCACCACCGGATCGGCGGCGACCTCGTCTGCGTTCATCCGGGGAACCCCCTTCTACCTGGGTACTTACCAAAGGTTCCCTAGTACCTTGAGGTAACCTCGGAAGTCGCGTCAATCAGGCACCTTCCGGTGCCCGGGTTCCCCAGAGGTAACTGATGACCGACAGCGCGTCCGCCGCTTCCGCGACCACACCGCCCGGGAAGCCGCCCGGGCAGCTGTCCGGCGCTCAAGGCTGCCGGGCCCGCGAGGTCCTCGACCTCGTCGCCGACAAGTGGTCTCTCGGCGTCGTCGACACGCTCGGAGCGGGCCCGATGAGATTCGGTGAGCTCAAACGCTCCATCGTGGGCATCAGCCAGAAGATGCTCACCGTCACACTGCGCGGCCTCGAGCGTGACGGGATCCTCACCCGCACCGTGTATGCCGTGATGCCGCCCAACGTCACCTACGAACTCACGGCCATGGGGCGGACGCTCCTCGACGCGACGAGGCCCCTGGTCCGATGGAGCCTCCAGAACATCGAGGCGATCGACGAGGCCCGCGCAGAGTTCGACGGCAGAGCGAATCCGTCACCGTAGGGCGCTTCGCCGGCAACGGGCTCCCTGAAACAGGCATCCTCGTGCGCCCATATCGAGGAACTCCCGGCAGTTCGAATCGGCGACTTTCCGGGAACCCTTCCTCACCCGCCGGAACCCGGCCCGGCCCTCCGGAGGCCGATCGTTGGCCGCCCGTTCACCCTTGTGTACCGAACACGGAAGTAACCGTTAAGTCAGACGGAATTGGGTTTCATCATCTGCATCACAAATCTGAACTTTTATGTCCAGAAAGGTGCACGTGTGAACTCTCCCATCTCTCGTCGAAACCTACTCCGTTCCGGCGCGGTCGGCGGTCTGGGCATCGCCATCGCCGGCAGCATCGAGGCGATCGCCGGGCCCGCGGCGGCACAGGCCGCCCAGGCGGGCGCGGGCAGGACCGTCGGCTACGGGCCCGTCGTCGTCGACCCGAAGGGCCTTCTCTCACTCCCCCGGGGCTTCTCCTACAAGATCGTCGCCCAGGCGGGCACGACCCTCCTCGAGTCGGGCCACCCCACGCCCAGCGACGCCGACGGCACCGGCTGCTTCCGCGGGCCCAAGGGCTTCGTCCTGGTGAACAACCACGAGATCGGCGGGGGCGAGCCGTACGGCGTGCCGCCCCTCCCCGGCCTGACCTACGACCCGGGCGCCCAGGGCGGCACCACCACCATCGAGGTCGACCGGCACGGCAACCGCGTCCGCGAGTACGTCAGCGTGGCCGGCACGCACAACAACTGCGCGGGCGGCATCACGCCGTGGGGCACGTGGCTCACGTGTGAGGAGACCGAGCAGCGTGTGGGCGGCGTCTTCCAGAAGGACCACGGGTACGTCTTCGAGGTCGACCCGTTCGACCGGAAGGCCAATCAGAACCCGGTCCCGCTGAAGTTCCTCGGCCGGTACGCCCACGAGGCGGTCGCCGTCGACCCGCACACCTCGGCCATCTACCTGACCGAGGACGCGAGCGGCCCGAACGGGCTGTACTTCCGCTGGCTCCCCCCGAAGCACTTCCACGGCCGCAAGGGCGAACTGCGGGAACTCGCGCTCGGCAGGGGCGGCGACACCGCGGGCACCCTGCAGGCCATGAAGTGTTCCAAGGGCGGCAGGCACATCGGCGACCTGTCGGAGGCCACCACGCCTGGGACGCGCTACAAGGTCACGTGGGTGGACGTGCCCGACCCGGTCGCCGAGACGGTCTCGGTCCGCAAGCAGTTCACCGACGACCAGATCACCCGCAGCCGCAAGCTCGAAGGCGCCTGGTGGGGCGACGGCGGCGCCTACTTCGTCGCCAGCTACGCCCGCCACGACGACGGCAGCCGCAACGAGCACGACGGGCAGGTCTGGTTCTACGACCCCCGCTCGGAGACGATCACGCTCAAGACGATCTTCGGCGTGAACCCGGACCCGGAGGCCGACACCCACTACGACGGTCCGGACAACATCACCGTCTCACCGTACGGCGGCGTCATCCTGGCCGAGGACGGCGAGGGCCTGTCCCACCTGGTCGGCGTCACCGAGCAGGGCAAGCCGTACACGCTGGCGCGCAACGAGCTCAACGACAGCGAGTTCACCGGCCCCACGTTCAGCCACGACGCGCAGATCCTGTTCGCCAACATCCAGACGCCGGGTTACGTCTTCGCCATCACGGGGCCCTGGGGCCGCAAGGACGACGACGGCCACCACCACGGCCACGACCACCACTGAGCCGCGGCGCCGGTCGCCGGGACAGGTGCATCCCCCGCGACCGCCCCAGGCAACTCCCCTGCCTGCGGAACGCGGCCACGACGCCGCCCTCTCCCTCCACGGGAGGGCGGCGTCGTGTCTTCTTCCGCCCTTCACATGTTGCTCCAATGAGACCAATCCGGCGGCGGTTCGGCTCCGAAGTCTGGTCGGCAGGTTCTGTCCGGTGATTTCATCGGATGATCGACGCCGCGATGGGAGGGCGCGTATGAGGCCGGAGGACGAGGCGCCGCCGGAGGGACGGCCGCATGCCGCCGCCCCGCCCGAACTGGACGACCTCCTGCGCCAGGTGGCGCGAGGTGACAGGGACGCCTTCGAGCAGGTGTACGCGCAGGTCGCCGGGCCCGTCTTCGGCATGGTCCTGAGAGTCGTCCGCGACCGGGCTCAGAGCGAGGAGGTCACGCAGGAGGCCCTGGTGGAGGTGTGGCGCGCCGCGGCGCGTTACGACCCGGACCGGGGCTCGGCGATGGCCTGGGTGATGACCATCGCCCATCGCCGCGCCATCGACCGCGTCCGTTCGGCTCAGGCCGGCGCCGACAGGGAGACCCGCGTGGCGCGGATGGACGTGCACCGGCCGTTCGACGAGGTGGCCGAGTCGGTGGCCGCCCGCCTGGAGCAGGAACGGCTCCGGCGCTGCCTGGGAGGGCTGACGGACCTTCAGCGCGAATCAGTCACTTTCGCCTACTACGGCGGATACTCCTATCGTGAGGTCTCCGAGCTGTTGAAGGTGCCGCTGGCGACGGTGAAGACACGGATGCGCGACGGGCTGATCCGCCTGCGCGACTGCCTGGGGGTGGAGCGGTGACCACCAGAGGATCCGACGTGCACGCGCTGGCCGGGGCCTACGCCCTGCACGCCATCGACGATGACGGCGAACTGAGCCTCTTCGAGGAGCACCTGTCGGGGTGCGCCGAGTGCGCGCAGGAGGTGCGCGGACTCGCCGAGACGGCCACGCGGCTCGGGCGGGCCGTGGCCGTCGAGCCCCCGCCCGCACTGCGTGAGCGGATCATGGCGGAGATCGGCCAGGTCCGGCAGCTGCCCCCGGTGGTGGCGCCGTCGCCGCGCCTTCAGGGGTCCGGTCCCCCGGCGCGCAGGCGCGACCCCCTGGCCGGGTGGCTCCGCTGGCGGCCCCGGCTCGCCGCCGCGCTCACCGCGACAGCCGTCGCGGCCGCGGTCCTGCTGGGGGTCGTCGCGGTCAGGACGCAGGCCGGGCTCGACGAGCTGCGGGCGACCGACCGCGAGGTGACCGCCGTACTCGCTGCCCCTGACGCGCGGTCGGCCACGGCTCCCTCGGGAGCGGCGGGCGGCACCGTGGTGGTCTCCCGATCCCAGGGCAAGATGGTGTTCGTCGCCTCGGGGCTGGCCTCGCTGCCGGACAGCCGCACCTACCAGCTCTGGCAGATCGGCCCGGCGGGGGCCCGCTCGGCGGGACTGCTCCGCCCGGACGGCACCGGCCACATCTCTCCCGTGGTGTCCGCGACCGTGGACGGAGCCACCACGGTGGGAGTGACGGTCGAACCCGCGGGAGGCTCGGAGCAGCCGACCACGCAGCCGCTCCTTCTGCTCGACCTGCCGCAGGCCTGAGCGGCCCGAGGCCCGAGCGCCTCATATCCGAGCAGAACGTCCGCGCTTCCGACTCCGCTTAGTGACGGGCCAATCCGGATGCGTGACGGCTCCGAAGCCCTCATGTGACAGCAGAGAAACGGGTGCACACCCCGATCGCGGCGGCCGCCTCCGGCCTGCTGTCGGGGGCGGCCGCCCTCGGCGCGGCGGAACTGGCCGCCGCCCTGCTCCGGCCGCAGGCGAGCCCCCTTCTCGCTGTGGGATCGGCGTTCATCGACCTCACCCCCGAATGGCTCAAGGCTTTCGCGATCCGCACGTTCGGGGCAGATGACAAGACCGTCCTGATGCTCGGCCTGGTGGCCGCGGTCGCCGCGTGCGCGATCGCCGCCGGCCTCCTGTCGACCCGCCGTCCCCGCCTCGCGGCCGGAGGGGTGGCCACGCTCGCCGCCCTCACCGCCGTGGCCGCGCTGTCGCGCCCCGGCGCGGCGCCGGCCGACGCACTGCCGTCCCTGGTGGCGGCGGTCACCGGAACCCTCGCCCTTCACTTGATGCGCCGACCGCGGCCTCCGCACCGTGACCTGCCGGCGGCGGCCGAGCCTGCGCGTGCCGGCAGAAGGGCGCTGCTGCGGGCGGGAGTCGCGGTGCTGGGCTTCGCCGCGGTCAGCGGCGGGACCGCGCGCCTGGTGAACGGCGCGCGCGACGCAGCCGCCGGCGGGGACCTCGCTCTACCGCTCCCCGCCGACCCCGCACGGCCGCTGCCTCCCGGCAGCGACCTGCGCCTGCCCGGACTGAGCTCCTTCACGACGTCGAACAGGAGCTTCTACCGGGTCGACACCGCTCTGGTGGTCCCGCGCGTGCCGTACCGGGACTGGCGGTTGCGCGTGCACGGGCTCGTCCACCGGCCTGTCGAGCTGACCTTCGACCAGTTGCTCTCGCGGCCGCTGGTCGAGCGGGACATCACCCTCACCTGCGTGTCGAACGAGGTGGGCGGTCCGTACACCGGGCACGCGCGGTGGCTCGGCGTCGATCTGGCCCAACTGCTCCGAGAGGCCGGCGTGCGGCCCGGAGCCGACCAGATCCTCTCGCGCTCCGCCGACGGGTGGACCTGCGGCACTCCGGTGGAGACCGTCCTGGACGGCCGGGACGCGCTGCTCGCCGTCGGCATGAACGGCGAGGTCCTCCCCGCCGCGCACGGCTTCCCCGCACGCATGATCGTCCCAGGCCTGTACGGCTACGTCTCGGCGACCAAATGGGTGACCGAGATCAAGATCACCCGTTTCGCCGACGAGCAGGCCTACTGGACCCGCCGCGGCTGGGCCGAGATCGCCCCGATCAAGACCGCCTCCCGCATCGAGGTCCCCAAGCCGTTCGCCCGCATCCCGGCCGGCCGTACGACCATCGCCGGGACCGCCTGGGCCCAGCATCGCGGCGTGGCCGCGGTCGAGGTGCGCATCGACCAGGGGCCGTGGACGCGGGCCCGACTCGCTCCGTCGCCGACGCCCGACACCTGGCGGCAGTGGCACCTGGACTGGCCGGCCACTCCCGGCGACCACCACCTGGAAGTCCGCGCGATCGACGCGACCGGCCAGGTCCAGCCATCGCGACGGACGCCGCCGTTCCCCGACGGCACGACCGGACGGCACTCGGTCCTCGTGACCGTCTCATGACCATCCCCCGCCATCTGTCCGACCGATCCGAAGGAAGATCATCATGAGGAACACCCTGCTCGCCCTGCCCGTCCTCGCGGGCGCCCTGTGCCTGGCCACCGCCTGCGGCGGCGACGCGGAGACCGCCCCGGCGTCCACAGCCGGCGCCCCGGTCGCCCAGGCGCCGACGTCACCGGCTCCCGCCGCGGCCATGCCGTTCGGCACGGCCTGCTCGGCCGTCCCCGCCTCGGGCGAGGGCAGCTTCAGCGGGATGGCCGACGACCCGGTGGCGACGGCCGCGTCCAACAACCCCGTCCTGTCCACCCTGGTCACAGCGGTGAAGAAGGCAGGGCTGGTCGACACGCTCAACTCCGCCCAGGGCATCACCGTCTTCGCGCCGACCAACGACGCCTTCGCCAAGATCCCCAAGGACACGCTGGCCAAGGTGCTTGCAGACAAGAAGAAGCTCACCGACATCCTCACCTACCACGTCGTGCCCGGCCGCAAGACCCCGGCCGACCTGGAGAACGGCTCGTTCACCACGCTGGAGGGCGCCAAGGTGACCACGACGGGCTCCGGCGAGACGTTCACGGCGGGCGGCGCCAACGTCGTCTGCGGCGACGTCCCGACCATGAACGCGACCGTCTACATCATCGACACCGTCCTGATGCCGGAGAGCTGACCTCGTGCCGGTTCGCGCGGGAGATTCCGGGACGCGCGGGCCGCGGCATCGCCCTTTCTCCAGGGAGGGCGATGCCGCCCGCACGCGGCACCGGGGCAAAGTGCTCGTCAACTGGCGTTACCGACGGCGCCGAGCCGGGCATCGCGGGCATACGACGCGATTCACCGCCGCCGTTCGACTCGTGCCCGACACGCCTCAGGAGGACGCCATGGCCAACCGATCGCACGTCGTCGCCAAGGTCCAGCTCGAGCTGAACGAGCGGCGCCACGTAACCCTGCCGCTGATCGGGACTGTGACCGTCCCCCCGCCCGACCGGCTCGTGTTCTACGCGGTTCTGGGCCTGCTCGGAGCCATGGAGATCGTCGAGTGGCCGATCGTGCTCATCGTGGGCGCGGGCCACTTCCTCGCCGAACAGCACCGCTACCCCGCGCTCGCGGAGCTGGGCAGGGCCGCCGAGGCCGCGTAGGGATCACGCGGCGAGGATCTCCGGGGTGATCTCGCCGACTGCCGGGATGCCGCACACCGTCATCGTGATGTCCAGGTCGGCCAGCAGGCTGCGGATCACGTGCCGGACTCCCGCCTCACCGGCGAGCCCGAGCCCGTAGACGTAGGGACGGCCGATCAGGACGGCCCGGGCTCCCAGGGCGAGCGCCTTGATCACGTCGGACCCGGTGCGGATCCCGCTGTCGAACAGGACGTCGACCCGGTCCCCCACGGCCGCCGCGACCGCGGGCAGGGCGTCCAGCGCGGCGATCGCACCGTCGACCTGCCGTCCGCCGTGGTTGGAGACGACGACGCCGTCCATTCCCGCGTCGGCGGCGTGCCGCGCGTCATCGGCGTGCAGGATGCCCTTCAAGATGATCGGCCCGTCCCAGTGTTCCCGCAGGAACGGAACGTCCTTCCAGCTCAGCGACGCGTCGCCGAAGGTGGCCGTCCAGGCGAGAACGGCCTCGCGCAGGTTGTGTTCGCCGATCGGGGAGCCGACCGCCTTCTGGAAGACCGGGTCGGTGACGTAGTTGGCGATCCCGACACCGCGCAGGAACGGCAGGTAGGCCTGGTCCAGGTCACGCGGCCGCCAGGCGAGCGTGTGGTTGTCCAGCGTGACGACGAGGGCGCGGTAGCCCGCCGACCGCGCGCGCTCGAGGAAGCTCTCCGCCAGGTCGCGATCCTTGGGCCAGTAGAGCTGGTACCACCGGGAGCCGCCCGCGCTCGCCTCCGCCACCTGCTCCATCGTGTGCCCCGCGGCGGTGCTCAGCACCATGGTCGTCCCAAGGGCGGCCGCCGCCCGGGCCACGGCGAGTTCCCCCTCGGGATGCATGATCGTAAGGACGCCGACCGGGTCGAGCAGAACCGGTGCGGCCATCCACTCGCCGAACAACTCCAGCGACGTGTCGGGGTCCGCGACGCCGCTCAGCATCCTCGGGACGATGCGGCGCCGCTCGAAGGCCGCGCGATTGGCCCGTGCGGTGGACTCCGTGCCGGCGGCTCCGGCGACGTAGGCGAACGCCCGGGGCTCGAGCCGCCGCTCCGCCGTACGCTCCAGGGCGTCGAGATCGGTGGGCAGGTCGGGCAGCACGCCGTCGAGCCCGCGGAAGTAGATTTCGCGCTGGTAATCGGCGAGCACGGCCATGGCCGCCTCCTTTCCCTGGCCCGCCTCCGATCCGTCGGCGCTGCCGCGCGGGGTGATCCATGAGGAGCTTGCACGCGGCGATTACCATCCCACCTCGTAACTTGCAATATGCAAGCCCTCGATAACGCCGACTTTACGCCTTAGACTCAAGCCGGGGCAAGACAGCTTGGCACTCTCATGGAGGCCGACGTGACAACCCGTGAACAGGTGTCCGCCCCCTGCCCGATCGGGCGAGCGGTGGGCTTGCTGGGCGAACGGTGGACGCTGCTGATATTGCGCAACGCCAATCTGGGGACGACCCGGTTCGACGCCTTCCGCTCCGAACTGGGCATCGCCGACAACATCCTTTCCAACAGGCTCGCCCGGATGGTCGACGCGGGCCTGCTCACCCGCGTGCCCTACTGCGACGGCGGGCGCCCCCGCCACGAGTACCGCCTCACCGCCGCCGGGGCCGACGTCCTTCCCGTGTTGCACGCCCTGGCGGCCTGGGGGCAGGCGCACACGGAGCCGGGTGAGCCGTCCGCTCCGATGCAGGTGATCCACCGGGCCTGCGATCACGCCACGGCGCCCAGCGACGTCTGCGATCACTGCGGGGAGCCGATCCGGCGCGAGGACGAACTGTGGCTGCGCCCCTGGCGTTCGGCCGAGCCGTTCCCCCTCGCCTTGCCGGTCCCCCGCATCGGAACCTGAGAGGACGAACTGTGCCTGCGCCCCTGGCGTTCGGCCGAGCCGTTCCCCAGCCGGATCAGCAGGCGATGGCGCCTTGGACCGTAGTCTCACCGGTATGAATCTTGGACGGTTGATGCGGACCCTCTGGGCGGATCTCGTGGTCGCGGCCGGTACGGGCACGGCGGCGCCGACGACGTCCGGGCGCGAGGGCCGCGCGGGCACGTGGGCGTGATGGGCGCAGTCACGGACACGGTCCCCGAACCGGAGGTGCGCCGCCCTTTCGCTCTTCGTCTCCCCGCGGCGCTGCTGGTCTGCGTGGCGGCGCCCGTGGGGATGATCACGCTGCCCTGGGCGGTGTTCGTCATCGCGGTCTTCGCGGGACAGATTTCCCAGGGGGGTGACGGGGCCTGGTCCGGACTGATGGCGATGGGCCTTCCGCCACTCGTCGGGTACCCGGCGGCGGCCGTGTTGTGGTCGCACTCCCGCCGGGCCGCGTCCCTTCGCCGCGCGTGGATCCTCGCGATCCTGGGCGTCCTGGCGATCGCCGCCGTCTCCTTCCTGCCCGTGCTCGCCCTCGGATACGGCTTGTACGACGAATGGCAGGAGACCCAACCCGGCGGCCGTGGCTACCACCCCTGACACTCCTCGCCGATCAGCCGGATACCCTTGCCCGCATGCCGGTACCTGATCTTGTTCCGATCGCGCACGAACCGGGTTACCGCACCGACACGGTGGGGCTGTACGCCGACGGTCAGTTTTACGCAGGGATACACGGCGCCCGTCGCGACGACGACCACGAGCCGGACTGGGACCGAGCGCGCATACGCTGGTACACCTACCTGCACCTGTTCGACGCCGATGGCCGTCATCGCCGGTCCGACATCTCTCTGGTGGGCATCGGCCCGAATCTGCGCGGTGAACTTGGCGAACAGGCCGAGACACGCTTGGCCGGCCTGCTGAATCAGCTGCCTGAGCGCAAGTACGCCGACATCGCCGTTCAACTGTTCCGCGTGCTCTATGACGGTGTCACATTCGGGCTGATCGACGAGTCTGACGCCGAGAGAGGCGACTGGGTCGAGCTGTACCCGGACCGCCTCGGGTTCTCAGAACCGTGGGACGGGCTCTACAGCACCTGATCGCCCGTCACGGACGATAGCCCGATGAGCTGGGTCGCCAACATGATGGTCTCGATCCATCCGGACGACGGTCCGAACGTGGAATCGCTGAGTGAGTGGCTGCGTACGGAAGCTCCCCTGCGGGACAGGCGGGCACCTCTTGATCCGTATGGAATTCCGGATCTTCATTGAGCCTATGATTCACGGATGTTCGCAAGATCCGCTTTACCGCTTCTGCTGATCCTCAGCGTTCTCACCGGCTGCGGAACGCTCCGACTGAGCGGCGAGAACGACATCGCGTTCCCACAGCAAAGGGCCGCGACGACAGAGACGATCCAAGGACGCTGGTGGACGTGGGCCGCCTCCGAAGGCGAGAGCACGAACCCGGTGATGGACACGACCGGGGAATTCTGCGATCGGAATCAGCCGGTCGATGTGTGGTTCCTCGCCGGGACGTTCGGCGGCACGGTGCAGCGGACGTGCCGGGTTCCCGCGGGCCGACCGGTGGTGGTGCCCTTGGCGAACCTGGTCTGCTCCGAGGCGGAGTGCAAGGACTTCCTGGCCACTGCTCAGGGCCGGGCCACCCTTGACGGGAAGCCGGTCACGCCTGAACGCATGGAAGACGACGACGTCGCCGTGACGGGGGTGGCGGGCAATCCACTGACCGGCGAGGAGGGAACGACGACGTCTTTCGCATGCGGCTTGTGGGTTCGCCTCCAGCCGCTGCGACCCGGCAGGCACACCCTGATCATCCGCGGGTCCTCCGGCGACTTCCACACGGGCGTCGATTACACGCTCATTGTCGAAACCGGTCAGCAGGCATGAGAGTCGTCCATGGCCGGGTCGTGGCCGGACCCGAAGCCACAGGATGATCTCCGCATGACGACATGGTCGGTCTGGCGGCAGGACGACAACGGCAACAGCGTCGATGGGCGCCCCTCATGCCGGCCGGCCCCGGCTCGACGACGTCTCGTGTTCTCCGGAAGAATCGCTCGCCGTGAGCCGCGACGTCACCTCCGAGATCCCGACCGGGCCCGTGGACGTGCCCGATGCCGTCGCGGCGCTCGCCGGAGAACACGCCGTCACCCCGGTGTGGCGCAACGAACTCGGCGGGCTGACGTTCCGGCTCGACGACGGTCGCGGCGGTGTCCGCTACGTCAAATGGATCGCCGCGGGCACGCCCGAGATCGACCTTGCCGGCGAGGCCGAACGGCTGGCCTGGGCGCGGTCGTGGGTGACGGTTCCCCAGGTCGTCGAGCAGGGGGCGGACGCCCACGGCTCATGGCTGGTCACCGCTGCCGTCCCCGGCCTGTCGGCCGTCGCACCGCGATGGGTGGCCGAACCGGCGACCGCGGCCGCGGCGATCGGGCGAGGGTTGCGCGCCTTCCACGATGCCCTGCCCGTCGAGCGGTGCCCGTTCGACTGGAGCGTCGACCGGCGGATCGCCAGGGCCGACGAACGCATCGCGGCCGGTCAGGGACCCGCCGACCGGTTTCCCGAGCACCGGCATCTCGACCTCTCCGACGCCCGGGCGCGCATCGGAGCGCCGCCCGACGTCGACCTCCTCGTCGTGTGCCACGGAGACGCATGCGTCCCCAACACCCTGGTGCACGATGACGGGCGGTTCTCCGCGCATGTCGACCTCGGCTCGCTCGGAGTGGCCGACCGCTGGGCCGACCTGGCGGTGGCCGCGTGGAGCACGGAGTGGAACTACGGCCCGGGCTACGACGGCATCGTGTACGACGCGTACGGCGTGGCCCCTGACCGGGAACGCATCGCCTACTACCGCCTGCTCTGGGACATGGCCTGACCCAGGTTCCACGACCCTCGCCGGTCAGCCGAGCCGCGGTGCCGCCACGAGTCCCACACCGGTGCGGCTCACGTCCGATTCGTTCAAGACGGCCGGCAGACCCTCCCCGTACCCTCGCCGTCATGAATGAGCGATTCGCCGCTGGACGGGAGTTCATTTTGCGCCAGGGCAGGCTCCTGGAGCAGCGCCTGTTCGCCACCTGCTTCGAGAACGCTCCCGGCAACCGGGCCATCGACGTCCTGAAGGGATACGCCAACGATGACGGCGGGTTCGGCCATGGACTTGAGCCCGACAAGCGCTGTCCTGCCAGCTTGCCCATTGATGTCGAGGTCGCGCTTCAGACGATGGCCGCGGCTCGGACCGTCGATCCGCCGCTGGTCCGCGGTGCGTGCGAGTATCTCGCCAAGGTCGCCGCCGACATGGACTGCGGTGCAGCCGTTCCGCTCGCCTTCCCGGTGATCGAGGCATATCCGAGGGCGGCGCATTGGACGGAGTGGACCTACCAGCCGGGCCTCAACCCGTCCGCGGGGATCGTCGGCCTGCTCTACCGGCTACGCGTGAACCACCCCTGGATCCCCGCGGCGGCCAAGTATTGCTGGGAACAACTCGACAAGGCGGACCTGCCTACTGACGCTCATGCTTTGAACGAGGTCCTGGTCTTCCTGGAGCACACCCCGGAGTCCGAACGCGCCAGTTCGGTGGCGGCCAGGGTGCGCGAAAGCCTCCTCGACGCGTCCTGGTTCCGGTTGGACCCGGACGACACCAGCTATGGGCTGTCGCCGCTCAGCGTCGCGCCTTTCGCCGACAGTCTGTGGCGCAGCCTGTTCGCCGACGACGTCATTCAGGCGCATCTCGACCGTTTGGAGCGCGACCAACAAGCTGACGGCGGATGGCCGATCGCGTGGGAACCCCCCGGCCCGGCCTCGCTTCTCGAATGGCGAGGCATCGTCACGCTACAGAGCATGCGCACCTTGGTGTCCTTCGGCCGACTCGACCCTGAGTGTTGACCGTGCTGCCTCCTCGCACACGGTCATGGGGAAATCACCTTCGCAGGTGTGCGGCATGGCGGGCCATTTCACGACCGACCGCGACGAGGGACCGCGTCTGCGGCCCCCGACCAAAGTCGTAGGCAGGCGTCACCTCGGTCGAACTCGTCGTGACCGCGCGCCCGATGCGCCCGCCGGGCCGCGACGGCGATGCTGCCTTCATGACACCCCCCATCGGTTACCTGACGGCCATCGCTCTCACCGCGATCTGCGTGGTGCTCGCCCTGCGACCGATCAACAGGCCGTGGTCGCTCGCCTACTTGAGCTTCCGCATCGGCATCGTCATCAACGAGCTGTCCATCGTCGTCCTCTACTGGATCCTGGCCTCGACCGCGCTGGCGCTCGGCCAGGGCTCCATCGACGCACCGGGCGCGTGGCCGGCGGTCGTGGTGGCGGGTGGGCTGGCGGTCGTCGTCCGTCGGGGGCTGCGGACCGGCCCGGCCGTCGACCACGCCCTGACCGAGGCCCTCGGCAACGGGTGGCGTGCCGCCGCCGACGCCGGGCGGCGCCCCCGGCTCCCGCTTCTCCGGATCCTCTTCCTGCCGGTGCCCTTCCGCCCCCGCGATGTCGAACGGCACGCGAACATCAGCTACGGCGACGCCGGCCGGCGCAACCTCCTCGACGTCTACCGCCACCGCTCCCGCCCCTCAGGTGGTCCCGTGCTGATCCACCTGCACGGAGGAGGGTTCTACAGCGGCAGGAAGAACAGCCAGTCGCTCCCTCTCATCCACCGACTCGCACGCCGAGGGTGGGTCTGCATCAGCGCGAACTACCGCCTCAGGCCGGCGGCGCAGTTCCCCGACCACCTGGTCGACCTCAAGAAGATCATCGCCTGGGCGCGGGAACACGCACACGAATACGGCGCCGACCCGTCAACGATCTTCGTGTCGGGGAGCTCCGCGGGTGGCCACCTCTCCTCGATGGCCGCCCTCACCCCCAACGACCCCGCCTTCCAGCCGGGATTCGAGCACGCGGACACCTCGGTCACCGCGGTCGTCTCCCTGAACGGCTGGTACGGGAACTACTACGGCCAAGGCCCCGAATCCTCCCCCTTGGCCTATGTCAGGCAGGACGCGCCGCCGTTCTTCATCGCCCACGGTGACCGGGACTCGATCGCCGACGTGGAAGGCGCCCGGCTCTTCGCCGGGAAGCTGCGCAGCACCTCGTCCGCCCCCGTCGTCTACGCGGAGTTGCCCGGTGCGCAGCACGCGTTCGACCTGTTCCACTCCCTGCGTTTCGAACGGGTCGTCGACGGGGTCGAGGCCTTCGCCGCCTGGGTGCTCGCCCACCGGTGACGAGAACGCCGCCTCTCCGGGTGCCCGGCCAAGCGCCCGAAGAGGCGGCGTTAGGTGCACGTTGACCGCACGTTAGGACCCGCTTCGCATACTGACCGCGTGAATCGCATCGCGGTGTACGTCCAGGCTCACGACCCCATCCTCCGAGCCGGGGTGGCCAGTCAACTGCGCCAGCGCCCCGAGGTCCGGCTGGTGGGCGAGGACGAGGCGCGGGTCGCCCTCGTCGTCGGCGACACCGTCGACGAGGAGTTGCTGCGGTCGCTGAAGGTCCTGCGGTGCCGTCCGGACCTGCGCATCCTCGTGATCTCCCGGCACGTCGACGACGCTGGGCTGATCGCGGTCATGGAGATCGGGGTGGCCGGGCTGGTCCGGCGGGCGGAGGCCACTCCCGACCGGCTCCTGTCCATCATCGAGGCCGCGGCCAAGGGTGAGGGCTGCCTTCCGCCCGACCTGCTCGGCCGGTTGCTCTCCCAGGTGGGCAGCCTCCAGCGCGACGTGCTCGGCCCGCGCGGGCTGTCGTTCACCGGCCTCGCCGACCGGGAGGTGCAGGTGCTGCGCCTGGTCGCGGACGGGTACGACACCGCCGAGATCGCGGCCAGGCTCTGCTACTCCCAGCGCACCGTGAAGAGCGTCATGCATGACGTCACGACACGGCTCAACCTGCGCAACCGCTCGCACGCGGTGGCGTACGCCCTCAGGAACGGCCTGTTGTGATCCACGAAATCGACGAGGCTCTGCGGAACCTGATCCGCGAGGACGCGCTGGTGGGCGGCGGGATCGAGGTCCTGCTCGAGGCGCCGACCAAGGAGTGGGCCGCCCGGCGGAACACCCCCACCGTCAACGTGTATCTCTACGACATCCGCGAGGACCTGCGCAGACGTGAGCTGGGCCGGATCCCGGAATACGACGCAGGCGGCCGCATCACGGCGCGGCACCGGCCGCCTCGCCACATGAAGTTGTCGTATCTCGTCACCGCGTGGACGCAGCGGCCCGAGGACGAGCACCGGCTGCTCTCGTCGATGCTCGTCGTGCTGCTCGCGAACGAGATGATCCCGCCGTCGCGGCTCACCGGCTCCCTGGCCGAGTTGGGGCTTCCCGTGCCGATGACCGTGGCGTCGCCACCACCGGAGGACCGCGCCTTCGCCGACGTCTGGACGGCGCTGGGCGGTGAGCTGAAACCCTCGCTTGACGTGGTGGTCAGCGTGCCCGTCCCGGCCGCGCCGCCCGAGCCCGCCGCCCCGCTGGTGACGGAGAATCTCGTCACCCGCGTCGTGAACAGGCAGACCCGCATCGTGATGACCCGCCACGCGAACGGAGCGCCCGGCGACCCGGCGACGCCGTCCGAGACGAAGAAAGGGAAGCGGCGACGGTGACCGATCCCAGCATGACCCACCTGTTCGGGCGGCTCGGTCTCGTCGAGCGACGGGTCCGCGGCGCCGTCGCGGCGTTCCGCGCCCGCGATCCCCTTCCGGACGACCCCTTCCGCGGCCTCTATCTCTCCGACCGGGCCGTCGACGAGGTTCTGCGCACCAGGCGGATGCCCATCACGGACGGCGATCCGGGGCTCGCCGACGTCGAGGCGGCGGCGGACCGGACGGAGGCGGCGGGCGGCCGGTCCCGGCTCCGTGACCTCGCCGCCGCGGCCGCCCTCGGTCACCTCGACGTCGAACTGCTGCTCACCGCGATGCTGCCCGACGTCGACAGCAGGTACGAGCAGCTCTACGGCTATCTCAACGACGACGTCACCCGGCGGCGGGCCACTGCCGGGCTCGCACTGCGGCTGTGTGGCATGCCGGAGGCGTCCGCGCACGGGCGGGCCCGGCTGGACGCACTGGCCGGCCTCGGTCTGCTGGTCGTGGAGGAACCCGAACGGCCGCTGCTGTCGCGGACGCTGCGGGTGCCCGACCGGGTGGTCGCCCACCTGCTCGGCGACGACCGTCCCGACACCGCGCTCGCGCCGGTGCTCACGTTCTCCGCGACGTGCCCGGCGCCGACGACCCCGGGCACCGGCCCCGCGGCGGTGGCGCTCCCTGGAGCCGAGCGGCTGGCGCGAGCCGTACGGAACGGGGTCCGTCTCATCTACCTGCGGGAGCGTTCAGGAGGAGGCGGGCGCGCGCTCGCCGTGGCCGCGCTGTCAGAAGCGGGCGCAGGAGCGCTCTGCGCGGACGCCGCGCCGCTCACGCCCGACCTCGCCCGCTCGCTCTACCGGGAGGCGCTGCTCACCGGGCGTGGAATCGTCCTGGGCCCGATCTCCGGGCCGCTTCCCGCGCCACCCGGCGCGGGCGTCGTCGTCATCCTGTACGGCACGGCCCCCTTCGATCCGCACTGGAGCGCCACTCCCCCGCTGCCCGCGGACGTGGAGGCCGTACCCGCGACGGTGCGCGCGCAGTTGTGGCGCGACGCGCTGAACGGGCTGCTGGCGCCGGGCGTCGACCCGGACGCGGCGACCGCCCATTTCACGCTGGGACCTCAGCAGATCACCCGGGCCGCGGCGGCCGCCGCCCTCGTCGCGCGCGCCGAGGAGAGCCCGCTGCGCGCCGGCCACCTGCGGCTCGGCGCCCGCGCCCAGAACGCGGGCGGGCTGGAACGGCTGGCCCGCAGGATCGAGCCCGCCGTGGGCTGGGACGACCTCGTGCTGCCCACCGACGTGACGGCCCAGTTGCGCGAGCTCGCCGCGCGGGCGCGCCACCGGGACACCGTGCTCGGCGAATGGCGGATGCGGCCGGGAGGCGGGCGGGGCAGGGGCGTGACCGCCCTGTTCGCCGGCGACTCCGGCACGGGCAAGACCATGTCGGCGGAGGTCATCGCCGCCTCGCTCGGGCTCGACCTGTACACGGTGAACCTGGCGACCGTCGTCGACAAGTACGTCGGCGAGACCGAGAAGAACCTGGAGCGGATCTTCGCCGAGGCGTCCGGAGTGAACGGCGTCCTGTTGTTCGACGAGGCCGATGCGATCTTCGGCAGGCGGTCGGAGGTCCGTGACGCGCACGACAGGTACGCCAACATCGAGAGCGCCTACCTGTTGCAGCGCATGGAGACCTTCGACGGCCTCGCGATACTGGCCACCAACCTTCGCGCCAACCTCGACGAGGCGTTCACCCGGCGGCTCGACCAGGTGGTGGACTTCCCCGTGCCCTCGCCCGAACTCCGGCGCACGCTGTGGGACCGGTGCCTGGGGGCGCGGCTGCCTCGCGATCCCGACGTGGACCTCGGCTTCCTCGCGTGCTCCTTCGAGCTCGCGGGCGGGCACATCCGGTCGGTCGCGATCACGGCCGCCTACCTGGCGGCCACGTCGGGGGAACCGGTCCGCATGGCCGACGTCGTCGGCGCCGTCGCGCGCGAGTACCGCAAGCTCGGGCGCCTCTGCCTGGACCGCGAGTTCGGGCCCTATCTCTCCCTCGTCAGCCGGGAGCGCCAATGAACTGCGCGAGTTGCGGCACCTCCAACCCACCCGGAGCCCGGTTCTGCTCGAACCCCGGCTGCGGCGCGTACCTCTCCTGGTCGGCCGGACCGCAACCCGGCGAGCCCCGGCAGCCAGGAGAGCAGCCCGGAGAACAGTCCTCGGGGCGGTCGCGACCGGAGACGCGGCAACCCCAGACGTCGTTCATCCCCCCGTCCTCCGGGCAGGTGGGGATGCGCCTGGAGCTCGACCTGGCGGAGCCCTCGGTCGAACCGGGCGGACAGGCGCAGGTCCGGGTCACCGTGTTCAACACCGGGACGCGGGTCGAGCGGTTCGCGTTGGCCGTCACCGGCACTGCGGCCCGGTGGGCCACGGCCGACCCCGGCGAGCTCACCGTCTATCCGGGCGCCGCCGCCACGGCGACGGTGACGTTCGCTCCGCCGCGCGGCCCCGGCGGGCCCGCCGGCGTATGGGACTTCGCCGTGCAGGCGGCCTCCGAGGTCAGCGGCGGCCTGCGCCAGAGCGCGCCCGGCACGTTGTCCGTCGCGCGGTTCCACGCGCTGACCGCCGCCCTGTCCCCCGTCGCCGCGCGCGGCGGGAGCCGTACGCGACAGGTGCTCGTGCTCGACAACCAGGGCAACGCGCCCGAGGACGTGTGGCTCGGCGCCACCGATCCGGAGAACGAACTGCGCATCACCCTGCCCGGCGGCGCGCGGCTCGCTCCGGGGAAGACAGAGGTGGCGGTGCAGGTCGCGGCGACGCCCGCGACCTTCGGCCTGCCGAAACGGGTGCCGTTCACGATCACCGTGACGCCGTCGGGCGGGCGGGCCGTGGCCGTGGACGGCACGCGGATCGTCGCGCCGAGGTTCGGCCGGTGGCCGCTGATCGTGGCGCCGCTCGTCGCCGCCGCCCTCGTCGGCGGCGCGCTGGCGCTGACCCGGTCGACCACCGACCCGGCGGCGCCCGCCGGAGCGGCGGGCGAGGTGACACCCGGCGGCCCCGAAGACGAACCCGCCGAGGCCAAGGGAAAGGACGCGAGCCCGAGCCCGAGCGCAGGCGGGACGAAGGCCACGCCCAAGCCGAGCCCCAAGAAGCCGCCGCCGGCTCCGTCGTACTTCGCCGGCAAGGGCGAACTGTCCGGCGGCGCCGCGGACGTCTCCGTGACGGGCCTCACCTCCGACTCGAAGATCTTCCTCACCCCCGACCTGACCGCGATCACGATGTCGGGCACCACCGTGACCGACGCCCGGCCGCGCACCGGCGGCAACTACCCCGCCGCGGCGCTGCGCGTGGCCGGGCGGGAGAAGAAGTCGTTCCGGGTGGAGGCGGTGTCCGACTCCCCGCCCGACGGGCTGCGCTTCAGCTACCTCGTGCTCACCCGGTCGAAAGGGACCGTCGGAGGCCTGCCGTACGAGGCGGGCAGCGCGCGCATCGGAACGGGCCAGCAGCGCGTACGGGTCCCCGGCATCGAGACGGCGACGCCCGACAGCGTGATCATCCTGACCGTGCGTGAGGGCGGCCAGGCCGTGCGGATCGACGCCAAGGAGGACGGCGGTTTCATCGCCTCGACCCTCGACGCCCTGCCTGCGGCGGCGGAGGTCTCGTTCGACTATCTCGTGGTCGACCCGGAAGGGAACGGCACGGGGCAGCGGAAGGCGGCCGCCGGGCTCGACAGGACCGAACCGGGGAACGTGGGCACCGCCGCTCCCCGGCTGGAGGACGACCTGATCGGCGAACGGTCGGCGGTCCTGCTCACCCCCGACGCCACGAGCTACCGCGACGACTCGGGTCTGTACGCCACGGCTCTGGCCGACGTGTGCGTGCTGAGCCAGGGCGACGGCTTCGCCGAGGTCGAGCCGTTCTACATCCAGCGGCCGTTCGTGAAGATCCCCTATGACTGGCTGGTCGTGACATGACATCGACATGCGCCAAGTGCGGCTTCCAGAACGTCGGGGGCGTCCAGTTCTGCGCGAACCCGGCGTGCGGCGCCTACCTTCCGTGGGACCGCGCCCGGCAGCCGGAGCCGGGCCGGGTGCCCGTCGCGGAGCAGCGCGCCGGTGTGCGCGTCGAACTCGCGGAGACCGCCCTGACGGTCGAACCCGGCCGGACGACCGAGACCCAGGTGACGATCCACAACACCGGGACCCGCGTCGAGCAGTTCGAGTTGCGGCTGTTCGGGCCCGCCGCGGTGTGGGGGCTGGCCGACCCGGCCGAACTCGCCGTCTACCCGGGCACCAAGGCCGTCTGCGTGCTGCGCTTCACCCCGCCCCGTTCGTCGTCGGCCGGTGCGGGCCGGTGGGATTTCGGCGTCCTCGTCGAGTCGTCGGTGAACGCCGGCCTGCACGCGGACGCGACCGGCTGGCTGACGGTCGGCACGTTCTCCGCACTCTCCGCGGAGTTGTGGCCGCAGGTGACGCGGGGCCGGGGCACGACCGAGCACTCCCTCATCCTGGTCAACGGGGGCAACCTGGCAGAAGTGGTGAAGCTGGGCGCCGCAGACGAGTCGGGCGAGCTCCGACTCGACCTGCCCGCATCGGTCTCCGCCGGGCCGGGGCGCACGACCGTGCCGGTCAGGGTGACCGTGGTGAGCGGACAGGACGACGGCCGGACCTTCCGCTTCACCGTCACCGCGACGCCGCGCGACCGCACGCCGATCGTCGTGAACGGCTCCCGCGCGGTCCCCGCCGCGCCGCGGCCGCAGCCGGCGCCGGCCCCCGCGCCCCCTCCGCCGCGGCCCGAGCCGCCGGAGCCGCCGCGCCCGCAGGTCGTGTACGTCCCCGCGGGAGCTCCGCGGCAGCGCACGGCCGGGTGTCTCGGCGGACTGGTCAGGTTGCTGGTGTGGTGCGTCCTGCTCGCCCTGCTGCTCGCGGCGGCGTCCTGGGCATACGACAACCAGGACCAGGTGCGATCGTGGCTGGAGGGTCTGCAATGAACGTCACCTGCGCGGTCTGCGGCCAGGTCAACGCCGAGGGCACCCAGTTCTGCGTCAACCCGGCCTGCGGCGCCTACCTGCCGTGGGACCGGACGGCGGGCCACCGCCCGCCTCCCCAGGAACCGCAGCCACAACGCCAGGATCCGCACTCGCCGCCGCCGGAAACGGGGCCGCGGACGGCACGGCACGAACGGGTGGAGCCGGAGCAAGGGTCGGGGGCGAGGATCGAGCTCGCGGACACGGCTCTCGCGGTCGATCCCGGGCAGATCGCGGAGACTCAGGCAACCGTCCACAACACCGGGACCCGGGTCGAGCGGTTCCTGGTCCGCGTGTCCGGCCCGGCGGCGCCCTGGGCGAGCGTCGAGCCCGCCGACCTGACGGTGTATCCCGGGCGCCCAGCCGTGTGCACCGTGCGGTTCGCGCCCACCCGTCATGCCTCGGCGTCCGCCGGCACGTGGAGCTTCGGCGTGCTGGCCGACTCCCAGGTCACCGCGGGCCTGCAGGCGAGCGTCGTCGGAGCGGTGCACCTGGGCGATTTCCGGTCGCTGTCGCTGATGCTCGAACCGGGCGCCGCACGCGGCGGGAGCCGTACGACGCAGACGCTGCTGATCGACAACCAGGGCAACGTCCCCGAGCGGTTACGGCTCACCGCGTCCGACACCGATGGACTGCTGCGATTCGAGCTCCCGGCGGAGGCGACGGTCGAACCGGGCAGATCCTCGGTCCCGTTCCAGGTGCACGCCCGCCAGGAATGGTTCGGCAGGCCGCAGCGGGTGCGGTTCCACGTCGTGGCCACGCCCGAGGAGGGGCGGCCGGTGGGCGCCGACGGCGTGCGGATCGTCCGGCCGCGTCTGGGTGTGCTGCCGCTGGTCCTGGCCGGAACCCTGGTCGCCGTCCTCGCCGGAGGCGTGGCGCTCAACCTGGGATCGTCCACCGATTCCGCCGACTCGGGATCCGGCCCGATCGGGGTGGCGGGGTCGCCCTCGCAGGAGGCGGTCTCGCCCGCGCCGGGGGTCACCATGCGGCCGCCGGAGCCGCCCTCGCCGTCCCCCTCAGCGTCGCCGGCGCCGTCACCGTCGCCGTCGCCGCGGGTCGTCTCCCCCGCGCCTCCTCCGGTCGACCCCGCGTCGAAGCTGCTCGTCGAATACCGCCGCTCGGGCGGCTTCGCCGGATTCGCCGACCGCATCACGGTGTTCGGGGACGGCCGCGCCACGGTCACACGGGTCACCACCAATGTGGACACAACCCTCACACCCGACGAGCTGGCCGCGCTGAACGAGAAGCTCGAGGTGCTGGAGCTCGGCGAGCCCGCCGCGGAACCTGGAGGCGCGGACCACATCACCTACGAGTTGCTGGTCAACGGCCGGCGGTCGGTCCGTTACGACGCCCTGCCTTCTGACTGGCAGGCCGTGACGGACATCCTGGACCAGGTCATCGAGCGCCAGTAGCGAGGTGACGCACGAAGGGGCAGCGCCGGCCGCCCCTTCGTACGGCCGTCCGGTCCTCCCTGCCGGCGGTGGAGCGTGTCAGCGTCGGTGAGACGACACTGCTCCCAGGGGGCGCTATGCACAGGCATGCCGGTGACCTCGGCTCGGAGTTCCGCCCGCCGGGCGATCGCGTGCGGGCCGACGAGGGGGCGGCTCACGACGTGGGCCTCGACCCGCGCGACCTGCTCGGCCTGCAGCGTACGGCGGGCAACGCCGCGGTCACCGGGATGCTCGAGGAGGAGCGTTCACCCGTCCATGACGTGATCTCCTCGAGCGGCCGGCCACTCGATCACGACGTCAGGGCCGACATGGAAGCCCGGTTCGGCCAGGACTTCTCGGACGTGCGGATCCACACGGGCGAGCAGGCCAGGCGTTCGGCGACCTCCGTCAACGCCCAGGCGTACACGGTCGGGTCCGACGTCGTGTTCCAGCACTACGACCCCTCCTCGGACGCCGGCCGCCACATGCTGGCCCACGAGCTCACCCATGTCGTCCAGCAGCGCAACGGGCCCGTGGACGGCACGGAGGCGGCAGGCGGCGTGCGGGTCAGCGACCCTTCCGACCGCTTCGAACGGGAGGCCGCCGCCACCGCCGACCACGTCATGTCGGCCCCCGCCCCCGCCGTGCAGCGCGAGGAGACGCAGGAGGAAGAGGCGACGGCGCAGACGTACGTCCAGCGTCAGGAGGAAGAGGTTGAAGATCCCGAGCTTGCGGGGGGATGAGCGTCGGCCCGCTGCGCCTGCGCCGGGCGTGAGCGCTCGTCCACGTGCGGAGCTTTCGCGTGCTTCCTACCTGCTGTCGCTCCAACGGACAGCCGGGAACAGCGGTGTGGGGCGGCTGCTGAGCGGTCCGGTCGTCCAGAAGTGCGGAGGCGAGATCCACGAAGGGTGCGCGTGCGCGTCCCAGGAGGATGAGCCGCACGTCCAACGGCTGATCGGTGCCGTGGGCGTTCAGCGGGTTCCGGGCGAGTACGACACGGCCGAGCAGCGCAAGCTCATCGAAGAAGGCATCCGTGACAAGGACATCGGAAAGATCAAAAGCGTCGAGTCGAGCGCCTACACGCTGGCGAACGACAGCCAAACGATCGACATGATCCTCATCCTCCTCAACCAGGGGTGGGTCGGTCCGCGCGACGAAAGCGCGATCTACGACATATGGAAGAGCAGGGGTAAGGGCGTCGTCGCGCTCGCGTCGAAATACGCCTACGTGTGGAACATGTGCCTCAGCCGGCACGTGGACATGATCTGGTCGATCCCCGACCTCCAGCCGGTGAAGACCGAATTCAAGCAGGCCGTGGCCGGGAGGGCGCGAACCTATCTCGACGCCAATAGAAGGACCGTCGAAACGGAGCTCAAGCGTTACGGGCTGAACGACATGGGTGCGACGCCGTCTCCCGAGCAGGCGCGCGAACGCGAGGACCTCATGACGGCGTCGATCGCCGTGAACAAGGCGAAGAACGCCGTCAAGGCCCTGGAGACGATGCTCGTCGGCTATACCCACGTGGTGAACCCTCCGGGCGGCGGCCGTGATCATCCGGTCGGCCGGCCGGAGAGCGCCAGGACCGAGCGGTGTGCCGCACAGTTCGATCCGACGGCGCCACCCCAGGCCGGCAACGTCTCCGCGCACGACCTGTCGTGCCGATGGGCCGACGAAAGCGCAGCCCTGCCCTCGTGGGATGAGGTGAAGAAGAACTACAACCGCGCGCATGGTGTCGTGAACCACTACACGCGCCGCTATCCCGCACTGGTGGCTCTCCGCGAGGACACCGTGCTGAACGACGTCTCGCGGACAGCGGTCTCCTCGGAGGAACCCGCGGGCCGTCTTATGGCCATGCAGCTGGTCCGGGAAGCGCTGAACGACACGAAGGGCAACATCGACAAGACGTACGGCCTCGTCAACGATGCCAAGGGAGACTTCCCGTTAGAGCTGCAGCCGATCCATGAGCAGTTCTTCCTGTCCGATCCGGCGTGGCGGGACCCGTTCCGGCAGATGGTGGCACGGCAGGCCGTGAGGGAACACGGCAACGTCGAGTTCTGGAACACCATCGGTGTGAGCGCGATCGGGATGGCGCTCTTCGTCGTCGCGGAACTCGCGTCAGGCGGTCTCGCGACGTTCTTCTTCGCCGCTGCGGCGGCGGGCGGCATTGCGCAGGCGGCGGCCAGTTGGGACAAGTACTTCACGCTCAAGGCAGCGGAGGGGACGAACATGAGCGAGGAGACGGCGCTCATGTCACGCGACCAGGTGAGTGACCAGTTCCTCACCGCGGCCCTCGACACCGTCATGGCCTTCGTGGACGCCTACACCGCGGCGAAGGGCGGTGCGAAGGCGCTCGCCAAGGCGGGCGAGGCGGAGGCGAAGTTCGCCGGGATCGCGGGCAAGGAGGCCCACGCGCTCGCAGAGGAGATGAAGGCGGCGCGCGTGGAGGTGGCGGCCGGCCACGAGGTCAGGGCCACGGAGCGCGGCATCGAGCGTTGCAGTCCGGAACCCTGCCCGCTCATCGGGGAGTTCTGGGAGAACTCGCTGACGCGTCACCCGCAGGTTGGAGAACGTCTTGAAGGCGACGCCCGGCGGGCGCGGACGGATCCGGTGTGGGCGGCGCGCGACGCGGCGTCCGCCGATCAGGCGCTGCAGAACCTGACCGAACAGGAACTCGACCTGTGGGCCGCCTCGCTCCCCAACGTGGCGACTTCTGAACACCCCAAGTTCACCGCCATGAAGCGACTGCCCGAGAAGCGTCTCGACATCGCCAACAACGCCGTCAGCCCCGAGAAGATGGAGTTCATCGAGAAGAACATCGCGGAGATGAAGAAGGACGGACGGCTGCGGGCGGACTACACCTACTCACCGCCGGCCATCCCCGGCGCCGTCCTCCCTCTCGAAGCCGCACAGAGAGCCCAGGAGGTGATCGGGCTCAAGATCAGTGGTAACGACGCCATCGCCTCGTGCTGGCAGAAGGCCGTGGACGCGACGCTCCAGGACCGAGGACCCTTGACGGCCGCGAACTACCCGGAGCACTACAAATCAGCGGCGGGACGGTTCTGGCGGCTCATGGGGAAGCAAGAGCATGCCTCCGCGAAAGCGTTCTTCGTCGAGCGCGGGTTCACTGTCAACGGCGAGCGGGCGGCATATCTGGAGGTTGAGGGTGTGCACAGGCAGGAGGTCGCCCTCGGCCTGGACCACATGTCCCCCAAGGCGACCGGAGACAACTACCGATACGCGCTGGACGGCGACCGGATCCAGTTCCTCTTCCAGGCCGACAACACCAAGTTGAGCCACATCGAGACGAAGGACCCCTCACTGCGGCGTCCATAGGCGCGTCGAAATCGCGCCGACGGTTCTCGGGGCCCCGGAGTCGCCCCTTCGGGCAGCCGGCGAGGGACGGAAGGACGGGCGTACGGACGCTGTGCTCACGGCCTGGGCATCTGATTCTGGATGCGGGACGAGATTCCGCGAACGGAGGCAAGGATGCCCACGTATCTGACCCCAGGTGTGTACGTCGAGGAGGTCGAGGCGGGCTCACGGCCGATCGAGGGGGTCGGTACGGCGGTCGCCGCGTTCGTCGGCTTCGCGGCGCTCGGGCCGTACAACACCGCGACCCTCGTCACGAGCTGGAGCCAGTTCACCCAGACCTTCGGGGACTTCATCCCTGGTTGCAACCTCGCACACGCCGTTTACGGATATTTCATGAACGGTGGGGGCACCTGCTACGTCGTCCGCATCGGCGGCGACGGAGCGGCGTCCGTGCCGGAGCCGCAGGCGATGCTCGGCACCTACCGCGTCGCCGCGAAAGAGCTGGGGAACGGCAAGCCCGAGATCGTCGTCGAGGTCGCGCAACCGGCGGGCCAGGACGAGGCGGGCGACCGGTTCACGCTGGTCGTCAAGCGCGACGGCAAGGTCGAGGAGACCTACGAGGGCGTCACCGCCAAGCGCGGCAAGGACAACGTGGCGACCCAGGTGCAGAGCAAGTCCCGGCTGATCACGCTCGAGGACACCGGCGGCACCGCCGCCGTGCCGGCCCCCCAGGCTGTCACGCTGCGGACCCCGCCCGCCCCCGCCCCCGTGCCCGACCACGTCTCCGCCGACGAGTACGTCGGCAACGTCGCGGAGCGCACCGGCTTCGGCGGCCTGGAGGCCGTCGACGAGATCACCATGGTGGCCGTCCCCGACCTGATGGGGGCCTACGAACGGGGTGCGATCGACCTCGAGGGGGTGAAGGTCGTCCAGGACGCGATCATCGCGCACTGCGAGCTGATGGGCGACCGCATGGCGATCCTCGACGCGCCTCCCGGGATGACGGCCCACCAGGTGAAGGAGTGGCGCACCGACCTCGCCGGCTACGACAGCAAGTACGCGACGCTGTACTACCCCTGGGTCAAGGTCTTCGACCCGGCGGTGAACGCCACCCGGTTCCTGCCGCCCAGCGGCCACGTCGCCGGGATCTGGGCGCGCAGCGACGCCACGCGCGGGGTGCACAAGGCGCCGGCCAACGAGGTCGTGCGCGGCGCGGTCGCCCTGCAGACCCAGCTCACCAAGGGTGAGCAGGAGTTGCTGAACCCCATCGGGGTCAACTGCATCCGCGCGTTCTCCGGGCGCGGCATCCGGGTCTGGGGCGCGCGCACGTTGTCGTCCGACCCGGCCTGGCGCTACCTCAACGTGCGGCGGCTGTTCAACTACCTCGAGGAGTCGATCCTCACCGGCACGCAGTGGGTGGTGTTCGAACCCAACGACGACGCCCTGTGGGCCCGGATCCGGCGGTCGATCAGCGCGTTCCTGATCCTCGGCTACCAGCAGGGCTCACTGTTCGGCCGTACGCCCGACGAGGCCTTCTACGTCAAGTGCGACGACGAGACGAACACCGCGGAGAGCATCGAGGCGGGACAGGTCATCTGCGAGATCGGCGTCGCCCCGGTGAAACCCGCCGAGTTCGTGGTCTTCCGGCTCGCCCAGATATCGGGCGGCGCCGGCCTCATCGGCGAATAGGGCGAGCGGTCCCCGGACGGCACCCCTGACAGCACCCAAGGAGTTAGGTGATGGCACTCCCCGAGATGGACACCTCTGTCGGTCACTCCTTCGGCCTGGAGATCGACGGCATCGTCATCAAGCAGATCAGCGAGGTGTCGGGGCTCAAGATGGAGCAGGACGTCATCGACCTGCCGCAGAACACGGCCGACGGCAAGTTCATGCGCAAGAAGCTGCCCGGCCGCCCGAAGCCCGGCGAGGTGACGCTCTCACGCGGCCTCACCAACGACCAGAGCTTCGAGAAGTGGGCCAAGGACGCCCAGTTCGGCAAGATGAAGGACGCCCGCAAGGGCGGCGCCATCATCGTGTACGACTTCGAGGGCGTGGCCATCAAGCGCTACAAGCTGCACAACGCCTGGCCGAAGAGCCTGGAGATCGGCACCCTCAAGGCCGGCGACACCACCGTGCTGATGGAGAAGCTCGTCATCGTGCACGAGGGGATGGAGCCCGCGTGATGCGCCGCACCGCAGCGACGTCCCTGTCGGCCGTGGCCGGCACGGGTGCTCCCGATGCCGCCGCCCCTGGCGGCCACGCACAGGACGGCAGGCCGTACGGCGGGGCCGAGCCCCGGCGCGAGACCATGCGCACGGAGTTCGCGTTCGAGCTGCCCCGGGGCTACGTCGACGAGTACGGCACGGTCCATCGCGACGGCGTCATGCGCCTGGCCACGGCGAGGGACGAGCTGGTTCCGCTCAGGGACGACCGGGTGCGGGAGAACCGCGCCTACCTCACGGTGGTGCTCCTCGGCCGTGTCGTCACGCGCATCGGCACCATCACCGACGTCCATCCCGGGCTGATCGAGAACTTCTTCGCCTCCGATCTGGCCTTCCTGCAGGACCTTTACCGGCGGGTGAACAGCGAGGGCCAGTCGCGCGCGGCCGTCGCCTGTCCCGAGTGCCGCCACGAGTTCACGGTCGACCTCTCGGGCAGCCGCCTGGGGGAATCATGAGCGACCGGCTGTACGAGGAGGTCACCTACCTCGCATACCACCTGCATTGGCCGCTCCACGACCTCCTCGATCTGGAGCATCACGAGCGCCGCCGGTTCGTCGCCGAGACCGGCCGGCTGGTCCGGTAGGCCGCGATGCGGTGGCCATGGACACGCTCCGGACGGGCCGGGCGATCCGGCGGGGACGGCGGGCGGACCGGAATCCAGGCGAACGCGGGAGCGCCGGCCCAGGACGCCAGGGCCCCCATGCAGCCGGACACGCGGCAGGCTCCCGTGCACCGCGGCGAGTGGCGGACGTTGCCGCCGCTTCAGCGTGTGCTCGGCCCGCACCCGCTGGCCGGTTCCGGGGACGCGTTCTCCGGCCTGCTGACGACGTGGCGCGACCCGTCGTCGCTGGCGCCGCTCGGCCACGACGTTGTGGACCTGCCCGGCGGTCTCATCGGGTCCCTCTCCTCCGGTACGGCTTCCGCCGCCGGACGTCCGGGCGCTCCCGACGACGACCGCCCACCGGTACGGCACGCGTCGACGGCCGGCCCCGAGCCGGTGACGATCGCCCGGTGGGCGGCGCCCGCGCCCTCCCCCGACGCGCTACCGGTCGTGAGCCGTGCCCACGGCGCGGGAGCGGAGCCGCGAGGCGAGCCGAGAGGCGATGAGCGCGGCGACGGCTCTTCTGATGGCCCCCTGGACGGACCGCGGAACGGCCTCGCTCCTGGAGTCCAGGGCGGCGCCGTCCTCCCAGCGGCCCGCATTCCCGCCTGGGACGGCTCGGAGCAGGCCCAGGCCGTCGGCCCGGATCCCGCAGGAGGCACGCGTCCGCTTTCCGGCGACACGGCCATGAGCACCTCTGCCGCCGAGACCGTTCAGTTCCTCGCCCACGAGTCCTCGTTCGGGCAGGTCACGGCTGATCCCGGTACGCCGTCCGCCGGTCCCGGTCCCGGTCCCGCCGTTCAGCGGACGGCGGCAAGGCGGCTCGGGCTCGGACCGCCGATCGAGACCGGCACGCTTGGTGACGTGCTGGGCGGCGCGGCACCCTGGAACACGCGGGGAGATGCCGGACCCGCCCGCACACCGAACAGCTCCGGAGAGGCGTCAGGTCACCCGGACCGGTCCGGCACGACGCCCACGGTCGCGCGAATCGAGGTGCACGGCGCCCACGACTCCGTTCCGGGCCGGTCCGCCACGCAAGATCCGCCGGAGGTTCCGTCCGACGTGAGGGTGCGGGTGGAGCCGAGCCCCGTCGCGCCGACGCTGGGGCTGGATCGGCCGCGATCGAGCGAGTCCTCCCCCGTTCCGCCAGGAGAGTCCGGCCGCACCGCCGCGGACCCGCCACCGGGACGTCCGGACGCCGTCCCCGTCCGTGGGATCGGCACGCCCGTTCAACGGACGCACACGGGCACGGCAGGCGAGCCCCCGGCCGCCACGCGCCCGGAGGTCGCCGCGCGGGCCGTACCACCGGAGGCGATCCCGACGCGTCCTCTCCTCGGGGCCCGCGGGATCGAGCCGGCGCAGAGCGTCTCCGTCCCGCTCCTGGACGCTGCACCGGACCCGCTCCCGGCGGCGGACGGTTCGCCGGTGCCGCGCACGGGCGGGGCGGGGCGGCTCGTGGCGCTCCAGCGCTCCGCCGCCGGTCCTGTGCCTCCCGTTCTGCTGCGAACGGCCGTCCGCGGGGCGGCCTGGCCGCCGAGCCAAGCGCCGGCCTCCCCGGCCTCGGCCGGTCCGGACACGACGCCGATCGTGCAAGCCGTGCACACGCCCGCCGTGAGCACCCCGTCCCACGAGTCGGGCCGGCAGGCGGATCCCGGTACGGCGGCGCCGTACGACAGGGCGGAGGCGGCCCGGCAGGTGGTGATGCGGCTGGCCGCGGCAGGCGTGCCGGTCTCCCGCGAGGAGTCCCCCGTCGCCGACCGGCCGGAGTTCGCGCAGACCCCTCCGCAGGCCGCACCTTCAGAGGGTGCGGAGCCGGCGGGGCGCTCGCCCGGGGACGCGAAACAGGACCAGGAACTGGTGGGACGGCTGCTCGAACCGCTGCTGCGCCGCCTCAGGGCCGAGCTCTGGCTGGAGCGCGAGCGCCGCGGCGACCTGTCGGAACCGGGCGGGAGGCGATTTTGAATGGCGACCCGTTGGCTGACTCGGATGGGTGATCCGCATGGATGAGGACCTGATCGCGGTCTCGGTGTGCTTCGTCGTCACGATCGACGGCAAGAACATCGGGGCGTTCAACAGCTGCGAGGGCCTGGGCTGCGAAGTCATGATCGAGCAGCGCGAGGTGGGCGGCGACAACGGCATGGTGCTGCAGCTGCCGACCCGGTTGAAGTATCCGAACGTGAAGCTGACCAGGCCGGTCACCAAGGCGACCGCGGACAAGATCCCCCAGTGGCTGACGAGCCTGGCAAAGGGCGTGCAGCGCAAGACCGCGACCATCGAGGCCCGTACGGCCCTTGGCGAGGTCATCGTCGCGTGGGGTCTCACAGGGGTGGTCCCCGTCCGGTGGACCGGCCCGCAGTTCACGCTCGACTCGCCCAAGGTGGCCACCGAGACGCTCGAGCTCGCCCACCACGGGTTCACCGGACCGGGATGGGGTGCCTGAGCGATGACCGCCGCTCCCGTCACCTTCAGCGCGCCCGGCGTCACCGGCGCGGCCCCCGCCAGCGTGCAGGAGGCGTTCCTCGCGATCCACGAGCCGCCGAAGACGCCCACGGACCGCAATCCCGGCGCGCAGATCGGCACCGTCAAGTTCCAGTACAACCCCAGGGAGCTCTCGCTCGCCAAGTCGGCGAGCTGGGAGCGCAAGGCGCAGAAGAAGACCGATCGCGGCGCCCGGCCGCAGTATCTGGGGTCCGATCCCTGCAAGCTGCAGCTGGAGATGTTCCTCGACGCCACGGAGAAGATGGACGACGGCGTGGTCAAGGCCGTCGAGCGGCTGTTCTCCTGCATGGTCTGCGGCGAGGGCAGGCCGACGCCGCCATGGGTGGTCTTCAACTGGGGCGGGCTCACCGGCTTCCCGGCGTTCGTCAGCAGCGTGACCGCGAAGTACACCCTGTTCACCCCGGGCGGGATGCCCGTACGTGCCCTGTGCACGATCGCGATCGAGGAGGTGTTCGGCACCACCAAACGGCAGAATCCGACGTCGGGCTCCCTGGCCGCCAGAGACGTGCACGTGGTGGTCGCCGGCGACACCCTGGCCGGCATCGCCTACGCCTGCTACGGCGAGCCCGGGTTCTGGCGGGAGATCGCGAAGGCCAACCGCATCGGCGACCCGATGAGGCTCCGGCCGGGCGCCCGGCTGCTGATCCCCGCGAGGGAGGAACTCGGTGGCGGCTGAGACGTTCTCCAGCACCCTCGTGGTGGAGGTTGGCGGCGCCGAGCTCGCGCCGGAGATCGCCGCACTGCTCGTCCACGGCTACGTGGAGGACAACAGGAACCTGCTCGACACGTTCGTGCTGCGCTTTCGCGACCCGGGGCACCTGGTGGTGGACAAGGGCGGCCTGACCGTGGGGGCGAAGGTGACGCTGAAGGCGCAGACCTCCGACCCCGGCCCGCCGGTGCCGCTCATGACGGGGGAGGTCGCCGGGCTGACGCTCGACCTGGACGCGGCGGGGACCATCACCGAGGTGCGCGGCTTCGACGAGGCCCACCGTCTGATGCGGGGCAGGCGCGTCGCGGCGTACCCGAACATGACGGTCGGCGACGTGGTCCGCCAGGTGGCCAGGCGGGCGAACATCCCCGTCGGGCGGATCGACCCGCTGCCCGGCGTCGGCGGACGGCTGCACACCCAGCTCAGCCAGGACAACGTGAGCGACTGGACGTTCCTCACCCGGCTCGCCGACCGCGTGGGCGCGCAGGTGGGCGTGGCCGAGGGCAGGCTCTTCTTCCGCCTGCCGACTCCCCCGTCGGGTGCCCCGGGCCCGTCGGAGAAGGCCGAGCAGAACCCGCTCGTGCTGGAGGCCGACGCGAACCTGATCTCACTGCGCGCCTCGGTGACCGCCGCCTCGCAGGCCGCCGAGGTGGAGGTCCGGGGGTGGGACTACGAGCACAAGCAGGAGATCACCGCCACCGCCACGCCGGCCCTGAAGGAGGCGGGCGCCGATCCGGCCGAGCTTGGCCGGACGTTCGCGGCTCCGACGGTCCTCGCGGGAGTCAGCGGGCACCGGACACAAGCCGAGGTCAAGGCCGCGGCGGACGCGCTCGCCGCCGACCTCGGCGGCACGGCCGTCGAGCTGGACGGCGTGGCCAAGGGGAACCCGCGGCTGCGTGCCGGCGTGGCGGTCTCGCTCGCCGGGGTCGGCGCGCCGTTCGCCGGGAAGTACACGCTGAGCGGCACCCGCCACCTGTTCTCGCCCTCGACCGGGTACACGACCGCGTTCACCGTGTCGGGCCGCCAGGACCGTTCGCTCTACGGCCTGACGTCGCGGGGCGCGTCCGGCACGGCACACGGCCTCGTCCCCGCCATCGTCAGCAACATCAAGGATCCGCTCGCCATGGGCCGCGTGTGCCTCACGTTCCCGTGGCTGAGCGGCGAGTTCACCAGCGGCTGGGCGCGGGTGGCCCTGCCGGGCGCGGGCAGGGACCGCGGACTGGAACTGCTGCCCGAGGTCGGCGACGAGGTCCTCGTCGGGTTCGAGAACGGCGACTTCGACAGCCCCTACGTCCTGGGTGGCCTGCACAACGGGACCGACACCGCGCCACGCCTGTCGGCCGAGATCGTCGACGGCACGAGCGGCCAGGTCGCCGTGCGGGCACTCGTGTCCCGCGCCGGCCACCGGCTGGAGCTCGTGGAGAAGCCCGGCGCCGTACGGCTCAGCACCGGCGACGAGCAGGTGACGCTGACGCTGGACGAGAAGTCGGGGGCCGTCGTGATCAAGGCGGCGAAGGGCGTGACCGTCGACGCGGGCTCCGGCTCCGTTGAGGTCACCGCGACCTCGGGCATCACCCTCGACGCCGGCGCCGGTCCGCTGGAACTCAAGGGAAGCCGGGTCACCGTCAGCGGCCAGAGCGACGTCACGGTCACCGGCGCGATCATCAAACTCAACTGACCACGGGAGATGTGAGATGCCACCCGCCGCACGCGTGGGAGACCCGACAGGGCACCCCGGAACGATCAGCGGGCCGGGCGTGCCGACCGTGCTGATCGGCGGGATGCCCGCCGCCACGGTGGGCACGATGCACGCCTGCGCGTTCCCCGCGGTCCCTCCGGCTCCCCCGCACCCGCCGACGCCGCTGGCCGGGCCCGGCGTGCCGACCGTGCTGATCGGTGGAATGCCCGCCGCCGTCATGGGCGACCTGACAGGGTGCGGAGCGCCCGTCGTCGCGGGCTGCCCCGTCGTGCTGATCGGAGGCTGACCATGGCGTCCGACTTCATCGGCGCGGGCTGGACCTTCCCCGTGCGCACCGACGCGACCGGCTCGATCGCGCTGGTCCGGGGGGAGCGGGAGATCGCGGAGAGCATCAGGCTCATCCTCGGCACCTCGCCGGGCGAGCGGCCGATGCGGCCCGAGTTCGGCTGCGCCATCCACGACCTGGTCTTCGCGCCCGCGGACGCCCGGACCGCGGGCAGGCTCGCCTCGGAGGTGCGCCTCGCGCTCGAACGGTGGGAGCCGCGCATCGACCTCGACGACGTCGTCGTGCACTTCGACCAGGTGGACCAGGGGATCCTGCTGCTCGACATCAGGTACGCGCTGCGCGGCGACAACGATCCCCGCAACCTCGTGTTCCCGTTCTACGTGATCCCCGACGACGCGGGCCCCGCAGGCCACGCGGCTCCCACCGACGACGAGGGAGAGATCTGATGGCCCTGCCCGTGCCCGACCTCGACGACCGGCGGTTCCAGGACCTGGTGGACGAGGCCAAGCGCCTGGTCCAGCAGCGTTGCCCCGAGTGGACCGACCACAATGTCTCCGATCCCGGCGTGACGCTGATCGAGACGTTCGCGTTCATGGTCGACCAGCTCCTGTACCGGCTCAACCAGGTGACCGACCTGCACTACCTGCGTTACCTGGAGCTGATCGGCGTGCGCCTGTTCCCGCCGACGGCGGCGCGCACCCAGGTCACCTACTGGCTGTCGGCCGCGCAGCGGCAGCCGGTCGCGATCCGGTCGGGCGCGCAGATCGCGGCCGAGCGCAAGGAGGGGGACGAGCCCGTTGTCTTCACCACCGAGGACGAACTCGTCATGCCGCCGTCCGCGCTGGTCCGCGTGATGACACAAAGTGGTGGCGGCGAGCCGGTCGACCGCGGCGACGACCTCGCCACCGGCCAGGGTTTCGCCTGCTTCGCCGAGGCGCCGGTCGCCGGTGACCTGCTCTACTTCGGCCTGTCCGTCGCGGTGCCCCGATGCGCGGTGCTGCTGCGCGTGGAGTGCGAACTCACGGGCGCAGGCGTGGACCCGCGCAATCCGCCGCTGGTCTGGGAGGCCTACACGGGTGACGGCTGGACAGCCTGTGAGGTCGACCGTGACACCACCGGAGGGCTGAACCGGCCCGGCGACGTGGTCCTGCACGTGCCCGAGGGGCACGTCACGTCGGTGGTCGGCCGGCACGCCGCCGGCTGGCTGCGCTGCGTGGTCTCCGAGCCCGGCGCGGGCCAGCCGTTCTACACCTCCTCGCCCCGGCTGCACGCCGCCGCGGCCTCCACCATCGGCGGCACGGTCGCGGCCGTGCACTCCGACTTCGTGTACGACGAGGTGCTCGGCACGAGCGAGGCGATCCCCGGCCAGCGGTTCGGCACCCAACACGCCCCGATCATCAGCTCCGACAAGCCCCTGGTGGTGCTGGTGGTCGGCAACGGCGGCTTCCAGGAGTGGTGGGAGGTCGCCTCGTTCGCGGAATCGGGGCCCGGCGACCGGCACATCCGGGTGGACAGGGCGGAGGGGACGATCGAGTTCGGGCCCGCCGTCCGGGAGGCGGACGGGTCGCTGCGGCAGCACGGAGGCGTGCCGCCCAAACGAGGCGTCGTCCGCGTCCCCGTCTACCGGACCGGCGGCGGGCGCAGGGGCAACGTCGCCCGCAACACGCTCGTCGTCCAGCGCGACGCCGTGCCGTACGTCGCCTCGGTGACCAACCGCAGGCCCGCCACGGGCGGCGTGGACGCGGAGTCCGTGCAGGACGCGGCGGTGCGCGGCCCGCTGCTGCTGCGCACCCGGGACCGCGCCGTGACCACCGGGGACTACGAGCAGCTCGCGAGGGAGGCGGCGCCCGACCTCGCCCGGGTGCGGTGCGTCCCCGTGGGCGCGGACGAGCGCGGCGTCGCGGCCGGCGTGCGCGTGCTGCTGGTCCCCGCCGTGCCCGACCCGGTCGAGGTGGCGTTCCGCGACCTCCGGGTCCCCGGGCCGCTGCGCGACCGGGTGACCGCCCACCTCGACGAACGTCGTTGCGTCGGCGCAAGGGTCGTCGTCGAACCGCCCTTCTACCAGGGGATCACCGTGGTGTCCCGGCTCAGGGCGGCGCGGGACGCCTCGCGCGACGGGGTCCGCGACCGCGCCCTGCTGGCGCTGCGGACCTATCTCAACCCGCTGGTCGGCGGGCCGGACGGCAGAGGCTGGCCGTTCGGCAGGGCCGTACAGACCGGAGAGGTCTTCGCGGTGCTGCAACGGGTGGCGGGCGTCGAGCTCGTCGAGGAGGTCCTGCTGTTCAAGGCCGACCCGGTGACCGGGGAACGCACCACGCAGGCCCAGGTCATCGACCTCACGCCGAACGCGCTGGTCTTCTCCTACGCACACCAGATCAAGGTGGAGGTCTAGATGCGCGGCGGCCTGAGCGGGCTCGGCACCGCGTTCCCGATCGGCGAGGCGCTGCCCTCCCTGTACGCCGAGGACGGATACACCCAGCGGCTCACCGCGGCACTGGACGAGGTGCTCGCTCCGGTGTTCACCACGCTCGACTGCCTGGACAGCTACCTGAGCCCCGAGCTCGCCCCTGAGGACATGCTGGACTGGCTCGCCGGTTGGGTGGCGCTGAGCCTGGACGAGCACTGGACCGTGCACCAGCGCCGCGCGATGATCGCCCGCGCGGTAGCCGACTCGCGCGCCCGCGGCACGCTGCACGGGCTCCGGGACCAGTTGCGGCTGCTCACCGGCAGGGACCTGGAGGTCGTCGACACCGGCGGATGCGTCGGCTCGGACGAGCCCGGCACCCCGCTTCCCGGTTCGGTCGCCAACCAGGTGCTCATCAAGGCGCCCGGCCTGGATCCCGACCGGCTGCGCGCCGCTGCCGAGCGCATGCTGCCCGCCCACGTCCGCGTCGTCGTCGACACCGCCACGCCTTGAGTCGCCCACCCCGCGTGATCATGCACAAGCGAACCTTGGGTGTGATCATGCACGAGCGAACCTTGGGTGTGATCATGCACGAGCGAACCTTGGGTGTGATCATGCAAAGCCTCGGTCATCCGCCCGCTGAGCAGGCGCAACGCGAATCGTGATCATGCGCAGATTCGTGATCAACGCGTCTGACCTGGGCGTCCACTATTCGTGATCATGCACGTGCCGGTGCATGATCACGACACGCGTAACCCCAGGCAGACGATGTGATGGCCGAATCTGTGCATGATCACGGTCGAGGTTGGCGCAGGTCAGCGCGCATGCTCGCGAGGTTGTGCATGATCACCACCCGGGTTGCACACCCTGGGGTTGCACCACCCCGGGGTTGCACCACCCCGGGGTTGCACCACCCTGGAGGTCGGGCAATCTCCCGCCCAACAGGGTCACATCCGCCCGCAAGCCGATCCGGACGCCGGGAAGCGCGTCAGATCTCCGAGGTCGCGAACAGTTCCAGGTGAGCGCACCTCGGGCAGCGGTACGCGTCGACCTGCCAGCGTTGCCGGCCCAGCCTCCTGGCTCCGCCGAACGGCCCTCGTTCGAGGGCGCCCTCGATCCATCGCAGGTATCCCTGCGAGCTCTGGCCCGCGTCCTCGATGAAGCCCGGCTCCAGGCCGATCTCACCGCACTGCGTGCACTTGAAGTCGTTCACGCTCCGGAGCCTAACCGCCGGAAGATCCGTGACGACGCCTCGGATTTCGCGGCACAGGAGCGGGGTCAGTCCACGGCGGTCGCGCCGTCGAAGGCCTCCTGGTTGCGGCGGACCTCGGCATGGTTGTCGGCGGACCATTCCGCCAGTGCGAGGACGGTGGACAGGAGCGAGCGGCCGAGCACGGTCAGGCGGTATTCGACCCTGGGCGGGACCTCCGGATAGGCCGTGCGGGCGAGCAGGCCGTAGCGCTGCAGGTGCTTCAGCGTCAGCGTCAGCATGCGCTGGGAGACGCCCGGAATCGCGGCGGCGAGCTCGGAGTAGCGGGCCGGGCCGTCGGCGAGCGTGCCGATGATCAGCACGCTCCACTTGTCCCCGACGAGGTCGAGCACCTCACGGATGAAGTCGGCGTCGTCGTCGCCCCACCGCGCACACGGTCCGGGGACGTCGCGCACCCGCGCTCGCACGTTCTTCGCCGCCACGTCGCCACCTCCCACGCACATCAATGTGCATTTTGTAGGCCTTCCGAATCTTATGCACCATGCGGTTAAGAACAAAAAGTAAGTAGAGCGGAGGACCGATGTACATGAAGATCGAGTTCTGGTCGGATGTGATCTGCCCGTACTGCGGCCTGATGGAGCACCGGCTCAAGCGCGCGCTGGAGCGGTTCCCGCATGCCGCGCACGTGCGGGTGGTCCACCGGTCGATCCAGCTTCACCCCGACCTGCCGCGGACGGGCGTCACGCAGCGGCGCCTGTTCGACCTGGCCGGGATGCCGCGGGCGACGGGAGAGCGGACCCTGAGGGCGATCGAGACGGCCGCCCACGCAGAAGGGCTGACGCCTTACCACGCCCTCGATCGCACGCTCGGGCCGACGGACTTGGCCCACCAGTTGCTCGCGTACGCCACCGAGCAGGGCCGCGGCGACGAGGCCTGGAGCGCGATCTTCCGGGCTCACTTCGGCCAGGCCCGCAATCTGTGGACCGCGAACGAGGTCCTGGACTTCGCCGCCGAGATCGGCCTGGATCGCGCCGAGGCCGAGCAGGCGTTGCGCAGCCGGCGTTTTCTGGCTCAGGTGACTGACGACCAGCGGGAGGCCGAGCGCCTCGGCTCCCGCGGCGCTCCCTTCCTGGTGCTCGACCGAACGTACGCCATCCCCGGCGCCGTCGACACCGACGACCTGCTGGCCGCCATCACCCGAGCGTGGCGGGAGAAGAACGCGGATCCCGTCCCGCTGACAGCGCTCGCCGACGAGGACGGGATCTGCGCCCCTGACGGCTGCGCCGTCCCGGGTGACGCCTGAAGGAACAGCATCAAGGGCGTCCGCCCCACGCCACCGCGGCGGGCCATGCCCGTGCCGGATCCCTCAGAGCGCGCCCGCGATCACCTCGTGGAGTCGGGCGGCGAACGCGCCGGGCAGCGCGCCGAAGCCTCCGTGGTCGCCGGGGAACGCCACCGGTCGCGTCCCCGTCAGCTCGGCCACCGCGAGTGCCGCCCGGTTCGGCGGCTCGCCGTCCGACTCCTCCCCCATCGCGGCCACCACCCGCGCCCGCGATTTCCGGAGGGCGGCGAAGTCGGGGACGTACCTGGAGAACGGCGGCACCTCGTAGCCGATGAAGAACTCCATGTTGCCTTCCAGCCGGGCCATCATCGCGAGCGTCTCAGGGTCCGGCGTCCCTCGTGGGGCCTGCTCGCCGCCGGGGACGCGTCGTCCCTCGTCGGAGGGCTCCTCCGCGGGCTCGCCGCCCCTCATCCGCAGGCCGGCGGCGAGTGCCTGCTGGGCGGCTGCGGCCCCCTCCTTGACGAAGGCGTCCTCCACGTCCCGGATGACGGCCCTCCAGTGGTCGCGGTCGGGCAGCAGGTCGAACAGGGGCGGCTCGTGGGCGACCAGCACCCGCACCTGCCCGGGATGCCGGGCGGCGAGCTCCAGGCCGATCATCGCGCCGGAGCTGTTGCCGAACACGTACGCCGGATCGCCTTCCGTGACTCCCACGGCGTCCAGGACGCGGTGCGCGTCGTCGCCGTGCACCTCGATGCTCTGGTGCTCGCGCTGCCCGTCCAGCGGGCTGCGCGAGTTGCCACGCCGGTCATAGGTCACCACCGTGTACCGGTCGGCCAGGCGGTCGGCAAGGCCGGCGTATCCGGCGGCGTCGTAGACTCCGCCGCAGATCAGCAGCAGGACCGGGCCCGATCCGCGGACCTCGTAGTACAGGTTCGCGCCCGGCACCTTCAGCAGGTCCGTCTTCATCGTCGTCCTCCTCGCAGTCCAGTCGAAATTCAGTCGATCACTTGGCGACGCGGTACCTGAGGTGGGCGACCCGCCCCTCGGTCCGCAACCTGATGTCCCCGGCCCCGGCCAGGCCGTCGAACAGCCGGTTGCCCGAGCCGAGCAGCACCGGGGCGAGTTCGATGTCGAGCTCGTCGACCAGGCCCGCGGACAGGTACTGCCTGACGACGTCCGCGCCGCCCGAGATCCGCACGTCCTTGTCACCCGCGGCCTCCTTCGCCTGCGCGAGGGCGCTCTCGATGCCGTCGGTGACGAAGAAGAACGTGGTCCCGCCCTTCCTGACCCACGGCTCGCGCGCGTGGTTGGTGACCACGAAGACCGGGGTGCCGAACGGCGCCTCCTCCGGCCAGCCCACCTCGCCCTCGTCGAACATGCGCCGTCCCATCACGTTGGCGCCGATCCGGTCGAAGGTGTGCCGGACGATGTCGTCGTCCGGCCCGGTCTCGCCGCCTGCGCCGAACCCCAGGCGCTCGCGGAAGGTCGCCGTCTCGTACATCCAGGTGTGGATCGGCGGCCCGCCGTCTCCGAGCGGGTTGCCCGGCCGGGCGTTCGGCCCGGCGATGTAACCGTCGAGGGACATGCCCACCGAGACGAATACCGTGCTCATCGCTCTCTCCCCTGTTCGTTGGCTTTCACAGGGACGTCGGAGCCGCAGGACGCATCTCTACATCCGGCCGGAGAAAACTTTTCGCCGCGCCGAGGACGACCGGGCCGGGTTCGGTGTGGCCGGGCCGATCACCGTGCCGGGACCTCCAGGTCGTCCAGCATCGCGGAGTAACGCCTGCGCGTCCTGGCCGCGGACATCACGTCACCGAGCCGGTCGTAGGCGTCGATGAGCGTCCGCCACGCGGGGTCGTGCCACTCATCGATCTCCAGGCATCGGGCGGCCGCGAGCACCGCCGCGTCCGGCCGGCCCGCGGCCAGCCGCAGCGCGGCGAGTTCGCTCGCGCACTCGGCCGCCTGCGTGCGCAGCACCTCCCTCTCGTGGACGACCCACTCGGCGGCGCCGTCCTCGGGAAGCAGGTCGCCGCCGTACATCTCGAGCACGCTCTCCAGGGCCGGGGCCGTTCGCGGCCCGCGCAGGGCCCGGCGGAACCGGGCGACGTCGCACGGCGCGTCGAGAAGGTACGCCTCCCCTCGCCTGGCGACCACGCCGGCCAGGCGGTGGGCGGACAGCGAGGTGCGCAGCGCCGACAGGGCGACGTGCAGGCCGCGCGTGGCCGCCGCGGGGTCGCTGTCGGGCCACAGCGCCGCGAGCAGCACGTCACGGTGCACCGGGCGGCCCGCGTTGACCGCGAGCAGGCGCAGCACGGTTCGTGCCTTCGGGCGCACGCCGGACAGGTCCAGCGCCTGGCCGGCGACCTGGACGGCGAAGCCGCCGAAGCAGCGGACCACCGGTTCGCCCTCCTCCGGGCGTCCGTCCGCGTGTGCCCGCTCGGGCGGGTGAACCGGCGAGCGGAGATCGTCAGGCGCGCCGGCGGCCTGCCGGCGACGGAAGGCGTGAGCCGTCCGAACGGCCGTCGCGAGCGTGCGCGCGGCGGGCACTCCGGCGGCCCTCGCCTGTGCGTCGGCCCTCCTCGCCTCCTCCGAGCCGGCCCCCGCGAGCACGCCGTGCACGGCGCCGGCCCAGGCGGCGAACACGTCCGCGCCCAGGGGCCGGGCCAGCCGGACGACCTCGTCGGCCGCCTCCTGAGCCGGCCGGCCCCACACCAGGTCGGCCGCGCACCACACGGAGGCAGCCAGCAGCGCTCCCCACGGATCGTGGTCGCGCTCGCATTCCTCCGCGATCCTGCGGGCCTCCTTCCTGTCGGGCTCCGTCCCGCCGAGTGCGGGCACGACCCTCGACATCCGCGACAACCAGGGCAGGCGGGCCCGCTCCGCGTCGTCGGCGACCCGCTCAAGCTCGACGGCCGCGCCGGGATCGCCGTCGGCCGCCGCGAAGCCTCCGCGTACGAGCCGCGACACAAGGCCGTCCAGATCGAGGCCGTCCGGGTCGGCGGTCGCGGCCAGCCGCCGGGCGGCGGCCACGTCCCCGCAGAGCAGCCGCGCGGCGAGCACCGCCACCGGCCGCGAACCGCTCAACTCGCCGGGGTTCGCCCGGGTCGCCGCCCGCAGCTCGGCCGTCCAGTGCGGAGGCGTGCCGCCTACGGGGGCGCGGGGCGACCAGGTGGCGGCGAGTGCCCGATGGCGTCGGCAGGCCGCGAGTGTCGAGGGGTGCCGCGCTCGTTGCTCCGCCTGCCGCAGGACGTCCACGGCCTGGTCGGCCCGACCGCGGCTGAAGAGATGGCGGCCCTGCGCGAGCAGCAGCAGCGGCTCCTCCGCGACCAGCCAGGCGGGCAGCTCGTCATGCCGGAGGTCCCCCTCCTCCGGTGGCCCGGGGTGCCACGCGCCCGCCACAGGGCTCGCGTCCGGTGCACCCGCATCTCCGGGCGGCCCGCCGAGCCCGGTCTTCGGGATGAGACGCCGTACGGCCGGCCAGTCGGCGGCCCGTGCGTACGCCTGCGCGGCGTCCGCGTAGGCGCCTTCCGCCTCGAGCAGGGCGGCCGCTCTGCCGTGCCACTCGCGGGCGCCCTGCTCACCGAGATCCTCGGCGAGCTCGATCTCCAGGTGCGCGCGCAGCGCCTCGTGGTAGCGGAAGGTGCGCCCGTGGTCGGGGCTGAGCGTGAACGCCTGGAGGGCGGCGAGCCGGTGAAGGTGCCTGCGGGCGTCGTCTGTGCCGAGCAGCAGGTCGCATCGCTCCGCAGTGAGGACGGTGAAGACGCACGTCCGCACCAGGAAGTCGCGCGCGCCCTCGGGGAGGTCCGCGAGGACGGTCCGCGCCAGATACGCCTGCGACTGCGGAAGTCTGCCGTCCAGGGCGCGGACGGCGGCCCCGCGTTCGCCGGCTGACCGCCCGGAGGTCGAGAGGTGGAACATGTGCAGTCCCGCCGCCCAGCCGCCCGCCCGCCTGGTCAGGACGGCCGCGTCCTCGGGCAGCAGCGGCTCGGCGTAGACGTCGCGGAACAGGCGCTCGACCTCCCACGTGCGGAAGCGCAGCGCGTCCTGGCCGACGAGGGTCACCGGGCCGAGCTCGTGCCGGTGCAGGTTGATGCCAGGCATCCGGCGGCTCGCGAGCACGGCCTGGACGGGCGCGGCGCTCAGCAGGCGCTCGATCTGGCCCTCGGCGGGCGTGCCGTACAGGTAGTGGAGGTCGTCGACGACCAGAAGGCCGCCGGGAGGGATCTCCCGGGACGCGTCGACCGCCGCGGCCGCGTCCCCGCCCGCATCGGGCAGGAGCGGAGCGAGGGCGTTCCTGAGCCGGCGCGCCAGCGCCGGCGGGGCGGCGTCGCCGGGCTCGAGGCGGAGCCAGGCCACCGGCCCGGGAAAGCTCGCGGCGTGGTGGGCGAGCAGAGTCGTCTTCCCGCACCCCGCGGGCGCGGCGACCACCGTCACCCGCCGGGCCGATTCACTTCCCGGCGCTCCGCACAGCTCGGCCAGCAGCCGGCCCCGCACCAGCCCGTCCCGCTCCCGCACCATGCCGCCCAGCGTGACCCCGGACCCTGGGGCGGCGCATGAGTAGCCCCCTACCCAACCGCCGGTGCCCGGGGCGACGGACTACTCCGTGCGCGGGCCCTCCGTGGAAGTGGTGCTCCTCACCTGATCAGAGGTGAGGAGCACCAGGAGAGAGCCGGGGGGCCGCCTCAGATGCCGAGGACGTACCTGCCGACGAACTCGTTGGCGAAGGTCCTCGCGGGGTCGAGCGCCTGGGCGAGGGCGCGGAAGTCGTCCATCCGGTCGTAACGGGACCGCAGGACCTCCGGCGCCACAGTGAAGAGCTTGCCCCAGTGCGGCCTGGGATCGAACGGCGCCAGCCGCTCCTCGATCATGGCCAGCACGGGGAGCACCGCCGCCGTGTCCTTGACCCAGGTGAAGTGGAAGGCCACGGTGTCACGCCCGTAGGAGGGGCTCAGCCACAGGTCGTCGGCCGCGACGGTGCGGATCTCGGAGATCTGCAGGACCGCGGCGATCCGGTCCCGGATGTCGTCCAGTGCGTGCAGCGCGGCGACGGCGTGCCGCCGGGGCAGCAGGTACTCCGCCTGAAGCTCCTCGCCGCTGCTCGGGGTGAAGTCGGGCCGGAAGTGCGGGAGACGCTCGAACCACGGCCCGGAGACGCCCATCTGGGTCGTGCAGGCGTCGGCCGCGACACCGGGGACGGGGTGCCGCGGGCCGTCCGCGGGCGTTGCCCCGAACAGGCTCGGCGCGGGTGCGTCGCCCTCCCCCTCGACGCGCTCCTTCACCCAGACCTGGTTGATCCGGGACGTCCGCCAGTCGGTGAACAGGCTCACGCTGTAGGCCGAGGAGACGACGTCCTCGAAACGCTCGTCGAGCACCTCGCCCGCGAGCCCCTCGTAGACGTACTGCCGCACCTCGAACGCCGGGACGATGTCCAGCGTCATCGTGACGACCGCCCCGAGCGCGCCGAGGGCCACGACGGCTCCGGGGAAGCGGTCCCCGTCCGCGTCCCTGCTCAGCGTGACGAGGTCGCCGTCCGCGGTGACCATCTCGATCGCGGTGACGGCGGTGGCGAGACCCCCGTTGGCGTTCCCCGAGCCGTGCGTGCCCGTCGCGCAGGATCCGGCGACGGAGATGTGCGGCAGCGACGCGAGATTGGGTACGGCCCAGCCCTTCTCATGCAGGCGGCGGCCGAGTTCGGCGTAGCGCACGCTCGCGGCGATCCGCACGGTCGCGGAGGCGCTGTCGATCTCCACGTCGGCCGGCAGGCCGTCGAGCGCGACCAGCGACCCGGACGAGTCGGCGATGTCGTTGAACGAGTGCCCGCTGCCCAGCACGCGGACCTTCGGGCTCCGCGCGACCAGTGCGCGCAGTTCGTCCAGGGAGGAGGGACGTTCGACGCGCTCGGCGCGGAATGCGACGTTGCCCGCCCAGTTCGTCACTTTATGGGTCACTGGAGGTGTTCCTCCGATTCAGTTGCATGCAGTCGGATCCGCCGTATGTGCACGATAGAGCACGAGCACAGACGGAGACCGGGCCAGGTCAGCCGGTGCCGCCGGGGGAGATCAGGCCGGTCTCGTAGGCGACCACCACGGCTTGCACACGGTCACGCAGGCCGAGCTTGGACAGGATGCGCGCGACGTGGGTCTTCACCGTGGCCACGCTGAGGGTCAGCCGGTCGGCGAGTTCGGCGTTGCTCAGGCCGGTGGCGAGCAGGCGCAGCACGTCCAGTTCCCGTGGCGTCAGCTCGGACAGATCGCGGTGGAGGGCGGGCTTCACGTTGTCGCGGCGGGCGAAACGTTCGACCAGGCGGCGGGTGATGGTGGGCGCGAGCAGGGCGTCGCCGGAGCGCACCATGCGTACCGCGGCCACCAGGTGTTCGGGTGTGACGTCCTTGAGCAGGAACCCGCTCGCCCCCGCTGCGAGCGCGGCGTACACGTAGTGGTCGAGGTCGTAGGTGGTCAGGATCAGCACGCGGGTGTCCTCGGCGCCGCCCGCGAGGATCCGCCGGGTGGCTTCGAGGCCGTCCATCTGCGGCATCCGGATGTCCATGAGCACGACGTCGGGCCTGGTACGGCGGACCGCGGCGACGGCTTCGTCCCCGTTGGCGGCCTCGGCCGCCACTTCGATGCCGTCGGCGGTGAGGATCATGCGGAATCCCGTGCGTACCAGTGCCTGGTCGTCGGCGATGACGGCGCGCAACCGCTCGGTCATGTCGTCCTCCATGGGACGCGGGCCTTGATCCGGAATCCGCCCCCGACAGTCCGTCCGGCGTCCAGAGTCCCACCGTAGACGGCGAGCCGCTCGCGCAACCCGATCAGCCCCCTGCCGTCGCCGGTCCGCGGCCAGGCGCTCCGTGTCCCGCCGGTGTCGGTCACCTCGATCTCCAGCCAGTCGCCGTCATGACCGATCGTCACCGACGCGGCGGCCCCGGCCGCGTGCTTGATCGTGTTAGTGAGGGCCTCCTGTACGACGCGGTAGGCGGCGAGGTCGATCCCGGGAGGCAGCGGCCCCGGCGCCGACACCTCGACGCTCACCGGCACGCCGGCGGCGCGGACCCGCTCCACCAGGGCGTCGAGCTGGTCGAGCCCGGGTTGGGGTTCGAGCCCGTCGGAAGGCCCGTCGAGACGCTCGCCGCCCGGGCCGGCGAGCAGGCCCATGACATGGCGCAGTTCGGCCATGGCGGCCCGGCCGCCGGACTCGATCGCGAGCAGGGCCTGCTTCGACTGCTCCGGTTCCACGTCCATGACCTTGCGGGCCGCACCGGCCTGGATCACCATCACGCTGACATTGTGTGTCACCACATCGTGGAGCTCCGCCGCGATCCGGGAGCGCTCCTCCGCGACGGCCCTGTGCATGGCGTCCGCCTGCGCCTGCTGCAGCTCGGCGAGCCGATGCCGGCTGGCTCCCAGCTGTCGCCGCCAGAAACGGACGAAGCTCCCGAAGACGCCGACGCTCAGCAGGACGACGAACGGCCCCATCCAATTCGGCAGCCCAGGCGCGACGTCCCGGAAAGCGCTCCCAGCGAGCACGGCCGCGAGCACGAGGCCACCCATGGCCAGGAGCCGGTTACGGCTGTAGGCGACGGCACCGTACGCGGCGACGGCACAGGTCAGCACGGTGATCCAGGTCGCACCCGCGTGGGTGGCCAGCGCCGCGGCCAGCACCACCCAGAAGGTGATGAGCGGGTACCGGCGCCGCGCCGCCAGCGGCAACGCCGTCAGCGCCACAAGGAACACGGGCGGGTCGTAGGGCCGAGGCTGGGCAGGCGCGTCGCCGGACAGGTTGCCAGGAGGTCGGGACGGGACGTCGGGCAGGACGCGAGGAGGTGACGGGTGGCCGGTCGGGGGATCAGGAGCGGGCGGGAGATCAGGAACCGGCGCCGGGGGCGGCGGAGCAGGTTGGAGCCGGAAGTATTCGATCACTTGGGGCCGATCCGCATCAGAGTCGTTCACGGAATAGCTCACCGATACGGTCACCGCGATGACCGTCAGGACGATCGCGACCACCACGTCGGCGGCCAGTGCTCTGCGAGACAGCCGTGGAAGTGCTTCGCTGCTCAGCCCCGGCGTCTCCCGGACGCCGCGCCGGTCCGGGTAGTCCAGCCGGCTGTCCAGGTCGAGCACATGCCGCCACCACGGCAGTCGTTCACCGGTTTCCACCGGCACATTGTCACCGCCTGCCTGTCCGTCACGCATCGGCCGTTGTGACGGGCCTCACGGTCTTCGGGAGTACATCGCAGGGATGACCTGACGGCCCTTCGTTCTCAGGAGGTACGACATCTCGGCATGACGGCCGACGCGCACCGGCAGGGGCAGTGCCTAGTTTCGTTCCCGCCATCACGCCGCTCTGAAGCCGCGACCTCACCGAAGGCATCGGGGCGCCGTTCATGACCGCCTTTCGGACCACCTCTCAGGAGGACACAGCGTGACTTCTGTTCTGCAGGCCCAGGCACTGGGCAAGAGGTACGGCAAGCGCTGGGCGCTGCGCGAGTGCACCGTCGACATCCCGGCAGGCCACGTCGTCGGGCTGGTCGGCCCCAACGGAGCCGGCAAGACCACGCTGCTGAAGCTGGCCGGCGGCCAGTTGGAGCCCACGACGGGTGACATCACGGTGCTCGGCGGGCGGCCCGGGAGCACGCCTGCGCAACTGGCCAGAGTCGGGTTCGTCGCCCAGGACACCCCCCTCTACGCGGCACTGTCCGTTGCCGAACACCTGCGATTGGGCGCCCGGCTCAACCCCCGCTGGGACGCCGCGCTCGCGCGGGAGCGCAGCGGACAGCTCGGGCTCGATCCCTCGCACCGGGCAGGCAAGCTGTCGGGCGGCCAGCGCGCCCAGCTCGCCCTCACCCTGGGCCTGGCCAAACGGCCCGAACTGCTGATCATGGATGAGCCGGTCGCTTCGCTCGACCCGCTCGCCCGCCGCGAGTTTCTGCAGCGGCTGACGGAGGCCACGGCCGAGCACAAGCTGAGCGTGGTGCTCTCCTCCCACCTGGTCTCCGACCTGGAAAAGGTCTGCGACCACCTGATCGTCCTCGTCGACTCCCGCGTCCGGGTAGCCGGGGAAGTCGACCGGTTACTGGCCACCCACCACCGCCTCACCGGCCCCCGCCACGCCTTCGATCGGTTCCCCTTCGACCAGCGAGTGATCTCCGTCAGCCACACCGATCAGCAGAGCACCGTCGTCGTCCGTACCGGCTCCCCGATCCACGACCCCGCCTGGACGGTCAGCCGGCTCAGCCTCGAAGACCTCGTCCTGGCCTACATGGACACGTCCACGGAGAACCGGCGAGCCCACCTGGAGGTGCAGCGATGACCTGGCTGACCTGGCGCCAGTTCCGCGGCTCGGCCACGATGATGGCCGCCGTACTCGTCGTCCTCACCGTCGTGCTGGCCCTGACCGGCCCGGACCTGGCCTCCCGCTACGCCGCCGGGATCGCCGGCTGCACCCCGGACGACACCTGCGACCGGTTCTTCGACCGCTTCTTCGACGAACATCAGCTCCCCTTCGTCGCCGTCAGCTTCGTCGTGCTGGCCCTGCCCGCTCTGGTCGGGCTCTTCTGGGGGGCACCGTTGATCACCCGCGAACTGGAGGCGGGCACGCATCTGCTGGTGTGGAACCAGAGCGTCACCCGCAACCGCTGGTTGGCGGTCAAGCTCGGGATCGTCGGCCTGGCGGCCATGGCCGCCGCCTGCGTGTGCGGCCTCGCGGTGACGTGGTGGTCCGATCCCCTGGACAAGTCGGCCGTTCCGGACCTGGCCTTGATGGCTCCCCTGGTGTTCGGCGCGCGTGGCATCGCACCGATGGGGTACGCGGCCTTCGCCTTCATTCTCGGCGTCGCCGTGGGCATGCTGGTGCGCCACACGTTGCCCGCCATGGCCATCACCCTGGCCGTCTTCGCCGCGGTCCAATTCGCCATGCCGCTGCTGGTCCGTCCCCACCTGATGCCTCCGGTCACCGCGACCTTCGAGCTCAGCCAGGTGAACATGGGCGGCATCCACGTAGAAGAGCAGGGCGGACCTGTGCAGATTTCCACGAGACCGGCGGTTCCCGGCCACGCGGGCTCCTGGGTCCTGTCCAGCGACCTCCTCGATTCGTCCGGACGTACGATCGCCGGCAGCGGCGAAGAAGCGCCCGTCCCCGTCTCGGTGACGTCGGGCCCCTGCTCGCCGCAGGAGGCGGGACCACACGGCTTGGACGCGTGCTGGCTCGAGATCAACCGCCTCGGCTACCGCCAGCACGCGACGTACCAGCCCCTCGAGCGCTTCTGGGCCTTCCAGTGGATCGAGACCGGGATCTACGCCCTGCTCACCCTCGGGCTCACATGGTTCTCCTTCTGGTGGCTCCGGAGGCGCCTGTCATGACCGTCAACACGACCGCAGCCGCCGTACTCGCCCTCTTCCTGGCGGCGGCCTGCACGGCGCCGACGCCACCGCGCACCCAGGCGAGCACTGTGGGCGCAACGGCCTGCGCACACCCTCAGGGACCGCTCGGGACCGAGACGGCCACCACGATCGACGTCATCGAGCAGGCGTACTTCTGCATCCTCGGCAACTACTACAGCGGCCCGACCCTGGACCCCCGCACGCTGCTGACCGCCGGTTTCCTCGCCCTGACCCAGGAACTCGACCGCGACGGACGCGACGTGCCCGACGCGACCATGCCGGCGCTGACCGGCGACCGGAAAGCCGACTGGGCCGCCTTCGCGACCGCCTACCGGAAGATCACCGACCAGGTCCCCGACCTGCGTGACAAGCTGGCCGTCGCAACCCTCGAGGCCATCGTGGCCGCCCTCAGCGACAACCACGCCCGATGGACGCACGATGACGCACGGCCGCTCGACTACTACGACGGCGACGGCTACGGCCTGGGTCTCCAGGCGAACGTCAGCAGCTCGCAGACGGACGGCAGCAGCCCCCGCGTCGCCCTTGCTCCGCTGTTCGTCACCACCGTGCTCGGCGGCGCGGCGCGGGCCGCCGGACTGCACCCGGGGGACGTCATCGAAGCGGTCAACGGCTCGGCGCCCTTCGTCGACGGCAAGGTCACCCCCGCGATCGCCGCGCTCTATCCGACGTATCCCGAGGCGCGTCCGGTCGAGTTGCGGCTCCTGCGGCAGACCACCGGCCGCCGCTGGACGGTCACGCTCAAGCCCGGCCTCTACCAGCGGGACCTGGCCGCCCTGCAAGTGGTGAGGTCGAAGCTGCTGAACGACGACGTCGCCTACGTACGGATGACCGGATTCGCTCCCGACTCCGCGAACCGTGTGCTCAAGGCGATCACCAGGCTGCGCACCGGCCGGACGCTGGCCGGCGTCATGTTGGACCTGCGCGGCAACGGCGGCGGCAGCCCCGTCGAGGTGGCCCGGCTGGTGAGCGCGTTCGTCCACGGCAAGGTCACCGCCTACCAGTGCACCGTGGACGGCAGGTGTGCGAAGTCGTCGACCGACGACACCGTCGAGCTGCTCAACCTGCCGCTGGTCGTGCTCGTCGACCACGGCTGCGCCTCTGCGTGCGAGCACTTCAGCTCCGCGGTCAAAGACCTGCGCATCGGCCGGCTGGTCGGCACCAGAACCGCCGGCGTGATCTCCGGCCCGGCTCAGTCCTACCTGCTCGCCAACAACACCGTCCTGAGCTTCCCCGCCAGGCACCACCTCGGGCCCGATCGCGAGGTGATCGACCGGATCGGCGTGCCGCCCGACCACTACGTGCCCCTGACCCCGCAGGACGCGGCCGCCGGGCGCGACCCCGCGCTGGCCGAGGCCCTGACCCTGCTGCACAAGTGAACGGATCCCCATGAGACAGATCCTGGTCATCGCCGCGGGACTGGCCGTCGTCCTGGCCGCGTCCGCCTGCTCCACCCCGGCACCACCCCGGTCCGACGCCCCGCCGGTCACACCGACCGGCCCCGCCACCCTGCCCGCGCCTACCGGTGACCGTCCGGTCGGCACCACCGTTCTGTATCTGACGGACACCTCCCGCCCCGATCCCTGGAACCTCGACATCGACGCCAGGGAGCTCAAGGTCACCCTGTGGTACCCGACCGAGCAGCGGGACGGGCAGCGCGCGCTGTACATGACGCCGAAGGAGTCGGAGCTGCTCCTGAAAGGCTCGGGGATCGCGAGCGCGCCGTACGACACGCTGAGCAAGACCCGCACGAACGCCGTCCAGGACGCCGCACCCGCGGGACGAAAGCTTCCCCTGGTGGTGCTCTCCCCCGGCTTCACCAAGCCGATGAGCACACTCACCTCCCTGGCCGAGGACCTGGCCAGCAGGGGGTATGTCGTGGCCGGGATCGACCACACCTACGAGAGCTACGCCACCACCCTCTCCGATGGACGGGTCGCCGAATGCCTCGCCTGCGACAGCGACACCGACCCCGGCTTCGGCACCGGGACGGTCCAGGGCCGGGTGGCCGACGTCTCCTTCGTCCTGGACCAACTGCCATCGAAGTGGGACGGCTCCCGTGTGATCGACCGGTCCAGGATCGCCATGGCGGGCCAGTCGATCGGCGGGGCCGCCGCCCCGGCGGCCATGGTCAAGGACCCCCGGATCCGCGCCGGAATCGACATGGACGGCACCACCTACGCCCGCATCCCCAAGACCGGGTTCTCCAAGCCGTTCCTGTTCATGGGCACGGAGCAGCACCTTCCCGGCGGGCGCGACAACTCCTGGGACCGCGACTGGAAGCTGCTGACCGGATGGAAGCGCTGGCTCGTTCTGACGGGCGCCGAACACCAGTCCTTCACCGACAGCCCACTGATGGCGGACGCCCTCGCCGTCAAGCCCCTACCCGCCACCCTGCCCGCGGCCCGTGGCGCAGAGCTCACCCGCACCTACGTGGCCGCCTTCCTCGACCAGCACCTGAAGTCACAGCGACAGTCCCTCCTGGAGAAGCCGTCATCCCGCTACCCCGAGGTCAAGTTCTGCCCCGAGACCTGCGGTCGATCCTGAGACCCTACGCACGGCGGACGAACTCCGGGCGTTCTATTCGCCAGCGGGACGGCCGGGTACGCCGCCGGAGTGATAGCGCCGCCGCCTGGCGGACGCGGCCAGCGCGGCCGCCCTCGCCGCCTCCGTCGGCGTGAACGGCAGCGCCGGGCGGCTCACCAGGAGCGCGCGTTCCGGATGGACGGACACGACCAGGGTCGTCCCGAGTTCCCCCGCGCCATCGACGGTGTCGCCGGGACGCCGCCAGTGGACCGCGGGTGCGCGCAACAACGTCGCCATCGCCTCGGGCAGCCGATCCGGATCCTCGCTGACGCTATGGGCCAGGACCAGTGCCTGGACCCCGGGATCGACCAGATCCTCCACGTGAGCGCGCACGATCACCGTGTCAAGCCCTCCGGCCCCGCCGACGGCCGACGCCAGGTCCCGCATGCTGAGGCCGGCGGGCGCCTCGATCACGAACTCGTCGAGGGCGTCGCATCCGGAAGGCGAAACGGCGCTCCCGCCGGTGGCCGCGATGTGCAGAGCGAGGACGTTGCAGCGCAGGCCGGCGAACGCGCCGGCGAGGTCGGCCAGCCGGCCCGGCCTGTCGACCACGCGGGTGCGGATGCGCCACAGGCTCATGGGCCGGTCCTCGGCGACGTCTCGCGTCTCGCGGGGAAGGCGGACGCGCCCGCGCCGCGCGCTCAGCCGTTTGTGGACGAAGGCGCCCGCGATCACCGCCATGCCCAGACCCACGAGCAACATCGGACCGGGGTCGGTGTGCCCGAGAAGGATGGCGAGCAGGTGGGCCAGGCCCACTGTCATGAACAGCACCGCCAGTTCCACGGCCTCGCGCTTCCATGACGCGGAGACCTCGTCCGGGGTGCGGGCCCGATCGGCACCGTGCGCTTCGCTCATGAAGCCAGGCTGACCGTCGGTTGTTTCGCGATCACGCAGTGTGCAATTACGGCAGCATTAAACCGCCCGCACGTCTCGTCCGCCGATCGTCACCCCACGCCGCCGGACGGCGTCCGGCGGAGCACGTGGCCACGGGCTGCCGCGTCACCGGGCCCGCCCCGCTCGGCGAGCCGGTCCGCGACATGACGCCGGTGCGCCTCGTCGACGTTGCCGCCGTACTTGAACTTGCCGTTGATCCTCTGGACGGCCAGCCGCAGGCCGCGGATGCCGGGAAGCCGCCGGGAGTGCTCGCGAGGATCGGCCAGACCGCCGTCCAGGCGGTCCAACTGCGCGCGCAGGATGTCGAGCACGCCCTCCGCGTCGGTGACGACCTCCGCCCGGCAGACGAGTTGCACAGCGGCGTAGTAGGTGGTGGGAACGCCCAGACGGGGGTCCTCGTCCGTCCCCGGCAGAGCCTTCCATGCGCCTTCGACGTAGGCCCAGTCACCCGCGACCGACAGCACGACCATGGGGTTCTCCTCGATCGCCCCCCAGATCGGGTTGGGCCGTGCGAGGTGCAGCACCACCGTGGAGTCGCCGGTCACGAGGAACTGCGTCGGCACCACGACCGGCACGTCCCGGTCCCGGCCGGAGGCGATGAGATGGCCGAACTCGTTGGCCCGGACGAACGCCATCGCCTCGTCGTCACCGGCGGCGTCCCACGGATGGATCAACATGCGGTGAATCTATGCCAAATGTCCGGCGACCCGGATTCGCCCCAGAGACCTGGCCGTCACGGCACCACCGGATCGCCGGCGTCCTCGCGCGAGACCCTCACCACTCCGTCGATCGCGGCCAGCGCCGCGGTGAGCTCGCTGATCGCTCCCGGGCCCTGGACGGTGAACCGTACGGTGACGAGCCGCGGATCACGCACCTCGTCGTGTCGCGCCACGGACAGGTCGGTGACGGTGAAGCCGCGCCGCGTGCACTCGGACAGGACCGCGGGCAGGGCGCCGTGCCTGTCCTGATAGGTGACGAGCATCCGCCTGAGCGCGTGCCTCGACTGCGGCAGGCGCATGACGAGCGGGGTGAAGGCGAACATCACCAGGTAGTGCCCGGCCGTCACCGCGATCGCCGGGAGCCAGAGCCCGGCGCCCGCCGCCATGCCGACCGCCGCCGTGAGCCAGATGACCGCCGCCGTGGTCAGCCCGCGTACGGCGTCCCGCCGGACGAAGATCAGGCCGGCCCCGAGGAACCCGATCCCCGACACGATCTGCGCGGCCACCCGGGAGGGGTCGAGCACGACGTGGTCGCCGATCACGTCCCCGAATCCGAACTTCGACACCAGCATGATCAGTGCGGCGGCGAATCCCACGGTCGTGTGCGTGCGCAAACCCGCGCTCTGCTGCCTGATCTCACGCTCCAGGCCGATCGCCGCGGACAGGACGAGGGCGAGCGCGAGCTGGGCGAGCTGCGTCCACCCCTGACCTGCCTGGCCGAACGGCGCGATGTCCATCTGATCAGGCTAACCCTCCTGTGACCTGGGCTTTCTCCGGCGACGCGCCGCGAAATGAGCCGCAGTTGACGGGTTGAGTCACCGTGACGTGAGCCGCGGCGGACGGCGCCCCGCACCCCCGGAGGGGAGATGCGGGGGCCCTTCGCTCGGTACGGCCCTCAGTTGTTGGGCGGTGCCGCGCTGATGTCGGACAACGCCGACGCCGGATCCCGCTCCACGGCCATGTCTCCGATCGAGACGATGCCGACCGGGTGGCCGTTCTCCACGACGGGAACCCGGCGCACGGCCTTCTCGCGCATCAGCCGGACGACCTCGTCGGCGTCCTGGTCGGGGGTGACGGTCACCACGTCGGAGGTGCACAGCACCCCGATCGGCGTGGCCGTCACGTCACGGGTCTCGGCGACGCCGCGTACCACGATGTCACGGTCGGTCACCACGCCGCACAGCCGCTCGCCGTCCCCGATCACCAGGACGTCGCCGATGCCCTGGTCGCGCATGAGCCTGGCGGCCTGGGTGACGGTCGCCTCCCTGGTCAGCATCACCGGACCGGGAGTCATGACTTCTCGTACTTTCTGCGTCATCTTCCACCCCTCCTTCCGGTGAATCGCTCTACCCGGGGCGGCGAGGCCTAACCCGGACGCGGGCGCGCGGCAGGTCCCTGCCGCGTCTCAGGCGAGACCTGCGTCGTGGGCGAGGAGTGCGATCTGCGTGCGGTTCCCGAGACCGAGCTTGTTCAGGATGTGGGTGATGTGCGCCTTCACCGTGCCGACGCTCATGAAGAGCTCGGCGGCGATCTCGGCGTTCGTCAGCCCCTGGGCGATGGCGAGGACGACGTCGTGCTCGCGGGGGCTCAGGCCGGCCAGGGCGTCACGCGCCCGTTCGTACGCGCCGGACGCGGTGGCCACCTTCTCCATCAACCGGCGGGTGATCGCCGGGGACAGGATCGGGTCCCCCGACGCGACCCGGCGCACCGCGTCCACGATCTGGGCCGGCGGGGTGTCCTTGAGCAGGAAGCCGCTGGCGCCGGCGCGCAGCGCGCGTAAGACGTTCTCGTCGGTGTCGAAGGTCGTCAGCACGATGACCTCCGGGGGGCTCTGCCGCCGGCGCAGCCGGTGGACGGCCGTGATCCCGTCCACCCGCGGCATGCGCAGGTCCATGAGCACGACCTGGGGCGCGTGCGCGTCGACCGCGGCCGGGACCTCGTCGCCGTCGGCAGCCTCGGCGACCACCGTGATGCCGTTCGCGCCGTCGAGCATCAGCGAAAGCCCGGCTCGCACCAGGGGGTCGTCGTCCACGATGAGAACGCGCACAGCATGGCTCACGCCGGCCATGGTAGCGAGGCCCGGAGACGGAACTCCCCGGAGGTGATCTCGTGGTCGAGCCGTCCCCCGGCGAGCCGCACCCGCTCGGTCAGCCCGATCAGGCCGGTGCCGCTGCCCGGGATGAGGGGGGCGGCGGACGGCTCGTCCGGCAGCGGGTTGCGCAGGTCGATGACCAGCTCCGCGCCGGGCCGGCCGTCCAGCGTCACCTCGACGGGAACGCCGGGAGCGTGCTTCCTGGCGTTGGTCAGCCCTTCCTGGACGACGCGGTAGGCCGTCCGCCCGGTCGTGGTCGGCAGCGCCTCCGGGTCAGCCGTCCGGTCGTCCAGCCGCACCCGCATCCCCGCGTCGAGCGATTCGCCGACCAGCCGGGGCAGGTCGGCCAGGACCGGCTGCGGGCGTCCGTCGGCCGCGGTCCCCTGGTCGTCGTCGCGCAGCAGGCTGATGACGGCGCGCAACTCGTCCAGCGCCTGGTGCACGCCCGCCCGCACCACGCCGGCGGCGCGGGAGAGCTTCTCCGGGGACGCGTCGGGCCGGTACTCCAGTGCGCCCGCGTAGGTGGCGACCAGCGACAGGCGGTGCGCCAGCACGTCGTGCATCTCGCGGGCGATCTGGGCGCGCTCGGCGACCCTCGCCTCGGCGACCCGGCGGCCCTGTTCCGCCTCGGCGCGGTGGGCCCGCTCGCGCAGCGACACGATCAGGCTGTGCCGGGCCTGTCCCAGCGCGCCCCAGCCGATCAGCCCGGCGTACGCGACGACGACCACGAACACCCACCAGCCGAACGACAGTCCCCCCTGCGGTCGCGACACGCCCTGGATCGCATGCGCCGCGACCCCCGCCGCCGCAACCGCGACCGCGACGGGGAAGCGGCGCCATCGGGCGACGTACGAGGCACCGAAGGTGGCGGTCGGAGTGGCGACCGGTGACAGCGCGGCCAGCACCGTCAACGCCAGCACTCCGGTAACCGGCCGGCGGAGCAGCACGGGCATGAGGGCGCAGGCCGCCGTGCCGACCACCAGGTCGAGGAGCAGGACCGTCGTCGTGCCGTGCGCGTCGGAGTGCCCCCAGAACGCGAGAGCGGTCATCGCGGTCATCGCGATCGTCACCGCGACCGTGACGACCCGCCCGGGGGCGCCCGGGCGGGGGCTCATCACCTCGGCCGGTGCGCATTCCACGAGATTCACACGCCCACAGTAGGGCGGGGCCCGGATCCCGGACACCGACCAAAGTCGGTACTCCGCCCGACCTGTGTCGTACCGCCCGCGGCCCCGCGGCCGATGCGACGGGCGGCGCAGCCGGGTCATCCTGCGGTGGACCGCAAGGGACGCGACCCGACGGAACGTCCCCCACCCCCCTTGAAGGGAAAGCAGATGTCCGCTCACCCCGATCTCGCATCCGTCTCCACCTCGCCGGCGTCCGACCGCCCCACCCGCGTCCGCCGGCTCGTCGTCGTGGCGGGCGCCTCCGCCGCCGCGCTCGCGATCTGGGCGCTGGCCGGCCCCGTCGCCGGGATCGATCTGACCGTACGGCTCAACGGCGCCGACCAGCAGGTCGGGGCGGGCGCCGTCGTCGCCGCGAGCCTGGCCGCCGGGCTGGCCGCCTGGGCGTCGCTGGCGCTGCTCGAGCGCCTCACGAACCAGGCCCGCCGCATGTGGACGGTGATCGCCGCCGTGGTGCTCGTGTTCTCGCTCACCGGCCCGCTCGGCGCGGTCGGCGCCGCGGGCACGGCGGTCCTGGCCTGCATGCACCTGGCCGTCGCCGCGGTGCTCATCCCGGGTCTGACCGTACGGCGCCGCGGATGAGCGCGGCACGTCCCGCCGGGCCGGGCACCGATCTCGGCCCGGCGGGAGCGGGCACACCGGTCGGCGACATGGGCGCCTACACCAGCCTCAAACACCGGCTCCTCGCGTCCCTGACCGGCACCGTCCTCGAGCTCGGCGCCGGCCGGGGGGCCAACTTCGGACTGCTCCCCGCGGACGTGACCTGGATCGGCCTCGAACCGGACGGCCGGCTGCACCGACGGCTGGCTCGCGCGGCCGCCGGCCACGGCCGCCGTCCCACGATCCTCGGCTGTCCGGCCGAGGAGATCCCGCTGCCCGACCGGAGTGTGGACGCCGTCCTGACGACCGTCGTCCTGTGCTCGGTGGCCGACCCCGGCCGCGTGCTCTCCGAGATCCGGCGGGTGCTGCGGCGCCCGGGCCGCTTCGTGTTCTTCGAGCACGTCGCGGCGCCGTCCGGCACGTTGGCACGGAGGTCGCAGGCAGCCTGGGCCGGCGTCTCCCGGCTCTGCGGGGACGGGTGCGATCCGAGCCGGGAGACCTGGAAGACCATCGGGTCGGCGGGCTGGGCCGACCTCGACCTGCGATGGTTCACCTCCGGAAGGCGCCTCGCCGTGCACGGGCCGTACATCGCCGGGCGGGCTGACATCCGCTGACCGCGATCAGCCGGTCGCGAATGTCGGCCCGCGTCGCTACGGTCGGTCCGGCGAAAGGAGATCATGTGCACGGGCGAGACGGCATGAGCGGAACAGAAGGTGCGACCTTCCGGAGCAGGGTGCGCGGCTGCCTGCTCGGCGGGGCGGTCGGCGACGCCTTGGGCGCGCCCATCGAGTTCGACTCCCTGAATGTCATCCGGCGCAACCACGGCCGGGAAGGACTGACGGATTTCGTGCACGACTGGCGCGGCAAGGTCGGCCTGGTCACCGACGACACGCAGATGACGCTGTTCACCGTCGAGGGGCTGATCCGCGCCGGTGTGCTCCAGAGGGAGAAGGGCGTCGGCGGCGCCGAGGTCGACATCGTCAGGAACGCCTATCTGCGCTGGCTCGACACCCAGGAGCATCAGGCGCCGCCGGCCGCGGACGGCCTCGTCCGCACGGGATGGCTCCGCGAGCAGGCCTGGCTGTACTCGCGGCGCGCGCCGGGAAACGCCTGCCTGTCCGGCCTGCGTAGAAACCTCGGCCCGCTCGCGGGTCCTGGCATGCCGGGGCCGGTGAACCCCGGTTCCAAGGGCTGCGGCACCGTCATGCGCTCCGCCCCCTTCGGCCTGGCCGCGCCGGACGCGTCCAGCGCCTTCCGGCTGGCCGCGGAGTGCGCCCAGATCACTCACGGGCATCCCACGGGGTACGTCGCGGCCGGCGCCTTCGCCTCGATCGTCTTCTTCGTCTCGCGCGGCGGCACGGTGAGCCAGGCCGTACGGGAGACTCTGCGCCTGATCGCCGAGCGGCCCGCACATGAGGAGACGACCGCGGCGGTGGAGGCCGCGGTGGCCCTGGCGGGCGAGGGACGCCCGTCGCCGGAGGCCGTCGAGACGCTCGGTGGCGCCTGGGTCGCCGAGGAGGCTCTCGCGATCGGGGTCTACTGCGCCCTGGTCGGCGAGGACGACATCGACCGCGCGCTGCTGCTCGCCGTGAACCATTCGGGCGACAGCGACTCCACGGGCTCCGTCTGCGGCAACCTCCTGGGCGCCCGCCACGGCGAGGCGGCACTCTCGCAGTCCTGGCTGTCCCGGCTGGAGGGCAGGGACACCGTCATCGAGCTCGCCGACGACCTCACCGACCTGGTCATCGGTTCGGGCGACCCGCGCCCGGACAGGTATCCCGGCACCTAGTGTGA